>NZ_JCASII010000022.1:0-2160 GCF_059686035.1 Telluria sp. ZT3P26 | reverse complement strand
TGAAACGACTTTGCGCCGATGATAGTGCTGCAACCAGTGTGAAAGTAGGTTATCGTCAGGCTAGTTATATAGAAAAGCCCCACTCAGTGATCTGAGTGGGGCTTTTCGCTTTGGGCGCCAGATATAGCGATATCATTGTCAAACCATATCCACCCAGCAAGGACATCACGATGAACGTCTACCTCGCGGTAATCGACACGATGGCGGATTGGGAGATCGGCTACCTGACGGCCGAGCTGCACAGCCGGCGCTTCTTCCACGATCCCGGGATGGCATGCAATCTTGTCAAACTCGGCGTGACCCTGGATGCCGTGCACAGTATGGGCGGCATTCGGTACGTGCCTGACGTAACGGTCGATACCATCCAAATGCAGGCTGACGATCTGCTGCTGCTACCTGGCGGTGATGTCTGGATGATGCCATTTGTCAGGCCTCTCCTGGCGTTGGCGCACGATGCCCTCAACCAGGGCCACAATGTCGCCGCCATCTGCGGCGCGACGGTTGGCCTGGCCAGCACCGGTGCGCTTGACCAGCGTCGTCATACCTCCAACGATCTCGGGTCGTTGCAAGCCGCTTGCCCTACATATACGGGGCAGTCGCACTACCGCCACAAACCGGCAGTTCGCGGCGACAACCTGATTACCGCAAGTGGCCTGGCGCCGCTGGAATTCTCGTATGAAGTGCTGAAGATGCTGAAGGTGTGGCGGCCGGCGACGGCAACCGCCTGGTTCCGTTTGCACAAGACACGGCAGGCATGCTGGTACGACGAGCTGGTCGCGTCAATGTCGCCTGATGCCCGGGAACCGTCGCCCGAATAGGCGAAGCATCCCGGCGAACAAGCTCTCGTACAGCAAGGCAGCCGGCGCCGACGCGCGCGAGCGTACGCTGCATACCGATGTGCTCGGACGCTTCAAGTCCGAGCGCGGCGATAACGACATTAGCGCGCGCCGTCGCGCTGCGTGATCACCGCAGCTATTCGGTGCTGCTCGGCGAATTCTGCAACGAGGGTTATGAGCAGACGGTCACCCTCGCGCAGGTATTCTGGTTCAAGGATCCGCGCGGCCAGCCCGAACGCTTCCATGCGGTGGCCGAAAGCACGCTGACCATCGCCGAGCATTTCTTGGGCTTCGGCAGCGACGTCACCAGTCCCGGCGCGAACATTGCGCAATTACCCGCAATTGCCAGCTCAAGGCCGGCGGTGAACGTCATGAAAAGGATGACCGGCGCACGATCGACGACCGCACCAGCTACGTGCTGGGTTGATCGAACGATGCAAAGATCGGCGCCCTGGCCCGGCAGGAGCATGACCTGGCCACGCGCATATCCTCGCAAGCCGCGCAGATCGTCACGCTCAAGCGCGAGGTAGAAGACGACAACAACGTGTATGGTTCGTGGCAGCAGCTGGCTGTGTACGCGCACTTTGCGGAGCTGGACTGGCAGGCGCTGATGGTGTCGATCGACCTGCTGTGCACGACGCGCAAGCAGCTGGCGCAGTGCGATGTGCTGGCGGCCGCCACGCTGTCATCCTTCGCTGGACTGCACGCGTAGGTGCGCAATCATCCGCGCAAGCTGCTTGAACATGCGAGCGGGTGGGAGCGCATCCTGGCCGGCCCGCACTGGTTCGTCGCGCATCATCGCTTGCGTGCGGTCCTGCCAGGGTGCATTCCTGCCGATGAATACGGCGACCTTCCAGGCGCATCGCTACCTATGGGGCCGCGAAGATGCCGACAAGCGTTTCACGGCCGAGCTGATCTGGCTCACGGATAACGAGCATGCGCTGTATGACGCGCTGCGCGATAACGTTCTGGGCGAGCGGCTTGCTTATGGATGGCTTATCACCGCAATTCAACATCGGTGACATGATTGCCTTGCGGACTGATCCTGCGTTTGTTATAGTCTCGCTCCCTCGACGCAGAAGCATTCAAATGGATGCAGCAGCGAAGAGGGAAGAAAAAAAGAAGTTGACGAACATCGCAAAACACCGCATACTCTCTCTTCTCTGCTGCTGACGAACACAACGCTTCGAAGCAAACGGCAGAAAACGCAGCACCGAATAAAGTTCTTTAAAAATTAACAGTCGATAAGTGTGGGCGTTTGATGAAGGTGCCAAGAACTTCGGTTCTTGATTACTTAAATTATCAAATGTTCACAAAAAAGAAA
>NZ_JCASII010000021.1:0-2818 GCF_059686035.1 Telluria sp. ZT3P26 | reverse complement strand
GAAACGACTTTGCGCCGATGATAGTGCTGCAACCAGTGTGAAAGTAGGTTATCGTCAGGCTAGTTATATAGAAAAGCCCCACTCAGTGATCTGAGTGGGGCTTTTCGCTTTGGGCGATCGATACTCAAGAGATGGCCCGAACCATCTTGACGTCCAGGGTTCATGCGGCGGTGAACTCCCGCCATGGCACCGCAAGAAACCTCCCTGCATGCATCGTGCATGAGGGATCCGCCCGGGCCCGCCATTCCATACCTCGCATCGGTGTGAAAAAACATCAGCATTAAGAGCATGACGGACAGAAAACATCGCTTTCCTTACAGAATCAATCGTGCGCTATTAAATCTTCTCTATAATTCGTCGTCTTTGGTCAACCTCCTCTAGCTGACGGTTGCATACCAACCTGCGAACCGTTATTTCTCTCGAAGTCGTTATCATATGAACATATTTTCTTCACTCAGTACCCGTGCAAAACTAGGCGTCGGATTCGGCCTGGTCGGCATCCTCATCATCGTGCTGGCGTTGTTTGCCTGGCGTGAGTTAGGAAATGTTGGCCAAGAGTTAGCGACCCAGAATGCTGTGCGCACTACCAAGCTCGAGCGCCTGTATGCGCTGCGTGAATCGCTTGCGCAAACCGGGCTGGCAGCACGCAACGCCTACATCATTCCCGACACGGTGCAAGCACAGCGTGAACTCGCTCTGCTTGACGAGCAAAAGGCCAACTTCCTCAAGGAACTGCAGGCCCTGGCACCTTTGTTTGAAGGAAACGCCGACTTTGCGACGATGCGTGCCGGCCTGCTGCGTATGGCAGAAGAACTCAACCGTCCAAGACGCTACCGCGATGCCGCGCAGATGGCGGAATACGGGGCATTCCTGGTCAACGAGTGCAGCCCGCTGCGCCGGCAAAACGTGCTGGACATCAATCGCGTCATCACCGCAGTGCAGAAACAGGTCGAGGCCGGGACGCTCAGTGCAGAACAATCGATCACGTCCGCGCAGACGACGATCGTCGCCGTTGCGCTTGCTGCAGTGGTTATCAGTATTCTTGTCGGTGGCGCCATTACCACGCACCTGCTGCGCCAGCTGGGCGGCGAACCTCTGGAAGTCAACCGCATTGCATCGGCAATCGCTTCAGGCGACCTCACGGTCGCGATCACGGTCCGTCCCAACGACCGGGCGAGCGTCATGCATGCCATCCGCGACATGCAAGCCAGCCTTCAGGGCATTGTTGCGCAAGTCCGCGGCGGCACTGACATGATTGCCAATGCTTCAAGCGAAATCAGTGCTGGCAACAGCGATCTCTCGATGCGTACCGCGCAGCAGGCTAGCTCGCTTGGTCGCACGGCGACATCAATGAAGCAGTTCACGGCCGTCGTGGAACAAAACACCGTGCACGCCCGTCATGCCAACACACTCGCAGCATCGGCCAGCCAGGTTGCCAGCAAGGGCGGGAGTGTCGTCACAGCGGTGGTCAGCACGATGGAGGAAATTAACGCATCGGCGCACAAGATATCGGACATCATCAGCGTCATCGATGGCATCGCGTTCCAAACCAATATCCTGGCGCTCAATGCGGCAGTGGAGGCAGCGCGCGCCGGCGAACAGGGGCGCGGATTTGCTGTCGTCGCAAGCGAGGTGCGGAACCTGGCCCAGCGTTCCGCCAGTGCTGCGAAAGAGATTTCTGCCCTGATTGGCGAATCGGTGGCGAAGGTGGAAGCGGGATCAAAGCTGGTCGAGCAGGCCGGCATGACGATGAGCGACATCGTGACCAGCGTGCGACATGTCAGTGGCATCATCGAAGAAATCACGGCAGCGAGCGAAGCCCAGCACGCCGGCATCCAGGAGGTCAACCTGGCCGTTGATCAGATGGATGAAGCAATCCAGCAAAATGCGGTCCTGGTCAAACAGTCCGCAGCGTCGGCGGCGGCGCTCAACGAGCAGGCGGGAAGTCTGTTACGGACGGTGCGTGTGTTCCGCATTGATGCCGAGAACAATCCGCTGCGTATCGCAGCGTAAGCTGCGTTGTCGATGACGCCGGCTTAGCCGCCGTTGTCGTTCAGGCTATTGCGTAGTTCGACCAGTTGACCACGCAAGGCGTCGACCTCGTCGGCCGAACACTTGGTCGCACGAAACACCGCAGCCATGACATTGGCGGCTTCGTGCTTGAGCGCCTTGCCGTCGTCGGTCAGGCTGATGATGACCTGCCGCTCATCACTTCGGGCGCGGTTGCGCTGCACCAGCCCCTGCGCCTCCATTCGCTTGAGCAAGGGAGTGAGCGTCGCAGAATCCAGGAACAAGTGTTCGCCGATATCCGACACGGTCAACTGGTCCTGTTCCCACAACACCATCATGACAAGATATTGCGGGTACGTGAGGCCGAGCTTTGGCAGCACGCCGCGATAAACCCGCATCATCGCCAGGGAGGTTGAATACAGGGCGAAGCAGAGCTGTTCGTCGAGACGAGGCGTATTGGTGGAGGAAAGGGAAGTGTCAGTCATGGAATCCAATATAGGTCGCACACTAGATAATTGCAAGCAATGCCCCCTGAGGCGCATTTCGGCCTAACCTCATGACGCGTCTGGTACTGACGTAAGCGTTGCGTGTAAGCCACCGATGGCGGCTTCAAAGAATATTCATGAAGAGCTCTTGCGGAATGCGGTCCGCGTTTGTTATAGTTCGCCTCCGCTTCGGCACTGACCGAAAATGTTAACGTAATCAAGTGGTTACGAGAGCAAGGTCTACAGAGAAATCTGAGACGAAGCGAAAAGAAAGAGTTGACGAGATTTCGGAAACACAGCATAATCTCTCTTCTCTGCTGCAG
>NZ_JCASII010000020.1:0-4958 GCF_059686035.1 Telluria sp. ZT3P26 | reverse complement strand
TGTATTACAATCAACAGCGCCTCCACCAAACCCTCGGCTATCGAACACCCGACCAGGTGGAAAAAATTCTCAGGTGTACCTGATTCAATCTGTCCACCATCCCGGTGCATCTCACTCCGACCCTAGTTATCTCTGAGGCAATTGGCCAATAATTCGACTCTGACCCTAATTAATTTTTATGTAAATTTGGCGAGTTTGGGTAGCTGCAGGAAATTAATGCCGGGAGTATTTGAATGTGCCGTAACTTCTACCAAACTCAAGCAGAAAACCACCGCAAAAACAATTAGGGTCAGAGTCGAATTGTTTGACAACTTTTGCGGATGAGCCGTTAATGCGACTCTGACCCTAGTTATCTCGGGGGCAATTGGCCAATAATTCTACTCTGACCCTGATTGCAGGATGGCGGTGAGTTCGGTGGTGATTTGCGTGGCCAGGTGGTGGATGTGGAGGCCGTCGACGAAGCCGTGGTGGGCCTGGACCGAGAATGGCAGCGTCAGGTTGCCGTTCGGGGCGTCGCGAAAGCGTCCCCAGGCCAGTGACGGGATATCGGGTTGCGCCAGCACCGCTGTCGGGTGCTGGATCGATGTGAAGTCGAGCCAGGGGATGCAGGTGACGAAGACCTGCTCTTTTGCTGCGCGCGGCGACAGGCTTGCGTAGCTTGTATTCAACGCCGTCATGCCGGCGGCCTCGGCGCCAGCGGCGCGGCTGCGGGCGACGAACGTGTGCAGGTCGTCGGACCATGCGAACATCGCGAAATTCAGGTCGTCGTTGGCGTTCGTGACGGTGAACGATGGGTTCAGGCGTTCGATGCGGATGACCTCGCCGTCCAGGATGCGGTAGCAGAAGTTCTCGATCTTCAGCACCGCGCGCAGCGTGGCGCATAGCAGCACGTGGAATGGTGCCAGGCCCTGCGCGCGGCACCAGGGACGAAAGTCCGGCAGCGTCAGCGTGAAGCACAGGTTCAGCGCCGGGCTGTCCATGCTGTCGAACAGCGCGAAGCGGTCGCGCCGTCGTTCGAACTTGTCCATTCTGATTGCCAGTCGCTTACGCCTGCGGTTTGTTCAGGCGGCTGTTGCGCATGCTGTAGACGAAGTAGGTCACGACCGCCACGCCCATCCAGATGAAGAACACGCGGAACGTCGTGCTCGACAAATCCTTCATGATGTACAGGCAGGCCAGGACCGACAGCCCCGGCACCACATACGGACCGAACGGCACGCGGAAGCCCGGTGGCGCGTCAGGGCCCTGCTTGTGGCGGATCACCGGCACCGCGATCGACACCACCATGAACGCCGTCAGCGTGCCCATGCTGACCATGTCCCACAGGAAGGTGGAATCGACCGTGCCGGCCACCAGGCCCACGACGCTGCACACGATGATCGTATTGCCCACCGGCGCCTGCGTGCGCGGGCTGACTTTCTGGAATACTTTCGGGATCAGGCCATCGCGGCTGATCGCGTACAGGATGCGGGTCTGGCCGTAGATCGTCACCAGCGTCACCGAGAACACCGACACCACGGCGCCAGCCGACAGGATCAGCGCCGGCCAGGCCTGGCCCGTCACGTTTTGCAGGATCACCGACAGGCCGGCTTCCTGGCCTTCGAACAGGTGCGCCGGCTGCGCGCCCATCGCGGCAACCGCCACCAGCATGTAGAACACGGTGACGATGACCAGCGCCGACAGGATCCCGATCGGCACGTTGCGGCGCGGGTCCTTGACCTCTTCGCCGGCGGTCGCGATGGTGTCGAGGCCAATAAACGAGAAGAACACGGTGCCGGCAGCGGCGGTCACGCCGGCCATGCCCGCGTAACCCTTGCTCTCGTCCATATTGAAGAACGGCTGGAAGTTGTTGGCGTCAAAGCCGGTGAACGCGATCGCGGCAAAGAACACCAGGATCGCCAGCTTGATCATCACCATGATGGCGTTGGTCGTGGCCGATTCCTTGGTGCCGCGCACCAGCATGATGCCGCACATGATCACGAGGATGATCGGCGGCAGGTTGATGTTGCCCGGATTGAACGAGACGTTATGGTGGTCCGACACGAACATCGGCGAGCGCAGTTCGGCCGGTATCTGCCAGTGGAACGCATTGAGCAGGAAGTTGTTCAGGTAATCGGACCAGCCGATCGATGTCGCACTGGCCGCCAGCCCGTATTCGAGCAGCAGGCAGGCGGCGACGATGAACGCCGCGAATTCGCCCAGCGTCGCATAGGCGAACGAGTACGAGGAGCCCGATGCGGGCACGCGCCCGGCCAGTTCGGCGTAGCACAGCGCAGTCAGGCCGGCGGTGATCGCCGCGAGCAGAAACGAGAGAACGACGGCAGGACCGGCCTTCGGCACCGCTTCGACCATCGTGAAAAAGATGCCTGTACCGATCGTGGCACCCACGCCGATCATCGTCAGCGGGAACAGCCCGAGCGAGCGGTGCAGGCCGGGCAAGGCGCCGGCAACGCCAACGGATGTGCCCTCGTCGTGATGGCGTCCCGCCGGTTTGGTACGTAGCAGCTTTTGGCCCAGAGTCTGATTCACGGCGAGTCCTTCAGTACGCGGTTGCAATCGCGTTCGATGCCGCCGGTAAGCAGTCCCCAAACGCAGTCTCAAAACGAAGCTGCGATTATAGGGGACTCCGCTGTCGCTGAAGACATTTTGTTTGCACGCGCGACAAGACCTCAATCCAGCAGGTGGATGCGCTCGCCCGTCATGCTGCGCTGGGCCGGCTGGCCATACACGCGGATGCCGCCCGAGCCCGAGGTACGGGCAAACAGCGACTGCCTGACCGTGGCCCGGATGCTGCTGCCGCCGCTCGCACTGAGGTCGGCGTCCTGCGTCGCCAGGCCTGCCAGGTCGGCGCTGGCCGAGCCGCTCACGCGGGCGTTGAGCGAGCGCACCGCGCCGCTGGCCTCGAGCGAACTCGATCCACTCAGCTCCATGCGCGCGGCCTCGCCGCTGACCGGCCCGAGGCGCATCCGGCTCGACCCGGACAGCGTGACATCGATGCTGTTGCTGGTGAGCCGGGCCGCATCCAGCAGACCGGAGCCACTCGCCCGCGCATGCAGGTTGCCGGCTGCGCCGGCCAGCGTCACGCTGGCCGAACCGCTCTTGCGCACGTCCAGCGGCGCACCATTCAGGCCTCCCACGTCGACGCGGGTCGCGCCCGACGCGCGCACCTCGGTCAGGCGGGGCGTCGTGTAGACGATGCGCAGCGGCGTCTTGCTGCGCAGGTTCTGCTCGGACCAGATGCGCAGCGTGTCGCCCTGCGTCTCGGTACGAATCAGCGGCAACAGGTTGCTGTCGGCTTCCACCACCAGCGACGCCACCGGCCCCACACGCACATCGACCGCCAGCGCGCCGCTCACGTCCAGCGCCGGCAGCGCCGTGATGGCGCGGGCATCGCGCGCCGCGACACCGTTCCCCTCCGTCGTCCCGCTGCTCCACGACGTATGAACTCGCATGTCGCTGCCATCCTGCGGCGCGACGATGATGGCGCAGCCGGCAAGGGCAGCAAGAGCGGCAAGGGCGATGAGAGTACGCATGGCAGTCCTGACAGGTTGTTGTTCGGGTGATGGCACTCTACCAACCACCCTGCCCTGCAACGTGCTGCATGCGACAGACTGCAGGAACGGCGTCGTGGACTGCATGCCCCCGGCGCGAACCGTGTCAGGCCTGGCCTGGCCGCGTCGTATCGAACAGCGTCTTGAATTCGTGCGGCTGCGAGCGCCAGTACTGTGGCGGCGCGCTCACCTGCGCCCCCAGTTCAGCCGCCGCATGCCACGGCCAGCGCGGGTCGTACAGCATCGCGCGCGCCAGAGCGATGACATCCGCCTGGCCCGCCTGCAGAATGGCTTCGGCGTGACGCGCCTCGGTGATCAGGCCCACGCCGATCGTCGGCAGGCCCGTGTCACGCTTGATCCGTTCGGCAAAGCCGATCTGGTAGCCCGGTTCCACCGGAATCTTCTGGGCGGTCGACACGCCGCCGCTCGACACGTGGATGAAGTCGCACCCGATGCGCTCGAGTTCCTGCGCAAGGCGCACGCTCTGCTCGAGGTCCCAGCCGCCATCGACCCAGTCGGTGGCGGAGATCCGCATCCCGAGCGTCATCGACGGCACGGCGGCGCGCACGGCCGCGAAGACCTCCAGCGGATAGCGCATGCGGTTCTCGAGCGAGCCGCCGTATTCGTCGGTCCGGCGATTGGCCAGCGGCGAGAGGAACTGGTGCAGCAGGTAGCCGTGAGCGCCGTGCAGCTCGATCGCGTCAAAACCCAGCGCGTGTGCGCGGCGTGCAGCGGCAACGAAACTGTCACGCACCCGCGCCAGGCCGGCGGCATCCAGCGCCAGCGGCGCGGCGTCACCCTCGGTGTGCGGCACGGCGGACGGACCTTCAGTCTGCCAGCCACTGGCGGCGTCGGGGGCGATCTGCGCGCCACCTTCCCACGGCACATTCGTCGACGCCTTGCGGCCCGCATGACTCAGCTGAATGCCGATCTTGATCGGCGCATGACGGCGCATCGCCGCCAGAATCGGCGCCAGCGCATCAGCGTGCGCATCGGACCACAAACCCAGGTCACTCGGCGAAATGCGGCCTTCCGGCACGACAGCGGTGGCCTCCAATGTGATCAGCGCGGCGCCGGACAGCGCCAGGCTGCCCAGGTGGATCATGTGCCAGTCGGTGGGCAGGCCATCGACAGCGGAATACTGGCACATCGGGGCGATGGTGATACGGTTGGACAGCTCGAGGGGGCCGAGCGCGTACGGTGAAAACAGCATGGTCATGGTGGCTCCTGCATATCAAGGGCACCAGTCTAGCCCGACCTGAAAATTCGTGTCGTCGACCCAAAAAAGCGGGGGTCAGATACCGTCTTGAATTGCAAGCCGATTCGATAAGAAATTTGCGTCGAATGGCTTGCCTGTTCGAATGACGCCGTAGATCAGATGGGCCAATTTGTGCGTAACGGCGCCGA
>NZ_JCASII010000019.1:0-5167 GCF_059686035.1 Telluria sp. ZT3P26 | reverse complement strand
ACAATGTTGCCGACGAGAGAAGTGCCAAAGTACTCAAAATAGATGACTTTTGCACGTATCCCAAACAATTCAATCACTTAGTCGAAAATTACGTCACCTGATTTAGGTACGAGTACTTTAAACCCGTTCCTTGGCATGCCTAAACGGTGCTGGCTGGAAGTATGGGCGCACGCATTTACTAACTCGGCTGACAGTTGGGAAACCTGGTTCTCCGATCGATTTTCTCCGCCAGTGCGTCGTTACGATCGACGAGTGCGCTTTCCCATAGCACTGCAATCGACTCCTCAGCCGCCTCGCGGGCTAGCGTCCAGATTACTCCCATGAGCGGCCAGCCGACTGCTTAAGCTGATTGGTATGTCGGCGTGTTGGAGGTCGGCCCCGGCATTTTCACGTAGATCGCTTCAAAACCGCCTCGACGCTTCAGTGGGTACAAAAATGCCCCCCTTTCAAACCAGTTGATAGATCGAGTTTGTGGTTGGCATCTGCGGTGTTTGTCAACGTAGTTGTCGCGTCATCTCACGCAACTTGCAGTAATTCTTCTGGTCGAATCCGCTCCGGGTTTAACCGGACTTCGTCATCCAGATTCCAGTTCCTGATATCCCTCGACCAGCGCTGCGGGTTGCGGCTTTTGGCTTCTCGGTAAACCCGTTCGCGATGCTCCAGAATTGCGTCTGCCTGGCCGCCGTGGCGTTGTGCCGGTGTCACAAATTTCAGGCCGCTGTGCTTGTGATCCTGGTTATACCAACGCACAAATTTCTGCGTCCATGCTCTTGCATCCTCGAGCGTCGCAAACGGTTTGCTCGGGTAATCCGGTCGATACTTGCAGGTCCTGAATAACGATTCGGCTAACGCATTGTCGTTACTCACGCGAGGCCTGCTGAACGACGGTGCAACGCCGAGTTGCTCCAATGTGGCCAGCATCGTCGAGCCCTTCATCGCGCTGCCGTTGTCCGAATGAAGCACTAGCGGACGGCCCGCCAAGCCTTCAGAAAGGCTTGCCCGCCGCATCAGGCGTGCCGCAGATTCTGCTGACTCGGCTTCATGAACTTCGTGGCCAACGATCTTCCGGCTGTAGATGTCGAGCACCATGTACCAGTAGTGGTACTTACCCTTGATCGCGGCCGGCAGCCATGTAATGTCCCAACTCCAAACCTGATTTGGCGCCGCGGCGCAATGGCTTGTGACCACGCGTTCACTAGGCTTCTTTGCCTTGCCACGATGATGCTGTTGCGAGGCCGCCTTCAAGACTCGATAGAAGCTCGATTCCGATGCCACATACACGCCTCGATCGGCCAGTGTCGGCACAATCTGGCTCGGCGGCAGACTGGCGAATTCTTCGCTGTTTGCGATAGCCAGAATTTCGGTGCGCTCGTCTTCGTTGAGCTTATTGGCAGGCTCGGGCCTGGCACTGGACGGACGGCTAACGGTTCCCAGTTCACCGACCGTTTCGCAGCCAAGGATAAGAAGCCCAGCGGCAAGCATGCATTTGACGTCGCCTGTGCAGCTATGCCTGCGGAACACCGCCTGGCGCCGCCACGGCACCCGCAAACGAATGGCATGGTCGAACGATTCAACGGCCGCATCAACGAAATTCTGCAGCAGACCCGCTTCGACTGCAGGGCTGACCTGGAGACGACCTTGATGAACTATTTGAAACTGTACAACCATCACATTCCGCAGCGCGCTATCGACAGCAAAACCTCTATCCTGGCGCTCAAGGAATGGCAGAAAAAACGCCCGGAGCTATTCGTTAAAAGGGTTTATGACCAGGCGGGACTTGACAAGTAGCTAGCGAGCGTGATATCTCTTCCCGCTCAGCTAAGGTTAATGCCAGTCTTGATCCCTGTCTTTCTGCCGGTCGAATGTCACCAGACTCGGCAAGGATTCGCTGTACAGATGAATGATTTCGGTCGAATAACTGGGCAATTTTCTGGAGCGATTCCCCCTTTTTCCAGTGTTCCCACATCAACGCCTTCTGGGCTTCCGTATAATAAATCCTTGCTCTCTGCTTCATCCGTAACACTCCTTCTGCTTACCCAGAGTTTAGTGTGTTGCGTCGACTGGTTGAATCCAAGACCCATAGCAGCTGTTCGCTAGCTGTCCAGCTGTAACTGGGCGTAGGCTTCAGCTACGACACAACCATCGCCGCAAATCAGATCGCCGTCCTCATCCAGCACACGATAGCCATGTTGGACACTACCGATGCTTACTGCTCCATCGAGACCAAGTAGCAAGGTATAAAACGTGTCTGTTAGAGCCAGGTTCAGGACGTCGCGCAGTGCGATGGTCTGCTGTTCGGTGAGGTCCATCGATGAGATTTTTTGAGAGACTAAGGTTTTACTCCCAGTCCCCATAGCGCAAGCAAGTCATCCTTTTCCATCCGCCAATACGCCACAAACTCGGCTGGGCATCTTGAGTTCCCTCATAGGTCAATAAAGGATGGTATTTGTACGTCCGCACTTGGCCGAACTTGGCCGAACTCGGCCGTCGACGTCAGCTTAGCAGGTTGCCGGGCTGGGAAAATCACTGACTGTTTCTTAACCGAAACTGTTGACCCAAAGCAGCCGTTCGAGACTACCCCTAAATCCGGTTGGTGATTTAGACCTGTCAAATAGGATCATTTACTCACGATCAGTGAAGAGAGGGATCTGCTTACTTTGATAGCAAGAAAACTAGTTTTGGATGTTCACCAGCGTGACATGGTTAAAGCCGCCACAACAGAAATACCGAAAGGCAACGGTGTGCAGGTGTAAGAGCCGGTCGTGTAATCTTGTCTATATCTGCCAAACGCAATGTGGAGTCGATTCATGTCCAGAAGTATCCCCAAGAACATTACGCAAGAAGATCTGCGCATTCCCGTAGTCGAGGAGCAACTGACTGTCGGCACCCGTGTTGTTGAAACCGGGCGCGGCGTTCGTATCCACAAAACGATCTCGGAACAGCCAGTCGTCATCGATGAGCGCCTGGTGCGCGACGAGATGGAGATCGAGCGTGTGCCGGTGGACCGGATTGTTGCGCTTGAAGATAAACCTGCTACCCGCTACGAAGGCGACACGCTGGTAGTGCCGGTTTTTGAAGAAGTGCTGGTGGTCGAACGCCGCTTGCGCATCAAGGAAGAACTTCGCATTACCCGCATCCGGCATGAAGAACGCTACCAGGACACCGTCTCGCTCAAAGCCGAGCAAGTCGAGGTCGAGCGCTTCGACGATGCCGAAAAGCCGCTTACACCATGACATCACCCTAACGGAGGAATGAACATGCAACATACTCTTGTAGCTGTATTCGATAATCATGCCAGCGCCCAAAGCGCGCTGGACGAATTGCTGGCATCGGGTTTTTCGCGCCAGGATGTACGTCTGTCTGGCGGCGCAAATAGCGCCGGCACGACCGCCGGCACCGCGACGACGACCGACGCCGATGGTGATACCGGCATTGGCAATAGCATCAAGAATTTCTTCAGCGACCTGTTTGGCGATGACGACGATGCCAGTCGCGTCAATCGCTACGAAGGCGCCGTCTCAAGCGGAAAGCACGTTGTCACGCTGAGCGCGGATTCGTTGTCTGAAGTCGAGCGCGCCGCCGATATCGTCGAGCGCTTCGGCCCGGTGGATATCGACGAGCATTCGGACGGTGTTGGACACGCAGCATCGGCCGGCGCCATGATGGCGGGGAGCCAGAGTGGCATGCAGTCGTACTCGACCTCGGCTCAATGGGCTCAATCCAGCATGACCAACCAGAGCACATCTGCCGGCGCCTCGGTGCAACCCGATACCGGAAATCAGACCATCCAGGTCGTGCAAGAGGAATTGAAGGTCGGCAAGCGTGAAGTGCAGCGTGGCGGTGCGCGTATCTATTCGCGCGTGGTCGAGACGCCGGTCAATGAAAGTATCGGCCTGCGCGAAGAGCACGTCGATGTACAGCGCCGTGTGGTCGATCAACCCATCAGCCCGTCGGACGTGACTGCGTTCAAGGAACAAACCATTGAGATGCGTGAGACCGCCGAAGAAGCAGTGGTGCAGAAATCGGCCCGTATTGTCGAGGAAGTTACCATTGGCAAGCAAGTTAGCGAGCGTCAGGAACAGATCCACGACACCGTACGCCACACCGAGGTGGAAGTCGAACGCCTGGGCGGAGGGACCACCGACGATGACAGCTACTATCGCAGCCATTTCCAGAGCAATTACGCAGCGGGCGGTGAAGCATACGACGACTACTCGCCGGCCTATGCCTATGGTTCGCAGATGCGTGGTCAATACGCTGGTCGCCAATGGAACGATGTCGAAACCGACCTGCGCACCGATTGGGAAACGCGCAACCACGGGGGCGTTTCTACCTGGGAAAAAATGAAGGCAGCAGTTCGTCATGGCTGGGACCGCATGACGAACGATTCGGATGTACGTCGCTCTTAATGCGCTGACAGACATTCCGCTACAAATAAAAAACGGCGCAACAGCGCCGTTTTTTATTCGCCTTAAGACTGCCCGGGTTCAGGCAATCTTGCACGGAACCTTGATCAGCTCATCTTCGGCAAAAAGGGCACACATGCGGTGAAAGCCATCCGCAATAATCAAGCCTGAGCCATCGTTCTGTCGCACGATCAGGATGGGACCAAGCGCCTCACCATCGCGAATTTGCTGCTGATGGCGGGACCAGTCAAAGGCAGCGACTTCAGACATCGCCGTGCGGGAGGCGCGTAAAATATCTTTGGCCGGGTATTCTGACATCGGCGCGGCGCGCAATTTCTCCAACAGCTTGCGGCATTTACGTGGTTTGAACAACAAACTCAAATACTTTTCTGCCGAAACATAGTCGTTGTCGATAGGGCTGCTCAGCCAGTTAATTTTCGTTTTTTCCATGGTTTAGGTCGGTAATTGGCTTTGTTGAGCAAATCGGGCGAAGGCCGAGCTAACGCTATTTGTAGCTAGTTTTACAACACTAGAACCGTAACCGGCCTGCCCAGTCGAGTAAAGCGGTTGAGCACAGCGGCTCGCACTTGCAGCTCGGCGACTTGACGGTCGAAGTCACGTGCCATGACGCGTTCACCCAGCAACTTGAAGCAACGCATCTTGGTTTCTACAAGGCTGCGTCGATGATATCCACTCCACTTTTTCCAGATCGCTCGGCCCAGCCTGCGCGTTGCCTGCAGGATATCGTTACGCGCATCCGC
>NZ_JCASII010000018.1:0-5832 GCF_059686035.1 Telluria sp. ZT3P26 | reverse complement strand
AACGTATTTCTTTTTTGTGAACATTTGATAATTTAAGTAATCAAGAACCGAAGTTCTTGGCACCTTCATCAAACGCCCACACTTATCGACTGTTAATTTTTAAAGAACTTTATTCGGCGCATCTTGCTGTTAGTAGCGAATCGTTTTGTTCGCTGCAGCAGAGAAGAGAGATTATGCTGTGTTTCCGAAATCTCGTCAACTCTTTCTTTTCGCTTCGTCTCAGATTTCTCTGTAGACCTTGCTCTCGTAACCACTTGATTACGTTAACAATTTCGGTCAGTGCCGAAGCGGAGGCGAACTATAACAAACCTCGCCCGGGTTCCGCAAGCCCCCTCACAAAAGAATCTGCACGACACACCATTCGTCCGTCGGTCAGCGCGCGAGCAGGATTTCAGCTCTCAAGGTATATTCTTCGGCTAAATAATATAAGACTAACTTTTATGCTCTGCATGAACCACTTTGAGGAACGAATGAAGCATCCTGTCCTGCGCCGCACCACGATCGCCGCCCTTTGCGCCTGCTGGCCACTCGCTGCCATTGCCGACGACATCCGCAATCCGATGAACGTGGTGGTCGTCAGCGGCACCCGCGCGGAACACACCAGCTTCGACCTGCCTGCCGCGATCGATGTCGTCGATGCGGCGCAGATCGGCGCGGCGCAGTTGCGCGTGAATGCGTCCGAAGCACTGGCCGCCGTGCCAGGCATCGTCGTGCGCAATCGCGAGAACTACGCGCAAGACCTGCAGATCTCGTCGCGTGGCTTCGGCACGCGTTCCGCCTTTGGCGTGCGCGGTGTGCGCCTCGTGGCCGATGGCATCCCGGCCACCATGCCGGACGGTCAGGGTCAGGCCGCGACCTTCAACCTCGATCTCGCCGAGCGCATCGAAGTGCTGCGCGGCCCCTTCTCCGCGCTGTATGGCAATCACTCGGGCGGCGTGGTCCAGCTGTTCACGCGCGAGCCGACCGACAAGCCAACGGTCGAAGCCTCCTTCACCGGCGGCAGCTACGGCCAGCGCAAGCTCGATACGAATGCGTCGGGCCGCAGTGGCGGCATAGGCTACTTGATCGATGCGTCGCGTTTCGAGACCGATGGCTATCGCGATCACAGTGCTGCCACGCGCGATCAGGCGTATGCCAAGCTGGTGGTCGAGCCGACATCGACCAGCCGCCTGGTGATCACAGCCAGTGGCCTGCGCCAGGACGATACGCAGGATCCGCTCGGCGTGACGTGGGATACCTTCCGACGCGATCCACGCGCGGGTGAGATCGACACCACCGATACGCAATCGCCGAAACGCACGCTCGCCGAGCGCTACGACACGCGCAAGAGCATCAACCACAAGCAGTTCGGGGCAACGTTCGAGCAACGCTTCGGCCAGGATCGCCTGCAGGTCACAGCCTACGGCGGCAATCGTCGCGTGATCCAGTACCAGTCGTTCTCGCGCGGCTTCCAGGCGCCGCCGACACACTCGGGCGGCGTCATCGATTTCGACCGCGACTTCTACGGCATCGACGCTAACTGGCGTGCGGTGCGCACCGTCGCCGGCGGCACGCTGCGTACCACGGCCGGCCTTGAAATGGCGGAGTCCAAGGATGCGCGCCAGGGTTTCGAGAATTTCATCGGTAATACCTTCGGCGTGAAAGGCAATCTGCGGCGCGACGAACAGAACGACGTCACCAGTGTCGATCCGTATGTGCAAGTCGAATGGGAACGCGATCAGTGGGTGCTCACAGGCGGCCTGCGTCACAGCCGCGTGGACTTCGACGTCGAAGACCGCTATCTCTCCAACGGCAACGACAGCGGCGGCACCGACTTCCGTCACACGACGCCACTGGTCGGTGTGCTCTACAAGATTTCGCCGACGCTGAACGTGTATGCCAGCGCGGCGCGCGGCTTCGAGACCCCGACGATGAACGAGTCGTTCTATTCAGGTACGGGCGGTGGCTTCAACTTCGCACTGCAACCGGCAATCGGCACGCACCTCGAAGTCGGCGCCAAGGCGATGGTGGCCAGCGGTGTGCGCGTGAACGCCGCCCTATTCCAGGTCAAGACCAAGGATGAACTGGTGGTCGACGCATCAGCGGGCGGCCGCACCAGCTATCGCAACGCAAGCGCGACGCTGCGCCAGGGCGGTGAGCTGTCGGTCGACGCTGAACTGGGTGCAGGCTGGAATGCGCGCCTCGCCATGAGCATGCTGCATGCAATCTACGACGAGGGCTTCGGCGCCGTGCCAAAGGGCAGCCGCCTGCCAGGCGTGCCCAAGTCGAGCTTCTACGGTGAATTGGGCTGGAAGGAAGCGGCGGGTCGTTACGGCGCGGCGCTCGAGACGGTCGCCAACAGCAGGGTGTATGCGGAAGACACCAACACCGCGCAGACGGCACCCGGCTATGCGGTCGTCAATGCCCGCATACAGGCGAGCCAGCAATTTGGCGGCTGGCGCCTGCGCCAGTTCGCGCGCCTGAACAACCTGTTCGACCGCGACTATGTCGGCTCGGTGATCGTGGGCGACGCGAACCGCCGCTATTACGAAGCGGCGCCCGGTCGTAACTGGCTGCTGGGCGTCAGCGCACAGTATCAGTTTTAGTCAGATCCACCGCAGCCGGGGCCGGGGCCGGGGCCGTAACCGGCGGCTCCTGTCCCGGCAGCGCGACATCCGGATACAGGCGCGCCAGCGTGGCCGTCACCGCCGGCACCAGGACAGCCTCCACCAGTCTGGTGGCTGCGCCCAGGTCCGGCGCGGCGCGCACGGACTGCCACAGGCGTGCGCCATCGACGCCGCGTGCGGCCAGCGCGCTTTCGGCTTCGGCCTGCCAGAATGGCGGCGCCTCGCTTTCGACGTAGTTGCCGCGTCCGCGCCCGAAGTGCGCCACTGCCAGATAGCGCAGGATCGCGCTCACCAGCATCTGCTGCAGGAAGGGATCGGCGAACTTCACGTTTGCCTGGTTGCGATCGGTCCCCTGATTGAAGCCCCATGCGGCGCCGGCAGCGGTGATGCCGCCTGCGATCGCGCCCAATAAAGCACCGGCGCCCATCGTCAGCCCGCCCGCCATCAAATCAGCCGACAGGCCAGTGGTCGCCCCCGCCACCACTGCCCCCAGCAATCCGGCCTGCGCCTTGTCCACGGGTGCGTTGACCGCGAAGTTGTCGCGCACGCGCGCATTGACAGCAACGGCCTGGCCCGGATCGATGCGGTACAGGGACAACATGCGCGCCGTCGCGTGATTGATGCCGTCGTTCAGGCGCTGCACAAGCGCTGCCATTGCCAGCTCCTGGCGGCGCACTTCATCCTTGCCGATGCCGACCGCTTTCAGGGCGCTGCGCAGCATGCCCGGTCGTTGTTCATCCAGCGCCTCGGTGTCACGCGCAGCAGCTGCAATCTGTTCGGCGCTCATGTGCAAGGCACTTGCGTAGCGCTCGCGATTGCGCGCCGCCCAGGCAGACAGCAGGCGCGCGTACGCTGGCTGCTTGTCGGCTGCAATCAGGTGCGTGACCGATTCGTAGAACACGTGTTCATGCACCCAGCAGCGCGCGAATGCATCGAGCGGCAGCACTTCCCTGACCACCGAGTACTGGGCCAGGTGCTGTTTCCAGCGCTGCGGCTCGGCCTGTTCTTCACTCGCTGGACGCGGTGGCCCCATCTGGTTGAGCAGCACGACGACGGGTTTGCCGAGCCACTCGAGGATATTCATCTCGGACGGCAGATAGCCCGCATCCTGCGGCGACTCGGACGAATTCACCAGATACAGCACGACGTCTGCTTCTTCACGCGCAGCGCGCAGCGCCTGCTGGCTGAGGAAGAACGGCCGGTCGCGATAGCGGTCGAAGACCTCGCGCAGGAACCAGCCGATCGGATTGCCGGCCATGGCCAGGCGTTTGTGCAGGCGCACCGAATCACCGAAACCCGGCGTGTCCCACAACACGAGCGAGTCGCCACCCGGTGTGGACATCAGCGGATACCCCTGCGAAATCTGGGTCACATGCGCAGCGTCGCGGATTTCGCCGACATCCATCCCGACCAGCGTGCGGGCGAGCGTCGTCTTGCCGTTGTTGGTGTGCGAGACCAGGGCAAACTGGATCTTGGCCGGCTGGTTCATCGCAGCTCCGGCAGGGTCAGGCCCGCGCCCAGTTCAAGCGGATGCTTGTCGGGTTCGAGCAGGTTGACGACGTGCGCGGACGTGCCATGGAAACTGCAGAACTGGCGCCACAGAGAATGACGCTCCGCGGCGCGTTCGGTGCCGACCTGGTCACCAATACGCTCGAGCAGTGGTGACTCGTCGAGCAGCACGGCGACACCGCGCGGCACGTGCTTGACCAGGTAGTCGAGCAGCGCGCCGTGGTTTTCTTTCTCCGGCGTCGCAGCTAAGCTGAACAGCACGGTGGTGACCGTAATGCCGGCTTCATTGAGCATCGTCTCGCGCAGCGCATCTTTCGGCTCGACGCCATACGCGACTGCCGGCAGCAGCTGCACCCTCGCCTGCCCGCCCAGCGACGCGGCGGCAATCGCCCACAGGCCGCGGTCGCGCGGCTCATCGAGCGTGTAGGTGTAAGGAATCACGCGCAGCACGGCCGGCGCGCTGGTGCCGATGCTGTCGGCCAGCTTGCGATAGTACGGCTGGTCGAGGTCGAGCGGGAAGTGGCGTGACAGATGGCGCGCGCGCAGGCCGGCAACAATGGCGAGCAGCACGCGTGGCAGGATCACCACCAGCAGCAACGTCGCGCCATACAGATGCACCCAGCGTTCGCCAACCGGGAGGCCGGCGCTGCCACCGAAGCGCAGCTGTTCGATCTCGGCCAGCGTGAAGCCTTGCAGGAACGGGAACACGGCCAGCGCCGGCGTGAAGAGCCACGACAGCAGCGTGTGCACCTGCTGGGCGTCGAGGAACGTGCTTTCCCATCCGGTGACGTATTGGGTGAGCAGGCCACGGGCATATAGCGACGCGACCGCGCCGAGCGCAAAGCCGGCAGCTGCGAGATGCACCGTGCGGCTCAGGCGCGCACGTGTGAGCGGTTCGCTCAGCACGGCCCAATCGGCCAGGAAATGGGCAACACCTTCGGCCAGTGCCGTGGGCAGCTTGCGTGGCGCAACGGCCTTGCCGACGCTCAGGCGACGCAGCAGGGGCGCCCCGCTCTTCTTCCTGCGCGCGGCAGGCACGACTCCCCATACCAACAGGCCCAGGTACACCAGCAAATTCCACGCAATAATGATCAGGAGCGGTGCAGATAACAGGTCGACCCGGTGCGGATCGGCGATGCGGTCAAGCGCGGCGCCAAGCACGAAGGCGATGAATGGCAGCGCGAACCAGATACCACGCATGCCGGGGGCGCGGCGCTGGAATGCGCCGAAGGCCGGCGTGCGTTCGCCGAGGCGCTTGAGGATTTGCTCGGCGCGTTGCTGCAGGAAGTGTTCCTGATTGACGGCAGTGTGGCTGTCGGCCGCCTGCCAGGCGGCCAGTTCACGTGCGCTGCGGGTGGCGTACTTGCGATCGTCGTCGCTCAGTACCGTGTGGCCAACGTCGGCGTGCTCGATTGCGCGCGCCAACACGACATTGCGTGCGACCTGTTCATTCATGCTGTTCCCGTGATTGAAATGACAATGCTGATGGAAGCATTGTGCACCAGATTTACGGGTGTTGGTGGTGGGGTGGCGCACCGTGCCGGTCACATCGATAAAATCGATCGCCCAAAGCGAAAAACCCCCACTCAAATCATTGAGCGGGGGTTTCTCTATATAACTAGCCTGACGATAACCTACTTTCACACTGGTTGCAGCACTATCATCGGCGCAAAGTCGTTTCACGGTCCTGTTCGGGATGGGAAGGGGTGGGACCGAC
>NZ_JCASII010000017.1:0-7740 GCF_059686035.1 Telluria sp. ZT3P26 | reverse complement strand
CAACGTATTTCTTTTTTGTGAACATTTGATAATTTAAGTAATCAAGAACCGAAGTTCTTGGCACCTTCATCAAACGCCCACACTTATCGACTGTTAATTTTTAAAGAACTTTATTCGTTGCTGCTTCTGCCGTTTGCCACGAAGCGTTGTGTTCGTTAGCAGCAGAGAGGCGAGATTATGAAGTGTTTCTCAAATTTCGTCAACCCCTTCTTTCCTTCGCTGTCGCTGCTTTAAAGCGGCGTCTGCGTCGGGCAGAACGAGACTATAACAAACCTGTGACATGTTCCGCAAGAGGCTTGTGAAATACCACTGGCTATCAGTTAAGTTACATTGATAGCCATTTCCTATAGTTACAGTAGATATATATGGCTTTGTGCACCAATCGAGAATGACTATCATTTGACTCTACCGTACCAACACATGCAATCCCAGGAGCCAACATGGTCGTCGCTGCCAAGAAAACCAGTCAGGTCATCACTCACATGGCCATCGCTTTCGCCATTGCCTACGCGCTCACCGGTTCAGTAATGTTCAGTGGTTTGGCAATCATCATTGAGCCTGTCATTAATGTATTGCTCCTCCCCTTCCACGAGAAAGCCTGGGAGGCAATCCGTGCACGGGCACGCTCGGCGCGCGAACGCTATGTGCGAATCGCGGCTGAAAAGCTCAGCCAGACAGCCTTGCACATGATTGTGGCGTTCACCGTGATCTATTGCGCCACGGGTTCGCTCGCCTCCGGCGGCATTGCGGCCATTCTGGAACCGGTGTGCAATGTGGTTCTGCTACCGATCCACGATCGCTTCTGGAACCGGCTTGAAATGCGCGTCGCTGGCCAGCACGCTGCTGCCTGATTGACATGCGGCGTAGATTGCGGCAACCCGACGATCCTGGCCACGGCCATGATCTGCCGGGCCTGTGCCTGTGGCTTTGCCGCTCAGGCTTGCGGCATATGGCGCCAGAATGGCTGCACGATGGCTCCGGACCTGGCGCAGATCACCAGCATGGCACTACCGGCGGCGAGGCACAGGATAACGGCAGCGACTGAGGCTTCAGGGCCGAACTTGCCGCCGGTCAGCCATGCGGGCCCGGTCAATGTCGACTGGAACAGACCCGCGTGGCCATGGCCGGAGACGGCCGTCGAGAAAATGGCACCTTGGGTAAAGTTCCAGGCAAAATGGATCGCCGTGCATAGCCACAATCGGCGGGTTAACATATAGGCCGCGCCCAGCAAGATGCCAGCCTCTATGCCAACGGCCAGCGTGCCAGTCACGCCGGCACCGGGATTCATGAAATGCATCAGGCCGAAGATGGCTGCCGAGATCCCCAGCGCCAGCCAGCTTCCGATGGATTCTTCCAGAATACGGAAGATGATCGCCCTGAACATGATCTCCTCGAACAGAGCACCGATAAGCAAGCCGGGCAGCATGCCGGCGACCGGCAGCCAGGTGCCACTGCCGGTAATCCGGAAAGCGTCGAATGTGCTCAGCAAAGCAATGACCAGCCCGAATAATCCAGCCCCTAGCACGATGCCGCCACACCACTCACGCGCGGCGCGCTGCAGCGCCAATTCGTAAGCCGGGCGCTTTTCAATCCGGTTCACATAGAGTGCGTAGACGCCGAGGATCAGGGCCAGTTTGACCGCAGCGACAAGCGGCTGCCACGCCGGATCGGCAGTCACCCTGCCCACTAGAGGCACGAGTAACAGCAACGGCAACACCACGCATGCCAGCGCGAGCACGATACGGAAAATGACGCTCGCCATGCGCCGGGCATGGGCACTGGGGGTTCGTGAAAGCGCAATCTGCATTGCTCAATCCGTCATGAAGTCGGCTGATTGCGGCAGGTGCGACAGTACCACCTGCGCCTTGGCATTGAGCAACGCGGCGTCGGTCGGCAAGAGCAGAACGCCTTGTGCGTCGGCATTGACAATGTTTTCGCCCAGGCGGGATCGTATGGTCGCGCTCGCTGGCTGGCCGCGTGGGTAGTGCAGTCCGATGCCCACGAATGTCGGCATCATGAAACGTAGCATGCCTGCTCGCGACTTGATCAAAGCATTGCTTTGCCTGACGCTGGCCATCAGGGCCGCATAGTCGAACTGTGTTCCGGACGGAATCACCGGGCTGATCGCAAACGAAAAACCAGCCTTCTCGCCTTCCGGAAGACTGGTCAGCACCTGCAGGTTGTCCCGGGCCCAGGCAGGATCGATGGAAGGATCGAAACTGCCATCGGCTGCAACCCGGATGCGTCGCTGCTCGCTGCCATTCACCACGGTGAAAACGATGCCCGCCTGGGCAAGCGCGGGGTTGTTCGGTTTGACAGTACCCAGGATACGTACCTTGTCGCGTTCGGCCAGTGGCGCCGCGTAGAACTTGTCGAGGCGGGTAATCTCGAGCAGCCGGTCATAGGTGATCCATTTCCGGTCGGCGCCCATCGAAGTGCCGGACAACAGCAACAGCAGCATACCGCAGCACACCTTGATCATGAGACTGCCCCGATCGCACCGCTGGGGCGCACGCATCCATCGATTGATATGGCCTTTAGCTCGTTCATCATCGTGGGCCATTCGGGCAAGACCGATGAGAACTGGCGCGTGGATGTTTCAAGTTTGGCGAGCCAGTCATCGTGCCCGGTCGCGTCCGCCGGCAGCCGGTCAGCCAGCAGACTCTCCAGTTTCGGCAGGTAAATCCAGTGCTCGGGCGCCGCCCGGATCTGCGCTTCCAGTTCGCGGAAAATCGCTGCCGTCAGCCCCGCGACGTCGGTCTCCAGGTCGCCTGTGCGGACGTACTCGAGCGGCGCCCCCAGCTTCAAGGTAGAGGCCAATCCGGGACCGGGGCAGTTATACCCGACGATCACCGTTGCACGCCCCTTCAAAGCAAACAGTGCCGTGCCGGCCATGGCAGGGACCAGGCGGCCAAAGAATGGTACGTAGAGGACATGGCCCGTGATATCGAAGACGTCTGGCATCATCGTCAATGCTTCGCCGCGCTTGAGTACGCGCAAGGCTTTCAGCACGGCTGTTTCATCGTTGAACAGTGCGTTGAACCCGTACCCCAGGCGCTTGAACAGGTCCTCGAAGCCTTCCGAGCTGCGATTGGTCGACGGCGGATTGTAGAACGCATTGACCGTCTTGCGATGCCCGATTTCCTTGATCAGCTTCAGGCAACCGGCCGGAAAATTGCCGTAATGAGGCGTCACGAAAATGACTGGGGCCGCGCTTGTCATAACGGCGTCGAGATGCTCGCGTCCCTCAACCTCGACGTGGCGGTCAAGGAAGTCGTTCAGCTTGTCGACGGACAGTGCCGCCATGTGTTGTTTGATGAGGGTAAACTTGCGCATCGATAGCCGGTGGCGAGCGTACAGTGCTGCTGCCTCGGCTGCCGGCATACCGGGGAACGCGGCACCAATCACACGGTCAAGGGTCTGCCGCTGCCGTGGCGCTGCATTCGAGAGCATGAACAATCGCGCGCGCGTCGCAGCGATTTTTCCCCGTACTGCCAGTTCCAGGCCATAGCTCATGTTAAACGCTCCGCAAAGTCATTGTGGATGGATGGATGGTGAGCGACGCAGCGCCGCCAGTTGCGCCATTGCGGCTTGGTACGTGCTATCCGGCATCCCTGTGGACGAGCGTCGCCATGCCTGGAAATAAGCGTCCAGTTGCTTGATCCGGTTGTCGCGCTGGATCTGGTAGCAATGCATGCTCGCCCGATACAGGTAGGGCCACGACAATGTCCCATCGGGCGCACTCGACGCCGCTGTTTCCAGATGGCCGAGAAGCCAGCGCAGCAAAACCGACATCGCCTGCGCGCTCTCGGTGGAACGGACTGCAACCGTGTCGCAATTAACTAGTGCGGCCCGGGCGCCAGGCACGGCAGCGCTGTATCCGATCGTAAGCAGGGTGTTCACCCCGACCATGCACAGCAAGGGATCAAGGATGCTGAAGCGACATGCCTTGCCCAGGAAGCTGGCCTGCGCCGTGGTGCCTGGTGTCAAGGCATGCAACTCGGGAAAGGTGACATAGATGACTGCCTCGCCCTGCCCTGCGCCATCCTTGACATGCTTGATCGCGTCCCTGGTCTGGCAACGCGGCAACCGGTTCACACTGGCGTGGAACTGCACACGGCGAGCGCTCACGGCCGGACTGTCGATCAGGATCAGCGGTAAGCGACTGTCAACGGCAAGTGCTTCCAGAATGCCAAGGCCGGCCAGACTGAATGGCAATGCCAGCAGACAGGCTCCCCGTTCAAGCGCCTCAAGCAAACTCTGGCGTGCTTGCGCCAGAGGCACCCTCGCGAGCTCGTTGTGCGGTACCAACCCATGCCGATGTAGTGGACGCCGGCATAATGCCTGGGCACGCACGTTGGCGTTCTCGTCGCTATCGGCCAGGTAATACGCGATGCCCGCTGCCATGTGCTGCATCGTTTGTTCGCGCTCGCGCGTGGAGACAGGGTCCGCACGGTCACCTGGACCGCGCAGCGTGATCAGGCGTTTCACGATATTGATCTGCGAAAGCATGGCAATCCTTTCAGGCGAGCTTGCTAAGCGGGGGCAGCATGCGCGCATCGCGGATGCTGGCAATGATTCCAACCACCGCACGACGTAGTCGATTCAGGAAAAACACAGTGGCAAGCGCGATCATGAGCGGCCACGCCAGCGCAGCGACAAGCCGCCCTGCAGCGAGCGTGACCTCCCACCCTTGCGTCAGATCGATTGCTGCCAGCAACTGCCAACGGGCGGAGACTGCTGGCACCATTGTCGTACTGAGTGCAACGAGTTCGCGCGCCAGGAACAGGCCGAAATAGACGAAGTAACACAGGCTCAACACTGAGTACGCAGTCAGGATACTGCTGCGCACACCCGGGGCGGACACGCTGCGCCGGCCCATTGCGGTCGCGACCAGGGCGGCCGTCGCGTCGCGTACCTTTTTGTGAAGATTGTGCAGTCCGCTCAGATCCGACAACAACCAATAGCCATCGAACTTGAACACTGGATTGAGCGTGAATAACATCGCAAACGTGATCAGCCACACCAGTTTAAGGGCCAGCGGATTGCCGCTGGCGAGTGCGTACGCATCGATCGCTATGAGCATGATCGATTGAAAATACACGCCGCCCAGATCGACCACGGCGCGCTGGCGGCGTGGCAGCTGCCAGGCGTTGGTCACATCGGCGTACCAGGCAGGAAAGATATAGTAAAGGCCTACACCGATACCGCCATGCGGACATGCGAAATAGCGGCAGGCAGTGGTATGACCCAATTCGTGGATCAGACCGCTCAGGAGGAAGAGCACCGCCAATGCAATGCTTTCCTTGGCAGTCCAGTCGGCATGGGCAAGATGCATGGCAGCCGGGAGTGACACAATGTGCAGCAGAATAAACGTGGCGATCAGGATTGCCGCCAAGTATGGCTTGAACAGCCAGGTCAGATGCGCCGTTACGCGCGCTGCAAGCTGCGGGCCGAGCAGGGTGAGGCTGAGAATGAACGGTAATTCACGTGGCGGCATCGGCGTATCGCGCAACAACACCGATGGTAAATGTTGCTGTGCCAGTTTCAGCAAGTGCGCAGCCGGCAAGTGCGTTCCGCTGGCGGCTTTGAATTCTTCTTCCAGCTGAACCAGCGTGGGCGGATTGTGCAGCAATGCCATGACCAGCGCACGGGTGTTGAGCGATACCAGGAAGTAGCTGGCGCCAAGGGCAAGCAAAAAGCGAGGCGCTGTCTCGCCCGCAGCCTGTTCGTAAGGTGTGATGGTGATGCCTGGTTTCAGAACCGGAATTGGCGATGTCGCTGCGTGAGTCATGGATCATCCATGCGTAACTACGTTGTTGACCTACAGGCGCTGGCGTGTCCCGGAGAGCACGCTGCCTGGCATCGGAAAACTTCTGTCTGATGCCAGGCAAGCTACATCAGTTCTCGAGGGTGCAGGTGCTCTTCCAGTCAGGGTCACCCGGCTCGGCGACAGCTTCCATTTCGAATCGAACTTCCAGAGCTTCGATCGAGAATTCCTCAACAGCGGTGTCAAATGTGTTCATGTTGCTACTCCCTCAATATGGTTAGGTGGATGTAACGAACTGCCAAATGCCTGCACGCTTTCCATGTCAATTGACGCAGGATTGATCACATGCCGCGCTGGACCTCGCGCTATCTGCCTTGGCCGATCCGCCGTCGGGCCGTTTTCTGCCGTACCTGGCGACTCACTTCAGAGCTGATGAAAGGAAGTGTAGGTGAAAATTTTATTGCTGTAAATCGTTTATTTATCATTGTTTTACAATGATTTATTTCGATGGAGAATGAAATCCTTGAAAATATTGACTGACCAGATCGAGCCCCCAGCTTGGAAGGGATATTGCGCAACACCCATGCTACAATAACAAAATATCGTAAAACAATAATTTTTATCTACATATTTCATTTATGACGCAACCTGCTACTACGCACACCGGCCTTGTTCCCCTGGTACGGCTGTGCAATATCATTCGCGTACTGCTGACGCTGTTTCTGGCGGTCGAGGTTGTATTTTTCTTGCTCTCCTGGCTCATCCCAATGCCGCTTGTGCTGGGACCGATTCACATGCAGTTAAATCCTGACGGCGTAGGTGCAGGGTCGGTAAGCGGCCTGTCACTGTCACAAAAAGTGGCCGGGATTCTGATCGGGCTTCCAGGGTTGGTTGCCCTTACCTACGGGGTCGTACGGCTTGGTAAAACCCTGATACAGTTCCAGCAAGGCCAGATCTTTGCAGCGCGCACCATTGCGCACTTGCGGGCATCTGCCGGCGCTATCTTTCTCGCGATCATGTTGTTCACGCTTGAAAAGCCTTTACGCGCACTCGCATTCAACGCCTTGGGAACGGGGAAAACTTACCCTGTATCGATGGATGTGACGTCCAATGAATTGCTGCTGATTCTGGTCTGCAGCCTGTTCTATCTGATCGCGGGCGTGATGCATGAGGGGCGTCGCCTCAGCGAAGAGAACGAGGGGTTCATCTGATGGCAATTATCATCAACCTCGATGTCATGCTGGCCAAGCGCAAGCTCAGGTCAAAGGAATTGGCTAGCTACATTGGCATCACTGAACAGAATCTTTCGCTGCTCAAGTCAGGGAAAGTGCGTGGCATCCGGTTTTCGACACTGGAGAAAATTTGCGAGCGTCTGGCATGCCAGCCCGGTGACATACTGGAGTGGCGCGAAGGCGGAGCCGAGACCGATGGCGCGGTTGACGAGCTGGCCGATACCTGAGGATTTCCGGCGCACACACGGTGGCAGCATGCCAGTCACGCGTCATCGCCTTTCACAAAAAACCGGGAAAATATCCCGGTTTTTTTCTGATGGCTCATCAGGCAAACAGCGGTTCAGGGTAAGAGCGCAGCACAAGCGCCGCAACAGAAGAGTTGGTTCGCCAAACCGCCATGCTATCGGAACACAGCGATTGAAGGCTCTCAACGCACTTCATCCGCAGCCGGCCGTGACCAGGTGATTGTCCTCATCGGGCAGATCAGGGCGTCACACCGCTGTTGCCCAGCTGTAGCAACCAGCGTGGCGATCGACGTTTTTTCACCATGATTTGCCGTGCCTGCACTCATTGAACCTGCCTCGACAGGACATGACTAATCACACGCAAGAAAGTGCTCGCCCAAAGCGAAAAGCCCCACTCAGATCACTGAGTGGGGCTTTTCTATATAACTAGCCTGACGATAACCTACTTTCACACTGGTTGCAGCACTATCATCGGCGCAAAGTCGTTTCACGG
>NZ_JCASII010000016.1:0-13487 GCF_059686035.1 Telluria sp. ZT3P26 | reverse complement strand
TTTTTGGGGATACTGACCGGATCAGCAGGGCACCCGCTCCAAACACGCGCTGCAGGTCAAATAAAAAGGCATACGCCCTCATTGCTTCCATCATGCCAGCGACCCCAAGCAGCGAAATCAACCGTTTGACGTTATAGGCGAGCACGTGCAGACTCATTTCGGTCTTCACGCGTTCCAGTCCTTTTGTCAGGAAGTGCGTTGCCCCCATCCAGGACTTGATGGTCCCGAATGGATGCTCGACCGAGCAACGCCGGATCCGCATGGCATCCGGGCTCCGTTCAAGCTGCTCCTGCATTTCGTCGAGCACGTCCTGGTGCTCCCAGCGCGTCACCCGACGCTGCTGGCTAGGCGTGCACCTGTCCTTGAGCGGGCAGGTCTTGCAATTCGAGCTCCAATAACGGTTGAGCGTCATGCCTTTTTCAACGCCGGCGAAACGCCAGATCAGTGCCTGACCCGCCGGGCAACGGTACTCGTTCTTCTCCCTGTCATAGACGAAGTCTGCCTTGTCGAATCTGCCGTCGGCCTTCGCGTTGGATGTCCTGGTAGCCGGCACCAGCACGGCAATGCCGGCTTGCTTGCACGCCAAAATTTCCTCGCCCTTGAAGTAGCCGCGATCTGCGATTGCGGTCAGCGACTCTGTCCCGATTGCGGTGCGAGCCTTCTTTGCCATTCCCGACAGCTGATCGCGGTCGTTGCCGATGTTGGTTACCTCGTGTTCGACGATCAAATGGTGCTTGGCGTCGACTGCGGTTTGCACGTTGTAGCCGACGATGCCTGAGCCCCGCGTCATCATGGAACGGGCATCTGGATCGGTCAGCGAGATCTGCGTTTCGCCAGTCGCCTCCAGCTTCGCTTCAATTTCTTTGAGCGCAGCCATCTGCAATTTCATCGCTGAGATCTTGTCGTTCAGTCGGGCGCTGCGCGCTTGCTTTACTGCCGGCTCCTGCCTGTCAGCCGTGTCCAGTTCCGCCAAATAGCGGCCGATATTGGCCTCGATTTCTTCCATCCGGCGCTTGAGCTTGGCTTGGGTAAAGTTGCGGTCGCTGCTGTTGACTGCCTTGAACTTGCTGCCGTCGATCGCCACAACCGCGTCCGAGAACAGGTCCAGTTGCTGGCACAGCACGACAAACTGCCGGCACACATTGCGGATCGCTTTGCCATTATCTTTACGGAAGTTCGCGATCGTCTTGAAGTCCGGCGCCAGGCGTTGCGTCAACCACATCAGCTCGACATTACGCTGCGCTTCGCGCTCGAGCCGACGGCTTGATTGGATGCGGTTGAGGTAGCCATAAATGTAAAGCTTGAGAAGAACGGCGGGATGGTAAGCCGGCCGGCCCGTCTTTGCTGGTTGCACCCGAGTGAAGCCCAGGAGGGCAAGGTCAAGTTCGTCAACGAATACATCGACCACCCGCACTGGATTATCTTCGGCCACGTAGTCGTCCAAGAGTTCGGGCAACAGCGTGCCTTGGCCACGATCCTCTCCTTCGATAAAGCGCTTCATTTGGCATCCGTCTTGATGAGATACTGGCTTAACGTTTGCCGTGTGGCGTCCGTTTACACGACGCTACGTTTTTACACAGCCTGGGCCGGTTGCGGACCTTCGGTAGCGTCCGCTTCCGACCCAGCCCGTGTAAAAACTCAAATCGATGGACTGGGAGCCCAACATTTACCGCCCAAGGCTGCTCTTGGAATGTAGAGAAACATTCCAGGCCGTGTAGTCCGATTTGGCTACTTTCATCAAGGCCAGTAAGGAAAACGCTGTAAGCACGGCCTGGAGCGGCAGAGAATGGGCGTACGCCCGGATCGCTGCCAGCATCCTTTCGATGCCGAGAATCGCCATCAAACGCCTGAAGTTATAGGCGAGCACGTGTAGGCTCATCTCTGCTTTCACACGCTCCAAGCCTTTTGTCAGAAAGTGCGTCGCTCCCATCCATGCCTTAATTGTCGCGTACGGGTGCTCGACAGTCGAACGTCGGATTCGCATGGCGTCTGGCGCCTGCTCAAGACGTGCCTGCATGTCGTCGAGCACGTCCTGATGTTCCCAGCGGGTCACCCGCCGCTGCGAGCTCGGCGTGCACTTATCCTTGAGTGGGCAGGCTTTGCAATTTGAGCTCCAATACCGGTGGTTCGTCATGCCTTTTTCGACGCTTGCGAAACGCCATATCAGGGACTCGCCTGCCGGGCAGCGATGCTCATTCTTGAGTGGGTCGTAAATGAAATCGGCCTTGTCGAACCGGCCATCGGCTTTGGCTCCCGAGGTCTTCGTGGGTGGCACCAAAGCGCAGATGCCGGCTTCATGACAAGCCAGGATTTCTTCGCCCTTGAAGTAGCCGCGGTCGGCAATTGCTGTCAGTGTCGTCGTGCCGATGGCAGCACGCGCCTTCTTGGCCATGCCAGACAATTGGTCGCGGTCGCTGCCGTTATTGGTTACCTCGTGTTCCACGATCAAATGATGCCTGGCGTCGACCGCAGTTTGCACGTTGTAGCCAACGATGCCTGAGCCGCGCGTCATCATCGAGCGCGAGTCCGGATCAGTGAGCGAGATCTGCGTTTCGCCAGTCTCCATCAGCTTCGCTTCAATTTCCTTGAGCGTTGCCATTTGCGATTTCATCGCCGCGATCTTGTCGTTCAGACGAGCGCTTTTCGACTTCGCAGTGGCTGGTTCCTGACGGTCAGCTGTATCAAGTTCTGCCAGGTAGCGACCGATATTCGCTTCGATCTCCGCCATCCTGCGCTTGAGTTTGGCATCGGTAAAATTGCGGTCGCTGCTGTTGACGGCCTTGAACTTGCTGCCGTCGATCGCGACGACCGCGTCCGAGAAAAGATCCAGTTGCTGGCACAAGACGACGAACTGCCGGCAGACCTTACCGATTGCCTTGCCGTTATCTTTTCGAAAATTCGCTATCGTTTTGAAGTCGGGTGACAGGCGCCCGGTCAACCACATCAGCTCGACGTTGCGCCGGGCTTCGCGCTCAAGTCTTCGGCTCGATTGAATACGATTGAGGTAGCCGTAAATGTAGAGCTTGAGCAGCACGGCGGGATGGTAGGCCGGTCGCCCCGTCTTTGCCGGGTGCACGCGCCCGAATCCGAGGCTGGAAAGATCAAGTTCTTCGACAAACACATCGACGACGCGAACCGGATTATCCTCAGTCACGTAGTCGTCCAGGTGCTCAGGCAGCAGCGTACCTTGTCCGCGTTCCTCGCCTTGAATAAAGCGCTTCATGTGGCACCCGTAGTGATGAGATACTGGCTCAACGTTTACCGAACCGGTTTCGTTTACATGGCCTTACGTTTTTACACAGCCTGGACCCAAAGCAGACCTTTATGCATGATGTCGAAACAACAAAGCTTCAGCTAGTTCTGCACCTCTACCGGAAGCATGAGCCGCCGACGGAGGTCTTCCCTCGTACTAAAAGCGTATCGAAAAAATGAACTGACCTCATTGCGCGGACTCTAAACGCAGTTGAGATGGAAGCAAAAATAACGCCTTGCCCGTCGCCTGAAGAGTATTAATCCACATTCGACATAGATCAAAGCTATTCGAATCGTTGCATCGCCTTGCGCAAGGTTGTTGAACGACTTCCCAAGGCGAGGCATTGATCCGCAATGGGTGGACAGCCGGTCCTACCAGAGTTAGTAGCTCCATCGACACGCTAGCATCGGGCTGACCCGACGGTCGGTTTGTTGTACGTATTCGAGCTCTGTATGTAACGCCGGCGTACAGCATTCGTACCAGCACACTCACAGGTATTTCTAGTTTAAGCCGGCGCCGACATCCGCTGGACTTTCGAAAGCCGCCGTGTACGCACCCCGTATCCCCTTTAGTGCCACAGATCGTCGTTGAACTCGCGTTGAACGCTGCCATACACAGCGCTGTGATGTCTGGCCTGCTCACCACCGTAACGTCGGAACTGTTGGCCGCTGCGGACCTGCATGCCCGACTGTTGGCGCGTCCAGCGCGACCTCGCGGCGCGCACGTTTTCTATGCTGCGCCATCCGGAGCGCTACCGTAGTCGTGCCACCGCGACGTTCGAAAACGTAATTCGTGCACGTGAAATCACGGCAGGCTGCTGCTCTAGCGGGCAGACGAAAAAATAAATGCGCTGAAATGGAATAAAGCAGCTGCAGATCCGTTCACCCAAGTAGGAACAGCTCGTTCTATCACATCCACCCAGGGAGCCCACCATGAAAACTGCACCTCTTGCCCTTCTACTTGCCATCACTGCTGGTGTCACACATCCGGCCTTCGCAGGACCGGCCCTCGACGCCGCCCAGGCACATATTGCGGCAGTCGGCGCCAGCGAGCGTGCCGCCATCGTGCGCGACTACGCCGACGACGCGCGCTTGACCTGGGTAGGCGGCCCGCTGGACGGCACCTATACCGGCCCGGCAGCCATCGGCGCGGTCTGGGACAAGTTCGGCGCTGCCGCCGGGCCGGCCCGCGTGACCGTCATGGGCATCGACGAAACGGCCAACCCGAAGGGCGCCACAGTGGTTGCCACCGTACGCTTCGACGGGAAAATCCAGGTCAAGGTACGCTACGTGCTGACCTACCGCGACGGCAAGCTTGTGAACGAAACCTGGCAGGTCGATCCCAAACCTGCCGCCAACTGATCCACGAAACGATGCGAACCTTGCCACCTGACGCCTGTGAGCAGCTCCTTGCCTGTATCCCGAGGCTGCGGCGCTATGCCCGCGCTTTAGCCGAGGATCGCGCCGACGCCGACGACCTGGTGCAGGACACGGTGGAACGTGGCTGGGCCCAGCTCGCTGCGTGGCAGCCGGGCAGCGACATGCGGGCATGGCTGTTCTCGATAATGCATAACGTACGTATCGACCAAGGGCGGCGGCGTAAAGTGCCAACCGAGCTACTGGACGACGACACACCCCAGCCCGCTGCCCCGGAACGTGCCTCTGCCGGCCTCGAGCTGCGCGACCTGGACGCCGCGTTGCGCCTGCTGCCGGAGGAGCATAGGGAGATTCTGCTGCTGGTTGGACTCGAAGAAATGCGCTATGAGGACGTGGCGCTGACCCTGGGCCTCCCGGTCGGGACCGTTATGTCGCGGCTGTCGCGCGCCCGCGAGAAACTGCGTGTCTTGATGGAAGGCCGTGCCCCCGTCGTTGCCCTGAAAGTCGTCAAATGAGTATCCTCCCCATTACTGAAGCCGACCTGCACGCCTATGTCGATGGCCGCCTCCCTTCTGCACGCATGGCCGAAGTCGAAGCCTATCTTGCAGCGCACCCGGATGAAGCAGATCGGCTGCAAGTCTACGCGGCCCAGAACGCAGCCCTGCACGCCCTGTTCGATCCAGTGCTCGAGGAAATCGTGCCGTCGCGCGTTAGTGCGCCAGTACGCCCTGGGTGGCAGTGGCGGTGGCAAAACCTGGCCGCGGGGCTGGCTATCGCCGTCCTCGGCGGCGGCGCGGGCTGGGGACTGCGCGGCGCCACCGACTACGACCCGCGGCTCGCGTCCGATTACACCCGTCCCGCCTTCAGCCAGCCAGCCAGGGGATTGGCGCATCAGGCCGCTGTTGCCCATGTGGTGTACAGCCCCGACGTGCGTCGCCCGGTTGAAATTGGCGCAGAACAGGAAGATCAGTTGGTCGCATGGCTATCGAAACGGCTTGGCAGCAAGATTCATCCACCGCGTCTCGGCAAGCTGGGCTACGAGCTCATCGGCGGACGCCTGCTGCCTGGTACCAGCGGCCCGGTGGCCCAGTTTATGTACCATGACCGCACTGGCCAGCGCCTCACGCTGTATGTTTCTAACGAACAGGCGCACAACCGCGATACTGGCTTCCGTTTTGCTGCAGAAGGTCCCGTCAACGTCTTCTACTGGATCGACGGCAAATTTGGCTATGCGCTCTCTGCCGGCATCGACAAAGGAGAACTAGCGCGGGTGGCAAGCGCCGTCTACGAACAACTGGAGACACCCGTATGAAATTCTCGCAACTGTTGACCGCAGTACTCTGGAGCACTGCGGCGGCAGCTCAGGGCCAATCAGCGCAACTTCACAATCATGGTGGGAGCGCACCACCTTACTTCGTCGCCAGTAGCGACAGGCCCTATGCGGCGCTGGCGGGCGACGCCATGGCGATTATGGACCAGGGCATGCGGCGCGCGAATACCAATGGGGTTCCAGAGCACGACTTCGTCACGATGATGATTCCGCACCACCAAGGCGCCATTGACATGGCCAAAGCCATCCTGGTGCATACCAAAGATCCAGGACTTCGTAACCTGGCCCAAGGAATTATTGTCGAACAGCAAAACGAAATCAAGATCATGCAGGCCTGGCTACAACGCTACCAGGCCTCCCGTAGCAAGCCGCAAAAGACCTCCACCGAAAAGGACTCACATGTACACCAATGAAATCCGCCGAGCGAGCACAAGCGCCTCAATTGCTATTGCGCTCGCTTCTCTCGTCGCGCTGGCAACGCCCGCCTACGCGCTTCCCGGCCCCCAGGATCGTGTCTACACCGCGGACCAGAACAGCAATACTGTCTCGGTCATAGACCCGTCCACGAATACCCTGCTGGGCCAGATCCGCTTGGGCAACCAGCGCCCCGACGTGCTCTCGCCACTGTATAAGGGCGAGATCAACGTGCACGGGCTGGGCTTCTCGCCTGACCACAAGACACTGCTCGTCGTGTCCAATGGCTCCAATTCAGTCACCTTCATCGACACCGCGACCAACAAGGTCAAGGGCGTGACCTACATCGGCCGCTCGCCGCACGAGGGCTTCTTCACGGCCGACGGGCGTGAGGTCTGGGTCGTGGTGCGCGGCGAAGACTACATCTCGGTGATCGACCCAGCCACGTTCAAGGAAAAGCGCCGTATCCAAACAACTGGCGGACCCGGGATGGTGCTGTTCCATCCGAACGGTAAGCTCGCGTTCGTAGTGTCGAGCTTCAACCCGACCGTCGACGTCATCGACGTCAAGTCGCACAAGGTCGTCAAGCGCATTCCGGTGACGAGCCCGTTCTCACCCTTCCTGCAGTTCACTCCGGACAACAAAGAAGTCTGGATGACCCATAAGGACGTCGGCAAGGTCACCCGCATTGACACCGCTACGCTTGCTGTCAAAGGCGTGATCGACACCGGCTTCATCACCAATCACTTGGCCTTCGTCAAGACCGCCAGCGGCACGCATGCCTACATAACGGTGGGCGGCGAAAACGCCGTTAAGGTCTTCACTACCGGCAACGCGCCGACACTGGTGGCGAGCATCCCCACTGGCGCGCTGCCTCACGGAATCTGGAGCTCGGATGATAGTAGCCGTCTCTACGTCGGCCTCGAGAATGGCGACGCGGTTGACGTCATCGACAGCGCCAGCAACAAGGTCATCGCGCGCGTGCCGGTTGGACAAGCGCCACAGGCACTGGTCTATGTTTCGAAGGCAGCACCCGACGGGGGGGGCAAGGCCAACCTCAGTCCGCGCGCGAATAGCGAGCCACTCAACATCGCACTTAAAGCGGGCAGCGGCGATGCAACGGGATCGGTCGTGGCACGCAACTTGGGTGTTACCGATGCGCTAGAGGTAACGCTGCACAAGCTCAAGCCGGAAACTGTGTACAAGGTGTACGCCAGCGGCCAGGCGACGCCGGTAGCCAGTTTTATGACAAATCCGAAAGGCATGGCCAATGGCACGGCCATCGGCCCAATGCGCGAAGTCGTCGGAAGCCTTTCCGCCAAGCAGGGCACGGCCAGCCGCATTCTAGTCATGGAAGGCGATGTGCCCGCAGATCCGGGCAAAGCGGTGCTGATGAGCATGCAATAAGCCGGCAAGCCGCGGCAAGGATAGTGAAATTAAAGAACGGGAATCAGCATGCTGCGCTTCTCTCCTGCCAGCATGCCGTGCTTTCCTGCGCCACATACGGCGCAGGAAAGCAAAGCAATGGTGACCGCTTGCTAAAGGGAATTTTAGCTAGGGAGCGTCGACGATAGTCGTAGTGAGTTAGCGCAGGTACATTAGCGAGATGAGTGTGCCAGCAAAAACGAAGTATTGAACGATCAACTGGGAAGAGTAAAACGCAGCGTTAGGGCGCCTGACTCTTTGCTCATCTGGTTGGACAAGGAGATGTGCAGGTAGGGCCGTGCTAGCGGTTAGCAAGGCCGATGTCCAAAGCACAGCGACGCTGCAATTCATCCCTGCCCAGGTATTAGGGGTCTGTTCATCTGCTTCTGCGTGAGGCGAAATGGATGTCGCGGAGCCCGCTCAAGCTGGACGGTCTAGATTAGCAGGGGCCCTACTTCGGCACCGTCAATCGACGCCAAAAGCAATTGGCGGTAACGATCCTCATCTACGTTTTGTGAGCCCGCTGACTCCTCCTGAAGCCCTATTGGCCGTCGCAGGTCAGTCGTAAGACTCAAAACCCGTTGGACGCCTGTGGCAAAGCTTAATCACAAAAATGTTTTATGTCAGAAATCAGGTGAAGAATCAAAGAATAAGTCTGCGTAAAACTAGGCAATTTCGAATCCGCCCAATGGTCACGGAACCCGCGTTACTTCCCTGCCGCGGTAACCGTAGCCACGTACTGTCCGAGCAACTTGATCTGCTCGTCGGTCAAATTCTTAAACGCAGGCATTTGGCCGATCCCGTTGCGAACCGCCTTTTCCACCCTTGTTGCGTCAGGCTTCAGTTCATCCAAACTGGGCCCGATGGCACCCTCCGCGCCAGCATTCTTTAGTGCATGGCACACCGCGCACGCTGGTACGGCCGTCTTGTTGAACAGCGTCCTGCCAGCCTCTAATTTGTCCTGCGCGAAAGCTGGCGAGCCGACAAGTGCTGCTGCAATTGCGGCGGACGTGGCCATACGTGTAATCGACGAATACATGGATATCCCTTAAACGACGGTAATGGTCAGCGCGTGATCGCGCCAGCTGTTATTGTTGTAGCCACCGGTGTTTTCCACACGGCCCTCTGGCTGGCGATTGCCCCGTGAATCAGTCACGACGCAGGCGATGGTGTAGGTACCGGGCTCAAGCTTCACCGGCAAAACGAACTGGCGCCATGCATAGCGGCCTAAATCCGGCCCTACCAGGCGTGCCGTCTTCCACGTCTTGTCACCGTCGACTGATACCTCGACTGACTTCACCGCATTCAGTCCACCAAACGCCACGCCCTTGATCTGTGCCCTTCCGGCCGATACCGCACCAGTTTCGGGCGCCGGCGAGTTGATCCATGATTTCGGTGACATCTCCCATACCGAAGGATGGCTCGGGTCGCCCTTCTGTCCCGGCGGTGAGATGCGGTAGCCGGTCTTCTGGATGGCAGCATCGGTTTGGGCTGCCGTAAACGCCAGCCTCTTGATGTACTTGATGTTGTTGACACCGGTGTAGCCGGGCACGATTAAACGCAGCGGCCCACCATGCGCGAGGGGAATCGGCTCGCCATTCATTTCCCAGGCCAACATGGCGTCAGCCATGGCCTTCGCGGGTACCGACCGCTCAACAATCACGCTTTTCGGGTCCAAACCCTCCGGCAATTTCTCTCCACCAGTACCAGTCATATACTGCATGCCGTCGATAATTCCGCCGAGCGCTTCCGTCAGGACGCGCACCGGCACACCGCTCCAAACCACGCAGCCCGCAGCGCCAACCTGCCAGGGAGTGCCGCTCGGCTTGTTCGGGAACAGGCCACGGCCATTGCCTGAGCATTGGAGTACCATCGCCATTGTCTCCAGGCCCATCGATTTCAAATCCTTCACACTCAATGTGCGGGGATTCTTTACGCCCTCGATCGCTACTTGCCAGCCGTCGCGGTCGGCGACAACCGATGCATCGGGCGCCGGCAGGTTATTGCGGATGTAGAGCTGGCTGGTCGGAGTTATGATACTTGTACCGAACGCGCTGCGCTTCGTCTCCAGCGTGCTGGCGGTATGCACGATCATCGATTCCGGGTTTTTCCAGTTGACATACGCTGGTAACGGTTTTGCTGCAATAGCAGTATCTGCCACCGCCTGTGCCATTGCAGATCTGGTGAATCCGGCTAACCCTGCTGCTGCCATGGCAGCAGTGCCACCTGCCAGCAGACGGCGACGGTTTGGGTCGGTAATGGGGGGCGGCCGGTCGGCATTTTCAAGTATGTGCGACATCGTTGTCTCCTTTGGATTTTTTAAATTATTGCTTCGGCGAACGCCCAACCTTTCCAATCCTACTCCTCATTACATGCGGTATCAATCATATTCACCACGTCGCTGTTTTTCGGGCTGATGTACATGCGAATGCTGCCACCGGAAGCTCAGATGCCGTGCGGTAGTGCGGCAACTGGGACAATGGCAACTTTTTTGATACGGCGTCAAGCGTATAGACCTGGACCGCATTCTCGCCAACGATTGCGATATAGGCCAGCGTGCTCGACACTGTCTTGGCGAAGCCGATGATGGGTGGCATTCCCCTACCGGTACGGACACCTCCGTTAGGCGCATTTTAGATTTTCAAACTGTACCGGGCTGATGTAGCCGATAGTGGAATGACGCCGGCGTGGATTGTAGAACCTTTCTATATAGTCGAACACATCAGCACGTAAATCATCCCTGGTCCGATAGTGTTTTTTGCTCAGGCGTTCAGTTTTGAGCGTGGAAAAGAAACTCTCCATCGCGGCGTTATCCCAGCAGTTGCCGCGACGGCTCATGCTGCAGACGATGCCATGGGATTCGAGCAGGCGCTCGAAATCCTCGCTCGTGTATTGCGAGCCCTGGTCCGAGTGATGCAATACGGCCCGCGGCCGGCCACGACGGAAGATGGCCATCAGCAGGGCATCCATTACCAGTTGGGCCGTCATCGTCGGTTGCATCGACCAGCCCACCACGCGTCGCGAGTACAGGTCCAGGACGACAGCGACAAACAGCCAGCCTTCGCCGGTCCACACTTAAGTGAAGTCGGCTGCCCATTTCTGGTTCGGGCCAGTCGCTTCAAACTGCCGGTCCAGCGGATTCGGCGCGATGGCATGGACTGGTGATTCAAGCTGGCTTGGTGCCCGACGCCGCTTGTGACGGGCCTTGATGCCGGCCGCTTTCATCAGTCGCGCCACTCGGTTCTCGCTGCAGAAAAAACCAGCGTCGATAAGGTCTCGCACTACGCGCGGCGAACCATATGTGCCATCGCTGGCTTCGTAGCTATGCTTGATTGCCTTGAGGAGCTGGACATTCTCGCTCTCATGGACACTTACGGGTCGGCTGAGCCAGTCGTAAAAACCGCTGATTGATACGCCGAGCAGACGGCACATCGTTCGGGTCGGCCAGATGGTTCGATATTTGGCGATGAAGCCGTACTTCACTTGAGGTCGGCTGCGAAGTAGCCGAGCGCCTTCCTAAGAAACTCACACGTTGGCTGTTGACTCCTGCTTTTGCAGAGCAAAGCCGAACTGCGCGGCACGACGATGCAGCTGCTTGATGACTCGGTCGCGGTACTGCTGTTCGTAGTGGTCCGCGCCGGGGTCTCGGTAATCCATTCCATATCGCATCGCGTTATAGAACAGGACTGCAATCTTGCGGGCGGTGGCTGTTACCGCTTTGGCCGTACCAATACGTCCCGCGAGGCGTCGGTAGAATGCGCCGAGTGCGGTGTTGCTTCGCCCAACCGTGACAGCTGCCAGCCGAATCGCGACGGTGAGTCGGCTGCTGGTCTTGCGCGTATGCGCCGAGAGCACCTTGCCACCGCTGATTTTACAGCCGGGTGATAGTGTCAGCCATGAGGTGAAGTGTTTCGCACTGCGCCATCGGCTAAAGTCCGTGCCGCATTCGCCAATGAAGCGTAGTGCCAGAAATGGGCCGACACCGTGAATTTGGGTTAGATCGGTACCGGTCAGCTTGTACAACGCGCTCCGCGCGTCAAACTTCGGATCGCTCGGCAATTTGCTGCGATGCTTGGCTTTGGGCAGCGGCGCATCCGGCATAGTTTTCCCGATGTTCAGACCAGCCACCGTACGTTCGATTTCCACGTCGCATTCGTCGATACACTGCTGATAGAAATCGTAGAGGGCAAGTGCCTGCTTCAGCGCGAATACGTGCTCGGGTTGGTAATTTCCTACCAGGGCGCTGCGGATGGTCTCAAGGCTTTCTTTGCAGCGCACATCGCGCATTGCCGCCAATGTATCGGGATTGCGCTCGCCAGCGACGATGGCACGGATGATCTTCATGCCCGTGGCGCCGGTGATCGTGGCGATAACGTGATGGAGCTGGATGTTCATGAAGGTCAGCGCCTTCTGCATGTGTTGGATATGCGCAGCGGCGTAGTCAGTGTGCTTCTCGCGTGCGCGAAGATAGGCACGCAACTCGGCGATATCACGGCCAGGACGGAAGCTCGCACGAAGCAAACCGCAGGCATGCAGACGCTGCAGCCACTGGGCATCGTTGACGTCGCTCTTTCGACCAGGGACGGCACGTGCTTCGCGGGCGTTGGCCAGAATGACCTCCAGCCCGTGCGACTCGAGTACCTCGAAGGCAGCAACCCAATAGACGCCGGTCGATTCCATCACGACCGTTTTTGTTCCAGTCGCGACCAGCCAACTGGCCATCCGCTCCAAATCACTGGTAAAAGCCTGAAAAGTCTGGACTGGCTCGTCGCACAGATCCGGGCTGACGGCGGCGACGTGAAATCGTGAGCCGATATCGATACCGGCTGCAAAGGGATGAATGATCGGCAGCCCACTGGGCTTGGATCGTGAACGCTCGTTTGGCATGGTCCACCTCCTGGATAGTCAAGCGCAGGACGGGGACTCGGAATTGATCAACTTCCTAAACGGGGTCGCCAGGCGGCGCCGCCACATATGAGTCCGCAGCTTCCCCTGGACCAGGTTTTTTGACGGGGTCTGTGCCTCCAAAAAGCGTTCGGTCACGGTCCTGCTTGCATCCAGTGTACTCGCCTGGAGTTTCTATTCATGAGGGCCACGGCGGACCGTGTGGGGCGGTTTTTTAATATGTCGCGCTCTGTCTTCACCTTTGCCAGCTCGCGCCGCATGCGCTCATACTCTTGGCTGGAGACCTTCTCGCGCCCGACAGCGACCTCTGAATCGACGTCGGCATCTCTGCACCACCGGCCCAGCAAATTGGCGCCGATGCCAAGGTCGCGGGCTATCGCCGCCTTGCTTGCACCAGGCTGGCCTACCAGCTTGACCGCCTCGCGCTTGAACTCTTCTGAAAACAACCGTCTTTCACGTGCCATGTAATACCTCCGATAGGGACATCATACCTATCGAACGTGTCCGAGCTCGTGGGGGAGTGCCAAGCTGACGTGTTGCAGATGTTAGGCAACGTCCGCTTTCGACCCAGGCTGTGTGAAAACTTAGAAGTAGGCCTTGGCCGGAGAACTATACCCGGCGATGCACGTGGTGCGGTGCTTTAAGGTACTTAGAAAGCAGTACGGCGTTTTTGGGGATACTGACCGGATCAGCAGGGCACCCGCTCCAAACACGCGCTGCAGGTCAAATAAAAAGGCATACGCCCTCATTGCTTCCATCATGCCAGCGACCCCAAGCAGCGAAA
>NZ_JCASII010000015.1:0-13743 GCF_059686035.1 Telluria sp. ZT3P26 | reverse complement strand
GCTGAGCAACGTATTTCTTTTTTGTGAACATTTGATAATTTAAGTAATCAAGAACCGAAGTTCTTGGCACCTTCATCAAACGCCCACACTTATCGACTGTTAATTTTTAAAGAACTTTATTCGGTGCTGCTTCTGCCGTTTGCTACGAAGCGTTGTGTTCGTTAGCAGCAGAGAGGCGAGATTATGAAGTGTTTCTCATTTTTCGTCAACCCCTTCTTTACTTCTTTTTCTTCGCTGTCGCTGCGTTTGAGGCGGCGTCTGCGTCGAGGAGCGAGACTATAACAAAGCCTCGGCCGTCTTGCAATGCTTTCTGCTGTGATATCGTAGCCGCCGCCCATAGCGACCTTTCTAATACTCATGCATATTCCTGTTATTGCCCCGATCGCCAACCCGGCGTTGTCCCAATCCCTGGCTGCGGCCATCAATAACAAGACCAAACCCCTTGGCAGCCTGGGGCGCCTGGAGCCGCTCGCTGCGCAGCTGGGCCTGATCCAGCAGACAGCCCGGGTGACGATCGACCAACCTGCGATCCTCGTCTTCGCCGCTGACCATGGCGTGGTCGCCGAAGGCGTCTCCGCCTACCCGCAAGACGTGACCTGGCAGATGGTCGAGAACTTCCTGGCCAACGGCGCGGCGATCAATGTGTTTGCGCGCCAGAACGGCTGCGCGCTGCGCGTGATTGACGCTGGCGTCAATCATGATTTCGGCGTCCGCGCTGGCCTCCTCGATCGGAAAGTCGCCAGCGGCACGAAGAACTTCGCCATCGAACCGGCCATGTCGGCGCAGGATTGCGCAACGGCCCTCGAACATGGCATGGCCCTGGCGCGCGATCTGCCGGGCAACGTCGTGGGCTTCGGCGAGATGGGCATCGGGAACACGACCGCCGCGGCAGCCCTGATGCACAAGCTGACCGGCCAGCCGGCGGCTGCCTGCGTCGGCGCCGGCACCGGCCTGACGCCTGACGGCATCCGCCACAAAGAAAAGGTGGTTGCCGCCGCCGTCGCGCATCACGCCAGCGTGCACGAACCGCTCGACGTCCTGGCCACCTTCGGCGGCTTCGAAATCGCAATGATGGCCGGCGCCATGCTGCAGGCAGCCCACCTGCGCAAGGTGCTGCTGATCGACGGCTTCATCGTCACCAGTGCGCTGCTGGTCGCCGCGCGCCTGCAACCGGCGATCCTCGACTACTGCGTGTTCGCGCACTGCTCGGGCGAGCATGGTCACGCGCTGCTGCTCGAGCAGCTCGGGGCCAGCCCACTGCTCGACCTGGGCCTGCGTCTGGGTGAAGGCACCGGCAGCGCACTCGCCCTGCCCTTGCTGCACGCAGCGGCCAACTTCCTGGGCGAGATGGCGACCTTCGCATCGGCCCAGGTCTCGGGACAAGTCGGCGAGCACGCGGCATGATCCACCAGCTGCGCCTGTTCTTCATCGCGCTGCAGTTCTTCACGCGGCTACCGATCCCGCGCTGGGTCGGCTTCGAGCCGGCCTGGCTCAATCACGCATCACGCTACTTCCCGCTGGTGGGCGTCGTGGTGGGCGCCATCGGCGCGGCCGTCTACTTCATTGCCGCCCATTGGCTGCCAGCGCCAGTGGCCGCCGTGCTCTCCACCGCCGCGACGATCTATCTCACCGGCGCCTTCCACGAAGACGGTTTCGCCGACACCTGCGATGGCCTGGGCGGCGGGATGACAAAGGAGCGCGCGCTCGAGATCATGAAGGATTCGCGCGTCGGTGCGTATGGCGCGATCGGTATCGTCTGCATGCTGGGCGCAAAGCTGGCAGCACTCGCCACGCTGCCGCCACTCACTGCCATCGGCGCCCTGCTGCTGGCCCACCCGCTCTCGCGCCTGGCCGCCACGTCCCTGATCTGGCAGATGGACTACGCCCGTGCGGAAGGCAAGGCCAAGCCGCTGGCGGTGCGCATGAGCAGCAACGAATTCGGGATCGCAACGCTCACGGTGCTGGTGCCGGCGCTCGCGCTGCTGGCCATCGGTCTGCTCGACCTGGCCGCGATTGGCGCGGCGCTGTTCGCGGCCTTGCTGGCCACGCGCTGGCTGGCCCGCACATTCACGCGCCGGCTGCAGGGCTATACGGGCGACTGTCTCGGCGCCGTGCAGCAATTGGCCGAAGTGGCGATCTATATCGCGGTGCTGGCTACGCTCGGCCGCGGCGCGCTGGCCTGATGCGCCTGTACCTCGTGCGCCACCCGAAACCGGTCGTACCGCCCGGGTACTGCTACGGCCGCACCGACCTGCCGGCGCAGGACACGGACACCGCACGCGTGCTGGCGGCGCTGCATGGTCAGAACCTGCCCGGCGCCATGCCGGTCTACGCCAGCCCGTTGCAACGCAGCGCCGTGCTGGCGCAGCAGCTGTCAACCGCGCCGGTGTTCGATGCGCGCCTGGCCGAGATGGACTTTGGCGCCTGGGAGCTGCGCCAGTGGGACGACATCGCCCGGGACGAGATCGACGCCTGGAGCGCCGACCTGCTCGAGTACCGCCCCGGCGGCGGCGAAAACGTCCTCCAGGTGGCCATGCGCGTGGCCGCCTTCCTCGCCGAAATGCAGCGCGCGGGGCACGCCGAGGCACTCGTCATCTGCCACGCCGGCACCATGCGCCTGCTGCACGCCATGTCCAGCGGCGGCACCCTGCGGGAGGCTGCGCTGCGTGCGGCATCGACACCACACCAGATCGGGTACGGCGACCTGATGGTGCTGGAAATATAACAATGCCCGGGGCAACCACCTTATAATGAGCGCGTTTTGGTGCTCGCACCTGCGTTCGCAGGTGCAGTTAAACGGGAAACACGAAGCCCTTCACAGGGCCAACGCGTGCTGCCCCCGCAACGGTAAGCAAGTGCTGCAGCCTCTCTTCGGGGCCCGCAGCAAACCGCCCCCTCATACCACTGTGCTTTTCTGAGCATGGGAAGGTCGGGCGGCCATACTTGTCAGCCCGGATACCGGCCAAAAGGTGGATACGCGCACAGCGCGATCCTTTGAATCCAGCCCACGGGGACGTCGGCGGGATGCCTTTGATAAGAAACACTCATGAATTTTCCAGTAAGCCGGCAAGCGGCCGCCGTGTCGCTCGCACTCGCCCTCATTTCGTCCACCGCCATCGCCGAAGTCGCTGATACCGTCGTCGTCACCGCCACCCGCACGCCGCAACTCGCGGCGGACCTGATCGCCGACACCACCGTCATCAACGCCGAAGAAATCGCGCGCTCGGGCGCCGGTTCGGTGGCCGACATCCTGCAGCGCCAGCGCGGCATCGAGATCGCGCGCAACGGCCCGGCCGGCACGGCCACCAGCGTCTATGTGCGCGGCGCAAACGCCAACCAGATCGTCGTGTTGCTCGACGGCGTGCGCATCGGCTCGTCCACCACCGGCACCGCCAGCTGGAACGCCATCCCGCTGGGCGCCATCGATCGCATCGAAATCGTCTACGGCCCACTGAGCACGCTGTACGGCGCCGACGCCATCGGCGGCGTGATCCAGATCTTTACCCGCAAGGGCGAAGGTACACCTGTCGTCACCGGTTCGATCGGCGCGGGCAGCAACGCGACGCTGCAGGGCGATGCGGGCATCTTTGGCAGCAGCGGCGGCCCGAATGCCATCAGCTATGCCTTCGGCGCCGGCTACGAAGAATCCGACGGCTTCTCGTCCACGCGCCCCGGCGCGTCAGGCTACAACGCCGACGAAGACGGCTACCGCCGCCGCAACGCCAATGGTCGTGTGTCGATGGCGCTCGCGCCGGGTCACGAGATCGGCGCCCAGTTCCTGGCCAGCCGCACGTACAGCCAGTACGACGCCAGCGGTTCCGGCAGCTACGATGTGCACAGCGACTCGGACATCAATACCGCCGCTGTCTACATGACCAACCAGATCCTGCCGAACTGGCGCAGCACCGTGCAGTACGCGCGTTCGGAAGACAAGTCGGGCAGCTTCAGCAACGCCACGGCCAGCGGCGCCAGCCAGATCGACACCGAGCAGAACGAATTCTCGTGGCAGAACAACGTCGCCATCGGCCAGGACACGCTGCAGCTGCTGTTCAACCACCGCAAGGAAGAAGTGGCGTCGATGCGCAAGACGCGCATCACCAATTCGTATGCAGCGGCGTATTCGGCCAAGCGCGCCAATCACCTGTTCGACGTCAGTGCGCGCCAGGACCGCTCGGTCTACGGCAGCCAGAACACGGGCGCCGCCGGCTACGGCTACGAGTTCGGCAACGGCCTGCGCGCCACCGCCAGCATCGGCACGAGCTTCCGCGCCCCGACCTTCAACGAACTGTACTTCCCGGGCTACGGCCTGGCGACGAACAAGCCGGAAAAAGGCCGCAACCGTGAAGTGGGCCTGCGCTACGACGGCAACGGCTACAACCTCGACGCCACGTACTTCCACAATCGCCTGACCGACATGATCGTATCGAGCACGCCATGCCCGGACGGTGTCAACCGCAGCTGCGCCTACAACGTCAACGAAGCGACGCTCGAAGGCTTCTCGCTGGCGGGCAGCACGCGCCTGATGGACGTGAACCTGCGCGCCAGCCTCGATTGGCAGGATCCGCGCGACGATACCACCGGCCGCCAGTTGGCGCGCCGCGCGAAGAAACACGCCAACTTCGCGGCCGATTACGTGATGGGCCAGCTGAAAAGCGGCGCCGAGCTGACCGTGTCGGGCGACCGTTTCGACAACGCGCCCAATACCAGCCGCCTGGGCGGCTACGGCTTGCTGAACCTGTACACCACGTACCAGTTCACGCCCGACTGGTCCTTGCTGCTGCGCGTGAACAACGTCGCGGACAAGAATTACGAAGTGGCGCGCAACTACGGCACCAGCGGCCGCACCTGGTTCGCGTCGCTGCGCTACGGCATCCGTTAAGCTGGCATTTTCCGCCCGCGGCGCACGCGCCGCGGGCATCGATCAACTATCAGGGCCCGCATGCAAGCACCCGTCCCGCCATTACGCCAACGCGCCACGCTCATCGTCGGCGCCATGCTGGTCCTGGCCATCGCCACCCTGCTGTTCTCGGGCATGACCGGTTCCATCCGCGTGCCGCTCAGCGACATCCCCGACGCCCTGCGCCAGTTGGCCAGCGGCCAACCCGAATCCCTGTCCGCATCCCTGCTCGACCTGCGCGCCAGCCGCGCGCTGGTGGCCTTTGCCACCGGCGGCGCCCTCGCCCTGGCCGGCCTGATGATGCAGGCGCTGTTACGCAATCCCCTCGCCGACCCGTATGTGCTGGGCGTCTCGTCCGGCGCCTCGGTCGGCGCCCTCCTCGCCTTGCTGCTCATGGCATCCACGCTGATGGTCGATGCGGCCGCGCTGGTTGGCGCCGTCGGCGTCGCCCTGCTGCTGTACGTGCTGGCGCGGCGCGATCTGCGCAGCGGCCAGGCCGCCGAAGGTGGCGCCTCGATGCTTCTGCTGACCGGCGTGATCGTCTCGGCACTGTGCGGCTCGCTCGTCACCCTCATGCTGTCGATCGCGCCCGAAGGACGCCTGCGCAGCATGATCTTCTGGCTGATCGGCGACCTGGCCGGCGCGCCGCTGCGCCTGGCGCCGTGGATCGTGCTGGTCGGCGCGCTGCTGTTTGCCATGCGCAGCGCGCGCGCCATGAACATGGTCGCGCTGCACGCAGAAAACGCCGTCACGCTGGGCGTGCGTGTGAGTGCGCTGCGCAAGGGCCTGTTCTTCGTGTCGGCGCTGCTCACGGCGAGCGCCGTCACCAGCGCCGGTTCGATTGGCTTCGTCGGCCTGATCGTGCCGCACGCCTGCCGCTTCGCCTTCGGCCCTGACCACCGCGTGCTGATTCCTGCCGTCGTCCTGAGCGGCGGCGCGTTCCTCGTGCTGTGCGATACGCTGGCGCGCACAATCGTCGCGCCGCAGCAGCTGCCGGTCGGCGCCATCACGGCAATGATCGGTGCGCCGGTCTTCCTGTACCAACTGCACCGCATGCGCAAATGACCGTCATCGCCACCCACGACCTGCGCCTGGCCATCGTCGGGCGCACCCTGGTGCAGGGCCTGAACTGGGCCGCGCAACCGGGCGAATGCTGGAGCATCATCGGCCGCAACGGCGCCGGCAAGAGCACCTTGCTGCGCACGCTGGCAGGCTTGCACCAGCCCGACGGCGGCGCGGTCCACATCGGCGGACGCGCCCTGGCGGCCTGGCCGCTGACCGACCTGGCGCGCGAACGCGCCTTTCTCGCCCAGTCGCGCCACGATGCCTTTGCCTACACGGTGCTCGAGAGCGTGCTCTCGGCGCGCCACCCGTACCACGCCAACCGCTACTGGGAAGGCAGCGACGACCATCAGGTTGCGCTGGAAGCCCTGGCGTCGATGGACGTAAGTGACCTGACGGCGCGCGACGTGCGCACGCTGTCCGGCGGCGAGCGCCAGCGCGTGGCGATTGCCGCCCTGCTGGCCCAGCAAACACCGCTGCTGCTGCTCGACGAGCCAGCCAATGCGCTCGACCTGGCGCACCAGGTGAGCGTCATGGGTCTGCTTGCGCGCCTGTGCCGCGAGCAGAATCGCACCGTGGTCATGATCGGCCATGACCTGAACCTGGCTTCGCGCATCTCGACCCACGTGCTGCTGCTGATGGGCGATGGCCGCTGGCATGCAGGCACCAACGAACAGACCATGCAGAGCGCGCTGCTGGGCGACTACCTCGGCCACCCGATCGAGATGATCGAACATCACGGCCGCCGCATCTTCATCCCTCAAGAGGATTCCGCATGAACGACATGACTCCCGAACAAACCGCTGCGCTGAACGAACGCCATCGCGTGCGCATGGAGCGCAAGAAAGCCATCATCGACGCAAAGATCGCGTCGGCCGACAAGGAGATCGGCATCATCATCGTCAATACCGGCAACGGTAAAGGCAAAAGCTCGAGCGCGTTCGGCATGGTGGCGCGCGCGCTGGGTCACGGCATGCAGGTCGGCGTGGTCCAGTTCATCAAGGGTGCGCTGTCGACCGGCGAAGAAACCTTCCTGCGCCGCTTCCCCGACGAAGTGCGCTTCCATGCGATGGGCGAAGGCTATACCTGGGAAACCCAGAACCGCGAGCGCGACATCGAGAAAGCGACCGAGGCGTGGGCGCTGGCCAAGCAGTTCCTGTCCGATCCGACCATCGGCATGGTGGTGCTGGACGAACTGAATATCGCGCTCAAATACGGGTATGTCGACGTGCATACCGTGATTGCCGACCTGCTCGACCGCCCGACCATGCAGCACGTGGTGATCACGGGCCGTGGCGCGCCGCCCGAACTGGTGGCGGTTGCCGACACCGTCACTGAAATGAATGTCGTCAAGCACGCGTTCAAGGCGGGGATCGGCGCCCAGGCCGGGACGGAGTGGTAATGAGCGCGCATCCCGGTGCGCGCGTGGTGCTGGTGGCGGCAATGGCGTCCGGCCAGGGCAAGACCACCGTCACGGCTGCGCTGGCGCGGCGTTTGATCCGTATGGGCAAGCGCGTACGCGTGTTCAAATGCGGGCCCGACTTCGTCGATCCGGTAATGCTGGAAAGCGCATGCGGCACGCCGGTCCACAATCTGGATCTGTGGATGGTCGGCCCTGAAGCCTGCCGCCAGCGCCTGCAGGCCGCTGCTGCGGAGGCCGACGCAATCCTCGTCGAAGGTGTGATGGGCCTGTACGACGGCACGCCATCGAGCGCCGACCTGGCGCGCGCGTTCGGGATTCCGGTGCTGGCGGTACTGGATGCATCGGCGATGGCGCAGACGGCCGGCGCCGTGGCGCAGGGCTTGCGTGACTATGGTCCCGTGCAGATGGCGGGTGTGATCGCCAACCGCGTTGCCAGCAGCGGCCATGCGGCCATGGTCAAGGAGTCGCTGCGCGACATTCCCCTGATCGGCACCCTGGCGCGCCAGGAACATCACCTGCCCGAGCGGCACCTGGGCCTGGTGCTGCCGGGTGAAGTCGACCAGCTGCAGCGTATCCTTGACGCGCTGGCCGACAGCATCGAATTCGATGAGGCGGCGTGGAATGCGTTGCCGGTGATGGCACCAGCGCACGCCGTCCCTGCGCAGATCGACACGCCGCTTGCCGGCCGCACGATCGCAATTGCGCACGACCCGTCGTTCATGTTCGTGTATCCAGCGAACGTCGAACTGCTCAAGGCGCTGGGTGCGCAGATCACCTACTTTGCACCGCTGTCGGACGACGCGGTGCCGGACCACGCCGACGCCGTGTATCTGCCGGGCGGCTATCCCGAACTGCACGGCGCGGCACTGCAGGGCGCAACGCGCTGGCGCGATTCGATCCGCGCAGCGCATGCGCGCGGCGTGCCGATCGTGGCCGAATGCGGCGGCATGATGGCCCTGGCCGATGGCTTGACCGACAGCGATGGCCGGCGCTGGGAGATGGCCGGTTTGCTGCCGGGCGAAGTGGCGATGCAACCGCGCCTGGCTGGCCTCGGGATGCATGCGCTGGCCACGCCGGAGGGCGAACTGCGCGGCCACACGTTCCACTATTCGCTGCTGGCCACCGACGTGCCGCCGCAGGCGCATACCGTCAAGCAGCGCACGCAGACACCGGGCGAAGCGGTGTACCGCGTCGGCGCGCTGTTCGCGTCCTACTTCCACGGTTACTTTCCGTCGAATCCGCGCGCGGTTGCCGCGCTGTTTGGCGGTGCACCATGAGCGTGACGCTGGTCTTTGGCGGCGCACGCTCGGGCAAGAGCGCCTTCGCTGAACGGCTGGCGCGCGACTCGGGCCAGGAAGTCGTCTATATCGCCACCTCGCGCGCGGGTGATGGCGAAATGGCGGCGCGCATTGCGCTGCACCGTGAGCAGCGGCCGCCCGAATGGCGCACGGTCGAGGAAGAAATGGCGCTGGCGCAGACGCTGCGCACCGAATGCCTGCCGGGCCGCCTGGTGCTGGTCGATTGCCTGACGCTGTGGCTCAGTAACCTGATGTTCTGCGACGGCCGCGAGTATCCCGAGGTCGGCGCCCTGACGCTGCCGGACCGGTTCCATGAGGAGCGCGCGGCCCTGCTGGACCTGCTCGATGCGGGCGTGCCGGGCGACGTGGTCTTCGTGTCGAACGAAGTCGGCATGGGCATCGTGCCGTGGGGCGCGATCTCGCGCAGCTTTACCGATGAAGCCGGGCGGCTGAACCAGGCCGTGGCTGCGCGCGTGGGCCGTGCGGTGCTGGTGGCGGCCGGCCTGCCACTTGTCCTGAAAGGTTCCCTGTGCTGACTGGCTTGTCGTTGTCGACGGTGGCGCTGCTGCTGGTGGCCGGTGTCGCGCTCGACCTGCTGCTGGGCGAGACGCGGCGCTGGCATCCGCTGGTCGGCTTCGGCAATCTGGCGAACTTCATCGAACGGCGCCTGAACCGCGGCAACCTGCGCCTGCCGCGCGGCAGCCTGGCATGGGCGTTGGCAGTGCTGCCATTGACTGCCTTGTTCGTGGTGCTGACCGATGCCGCCGGCCTGTGGCTGCACGCAGTGCTGCTGTATCTGTGCATCGGCCTGCGCAGCCTGCGCGACCATACAATCCCGATCTACGAGGCGCTGCGCAGCGGCGACCTGGCCCAGGCGCGCGCGCTGACTGCCCGCATCGTCAGCCGTGACACCGCCAGCGCCAGTGAATCCGACCTGGCCAAGGCAAGCGCCGAGTCGCTTCTTGAAAACGGCAACGACGCCGTGTTCGGCACGCTGTTCTGGTTCATCCTGCTGGGCGGGCCGGGCGCGGTGCTGTTCCGGCTCGCCAATACGCTCGATGCGATGTGGGGTTACCGCAGTGCGCGTTTCAATCTGTTCGGCCGCCCTGCAGCGCGCATCGACGACGTGATGAACTATCTGCCGGCGCGCCTGACCGCGCTGTCGTATGTGCTGCTGGCCGGCGCGGAGCGTGCGCGCGCCTGGCACTGCTGGCGCACGCAGGCACCCGCATGGAGCAGCCCGAACGCCGGACCAGTGATGGCCAGCGGCGCCGGCGCACTGGGCGTATCGCTCGGCGGCGCAGCCGTCTACGATGGCGAGGTCGAACAACGCCCGCCACTGGGCGCCGGTCCCGCCGCCTGCGCCGGCGACATCCAGCGCGCCTGGCAGCTGGTGCTGCGCACGACGCTGCTCTGGCTCGGCGTCGTCTGCCTGCTGGCGGTATTGACCATGATCGGCGCGCCGCATGCTTGAACACGGCGGCAACCTGCGCGACGCCGCGCGGTATTACGGGCGCGAGGACTGGATCGACCTGTCGACCGGGATCAACCCGCATGGCTATCCGGCGCCAACGCCATCGCCCGGGGCGTGGCTGCGCCTGCCCGAACCGGATCCGGCGCTGCTGGCGGCGGCCTGCGCGTACTACCAGGCGCCGCACTTGCTGCCGGTGGCCGGCACCCAGGCCGCGATCCAGGCCCTGCCCCGCCTGCGCGCACCATCGCGCGTCGCCGTGTCGGCGCCATCGTATGCGGAGCACGCGCACCACTGGGGCCAGCACGGTCATCTGCTGCGGCAGGTGACCTATGCCGAACTGGATGCGGCGGTCGACATCAGCGATGTCGTCGTCGTCGTCAATCCGAACAACCCGACCGGCGAGACGATTGCGCCGGAACGCCTGCTCGACTGGGCCACACGCCTGCAGGCGCGCGGCGGTTGGCTGATCGTCGACGAAGCGTTTGGCGACACCGCGACGGTACTCAGCGTAGCGATGCACGCCTCGCAGCCCGGCCTCATCGTGCTACGCTCGATCGGCAAATTCTTTGGCCTCGCGGGCCTGCGCCTGGGCTTCGTCGCTGCGCATGACAGCCTTCTGCGCGATCTGGCGCACCTGCTGGGGCCCTGGACCATCAGCGGTCCGGCGCAGGAAATCGCCCTGGCAGCGCTGACCGATAGCGCCTGGCAGCATGCGACGCGCACCAGTCTGTGCCAGTCCGGCGAGCGGATGACGCGGCTCTTGCTGGACCACGGCATTGCCAGCAGTGGTACGTCGCTGTTTCGCTGGTGGCCGCAGATGCAGCCAGAAGACTTCCACGCCCACATGGCGGCGCGGGGTATCTGGTGCCGGCTGTTCCGGGATGCCGGGCGCGGGATCCGCGTCGGCCTGCCGGCAGGCGAACCTGAATGGCACCGCTTTGAACAAGCACTTCATGAATGGAACCAACGATGAAAACAACGATGCTGACGGCTGCCCTGACGACTTTCTTGATTGCAGGCCTGTCGATCACCAGTGCGCAAGCCGCGATCACCGTCAAGGATGACGGCGGCCAGACCGTCACGGTCGCCAGGCCGGCGCTGCGCATCATCTCGCTCGCGCCGAGCGTGACCGAGCTGCTGTTCGCAGCCGGTGGCGGCAGCCGCGTCGTGGGCGCCGTCAACTACAGCGATTATCCGGAAGCCGCCAAGCGTATCCCGCGCATCGGGTCGAACCGCGAGATCGACATGGAGTTATTGATCTCGCTGAAGCCCGACCTGATCGTGGCCTGGCGCCACAACAGCTCGGACAGGCAGATTGAGATGGTGCGCCAGCTCGGCATCCCCGTGTTCCAGAGTGATGCGCAGACGCTGGACGCCATTCCGGAAAGCGTCGAGCGGCTTGGTCAGTTGATGGGCACCGATGCCGCGGCCAAAACGGCGGCGGCCGCGCTGCGCACGCAGCTGGCCAGTCTGCGCAAGCAGTACGCTGGCCGCGCGCCGGTGCGCGTCTTTTACCAGGTATGGGACAAGCCGCTCTATACGCTCAGCGGAAAGCACATCCTGACCGATGCGATGCACCTGTGCGGCGGTGTGAACGTCTTCGACAAGCTGGCCGTGACGGCGCCGGTGGTCACGCTCGAGAGCGTGCTGCAGGAAAATCCCGAAGTGATCATTGCGACGGCCGAAAAGAACTACGGCGGCGTGCAGTTGTGGAAAACCTACGGCACCATGACTGCTGTGAGGCGCAACAACCTGTTCACGCTCGACGGCCATTTGCTCAATCGCGCGGGGCCGCGCATGATCCAGGGCACCGCCACCATGTGCGAGGCGCTGGAGCAGGCACGCCAGCGGCGCCCGAAATGAGCACGTTCCCCTACCGGACCCTGATGGTGCAAGGGACGACGTCGGACGCCGGCAAAACGACGGTGGTCGCGGCGTTGTGCCGGCTGTTGATGCAGCGCGGCGTGAAGGTCGCGCCGTTCAAGCCGCAGAACATGGCGCTCAATAGCGCGGTCACGCGCGAGGGCGGCGAGATCGGCCGCGCCCAGGCGCTACAGGCCATCGCCGCTGGCATCGAAGCGCACACCGACATGAACCCCGTGCTGCTCAAGCCATCGAGCGACACCGGCGCCCAGATCATCATCCATGGCCGCGTGCGCGCCGACATGAATGCGCGCGACTACCACCAGTACAAGCCGATCGCGATGGGCGCGGTGCTCGAATCGCATGCGCGCCTGCTGGCCCAGTACGAGGCGGTGATCGTCGAAGGCGCCGGGAGTCCGGCCGAAATCAATCTGCGCGACCGCGACATCGCCAATATGGGCTTTGCCGAAGCCGTCGACTGCCCGGTGATCCTGGTTGCCGACATCGATCGCGGCGGCGTGTTCGCGCACCTGGTCGGCACGTTGTCGTGCCTGTCGCAGTCGGAGCGCGACCGGGTGATAGGCTTTGTCATCAACCGCTTCCGCGGCGACATCAAGCTGCTCGAACCGGGGCTCGATTGGCTCGAGGCGCAGACCGGCAAGCCGGTGCTGGCGGTGTTGCCCTATCTGCACGGGCTGTTCCTCGATGCCGAGGATGCCGTGCAGGCGGCGCAAACAAGCAAGGGCGCGTTTCGCGTCGTCGTGCCCAGCCTGCCGCGCATGAGCAACCACACTGATTTCGATGCGCTGCGCGCGCATCCGGATGTCGACCTGCGTTTCGTGCGCGAGGGCGAAGCGATTCCCGGCGCCGACCTGATCATCCTCCCGGGCAGCAAGAACACGCGCGGCGATCTGGCCTGGCTGGACGCGCATGGGTGGCGTGAGCAGATCGCGCGCCACCTGCGTTATGGCGGCAAGGTCATGGGCGTGTGCGGCGGGTTTCAGATGCTGGGCAAGACGGTTGGTGACCCGCACGGCGTTGAAGGGACGCCAGGCGTGTCGGATGGACTTGGACTGCTTGATATCGAAACCGAGCTGACACGTGACAAGCAGCTGACGCGGGTGGAAGGACTCTGTGCATTTATGCCGGGCGATGCGTCGGGCCGCGTCAGCGGATATGAAATCCATATGGGTGTATCGCGTGGGCCGGCGATGACGCGGCCTGTGTTCGCCATCGATGGCCGTGGCGAAGGCGCGATGTCGGCAGATGGACAGATCATGGGGACGTATCTGCATGGCTTGTTCGATCATCCCGACGCCTGCGGCGCGCTGCTGCGCTGGGCGGGGTCGCGCAGCGAGCAGGTGGTTGATACTGCCAAGCTGCGTGAAGCCAGTCTGGATCGGGTTGCGGCGTCGGCAGAAGGATTGCTGGACAAGTTGATTGGCTTGCGGGATGGTGTATGAGCAGGCCCGATATATCTGCCTGCGAAAAAGCCCGCTGATGTGAATCAGCGGGCTTTATGTTCAACTTGGTAATACTATGTTCGACCGGTTAAATACCAGCACTTGAAAGCGAAAAACCCCCACTCAAATCATTGAGTGGGGGTTTCTCTATATAACTAGCCTGACGATAACCTACTTTCACACTGGTTGCAGCACTATCATCGGCGCAAAGTCGTTTCACGGTCCTGTTCGGGATGGGAAGGGGTGGGACCGACTTGCTATGG
>NZ_JCASII010000014.1:0-15335 GCF_059686035.1 Telluria sp. ZT3P26 | reverse complement strand
AGAAGAGGAGGTAGATCAGGACGAAAACATGCGTCTTGCCATCGTCGTCGTTCTGCTAATTCCAAGTCCGTTTCTAGCAGGGGGGGCAATACATGCTCTTAATCATGCCTCGAACCTCCCGCCACGCGATTTGATGCCACTTGCAACATGCGCGTTCACAGCCGGCGCATTGCGTGGGCTCTACGGTTGTTTATTCTGCCGACAGCGCGGTGCGATGTTCGTGGTCAAGGCGGCGGTCGCCTTGTTACCCTTTGTCGCCCCAATGGTGGTGGTAGGTTTGATTGCGGCAGGGTTCGATAACGTAGATGCCGTAACTGGCGTTGCTCTGGTGCTGATCCTGCTCTTGGCCGTGCTTGCGCCGCAAGTGGTTCACATCAGGCGGCTTTTCTACTGAGGTATGGATCGGCCTGTACGCAAATAATTGCGCGCCGCTGCGCGATGCGATGCGAAGACCGGCGGTCGGTCCAGTGTTGACTTAAAAATGAAAGATATTGAGGAGAATTTATGGGTTCAGGGCATTCACATTCGCACGCTATTTCACCTACACAGAACGCTCGCCCTCTGTGGATAGCACTAGGGCTGACATCGACGTTTCTGGTCGCTGAGCTCATTGCAGGGATCATGACGAATAGCCTCGCCTTGATTTCCGATGCGGCGCATATGTTCACAGATGCCGCCGCACTCGCGATATCGCTGGCCGCAATTCACATCGGGCGACGTCAGGCTGACGCAAAGCGTAGCTTTGGGTACTATCGTTTCGAGATACTGGCCGCAGCCGTCAACGCGATTCTGTTGTTCATGGTGGCCATTTACATCCTTGTTGAAGCCTGGAAGCGGCTGCAGGATCCGCCCGAGATAGCCTCTGGCGCCATGCTAATCGTGGCGGTGCTCGGCCTGGTCATCAACTTGATCAGTATGCGGCTCCTTTCTGCCGGTAAGGATGCTAGCCTGAACGTGAAAGGCGCTTATCTGGAAGTATGGAGCGACATGCTCGGATCGATTGGCGTGATCGTCGGTGCGCTTGTGATTCGCTGGACCGGCGCCACTTGGGTCGATTCGTTGATCGCCGTGGGCATCGGACTGTGGGTGTTGCCGCGCACCTGGATTCTGCTCAAAGCAAGTTTGAACGTCTTGCTCGAGGGTGTACCTGAGGGCATCGATTTAGCTGATGTGAAAACCAAGATTCTCGCAGTGCCAGGCGTAGCAAGTGTCCACGACCTGCACGTGTGGGCCATCACAAGCGGCAAGGTGAGCTTGAGCGTGCACATCGTTTGCGATCCGGGGCATGTGGATCTCGAAGCGTTACTGATCTCGGTCCGTCATGAAATCGCAGACGAATTTCACATCCACCATTCGACAGTGCAAGTCGAGCGCACGCCCTGCGAGCAGGCCACCGAGGTCCATGGCTTCGAGCCATCGGCAAGTCACTGATTTTACAAAGAAGAGCATATGATTGAACATATCAAGAATGGGCTGACCGAAGCGCGACACGCCCTGGACCTATTCGTGGACGACGCAACCAAGCTGCAAACCGTGGCTGACGCCGCACAGGTGCTGGTGACATCGTTCTGCAAGGGAGGAAGGGCATTTTCTTGCGGGAATGGCGGTTCAATGTGCGACGCCATGCATTTCGCGGAAGAACTGACAGGACGCTTCCGTCGTGATCGGCCCGGGATCGCCGCTACTGCAATCAGCGACCCAACTCATATCACCTGCGTTGCAAACGACTATGGATACGATCAGGTGTTCGCCCGTTACATCGAGTCCCATGGTCGTCCGGGCGATGTACTGCTCGCGATCAGTACGAGCGGGAAAAGCCCTTCGATTCTGGTTGCGGCCCAGATGGCGCGCAAGCTTGGTATGCTCGTGATTGCTTTGACAGGGACTGCTGGCTCGCCATTAGAGGACTTGTCAGACGTCTGCATTAGCTGCCCGGGCGGCAATTTTGCTGACCGTACTCAAGAGCTACACATCAAGATCATCCATATAATGATCGAGTTGGTCGAGCGCGAACTGTACCCCGCCAATTACTAGCGAAGTTATGGGCGAGTTCTAGGGCCAACGCGAGTGTACAGCGCGTCCAGCTAACGAGGCGAACGAACGCCTTGAGCATGAGGGGGGCATTGTCCTGGTTAAGAACGTCGGCTAATGGTGCCCAAGCTAAGAATCGCTGTGTCTTTTCTGCCGACGCTACCAATTCGCTCGGTGCTTGTCTTCAGTATCGTTGTGCCGCGTGTCGTCCGGTGCGTGCAGATAACCACTAGTGGTGCTGATCGAAGCGTGCCCCAGATTGTCCCTGACATGCCGCAAGTCTACGGAGTTGTTCGCCATGTGTGACCCCGCGGTATGCCGCAACCAGTGCGCCGATGCCTGACTGACTCGATAAGCAACATGCACGAATTGTGGTCCCTTGAGCTCGATTCGCTCGGCCGTCATCGCGAAAACAGCCTTGATGATATCGTGGATCCCGCCGCGGCTCATCGCCTTAGGCTTCCCGCCGATGGGCAGTAGCAGCGGCGTCGACTCTCCAGATACAGGCAGTGCAGGGAAGCTCAGTTCACGCCTATATCGGCCGAGTTCGTTCATCAGTTCATTGGTCGCCGGGACTAGGCGTACCTTACTCCCTTTGCCAAGGATTTCGAGCCACCACCGTTCGCTGCCATCGCGGTCGCGCCTGCAGAAGAAACTACCCATATTGTTCTCGGCAATCTCCGAGATGCGTAGACCGCACACATAGAGCAATGTGAACAACCACCGCAGTCGCAGATATCGCTCACGCTCCCGCGGCGTTTCGCGCGGCATGGCGTCAATCGTGGCCTTTACTTCTAGCCAGAGTTCATCGTCAAAATAGCGTTCAATACGAGGCGCCCGTGCGCGACCTCTTTGGCGGGAAAGTGAGAGCGGATTGCCTGCCAGGTAGCCTGCACTGACAAGCCAGGCGAACATCGACGTCAATATGATACCCGCCTGCCTTTGACTTGACGCTGACAATGCCCCTGCGAACGGGCGCCAACGCGGATCATTGCGAGGATGTCGGCGACTCTGTTCACTCACCCATTGGTCCCGGGGCAAGGGATTGCCCAAGAATGTCTGATAGGCCAACCAGTCTTCGTGCGTCAGGGAAGACAGCGGTTTGGCTCGCTGAAGCATACACCAGAGAAGCAGCCGCTCAGCCTCTTTTCGATAGGCGTCGAACGTTGCCTTCTTATGGACAAAGTTCGCGAGCCAAGCCAGCACCGCCGCGACATCGGTGTTCGCGCTGATCTGCCTCGGCACATGCCACTCGCGGTTGGACCCAAGGGATCCATCCAGGTCGCGTGATACCGTCATCACCTCCATAGGCGGAACGGAAATTTCTTCGAGGACGGCGGCTATCTGTTCAGACATTGAAACTTACTGTTCTACAGGAATTTAACTCGCTTAAGATTTCCCAGTGCCGCTCTGAATGCGCACCTCTTGGCGAATCTCGACTGGTTGCAGCGTCTGGTAGCGCTGGCGAATATTATTGTAGACGCCAGGCGTGTCTTCAGCGGCGACTGTTACAACCATCGCATATGGCAAAGCGGGGAGGGAGGCGTTGTCGACGCTTTGTCCGTCCTCACGCGCGCCGTACGTGATGTCGAAAAGCGGATCGTCTAGCGTGTCGACGTTGAAGCGATGTTCATGTTTGAGCGTCGTCTCCCACTTCTGCTCGTCAGTGCGCGCTTCTAGCTCGGTCGTGTACATCTTCGATGACGAGAAAAATGGCATCGTTTTCTTCGACGTCTTCTTCGGACGCAACAGCACCGTCAGCCCGGCACGTGTGTAATTCACAGCGTGTTCGGGATCGGTATGACTGGCAAAGCACAGCGTCGCGCGAAGAGTGACTTTCCCATTCAATGGCAGGGAGGGGAACGGGATGAGCGCGCGCAGATTCTGTCCGGCCTGCAGGGTGCCCTGATAGATTACTCGCACTTCGTTGTCCTCGCACGTCAAGACTTCATCGACACTTTGAGGAAACCGGCCGTGTCCGACGTGGCTCATCAGCATGTGCTTTGGCCGGCTAGCGTGGTGCGACATCAAGGCGCGAACCGCTAAAACGCTCAACGGAGAATTGAGGGAGACCTTCACGCCGATCGCTGTTCTAAGGGTCGCTGGAGAGCTAAAACTGGTGCCTGTCGTGTGAGCGTAGTGACCACTGAGAGCGTTGTAGACGACGAAGGGTTCCTCTTCCGAACCACCGAAGGCTACGCCATCGGGTTTGATCATGCCAGGGCTGCGGCCGGGACCGTGTGAGCTATAGGGCGCGCGCTCCCAGGACAAACCTGTGCCGTTGCAGGCGCCCACCGCCAAGGCATTGACCATATCGGAAGGAGGCTGCACCCGGCTCTCCGGCCATTCCTTTTCGCCATCATTACCGACCGCGATAGCTGCCAGCGTCTTGCCAGAGGCGAGATGACTGTCGATTAGCGCCGTCCATGGATGGACCTCGTCATCATCCATCGGCATATATGGCCCGATGCTGAAGTTCACAAAGTCGTATTGCTCAGTTTTGAGGACATGGTCGATATTCTTGAGCACATCGTAAAGGTCGACATCGGGCACATTATCGGAAAGCTGCAACGACGGGCTGATGCAGCGGTAGTGATGCACGTCTGCATAAGGGCGCGGGAACTGCTCGCTATCTTCGTCAAGTGGTCCGAACAGCAGAGCGCTGGTCACACCGTTGCCATGATTGAGATAGGCCGCCGAGGTCGTCTCTGCACCTGGCAAGATTGTCTCTTGTACCCACCGCCCCAGGTCGGTGTGACCGATGCCGCCGTCGAACACTGCAACCCTCAGCTTGGTGTCAATCGCCGGTTGCTCAGTTAAAGCAGGCACGACGACGCTCGAGCTACGCATGTCCCTACCGCCGATACGTAATGACGGCATCACCCGCACCGCCCGCACAAATTGGAACGCTGCCAGATCCTGCGCTTTAGCGGCCGCCAGGCGCACTGGAATGAATGTCAGGGCAGATACGCTCAGCGCACGTGATACTTCAGCTGTTCCACCTAGCGAGGCGACGTAGGATGCGAACGCTTTGATGATGTCGGCATCTTCGACAGCGGCATGCAGGACAACCTCAAGCGAGGCCAGCGCTTGATCCGAATTCCTGGCGAAGTTCTTGTCCGCGGCGCTGAACTCCTCCATGAGTTCGAATCGACAGAGTGCCTTCTGCTGCGTTTCGGAAATCTCTTCCGAAAAGAGCATTTTCTTCAACTTACTGAATGCCACCTCGGTACCTGCGACATACAAGCTTGCGGTGAAGGTCTCTTCACCTGCACGTTGGCGGCTGCTTGCGACGTCGCGCGGCACTACGCGAGCTGAGCGACTTCCCACGCAACGTAAGCCGCTTGCCTTGAGCAGGTTATTGGGATGATGTGTTTTAGCGAGGAAGGCAGGATGTAACGTGAACCTGGCAACGGACTCGCCGCGAGGCTTGAGCGCCGGCGGCTGTGCATGATGGGTGTGCAATAACAGATCAAGTTGCTTGCCCAGGTATTCTCGCTGCTGCGCGATGTTATACGGGTACTTTTTAAGTCCCGATCCGCGCTTGAGCGTGAACGGCTGCGTGAGCGTCTCGCCGTATCCCAAAATGATGTTCGTTGCCGCCATTCTTTACTACTCCCCGAGGTAACGTTTGATGACACTGCTCACTGTAGGATGGGTTTTCCCCAGCCGAGATGCGATTTCCCGTCGCGATAGGCCTTCCAGATGCAACAGAAGCATCTCGCCTTCATGCGGTTTAACCATGTCGCCTTTCCTCATCCTGAGCTCCAAAGCATTCTTGACCAGAATCGGTACGAGCGCCGATTGCTCGAGGAGGGCGGTTTTACGAGACGAATGGATGAGGTGGCCAATCGAGCTGAACGATTCCCCGTGCAGCAGGGCAGCGAGATTCCGGCGGATGTTCTCGCCCATCGGCAGATCCTGCAAATACTCCACAATCAACTCCGGTGAAGGGGGCTCGAACTGGACGACGTGATCGAACCGGCGCCACACTGCAGGGTCGAGGAGTTCACCGTGATTCGTTGCCGCAATTAGCAGCGAGTTCGCTGGCCAGTCGTCGAGGGCCTGCAAGAGCACGTTGACCAAGCGCTTGAGTTCGCCGACATCGCTGTCGTCATCGCGCCGCTTTGCGATCGCGTCGAACTCATCGAGTAACAAGACGCATGGTCGAGAGATTGCATGATCGAACACAGCGCGTACATTGTTGCCAGTTTTTCCAAGATAGCTGCTCATGACCGTCGCTAGATTCAACGTCAGCAGAGGCAACTTGAGTTCTTGTGCCAACCAGTGCGCAGCAAGCGTCTTGCCGACGCCAGGCTCGCCGCAAAATAGCAACATCCTTGCCGGCGCCAGGCCTTCCTGCATTAGCAGTTCGAGGCTGCGCCATTCTTTCATCACGCCTGACAGCACGCCGTCAACCGTGTTACTAAAGACAGGCCGTTTTGGCAAAACCACTGGGAAGATGGTTTCTACAAGTTCCATTCGCGAATCGGCATCTACTGGCGTCGGGACGAAGTCGCCGGCGCCGCGCATGACATTGTCAACAGAGAGGAACTGCGCAAGCTCTTGGGCTAGCGCCAAGTCGGTTTGTTTAAGCTTCGAAGCAAACCGGCCAACTGCGAGCGCGAACGCGCTACGCGAACCGGTCATTCCCGATTGAACCACCTTCACCAACTCTATTCTCGGGAAACTTTCCACGATAATCCTTATTAATCAACTAGTTGCAACACATGGAAAATATCTATGCGTCGATTTTATACGAATCTTTCCACCAAAGCCATAATTTTTACCGTACCTGGGACGGGACGGTGTGGCGGGCGAACTAGTGCTAGGGCCGTGATGGAGTCAGCCGACATAATGGTAATAATGTCAGAATTACAGAAGAGGGCGACAGAATTGATATGGTTTACATAGTATTACTCGATACCTATGGAGGCCTTCATGCCCGACAATTCTCAGATAGCGGTTGCCGTGCAGGCCGACATCGACGCTCTTCGTGAACGCTTTCCGCGAACCTCGGATCTGTATCGGGAAGCCTGCAGCATCATGTTTTTTAGATACGGCCTAACGCCGACCACGAATGCGCTCTACCAATTCGTTCGCAAGGGAAGCATGTCTGTGCCTAACGAAGCACTGAGGCGGTTCTGGAGCGACCTCAGGGAACGGGCCAGGGTGGACCTGCAGCACGCGGACTTGCCGGACCAGGTCAAGCATTCAGCCGGCCAACTGGTCGGGGAAATCTGGTCGTTGGCCCGCCAGGCGGCTGACGAATCAATCGCAGCCTTGCAGCAGAGCGTGGTCGTCGAGCGCGAAGCGGCACTGGCCGAGAAGGCGACACTGGAAAACCAATTCGCCCAACTGTTATCACAGTTCGAGAACGCTCGCGCCCAGATTGCATCGGCTGAGGCGACAGTTGCGCAACAGCGAGAAGAACTAGGCGCGAGGGCAGCAGTCGAGCGGGAGACGGGGAAGCGGCTTGTCGAATCGCTGGCAGAAATCGAACGGCTGCAAGGCCTCATCGATTCAATGTCCGCAGCACACGTGACCGAGATCGACAAAATAACGGGGCGCGTTGTCCAAGCCGAAAGACGCTACACCGACTTGGAAAAACGTACACTGCTTGACCTGGACCGTGAGCGCACGACGACGTCTAAATTACAGAAGCAGCTCGATGCAGAGCGGAAGGTATCCGCCGCCCGAATCGAAGGAATGCAGAGCCAGGTGCAAGCGGCGCAGTTCCAGCTTGCGAGACAAAGTCAGGAGCTCGGCGGCTATATAGCAAAGACTGAACTACTGGCCGACGAACGCGACCGAGCCTCCCGCCAAGCTGCGGAAAGCGCGAACCAGAGTGCGGAGCTAGGCAGCCAGCTTGCCGCCGAGCGCGCCAGAGTGACCGAGCTTCGTGGACGGCTTGAGCAAAAGGCGCCGAAATCGGCATCGGCCAGAGAAGAGTTGGGTTCGGCACGCGCAGTGTCTCGTCAGCGGCGACCCGCACGAAGCAAGCCAGACAAATAGGCCAGGCCTGACGCTAGCGGCCCGATTCCCACACGCCGATCCGCGAGCTGCACCCAGTTGTTTCGTCTGTCATAACTGAACGTCCGACGCGATTCCGTATCCAAAAATACTTCCGTTGTACCTAAAGCTATTGACGTGATGAGTAGGCCATGAAGATTTACCTAAACATATAGACTCGACGGCGAAAATAGGGCTTTTACGCAGAGTCGGTAGGTTTAGGTACCCCGAGTACGGAGTTTTAGGTACGAGCGCTTTTAAGCGTCAGCACTACTTAGCATTTCTCGCAATAGCTAACACTTCCCTTACGTGATTATTGTTATAATCACGTAAGCACGTTTGATCCAAAATTTCACGTGAAACAGTTGCTGGTGACGTGCACTTGCCGCAAGTTACTGATATGTTTGAAGAAAAATTCGTGAAACAACTACGCTGCAGACAGCATACGCACAGCGTCCGTATGCACTAACCACACAACCAACATGATTTGCAACCAGACGGCGCTGCTGCCCAGACGGCCGTAACTACACGACCGACATACCAAGATTCAGATGGCACAGCACAGCAAAATCGCGCTTCCCGACATTGATTACAACCGCACCGACTATGCCGCATTGCGTGCCTATTGCAGCGGAATCCCGGTTGCGCGTATCGCCGACCTGTATTACGCGTCCGATAGCCCCGAGGTCGAAAATGGATTGGAACGCCATCTAAAAAGGATGCGCGACCACATCGTCGAGCGCTCGATCGAGCACAACCCTGAATTCGCGAAGACCTTGCAGACAGCACGTTCGACCCGCGGTATCTCGACCTCCCAACTGGGCATTTTGGTGCAGGCAGCCGAAGCAACCAACCCGGGACCGAATCTGGACCACCGTCTTGGGCAGTGGTTCCGGCCGACGATCTCAAGGCTGCTACGGGAAGAAGGCATCACGACGATCGGCGAGCTAGTCAATCGCATCGAACGCCGCGGCGTCGGCTGGTGGCGCGCCTTGCCACGGATCGGTGCCCGTCGCGCAGATGCGATCGTGCGATGGTTGAGTAAGTGGCCCGAGCATCTTGGGCAGATCGACGCATACCAGTTGCGAGCGCCGGCGAACGCCGTGTCCGCAGTGCGCCCAGTTCTGGACCCGCGCGCACCAAACCCGATCGCGCCGCTGGGTACGTTCCAGCTGCCCCCTTACCTGACTGGCGTAGACGGCATCAATCGCGCGCCCGCGTTCTGCTTCATCGCCGCCCGTGATGACCTCGAGGCCGTCGACACATTTCTGGCGCGCTACGACGACTCCCCAGAAACTCAGCGCTCCTATCGTAAGGAGCTCGAACGCCTGATCCTATGGTGCGCGCTGGTTGCCCGCAAGCCGCTCTCTTCCATGCTAGCTGAGGACTGTTTGGCCTATCGGACATTCCTGGCGGTTCCCGATCCCCGGTTTTGCGGCCCGCGTGCGCCTAGGAACACCGAGCGCTGGAGGCCCTTCGACGAAAAGCCTATGAAGCCGCAATCGCAACGCCTGGCAGTCGTTATCCTACGCAGCGCATTCGACTGGTTAATCAAAGTGCGCTACCTGGGCGGCAATCCGTGGGTGACCGTGAAGGATCCCGCAGTCACGAAGCGAAAACACGTTATGAAGATCGACCGGGCGTTGCGCCGTGACACTTGGGAAACCGTGGTCGAGATTTTGCAGCGACTTGGGGAGGTCGAAACGAATCGGCAAGACCGGGTCGCGCTAGTGGCGTTGCTGCTGATGGGTGATTCCGGCTTGCGTAGGGCAGAAGTCGTCAGCGCCTTGCGCGCCAACTTCATCCCCAGTCCGGATGCGGCCGGCGTGTGGATGCTTACCGTCGAGGGCAAGAGGAAGGTCGAGCGCGACGTCCCGGTCAACAGCCGCACCGAAGCGGCTCTGCGCGCGCATTGGCGCGACCGAGACCTTGACTTCGACGACCCGACCAGACGCGGCTACTTGATCGCACCGATCGTCACGCCGGCAACGAAGGCAGCGGCAAAGAGACAAGCACGCGAACAACGCGCGAATGAGCTGGGAACCGAAGAAGCCTTGGCCGAGCTCGAGCAGGGCAACAGCTATCACGTAAACTCGCTTTATTATGTAGTCGACGCAGCATTGCGCCGCGTACGCACATTTGCTGCTGCGCTGTCGTTAAACGAAATGCCGGCTTTTTCGCTGGACGAAATCATTCAGCTACAACGAACTTCGCCGCATGCTTTCCGGCACACTTACGCCACCAACGCCGTTGAAGACAACGTGCCAATGGAAGTGGTCCAGGACGTCCTCGGACACGTTAATATCATGACTACAAAAGTGTATGCGAAGACGCGCCAGCGCCGCATTGCACAGGAGGCAGCGAAGCAGTTTGCACGAAACGAGGATGCAGCGGAGAAGCGGCGACTGGAGAGAACGTGACTGCTGTTTCATCGAACCTTGGCCTTAAAGTGCCAAGCGACGCAACGACTTGGGCTTGCTGGTGGCGGAAACTACTCTAAATCGACAATAGGTTTGCTAATGTCGAGTAGAGGCAAGGTAGTTTACTAGCTCTAGTATCAAACGCGACGGTTGTCACTATCAGACATGAACGAGATCTGTGCGTCGATCTGAACGCGTCGGGTTGCGCATAGCAGCACATCGGTCTGCGGAATGTACGACTGTGACAACATACTTGCCTAGAAACCGTTCACCTAAGCACCCTGCCCATTTCGCAGGCATTCCGACAACATCCCCATGCAGAGCGGCTTGTGCCCTTCACGAACCTAAGTTGTCCACAGAAAATGTGGATAACTATACCGCACACCCATCCCCTACTCTCGGTCCTCCATTTTCGATTCTTTGCCAAGGCCTTGCCGAACAGCTAACGACACTCGTACACTGCATCGGGTGAAGGTCCGAGTTCGGCCAAAAGCGGTCGTTGGGGAAGCGAGACGTTTGCCGTCGGTCAAATGATGGATGCCGACATCGTTTACAGCAACGCATGGTACTGTACGGCTGTTCACCTAGTTGCCTACTTTGACAAGCAAGATTTACACCTCTATCTTGCTATTTCGCTGGTGCATTGCTTTAAGTAAACATTTTTCCTTTGTTCGTGTGACCTCGGCACGTGGCAGACCCTAAAGAGGCACAGAATGATTCATCCGATTGGACAGATTCAATCGAAAGTGGCTTATGCCGTATCGACGCTGGCACCGTTTCAGCGACAGGCATTAGTCATTACGTTTTTGATCGCAATAATAACGACGGCTTTGATGCCGGATGCATCCGACCAGTGGCCGGCAATTGCAGCGTTTTTGCCGGGGTATCAGACAGCGACGATTAGTTGCTACGCCGTGGTGGCCTATCTTCTGTACGGCTACTATCGGCAAACAGGCCAGTATGCACTACTGTATTTGTTTGGCGGCTGCGTCTACACGTCGGCCATCCTGCTAGTCCAATTCTTTGCGTTTCCAGGGGCCTTCGTACCCGAAATACGGTTGCTCGGAGGCACTCAAACGCCTAGCTGGCTCTGGTTTTTTTGGCACCTTGGTTCAACTGGCATGCTGTTTGGCTATGCGGCTGCCGAGTGGCGCCGACCTAGCTACGTTGCTGAGCATGTAATGGCGTCATTCTGGAAATGTGCTGTCATTACCGGCTTGGGCTTGGCTGCAAGCGTGATGGCGGTGACAGTTTTTCATGACGCCATGCCCGTCGTCGATATCAAGGGTGACTTTAGCCGTATTACCAGCACTGGTTATGCGCCACTTATCCAAGTAATCATCATGTTAGCCTTGTGGATGTTGTGGCGAGCGGGACGGTTCGCCACGCCGATGCATGCATGGCTCGGGGTAGCGATGGTAGCCCTGGCCTTCGACAACGCGATCACTATGGCTGGCGGCACACGTTTATCGATTGGATGGTATGTCGGTCGTCTGAATGCGCTGGCATCCGCATTTGTGATGCTGATTCTGTATTTAAAGGAAGTCAACCGCGTTTACCTAAATGCTGCCACTAATGCGCGGCAACTTGGCGTCGCGAATGCGCTGCTGGAGACCGAGCATGCGCGCATGCTAGATTTTTTTGAACAATCGCCGGGATTTGTAGCGGTCCTTGTGGACGACGACCATCGTATCGAACTCCACAATGCCGCCTTTTCTCGTTTAATCGGGCAACGTAAAATTGCAGGTTTGGCATTCTGCGACGCTTTGCCCGAATTACGTGGGCAGGGCTTTTTCGAACTACTCGACGCCGTCCGCACACATGGCAAGTCACATGTGGGCAAGGGAATGAAGCTAACACTTCGTCGTGATGGCAGCACTGGCACCGAGGATATTTACATCGACGTCTTGTTGCAGCCGAAGGATCGGACTGACGGAAGAGGAACGCTTATTTTCGTACAGGGCAGCGATGTCACTGAACAGCGGCGTGCCCAGCTCGAAGTGGAGCGTCAGCAAGAGTCTCTCGAAGCACTCGTACAGGAGCGTACTAAGAAACTCGAAGAAACGCAGAGCGCACTGATGCATGCACAGAAGCTTGAAGCAATTGGGAAATTGACGGGCGGTGTGGCGCATGATTTTAACAACGTACTTCACATCATTAACGGAAACCTGGACTTGATCAAGATGGTCTCGGCGACCAATGCACCTGTACAGCAACGCTGTACCTCCGCGCAGACAGCTGTCAAACGCGGGGCGAAGCTGTCGTCCCAGTTACTCTCGTTCGCGCGCAAGCAGCCTTTGCAACCGGAGGCGGTCTGCCTTCCTGCTGTCTTCGAGTCGATCGACCTTCTACTCAAGCGCGCAATCGGCGAGCGGATTGATGTGCGCTTCGAGATGACGGAACAGGCATGGAATATTCTGGTCGATCCGCAGCAGTTGGAAAACGTCATTCTTAATCTAGCACTGAACGCCAGCGATGCCATGAACGATGGCGGCAGCTTGACGATCGGCGTCGCCAACGTAGAACGTCCCGAAGGCGACTATGTCCATTTGGCGTTTCGCGACACGGGGCAAGGCATGTCGGCAGCAGTTAAAGCCCGCGCATTCGAACCATTCTTTTCGACTAAGGGGGTTGGGAAAGGAACGGGTCTCGGGCTGTCCATGGCACACGGCTTCGTCAATCAAAGTGGCGGACATATTGATATCGATAGCGAAGAAGGCGTCGGCACAACCATCCATATTTTACTGCCACGGACGGATGCGCAAAAGAGTGCCAAGCCTGGCTTGCCGGTTGTTGCCGACGAAGGTGGCAGTGAAACTATTCTGGTTGTCGACGACGAAGCAGATATTCTCAGCAACGTATCGGCGATATTGCGTGATTTCGGCTATCGCGTCTTGACCGCATCAAGTGCAGACGACGCTATCACACGCCTTAGTGCACAAACCCGTATCGACCTGCTCTTCACCGACGTGATCATGCCTGGCACAGTATCGGCAATCGAGCTCGCTGAGAGAGCACGCGCGATACACCCAACGCTGCGGGTTCTGTTCACGTCAGGTTATACAGAAAATGCGATGATTCACAATGGTCGGCTTGATGAGGGCATAAATTTGCTGAGCAAACCCTATGGTCGTGCTGAACTAGCGACTGCCATTAGAACGTTGTTATCCGCATCACTTCCGGTAACTAACTCCACGCAGTGCGCTTAGCACAGCATTGGACTCTCAAGCTATGACAAGCCATTTTCCCCTAAGCAATCGCTGAGCATAACTTGACGGTCATATCATGTCTGCTATGGGTCGGTACCGGCCTGTCGTGACAGTCAGTACTTTTTCAAGCCAAGCAACCTGCTAAGCTGACCCAAGCGGCCGGGTTCGGCCAAAAGCGGTCCTTCGAATCGTCCGAGAGACTTTCCTTTACTCCTGAACATATGTTAAAAAAATCAGTCATTGCTGGGTCAATTGCAATTTGCGTAAGCGTTATCGCTGTTTCACTATGGATGCAAAAAAGCTCCATCGGCGTGTTGATGATGAGTTTGTTTGGGATGACGTAACGAGCCAAGATATTCTCCCGGCGAAGCGGCTGCTTTGGGTCGGTTCCTGCCCTTCGTGACAGTCCGCGACTTTTCCGCATTGGCGACTTGATATGCTCAGCTGAACGGCCGGGTTCGGCCAAAAGCGGCCGTTCGCAGCTTCGCTTAAAAAATACTCAAACAAGACATGATTAATTCAATTTTCTTTCTCAAGCTATTGTTTGTGCCCTTATTGATTCTCGGCGTGACGCTTGCCGGTCGTCGCTGGGGGCCAGCGGTGGCGGGATGGTTATCCGCCTTTCCGATCGTTGCCGGGCCGATCTTGCTGATACTGTCGCTCGAACAAGGCGCACCATTTGCGGCCGCTGCCGCCCAGGGCACTCTGCTCGCAGTGATCGCTATTCTCGTGTTTACGCTCGCCTATGTGTGGGCCTCGCGTCGATTTAATGTTTTTGGATCGATGCTGTGTGCACTCGTTATGTATGGCGTCGCGCTTGTCGTTCTGCAATCAACGCAAATAAGCATCATGCTCAGCTTTGTGCTCGTCATCGCATCGCTTCTGATTACACCCTTGTGCTTTCCCGCAGTTGCGCCAGACCCTATCGCGCCGACCAAGTCGAGCTCAAGTGACCTTTCCTGGCGCATGCTCGCTGCCGCACTACTCGTGCTGTTCGTCACATTTTCGGCCTCTCGGCTTGGCGCGAGGATGAGCGGCTTCCTTGCCATGTTTCCCATCATGAGCACGGTGCTTGTCGGATTTTCGCATCGTCATTCGGGCCGAGCATTTGCGGTCGCCCTTCTACGCGGGATGATCTATGGCTATTTCGCGTTCGCCACGTTTTGCTTGCTTATTTCAGTGCTGTTGGAAGAACAAACTATCGGGGTTGCGTTTCTAATTGCGCTGATATCCGCGCTCGTCGTTCAGTTAGCTGTCAAAGCTCTTTTAAGTATTTATCAGGCGCGGCCAGTGCTTCGCTGATGCGTGCTCCTGTCCTGTAACAGTTTTGGGGAATGGCTGCTTTGGGTCGATGCCTGCTTTTCGTGACAGTCCGCGACTTTTCAGCCTTCATGAACTGATATGCTCAGCTGAACGGCCGGGTTCGGCCAGAAGCAGACCTTGGACGCAAGCTGCAATTGCATCGCTTAAGCTAATGCGTAAAGATAGATTGGAAACAGCAGGCGCAGTTCGCGTGAGCAAGAAGTGGGGCATTTGCTATGGGTAGAGGTGGATTGGACGAGTACGAAGCATGGCTGGATACACTCGATGCCAAGTTTCGTATAGTGAATGGAGGAATTCGTTCTGATTTTGATGTGCCTTTCTCCATATCTCTTCTTGACTG
>NZ_JCASII010000013.1:0-37030 GCF_059686035.1 Telluria sp. ZT3P26 | reverse complement strand
CCGGCACCGGCCAATCGAGGCCGGCAAGCTTCAGGAGGCTTTGCGTCATGCCTACAGCCTGGCGCAGCGGCAGACTGAAGAGGCACTTGATGCTCAGGCAGAACTGGATTGCCTCGTTGCTGAATTTCTCGCTGCGTCCTCGCTTACCGCTCGGCTGGCCATGCCAGTTCATGTTCGGATCAAGCCAGATGAGCAGCGAGCCGCGTGACTTCAGCGCTTCGTTATATGACTTCCAGTTCGTAGTACGGTACTTCTGAGGAGCCGGTTTCATCCGCTCAGGCTACCTGATCAGCGTGATCCATGCTGATCAGGGCTGATTTGCGCAACAAAGCCGATGACATGTACGAACGCTGGCTGCGTGAAGCGGGAGGAACGACTGATCCCGACGATCCGTCGGAAGAAAATCTCGCAAAGCTGTTTACGATCACAGCAATGGAAACTTCCCCAGAGGGCAAGGCCAAAGGCCTTATCGATATCGTCAACATGGCGTTAGCATTGGCCGACAAGACCCTGAGTTCCCAGGTTCCTGTCGCCAGATGCTTAGTGCTCGAGCTGCACTGATCAGTTCAACAAAGCGAGCTTTGCCATCTTCCGCGCTTGCTGCACATTACGGAAGACGCGATCGTTTTCGATGCACGGCTCGTTTTAAGGGTCACGATTTCGTTCAGCACTTGCTGGGCGGTAACGGAGCTTTTTACGAAGGTGAAAAGATGCTGCCAAAACTCCAGTTCGTGAACTGGCTAATCGGAGTAGCGCTGGCCTTCTTGATGTTGATCCAGGATTGCCTGGTGAGCTGCGATTGCCGATTGGTTCAAGCTCGTTTTCATGCACTACTCCTAATAAGTTCCGCGAACCGGGTTAAAAAGGAGTCAGTGACTGGAGCGTCACTTGACTATGCGTACATAGAGAAGCGGTAGCGCGTACAAAAATGTCGGAGGCCGACAGCGTTAATTTAGAGCAACTTTCCTAGCCTGTCCATCATGTCGTTGTGGAATATCACGAGCAGCTAAAACTCGACCCCGTTTTTGCTCCACGTGTCCCCATGATCCTTGCGTTAACAACGACTTAGCCGGTGGCAGCGATGGACACTGTGTCCATCGTGTGAGATCAGAGCGATGGGACTTTCACCCATTGGCCTGTTCAGTCCGGCTTACAAAGCTAGTTGTAGTGTCGTTGATATATCGGACAGGAAGCCGGCGGAAAAAATAGCCAGGACGGAGAAGCCAATTTCCTGGACCTTCCGAGTTTCGAGCAACGTGACGCTGCCATGGTTGATTACTAGAGCACAGAAGAGCAAGTAGCTCACTATGACGCTGTCGGTAATGCCCCTGATAAGGCCCTCGACGTCGCCGAAAGCGATCCCTGTTAGCAGGGTCGCATGCGCCCGGGAGCACAATGAGTGTACCGACGCCGAAGTAGAAATTGGGATGGACAGGCTTGAGAAACAACTTCATTTCAGATTTCCTGATTCTAGAAGGGATCATGCCCGCGGTGAGGTTGGGAGAGACGCCTCGCAAGGTGCATACCGTGCCGGTTGTTCTGGCCGTTGCACAAAACGAGACTTGCTAACATCTAACGATTATCTATTTCGGAGTAGCAATGCTTAACTCGAATCCGGTCGAGTGTTGGCCTGCTTTCAACCAGCGCGTGTGGAGAAAATCGGTGCAAAATTCGACTGCCATCACCGCACACAGGTGAAAAGGCAGCATGAAAGGTAATAAACCCACTGATAGAGACCGTATTTATTCCCTCCAGACACACATCGGGCTACTCTACGTTTAAACGTCCCTGGCCGCTCGACCGACCCCAGTGCTAAAAGAGCTAAGAGAGAGAAAAGAGCAAAAAGAGAACAAAGAGAGCCACCCGACTCGACCGGAGTCAGCAGCAGAAGAACCCCCTGGGGTATCGGCGGTTAAACGTGGGTTAATTACCTTTCGTGATATACTTGGCGACAACCCTACTTCGATTCTCGCCATGAAAAACCTGACTTCGTGGGACAGCGACCCTGTCCAGGCGTTCAAGGAATTCGTCGGCACCGACGCCTTCGCAAAAACCGCCCAGCGTCTCCCAGCCGACGGCATGCTCCGTTCGGTCTCTGGCGAATCCGCCAGAATCTATATTTCTATGTTCTCCAACGTCTCCGCGTGGATAGCGGAAGAGGGTAGAACGTTTTCGACGGTGACCCACGGCGACCTGGTCCGCTTCGTCAACCGCGTCGACGGCGGGAAGGTAGTCCTCAACAGCAAGATCGGTTACCGGTACCTGCGCCTCCTGGAACGCTGCTATCAACACTTGGGCGTCATACCCAATCCAGCGAAGCAGGCGATACTTTCCACCGACCGCACCGACCTGCCTAAAGACGACGCCGGCCGGACACTCTCGCCCGAGCAGCTCCACCGATTCTTCGATGCGCTGCCGGCGGATCCACCGCGGCGCCGCCGCGTGACTGCGTTCGACGGCTGGAAGCGCCGGCGCGATCGCGCCATGCAGGTCGTCATGGCACTGGCCGGCCTGCGCGTGGCCGAAGCGATCGGGCTTCTCGTGCACGAAGTCGGTCACCAAGTGGCGCTGGACGGTTCGGTCGATCTGACCATCACGCCGGAGGAAAAGCATGACACCAGCTACGAACACATCACTCCCCTGCCCCGCGAAGGCGTGGCCGAGTTGCGACCGTGGCTGGACGAACGGGAAAGAATGGTCAAGGAGTTGGCGCTGCCCGGGCTCTTCGTGTTCCCGGCCAATGTCCTGGGCGGCAAGATGACGAACAAGACCGTCTACAAGCAGATCCGCGCGACGTTTGAGCGAGCCGGCCTGGACATGTCTCGAGCTGGCGGCCGGACATTGCGCAACACGTTCGCAAAAGGACAGTTGGACAACGGCGCTAGTCCGGACCAGTTGAAGGACGTGCTCGGCCTAGCGCTCGAGCGCTCCGCTGCTGATTACAAATTCACGCGCATCAAAGACGATCCGAAAAAATGAAGCTCTCCACAATCCTCGAGACGCTGGCCAGCGCCCGGCTGCCATCAGTCACAAGCGAGCAGCTGCACCAGCTCGTCGGCACCGCTGACGGAAAGGCCTTTGCAGATGACCTTAGATGGTTCGCTGTCGGCGAGACCAAGCGCCGCCAGCAGCTGGCCGCGGTCGTGCACGCGCTCGCACCAGGTGTGCGCCGCACGGTCGAGCAGCTGGGCTTCCAGTTCGACCTAGCCGCCATCATCGCCGCGGCAAAACTCGACGGCTGTGCAGTTATTGAAGCGATCAAGGCTGCGAACGCGAATCCCGGCAACCGGGCGCGAGCTGTCGCCTGCCTTCAGGTCGCTGGACTGCAGGTGGTAACGCGCACCGCTGCGGCGGCGCCGACGCCGGCCGCACCGATTGAAGCGCCCTACTACTCTTTCAAAATTTTCGGCAGCGGCGCCGCGCTGTGCGTGAGCGAAGCGCGCACGCGCTTGAGTAACCAGCACACGATCCAGATCGAAGGTGCTCTGGCGCTGGGCGCCGGCCGCCGTGAGTTCGACTGGCAGAACAAGATCATCGTTCAGCTGACCGTGCAGGAAGCCTATACGGCGCTGGCGCTGTTCGAGAACCTGATCCCAAGCGTGAAGTTCGATGGCCACGGCCCCGCACACGACAAGTCGTTACTCGTCGATTTCCAGCACTCGCATTACTTCGTCCGTGTGATCCAGCGGGGACGTGCAGCTATCGCGCTGCCCGTGCGCCCCGTGGACACGATCCAGATCATCGCCCTACTCTACCGCCAACTGCTAGCCAATGAACCTCATTTGCAGATCGGTGATGTTCGGGCGCTCGTGGCAAGAATGGCTTCGATGGGCGCCAGCCACTGAGCGCAACAGGTGTGGCGTCAGCGCGACACGCGCAGGCCGTCGCGCTAGTTTTATCCCCGTCGGCGAATAATCAGCTTTTTTCAATACTATTTGAACCGTACGCTCATTCGTACAGTGCTACCTTCCTTTTTTCGTTATGAGGTCGCGTCACTTCTGTGCCCGAGGAGCGGAACCATACCTCTCGCGTAGACATTCACCGGCAATGACATTGATAGCCGTAAGGTACATTTAATGTGATTTCCGTTTGCAATGTTACCGCGCCGGCTGTATGATCAGTTGACACAATATTCAGGAGGTTCCATGTCCGCTCGCCCATTCGGCGTGAAGGCTCGTCTGGCACAAGAGTTGTGCGGCTTCACTGGCTCGCCTAAAGCGTTCAGGGAAAAGTACAATGTCGCCGATAAGGGTCAGTACCACCGCATATACACCGCGGAGGACATTCGCCGTATTCGGATGAGTATGCTGTCGCTCTCGGAAGATTCGTCTCGGGAAAAGACTGTTCCGCCAATCCTGAACTTTCGGATGGCCAAGGGTGGTACTGGCAAGACGACCATTTGCGGAAATGTCGCCTCTGCCCTGGCAATGATGGGACACAAGGTCTTGATGATCGATGGCGATCCGCAGGCATCCTTGACCGGTTTGTTTGGCATCGACTGGGTTTCGGAAAACATCACCCACATCGGTGATTTGATGAATCGGAACGAGAAGAAGGAGAAAGACTTCGTCGACGTACAGGCCGCGATCTGGCCAATCTACGCTGGCGGCATGTTGGATATGATCCCGGCAGACATCACGCTAGCAGACAGCGACTCCTGGTTGATGGGAGCCACGAATCGCGAGTTCGTTTTCTCACGGCTGCTCAAGCGCTACGTCGACGTTTTCGCACATTACGACGTCATCCTAATTGACTCAGCACCTTCGACATCACTGCTCACGAACACCTTGATGACTGCCTGTAAGACACTGCTCGCGGTCGTTGTGCCGGAGGGGCCGAGTACGAAGGCCCTTGAGATCCTCGATTCAAACGTGCACGAGTTGAACTCGGCTTTTGCCGATGCCGGGCTTAATCTCGACTATCACGTGATCGTTAATCGCTATAACCAAACCAAGAAGCCGCACAACGACGCATTGTCCAAGCTGGTTAGCACCTATCCAGACCAGATCAACGACACCATCGTGCGCGACTTCATCGGATTTGTCCGTCAAAACGACGCCTTCGATGAAAAGAATAACGGCCCTGTTCTCGAGAAGGAGCCCAATTCGGTCGGCGCCCGCGACGTACTGGACCTTACCAAGTCGCTGATCCGTATGTTTGACATCAAGCTGGCCGACGTCAACAGTCTGGCTCCACTTGCAAGCGTAGGGAGGGCGGCATGAGTCGTGCACCCATTAAGGTCAGCGGCCTGGTCGCGTCGGGGAGAATTGCAGCGCGCGAAGGCGAGGACCAGCGAAAGCCGTTGGTCGGTGCTCGCACTGTCTCAGCTCCATCAGTGTTCGAACTGCCGAATCGTGCCGAACCTCTACAAACCGGCGAAACCGCGCCGGCTGCCGGCAAAAATGACCATCCCGATAGTCGTAAAGACGCGCGCAAAATTTCGGTTGCGGAAATTATCGACTCTCCGTACCAACCGCGCCTCAAGTATGACCCCGAAGAAATCGATCGCCTGGCTGAAACCATGGATACGGCTGCGCACGCAGACCCTATCAAAGTTCGCATGGTTAACGGCAAGTACGAGCTGATCAGCGGGCACCGCCGCATTCGTGCTGCACGTTCGCTCGGCTGGGCCGAGATCGACGCGTACGTGGAAGAGCTGACCGATGGGGAAGCACAGGCCAAAACTTTGCTGCTTGCTGTTGGGAGTGTTGGGCTTACTGACTACGAGTATGCCTTGATGTTTGCTACGGCACTGAGGGAAGGTCTGTGCAAGACCCAACGCGAAGTCGCTAGTTACTTCGGCCAGAGCACCGTAAAAGTAAGTGGATGCTTGGACATGCTGAAACTGCCAGCAAAGATTGTCCGGATGCTGGATTCGAAGCCTGACCTGTTCGGGTATCAGACCGGAGCGGTTATTAAGAAACTGTGTGCCGATTACCCCGACAATCTGTTGGACATCGAGCGTGGCGTGCAACGTTTGATGGAAGGCGCCGCTCAAAACTCTTTGAAGTCGTGGGTGCTTCAAGCGATCAAGGGACAAGCTGAACGTGGCGGGTCCGAACCGAACTTGATTACAAACGGGCGTCGCCTCATCTTCACGACGAAGATCAGCGCGGACCAGCGCTCGGTTGTCGTGAACTGCAAAGTACCGGATCTGGATATCGCGGCTTTTGAAAAGCATTTGCAAGCATGGCTTGAGCTCCAGGCCAAAGAGGTTATCAGCTCAGCACCGGACGAAGCCGGCGACTAGACCCCATGACACCAAAGCACCCCTACGCTGACTGCCCTACCCTGCTACTCGCAACAGTTGGTGGGTATTTTGGTTTTCGTTTAGTCAATCGTTGCCTGGGTCTAAGGACACTGTCGGCCGTGGTATCCAGGCAGTTGCTAAAAAAATTCATAATATGAACGCGTTTAACTTATCAAAGGAAGTGCGCGTTCATATTATGAATTTTCTTACCGCCGATCAGAAGCAATCTCGCGCAATTCATATTATGAATTTTATCAACTCGCAAGTTGAGCCACCTTCTGTTCGACGGAAACTAAATGGCGCCGGTGTGACCGGAGCGCCTTCAACATGCAAAGGAGCTCGGAATGTAATGAGCTAAATAAAAAACCCCAGCTGAGCTGGGGTTTTCGTTTTCAGTCCCGCGCTAGCGGTGGACTCAGGTGACGACTAGAGAACTTCATCTTAGCCCCCTCCAGCACGGTAGTCAAACACTTTTGCGGTGCCAAGCACCACAGGGGCGGCTGTGCGCTTAAATTTCTATTATCCGGTCCTTTCGGAGGACATTGTATTGCCTGGAGTACTGGTATGTGACCACCTCAGTGGAGGTTTACGTGCTTAACCTCACCTATAACGACATGCTGAGTGCCTACGAGGACTACCCATCCCCGATACGCCCTTACCTACTTCGAGCTGAGACTCATCCCGATATCCGAGCTAAGTTGACGAAGTCCTTCATGAGAGTCTTTATCGACCTGGTGGCTAGAACCCGCATCCGAAAGCCGGCGAAGGAAATCAGCGTCAGCGTCCACAAGGTTGCGTCTCAACTGAGCGTGAGCACAAAAACGGTGACGCGCACGATCTCGCTGTGCTTGGAATGCGGCTGGCTCGATCCAGACCCGCTACATGACGGCCGTAATCGATGGGGCAAGTTTTCGGCCAGGCGCTATCTTGTGGCAGACCCGCTTCGCAAGCTTATTGGCCTGCCAACGATCGATGAGCAAGTTTCGTCATCCGGTCCAGGAGATCCGCCAGCACCAATCGCTGCAACGGCCAACTCCGCTTCTCAATCAAAGACCGAAATGTCTCACGGCATAGGGGTTAACAACTGCCTTTATAAAAAAGAAGCTTCTTTTAACAACGAGGCTGAAAAACCAAACGGCCTACCAGCCGATCTTCGGCCATTGCAGCGTGAGCTTGGCATAGACCTCTTCGGCATCTTTTCCCTAATGGGCTTGGCAAAACAAGTTGGCCAACGTCTCCAAGACGTGTGGATCGTTAAGCGCCACCTCTTGCTCAACTCTGGCATCACTGGTGGACGAGCTGTGAAGTACCTTCGGTCATTGTTGAATTCCGGTGATGACTTTGCGTATGTTGCTCGCAAACTAGCAAACGCTCCTGGACGCTCTGAAACACCTCCTACGCTGTCAAAGCCACGCAGCCCGAGCGAGCGCCAGCATTCATCGTCGGAAGCGTCTGGCGACCGCCTAGAGGCCATTGCCGAGGCGTGCCGTTACAAGACGTTCCGTCATGTCAGCCGCGAAATGGTAGTGCGGTTTTTCGATGGGTTCGCAGAAGTGACTCGAGGCGCAGTGCGTGAAACTTATCCAGCGTGTCACATGGAAGGTCTGTACAAGGGCGTAGCTGCAGGCAATTTGGTGGAGGTTTGAACACGATATATTCCTGATCACTTAGATTTCGAACCGGTCTCGCGAAGAGGCAGGGGGGACGCGAGCCAATTTCGTTTTAACCGGCTGCCGCTGTGGATCGTGGTGGGCAGCGTTGCGACCTCGCATTAGGTCTAACCCGATCTGGGAGCGTGCCGAAAATTCATAATATGAACGTAGGCAGCCACGACAGCTGCTCGCATGGGGATGCTCCCCATCAGTCGTCAAAAGTTCATATTATGAATTTTCTACTGACGCCGGAGGATCCCCTACCTGGCAGAGCAGGTCCGCATGACCAAGAATTCATAATATGAATTTCTGGCCGCGGCGATAGGCTAAAAGTTAGTCCCGGCACAAAAACAAAGCGGCCCGTAGGCCGCTTTCGTTGTAAAGGTAAGAGTCAAGGATTCGAGAGTTTTCGCAAATTAGCGCGTAGACCGGTACGAGCGCCGCCTTTCGCATCGGTCAGGGTGGTGGCTTCGCACGCAACGGGCGCGTCAGCTTTGATTGCTGATTCGACCGCGGAATCCGATCCATCGTTGGACGACGTCGAACTCGGCGTTGTTGTAATCTCGGCCTTCGATGCTTTAATTTGCTCTTGGCCGCGTTCGCTGGCAAGGACAGGTTGAACATCCCATACCCGCCCACCGTTTCTCAGAATAGTCCCGTCGAGGATAAAGCCGGCTTGCTCAGCCGCGTAGCCCAGTTCGATCAACCTTCGCAGTTCAGCACTCTTGTCCAGGGCAGGCCTTTGCAGCCGCTTCATAACAAGCAGTCCAACATCCGGGTTCTGTCGCATTAGCGAACGGGGCGCGCCGGTCGGGTAAACTGCGGTGCCGAATCCAGGACGAATCGACATGCTCAAATTCAAAGGGATGCGCTTTCCGATAGATGTGATCCTGGTCTGCATCCGCTGGTATGCAGCCTACCCGCTGAGCTACCGGCACCTCGAGGAAATCATGGAAGAGCGCGGCGTGTCGGTCGGCCATTCCTCGATCAATCGGTGGACGATTCGTTTCCTGCCGCTCATCGAGAAGATGGCCAGAAAACACAAGCGCCCGATCGGCGGTAGCTGGCGCATGGATGAAACCTACATCAAAGTCAAGGGCGTCTGGAAATACCTCTACCGCGCCGTCGACAAGCATGGCAAGACCGTCGACTTCCTGCTGACGGCCAAGCGCGACATGGCCGCAGCGAAGCGATTTTTCGACAAGGCCATTGGAGCGAATGGCGATCCGGACAAAGTCGCGATGGACAAGAGCGGCGCCAACAAGGCGGCAATCGATGCGATCAACGCCGGTCGCGCCGTGCCCATCCTTGTGCACCAAGTTAAATATCTCAACAACATTGTCGAGCAGGACCACCGCGCCATCAAGCGGGTGACTAGGCCGATGCTCAACTTCAAGTCATTCCGCGCTGCAGGCTCTGTGCTCGCCGGCATCGAACTGATCCACATGATCCGCAAGGGCCAGTTCGCAATCAACGGCGCTGAGGCCATGTCGTTAGCCGACCAGTTTTATGCGATGGCAGGAGTGGTCCGTCCAGTGTGAGGCGCGCAGCTACGTTTTCGGCCAATTTCCGCCTTTGATCAACAGCGCGACAGAACCCATCAGGATCCGTAAGTCGCCCACCAAGACGTGTAAGCTAACCCTACTCTTTAGAGAGATGTTGATAGATAAACATGATTACTTCGAGACAGGACCGTGAGAAGGCGGTAAAGCGGACGCTTGCTAATTCCGCATTGGAAGGCTTGAAACCCAATCCGCAATTCATTGCTCTACTTGATCGGTATATTGCCGGTGAGATTTCACTGGAAAGTGCTCTTGAGATCACCAGGGCGCAATATCAACGCGCACTTGATCCAGGCCAAAAAATGTCCGAATAAGCGCTGGATGTAGGCGGCTTGGTGTTGCCTGCTCTGCCAGAAGCTTTGTCCCGCCCCTCCTTAATCGGGCTGTGCCGGCCCAGACAAATCGACCTTGTGCGCCATACGTCGGCCGGCTCGACCGCCTGTAAACATGCCGCGTCTTTGGCACGCCGTATGACCCGATGACCGTTCTTGACCGCATGGCCATTGACAAGGCGCCGCGTGGATATGACTTAGGCTAGGGCACCAATGCCTAAAATGCAGGCACGCAGATATAACCCGCACGCCTGCTGCTTTTCATGTCTGGATTGAGGCAGTTCTCCACACGGATTGTGGATATCCTGACGATGCGTGCATGTTCAACGCCGGCTATCCCGATCAACCCGTTGAAGCTTTTCTTCTTACGCCGGCCTTTAATCCAGGATCGGGTCGTCGGAGAGCCACATTAGCGCACCGTCTCGCTCACTGCCGCCAACAGCCGTCCACGTCCTGCCGCTCTCATCAACGGCGATGCAACCCGGTTGCCAATGGTTCGGGTTGCGCAGCTTGTCTACCCAGGCATCGGCGGTACCTTTGAAAATAACTACTACGCCCCCGCGGCCGGCATAGCCCTTTTCCTCCCGCCAGCGCCGTGCCTCTTCGGCAGGTGGCTTGAAGGAGTCAGCAACGAAGGTCACACCGCCGTCCCATTCAAGAAAGACTTTGGCTCCGCACGCACTGCACTCATGCGGGGCACCGTCTTGCGCATCATCGGGCAGGTTCACTTCCCCCTCATGCCGGCATTGAGCACATTTGTACAGGTACAGCACGTGGGCCTCATCCATGGGTGTCTTCGATCAGGTGCCACTGAATGGGGCACGTACTCGTTTGCAAAAAAGGTATGGGCGGTGGCCGTGCTCGTCGATCCTGCGACTCACCACGGCCACCTGCAATGCGATGTACCCGGCGTACTGTCCCTCAGCTTCGACAGCAGGCGCGTAAGGACCGGTGAAGCATATATCAGGCATCAAGGAACGCGCTACATGTATCGTTTCGCCCGCTAGGGGTACTGAACACATCTGCAATGTGAAACGCGACGCTGAAGGCTCGCCTGACTTAACTCCAGCGAACCCGCCAAACTCGTAACTGTCGATGTCAATATCGATCATTGTTTTCCATTTGTTTAAGGCTTCTTAGAAAATGCGCGGCGGCATTTCTGCAACATCGACTTTTCGACCGCCTTGCTACTGATGCGTTCCTCGTAAACCCATGCGACGGTGTTCGCAGCCCAATCGGCAGTATCACCCGTCGTCTCTATACGACCTTCATCAACCATTTTTAAGTAGGTTTGCTCGATTGTCTTTCCCGATTCCCGCTCGCGTGCAGCGTAGACCGCGAGCTTTCCTAGGGGTTTGCAGATTGCATCCTCTGCATGCGCTGGGGCAATCAAGTTCGCCAGCAGCAGAACCGCGAAATTGCAAATCTTCATGTTTTCTGTAATCCCTAGAGTTTCGGTTTGACGATTGAATGGGTGTTCCGGGGTCAGTGTGCAGCGCGCACCGGATCAACGGCTTCGGTATCTGCAAGCGCACGCTTGGCCTTCGAGAAGAACTCGGCGTGCGTCGCAGCCGCGCCGGTGTGGGCGAACAATAAAGATTGACACAAGCCCTCCTATGAGCCTGGCCGATTCCAACGAGCTGGTGTGCGAACAAAGTTTGACACAAACGGTCGTCGATGCCCTTCGTGTCCTCAGTTCGCAACAATAAAGTTTGACACAACTACCTGCCCCTTTAACCAACGCGACCGGCTGCTTTCGACCCAAAGCGGTCTTCGCACTAACAACCTGCTGGGCGAATTGCCCGGCTCTCCCGGGTGGGATCGTGCGACCGGCAATAGCCAGCGTGATTCACGATACCCGCAGCTCTACCTTCTGCGTTAATGGTCACGGTCACGGTGAACTGATCACCCCATTGCGGCTTGTAGTAGATGATCCTAGGCCAAGGTGGAGGTGCGAAGTCGAGTGTGATGTGTGCTGACGTGATCTCCTCAAATGGAACATGCGAGAGGTCTGTCAATTTTGCAAGGAGGCCGCGATAGTGAGCCAATACAGGCGCGAGCTCAGACGACGACGGCTGAGTGGATGATGCCAACAAGTCGAGTAATACCGTGGTCTGACCATTCCGTTCGGCCAGCGAACGTAGCTTGCCGATTGCCCAGTAACCATACAGATCGTTGTTCCGGCTAGCGAATGAGCCGCACAAATTACTGGCGACGTTTGTCAGGTGCGCCCCTCTAGGCATGTGTCATCCCTTGTTCAATTAGTTTGGTACACAACGTCGAGCCGTGACCGAGCTATTTTTGCCAACCTAGGCCGTTCGCGTCAGCTTGGCAGGGTTCCCGGCCTGAAGAGTCACTGACTGTTTCGACCGGCAGCTGTCGACCAGAACCTGACGTCTAGCAGATTAAGCTAACAGAGCGCTACGCTGGTCTCTAGCGCTTCACTTTTTGCTCAGATATTTGGCAATCCATTTTTGCTTCAACAGACGGGTACGCTCAGTCATTTGCAGTCATTAGCGCAGCAGCTCCTGCTGCTTGTTGCCTCACTGATGGCCTTCAACTCGGCAGTCACTTCTTCATCCCCCAGACTGTACACGGGTGCGAATCCGCCGCCTGGAGTCCTGAAGTTCGTGGTCTGACCTTGATAGACGCGCGCGGCTGTCCACTGGACTCGGCTGTTGTATACGTAGCTGCGCAAGTCAAACTTCAAAGTTTCAGGACTGTCAGCCGTACCGGAAACCCGAACGCCAGGAGCGACAACTCGCTGAGCGATGTATTCGCCCAACAAGATTTCTTGCCAAACCCGCTTCGTTACCTTGTCGCCCCGGTAGGCCGCTCTGCCTCCGTATCCAGCGACAGGCTTGAAAAACAGATTGCCTCGCTCGTTCCACAATCGTTCCGCGTTATTGGTCGTGACGCTCTCGGTGAAAGGCACGTTGGCAACCAATATGTCGATAGTAGCTTGGGGGACTCCCAACCCTTTGAGCGCTGTGGCGTCACTTAGTATGGTGAGATTGTGCTTGTTCGCGTAAAGCGCATGAGCTTGAGGATGCGGGGTGAGTACAAACGCGTCTTCGCAGTACGCGTCGTGCAGAGCGCGCGACTCAGGCGCCTCAAGCATGAAGTCGGTAAGCCGATTGTAGACCAAGTCAATCTTAAGCTTAGCAAACCACAGCGCGCCGTCTCTAAAAGTAAGTTCCCTCGGGTCTGCGATGATGGCGTTGATGTCGTTCTTGGCGAACAGCCGCTGAAACAGGAGGAATTCAGGGTAGAGGAACTGTTGCTGAGGTTGCGTGTCGACTATTGCTATCGTCCGCAGAGGCGCAGTTTGTCCTGCTGCTGCCCATTCTGCCCAGAACATCTGCACTATCTCGTCCTCGAACATAGCGCCGGAAAGGACAGCTTGTGCCAGCTGGTTATCGTCCAGACAACAGGTTCGATGTGCCCTTGCCATAGCAGCGTTAAGCATCGCACCTCCAGCGTTTGTGTTTATTTCGATGAGGCCGAGATTCTCGCCGTCCGGGTGGAAGTCATATCCGAAAAACACACCTCGCGCACCGCCGGCTCCACTCTTGGCAATATCGGGCGCATCGGCCAGTACAAGCTCTCGGTATGAGGGGAGCTCAATGACAGACTCTAGTGCACGTACCACCTCCTCGATTCTGTCCGCCTGCGTACTGGAGATGAAAACGGGCCGTGCAGAGAACAGGTATGGGCATCGTTCCTCTATCAGTTCAAATAGCATATCGTCATGCACTTCACCGGACAGCGCCGACTTCAAGGCAGTCTTGTCCAAGCTGCTGCAAAAGCAGGAACTGTTGAGCTGTTCTGCTGGCAACCTGGTCGAGTCATAGTTGCTTGCCGGGTTGTCAGTAACGATGTCGGAATTTCGCATACGGTTCCTATCCTTGGTGCGAGCTTATGGCTCGGGTACTCCGCGCCGCCTGCCCGCGAAGGCGTAACGCGTTAGTAATTACGGAGACGGAGCTAAGGCTCATGGCAAGGGCGGCAACCATGGGAGACAGGAGCTGTCCTGTGAAGGGATACAGCACCCCGGCCGCCAGGGGTATCCCAAGCGCGTTGTAGACAAATGCAAATCCGAGGTTTTGCCACATGTTTCGCACCGTCTGGACAGAAATGGAGCGAGCGACCGCAATGCCGCGTAGGTCTCCCTTCACGAGGGTGATATGGGCACTATTGATGGCCACGTCCGTTCCGGTACCCATGGCTACGCCAACGTTTGCTTTGGCGAGCGCCGGCGCATCGTTGATACCGTCGCCAGCCATTGCGACAACCCGCCCCTCTTTCTGCAATTTGTCTACCAATGCAAGCTTGTCCTGCGGTTTCACCTCGCCATAGAACTCGTCTATCCCTAGTTTGGAAGCAACCGAGCGCGCCGTCGTGGTTCCATCCCCGGTAGCCATAACGACAGTAATTCCATCGTTACGGAGGGTCGTCAGCGCCTCTATTGTCGTGGCTTTGATAGGGTCAGATACTGCCAAGATGCCTACTAGTGCGCCTCCCTCGGCGAGGTACATTACGCTGGCACCCTCAGCTCTCAAACTCTCAGCAGGCCCCGTGAGGGCGTGCCAGTCGACACTCAAAGACTCCATCAATGCAGTATTTCCTAGTGCAACCCGTTTTCCGTCTACGATACCGGTCACCCCAATACCACTGGCAGACTCGAAGGTTTCGGGCTTCGATAGCAAAATACCTCTCGTCTTTGCCTCGGCTACGATAGCGTGAGCCAACGGGTGTTCGCTGCCTTGGTCAAGGCTGGCGGCGAGCTGAAGGACGTACTCGTCGTTGTACCCTGGCGCCGCGACAACGGTGTTGAACGCCGGCTTTCCTTCCGTTAGCGTGCCCGTCTTGTCGACGATAAGGGTATTAACCTTTCGAAGGTCTTCGATAGCTGCAGCGTCGCGGAATAACACACCCTGCGTTGCCGCACGGCCGGTTGCAGCCATGATGGACATAGGCGTGGCTAAGCCGAGCGCACAGGGGCATGCAATGATAAGCACTGCCACCGCGTTAACGAACCCAAAGACCCAGCTTGGTTCCGGGCCGAACAGTCCCCAGACCACAAGGGTCAGAAGCGCGATTGCCGCGACAACAACTACGAAGTACCCCGCCACGGAGTCAGCCAGGCGCTGCATTGGCGCGCGCGAACGTTGAGCCTGCGAGACCATTTGCACAATCTGGGACAGCATTGTTTCTGACCCAACCTTCTCTGCGGTCATCACGAGGCTTCCGCTTGTGTTAATCGTTGCGCCTATTAGCCGGTCGCCAGGTCGTTTTGTTACCGGCACGGGCTCGCCTGTAAGCATCGACTCGTCGACCGCGCTTTTCCCTTCCGACACCATTCCGTCTACCGGGACCTTTTCGCCTGGGCGAACTCTAAGGGAATCTCCGACGTGTACATGGGTTAGGGGAACATCTTCTTCGCTCCCGTCTGCGGCAATACGTCGCGCCGTCTTGGGCGCCAGACCCAGCAACGATTTGATGGCAGCAGAGGTTTGCGAGCGCGCACGCAGTTCGAGGATTTGGCCAAGCAGCGTCAGGGAAACGATTACTGCCGCCGCTTCGAAATAGACACCGATACGACCGTGGCTTGCAAAAGTGACCGGGAAAGCGTTCGGGGCTAACGTGGCTACGACGCTGTAGCCATACGCAGCCATGACCCCTGAGCCAATGAGCGTCCACATATTCGGGCTCATGCGCATGAGGGACTGGAACCATCGCACGAAGAATGGCCAGCCGGCCCAGAGAACGACCGGTGTGCTTAGCGCTAACTCAATCCAGTTTTGCCCAGCTACGCCTGCCTGGAAAAGGACATGACCGAACATTGCCAGCGCAAATACAACTGCTGTCAGAGGTAGGGTCCACCAGAAGCGCCGACGGAAGTCGACTAGTTCGGGGTTTTCTTCGTCGTCCAAGGAAGGAAGTTCAGGCTCCAACGCCATGCCACAAATTGGGCAGTTACCTGGCACGGCCTGTCGAATCTCGGGGTGCATCGGACAGGTGTACATCGTCCCTGTAGGAGCGTCCGTTGAACGAACTTCTGCCGGTTTCGAGGCGGCCAAATAACTCTCCGGCGCAGCTCTGAACTTCTCCATGCACTTTGGGCTGCAGAAGTGATAGACCTCGCCCCCAAACGTAATTTCTCGCTCAGGGTTTGGACCAACCTTCATCCCGCATACAGGGTCGATGAACGGTTTTGAATTCGCTGGTTGCTCTGGATGGTGCACGGAGTCCGCACCGTGGGCATGGTGATGATTTCCGTGTCCCGCCGCGTGGTCGTGTGTACCCTTGCTCTCAGTCATGGTCGCCCTCCCAGGGTCGTAATGTCACATCAAAACTGCAGCGCTACCGATAAAAGATGCGGCACAGTTGCTTGTCTATCCATTCACTAGTCATGACTTACTCTAAACGTTCCCTTAATGGGAAGGTCAAGCACATTCCTGCTGTTCAGAGCCCGCACCAACGTGCGGTCTCTGAACAGTCGGCTACTACATTGCAGCCGGCGGCTGCTGCGAAGTCAAAACCGCAGCTGCAAACAGCACAACAAGTAAGACAATGCTCTCCACCTTTAGCACGAACTTCACGCGCTTAAGACCATGCACTGAGCCTCGGGCAAGGGCAAGTCCGACAAACTTGTTGTACCCGCCGAGAATGAGCGCAGCGCCTACCAGCCCGACCTTTATCAACAATGCAGTTGTGTAGATGCTGTTGCCAAATAAGTTGTCTACGGTTCCAACCCTGTTCCATGCATTGAACAGCCCAGTTATGAAGACTGCTCCGACTGCGACCATGGCCGCTGCAGACATCGAATCGAGGTAGCGAGCCAGGCGATTCAGGTCAGGCTGGCCTGCGTCCGTAGGCATCGACTTCCATGCAGAGACAGCAACTAAGCCAGTCCATGCGCCCATCGCAGTCAGGTGGATTACCTCCGCTGCGAAAGGCAGAGTCCAGTAACCGTTTTCGCCGGCATGCCCCATTGACGCGCGCACAAACGCGAAGAGACCTAGGGCCACCAGCACCGTCCACTCGCGCCACACTGCAGTCGAACGAAGTGCTCGAATCACCAATACCAGGGTAATCGCAAAAAACGAGATATAGCCGGCCCGCCCAATACTTGTCATGGTCAACATCTGCCAGACTACATCTTTGGCTTCTTGTAAGCTAACGCCCCCCATTACGGCGGCGGATGCCAACAACATTGTGACTGTCGCTAGGACGCCGAGTGTAGCCGCGACAATATCTCCCGCGCGCAGCAGGGCTTCAGCGTCTGCGCGAGGGACACCTGAGGCCAACAGCCAACGGCGGGCCAGCCAGGAGCCGACAAGCCACGCGAACGCAGCGTTTAAGGCAACGACTGACCCAACTTGAAGGCCCAGGACGCTATCCACTTATTTCACCGAGAACGAAAACGTGCCCGTACGGCGGTGACCGTCATGGCCGGCGACAGCCCATTTAACGGTATAAGTGCCTGTGGACAGACCTTTGGTTTGTAGGCGCACCATTGTCGGGTTGGCGGCATCGACCTTCGCCTTCTCGGTCTCGACGACCTTACCGTCGGTGTAAGTCAACGTAACGGTGCTAAACGCTTGCTCGACTTTCTCGTTGAAGGTCAGGGAAATTTCGGTCGGCGCCGCTTCCAAAACGGCTCCTGGTGTCGGGTTCGAAGCTGCAAGCTTCGCGTGTGCCATCGCGAGTGGGGCTGCGATGGTAGCTGCTGAAAAAACGCAGGCTGCTGCGATTTTTTGGATAGATTTCATATTCAACCTCTAGTAGTTATTGATTACTTAGCTTTACGGGAGGACCAGTGGACGTGCGTGATGAGCCACTTGTCGCCCTGCTTTTCTAGTACGGCAGTCTCTGTTCCAAACGAGTGGACGTTCGTTCCTTTGAACTTGCCTTTTGTCTCCGTTTCGCGCGTGACGATGGCGATATTTCCTTCCACTCGCTCGTTCTGGCGAATGACCGTCTGGCTCGTCGCTTTAGCAAAGGCCATGTCACTGGGGAGATGGTGACCAGCATATTCATCACGTGAGCGCTCAACATAACCAGACTCGAAAATCCGGATAGTTGGGGAGAGGAAGACGGTAGCTGCGTCGGCCGTCCCCGCCGACAACGCTTCATGAAACGCAGAGACGGTTTCGAGCGGAGTCGCGGCGAGTGCCTGGAAGGACGCGGCAGAGAGCGCAATGGCAAAAAGTGTTTGGCGCATAGATTTTTATATGTCTGTAATGGTCGGGGACAGCCGACAAGCCGATTTTCGATTACTAGACTTGTCGTGCTCTTAACTGCTCTCGAACTACTTACTTCGTCGGCGTTGCCCAGGATTTTTTCATCTCGGCCATGTGCGCCACTTCCTTCTTCTGCATTTCGACGAGTTTGTTCGCGAACTCCTTAACTTCGGCGTGCTGGAGCTTTGGAGCTGCAGTCTGCGCCATCTTGATGGCGCCTTTGTGGTGCTGGCTCATCATGTCTACAAACATGCGGTCAAACTGCTCACCCTTGGCTGACATCAGCTTGTCACCGCTCATGCCTTTCATTGACTCGGGCATCCCAGGCATTTTCATGTTCATCGCTTCTGGCTTCCCGGCATACCACTGTTCTTTCCACCCTTTGAGCTGGGCAATCTCTTTTTCCTGCTCGGCCATCATCTTCTTGGCCATATCCTTAAGTTCTTGGTTGGCTGAGCGACTTTCAACCAAGCTGGCCATATGCATTGCCATCTGATGATGCATAGTCATGGTGTCCAGGAACTGCTGTTCATAGGGCGCTTTTGCGGCGTTCGGTGAACTCTTGTGCATCGACTGCATGTTTGCCATGTCGTGCCCGGCGGCGCCGTGCGAGCCACTTTGATGCTGTGGCATAGCACTTGCGGACACAGCTACGAACGCGAACGAAGCGAGTGCGATTTTCGAGATTTTCATATTTACTCCTTGGTTGGTTGCAAACATACTCATCACATCTCATTGCTGCCGGCATCGACGCTGAGTTCGGACGACGACGCCTTCTACTGCTCTAACTTAGTCTTGAACTGCCAACTGCGTGACAACGTATCGTCCCTCAAGCTTTTCGGCGACAAACTTGATTTTGTCGCCTGCCTTGAGTACATCGAGAGCTGACACATCCTTCACACCAAACACCATCGTCATGCCTGGCATGCCCAAGTTTTCAAGCGGGCCATGTTTGATAGTGAGGCGACCGGTGTCTTTGTCTACTTTCTTAATTTCGCCATCGGACATAGCTGTCTCCTGGCCAGCGACGGCAGTCTCTGCATGATTTCCGTGGTCATGCGATTGGGCCATAGCGCTATTAACAGTGATGAGCGCAAACGTAGCTGCTGCGATGTGGGCGACGATTTTTGCGATTTTCATTTGGTATCTTTTCTTTCAAATTAGATTAGCTGTCGTTTTCTGACCGCTAGTGACGACTTCCGATTCGGTTACCTTACTTAGCAACCCTAATTACGGTCAGTGCCCGGAGTGGCCCGACGGTTTGCGGACGTTAAACTCTACGTTCTGCGCTGGCTTCGGCGCAGGCATAGACTGCCCACCGGCCGACGTACTCCTGACCGCTTCAAGCGGAGCGCCACTCCATTCGTAGGCCAGGGCACCGGCTGGGTGCTTGTACCAACCCGGGTCGCTGTAATCGCCTCGCTTTTGGTCTTTACGAACCTTCATCACGGTGAACATGCCTCCCATTTCCACTCCGCCGAAGGGGCCTTGGCCGCCCATCATCGGAAGAGTGTTTTCTGGCAGCGGCATCTCCATTTCACCCATCGAGCCGCCCGTAGAGCCCATTGCCATATAGTCTGGAATGATTGAACTAATCTTCTTCGCAGCGTCACGCTGGGAGACGCCAATCATGTTGGGAACGTCGTGACCCATTGCGTTCATGGTGTGGTGGGACTTATGGCAGTGGAATGCCCAGTCACCTGGGTTGTCCGCGACAAACTCGATGGCACGCATCTGGCCGACGGCAACATCAACGGTCACTTCTGGCCAACGCGATTCCGGTCGGGTCCAACCTCCGTCGGTACCGGTAACTTCAAACTCGTGCCCGTGTAGATGAATCGGGTGATTGGTCATCGTCAAGTTGCCGAAGCGAATACGCACACGCTCGCCCTGGCGCGCTACCATCGTGTCGATACCTGGGAAGACGCGACTGTTGAACGTGAACAGATTGAAGTCCAGCATGGTCGAGGTCTTTGGGACGAAGCTTCCCGGCTCAATGTCGTAGCTACCAAGCAGAAATACGTAATCGCGGTCGACTTTCATGAAGTTGGGATTTTTCGGGTGGGTAACCCAGAAGCCCATCATCCCCATGGCCATCTGCACCATTTCGTCGGCATGCGGGTGATACATGAACGTACCGGGCCGCTTAGCCTCGAACTCATACACCATCGTCTTGCCGGGCTGGATGCCTTTTTGCGTCAAACCGGTAACACCATCCATACCATTCGGTAGTGGTTGACCATGCCAGTGGATGCTGGTGTGCTCTGGCAGGCGGTTAGTCACGAAAATACGAACACGGTCACCTTCAACCACTTCGATGGTCGGCCCTGGTGATGCGCCGTTATACCCCCAAAGGTTTGCTTTCATGCCAGGCGCAAATTCACGCACAACCGGCTCAGCAACCAGGTGGAACTCCTTGACTCCGTTGTTCATGCGCCATGGGAGCGACCACCCGTTAAGAGTCACGACTGGGTTGTAAGGGCGGCCGTTCGGTGGCGGCGGTGGAACCTGGGTCGCGGCGCTCTGCATGATTACTGCTTCTGGGAGGGATGCTGCGCCCACTCGGCTGACTACCCCCGCCCCAATTAGCGCCGCAGCACCGGTGAACAAATCTCTACGTGAAACCATCTCAATTCTCCAATTAATGTTCAGCTGCTGGCGCAGAGCCCGACGCTGCAATGGTTGCGCTCGAAACGGCTCCGCCGCTGCCGTTTATTGCTGTCTGTAGTTCGGTCTCTGCAATCCAAAAATCGCGTTGCGCTTCAATAGCGCCGTTGACGCTCGTGATTTGGTCGCGCGAGTCGGCCAGCAGCTCGAAAACGCTGGCAAGCATCCCGTTGTACCGGAGGAGGACCTCTTCCGAAATCTGCTTCCTTAGCGGGACCACCTCGTCGCGATAGTGTTTGGCGACGTCATACGTAGTTCGGTAGGCCGAGTACGCTTCGCGCACTTCTGAGCGCACGCGAACAGCCGTATCGGCGGTACGATTGACAGCGAGCATGTACGTTGCCTTCGCACGAGCACGTCGAGACCCACCCCAGTCGAAGATAGGCAGTTCCAGCGATATTTCGTAGCCGTTCTCACGAGGCGCCCCGGTAGTGCTCTTGTTGGCGTATCCAGCGTCCAAAACGTTAATGAAGCCTGTGGCGTTTGTAAGACCCAGCGACCGAGCGGTAGCGTCAACGTCCCGCTTGGCAATTTGGATGTCGAGTCTCTGCTCCATCGCAAGAGCCTCGAGCGCTCCCGGCTCATTCGGCTTTTGTGGGAGGTCTGGCAGGCGGTCGGGTATCTTGAAGTCGACGTTCGAACCCCAGAGGCCTAGTAACCTGACAAGTTGCTCACGCGCTGCCGTAGCCGAGTGGCGGGCGCGGGCATACTGCGTAGTCGCCTCCGCGTAGAAAGCCTGCTCACGTGCCCTGTCCAGTTTGCTCCAGTTGCCAACCTTGGCTTGCTCCTGCGCGAGCTGGGCTCCAGCCTCGGCTGACGTCACAACCTGACTCAAGAATTTCTCTGTCTGAGCAGCTGCGACGGCGCTGAAGTACGAACGACGGGTTTCGCTAGCCAAGCGGACTGCTTCGGATGCTGCGGTCAGCTTGGCTTGTTCAAACCGGCTACTTTCAATAGTGCTGCGCAGTGGAATAGTGAGCAGACCAATCAGGTCAAACATCACGCTACGTTCAATTTCAACCTCGTCACCGGCACGCATCCGGCTAAATGAAAAGCCCGGATTGCGTATACGGCCGGCTTGGACAAAGTCGGCTTCGGACACGCCAAGCTCTGCTAGCGAAGCCTGGAGGCCGCGGTTGTTGAGCAATGCAATCTGCACCGCAGAGTCAGGCGTCAGAGGTGCCGACAGGAGCTTGGAGACTTGGGCAGAGCTAGCCTGCGCGTCACTGTCGTTCCTTTCGCCCGTCACGCCGAAGCCGGTACGGGGCTGCGTCAGCTTTGAGACGTCGCCCGCTGCGCCGTCGTTAGACAGCGTCGAGCATCCGGCTAGAACCGATACGGCCAGTAAAAGACTGGAAGTCTTCAGTAATGGTGTGAAAACGATAGGCCTCATTTCTTCGCCTCTTTTGCTTGTTGCTGATGCTGTTCGTGTGCCGCTTCACTCGCTGCACCATTTGCAGGGACCGGGCGAGAAATTGTGGCCGGTTTTTTTTCCTGGCCCATCTTATGTCCTGCGTGTGGGTCGGGCTTTGACACCGGCGCCATTTGATGACCCGCGTGCGGGTCTGACTTTGGAGCCGGTGCCATTTGATGACCTGTGTGTGCCGTCGGCGAAGGTTGGCCAGTACGGGCCGCCCGAGCGACAGCTTGAGCTGGCATCTGATGCCCTGCATGCGACGCCTGACCAGCTGGTTCAGCTGGTGTTCCGTGGCCAGAAGGGGTGCCTGGATTTGCGCCTTGGGTCGGCATCGCGTGCCCAGCGTGACCGCTAGCATCTTGGGCTGCCGGCGTGTGACCGGCGTGAGCGCCGCCATGCATACCCTCGTTCGCAACCGTAGCGTTAGCTTCTTTCCACACTTTGTCGGGCGAGACAGTGGTGTCCTGAGCGACCCTGTAAGTCGAAAAAACTGAGGTATAGGTTGTTTGTGGAACGTGAGCAGCCGGGTCGGCGGCTTTGAGAGAAGCTGGTGACTCGCCCGCGATGGACGCGAACGAGGTCAGGGCTACCGCACTGGCGGCAGCAAAACTTTTAGAGAACATAGTTGTCCCAAAATCGAAAGTAGACGCGCAGCAGTAGTGCGCGACAAAAACACGACGGAATACAAGCGAATACGCGCGTCGTTGCTACCGAAAACGATTAAGCGGCGAGATGTCGAGGGGGACGTTCGAGACTGTCTGGGATGAAACCAGCAACGAGAGTAGAGCCGAAGGTCAGATAGACCTCAGCGCTATTGAAGGAAGGCTTGAAGGTCAACAATTGCGGCGGTGCAACGGCGCAAACAAAGCACGCAGCACAAGCGCTGCATGACCCGTGCTTGAACGATTTGGACGTATCGTTATTTCGGTCGTCTGAGGACGCCATTTCTGGGCAATCTTCCTCATCACCTAACTGCTGGTCCATCACGGCATCGTGTGAACTTGCCGATGCGTCACCGTGGTCCATCAAGGTGGCTGCGACCATAGTCATACCCTGATGACCAGAACTGCACGCGCGCAGCATATTTGCCGCAAATGCCTGGAAGGGCATCACGGCAATCAGCAGCCACAGCAGATAGGTTTTCAGGGTGCGATTCATTGGTTGAGAGTGTAGCACGGACGTCTATGTCGTCAAGACGACCTGAATCGAACGATACAGGTTCCCACAAGGGGAAGGTCAAGAAAAATCGTAGGCTCCCCGAAAAAATGCATACATTCTGCTACAGGCCAACCAAAGTTGTCATAAGTGCAAACAAAGTAATAGTGTTAAGCAACATCATGTTGCGCTTGCACTTAATTGCAACTTCTCCCCACTCCCCGACTAATGAACCTCTTCCGCCTTTTGCTTTCAATGCTGCTTCTTGTGTCCGCACACGCGGGTGCCCAGGATGCAAAACTCAGCCAAAACTATCGCTTCTGCGAAGCTGGCTATTCGAACTGTGACGCATCCCTCCTGAGCGCGTCACAGCTCGAGCAAGTGCACCGAGCCACACTAAAGCGAAATTTCCGGGCTTGCGACAGCGGGTGAGCGCTTCATTTAGCATCCGTCTTGATGGAGATACTGACTTAACGTTACCGAGCGACGTCCGCTAACACGACGCTACGTTTTTACACAGCCTAGGTCGGTTTCAGTCAGTCCAATTAGCGACTGCGGCCTCGCGGTCAGCGTATGGGTAGTGGCATTTTTGCTGCGCGCGTCGTGGCATTTTTGCTTCAACGGACGGCTGCAAACAAGGAGGTTCATAGACATTTGGACATTGAAAAATTGCATCCTAGCAGGTACGGCATCTTAGAAATACGTGAATTTCCACAATGCCGAACTTCCGCTTTTGGCGGAACCCGGCCCTTCATGCCCGCATAGCAGATGGCCAGGTTGAAATCCAGAAGTGCCCGCGACAGGCCGGTACCGACCCAAAGCGGACATGCTGATCTGGGGGCGCTTAAATAGGTATCAGCCATGAGTGCTTACTCCTACTTAGCGATGAGGCAAACGATTTCGCAGGGCTGTCGAAAATTGCTGCCACGATTCTTGCACTTCACCCCACGTGGGCTTTTGAGCAGGTTCTGTCGCATTAGCGAACGAGGCGGGCCGGTCAGGTAAACTGCGGTGCCGACTCTAGGACGAATCGACATGCTCAACTTCAAAGGTATGCGCTTTCCGATCGATGTGATCCTGGTCTGCATCCGCTGGTATGCAGCCTACCCACTGAGCTACCGGCACCTCGAGGAGATCACGGAAGAGCGCGGCGTGTCGGTTGACCATTCGTCGATCAACCGGTGGGCCATTCGTTTCCTGCCGCTCATCGAAAAGATGGCCCGGAAACACAAGCGTCCGATCGGCGGCAGCTGGCGCATGGATGAGACCTACATCAAGGTCAAGGGCGTCTGGAAATACCTCTACCGCGCTGTCGACAAGCATGGCAAGACCGTCGACTTCCTGCTGACGGCGAAGCGCGACATGGCCGCGGCGAAGCGCTTCTTTGACAAGGCTATGGGAGCGAACGGCGATCCAAACAAAGTCACGATGGACAAGAGCGGCGCCAACAAGGCGGCCATAGATGCGATCAACGCCGGCCGCACCGTGCCGATCCTTGTGCGCCAGGTTAAATACCTCAACAACATTGTCGAGCAGGACCATGGCGCCATCAAGCGGGTGACCAAGCCGATGCTCAACTTCAAATCATTCCGGGCAGCCGGCTCTGTGCTTGCTGGCATCGAGTTGATACACATGATCCGCAAGGGCCAGTTCGTATTTGACGGCGCCGAGGCCATGTCGTTCGCCGACCAATTTTCTATGCTGGCAGGAATGGTCCGTTCAGCTTGAACGGTGCAGGCTGGCTGGGGAATTTCCGCTGTTTGATCAACAACGCGACAGAACCGCCACCTTGTCTTCATACCAAGGTTGGTTAAACACAACTTCAGGATTTCATGGTGGTAATTCGTCACCCACTGTTGAGCAAATCTTAGCAGAGGTCGAGCGATTCATCCGGCGTAAACATCTGGAATTTTCTCGCGACTCTAATTCGCGGTGACGCGTCGCAAAGCCGCACTGGGTCATTTGGCTCAACGTGCATTGGTGGCCGAACTAGGTGATTCGCCGCATTGGGGCAGTTTGCCAAATTGGTAAGGTCGGGTTTTCATGACAGGCAGCTTATCGACCCCAAGCGGACCTTGACAGCACTGTATAGCGGAAGCTACTCCTATACTCTTGTGTCCACACCTAAAGAGGTCTCCCGCCCATTTTGGGAGTACGTGTCTTCTAGTGCCGGCATGCCAACTTCAGCGACCATCACTTTGTTGCGCCCACCTTTCTTTGCCGCGTACAGAGCACGGTCAGCAGCTGACAGTAGAGCCTGTTCGCCGTTGCCATGACCGGGCCACTGTGCCACACCGAACGATGCTGAAATGCCCGATATTGTTTGTCCTGCATGCTGGATTACGATGCCAGTAAGGGACAAACGGATCCCCTCAGCGCACTTCTCTGCCTCCTCCGCACTACAATCGGGCAGCATCAGTACCAGTTCTTCTCCGCCGTAGCGGCACACTACGTCGCTTGCGCGCACCCGTTGCTGGATCGCGTGACTGGCGGCCTTTAGTACCAGATCGCCGCCTTCATGCCCGTAGGTGTCATTGACGCGCTTGAAATGGTCCAGGTCAATCATCACAACTGAACAGGCGCTCTGGCTGCGTTGGGCGCGCGCCAGCTCTCGCTTAAGCGATTCGTCGAAGAAGCGCCGGTTGTACAGGCCGGTGAGCGGATCGACAGTTGATTGATGGCGCAGAGTGTCCCGTAGCGAGACGTTGCTGATCGCCAGACTAAGCTGCTCGGCCAGCGCGATGATGTGCATGCTGTCGCTCGGGTTTTCTTCGAGCCGATCGTCTAGGACCATAAGAACACCCACGACATCGCCTTGAGAGATCATAGGGACGCACGTCTGGGATGCATACTTGCCTATCCAGGGCGCACCGTGATCACAGAAAAGGTCGTGCTGCGTCGTAGCGACATGAATTTTACCCAGCCGCAGGCACCAACAGTCATCACGAGCGATGGTAGAAGGCGCCTTATCGGTCAAGTTCCACGACGCATTCAATTCGAGCGCGTCGCGCGAATTGCGGTAGAGATATACCGCTCCAGCCGTGTTCGGTAGTAGTTTGCGAAGAAATACCGGCAGCATGTGGGCAAGTTCGGACGGCGCCTTGGCGCTGTCCAGCGCGTGCAACATATCTGCTGCCACCGATAGGCGATCTGCTCGCACGGCAGATTGCTTCGCTAGTAGCGCATTGCTCTCGGCTAGTAACTGCGACTGGTTAGCCGCTTCCGCCTGCTTGTTCAAGCTCCTAATAACGATGAGCACCGTTGCAACGATCACAACAAGGCAAGCCATGGCGGCGCCAATACCCAGTGCCGAGTTGTAGCCCAGCGTAGCAAATAGTTCATCACGCAGCACTTTGCGACGCTCGGCCAGCACATGAAGCTGGCGACCAAACAGCGTGCGCAACTCGTCCATCAGATGCTTGCCTCGCTGGCTAGCCACCGTGTCGGCCGCCGCTTGGCTGTCACCAGCCCTTTTAAGGCGGATGCTGCGGTCCATCTCCAGAACTTTGGCTCGGCTTAATTTGGAAATGCGGGTCGTCAGGGCCCGTTCCTGGTCTGAAGTGGCGAGCTGCTGCAAATTTTCAAGCGCAGCAGGAATGCTTGTAACGCCGATGTTGTATGGCTCCAAGAAGCTCTCGTCACTGCCGATCAGGAAGCCACGTTGACCAGTCTCAGCATCCTTCAACAAGCTCAGTACCAAGTTGTATGCACGCTCCTTTGCCGCTCCCTCTTGAAGTGCACGCAAGGTCGTGTTCGCCTGATAGCTGCTAACACTGGGCAGTGTAGCGAGGCAGACAACAATAAAGATGATCAAGGCGCCGAATAGTTTAAGACCGAAGTCGAGTCGCGAAAGCATACCTTTAGGAAATAATTTATCGTGAGCAATCATAACCCTGACGTGTGCTGACGATAGGTGAAGAAGCTGCCTGTTTCCATGTCAGTTTGGACGATGGGCCAAATGTCCGGTCTTGGCCGAACCCTGCTGTTCAGCTGAGCATATCAGGTCAACAAGGCGGAAAATTCGCGGACTATTACGAAGGGCAGGAACCGACCCAAAGCGGAAGTTCATCGCGGCTATGTAACTCAGCATGAAGCGGTGGAGCTCGACCAGCGCGTCGAGCAGCGGCTGATAATCGGATCCTTGTTCTTGGTGGCGTAAAAACCATCGCATCCCACTGACGCAAGGCTGCTTCATCTTGACGAAGTTTTTAGTAATGTTCATTCGATCTCAATGCGTAAGCGCTCGGCTTCGCACATCCAGCGGTAATCTTTGAGTGAGCACAATTAACGCGCCGATAGCGGCCGTCATCAGCACGGCGGTCGCGGTGATGACGTCTTCATGACGCCGATCCTGTTTCCTTGGTTTGGGCGGTGTTGAAACCGCAGACGCTTGTAATGCCGCGGGAAGCTGCTGCTTCGCTATGCACAGTATCGGCCATCTGGCAGTGCTTGACTATTCGGCCCTGATCGTAAGGGAGTCACTTAGGATGTGGAGACGCTGTGTGCCTGCCGCGGCGCCAGCAGCAGCACGTCACAGCGTGTATCGTTCAACACCGTCCATGGCGTCGAGTCGTTCAGCCAGCCCAGCAGCAGGGAAGCGGCGCCGTCTGCCAGCGCGATGAGGTCTGGCTTGACCGTGCGCAGATAGGTGCGCGTGGCAAGCGCTTCCGGTTGCGCGGTCAATACTAGCGAAAATTTCGTCAGCGGCCTGCCGAGTCGTTGGAGGAAAGTGGAAAACGCCGCCTGTGCCTGTCGCTGTGCTCGCAGGCGGCCATTGTCGATAGTCCGGTCGACGACACCGGCCCGGGACATCGCCCCCTGTCCGGCTACCCGATAACTGTGCAGGAAAGTGATGTGCGCTTCGGGCAGCAGACGCATGACGGTTTCCGTAACACGCAGGGCGTCGTCCGAAAAGTCGTTCGGAACCGCGATCCGCGTATACGCGCAGCGTGGCTCGTTGCGTACCAACAGCACCGGACGCCCGCACATGCGCGCGATCCTGGCTGCTTCGCCGTCGCCTGTCGACGACTTTGTCCAGTGCGGGGCGTGGCCCCCCAACACTACTATGTCGGTTGCGCTTGTCCTGACCCGCGCCGCCACCTGGGCCGCCAGCGCGCCGACGCCGGAGGCGATAGTGCAACGTATGCCGTACTGCTCGCGTAGATACTCTGACTGGCAGCTCAGGCGCCGCATCGTACGCTCTTGCTCAGTGCGCTCGGCGTGATGTTCGGACCCGCGCATCCAGGACAAGATGCGGCGCGTGCCGGCCGGTGTCACCACCGAGAAGATATCCAGCGTGGCCTCCCGCAAACCGCCCGCCAGGATGGCCGCACGTTGCGTCACGTGCGCCGCGTCATCGTTAGATTTCGTCGCGACCAGAATTCCATACAACATAGCAAGCTCCTTATCAACGTGATACGCATAGCGCCGGCGTGCAGGACCTTGGCACGACGCCGGCGCGACACTCAGGTCCAGGATCGGCAGTGCCATCGACTGCGCGTGACCACAGAACAGTATGACGAGCGCATTTCATCTTGCCTATTCGCCAAGCGACCTAGGGGCTTCCCTCAGGTGCTTCGGTGTTGTCGCGCGGCGCCGACGAGGACGGCGAGTCATCGGCGCAAGGAGCTGCCCGAACGTCGGTAAAGCCCTATACTGCTGGATCAGCCATTCACGAAGTAAAGTGCATGTTCCGTCCTTGCCGTCGTCGTCTGATTTTCGTGCCTGTTGCGCCCACCGCATATGCTTAACGCTGACTCGCTGGCAAGCATCTGGCGTGCCTGTATTTTTATCGCTGTCTATATTGGCCTGGACATCCTGAGCGGCCCTGAAGCGCGTTACCAGACAATTGCTCCTGTATGGCATCCGGCGGCCGGTCTGGCCGCTTACGCCGTGCTCAAGCATGGTAAGGACTCCATCGTGCCGCTCCTCGCGGCGGCGCTGCTCGCCGCGGCAATCACGCCCGCAGTGCCGGCTCGCCCGCTCTGGTCGCTGGCGGTCGGCTTGTTACCCTTGCCGGTGTACGTGGCTCTCGGCCTATACATGCGCCGCTATTTGCCCGGCGGTGCATTCTTCGCTAGCCATCGCGGCCTGCTGCTCTGGGCCACCGCAGTTACGCTGGGCAGCCTGTTGAGCGCCGTGCTGTATGCGCAGATGGTGCCGGCCGCTGGCGCGGGCCAGGAATCGGCCTGGATCGCGCTGCTGACGCGCTACACGATTGCCGAGACGGCCGGAATCCTTGTGATCATGCCGGCCGCCTGGTGCCTGCTGGCGCCCGAGCGGCGTAGCGACTTCACAGCGCGGATCGTCAATTGGGATACCCTGGCCTACACGGTGCTAATTGCCGTGGTGCTTGGCGTTGCACTGGAGCGCCTCGCCCCTGAGTCAGTTGCCTATTATCTGCTTATCCTGCCGCTGGCCTGGGCCGCTGCACGCCAAGGCATGGCCGGTGCGGTCAGCGCCGCCATCGTGCTCGAAGTCGGCGTGACCCTGGCGGCACTGCGTCCACTGGTCTATGCCGAGCAGATCCCAAACGTCCAGATGCTGGTACTTACCTTGACGTTGTCTGGGTTCCTGATCGGCATCGCCGTCGATATGGCGCGCCGCGCCAGCGACGAGCTGCAACAGTCACTGCGACTGGCTGCGGCGGGCGAGATGGCGGCGGCTGTGGCGCATGAGCTGAATCAACCGCTCACTGCCTTGTCGGCTTATGGAAGCGCATGCCAGCGCCTCGTGCAACGCGATGGCGGCAATCCGCTGCTGCACAAGACAATCCAGGCCATGGCGGCCGAGTCGCAACGTGCGTCGAACGTGCTCAAGCGGCTGCGAGAATTCTTTCGCACCGGCTCCACCCTGCTGGAACCGATCGTGCTGGCGGATCTGGTCCGAGACGCGGTCAACTCTTTCGATGAGCAGACCCGGATGAATGATGTCTGCCTGCGAATCAGCCATCTACCCGATATCGAACTGCTGGGTGACCGAGTACAGCTCGACATCGTGCTGCGCAACCTGCTGGCCAATGCGGTGCAGGCCCTTGCCGAGATGTCCGCTGCGGCCGACCGCACCATCACGGTCGATGCTGGCGTCGACGGCGAAGCTATCTGGATCCGGATCGCCGACACCGGGCCGGGTATTGCCGACAGTATCCGAGCGCGTCTGTTCGAGCCGTTTGTTTCGCTCAAGTCGAGCGGGCTCGGCTTGGGACTGGCGATCAGCCGCTCGATCGTCGAAGCCCATGGCGGCACTCTCACGGTCGAGCCGAGCAAACACGCCGTGCTCAAGCTCACGCTGCTGGCACGCGCCGCCCAAGAAATCCCGAGACAACAACCATGACAACCGAAAATACCGTTTACATCATCGACGACGATGCGGCAGTGCGTGATGCACTGGGTCTTTTGCTGAGCCTGAACGGCTACCGTACCGCCTTTTTCGCCGACGGCGCGACATTCCTTGGCGCCTGGACAAGTCACTACCGGGGCTGCATCCTGATGGACATTCGCATGCCCGGCATCGATGGCCTGACCTTGCAAAAGCTGTTACTGGAACGAGGGTGCCAGCTACCCGTGCTGATCATTACTGGACACGGCGATGTCGATTCGGCGCGCGCAGCATTTCGCTCTCAGGCAGTCGATTTCCTGGAGAAGCCGCTGCAGGAAGAACAGCTGATCGCTGCAATCGAGGAGGCGCTCGCTCGCCAATCGGGCCAACGGGAGCAGTCCGAGGCCCAGCGCGAGTATCGCCGGCGCGCGGCGACGCTCACCCCACGCGAGCGCGAAGTCATGCTGCTGGTATTCGCCGGCCGTCACAACCGCGAGATTGCGGAAGACCTCGGCATCAGCGTACGGACGGTAGAAGTACACAAAGGCAGAATGATAGAAAAGCTGCAGGTGACATCGGTTGCCGACCTGGTACGCCAGCACCTCCAGCATGGTGCCGGCTAGGCCCGGTCAGGCCTGGGTGTCAGCCTGCAGGCGATTCACGGGTTTGGTGGGGGTTGCGGGTTCAGCTTGCGCCACGATCTCGAGGATGCGGATGTTGACAATGCCGCCCCCCGGACGCGGCCAGGTGATCGTGGCCCCGACGGCTAGGCCCAGCAGCGCGCTGCCAACCGGCGCCAGTACCGAGATCCGGTCCCCGCCGTTCGCATCTTGGGGATAGGCCAGGGTCACTATCAATTGGCTCGGCGGAGCGTCCATTGAAAATCGCACCTTGGAGTTCATCCTGACCACGTCCGGCGGGACCTCGGCCAAGGGGCGAATATCGGCGCGCTCTAGTTCGTCGATCAAGCCGTGTTCCGTCTTGCCCGGCCCGCCGGGCAAGGCGTCCAGCAGGGCTTCTAGCTGTTGCAGATCGCAGGACGACACGATGAGGTTTGATAGGTTTGTCAAGCGGACTCCCGGATTGTGAATATTGGTTGACCGTCCCGTTGCCGGGACGGCTTGAAGCACACGAGGCTGATCTATGGCGTTGTCAGGCGTACGCGCCGTATTGCACCAGCGAAGCCACTGCGGCCAGTGCGCCGGCCGCCGCGCTGGTGGCCATGAAACGTGCCCATAAGCGACGCGTCTTCAGGCGCCGCCGCAGCAGCTCCTTGACCAGCCGCCGCTTGTCACGGCGCTCGATACAATGCTTGGCGTGCACGCCGCAATCGAGCGTTACGCTGGATCGTTGCTTGTTCATTGAAATACTCCTGGGTACCGGAACAACCGGTATGAAACTGACGATGCCGGCCTGCTGACAAGACGGCGCAGTGATTGGGAGCGGTGTGGCTCGAAGAATGTGGCCAGCCCGGAAACCTGGGACCAGACACATGCTTCGAGCCTAGAAAAGGCCGGCCCGATCTCGCAGGAGAGAGCAGCAGTTACCTGCAAGTAGGCAGAAAATGGCGGGACGACAAAAGAAAGAGCCCTGCGGCGCGCGACGCCTGGGCGTATTATTGCGATTCGCCTTGTATGCTTGCTTGGTCATATCACTTACTTGAAAAAACGGCGCATTGCGCAGATGGTCGTGGTTCATCCATTAGAGCTATTTCAGCACAGTATCGCCTGTCTATGATGCTGGCCGCATCCGAGACCCGCGTAGGGGTTGCCCTTACTGCCCAAGAATTCCAGCTTCCCGACGGAATCGTCCTTAGCGCCACGTCCTGAATCGTCAGGAACATTGACTTGATGGTGCTATCTACAATGAAGTACAGGTGCTCGATCGCCACCTAGCGATGGTGGCCATCCTTGTCGCTCAGCGGACTGAGATCGTAGGCGATGTACCTGTCGTCGATGCGCGGTATATTGATCACCGAATGGTGGCCCGCGCTATTGGCGATGGTCGTGACCTGCTGCAGGATGGTGCCGATGAGCCTGAACGGTCCGAAGGGCGACGAACCCATCGCGTAGGCGACACGGCAATCGGGCCGAGTTAGCCGCCTTCAGACAGCATGAAGGTAACCGGTTCCTGAGCGGCGTTGTATCTTTCGATTCATCAAGCCGGCACACTCCCTTCCGAGTTCAACAACACGGAGCGTGGCATGGACAAGCTGGAATTTCACACCTCAAAGGAAGCAGCCTGGCGTAGCCGCTTGCTTCGGCATGCGCAAAGCGGCAAGAGCATTGCTGCCTTCTGCCGGGACGAAGCAGTGTCAACGGCCAGCTTCCATATCTGGCGTTCCAAGCTGGCCGCTGTGGACGCTCATGCGGCCCAGCCTGCACCGCCTGCGGCATTCATCGATCTCGGCGCCATCAAGACGGGCGGCGTCGCGGCAATAGCTCGTTCGTCTGCGTCGCCCCCGGCATCGACGCTGTCTTCGGGGATCGACGTCCGGATCGATCTCGGCGGTGGCATCGTCCTGACGATCACGAGGCGCTGATGTTCTTCCCTGAAGGGCAGGTTCGCGTCTTTCTGTACGGGCAGCCGGTCAACATGCGTCTGTCCTTCGACGGTCTCTACGCGCTGGCCAAGCACGTCATGCACCAGGATCCGCTTTCTGGAAACCTGTTCGCGTTCATCAACCGCCGCGCCACCCAGATTCGCGTCCTGTACTTCGACCGCAGCGGCCTGTGCGTGTGGGCCAAGCGTCTGGAACAAGGTCGGCTCGTCAGCAACTGGGCCGATGTCACAAGCTGCGAAATGGACTGGACGGGCTTGAAACTGCTGCTCGAAGGGATCGAGCCAAGGCAGGTGCGCAAGCGCTACAAAAAACCTGTCGACGGCAGCCAGAATGAGCCTGTTGGCCCTGCGAAAACTTTATAATATCGACATGCATTCCGACCAATATCCCGCCTCTGAAATCGCCAGCCCGACAGTGGGATTGACTGCGCCGGAGATGAGCGCTTTGCTCGACGCGAAGGAGCGCGAAATCATCCGCCTGCGCCGTCAGGTGGCGTGGTTCCAGCGGCAGATCTTCGGCCAGAAAAGCGAGCGTCGGATGCCTGAACCGGAAGGCGTCCAGGGCACGCTGGGTGAAGCATTCGATATTGTGCCCGATGAGGAGGTACCCGCCAAAAAGACCACGATCGCGGCGCATGAGCGCGAACCCAAGAACAAAAACAGGAATCTCATCGATGACAACGATGACGCTGCCCTGTTCTTTGACGAGTCGAAGGTGCCGGTTGAGGTCATCGCCGTCACCAATGACGAGGCAGAAGGACTCGATCCGGCGGACTTCGAGGTGATCGGCGAAAAGGTCAGCTACCGCCTGGCCCAGCGTCCCGGCAGCTACGTCATCCTCAAGTACGTGCGCCCGGTCATCAAGCTACGCGCTGATCAAGCGCTGTCGTGCCCGCCGGCGCCGGTGGGTATACTGGACGGTTGCCGCGCCGACGTCAGCTTCATCGCCGGCATGATCATTGACAAGTTCGCCTACCACCAGCCCTTGTATCGCCAGCACGTCAAGTTGCAGGATTCGGGCATCAATATCAGCCGTGCATGGATCACGAAGTTGATGCCGGCCGCGGTAGCACTGGCCGAGCCGATCTTCAATGCCCAGCTGGAGTCGGTGCGGCGCTCGCGCGTGGTCGCGATGGACGAAACGCCGATCAAGGCAGGGCGAGCCGGCCCCGGCAAGATGAAGGCGGCGTACTTTTGGCCAGTCGTTGGCGAACAGGATGAGATCTGCTTCCTGTACTACCCCAGCAGGGCGGCGAAGCATGTCGAGACCGCGCTTGGTCTGCAGCGGCCGAATGGCGCCGTATTACAGAGCGACGGATACAGCGCCTATGCGCATTACGCGAAGAAGACCGGGATCACGCACGCGCAGTGCTGGGCACACGCACGCCGCAAGATCTTTGATGCCAGGGATATCGAGCCGGCGCAAGCCGACCAGGCACTGCACGCGATCGCCGCCCTTTACAAGGTCGAGCAGCAGATCCGCAACGATGGGCTGACGGGCCAGGCCAAGCTCGCGCGCCGACAGGAACAATCGAAACCTGCCTTGGAACGTTTCTTTGCCTGGATCGACGCGCAGTTCGACAAACAGGGATTCCTGCCGAGCAGCCCCTTCCTTGGCGCGCTGGGGTATATCCGTGAGCGCCGGGTGGGCCTGTCGGTCTACCTGGATGACCCGGAGGTGTCGATCGACACAAACCACCTCGAGCGTGCTCTGCGGGTCATTCCGATGGGTAAAAAGAACTGGCTGTTCAGCTGGACCGAGCTGGGCGCCAAACACGTCGGAATTGTGCAGAGCCTGCTGGCGACATGTCGGCTGCACGACATCAATCCGTACGATTACTTCGTGGACGTACTGCAGCGCGTTGGACAGCATCCGGCATCACTGGTGCATCAGCTTACGCCGCGGCTTTGGAAGGATCTGTTTGCCGACAATCCGCTAAGGTCGGACCTGCATGACCTGTGCGGACCGCGTACTTACGCCGCTGCGTGATCGCTTACCTCTGGTTAGTTCATGCGCCGCTCCTGCACTCGCTTGCATTCATGCGCTATGAGCGGGATGCGTCGCATCCATGCACCCTCAGGCCTCGAGGAATTCCACACGGCCATCGTCGAGATCATAACGGGCGCCTACAATCATCAGTTTTCCTGCTCGCAATGGTTCAAGCAGCAAAGCTTCCGATTCGCGCAGCCGTTTTACGACCCGCTGTATATTGCGCTTTACCGACGCGTCGAGTAACTCGTCATGGGTATGCTTGCTTCCCAGCGCGGCACGTGCCTCAAGTACGGACGGCACGATCGGCTCCACCATCCGCCCCATACTGCCGGGAAATGCAGTTTGTTTCTCGACCACGGAGACGGCGGCATCGACTGCCCCGCATCGTTCATGGCCCATCACGACAATGAGGGGCACGTTCAACTGGGTGACGGCGTATTCGATACTGCCAAGGGCAACGGTATCAACCGTATTGCCAGCATTGCGAATGATGAAGAGTTCGCCCAGTCCCCGGCCGAAGAGCAACTCAGGCGGAACGCGCGAGTCCGAGCAACTGACGAGCACAGCGATCGGCGTTTGGCTACGGGCGAGATCGAGACGACGCTGCTTGCCCTGGACAACAGACTCGGGGCGATCCGCGATGAAGCGGGCGTTGCCTTCCTTGAGCAGTTCAAGCGCTTGCGCTGCCGTGAGCGCTGCTTTCGGCCCGGGCGCGGCGAAGCTGGAAGGCGAGATCATGCCAGCTCCCGCCGCCACGCCCAAAGAGGCTAGTTGAAGTAACGAATTGCGTTTTTGTTGATTGTGTTCGGCCATATTTTCTCCTTGATGAAAGACGCTGGGTCTTCATGATAAAGATTTCACAATATCGTGTTCGTCCCGATCGCGCCACACCCGATGGCACGACGAATTGCCAACAGAGCGTGCTGCCAGCAGTGCGAAAGCAGGTTTTAGTAAGGCCCAGTACGTGAGACAGCGCAGGCACACATGAACACACGACGCCCGGCGGGTAACCTGAAGTCATATTGAAAAATCGGTTTCGCATGAAGTAATACACGCCACTGTGCTTGGCCATGAACGAGCCTTCCATATAGGCCGGGTCGGGCGTGATTTCCTTGTAGGTAATCCCGTCCGGGAATGACACCACACTTAACAGGTCGGGCGCCAGCTTGATCACGTTGGCGTGCTTCCAGCCGCCGTAGTACATATACATTTGGCCGTTGTCGTTCTTGTACACCATCTGGTCGATCGACTGGGCGACATTGACGATCTTGTCGATCAGCGGGCTGCACAGCGCATCCTTGAACGGCCCTCCGGGGCAGTTGCTGACCGCCACGCCGGTGCCGTCTGTCTGGCCATCGATTTTGATGTCATTAGCGCCAAAGAACAGGTATTACTTACAGTTATGCTCGATGGCCCAGGAGGCCCACACCGCGTAGGCGACCCACGTGATGTGTTCGATTTCAAGCACATGCTTGTGTTTGGTCGAGTTGACCAGGTCGGGCGACGAGAAGGCATGAAGAAAGGTCTGTTTCATTCAATCTATACATGGCCTGCCGTAGCTAGTCCCACACCGTGTCGTTCATTAACGAATGCATAAATTCAATCGCGATAGAGGTTCGCAAGGCTGTGCTCGTTCGGCGAAAAGTCCGCTTTTGGCCCAGGCTGTGTAAAAACTTAGAAGCAGGCCTTGGCAGTGGAACGGTACCCGCCGATGCGTATGGTGCGGCGCTTTAGGGTAATCAGGGAGCAGTGCCGGTTTTTTGGGGATACTGACCGGATCAGCAGGGCACCCGCTCCAAACACGCGCTGCAGGTCAAATAAAAAGGCATACGCCCTCATTGCTTCCATCATGCCAGCGACCCCAAGCAGCGAAA
>NZ_JCASII010000012.1:0-46261 GCF_059686035.1 Telluria sp. ZT3P26 | reverse complement strand
GCATCGGGGCTGGCCGGGGTCGGCCCGGCCAAACCCGCCCCTACATGCTCCCGCGATACAGGGGGTGCCGTCCTGCGGCGGCATCCGGACCTTCGTCCGGACCGGCGAGCCGCCCCCATCTGCTTTGTTCACGAGCCGGGAAACCCGTCTACAGGAACGGGGATGTTTAAGATCATGGCTGAGTGATGCGTCACGGGAATTCAAGGGGAGACGGTGTGTTACAATCGCGCCGTTAAGTCGGAAGCACTTTCGGCTTACGTTGACTTATGCCCGGTGCGCTTTGCGTGTCCGGGTTTTTTTATTGGTCCGGCATGTGCTTGCTGCTGCCGCTCGATCCAAGCGCGGCGATTTCGCTCCTGAACTTCTCGATCAGTGTGCTTGGGGCGATCAGCGTCACCACTTCCCATCCTGGCGGCACGAGAACGCCCGCGTGGGTCTTCGCGCGCTGCGCCTCTTGGTATTCCTCCAGTTTGTCCCAGAACGTCCCTACGACGTTGTTAACCGCTTGCCGTGACCAGCTGTGACGCTCTGCGATCACTGCTAAGGTCTCGCCGTCAACGAGGGCAGAACGTGCGGCGGCGGCTCGCTCGTCGCTGACGTTCTTCAACAGCTTTCGGGTCGCGTCAAAATCAGCTTCCGTCATGCGCCTTTTCGCTCTTGTCATGCTCAGTTCCTTGAATCTATATGCAGGCCGGGCGACAATGGTCGCCCTCTTCCATTCTACGCTTTGACAAGTCCCAGTACCTCAATGGCGTTGAAGGTCTCAACCTCTACGTCCGCGCCCTGGAGAAAGGCCATCATGGCAAACGCGCCGACACCATCGTTTGCAAACGCTCCGTTCCGCAGTCCTTGGATAACAGCCTTCGAGAGATTCTTGCACTTCCGGCCAGCATAGAAAAACGTTTCCAGCCACTGCGTCACGTCGGCGCGATCCTCGGCCGAGAGCGTTTCCATGAACACCTTCGGACTCGATCCGAGCTCGAAAATCAGCCCGAATGCATTGGTCAGCGTGGCCGCCGGGTCGAAAGGCGTGTCACGGCGCAGCGCGGCCGGTGCGCCCTCTTTCGCCTTCGTTTCATCGTCACCCGACGTTTTCGCGTCCGCGAAATTGGTCATCGTGGCCGGGCCCGGTTCCTCGTGCGCGGTGTCCCTCGCCGTGGCCGCGTTCTCTTTCGGTCCCTTTTCGGCTTTCGGCTTTACCTGGGCTTTGACCTGGGCGACCTTCTTGCGTGCGTCTTCCTTGCCGCGCGATTCCTTGAGGTCGTCTACCAGTGCCCCGGCCTTGGCCGCGTCCACCTTCTCGATCACCTTGACCGCATTGATGACTTCGAGGTCCGCACTGATGTTTTCCGCCACCAAGCGCAGCGTTTGGCCGGGCAGGTTCAACAGGGACAGGATTTTGGAAAGCCATGCCCGGCTTTTCTTGTGTTTGGCAAGGACGGCTTCCACGGTGCCCAGTTGGTCCAAGTCGCGTTGAATGCGCTTTGCTTCTTCGATTTGCGTGAGATTCTTCCGCTGGACGTTCTCGGCAAATTGGACGCGGTCGGCTTCTTCGTCGGTCATGTCCGGACGATAGTCGCCCCAGAGTTCCGTGATTCCCTTCAGATCGGCCGCAGCGCAGCGGCGCCCGCCGACGACGAGCCGGTACGGCAAGACGCGGCCTTTGCGCAGCAAGATGGGCTGAATCTGGCCTTCCTTCAGGCTGTCCCCCAAGTCGGCCAGCGTGTTTTCGGCGTCCTCGAACTCTTCCCGCACCTGGGGATCAATCTCGATGTCCGCAAGCTTGAACATCTGGCGTTGCGCGCCGTCTTCCATCAGGGTCGCGTCGAAACCGGCAACCAGCATGTCTCCCATTCCAGCGAAAGCGTTGGTTTTGCTCATTTCGATACCCCTTGAAGATTGGTCAGAATTTGTTTGCAGACGGCCCGCCATTCCTTGGCTGCTGCCAGATGGCCCGCGCCCTTAGTGTTACGCCATACCGGGCGGCGATTCATGATCGACTTTTTGACGGCCGCGCGCTCGGACAACTGGAACGGCATGATGACAGCGCCGAGCTGCGCGCGCAGCGCGGCCAACGCTGCAACCTCGTCCGGGCTGCGCGTGTTGATCCGGCTCGGTAGCAGGCCCATCAAGCGAAGATTCGGGTTGTACGCCGGGGTCTTGATGGACTTGAGATAGCTCCACAGTTCAGACAGCGAATGCCCCTCGAACAGACCCACACTGAATGGGCAAAGGACAGCATCGGCCGCGACCAAGGCAGCGACGGTCATCGGCGGGTTGAACCCGATTGCGCCCGGCGTGTCGATCACGCACAGATCGAACTTGCCCGCGAAGCGGCGCAGGTTGGCGGCGACCCGCTTTTCGGCCCCGGCCACGTTGCCCCCGAGCTGACGCAAAACCTTGTCGGACCGGATGATGTAAAGGTTGTCGGCCAGCTTTTCCGGCTCCATATCGACCGGCTCTGCGCTGAACAACATCGAAGCGGTAAGGCCCGGTTCGGAGCCAGCAACGGGAGAATGGCTGACAGACAGACTGCCGCGCGGGTCGAGGTCGACCAACAGCACGTTCTGTCCGTCCTCAATCGCAGCGTGCCCGACATGGTAGGCGAGTGAGGATTTTCCTGCGCCGCCCGATTGGTTTGCTACCGCAAAGATTTTCATGGTGAGAGCCTGTTATTGGGTTACGTTGACTTGCTGCTCATTATTATTTGGGGGCAATTATAGTCCGCCCCCAATTCTGGCAACACATTTTAATTGTCAAGTCTCGCCAGTGTGAGACCTGACATCCGCTTAGCTGGACTGCTGCTCGTCCCAGGCCGTTTCGGCTGGCGCGGCCGACGCGACGGCGGGTTTGGCGCCGCGCTTGGTCGATCCTTTGGAGCCTGCGGCCTTGCCGGAAGGTGCAGGCGTGGATGGCGCAGGTGCAGGCGCCGGGGCTGCGGCCGGGGTTTGTGCGGCGGCGGCTTGTTGCTGCCCTGCGTCGCGGTTGGCATTGGCCGGGCCACCCAGCATTTGCATGGACTCCGCGATGATGTCGGTAGCGTACCGCTCCACACCGTCCTTGTCGGTGTATTTGCGGGTCTGCAAGCGGCCCTCGACGTACACGGACGAACCTTTCTTCAGGTACTGGCCCACGATCTCCGCAAGGCGCCCGAAGAATGCGATCCGGTGCCACTCGGTGCTTTCCTTCGTCTCGCCTGTGTTGCGGTCCTTCTGCGTGTAGCTGGTTGCGACCGCGATATTGGCGATGGCATCCCCGCTAGGCAGATAACGCACTTCCGGGTCACGACCCAAATTGCCGAGAATGATGACTTTGTTGACTGAGGCCATTTTGATGCTCCTTGAAAGGTCGGGAAAGTCTCTGGTGCCCCGGACTTCTCCGGGGCGGCTGGTGTTACTGAATCGCAAGATCGAACATCTGATCTATCTTGTAAAACAGCAAAATCAAAGTTGGCGTCACTAACAGCAATGCAGTGAAGAAGCCGAGCCAGAAACTTTTGTTAAACATTGAAAACTCCGGTTGGTTACGTTGACGTTGAATCGTTTTTACTGGTGAATCGTTTCGTCCACCATGTAATTATTATAGTCCATGACAACTCATTTGACAACGTATTTCAGTTGTCATTAACCGATATGTGATCGCATATTTATTGATCGAGCGCCCGCCCTCAATAGCCAATTTAAATAGGCCAAAAACGCCCGATCCCTGCGGCGACAGCGGCCGACAACCTTCCTTTGTAGACGGGGTTTCCCAGCTCGTGAACAGAGCAAACGGGGGCGGCTCGCCGGTCCGGACGAAGGTCCGGATGCCGCCGAAGGACGGCACCCCCTGTATCGCGGGAGCATGTAGGGGCGGGTTTGGCCGGGCCGACCCCGGCCAGCCCCGATGCGACCGGCCCGCGACCTCGACGGACCTAGAACGCGCTGTGGTGGTGACAGGATCTCGGCGCCGGCGCGCTGCAGGCGTCACCAAGGATGGTGACTGCGATCGCGCACCTGGTCGCGCCTGGCGTCACCAAGCATTGGCGACAGCGATCGCATACCTGGTCATTTCCGGCGTCACCACGCAACCCTTTTGGTGACTGGAAAAATTCTCGAGAGCTGCCGCGGTGTCACCATCGGACACGGAAAGCCCCGACGCATTTCGCTTTACGGGTTTCGGCAAGTGGTGGCCTGGAAGGGTGGGCGGCATTGCCGCTCAGTCGCGCAGCGACCAAGGGAGCGCGAGCGACCGCGCCCTGGAACGGGCATCCCGGTTTTTCGCGTAGGCGAAAAATGCCCCTATGCCTTGTCAGTGGAGTTTGGCGGGATTGTTGACGTATCTATGTCCGCCGACACCTCTCCCTGGTGTAGCGCCCATACACGCTTTACCTGACTCTCTGAACACCCTGCCAGCTTCGCTGTCTCTGCAATCGAATGGTTCGACCGGCGCAGGGCGATAATTCGTTCGTGGACGGCCTTATCCGTCTTTCGGCCTGCATACTTTCCTTTTTCCTTTGCAAGCTGTATCCCTTGAACCTGACGTTCCCGGCGCGTTTCATACTCGTCGCGGGCCATCTGCAAGGCCAGCTTCAACAGCATGTCTTGGACCGATTCGAGCACGATTTTTGCGATGTGGTCTGAAGTTGCGGCAATTTCCGACAGGTCCACGATGCCGGGCACGGCCAGCTTTGCGCCGGTTGCGCGAATGGACGCTATTAGTTTTTCGGCGTCAGGAAGCGGTAGACGGCTGATACGGTCGATCCGTTCGGCAATCACGACATCGCCGGGCTGAAGGTCGGCAATCATCCGTAGAAGCTCCGGCCGATCTGCTCGGGCACCGGACGCCTTTTCCTTGTAGATCGCGGCGATGTAGAAGCCCGCAGCTATTGCCGTCGCCTCTATGTTGGCCTGTCTTGCAAGGTCTTGCTGGTCAGTGCTGACTCTTAGGTAAATTCGAGCAACTTTCATTCAGGGTGTGCAGTGAGTTGTAAGCCCGGGCGGGCGAAGTGCTCAACGGATCAGATAGAGCACTGCAAAGGCGCGCGGCCGGGAGAACTTAGAAGCGATATCCAATAGCCACGTTGACGGCGAGCGGGTTCACGGACACGTTGACCGATTGTCCGGTCGAAAGGTGGGCCGTTGTCTTCACGCGCATTGCGACGACGGAGCCGTCAAGGAACCAGCTTGGAGACAGGTCATACGTCCCGCCGACCTGTCCGCTCAGCCCCCACTTGTTATCAATCGAGGCGCTTACACTGCGCCCCTGGTTCATCAGCGCCGCCAGTATGGGCGTCGTCCGTACGCTAGCAAATCTCGCATAAGTCGTTCCCAAACCAATGTAAGGACGGAAAGCACTGCCGGGGAAGAATCGGTACTGCGCGACCAAAATCGGCGCGTAAATCTCGGTGTCAGCTATCTTCCCGGCTGCGGCAACTGTGCCGTCGCCAGTGATATCGAGCCTGGGCGGAACGCAAAAGGCCAGCTCGGCGCTGAAACGATCATCGAACGCATAGACGGCGCTCCCGAATATTCCACCGCCTCGACTTACATCGACGGCACTGCCCGGCACGCCGGTTATCTCACCGCTGCTGACTTGCGGGTAAAACTCGTTGTACCCGATCTTGCTAGCCCAACCGCTAGACTGCGCCTGCGCGGCTGTCGCCGTCAGCAGCGTAATGCACGCCGCCACACTTACCGCCATGCATCTATTCATCTGTAACCTCTCGTTCAACGTGGCGAAAGACTTATGGTTCAGCCCAATAGGGTATACGCAAATCGGCTACACCAAACGTCGGTAGCCAAGAACGCAAACCACGACTCTAAATGGCTACCCTATTTTTGTCCACTCAAAATAGCTAACACTATGTAGATGATTAAAAGAAACCTTTAAGAGTTGCAATAATTAAACGTGACGATCACAAAAAATCATGGAATTTTGTTTGTTTGTTAGTTTGTGTTTTGTTTGTTTGTTTGTTTTGCTATACTAGGTTTTTCTCCCTTTCTGACGGATATGCCATGCGACCAATCGAATTTGCACCCGAAGCTGTAATCCAAGCAGGACAACAGTTGCGCGACAGCGGACGCAACATCACAGGCTTTGCGCTCAGAAAAATTGTCGGCGGTGGGAATCCGACCCGGCTAAAGCAGGTATGGGATGAGCACGTCAGCACTGAGGGAACCCAGAAGCCCGAGCCAACCGCCGAACTCCCAATAGAAGTTGCGGAAGAAATGGCAAGCGTCAGCGCCGCCCTGGTTGAACGCCTCACTGGTCTAGCCGTGGCCCTCAACGACAAAGCGGTCAAAGCAGCCGAACGGCGCGTGCACGAAGTGGTCCGCGCAGCCGGTGAGCAACGTGAACAAGCAGAACGCGAACTCGTGGACGCCTCGCAGACCGTGGACGACCTCGAATCGAAACTGGACGAGACCTTGGCCGTTGTAGAAGGAATGAAAGCTGAACTTGCCCAGAGTCACGAGAAAAGCCAGAGGTTGGCCGTCGAACTGGCCCAGACGGCCGAACGGCTTGCACTTGCCGAGAAGACCGCTAAAGCAGCCGAGACAAACCATGCGGCCGAACAGAAACGACTGACGGACGCCCTCGATGGCGAACGCCAGCGCCGACAGGAAGAAACAGACAAGCTGCGCACGGACTTGGCAACAGCTACGGCAAGAGCGGAAGCCGCGCGGGAGCAACACGCCGCCGAGCTGGCCCGGATCACAGCCAGCCACAACGACGAACGGGCAAAGAGCGAAGACGAAAATAAGCGACTGGCCACTGCGCTAGAAATGGAAAAGCAAAGGTATCAGCACGACACCGAAAACCTGCGCACCAATCTAGCAAAAGCGGCGACCAGGGCCGAAGCGGCCGACGAACAACACAAAGCGGATACGGCCAGATACGAACAGGCTATTGAGCAATTGAAGGTGGAATTGCATACCGCACTCGCACAGATGGAGTCTGCAAAAGGCGAAGTTGCGAGTTCAAGGGAAGAGACGGGGAAATTGCAGGGACAAATTCAGGCTCTCGAATTGCAAACCTCCAATCAGTTGCAAGCCCTGGCCGCATTTCAGAATCAAAGTTCCGAAACCGATACCGGGATCAAAAGCGGCAAGACAAAGCCATCGCCTAAGTCATAAATGCAACAAGCATAACTTTCTCACCATAAGCTAACAAGGCGCCTTAGCGCGCGGGCGTCCCCGCTTGCTTGCACCCCGATTTCGTTCCGAAATCGCCGCGCCTGTTTTTTTAAAACCCCCCTGGTTAAAATTTTTTTACATTAAATGCAACTAACACACGGCCTATGGACAACAAAAAGCCGTTGCCCACAGGAATAACCGCCAACATGATCCACCGACCAACCCGTTATGGCCGCGCCGCCAAAAGACCGTTTCCTGTAGACGGGGTTTTCCAGCTCGTGAACAGAGCAAACGGGGGCGGCTCGCCGGTCCGGACGAAGGTCCGGATGCCGCCGCAGGACGGCACCCCCTGTATCGCGGGAGCATGTAGGGGCGGGTTTGGCCGGGCCGACCCCGGCCAGCCCCGATGCGACCGGCCCGAGGTGTTGATGTTCCTTTTACGGGGCGCTCCAGCCCCGCACTTTTTGCTTTTGAGTTTTCCTTGTGCGGCCGTAGGCCGCAGTCTGGACTTGTAGTTGTTTTACCCCGCGCCGCGCGCAAACCCGGGGGCGAGCAGACCCATAGGAGATAATAGAGAACAACGTGGGCGGATGCCTTGAAACCCGCATGGATACTGGCTTATGCGATTTCTTTATAGGTCACGCCGTGACCTGCATTCAGCTCACAGTGTGAGCGGTATACAGGTCATCAGTTATGACCTGTATGTGTTTTTCACTACCACACAATTGACAAATCTCCAAGTAAATCGAGGCATCGTATTTCTCGTCTGCTTCCCTATACTTCGCGTGACCTGAATACGGGTCAAACGTGACCTCAATACAGGTCACACATGACCTCTGGGATGGCATATACGACCTTTGACGGGTCATGATGCCCATCCGCTGCCCTACCCGCCGCTCTCTTCCCAGATCGCGCCATGACCCGAATAGGGGTCAAATTTGACCTGCATAGAGGTCACGCGTGAGCCACGAGCAGTCTAGCTTGACCCTGCATGGGTCACGAAAAACCTTGCGAAGCTCATTTGTAGGGCGTATAGTAACATTTGTGACCTTCGGAGGGTCACAAATGAACTCAATACAGGTCAAGGAAGCCATGAACGATTTCACGCTAGATGACGGTGCCGGTGGACACTCTCGTACTCAACTCGCCGCCGAGCTGGAATCGACGCGCCGGGAATTAGCTCGTGTGAAGCACGGCGCTGTGAATTCCGATTTCGTTCAACTTAGCAAGATTTACATGGATGAAACTGTATCACTTGCTAATCACGCCCCCGCCGCCTTCATGGTTTTGATGACTCTGGTTAAGCAAATGAACAAGGCGAACTCGGTCATGATAAGTAATGAATCGCTCGAACGCATTTGCGGGGTCAGTAACTCGACCATTAAACGCGCTATAAAAATCCTGCGCGAACAACAATGGATCGACGTGTTGAAAGTAGGCACGTCAAATGTTTACCGGGTGAACTCCAATGTATTTTGGCAGGATCGCGCAGACGGAAAATGGGCGTCCTTTCAAGCTCAAGTTGTCCTTAATTTCGACGAACAGGACGAGACGACGAAGAAGAAAACTGTCAAGTCGTGGACCCGGCATATTCCCTTGGTCGAAGCCGACGATGCTAACCGCGTCCAGGCCGACCAAGGCGCCCAAGGCGAGTTAGGTATTTGATGGATTTCGCGGACGCGAAAATCTCACACTTGCCAAAACATGAACTTGCATATACTGTACATCCGTACAGTATATGCAAGTTACCATGTCCACCTCTGCTGTCCAGCTCGATCCCGAAACCCTGCACCCGTCCCTATGGCGTGCGTCCCAGCTCGCACGCGCGGATACCTTGTGCATCGACACAGGCCATGCGGCGCTATCTAACCAGCTTCCAGGGGGTGGATGGCCGGTCGGGACATTGATTGATCTTCTTGTACAGCAGCCCGGCATCGGTGAAATACGCTTGCTTGGCCCGGCACTGGCGAAGGTGGCCAGCCGGAAAATTTACATCGTTGCCCCGCCACAGACGCCTAATACGCTCGCGTGGTGCCAACATGGATTGAATGCTACCCAGATATTCTGGATTTGCAGCGAGCGGACAGGCGACACCCTATGGGCCGTCGAGACTCTATTGCGTAGCGGCTGCTGCGGCGCTGTCCTCTTCTGGCAAAACCATATACGTCCCGAGAGCCTGCGGCGCTTGCATTTGGCGGCACAAAGCAGTGAAACGCTGTTTGTGATGTTTCGCCCGCTGGCGACAGCGTTGGACGCGTCCCCCGCACCGTTGCGGCTAAGTCTCAGACCAGCCGAGGGCGGGCTAGATATCGGTTTTGTGAAAAGGCGCGGACCTCAACGCGATGAAACACTGTTTTTACCGTTACCTGTCGTCCTGGCGCCCCGATCCGTGCCGCGCCACGGCGTCGAGCGGGAGCGCCCGCGCTACGTACCTTCGGCGCTGGCTACACCGGCCGAATTGGTGGCATAACGACACTGACATGGCGTTGCGGTAGGGTCAAGGTCGCGGGCCGGTCGCATCGGGGCTGGCCGGGGTCGGCCCGGCCAAACCCGCCCCTACATGCTCCCGCGATACAGGGGGTGCCGTCCTGCGGCGGCATCCGGACCTTCGTCCGGACCGGCGAGCCGCCCCCATTTGCTCTAATCACGCGGTGTCGAAAACCGGCTTGGCAATAAGAGGATCATAAGGCGCGGGCCAGAATCCGGGCGGCGTCTTGCAGCTTGCCCAGCCCTTCATACAGGACCGCATCGAGGCGTTTAGCCTGTGCTTCCAATGCGTCATAGTCTCGGGCGCGCCGCATCGCCTCGCGCGCTTCCTGCATCTTCTGGGGGTCCTTGCCGACGTACTCACGGCGGCGCGGTTCCCCTGGCTGGATCGGGTATAGCAGGACGAGATATTTTCCATCCTTCATGTGCTCGGTCGCGTAGATCAGGCCCAGTTCCTTGAGGGCGTCCATCTTCCCGGCGATTTCCGCCCTCGATGCGTCGAGCTTTGCGATGCAGCCCGGCAGCGATGCGGCGATGGCGGAAAGGCTCTGGATATGGTTTTTTGTCATGGTCATAATGATCTCACTGAAGTGTTGATGGTGACAGAACCAGCTGCGCCAGGTCGAAGGACTGTCACCACGTTCGCGCTCGGTCTGCCGTCGTTCAATGCGTGTCGCGGTACACGGCAAGCTTTTGCATAAGGTTGGCGAAATGGTCGGTGCGGCGTGCGTGTTCTGCGTGTGCGTAGAGGCGCCGCACGCACTGCATTAACACGGCTTCTTCGTCGGGCCCGGCCGATCCGGCGAGCTGGACGGCCGACAACAGCAACACCACCGGCCCTATACAGTTGCTAACGATTTCATCGCGTCTTGGCTCGGGAATCGCACCGAGTGGCAACGTCTTCAGGCAATCGCTAATGACTTCTTGAACGTGCGCCGCGCTGGGCATAGGCAAGGTCATATCGTTCTCCAGTATGCTAATCGGCATCGGCCTAATCGACCCGGCCGGACAAGAAAATCTGACGGCGCTCGCCGTGGTCGGTGAGAATGATCCGCCCTGCCGTCTCCGCTTCTCGGAGGTAGTACGACGCTCTCACGGCCAGCGCCGCCGCCTCGCCGCGCATGCCCGCATTCGAGTCGGGATCACGCTGGTATTTCTTCAGGACGGCGATTAAGCGCCTTGCCGTCGACCGCGCACGCTTCCTGTTTTGCTGCGATACGAACATCAGTTTGGAATCCATTGGATGACCTCTAGCTCTGTTCTTGGCACATCGAACAGAGGGAGCTAGGCTCCCTCTCCCGTACGATTACGCTTTCAGCTTCTGCATTTCCTGCGACAGAATCCACAGCGCGCGGTTGAGTTTCACGGACTGGTCAATGCCGGTTACTGGTCGCGTCTCGCGGACCTTGCCGGTAGCAGTACGGCCACGCAAACCGCCGTCGATCAGGTGTTCTTGCACTCGGTTGAACGTGGTCCAAAGGTCGTTGGAACGGTCCTCGCTCCGCTTCGGCGTCAGGATTTGCGCTTCGGTCACTGGCGCCGGCGCCGCCTCGGTGTCGTACTTCAGGGACAGGGCCGCGTGCGCGAATGCCTGTTGCTCGCCTGCGTTCAACGTCAACGCCTTCATGCCGTTCATCTGGCCGCCGATCTGCTCGAAGTCGTCCAGCACGCGGAAAGCGCCTTCGATCACGTTGTCCACGACATTGCCCTTGTGACGGATGCGGACATCGCTCATCACGTCGCCGCAAACCAGACCGTTTGCGCACACGAAGCGGAACATGCCCGACATCATTTGATAGCTGCTCGTGCCGTCGTGCGAGTTCAGCAGGATGATTTCGTTCGCTTCCTTGCTGTTGATCTGGGTAGCGTGGCGCAGGCGGATCATGTGCTTCGTGTGCTCGCGCTTGCCTTCGTCGCGGGCTTTGGCTTGGCAAACCATGAACGGGGAAAAGCCTTCCTTGCGCAGCGCGGTCAGCACGTCGCCGGTCGGGATGTAGGTATAACGGGCCGAGCGGCTTTCGTGCGCTTCGACTGCGAAGATGGACGGGGCAACGCGGCGAATCTGGTCATCGTTCAGCGGGAAGTCCGAACGGAGGGAGGTACGATTACGGCCGAATTTAGAAGCTAACATGATTATTTCCTTTAGGTTACGTTGACGTTTGAATCGTTTTTACTGGTGAATCGTTTCGTCCACCATGTAATTATTATAGTCCATGACAACTCATTTGACAACGTATTTCAGTTGTCATTAACCGATATGTGATCGCATATTTATTGATCGAGCGCCCGCCCTCAATAGCCAATTTAAATAGGCCAAAAACGCCCGATCCCTGCGGCGACAGCGGCCGACAACCTTCCTTTGTAGACGGGGTTTCCCAGCTCGTGAACAGAGCAAACGGGGGCGGCTCGCCGGTCCGGACGAAGGTCCGGATGCCGCCGAAGGACGGCACCCCCTGTATCGCGGGAGCATGTAGGGGCGGGTTTGGCCGGGCCGACCCCGGCCAGCCCCGATGCGACCGGCCCGCGACCTCGACGGACCTAGAACGCGCTGTGGTGGTGATAGGATCTCGGCGCCGGCGCGCTGCAGACGTCACCAAGGATGGTGACTGCGATCGCGCACCTGGTCGCGTCTTGTCAGGTGACACAATTAATGCAAACCGTGCCACATTTAGTGAAAACAGCAAAACAAATTCGGAAAAGAATTGTCTAGTGGAAACTGCTTCGTCCGACAGCCGCCGCCTATTTTTTCAAAAGACGAATCCTGGAAAGTTAGGAATCGGATGAACTGGCTGTACTGTACCTCGCCCTTACTAGCATGATGGACTGCTGGGTCGTATTACGGTTTGGGCAATGATCACCACTAAGAACCTATCCCAGTAGGGAGGAGGAAGTTGATGACGATGCATGGCAAGCGCGGGCAAGGCGCGAGAAGGCCGCATGGCGGGCCATGCAACGACGAGCAACGCCGCACCCGCTTGTCAGGCGCGTCAGAAACGACTCATTCCCTACTGGGATAGGTTCTAAGTGTAACGGCTCGCGTTTAAAACCGGCCGTGCTCGCATTTGACGCTGATTTCGGCTCGCGATAACTGCAAATGACCGGGCGCTCGTGCTCACGCTATCTGCAAATGAGCTTGCAATTGACCGCGCCAGCTCGCATTTCACCGCCGCCGGCTCATGCTAGTTGCAAACGACGGAAGTCCATGGAAAACGTCTCGTCGGGGTCTAAACTATCGGGCGACGATGTCTTGCATATGTCGTATCAACCCATGTGAGACGCGAAACGCATCTCAACGGCAGTGCCTCGCATGGGTGTACCAGTACGGTACATCGCCAACAGGCAACCTCCCTTTCGGCCAGTAATTGTCATTCAGTAAGCTTATCATTCGCAGCAAGAGCGCTAACCACAGCGGTCTGGTTCGATTGTCTTGGCCGTGTTCCAGATTCGGTTTCTGCCATTCGGCTGCCTCGACGTTTATCTAACGCTTGAATGGAAGAGTTGCAATCGCTTCCCTCCAGCCCTAAGCAGAGCAGTACACTTCAGTATCGCTAGCGCTTTCCGAGTTGGTCCTGAAGAAATTCGATGAAGCGCTGGGTTTTCGCCGGGAGCAAACGTGTTTCCGTGATCGCATACACCGGGATGGTAGTACCTGTCCAATCCGGCAAGACCCTGCGTAACTGCCCCTTGGCCACATCCTCTGCGGCGATTTCCTCCGGTAACATTACGATACCCAGATTCAGGGTCGCAAGACGCCGGCACATGCCGACGCTGTTCACCAGGAATTTGCCTGCCACTTCTACTTCCACACGTTCCGCGTTACGCATGAGGGTCCAAGGGCCTGATTTAGGAAATCCAATGCGCTCGTGCTGTACCAGATCGTCAGGGTGCGCCGGCTCGCCCGTCACTTCCAAGTAGCGCGCCGAGGCGTAGAGTTGAACCGACAGCTGGGCGAGCGGCCGGGCGATCAGGTGCGAATCTGGGAGTTCACCCATGCGTATCGCAAAGTCGATGGGCTCAGTTACTAGGTCCGCCCGGCGTGGTGTCAGGTCGAACTCGAACCGGATGCCAGGGTAACGCTGGGAAAATTCCGCCACCAGGGGTGCCACATAAACGGTCGCAAAATCCACTGGCAAGGATGCGCGTAAAACACCGCTGGGCTGCGCGAGCATCTGCTCCAGTTCCTCGTGTGCACTGCGTGCCTCGTCGACGATCCGGCGGCAGCGCTCGTAGTAAAGCTGCCCAGCTTCTGTAAGCTCAACTTTCCGGGTGGTCCGGTGAAAAAGCCGTAATCCGATCGCCTTTTCGAGCGCCGTCACCCGCCGTGACAATGTTGAGTTCGGTACGCCGGTGATATCGGCGGCGCGCCGGAAGCTCAGCGTGCGCGCGACCTCGATAAACAAGGCCATGTCATTCAACAACTCCATCAGATTGCCCCATTTATGAATCAATGATTCTCATTTTGCCTACTTTATCTCATTTCATTCCAGTGGGAAGATACGTCCATTGAAACGGCCGCTTCAAACGGCAGATGCAAATCTCGACATCGTTGCCTCGCGCAGGCTTTAGGAGAATAGAATGAACAAAGGAACTGCAGTCATTACCGGCGCCGCCACGGGCATCGGCCAGGCGTATGCGCAGCGGCTTGCCACCGATGGCTTCGACATCGCGGTTGCCGACGTGAGCGACGCCAGCGCTACCCGCGCTCTGGTCGAAGCACAGGGCCGCAAATTTTTCTCGGCCATCGTCGACGTGACCTCGCCTGCCTCGACCTCGCAGTTCGCCCAAGATGTCGCAGCGGCGCTCGGACCTGTCACCGCCCTGGTCAACAACGCCGGCATCTATCCGTGGCGATCGTTCGCGGAAACCGACTACGACCTGTGGCGCAAGGTTATCGGCGTCAACCTAGATGGCGCCTTCCTCATGTGCAAGGCGTTCGTGCCGGGTATGGTCGAGCGCGGCGTAGGCCGGGTCGTCAACGTCGCCAGCAGCTCGCTTTGGCTGAATGTGCCTGACATGACCGCCTACATCGCGAGCAAGGGCGGCGTGATCGGCTTTACGCGTGCCCTGGCAAGCGAAGTTGGGAAGTCGGGCGTCACTGCCAACGTCATCGCCCCGGGGCTGACAAACACCAAATCCATGCGCGGGACGAACGAAGATATCTTCGACTACCTGCCGAAACAGCAGGCAATCCCGCGCATGATCGAACCTCAGGATCTGGTGGGTGTCGTCTCGTTCCTATGCTCGGTCGACTCCGCATTCGTGACCGGACAGACCATTGTCGCCGACGGTGGCCAAGCGCGCCTCTGAACCCCACCGATTCACACTTTTTCTACTGGCGAGTAACCAATGACCAACACCCTTACCCCTGTACGTATCGGCCGCTATACCCTACCAAACCGCCTGGTCATGGCGCCAATGACGCGTTCGCGCGCTGCCGATAGTGGCGTGCCTGGCGAATTGACCGTTACCTATTACGCCCAGCGTGCAAGTGCTGGACTGATCATTAGCGAAGGCGTCTTCCCATCTGCGCTTGGCAAAGGCTATGTGAATACCCCCGGCATCGAAACCGACGCACAGGTCGCCGGCTGGAGGAAGGTGACGGAGGCGGTGCATGCACGTGGCGGTCGCATTTTCATGCAGATAATGCATTGCGGTCGGATTTCCCATCCTTTGCTCCTCGGTGGCGCAACTCCGGTTGCACCGTCGGCGATCAAGCCTGCCGGACAAGCGTGGACAAGTCAGGGCCAGGTCGATTTCGTCGAACCGCGCGAACTGACGCTCGGTGAGATTGCCGGCGTCATCAACGATTACCGCCAAGCCTCCCGGCGCGCCATCGAAGCCGGCTTCGACGGCGTTGAGCTGCACGCCGCGTCGGGCTATCTGCCTGAACAATTCCTTTCGTCAGGCAGCAATCACCGACAGGACGCGTACGGAGGCTCGGTCGAGCGTCGCGCACGCTTCGTGCTGGAAGTTCTGGCCGGGATGGTGGACGAAGCCGGGGCGGACCGGGTCGGCATCAAGATCTCGCCCGAAATGAACTACAACAGCATCGTTGACGACGCGCCAGCCGAAACCTATTCCTACCTGGTCAAGCAGCTGCGCAGGTTGGGCTTGGCATATCTGCACGTAGCTCTGTTCGGCACGCAGGTCGACTACCACGCCTTGCTGCGCCCGCTGTTCGATGGCGCCTACCTGATGGGTAGTGGCCTCACGAAAGAGCGCGCCGAGAGCATCTTGGCAGAACGAAAGGCGGATGCGACCGTGTTTGGCAGCGCCTTTCTAGCCAACCCTGATTTACCCGAGCGTTTCCGTTTGGATGCCGCCCTCAACGAGGCCGACCGCAGCACTTTCTTCGCACCGGCTGGCGCCAAGGGATATATCGACTATCCCGCGCTCCATTCCGGCGAAGCTATATAAAATCACCTGGCAATTCGAAAGGAGCCGCCATGACGATGACCATCGCCCGTATGCAGCGCGCCAACCGGGGCACCCATTTTAGGGCCTACCGCTTACATGGTACGGACCCAGCGCAACTCGACCCGTTCATGGGAATCGACCATGCGTGGATGAGCGAGCCAACGTTCCCTCCGCATCCACACGCCGGATTCTCGGCGGTGACCTACCTGTTCAAGGATTCCGAGACCGGCATCGCAAACCGCGATTCGCGTGGCAACCGAACCCTGATCGAACCGGGAGGCTTGCACTGGACGGCAGCTGGGAGTGGAGTAGTCCATGAAGAAAATCCTGCAGTCTTGGGCAAGACGACGCATTTGCTGCAAATCTTCGTGAACTTACCGCACGATCGGCAGAACGCCGAGCCGCTCGCGCTGACGCTTGCGCCGCAGGATGTGCCGGTGCTGCGACGCCCGGGAGTGGAAGTGCGCGTCCCTGTGGGGAGCTTCGATGGACTGTGTTCGCCCCTGACGCCGCCCACCGACGTCACTCTGCTCGACATCACGCTCGACGCCGGCGCCGAACTGACGCTGCCGGTTGCGGCCGGCGAGCGCGCCTTCTTGATGCCGATCGCTGGCAGTGCGCAGCTCGACGGAACCGTTTTCGGCCTTGATGATCTTGCTGCTCCGATCCTCGCGATCGGGCTTGAAGGCAGCAGCTATACCCTCGTAGCCGGAGCTGGCGGGACGCAGGTAGCCGTGTTCATCGGCCGGCCATTGGACCAGCCGATCCTGTCGAACGGTCCTATGGCCTTCGCGACCCATGAAGCGCTGAGCGCGGCAGCCGCCGCCTATCGGCGCGGCGAGATGGGCACCCTGTAACACCCTGTCGCATCATCAACGCGCTGGTCCATTCGGTCCTCGCATCCCTTTACCAATAGGAGCCGCATCATGAAAATCGAACAATTTACCGCTGAAAATTCCGCCTTGCTGCTGATCGACCATCAGGTCGGCACCATGCAACTTATCAAGAATATCGACTCCGAACTTGCGGCCAAACAGTCGATTGCGCTGGCAAAGATGGCAAAAATCCTTAATCTGCCGGTCGTTATCACGTCCAGCCAAGAAGAACGCGCACAGGGACCGATTCTGCCGGAGATTGCAGAAATTCTTCCTGAAGCGTATGAGGCCCGTGTCAAACGTCCTGGAGTCGTCAATGCTTGGGCCTACCCCGATTTTCACAAGGCGGTACTCGCCACCGGACGCAAGAACCTGATCATGGCAGGTGTCACCACCGATGTGTGTCTCATCTTCCCGTCCATCGACGCAGCACAGGAAGGGTTCGCGGTGCAAGCGGTAATGGACGCGTCCGGCTCGCCAAGTTTGCTTTCTGAAGAATTCTCGCGTCAACGGATGCACGATGCCGGGGTGGTCCTTACCGCTACGAACACACTGATGGCGGAAATCGCGCAGGACTGGTCGACGCCGCAAGGGCAGCAGCTGATTACCCTGCTGTTTACAGATGTCTTCCCGGCACTCGGTGCCAGTATCGAGTAAGGCAACGTACCGATGAGCAGCACGCAGCCGCAGATTGTCATCGTCGGCGCCTCCCTTGCCGGCCTTACGCTAGCCCTTGCATGCGCAGGCAAGGGTGTGCCGGTGCGTGTCGTCGAACGCGCGGCGCTGCGGGCGCGCGGAGGCGACAGTCTGAGCGTTGATCTCGCGGCGCTCGCGGCAACAGTCGGCCACGATCCGCGGGCGCATCCCGCGCTGCCAGTCGTACCCGCTTATCGCGACCGTTACCTAGCAACCTGGCCAGCTCTCTACGCGTGGCTGCATGAGCGCGCCGCCGAAACGGCGGGCATCATCCTCGAGCATGGTAGGACTGTCGCGTCGGTCGCGCCCATTGGCGACCGGGCGCAATTATCGTTTGCGGACGGCTCTCAGGAGATGGCTGATGCGGTCATCGGCGCCGACGGCTATCACAGTACCGTACGCCGTGCTATCGCACCAGACGCACCGCTGGCCCGCTACGCCGGCTATGTGGTCTGGCGCGGCCTGGTCGAGGAAAGCAGCTTGTCACGCCCGGTCCCATGGCCGTCGAGCGGGGGGCTGTGGATCCAGTTGGTTCACGGCTACCGGCTGGTCGCAGCGGTCCTGCCGGGCCGCGACGGCTCGCTGGAGCCCGGTCGGCGCCAGGTAACCTTCGCCTGGTTCGATGCGCACCGCAGTGAACTGCTCCGGCACACTGGCCGCCTCACGCCAGATGGTGAACTGGTCGGGACGCTCGGACCCGGCGCAATCGACGCCGGCCTGCGTGAAGAATTGCTGGGGATGATATTCCAGCTCTGGCCTGAGGCATGGGCGGAAGCGGTCGCCGCCGGAGTGCGCTCGCCTGATGCATTGAGCGGCGCTCCCATTGCCGAGTACCGGCCGGAGCGGCTGGCCGCAGGCCCGCTTGCGATTATGGGCGACGCCGCGCATGTAGTAACGCCAATGACCGGCAGCGGTTACGCGACCGGAGTCGACGATGCGACAGTGCTCGCGGCGCTGCTGGCTTCTAACCCGGCCGAAGAACCCGTATTTGCCGCCCTCGCCCGTTACGAAGCGGCACGTCTGCCCTATGTGCGGGCGTTGGTGACTCATTCACGCCGGCTCAGCTCCGAATACTTGCACCATGCCCTGGCGTCCATGCGGATGGCGTAAAAACTCCACGGCAAGCTATTGTCCGCATTCGCTAGCCCAAGGTGCCGCTAGCCCGCAGCTGGGCGGCGTTCGTCGTCGCACTGAGCGGTCCTACACGCAGTCGAAAGGGGTTTACAGGTGACGGAATTTCATTTGCAGGTAGCATGAGCTGGAGGAAATACAATGCGAGCCGCTACCGTCGATTGCAAGCTCATTTGCAGATACCGTGAGCACATCCTTGCCTTCGTTTGCATTTATTTCGAGCCGAGATCAGGGTCTAATACGAGCAACTTCGGTCCCAAACGCGAGCAGCTACAGCTATTCGCCGGTTTCCTGATTGCGTCGCCGTTTTGAGGCGACGCACTGGTTCGGGGGTGGAATCGACAAGCGAACCTTTCAGGCTCAGTGCTGTGTTGATTAGTTCAACCTGCACCGGATGCAAATTGTCGATCTGCTGCCGAAGGCTATGCATGAGGTAGTACATGTTTTTATTGGCGTCAGCAGGGATCGCTAATTTGCGTTCTGATGCGGCAACGGCTTCGTGAAGGCGTCCCAGTTCGTCCCCTGATAGCTCAAGGGCGTCGCTCAACTTGGCGAGAAATTCACCGTTGGGTGCATTCTTTAACCCCAGTTCTAAAGCCGAAATGTAGCTCTGTTCGTAACCTAAGAGCTCGGCGAAGTCGACCTGGCGCATTTGATGTCTCAGCCGAAGATCATTCAAGAAGTGTGCAAAAGGACTCATCGACGGAGCCGAACTAGACGTTGGAATCGATAAGGATAATTTATTTAGCGGGTTGGAACAGGCCGAATATTTTTTGCATTATATGTGGCACAGATGCTGGTTTTTTTCATTATTGGTGACACACCGTGAAGCGCGAGTTGTCACGATTACTGAAAAAGACGTTTGAAATCATCGCCCAAGTTTTCACTATTTGTGTCACTCGACACGTCTGGCGTCACCAAGCATCAATCCTGTTTGGTGACGCGGCCGCGGCGCCGGCGCGCTGGCCATGTCACCAAACATTGGCGACAACGATCGCACACCTGGTCATTTGCGGTGTCACCACGTTTTGCTTCTTGGTGACTGGAAAAGTTCTCGAGAGCTGCCGCGGTGTCACCATTCGACACGAACGGCCCCGGCGCATTTCGCTTTTGGGTTTTGGGTTTTGGGTTTTGGGTTTTGGCAAGTGGTGGCCTGGAAGGATGGGCGGCTCGCCGCCCAGTCGCGCAGCGACCAAGGGAGCGTAAGCGACCGCGCCCTGGAACGGGCATCCCGTTTTTTCGCGTACGCGAAAAATGCCCCAAGGACTGTGTTTTTTGCTTTTTGCACGTCAGCACTCCTTCAGCGTTCGTCACATTCGCGTAGCAAAATCCGGTTTTGCGGAACATTCCGGTAAAATGACGCCATGCCGCTTGTGGCAAACACTTGTCAGATGATTACAAATGGGACTGAATAAACAAGAAATATTAGTTTTGGCCGAGACGAATAGAGATAACTATTCTGTCCAGATAAAATCAGATACCCCTGGCTTTTGGCAAATAAGTATTCAAATCAGTAATCCTGAAAGAAGTTTCGATGTTTTTACTAGTCGAGGCGATTTGAAAACTTGGAGGAATCTGGCTGACGCTGTGCTTTTCGTGAAGGAGACTTGTAAAGACTGTATGAATGTGCAAATTGTTGTCCAAGAATGGACTTTCGCGCGTAGGAGCTAATAATGTGCATGACGAAATTTGCGTGCCCCACTTGCGGACATGGTTATCAGGACGAGTTGGAAGTGTTGGACGAAGGCGAACTGCATGATTTTAAATGCGAAAACTGCTCGAATCCCTTTCATGTGTTAATCAAAGAGTGTTTGAAGTGCACGGCTGATACTGTCTTTGTTTGGCGTGAAAAACCAACCTTGGAGGCGGTTTCTTTATTGGTTTGCAGTTCCTGTGGTACGTCGTACTCGGAGCCGGATGATTTGGACGAGGAAGACTTGTAATTTGTTGTCGTTAGAAATTCATTATCTGAATTAGGACAATGAAGTGAACTGTGCCTGTGTAACCCTGTCTACACACCCGTCGATGCGGAGACCTCTATATAGGTTTGTAAGGCGCGCTGTGGATGACGAAAGGATCAATAATGGGAAACATGGATGGCCCGGATGTAATGGATTTGATCGGTGAATTGGCCGATTGCGCAACAGAGCTTGAGGCAAGTGTATTGGTAAAGGACATCGTGGAAGCGCTGGGTGCGCAGTGGTTTGTCTATACGACGCTGCTGCCGCCCGAGTTCAGCAAGATCAACGAGAGTTTCCGTTTCTTCGTTGGATGCAGCCCCGAGCTTTGCAAGATTTACAACAAGCGCATGTGGATGATGAACGATCCGTTTTTCGAATATGCGCGCATGAACACGGCGCCCATCGTTGGGTCTAAAATCAAGGTCCAATCGGCTGGTCAGATCGAGCTGATGAAAGTCGGTGCCGAACATGGGTTTCGCAGCGGTTTGGTCGTCCCCACGCACACGTCCATGGACGCGAACAAGCGCATGGGTCTGCTGTACGTGGGATGTGACTTGCCGGAAGAAGAGGGCGAACCGCTGCTACTCCGAAAACGCGTCCAGTTCGGCGCGCTTGGCATGGAGCTGCTGCTTTGGTGGAACGAGCGGTTGAGGACCGAAGCCATGCGCAAGTTCAGCCTGCTCGATAGCGATGTTGAGCTTCTACAACTTGCAAAGAAGGGAAAGGTTGCCTTGGAGATAGCAGCGATCTACGATATCAAGGTTGCTGCGGTGTACAAGAAACTAAACAACATCAAGGAAAAATTTGATGTCGATAAGATTGAACATGCGGTAAGAGAGGCCGAAGCGCAAGGAATCATTACGTAGCGGCCCCTTTTTTTAAATTCCTGGTAATGCTTGGGGCACAAGATGGTAACGAGTAGCACAACGATGAAGAATGCAGGGTACATGCTGGTGTTGCTTCCCCAGCTAATGTATGTGGTCGGCACGTATACCGGCGTTCCCTGGCTCCCGGTGGCCTTCTTCTTCGTTCTGCTGCCCGTCCTCCGGTATCTCGTCGGTAACGATGTCTCGCCGCCGAACGTGGCCCCGTCCTCTGCCCTGGTCGATTACCTCCGCTTTATTCCTCGCCTGTATGTCGCCGTCTGGGCGTTCGTCCTTCCCTGGACGATTCACTACCTGGGATCGCATCATCTGTCCGCGTGGCAGTATGCGGAACTGGGTTTGTCGCTCTGGATCGTCACGTCGTTGAACACGGCTGTGGCTCACGAAATGGTCCACTCTGGGCGGCGTCTTGATCGTTCGTTGGGGATGCTTCTGGATGCTTCGGTCGGCTATTTCCATTTTGCGGAAGAACATTTAAGTCACCATGCGCGCACCGGCCATCATCACGGCGGCGACGCGGCCCGGCAGGGCGTGTCGCTTTATTCGTATGCGCTGGAGCGCTACGTCCGTTCACACGTCTGGGCCTGGGAGTTCGAGACATCGAGGCTGAAGCGTAAGAACCTGTCGTTCTGGTCCGCTCGCCCACTGAAACGCGCCCTGGTGCCGCTTGCGATCGCCACGGCGTTCTACCTTTCGGCCGGTTGGCAAGGTCTGCTGTTTTACGCCGCGCAGATCATCGGCGCTGCGTTCTCCCTGCAGGCAATTACTTACCTCCAACATTGGGGACTGTCTCAAAAGGAGACACCCGATCTGGCCGACTACGGTTTTGCTTGGGAAGACGCTTGTTGGATGCAGGCATGCGTCACGCTGAACCACGCATATCACGGACAACACCATTTGAGCCTGCGCGCGCCGTATTACAAGCTCAGCATGCCCCCCGGCGCCTTGAAGTTGCCAGCGTCCTATCCGGTAATGTTCCTGCTCGCGCTCGTACCGCCATTGTTTACGAAGGTGATGAAGGAGCGCTTGCGTCTGTGGTTGGAGGATGCGGACGAGCGGGAGAACATGGCCGGGGAAATGAGCTGTATCGGCGCGGCCCGGATCGCAAGGATGATCCGGGCCGGTTGACCTGTCAGTGTAAAAGGTCCTTGGTGACAAGATCCAGCTGCAGGATCCACCGCGGTGTCACCACGTTTTTCGCGGGCGCGAAAATATCAAGTGCCCGTTAAGTCCTGGGCGACTTTTCGCAGACCTTCCGGCGACAGGTCGTGCAACTCGATGACAGGCGAGTTGTCGATATCGGGATAGTTGCGAAGGACGGAACGTCGGTATGACGGGTCGTAATGCTTCACCATCAGCCGCTCGAACAGTTCCGGCATCGCGCCCTGTTTTGCCATTTCTTCCCACGCCGCAAACTCTTCATTGCCCACGTGAAGCTTCAGGAATTGCAGGCGTTCCAGCATCGCCATCGGGTCTTCCTCGAAGTGCCTATAGTCTTCCCTCCACAGCATGACCCTCTGGGGCATGTCTGCGACAACGCTGAAAGTCTGCCCTTTCCGCATCGTCGCAAGCAAGGCGTCGGGTAACTGGACGTTGCCGATTTTTTTGCTTTCTGCCTCGACCCAAACCGGCTTGGCCGGATCGAACTCGGACAGTTTCTTAAGCAAGAGGCTATCGAAATATTTCTGTGACGGTTGCTTTGTTCCATCGGGCAGCGCGCCGAGCACGGAGCCTCGGTGCGCCGCGATGTCTTCCAGATCGAGCACCTGGGCGCCGACGTCGTGCAGCCTGTACAAGAGTCTCGTTTTGCCGCAACCAGTCGGGCCGCTCAAGACGTTGTACTGAAAGCGGGTCGGCACTTCCTGAAGCTGCTCGTTGACCCAGCGGCGATATCCCTTCCATCCACCGTTGAGCTTCTCGACCTTGTAGCCGACCGTTTCCAGCGCGTCCACCCATAACTTGCTTCGTTTGCCTCCCCGAAAGCAGTACACCAGCACGCGCGCGTTATCCGGGTAAGCGGACACGTCCTCTTGAAGATGGCGGGCGATGTTGACAAGCGAATACCGCACGCCAATACGGTACGCGCCCATCTTGTCGGTCCTGTGCAGGGTGCCGACTTCCGCATATTCCTCATTGTTCACCACAGGCATGTTGATCGCGCCTGGGATGTGGTCCTCCTCATATTCGCGCGGCGACCGGGCATCAATGATGAGGTCATAAGTCATGCTGTTTTTCAACTCTTGCATCGTGGCATCTTTTATATGGTTTAACTTTAAAAAACCTTCCATTGTATATCGATTTATGCGACTTCCCCAAATAATTGCCCCCATTGGTGATTGCAGAGTCCGCCGACCACAATAGCGCAGCAGTGCGGAACGTAAGAAAAAAACACAAGAACGCTACTTTTCAAACAAAATCGGATTTTGTTTAAAAAACCTGGTAATGTTTAACAAAACAACGAATTGCTTACATCATGCGCGAATCGACTCCAAAGCAGCAATCTCGGCTGACCAAGCAATACCTAGACATTCTGTCTACATCGCTCGGCAGTAAATATGTTGTCACGGTGCATGAGACGGGCGCAGGCGTTTGGGCGGTGGCCGTGCAGTTCGATGGACGCGAACAGACCCAGCCAATCACGACATCCAGGGGAGATATGAAAGTGTGGAGAAACCTCATCGGCGCGATTTCCTTCGTTCAAGAGAATTGCAAGGCTGCTTCGGACGTTTTCATCGAAGTCGGCGGCTGGCGGCTGTGCCGCGTCACCGCCAGCGGTGCCACGGTGCCGGTAGGGGCGTGACATGGCCGATCTGCTGCCGAACGACTGCATGCAGTACGTGACGACACCAATCGAACGCGCGGTGGTCACGGTGGAGTCCTCATTCAATCCCTACGCCATCGGCGTCGTGAATGGACGCCTCGAACGCCAGCCCCGCAACAAGCAAGAGGCGGTAGCCACGGCGCTGAACCTCAAGAGGCTGGGATTCAACTACAGCGTGGGTTGCCGTCAGGTGAACCAAGCGAATTTTGCCAAATACGGGTTGGACATCGAATCAGCGTTCGACCCTGCAAAGAATGCACTTGCCGGATCAGCCATTTACGACGAGTGCCTTCAGAGGGCCGTTGCCAAGTTTGGCAACGGGATTGAAGCAACCAAGGCCGCTACGTCCTGCTATTACAGCGGCAATTTCACACGCGGTCAGCAGAAGGAGGGGAACCAACCGAGCTATGTAGACAAGGTACTAGCAAATCTAGTTCCGGGTGAGCGCAACACTGTTGCACAAGCAATACCCGTCATGGCGAAGGGTTTGCCGGTGATGAAGGCGAAGCGTCCAGCAGCCGACAAGGAGGCCGCGCAGCCAAATGCAGCACAGCCCGAGGGACCGCAGACCGCGTCCTGGGATGTTTTCAAAGAGTTTTGACCAACTAACTATCAATCAAAGGTAATGCTATGAAGAAAGTTCAAATCGTTTTGTCGGTCCTGGCAATCACGCTGCTGGCTACGAACGCGCAAGCGGCCGGACTCGATACGGGTACGGAAGCCATTAACACGTTCAAGACCTGGTTCTTCGTCATCCTGGCGGCGCTGTCGGTCGTGTACCTGGGCGCGAAGGGCGCGCAGCTTGCGACCGACAAGATTCAGTGGGCGGACTACGGCCAATGCATCATGAAAACCGCCGTGGTCGGCGGGTCCACCGCGCTCGCCGGCTGGGCCTTCTTCCTCTGGGCTGCATGATCGTGTCTACCCCAGACAACCAAGAGGTTTATCCCTCCTATAACGCCCTGTCGCGGGTCGCTATGGTCTGGGGTGTTCCTCTGGTCGCAGTGATCGTGGTTGGGATGGGGAGCATGTTGTTGGCTCTCATCGCAGCCGCGATCCTCGGTGCAGGCGGCGTGTTTTTCGGCTTGGTCGGCTTCCCAGTGCTGCTGTATTTCAAGCAGATATGCGAGACCGACGACCAAGCGTTGCGCATCACGGCGATGGAAATCTGGTGCCGCCTCACGCGAAGGAATGCCAAGTCCTTCGGCAACACCTTCACCCTTTCACCAATGAAATTCGGACGGAGAGATCATGTCTATAAGCGCGATCCTGAATAACCAGCCGTCGGCTGAAGAACGGCTTCCGAAGATCGGCAGGCACGTCACGCCGCACGTCGTCAGCTATACCGACGACAAAGCGTTGCTGGTGATTAAGCTCGCCGGGATGCCGTTCGAGGCGATGCCGGACGACGTGATCGTCAGCCGGTTCGATAGCCGCAACCGCGTTATCGCCTCGCTGGCGAAGGACAAGGGGAGCCGTCTGGCGATCTGGACTACGCTCAAGCGTGAGCGCGTCTCGTTCGACAGCCGCTTTCAGTTCAAGTCTGCGTTCATGCGACAGTTCGCAAGCAAGTACTTGAAGCGCTTCGAGACGGGCAACTACTTCGAGAACAATTTCTATGTGTCCGTCCTCCTGAAGCATGACGACATCGAAGAGGGCGCGCAGGAACTGGAAGACATCGGCACGCAATTGATGAAGGCGTTTGCCATCTACGACCCGGAGTGCCTGACTGCCTACAACTCGAACGGCATGATGTTCTCGCAGGTCTACGAGTTCCTGGGCGGCCTGTACAACGGCTTCAAGGAACAGCAGCCGGTCTATTCGACGCCCGCAAGGGAGACGATCCCGAGTTCGTGGCTCCATTGGGGCTACGACTTGCAGGAAATCCGCGGTGCGAACGAAACCCGGTTTGCGGTTTCGTACGACCTGAAGGAATTCCCGGCCCAGACCAAATGGGGCATGTTCGACAAGGTACTTGCGCTCCCGGTCGAATTCACGCTGACGCAATCGTTCCTGTGCATGGGCATCTTCCAGGCACAGAAAGCCATCAACAGCCAGATCAACAAGTTGGAGTCGGTCAAGGACAAGGCGGGCCACCAGCTCGACGAGCTGCGTAGCGCGCTCGGCTATATCAGCTCCGGCGAGTTGGCGTTTGGCGAGTACCACGCCGCGTTGACGGTCTACGGCCCGACGAAGGAAAAGGCGGCTGACAACGGGACGATGGTCACGACGACGTTCCTCGGTGAGTGCGGCGCGCGCTTCATCAAAGCGGCTTTGTCGGCGCCCATGTCCTACCTGAGCCATATACCGGGCGCCAAGGTCAAGCCACGGCCGATGATGAAGTCCAGCCGGAATCTGGCGGCGTCGTTCGGCATGCACAACTATTCGACGGGCAAATCCGAAGGCAACCCGATTGGCGATGGTTCCGCCGTCATCCCGCTACAGACGGCTTCGGCTTCGCTGTACAGCTTCAATTTCCACCACTCGAAAGAAGGCGAAAACAACCTGGGCGAGAAAATCGCCGGGCACACGCTGATCCTGGGTGCGACGGGCGCCGGTAAAACGACCCTGGAAACCGCGTTGATCGGCTTCCTCGAACGGTTCGACGCGAAGATTTTCGCGCTCGACAAGGACGAGGGCTTGAAGATCTTCATCGCGGCCCTGGGCGGCGTCTACTACTCCTTGAAGGCTGGCGAGCGCACTGGTCTGGCGCCGTTCCAGTTGCCGGACACGCCTGCCAATCGGCAGTTCCTGTATGGACTGGTGCGTACGTGCGCGAAGGATCATAACGGCAAGATTACGGACGAAGAGGGCAACCAGGTCAAGATCGCGGTCGACGCCGTGATGAGCCTGGACATCCAGCATCGCCGCTTCAGCCGCCTGCTGGAGAACATCCCCGGCGCCGGTGGCAATACCTTGCCGGAACGTCTTGCCAAGTGGTGCGAAGCCACGGACGGGGAGTATGCCTGGGCCTTGGACAACGTGGCCGACAACATGGGGTTGATCCACGAGCATAAGGTTGGCTTCGACGTGTCCGACTTTCTGCGCGAGGGCTACGAGCCGACCGAACCCGTGCTGGCCTATCTGTTCCACCTGAAAGGCATGATGCAGCGGCAGGGCGGATTGCTGGCGACTGTGATCGAGGAATTCTATGTTCCGGCTTCGTATCCAAGCACGCAAAAAATGATGTTCGACGTGCTCAAGACCGGCCGTAAGCGCGACGAATTCATGGTCATGGCATCGCAGTCGCCGGAAGACGCAATCAACTCGCCTATCTTCGCCGCGATCCGCGACCAGACCCCGACCAAAATCCTGCTCCCGAATCCTTCGGCCGAGTTCAGCAGCTATCAGCGGGTGGGTCTCACGCGTAAGGAATTCGACAAGCTGAAGGCGCTCGACGTGGAGTCGCGCACCTTCCTCATCAAGCAGGGCAACCAAAGCTGTTTTGCCATGCTCGACCTGTACGGCATGGACGACGAAATCTCGATCCTGTCCGGCAATACGGAAAACATCGCGATCTTCAACGAGATCGTGTCGGAAGTTGGCACGGACCCGGATGTCTGGATGCCCGAGTTCCAGGCAAAGCGCAAAGGCAAGAAGCAGGCATTGACCGCATCGACTTGAAGGCGGCGGGGTTACTCGTTTTCGCGTCCGCGAAAAATCAGATGGTTCCCGCCGCTCATGCAAGTTTTCGCGGACGCGAAAAATCCAACTTGGAGATTTACATGACGACAAAGACAGTAAAGCGAATCGCGGTGGGGCTGCTGCTGGCCGCGTCCTCGTCTGCCTTCGCAGGGATTCCGGTGACGGTGGTCGCATCCGTCCCTGACACCCTCAATCAAGTGCAAACCATGACCCAGTGGGCAAACCAGTACAAGCAGATGGTGGACCAGCTCAAGGGCATGGAACGCCAGTACAAGGCGCTCAGCGGTTCCCGCAACCTGGGCCAGATTCTCAACAACCCGGCGCTCCGCAACTATCTGCCCGACGAATGGGCGGGCGTGTATAGCCAAGTCGCAAGCGGCTCGCTCGTCGGCCTGAGCAATTCGGCCAAGGCGCTCGCCACGGCCGAAGGCTTCGGCACGACGGCTGCCGGCGCGCGCAAGCGTCAGCAAGACGTGCTGGTCACGAACAAGGCGATGACGATGGCGGCATACGACGCCACGCTCAAGCGGGTTCAGAACATCAATGCGCTGATGGTCCAAGCCGATGCACAGGAAGACGCGAAGGGTGCGGCCGACTTGGCAAACCGGATGGCCGCTGAGAACGCAATGATCCAGAACGAGCAAATCCGGCTGAACCTTCTCGTGCAGCTTCAAGCGGCCGAGGCCCAGTTGGCAGCAGAGCAGCGCTCGCGGGAATTCGACACCGCGTTTGCGAAGTAGGCATGACGACGGGCGGGCGCCTCGTGCGTCCGCCTGTTTCATCAACAGCAAGTTAGAAACGGAGCGGGGCACTTGTCCCACATTATGCCGATTACACCTTTTACCGATCTGTACACCTTCTTCGATTCTGCTGTGACGACCGTATTGGTGAACGGGACGGCCAACATGATCGCGCTGGTGACACCCCTGTTCGCGGCCGGGTTCGGCCTGTACATGATGCTCATCCTGTCGTCGTACTGGCGTGGAGACGACGACATCATCGAGGACATGCAGGACTTCTGGTTCAGGATGGTTGGATGGGCTGCTGTCATTACCTTCGGCCTGAACATCGAAATGTACAAGACGTATGTAGCGCCGTTCGTCATCGGCTTTGGCGATGACCTGGCTAACACGGTAGGCACCGGCTACAGCTCGCAATCGGCCTTGGATTCGATGGCGAACGCCTTCATCCAGTCGTTCATCAAGCTCTACAACGACGCGGACGGCATCAAGCAAACCATCTTCGCGGGCATCGCCATCGTGTCGATGTCCGTGTTCGGCGGCGCCTTTATGGTGATCGCCATCGCCTACGTGATCCTGGCAAAGCTCGCGCTTGGCATCCTGGTCGCCGTTGGACCGCTGTTTATCGCAGCCGCCCTGTTCCCCGCTACGCGGGACCTGTTCAAAAACTGGACAGGCCAAGTGCTCAATTACGCCTTCATGGTGATGCTCTTTTCGTTCGCCGCACAGATCGAGATTGCCATGATTAGCAGCAAGATTCCGACCGAGCTTTCTATCTCGTCGGTGTTCTACGTGTCGTTGGTCTGCCTGGGAATGGTGTTCGTCTCGTTGAACATTCCAGCGATCGCCGCCGCCCTGGCTGGTGGGATCGGGATTTCAACGATGGTCCGCAAAATTCCAAAAATCAAGTTGCCCCAAATGCCCCAGATGGGCGGCAAGCAGCCGCCATCGGGCGGGGAAATCCGCAACGGCAATCCAGGGCGCCAAGGCGGGTCCATTTCGGCTGAACAAAAGTGAGAAAACCATGAAAAAACTCTTTTCCATCTTCGTATGCGTCTTGGTCATGTCGGGTTGCAGCACGCCGCCGCAACCTCCCCAACCCTCGGGTGACTGGACTCCCGTTAATGCTCCGCTCACCAACAAGGGGTAATGAATATGTCAGCAATTCTTGATAAGGCCAAGGCGCTGACCGGCGCGGCAGGCGACCCCGCTGAACGCGGACAGGGCAAACAGCCGGTCAATATGGACCAGCTAGGCGATTGGTACATGAAGCAGGCACTCGAATTCGAGAAATCGAAGACGGAGGAAAATCGCGCGTCGAAGAAAACGGCATGGCGTGTTGCAACCGGCTCGATGGTCCTGGCCGGTGTTGCCATCGTGACGGCAGGGGCGAATATGTTCATCAACAAGCCAAATCCGCCCGCCGTCTGGAGCCACAACGCCATTACGGGTGAGGTCACGCAGCTTACTACGCTGAAGGAAGGAAAAATTTCGTTCGGCAAAGCGACCGATCTGTACTACCTGCGCCAGTACATCCATTTCCGCGAGTCCTACGACTGGGAAGTCATTCAGTCGTATTACGACGCGACGCGGGTACTGTCGTCGGCAAAAGAGGCGGACCTGTACAAGAAAATCTCGGACCCGGCCAATCCAAAGGCCCCGGTCAACGTCCTGAAGGACAACTACCGCGTGATCGCCACGGCGGGCACGATTTCGTTCGTTGGCGAAACCGCTCTGGTCTCGTTCTCGAAAAAAATCATCCCCTTGAACGCTGGCCCGACCGACAAGCCCCACACGGAATACTTCCAGGCGACGGTTACTTTCGAATATGAGAACACGCCAATGACTGAAAAAGACCGGGGCATCAACGTGCCTGGGTTCAGGGTCACGAGCTACACCGTCGAGCGCGACATCACGAAAAGCGAAGCCGTCACAACCGATGCAGTACCGGGGGGGAATCCATGAAGCCAATCGCCATTACTGCCCTGTTGCTGGGTCTGGCAAGCGCGTTCGCCAATGCGGCGACATCGAGCGATCCGCGTATCCGCGTCGAACCGTATGAGTTCGGCCGGTTCGTCAAGATTTACACGAAGGTCGGGGAACCGTCCCTAATTCAGTTCGAGGAAGGCGAACGGATCGTTGATACGCCCGAAGGCATGATGGGCATGGGCGATTCCAAAGCGTGGTCTGTAGGCCCGAAGGGCAGCAACCTCATGCTGAAGCCGAAAGTGGCAACGCCCGACACCAAGCTCTTGATCGTGACGACCCGGCGTACCTACGCGTTCGAGTTCATCTCGATCAAGGCGAAATCGACTGTGCAGCCGACCAACATCCTACGCTTCGAGTACCCGGACACGGCGCGCCGGGTTGCCGAGGAGAACGCGCAGAAGGCCAAGGTGGTCAGCGACCGTTTGCATAAGATCGACACGGCCATCAAAGCGGCCGGACCCGGCACCGTGCGCAATCGCCAGTACATGAAACAAGGCGATCAGGACCTTGCGCCGAGCATGGTCGAAGACGACGGTCGGTTTACCTTCATGCGCTTCGATTCCTCGCGTCCGCTTCCGGTCGTCTACAAAAAGCTCCCGGACGGTAGCGAAGCCATCGTGAATTTCCACGTCGAACCGCAAACCGGGACAGTGATCGTGCATGAGGTAGCTGCCGACTTCATCCTCCGTTACGGCAAATCTGTCATGGCGATCCGCAATGACGGCTTCAATCCGGCTGGAAAACTCAACGTGCTTGGCACTTCCGAACCAAACGCTGTCCGCTTGCAGAAGGACCCATTATGAATCCGACGACGAACCCTGTAGTTGAAGATACCAACGAAGTTATCGACCGGGACATTCCCGATCTGAAAACCACACGTAAGAAGACGAACATCACGCGGCTCGTGATGATCGGTGGGCTGTTGTTTGCCCTGGTTCTCGCCGCCCTGGGTATTACGCTGTTCATGAAGCAGCTCGAAAAGAACAAGCAACAGGAAGTCGCGGAAAAGGCGAAAGAACGCCCGAAGACCGCCGTAGTTACGAACACGGCCGACTTCGATGCCGCTCAAGCGCGCATCAAGCGTGAAAAGGCGCAGGCCGAGGAAGCCGAACAAACGGCACAGGCCATGTCCGCAGCCAACGCGGCGTCGGCAACTGGTAATCCGCGCGGCCTTGCCACGCCAGCGGGCGCTATTGGCGTGACCGCAACCACGCCGCAGGGTACGCAAGGCATGGCCGGTACTGGAACGGCTCAGGCAGGCGGCGCAACCGCCGGCGCCCGGACCGCCGGCGCTGGCTCGAGCGCGCCGCGAGTGCAGACGGCCTCCCAGCGCCGGATGGATGGCGACGTGCTCGTCCAGATGGGCGGCGGGGCTGGTGGTTTCGGTGACGGGCATACCGGCGCGCCGGGCGGGATACTGCCTGTCCGCCAGGTTGCGGCCGAATTGCCGCGTGGAGGTTTGGATGAGAAGGTAAAGCCGTCCCTGCTGCAAGCAGGAATCGCGGGCCAGCGGCAGGACATGAGCATGCTGCTTCAGCGCGGCACGGCGATCCCATGCGGCGATATCACGAAGATCGTCAGCGAACATTCCGGCATGGTGATGTGTGTAGTGTCGAACGACGTGTATTCGGCCGATGGCAAGGTGTTGTTGATCGAGCGTGGTAGCAAGGCGTTCGGTGAGCGGCGCGAAGTGATGTTGCAGGGACAGGCGCGCATCGCAGCTATCTGGTCGCGGATCGACACGCCGTATGGCGTCTACGTCGACGTGAACTCGCTCGCCACGGACACGCTGGGCGCGACCGGCATCCCGGCCAACGTCGATAACCATTTCGGGCAGCGTTTCGGCGGCGCCGTCCTGCTCAGCCTCATTGGCGACGTCGGGCAGGCGTTGGCGAACCGCACGCGGGACGGCGGCGGGACGATCACGTTCGGCAACACCGCGACGGCTGGCCAAGACCTCGCAAGCAAGACGCTCGACAACACCATCAACATCCCGCCGACCGGCTACGTCAATCAAGGCGAAGCGACAACCATCCTCGTCCTGCGCGATATGGATTTCAGGAGTGTCTATGAACTCGCACGCAAATAACCTGGGCGGCAACGTGCAAGGCCTCGCCGCGCATCCACAGAACGGCTCCGCTGGGTCGGAACAGCGCGCGGTGTCTGGCGAAACCCGGACCGGCCCGGTTTTCGCGGACGCGAAAAAAGCCGCCGATGCAGCACGCCCGGCATTGCGCAATCAACTGGCCGTAAGCGGCGCTTTCGACAAGAGCGTCACCTTGCGTGAAAAGCTGAAGCAATCCGGCATTCAAGCATTCCTCGATCAGCCTGGACTGACTGAGGTACGGGTGAACCAGCCCGGCACGATCATTACGGAATCGTCGGCTGGCTGGGTAGCACATCAGGTTCCGCAATGCGACCTGCGCATCCTGAAAGAGCTTGCAAACGCGGCGTCCATCTACCACGGCGGGACGGCGCTCGATGTGCGCTGCCCGATCAAGCAAGTAACCCTTCCAGACGGTCAGCGGGGACAAATCGTAATACCGCCAGCATGCCAACCCGAGACGGTCGCGTTGACCTTCCGTATCGCACACGACAAGCGGTTCACGCTTGCCGACTACCTCAGCACCGGGCGGCTCTCGAATTTCCGTGACGTGTCGATATTTCATGACGTGCCAGAGGACGTGCATTTGCAGGACTTCGAGCTTGAAATCCTGGCCGCGAAGAATGAACACGACATGAAGCGTTTCTTTGAGCTTTGCATCGAGCACAGGCTCAACGTCTGCATGTCCGGCAGTACCGGCAGCGGCAAGACGACGTTCATGAAGGCGCTCGCGGATATGGTGCCCAAGGACACCTGCATCATCACAATCGAGGACACCCACGAACTCACGTTGCCGCTGCACTGGAACAAGGTCCACTTGTTCTACGGCGACTTCGTGACGCCCAAGCAGCAGCTTAAAAACTGCCTTCGCATGAAGCCGGACCGCATTTTCCTCACGGAGCTGCGTGGCGACGAAGCGTTCGACTACATCGCCGCCCTGAACACAGGCCATCCTGGGTCATTGACCACCGCGCACGCCAACGGCCCGCTAGAGGCTTATCAGCGCGTGGCAACGCTGGTCAAGCAATCCGAAATCGGACGCATGCTCGATTGGAACCACATCGTGCGGGAGGTCACGACTTCCATCGACGTGATGTTGCAATTCTCGTTGACCCACATGACGCAACTTTACTTCGACCCGGTTCGCAAAGCGAAAATGATGAGAGGGGATAAAGATGTCTAAGACAGGGAAGTATCTCACGCTGGCCCTGGTGGGCCTTGCCTTCCTGGGCGGCTTCGCGGCCGGGGGCATGTATGCCGGAGGGCGGCTGTTCGCGCACCTCCAGCACATCCCGAGTGAAGCCGTCACGCTCACGACCTTGCCGGATTACTGGGCCGAGTTCGGCCACATCCGCAAGGTCAAGCAATCGCTTTTCCTGGGCGCGCTCGCGGCGGCCGCCGTCTTCTTGGTGCCGGTGGCGATTGTCGTCATGGTCCTGACGAGTGGTCCCGGCCGCAAGCTGCACGGCGCCGCACGCTGGGCGACCAAGGCCGAAATGCACAAGGCCGGGCTACTCGGTAAGCCGTCGAGCAAATGGCCCGCAATCATCGTCGGCAAGATCGGAGACCAGTTCCTGCGCTACTACGGCAAGGAATTTCTGAGCCTTGCGTCGGCCACCCAAGGCGGGAAGGGGGTAGGGTGCGTGATCCCCAACCTGCTGTTCTACCCGCACTCTCTCATCAACCTCGATCTGAAGCTTGAAAACTGGAAGATCACTGCGGGTTTCCGCTCGGAGAACGGCCAAGAGTGCTTTTTGTTCGCACCGGGACAAGAGGATTTCCGTTCGCATCGTTTCAATCCTCTTGCGTACGTCCGGCCCGAATACGAATACCGCATCAGCGACATCCAGAACCAAGCCGTGCTGTGGTATCCGATCAAGAGCGAGAAAGACCGCTTTTTCACTGGTAACGCTCAAACCCTGTTTATGGGCCTGTGCCTGTACATGATGGAGACACCGGACGAACAGTTCTCGATGCCGAACCTGCTGAGTCTCGCCACTCCCTCAACCGGCGAGTCGCTGGGCAAATGGATCGAGGCGACCATTCAGGCGCGCGAACAGAAAGACAGCCCAGCCCCGCGTCTGTCTGTGGAATGCGTTGACGCCCTGCGCACGTATTCCGGCCTGTCAGAAAAGGCGCAAGGCGACATCCTGGGTACGTTCGTGGAACCGCTGAAGATCTTCCGCGATCCAGTGTTGGCTGCTGCCACAACCGGGAACGATTTCGACCTGCGCCAGATTCGCCGCAAGAAAATGTCGGTATACATCGGCATGACGGCGGAAGACCTGGTGCGCTATTCGGTACTGATGAACGTCTTCTTTTCCATTGCGATCAACCAGAACACCAAGACGCTCCCCGAGGACGACCCGACGCTCAAGTACCAATGCATGCTGCTGCTGGACGAGTTCACGGCCCTCGGCCGGATCACGATCATCCGCAAGGCGATTGCGATCATGGCCGGTTTCAACATGCGGCTGGTCCTCATCTACCAGAACAACTCCCAGATCGCCGGACAAGAGGACGGCTACGGTACCGAAGGCGCACAGACCCTGCTCAGCAACTGCACGACCAAGCTGCTCTATCAACCGGACGATCTCAAGGACGCCGAGGAATACTCGAAGCTTCTAGGGTACGACACGGTCAAGAACAAGAGCCGGACCCGCCAGCTAGACAAGACAGGCCGCAGCGAGAACGAAAGCGACCAGAAGCGGGCCTTGCTGCTCCCGCAGGAGCTGCGCGAGCTGGGATTCAAGAAAGTCATCGTGTTGAAGAAGAACACGAAGCCGATCCTGGCCGACAAGATCATTTACTACGAAGACCCAGCCTTTGAAGGACGGATCAGCCTGCCGCCACCGACCGTGCCTGTCCTGACCATCGTACGCACCACGCACCGCGACCGCGTGCTGTTGCCTGAAGAACTCGCCACGACCGAAGCCGAAGACATCGTGAACAGCCGGGAAATCCTGGCCGCGATCAGCGAAGCCATCGGCTTCGACTTCGCAGCGTTCGATGCGAGCGTTGTTGATGAAGATGATGAAAACACTTTGGCGGTAGCCGCCTAACAAGGAGCCTTACACATGAACAGCATCGAAGTCACCACGAATCCCGAAGTCACTGCCGCAGCGCCGAAGAACGCTCAGAAGGAGGCCACGCCGTTGCGGTTGTTCTACAAGGAAAAGCAGGACGCCGGCTATACGCTGCATCAGGAAAGCGCGGACTTCCAGCGCTTGATGAAAGAGGCGGTGAAGCTGCAAGAAAAGGGCCGGGACATCCTGCTCAACGAGCGGGACAACCCGAATATCGTCCACGCCAAATCGAACCGTGAGAATGACGTGAACGTTGGCCGTGTCATCGAACCGGCCAAGGCGCAGGACGGCACGTACAAGAAAGGTCCAGGCGACGTAGTGTTGGCAAGCTTCTTTGAAAAGCTGCCTTTGGACACCAAGGCGTTCGACGCGCGCCCGCCTGCGACGCAAGAACCCGCAAAACCGACTACGAGCCTCGACAAGACGCCTGCCGAGATCGCAGCACCGGAACAGCCAGCCGCGCAAAAAAACGCCGCCAAGGCCCAGGAAACGGCCGAGAAATCGACCGACGAAGCTAAGAGTTCCAAACCGATCCTCAGCAAGACCGGCTATGACTTGCCGGAAGGCGTTTTGAAGGCGTACCAAATCCACGATGGCAAGTTCAAGGAACACGGCTCCGACACCATCCGGTTCGAGGATCACGGCAAAAAGCTTTCGACCAAGATCGAAGACCCGCAAGTCATCCGGCACATGATCGAAGTGACGATTGCCAAGAACTGGGGCACTCTCGACCTGAAGGGCACGGACACGTTCCGGCAAATGGCGTGGCTCGAAGCCAGCGCAAACGGCCGCGAGACGACGGGATATAAGCCGAACGAACGCGACCTCGAACAGCTCGAACAACTGAAGCGCGAGCGCGGTCAGAACGCCAATCAACCCACGATGACGGGCGCAGCCGACAAGCCCAAGGAAAACACCGTCGAGGTGGTCGCTTCGCGCGAGCGTAGTACGCCCGCACCTGAAGCCACCAAGTCGGCCGCGCCTGAAAGCCAGCCGGACAAGAAAGACCCGGCCCCGGCTGCTGCCGCGACCGTCGCGGCCAAAGTGGACGCAAAGGCGGCGCCGGATGCCGTTTCGGCGGACCAGTCGGCAACCGCGCGCATCGAGACCGGCCGCTTGATCGAGCATGGCCCCGCGAAGTACAACTTCGACCCCAAGGAAAAGGATAGCTACTACGTCAAGCTGGAAACCGACAAAGGCGAAAAGGTCATCTGGGGCAAGGACTTGCAACGGGCGATGGGCGAGGCCAACACCAAGCCGGGCGAGACCGTTTCGCTGACGATGAAGGGCGCCAAGGATGTCGAGGTCGAAGCCAATATCCGCGACAAGGACGGCAACGTCGTCGGCAAGCAGACTATCGACGCGCAGCGGAACAAGTGGGAAGTGAACGCGGCCGACCTGGGCATCACACGCACCTTGTCGAAGGACGAACAGCTACGCGTCGACGCGGCGCTCAAGGTACTGGGCAAGACCATTGCCAAGTACCCGGAAAACGAACGGGCAAGCGTCCTGGCGAAAGTGGGTGATGCCATCAACAAGGGCGAAATCAACCTGCCTTCGCCAAAGGTCACGGTACGTTCGCCGGTCGAAAAGCCGACTCCTTCGCCGTCGCGGGACATGGCAAAGGAGCAGGTTAGGTCCCGTTAATTTCGCGTCCGCGAAAAAGTAGTGGTGACACAAACGCCGCCTGGCCAGCGCCGCGGCGTCACCAAATCTTCCCATCCATAGGAATTACGATCATGCTGAAGAAAAAGACCTTAGCTTCGATGACAATTGCACTGTCCGCGCTTGGCTTCAACAGCGCGCAGGCGCAAGAGATGAACAGCATCACGCAACTGGCATGCGAGGCCGTTCTATGCCTTTCGACACCCGACCGGCCCGCCGAGTGCGCGGCATCCATATCTCACTATTTCGGCATTGTGATGAGCAAGCCGTGGAAGACACTGCAAGCGCGTAAGAACTTCCTGAAGCTGTGTCCGGACGTGAGCGAAGCCGACGCAAACAAGGCGGCAGCAGCTACCACGGCACAGAACGAGCCAACCGGACAGAACTCGATGCCTTCCGACGCAACAGCGACGGACGACGACAGGACCGCCGATTCCAAGGAGGATACTCGTCGTCTGTAGACGGCCATCAGTCCGATGAGCAGAGCAAACGGGGGCGGCTCAAGTCCCGACGAATGTCGGGATGCCGCCGAAGGACGGCACCCCCTGTATCGCGGGAGCATGTAGGGGCGGGTTGGCCGGGCCGACCCCGGCCAGCCCCGATGCAACCGGCCCCAGACCTCAACCCGCATCGAACGTGATGTAATGGTGACAGGATCTCGGCGCCGGCGCGCTGCAGGCGTCACCAAGAATGGTGACAGCGATCGCGGACCTGGTCGCGCACGGCGTCACCAGTCCGCCAGTACACACAAGCTGCTGATCCCCAATGAATAGCGTGACGCGTCACGCAAAGGAAACATCATGACTGACTTGAGCACGCTGAGACTGGTCCTAAATCGAATCGCTGTTAGCCACGCAGTCGATCCTGAGCGTCTGAGCATAGGCGACAAAGGAGCCGTTTTCTATCGCAATGGTGATGAACTCCTGTGCCTGTGTCAGCGTGGAAGCCACTATTGGATAGAAATCGAATCAGAGATAGTTGCGGGTCAGCTCATTGAGCGTGCGGCTCGTGGATGACTAAAGCACGCTTGGTATAGTTATCTCGAACCATTTTTCGGCGTTTCCAAAATCAACAAGGAATATTCGCCGGAAGGGATGCGCAAGCGGAGGGTAGCTTTCTATGGTGAAACCCTTGTAGTCTTCAGCTTCCATATTGATGTCAACATAGTTGACCAACACAAGCCACCATTCATCATAACGACCAAAAACCGGCGTTACTTTGGCTGCTTTTTCCTCAATACAAAAGCACAGGTTTCGTTCAACTTCGGCTAAAACCGCTCCGAGTGGGTCACCGTCTGCACTACCTCTCAGCTGGAAAAAGCTACCTGTGTCTCTCCCCGCACGCTCAAGATCGACTTCAAATTTTTCGCCAAATTTCAGCTTAGCATCAGTACGCGATGACGCTTGTTTGAACTGGTCGAGCTGCTTAACAACTTCGTCCTTCAAGCTGTTCCATTCTAGGGGGCGACGGAACTCCATGAATACATACCAAGACTCGCCATTGATTGACGGGCCGAACGTCGCCAGGAGGTTGCGCATCCTATGCCACATGCGGATTGCGACGTTTTCATAGCCGTGCCGCTCTCCGTCAGGGTAGACGTAGTTCTGATTCAAACGCCTAACCTCTACACCGATTCGACCGTCTAGCCGGAAATCTGGCGTGACGTTGCCGTCTGGCTCATGCTTTACCGCTCCCATGTTCAAGGATTGTAGGAACCTGCACGCAATCGCTTCATCGCGGTTTTTTATGTCGTCGCAATTCGACACCTCTTCGTTCATAGATCGCATCCTCCGCACTCGACATCGCAACTACAGCTTGTCGAGTAGGGTTCAAGTGGTGACAAGATTCGAGTATCTGGTTGTGTCGCAATCTTTTGCTATCGCTTATCATTCTGGATGACTACCGAAAACACCGATCAACCTCCAGTAGAAGACGTGGTAAGCCCCCCTTCAACTAGCTCACTCTCAACCATCCCGCCTGTAGCTGCTGCGCCGGTAGCTGCTGCGCCGGTAGCTGCTGCACCGATAGCTGCTGCACCGGTAGCTGCTGCGCATGTAGCTGCTGCACCGGTAGCTGCTGCGCCTGTAGTAAGTAGAAAAGCTAAAAAGAAGGTGATTCAGGTTGCCGGAAATCCACAGTTCGCTCCTGCAATCAGTCGTAACAAAGACATTCCCAATCCGAGTACCAACTCGTTGGACTGGGCCCATATGCCCGCGCTCACAACATCTGGAAAAACCTTTCCCGCTGGACCGATTCGGTTGCGCTACGGCGAGCATACAGGGCCTGAGCGTGGTTTTGGACTTACCCATATTTGGGAAGCTCGTAAGTACAAGAGTGCTGCCATGCCCACACCTATGCATGCGTTGGTTGCAATTGAACAATTCATCATGTCCATTTTGCAGGTTGGGACTGAAATTTTTTACGAAGGAAACCGGGCAACAATTTCAGATCGTGCGATGGTCTTCAAGACAAATGCAGGAGCCGTGATTGTAGAAGAGCGCGTAGATGGGAACGGCAACGCTTGGTACTCAATCGTCACGGCTATCCCTCGGACTAGCGCCAAGGGAGTCTTGATTGGAAACCTTTAGTGGAATAGAAAACGGCCGCTGAATCAGCGGCCGTTCATAAATAAGTTAGTTAGACCCAAGGTGTCCGATGCCTCTCTTTAGCTTCACCCGAAGGTTTGGTTCAGAGCACCGGCGTTTCCGCCGCCCCACTTTTCAGAGTTACCGATTACTCTGCCTGCCCAATTGTGTGAAGACCAATATTTCGGTCAAGTCCTCACCAGATGCTCGATTGCAGGAGGTCCAACGGTTCGTATACTACACTAAATTAATCGGATTTGGTTAACAACGTTATTGTGTGAACGCACAGGCTACAACTGCTTGCCTACGTGAACATTGATGGTGACGCAACCACGGCGCCGGCCAGCTGCCGGCGTCACCAATCGCCCGTTTGGTGACAAGAAAAGTTCTCGAGCGCTGCCGCGGCGTCACCAATCCCACAGCTTGGTGACGCCGCGGTGGATCCGATCGCGCTGCCGCGTCACCAAACCTTACCGCTCCCGGTCCTGCTCTTGCTTCTTGCTGCGATCCTGCGATGGGGTCGGCGTGGCCGGTGCCGGACTGGTAGAACCAAGTCCCGTCGATGGCCTTTCGACCGTCTTCGACGTACGTTGCGCGGTCACGAAGTCCCGGCCAAGCTCCCGATGTTCGGACTTGCGAGCACGTTCGGACGCCAGCTCGGCCGCGTGCTGCTCCCGCATGCTTTCCAACCGCTTGTTCTCGAACGTGACCTTTACCCCCGCCTCGGCCGCGACAAGAGCCGCACGCTCCTGATAATCCTTTGGGCCGGAAAGGATGATGATGCTTCCGAACTTCGCCTCTGCGAGCCGCAAACCGGCCTCGATGGCGAAGCGGTCGGTTTGCAACATCATCAGCTTTGAACCGCGATCCTCGATGATCGCGCGTCCACCAAGCGAGTACACCACGTCGCCGTTCATGTGGACGCGGAATTTCATATCCTTGCCACGGTAGAAAATGCCGTTGGCTTCAGGATGGGATGCGTGCGCCGAAATCGAACCGCCTTCATGCGCGCTGCGCTGTGTCCCTGCGCGCGCCATGCGCCGCAGCTCGGCCAGCGCATCAGCGTTGCCGGTCTCGGCCAGGGCGTGAAGAAAGGTCCGGTACTGGTCCGACACCGGCGTGCGAAGCTGCTGACGCTCGACCCGGATGTCTCCGCTCAGTGTTCGCTCGGCCGCTACATACGTCATGCGCGCGACCGAATCGGCCGCTTTGCGCGAGCGGGGGAGGCCAGCCCGCGCTTCCCGCTTGTCACGCTCAAGGGCACGCTTGAGCGCGTCTCGGCGCTCACGTTCGCTGGCGAACTGGCGTGTCCAAAGCTCCCGCTGTCCGCCCCGGCTCTTGCGCTCGTTCTGGAATTGCCGCCATAGGGCAGGGGAGGGCGATTGCATCGGCCCCTGGACAGAGAGGCCGCTAGTCTGGTCACGGTACGCCGACCGGAGGATGTCCGCCGACTCGGACCACGATAGCCGCATCTCACGCGTCAAGAAATCTGACACGTTCAGCTTCCGGTTTCCGCAGACGATACGAGCGCTGCCGTCTTGAGCTACCGTCACCTCGTACTTGTCCACCAGCAGACCGTGGGAACGCGAAAGTTCGGAAATGAGGCGGCTTGCGTCGAGCCTATGCTTAATCTCCTGGAATTCCTGCACGTCCGAGTCGGCCGCGATTTGGCCGCGCTCGCGTAGGTCGCGCGCGTGCTGGCCCAAGGTGGAATCCACGGCCCGGCCGGTCGCGCCTACTCTTCCGCCTCCGCGCTGGCGATTGCGATCCCGTCGCAATGCGTCATTGCCACTGGTTCTTCCGTGCTCCAGCTTATCAGGTGCATGATCCGGCAATAGCACTTCACGCTGGCCGATGTCGCGTACCACATCGAGGCCGGGCACTCTTGGCACACGGTTGAGGGTTCGGGTCGCCTCGAATCGGGTAATTGCGATAGTGTCGTGCTTCCGACTTGCGGTAAAAGCTTGCTGCTGTCTGGTGAGGTCCCCGCCTCCGGCTCGTCCGGCTCCGCTTCCTCGGCCGGGACTAGGGCCAGCTCCGAACTGCTGTCCCCCTGGTTGTCCGGGTAATCCTCGCCCATCATCTCGTCCATCGACACCGCTCCCATGTCGCCCGTCTCGTTCATGTAAGCGAGCGGGTCCGGGTCCTGCGTTCCGTCCATCAATTCCTCGTCCAAGTTGCTTGAATCTGTAGACGTGCTCGAAGGCGTTTTTTCTAAATCGTTCTGGCTCATTTTGAGGCTCCTTGAATTTGTCGTAAAAGCGCGCAGCTCTATCATTCAGAATATTTTGCTTTTCCTCGAACGTAGAATCTTTGTACGCCTTATATAACTTGAAATTACCGCTGTTGATATATTTGACTTCAAAAGCCCTGAGTTTATACCACTCATCGAGGGCATTAGTAATGTTCTCAGGGTCTCGGCGCGCTATTCCTTCCACCTCGTATTTGCGCACAACCTGGGCAGACATCGCCTCTCGCTTATCGGAATCATTCGCCTCGATAAACTCTTTTGAAAAGACATACTCCTTCAAGTTCACGCCTTTGGCATTTCCCACTGGCCTTACGTTCTGGTACTCGTTATGTCTTCCAAAGTTACGAGTGCGCACATCGCCAAACTCGGTAATAAGCGTTTTGAAATCCTCGTAGCTTGTCACCCCACGATCCAGCACGGCAGAAAGTATCTTTCCCTTTAGCTCCTTATTACCCCCCTCAAATTCATCGTCCTTATACCGCTGAATCATATCGGACGCATCGGTGAATTCGATACGCCTGTTATTCTTAGGACTAGCCAATCCGTATTTGTTATTGACGTGTTCTTGAAAGGCGTCCAAAAACCTTTCGTTATGATCGGCAAGCCCGAAAGGATTTAACGAACCGTTACTTAATAGATTCGTCTTTGGTATTACAATATGGATGTGCGGCTTTCGCTCTACCGTCTCGCCGGTTTTTTGATTAACGTAGCTCTTGATTTTAGGCAGGTGTGCTTCGGCGTAGAAATTGTATTCACCCGGCCCATAGGCAGCGAAAGCAAACTTCTCGAAGTCGCGGACGATATTATCCATCGTCTCGCGGCTTATCTCGTCTTCTTTGAAAGCAAGGGTAATATGCTTGTAGCGCTCGCCGTCTGATTCGGAATCTTTGATAAGCTGGTCTGTGAATTCTAGATCGCCTACAAGGATAACACGCTCATCCAGCTCGTTGCGGGACATCTCACGGCCCTGCTTGTGTCCGTCTTCGAGATATTCTTTGATGCCTTCGCTACCGCCACCAAGTCTAATCAACATGATTAAGCGCCGTTTTAAGGTATCGAGCAATCGCCTCCAGACTCGCAACCGTTTTTTCGCAAAGCGGATTGGAGACCGTACCGGCAAGATTCGCGGAGTTCAGTACGTGCGCGATCTGGTTCATATTATTGCTCGTCTTATTGAAAAGGAACTGCATGCGGCTTTTTTCCAAGCTCGCCTTTGGCTTCGCTACCACGACGGTCTTATTCTTCAGTACGCAATCGCGCAGGAATTCCGCCCTGGGCAAATTGGATGCCGCGATCTTCCCGCGCAGGTCGGCGCCCTCGGACTTCGTGAGGCGAAACGAGAACGGATCAGTAAGCGGCTCAGAGGTCTTTTGCGGACGGGCCATACAATTCCCCCAAATTCATCCCCGCACGTCGTGGCGGGCCGTTGTGAGGCTCCTGAGAGCCGATCCCGCGCCGTAGGGCGCCGGGGTTTCAAAGGGGTCTCCCCTTTGGCACGGATATGATATACGAAACGCGTCGCGTTTTGTATTCATATCTCTCGTGCCTAATCAACGCCAGAAAACACAAGCAAACGTGATACTGTACGTGCATGCGGTTGCATTGGGTTGCAAAGCGTAGCACAGACAGCTAAGATGGTTGCATGACGGTTGCATTGAGTTGCTTTGCGTTGCAAAGCTGAGAATTGCACTAAACACACACAGAACAGACGCCGACCACACATGGACATCGAAGAGTTCGTACAGAAACACCAACCTGGGATGCGAACATCCAGGCTCGACAAGTACGCCAAGGAAATTAAGGCGCTAAAAGACAAGAAATATACAGATGAGCAAATCCGCGAATGGCTGGCGACTAACGGTTTGCAAATCTCCCGTGAGGCAATACGTCGATACGTGAAAAAACTCACGACCGGATCGCAATCGACGGCATTGGCGCCCGTAACAACAGGGAGCGAGCCGAAGCCCATCGAATCTACGGCCACTGCTCCAAGTAACGAATCGCAAGCTGAAAAGCTACGGAGGAAACTAGCAGAACAACAAGGCGATGCAGATAAGACACGGTTTAAACACGACAAATCCGGTAACATCAAATGAAAGAAACTATGAAAAACTCTGTACATTTCGTATTGCAAGGCAAAGGCGGCATTGGCAAAACGCTGGTCTCGACTTTTATCGGACAATGGATTAATGAGATAGAACCTGGGACACTGAAAAGCTTTGACACGGATCAGGAAAACGCAACGCTTGCAGCTTACAAAGGATTGAACGTCACACCAATCGACGTAATGAACGAAGACCGGACCATTAACCGGAAAATGTTCGATAAGATGATGTTGGATATCCTTGCAACAGACGAAAATATCGTGATCGACAACGGCGCAAATACTTTTTCACCGTTGATGTCGTACTTGATGGAAAACCAGTTTATCGACCTGCTGCAAGAGTCTGGTAAGAAAGTGTACATCCACTCTATCATTGGCGGTGGTGACAACCTGAAGGACACCATGTCGGGCTTCGCATCCCTGGCTAAACAAACATCCTGCCCGATGATCGTATGGTTGAACGAAAATGCGAGCTGGGGCGGAACGGACAACTTCATGGACTCGGACATTTTCGTCAAAAACTCAAAGAATGTCCGAGGCATTATCCTGCTGCAAAGCCGCAATTCGGATACGTTCGGTGACGACATCAAGCGCATGCAGAAAGCACGATTGACGTTGAATGAAGTGATGGAAAGCCCGGATTTTAACGTATTGGAACGTAGCCGCCTGAACAGCGTTTTCCGTGACGTTTATAAAAAACTCGATGCAGTCGAGTGGTAAATGGACATCCAAAAGCTACGCACGCGAATATTCGAAAAAACCGGCGTAAGGGTCGATGAGAGCGATCCGATCTTTACCCTGGTCGCACTGAACGAATCTTTGCTGGAAAACGTAATTCAAACATTCAGCGAAGCACTTGAAAAAAACAATGCGGAGCTGGACGAGCGGATCGGCAGCATCGTCGTACTGCACCGCCAGTTGGTCGCTGCGGCTGAGAATCTTGTAGAGCGTGCAAATCAGGCGCACATGGCGGCGGCGCTCAAAGCCGCCGCAGAAGCCAAGAAAGAAATCATGACGGCGGCTCAACAGGCAATCTCAGCCGAAGTAGAGAAAAGCGCGGGAATCATTTCGACAGCGGCAAACAAGCTGGCAGAAGCCGGAAATAGGGCAAACGTAAGACAACGACAGCGTTGGCTTGTCGCTAGTGCTCAGGCGGTAATCAGTGGTATCGTGGCGGGAATAGTCGTTGTAACGACGATGCACTTTATTCACTGAACTATTTACAAACAGAGGTTTATTATGCGCAAGATGCCAGCAATCATCGTAATTGTGATTCTGCTATTCTCGGTAGTAGGCTATATGGCATTGGACCGGAACGAAAAGAACGTCGCTCATGAGCGCGACAAATCCTTCGACTCCAAATTCTCAAAGTAAGACTTGGTGACACAAGATCCGCGCCGGCGGCACCTGGTTGTCACCAAGTCAAATCAGCTTGGGAGGGCCACATGATGACTCTGAAATCGGTCGCGTACCGTGCGGCGTTGCTGCTTCGAGCGGTAGCGTCGATCAAATGGGAGCCGGTGCCGTTCTTCGGCGTTGGCCTGCTGGCCGTGTGGGGCTGGTGGATAGCAATCGCGGTATCACGGTAGCGGGCCGGTCGCATCGGGGCTGGCCGGGGTCGGCCCGGCCAAACCCGCCCCTACATGCTCCCGCGATACAGGGGGTGCCGTCCTGCGGCGGCATCCGGACCTTCGTCCGGACCGGC
>NZ_JCASII010000011.1:0-48698 GCF_059686035.1 Telluria sp. ZT3P26 | reverse complement strand
AGGTTCGAGGCATGATTAAGAGCATGTATTGCCCCCCCTGCTAGAAACGGACTTGGAATTAGCAGAACGACGACGATGGCAAGACGCATGTTTTCGTCCTGATCTACCTCCTCTTCTTTGCCAACTGCGCGCTTGCTTTTATTGCCATAAAGTGTGACGACGGCAATTTGATACAGGGCACTCGCAGCGAGCGAAAAGCTCTCCCAAAAAATGGCGCCATAAGCGGTCCACCCCAAGGCCAGGACACTCGAGCCCAGCACAAGATGCCGTAGAACCACCTCAATCGCACTTGGTGTCAAACGCATAATCGACATCTCCCAGACGGGGCCGAGCGAAGTGCATGTGGCGAGCCAAACATAAATGCATCTGTACAGGCTGCCACATACTGCTGACTCGCCCCTCAAAAGGCGGTGTGCTGTTCACACCGCCGGGTATCCAGCTAGACGCGGATTTTAGACAGGAGTTACCACGCGCGTCTCACGCAGGGGGCCATCTGGATCCTTACGGTGAGCCAGTCGATATAGAAGAGGCAGTACCAGCAACGTTAGTGCCGTGGACGACAGGATGCCGCCGATCACCACCGTCGCCAGCGGGCGCTGCACCTCGGCGCCGGTGCCGGTAGCGATCGCCATCGGCACAAACCCCAAGGACGCGACCAGCGCCGTCATAAGGACCGGCCGCAGACGCGTGAGCGCTCCATGGGTGATCGCTTCGTCGAGCGACATGCCGTCTTCTCGCAGCGACCGGATGAACGAAATCATTACCAGCCCGTTCAGCACGGCTACCCCAGACAAAGCGATAAAGCCGACCGCAGCGGTGATCGACAGCGGAATGCCTCGTAAAGCCAAGGCCACGATACCGCCGGTCAAGGCAAACGGGATGCCGGTGAAGACCAACAGCCCGTCTTTGACGTTTCGGAACATCATGAATAGCAACATGAACACCAGGAACAACGCCAGCGGCACAACGATCTGCAAGCGCTGGGTAGCCGACTGAAGCTGTTCGAATGTTCCGCCCCAGGTGGTCCAATAGCCTGCAGGGATCTTCACGCTCCTGGCCAGAGCCGCCTCCGCTTCCGGCACGAAGCTGCCGATATCGCGGCCGCGTACGTTGGCACTGACCACGATACGGCGCTTGCCGTCTTCGCGGCTGATCTGGTTCGGACCTGGTGCCAGATCGAGCGTTGCCAGTTCGCCTAAGGGAATGAAGGCGGGAGTGCCCTCACTGTCTCCAGCGCTAGTGCCTGAGCGTGGTGGCACTGCGATTGGCAAGCGGCGAAGCGCATCGAGGTCTGCGCGCTGCACCTCTGGCAGCCGTACTACGATGGCGAAGCGGCGATCGCCTTCGAACATGGTGCCGGCCTCGCGCCCACCTGTAGCCGCAGAGATCGTGGCCTGCACATCAGTGATGTTCAGCCCATAACGCGCTGCCTTGTTCCGGTCAATATTGACCGTCAGCATCGGCAAACCGGTAGTCTGCTCGACCTTAACCTCGGCTGCGCCTGGCACGCGCTGTAGCACCGCGGCTATCTGAGCGCCGGTCGATGCGAGCACATCCATGTCGTCGCCATACAGCTTGACTGCGACATCGCTACGCACGCCGGAGATTAGCTCGTTGAAACGCAGTTGAATAGGCTGCGAGAACTCATAGGCATTCCCGGTGTATTTTTCCGCCTCCTCTTGGATCGCCTCCACAAGTTCGGCGTGGCTGCGTTTCGGTTTCGGCCAGTCTGCCTCCGGCTTGAGCATGATGTAGCCGTCCGAGATGTTTTGCGGCATCGGGTCAGATGCGATCTCGGCGGTACCGGTGCGGGCAAATATCCGTTCGATCTCGGGGAACTTAGCTTTGAGACCGACCTCCAGCTTCTTCTGCATATCGACTGATTGGGTGAGGCTGGTCGCCGGAATGCGTAGCGCCTGGATCGCAATGTCGCCTTCATTCAAGTTGGGAATGAATTCGCTCCCGAGCCGTGTCGCTAGCAGTCCAGACAGGACCACGGTGACGATCGACGCCGTCAGCACGATCGGTCCGTTACGCAGGACAGCGCGCAATGCAGGCGCATAGGCATTACGCGCCATCGTCATCAAGCGGTTCTCCTTTTCGGCCACGCGCTTGCCGATGAACAGGGCAACGGCCGCGGGCACGAACGTGATCGACAGAATCATCGCGCCAAGCAAAGCTATGACGACAGCGAACGCCATCGGGTGGAACATTTTGCCCTCGACCCCGCTCAAAGCGAAAATGGGCAGGTACACCACCATAATGATCAACTGACCGAATAGCAGTGGCCGGCGCGCTTCCTTTGCGGCCGCAAACACTTCACGGAAGCGCTCTTCCAAGGTCAGGTCACGCTTGGTCTGCTCTTGCGCGTGCGCCAGGCGCCGCACGCAGTTCTCCACGATCACGACCGCGCCATCGATGATGATACCGAAGTCGAGAGCACCCAAGCTCATCAAGTTGGCACTAACCTTGTAGGTCACCATGCCGGTGAAGGTGAATAGCATCGACAGTGGAATGACCATCGCGGTGATAATCGCTGCGCGGATATTGCCCAGGAAGAGGAACAAGATCACGATCACCAGGATTGCTCCTTCGAGCAAGTTCTTACGTACCGTGGAAATCGCCTTGTCGACCAGCACCGTGCGGTCATACACGGGGACGGCCTTGACGCCAGCAGGCAAAGTCTTGTTGATCTCGACCATCTTCTCTGCAACAAGCTGCGAGACCTGCCGGCTGTTTTCGCCGATGAGCATGAAAACGGTACCGAGCACAACCTCGGCGCCGTTGTCGGTCGCGGCGCCTGTGCGCAGTTCGCGGCCGACGGCGACGTCCGCGACGTCACGAATCCGAACCGCGACGCCATCGGTATTTTTCAGGACGGTATTCTGGATGTCTTCGATGGTTCGCACCTGCCCCGGCGCGCGGATGAGAAGCTGTTCGCCCGAGCGCTCGATGTAGCCTGCCCCGGTGTTATCGTTATTGCGCTCGACCGCGGTGACGACGTCGGCCAGGGTCAGACCATAGGAACTGAGCCGGTTCGGATCCGGCGTGATGTGGTATTCCTTAGCGAAGCCACCGATTGAATTGATTTCGGTCACGCCCGGGACCTGACGCAACTGCGGCTTGATGATCCAGTCCTGCACTTCGCGCAAGTCAGTTGGCGTATAGGCTGTCCCGTCAGGCTTTTTCGCGCCTGCTTCTGTTTCGACCGTCCAGAGGTAGATCTCGCCCAAGCCAGTGGAAATTGGCCCCATCATGGGCGTTGCGCCCTCGGGCAGCCCTTCACGCGCCTCCTGCAGTCGCTGGTTAACCAGCTGGCGCGCGAAGTAGATGTCAGTACCATCCTTGAAAACGACTGTGACCTGCGACAGCCCGTAACGCGACAATGAGCGAGTCTGCTGCAGTCCAGGCAGGCCCGCCATCACGGTCTCGACCGGATAGGTAATGCGCTGCTCGACCTCGAGCGGCGAATAGCCTGGAGCCGAGGTGTTGATCTGAACCTGCACGTTGGTAATATCTGGCACAGCGTCGATCGGCAGACGTTGATAGTTATAGACGCCAATTGCCGCCATGGCCAGGACCAGACCCATGATCAGCCATCGGCTGTCGATGGCGAAACGTATGATGCGTTCAAACATGGAAATCCCCTATTAATGGTCGTGCTCGGCGCTGCCCTTGCCGAGTTCGGCCTTGAGCACGAAGCTGCCGCGATTAACGTAGCGCGTTCCTGCTGCCAGGCCCTCCAGGATTTCCACCCCTTTGCCGTCATTAATGCCGGCTACGATCGGCTGCGTGCGAAAGCCCCCTTCCGTCACCACAAACACTACTGGCTTGTCTTCCACCGTCTGGATAGCATCGGCCGGAATCGCCACAGCAGCCTGTTTAGTCCCTTGCACCAGCGCGACGTCCACGAACAGGCCAGGGCGCCACGCTCCGCCTGGGTTGTCGATCACGACACGCGCTGTGGCGGCGCGGGACTGCGCCCCGACTAGTGCGCCGACGTAACTTACCTTCCCGACGGCTTTCATATCAGAGCCGGTGGCACTGACAACCGCCGTTGCGCCGCTGCGCACGCTTGCCAGGTCTTTCGGTGTGACTGCGACATCGACCCAGACGCGCGACAGGTCGGTCAGTACGAACACATTGGTGTTTTCCTGCACAGCTTCGCCCCGTGTGATGTGCTTTTCAACGACGACAGCGTCGAACGGTGCACGTAGCTCGTACCGGTTCAGTCCGCCGCCTCCAGCACCGACTTCAAGAGCTGCCAATTTCGAGCGCGCTGCCTGCAAAGTAAGCTCGGCCTCGCGCAGTGCCTGTTCCGCCTGCTGATAGTCCTGCTGGGCAGAGATACGGTCCTCCCACAGTTTCTTTTCCCGCTCATAGATGGTTTTGGCCAGGCCGAGCCTTACCTGTGCCGCGCTCGCGGCGCTACGCAGGTCAGCCAGCTCCGGGCTTGAAATGACGGCTAGCACCTGGCCCTTCTTGACCGTTTGCCCCAGCTGCGCCGGCACTGATTCGGCGACGCCGCCCAGGCGCGGCACTACGTGAGCTGTGAGATCGTCGTTGACACGGACTTCCCCAGGAAGTTTGACAATGTTCTCGATCGTGGCCGCGCCGGCAACGGCGGTCGTAATCCCGGCCTTTTCCGCCTGCATGACCGGCAGCTTGACCACTCCTTCGTCCTGGTGCTCATCCTCGGAGCTTTCCTCGCCTGCTCCGCCGGCTTCTTTTGCGCCCTCCTTCTGACCGCTCTCGGCATGGCCATGGGCATCTTCACCGGCGCTGCCTTCAGCGCTTCCCTTGTTCCAGAACAGGATGGCCAAGGCCAACACGACACCGACGGCCACGATTGCGGCAATGATTGGCAGATTTTTCTTACGATGATTTTGCAGGGGCGTCATTGCAGGTGTTCCTTGAAGATGGTGGTGCTCTCGGCATTAGTAGCCGGTGCGATTCGTTCGATATCAGTTGCTGCTCGATACCGATCGGACAGAGCGCGCAGATACAAGCTGCGTGCCTGAATTAATGCGCGCTGGGTGTCAAGAACGTCGAGAAACCCGAATTTTCCTAGTTCAAAACCAGTCACGGCAGCGTCATAGGCTTGCTGCGCCGCTGGCAGCATCTCGGACTTGAGACTGTCGATCTGGAGCTGAGCGACCTCTGCACGCTGGTGAGCGTCCGCGATTTCCTCATACACCCGAAGCTGCTCGGCGCCTAATTCGTCGCGAGCCTGGTCGGCCCGTCTTAGTGCTGAAAGCATGTTCCCTTGGTTGCGATTGAAAAGTGGCAGCGGTACGGAGATACCAAAGACGGCTTCGCTCCCGCTGCGTTCACGATCCCGCTGGCTACCCACGGTCACCGTCACGTCTGGTACCCGCGCCGAACGTTCCATGCCGACCAAAGCATCCTGACGTTTGACCTGCGCTTCGGCCTGACGCAGTTGCGGCGACACGGTTAGCCGCTGTTCGAGCTCGTTCATCGTTGGTACGGCAGCGAACTCGACGACTGGCATCTGGAGTGGCTGGGCAATCGCTCGCGAGCTGCCCATCAGTACCGCTAACTTGCGTTTGGCTGACTTCAGATCGGCTGTTGCTTGCGTGAGGTCAAGACGCACGGCCGACTCTGCAACACTGGCACGGGTTTGTTCTACTGGCGATATCTTGCCAGCAGCGACGCGCCGACTCGCGGCATTCGTCGCCCGGCTTGCGACCTCAATGGCCGACTCGGCCAGACCGACCCGCTCTTGCGCTGTCAAGGCCTCCAGATAGGCCGCCATAACGTCGGCACGCAACATCGCTCGTCGCACGTTCAATGCTTGGACGGCGAGCAGACGCTCTTGTTCGGCGACCGCGATGCGGGCGCTTCGTTTGCCGCCGAGCTCGATGAGCTGGGTAATCTGGGCGGTCTCGACCCTGGACCGACGGTCGGTTCCTTCAGTGGATAGAGCCAGCTCAGGATTGGGTATGACGCCTGCCTGAAGCCTGCCACCCTCGGCGATGCCGATCGCCTGTGATGCGGCTCGTAAGCCTGGGTTGCCTGCGTACGCAGCCTGCAACGCCTGCTGCAGGGTCAGCGGTAGTAGCGACGTATTCCCGGCGAGCGGCGTACTGTTTGGATCGCGCAAAATTTCCGTTTGCGCGTAAAGGGACGTCGACTGTGAAAACAGCAACAGCGCGCCCATGATCATCGATCTGGATTGCATAGATAACTCCGAAATTAAAAGAATCGAAAGCTATCCGGCGACAGCGAGCACACCGGCCGAGTGCACGGGCACACGGTCGGAAGGCTCGGGAATTACCTGGTAAAAGAAGGTATAGCCGCCGGAATTACACGGCGGCGGGCCACTGGGGGCGCTCGGGAGGGACTTGAATAATTGAGGCGTAATTGACGTTTGGACCAACCGGCGCGAAGTGCGCCATCGTCAGGTAGGGGGCCGTTTGAACGGCTGCGGGAGCGAGCACTGCGTGCGCGCACGAAGAACAATGCGAATGCTGCGCGATCTTCTTTGTCGACGACGGCTTACCGTCATCGGCGGCCACCACCTGATCGTGAGCGTCGGTCTTATGCTGATGATGTCCAAGGTGCTGCGCGGCTCGTCCGGTCTCATGCATGCAATAGGCGCTGATCGCACTCCAGGTGAACTGGAATGCGAGCATCATCAGCATGCAAATGAGAAAACGGCGCGTCATGGTCGCGAGTATAGCATCGGTGCGGTTATTCGTTGCTGCCACGCAGACGTACGCGTAGCAGACGCATGCCATTAAAGATAACCAGCAGGCTGGCGCCCATGTCCGCGAACACGGCCATCCACAAAGTGGCTGATCCTGCGATAGCGAGCACCAGGAACACGGCCTTGATCAGCAAGGCTGCAACGATGTTCTGCTTGAGGATGGCGGCTGCCTGCCTGCTCAGGCGAATGAACTGCGGGATCTTGCGCAAATCATCATCCATCAGCGCGACGTCGGCTGTTTCGATGGCGGTGTCGGTGCCCGCTGCGCCCATCGCAAACCCGATATCGGCCTTGGCCAGCGCCGGGGCATCGTTGATGCCATCCCCTACCATGCCGACGGTACCGAATTGCGCCACCTCGTCATTGATGGCAGAGAGCTTATCCTCGGGCAGCATGTTCCCGCGGGCGTCATCGATGCCAACCTGCCGTGCGATCGCTTTGGCCGTCACCGCATTGTCGCCGGTGAGCATGACCGTCCGGATTCCCAACCCATGAAGCTGGGCCACCGCTTCGCGACTGGTTTCACGAATGGTATCGGCCACGCCGATCACCAGCAGTGGCGACGTCTCATCGCAGAGGACAACCGCGGTCTTCCCTTCACCCTCCAGTGTCGACAGGACGCTTTCCGTCGCGGTATTGCAGATGCCGAGCTCCTCGACCAGGCGGTGATTGCCGAGGTAGTACCACTTCCCGTCGATCCGCCCTTTCGTGCCACGGCCGGTCAAGGCCTCGAACTCGGTCACGGATGCGACGAGCAGGTCCAGGCCCAAGTTTTGCCAGTGGCGGCTCACCGCGGTCGATACCGGATGGTCGGAACGGTCCGCGAGCGCGGCCGCGAGCTGCAGATGAGTCTGTGCATCGCCTTGCAGGGGCAACACGTCCGTCACTTCGGGTTTACCCTGGGTGATCGTGCCGGTCTTGTCCAGTGCGAGCGAGCGCAGCTTGCCGCCCTGCTCAAGGTAGACGCCGCCTTTGATGAGGATACCGGCCCGCGCCGCCGCAGCCAGGCCGCTGACGACGGTGACCGGGGTCGAGATCACCAGGGCGCAGGGGCACGCGATCACCAGCAGAACGAGTGACTTGTAGATCCATGGCATCCATTCGGCGCCCAGCATGAGCGGCGGCACCAGGGCGACGGCGAGCGCAATGGCGAACACGATGGGCGTGTAGATGCTGGAGAAGCGGTCGACGAAACGCTGCGTGGGCGCGCGGCTGCCCTGCGCGTCCTCGACCGCGCGGATGATGCGCGACAGGGTCGAGTTGCTGTGGCCGGCGGTGACACGGTATTCGAAAGAGCCCGTTTCATTGATCGTGCCGGCAAACACCTTGTCGCCGACCGTCTTTGGTACCGGCATGCTCTCGCCCGTGATCGGCGCCTGGTTGACTGACGACTGGCCAGTGGTCACTTCCCCGTCCAGGGCGATCCGCTCGCCGGGTGCGACACGGGCCAGGGCGCCGATCGCGACCGTGGTGGCGTCCTGTTCACTCCAGTTGCCGTCGTCAAGGCGCACGCTTACCCGCTCGGGTGTCAATGCCATCAGGCCCTGGATGGCGTTTCTCGCACGGTCGAGCGAGCGGGCCTCGATTATCTCGGCAAGCGCGAAAAGGACCATGACCATCGCCGCTTCGGGCCATTGCCCGATCAGTACTGCGCCGGTCACGGCGATTGACATCAGGGCATTGATATTCAAATTGCGGTTCTTGACCGCAATCCAGCCTTTCTTGTACACCCCCAAGCCCGTCGTCGCGATCGCAAGCAGCGATAGCAGGATGACTGGCCACCAGTTTTCATCGCCCGTCGTCCATGCGACGACCTCGGCACCGACTGCTGCGGCCAAGCCCAGAGCAAGGACTGAATACTGCCGCTTTCGGGAGACCGATGGGACCGCAGCGGCTCGTCCTTGCCCAGCTGCAACGAGCACCGCCTGCATACCGATGGACGTCAGTGCATCCAGGATCGCCATTGCAGGCCCACTATGCCTGACGACCAAGCGACGCTGGACGAGATTGAAGTCAAGCTGTTCGACCTGCGGCATGCCGGACAGCTTGCTACGGATGAGCGTCTCCTCGGTGGGGCAATCCATGTTCTCGATGCGGAAAACAGTGCCGGCTGCTGACCCGCTTTGCTCCTCGGTCTGTTCAATCACCGGGTCCATGCCGACCGCGCGTACTGCTGCAAGGATCGCCTGTGGATCGCCGAGGCTGTGCTCCACCCGCAAGCGGCGCTGGACAAGATTGAACTCGAGCTTTCCGACGCCTGCAACGCGTCCGAGCGCTTGCCGCAGCAGTCCCTCTTCTGTCGGGCAGTCCATCTGGTCGATGCGAATGAGAAGAGAATGATCCAAGGCTGCAGATGAGGCACCCGCGGTCTCGATCGGTGCAGATTTTTCGCAACATGATTTTGTCTGGCATTCCGACATGACGACTCCTCGAGAACTGTGTATAGTTCACATTGAACACCCTGTAGCGGGTACGGGGTCAAGCATTAAGTTAACGCACCGGGATTTTTCTTGAAAATCGGCGAATTGGCAGACCGGTCAGGCTGCTTGGTTGAAACCATCCGCTACTATGAGCGCATCGGATTGCTCGCTCCGCCTGAAAGGTCGGCAAACAATTATCGAGCTTATAACGAGCTTCACGCTGAGCGCTTGCTGTTCATTCGGCATTGCCGCGCCTTGGACATGACACTCGATGAGATCCGGACGCTGCTCGATTTTCGCGAGGCGCCCGGAAAAAATTGCGAGAGCGTCAACGCGTTGCTCGACAAGCACATCGGGCACATCGTCGACCGTATAGCAAACCTGTCAGTACTAGAAGCGCAGCTCAGAGACCTCAGGAGCCGTTGCATCGCCACCGACAGCACAAATCCATGTGAAATCCTGCAGGCGCTCGGCGCTGCGGACGTTTGCGACGAGCCAGTAAGGCTTGGGCGCCATTGACTAGCCCTGGACTTTCCGCGCCATCACTGCATTGCTGAACCAGCGAACAGCCGGAACAATGCGCTTGACCTTCAAGTAGCTTGAAGGTGTTTAATATCAGATTCTCGAACCTGAAGACAAGTATCCCGATATGACGTACCCCATTTGGCGTCGGCTAATCGCCTTCGTAATGTTCTGCTGCTGCGTGATCGGTACGACACACGCTAATCCCACATCATCGGAAGCGGAAGTCCGCCAGCTCTGGCAGTTGCTCGATTATGTCGCCGTCGATTACGCCGGCGCGGTCCAGAACGGAGCGATTGTCAGCGAACTCGAATACGGCGAAATGCAGGAGTTCTCGACGCGCGCGCAGAACCAGGTGACGGCATTGCCTCCGCATCCTTTGCATGCAGAACTTGCAGCTGCCACCACCAAGCTGAAGCAGGCGGTCGAGCGCAAGGAAGCGCCGCAACAGGTTTCCCTGCTTGCGCGAGAGGCAAACCGTTTGCTGCTGCAGGCCTACCCCTTCCCTGTTGCGCCGCGCGCCTTGCCCGATTTGGCCAGCGGTGCGGCGCTGTACCAGGCGCAATGCGCTTCATGCCATGGAGCGGCCGGCGCCGGCGATGGGCCACTCGCGGCCAAGCTCGAACCTAAACCAATCGCATTTACCGATGAGGAAAGAGCCCGTTCCCGCTCTCTCATGGCCCTATATCAGGTCATCAGCCAGGGTGTCGAGGGCACATCGATGCCGGCCTTTGCAGGCTTGTCCGAGCATGACCGCTGGTCTCTGGCATTCTATGTCGGTAGCCTGGCGTTCAAGGGCACGGACATCGCAGCCGGAGAGTCTGCATTCGCCCAGAGCAGCTCCGCGTCTGCCACGATTCCCGACATGAACACGCTCGTGACGGCAACCGAAGAAGAACTGGCGAAGGCAAGCTCATCGTCGACCGCGCGGTCGGTTCTGGCCTATGCACGTACCCACCCCGGGGTGGTACTGGAGCAGCAAGAACGCAAGGGCATCGTTCTTGCGCGCAAGCTGCTGCAAGACAGTCTGGATGCCTTGAAAAATAACCAGCGGTCGAAGGCTACCGAGCTTGCTTTATCGGCCTACCTGGACGGTTTCGAGCCGCTCGAGGCGAGGCTCGATGCGACTGACCGCCAGTTGCTGGTCGACGTTGAGCGAACCATGCAGCTGTACCGGGGCGCGGTTGCACAAGGCAACGTGTTGCGTGCGACCGAATACGCTGCGCAACTCGACGCGTATTTCGTGCGTGTCGAGGAGCTTACCGGCGCGAACAAGACCGATGCGACGACGGTGTTCGTGGGCGCGTTGACCATTCTCCTGCGCGAAGGTGTCGAAGCCTTGTTGATTGTGATCGCGATGGTCGCGTTCCTGCGCAAAGCGGAGCGTCCACAAGCCTTGCACTACGTGCACGCAGGCTGGATCTCGGCGCTGGCGGCAGGCGCCTTGACATGGGTGGTGGCCACCTATGTGGTCAGCATCAGTGGCGCAAGCCGTGAAGTGACCGAGGGCCTCTCGTCGCTATTCGCTGCCGCGGTGCTGCTGTCGGTCGGACTATGGATGCACCAGAAAGGCCAGGCCGGACAGTGGCAAGCCTACCTCAAGCAGCATTTGACGGCAGCGATGGAAAAACGCTCCGCATGGGCCTTGTTTGCCCTGGCGTTCATCGCGGTGTACCGTGAAGTCTTCGAAACGGTCCTGTTCTACTCGGCGCTCGCCGCTGACGGCAACGGCACCGCCCTGCTGGCAGGATTCGTTACAGGCCTGGTCCTGCTGTCGGTGATCGCCGTAATTTTCCTGCGTACCAGTGCACGCATGCCGATCGGTAAATTCTTCTCGTTCAGCTCCGTGCTGGTGGCCGCCCTGGCAGTTGTCCTGGTCGGAAAAGGAATCGCAGGGCTGCAGGAAGCCGGATGGCTGACGGCCACACCGGTCACGGGACCGCGGATGCCAGTTCTCGGCCTCTACCCGACGATAGAGACTTATGCGGCGCAACTGGCCCTGCTCCTGGCGGCTGGTCTTGGCTTCGGCTTCAATCTGATGAAGGTCCGCAAATAGTAAGCGGACGCTCGCAGCTGGCATCGCGACCGATGCTAGCCGGAGCAATCTTCAGCTTGAGCCTCACCTGGCTCGACGCATGCAACCATGACGTTTTCGCCGGGAGCTAAACAGCTTGAACCGCGAAAGCTTGGACCGAATCAGATTCCAATCTATTTTGTAAGCGCCGCCTTGGCCGTGCTTGGGGGATCCTCGGGATGCTTCCCACGTTTAGGCAGGTTCCGCCGGGGCGCCTGGCCGTCGGGTGCGGCGTAAGGATTCGATTCGATGCAGGCCACGGACAAGCCGAGCTGTCCCGCGCGGATTGCGGCGATGTAATCGCCTGAACCCGCGCCGACGATGAACAGGTCGTACTACGCTTTCACGTGATTCCTCCCAATGCCCGAGTCGTTGCGTTCACTCTGCCGGATTGATTAAATTCCCTCCGCCACGTTCTCGGGCGGACGGGCGAAGCGCTGGTAAAGCGTTGGCAGCACGAACGGCGTCAGGATCATGGCGGAGATCAAGCCACTGATCACGACGGTGGCCAACGGCCGATGCACCTCGGCGCCGGCGCCGGTTGCCAATGCCATCGGCACGAAGCCCAGCGACGCGACCAATGCCGTCATTGAGACGGGGCCCAGGCGTCGCAGCGCACCTTCGGGCACCGCTTCGGCCCACGGAAGCTGTTTCGCCAGGTCGTCGATCAAACCCGCCATCACCAGCCCATTGAGGACGGCAACACCGGACAATGCGATGAATCCGACGGCCGCCGAAATCGAAAATGGCAGGCCACGCGATCAGAGTGCGGCGATACGCCTGATCCCGGCGAGAGGCACGCCCGTGAACACGACCGCGGCAGCGCGCTAGGAACCGACGGCAGAATAAAACAGCACCAAGATGAGTGCGAAGCAGGCCGGTACTACGACCGCCAGGCGCATCCGCGCACGCTCGAGGTTTTCAACCTGTCCGCCCCAGGTAATCCATGCACCGGCCGGCGGCCGCGCGTCGGCATTGATGCATTCACGCGCTTCAGCGAGCGCGTGGATTCCAGTCCGGGAATGCCGGCAAACGCCGTTTCGATCGGATAGGTGACCTGCCGTTCGACGTCGGCCGGCGCGAGCGCTGGTGCGACGACGTTGATCTGCACCTGCGTATTGGTGATGTCCGGTACCCTTTCACGTGCTGCATGGTGAGCACGCGCTGCCAGCTCATGACCAGCATTAGCGATTGCAACATAGCGCTCGCTGGCAGCAAGGGTAACGAACGCTTCGGTAATCCGAACTGTCAGCTCCGCTTCAGCAGAGCGCGCCCCAATGCCGGCAGCGGCCCGCTGCGACTGTGCCACGCGCATCCTGGCGCTCCGCTTACCTCCGAGCTCTAGAGGCATCGATAGCCGGACCGCCTTTTCTCCTCCACCGAAACCGGAGTAACGTCGCGATCCCATGACATTTTCGGCCTCAAGGGAAAGGGTCGGGTTCGATCGAAGTCCAGACTGGCGCACAATGGCATCGGCCACGTGCAAGGCCGCTTCGGCGCCCTTCAACTGCGGTGCCTGGCTACCGGCTCGGGTGACGGCTTCGGCAAGTGTCAATGGGGTGCTCTCAGCAATGGCAGAGCCTGCGGCCATACACATGGCCACTAGGGCCATGGCGACGGAAGCGTTGATCTCAATGCGCCTGATTGGATTCGCTTGACGAATTAATAAATGAGATTTATAAACCTTAAAGCCACTTTAATGTCGAGAACATGTCACGCACATTTACGATAGGACAGCTGTCCGCTGCGGCGCAGATGCCCCCAGCGACAATTCGCTATTACGAGAAAATCGGGTTGCTCGACTCTCCATCCCGCTCCGGCAGCAACTACCGGCTGTACGGGAGCGAGGATGTAGCACGCCTGAGCTTTGTTCGCCGTGCACGGGAGATCGGGTTCACGGTCGACCAGGTTCGAAGCCTGTTGGCCTTCTCCGACCAGCGAGACGGCGACTGCTGCGCCGTGACAGCGCTGACAGAACAACACCTTGCCGAGGTCGAACAAAAGATCAGAGACCTCAACTTATTGAAAGAACACCTTTCCCGTCTGCTGATTTCATGCCGGGGCGGCCGATTTGCCGATTGCGGGATCATTGATGCCCTCGCGCCGGCGGGACAAGCCGGGTAGCTCACTCAGCGTGGTGCCAATCACAGGTCCTGAGCACACTTGACCTTGAAGCTGGTTGAAGGTTTACCCTCCAATAACCAGCCACCAAAAAACTCACTTTCATGACACAAAATCAGACCACGCCTTCAAGCGGCTTTGAAACCGAGCTGTTCGTCTCCAAAATGGACTGTCCGTCTGAAGAAAACTTGATTCGGATGGCTTTGGACAAAGTCGACGGCATCGATCATGTCGCTTTCGACCTCAATACCCGAACCGTCACAGTGCTCCACCGTGGGAGCGCAGATATCCTTCTGGACGTCCTTCAACCTTTGCGACTGGGGGTGGAGCTTCGCAGCTCACGTCCGGCTGAGCCACGCTCTACCGTACAACGCACGATCAGCACGCTCGCAATACCGAAGATGGACTGCCCGTCTGAGGAAAACATGATTCGCATGGCGGTAGCAGATGTCGACGGCATTCATTCGCTCAACTTCGATCTCTCTGCACGGCAGCTCCACGTAGCACACTCGGGAAACATCGATCCTATATTGTCGAAGCTGACACGGTTAGACTTGGGCGCCCACCTGATTGGTTCCCGACCAGACCTGTCCCAATCGACTAGCGGCTCCGATAAAGCCGGAGACGCGTCAGAGGCGAAAACGTTGCGGCTGCTGCTGGCTATAAATGCTGTAATGTTCGTGGTCGAACTCGGATGGGGGTTGATTGCAGAATCCGCAGGATTAGTAGCCGATTCGCTCGACATGTTCGCCGATGCAGCGGTCTATGGCTTAGCGTTATACGCGGTTGGCCGCGCGGCTGCGCTAAAAACTCGTGCGGCCCACGTGGCTGGGTGGCTTCAGCTCGTGATCGCACTAGGTGCGCTGAGTGAAGTGGTTCGACGTGTCTTCTTTGGCAGTGAGCCCGAATCTGTTTTGATGATGAGCGTTGGAGCAGTAGCCCTCATTGCTAACGCTGCCTGCCTGATTTTGATCGCCAAGAAACGTGATCGGGGTGCGCATATGAAGGCAAGTTATATATTTTCCGCCAACGACGTTATCGCCAATCTCGGCGTGATCGCCGCTGGAGTGTTGGTTACCTGGACTGGTTCGCCCTACCCCGATCTCGTTGTGGGCACCATCATCGCCGTCATCGTACTCACTGGTGCGCGCCGGATCCTCAAACTAAGATAGCGAAATCTGCTTTTGTTGCAAGATTGGCTGACCGGTAGGTGGCGAGCTGCCCACCACCGGTCATGGTAGCTACTTCATTATCCGACTTCGCCCACCTATGACATCAGGGAGACAGGCTAAGCCGAAGTCCATCAACAGCTGGGAAGGCAACCTTACCAATAATATAGTCGCCATTACTTCCGTCGAACTTCACATCAACATGACTCATTGTCGCCGTTTCTCTTCTGAAATCGCCAACTCTTTTCCTCCCATCGCGCACAGCGACTAGCCACCAATAGAACGCTGCATACTCGGCAACGAACTGCGCCCGCCAGCATATCCTTACCCGCTGTGCAAATTCGTTCCCATAAGGAAATCCCACATTCCAGTCCTGGAAATCTGCTTGGTTTGGCGATGCATGCATCAAACTAAAATAGGTCTCGTAGCTGTTTCTGAGCATGATAAAGGCTAATAGTTTCATGTTGCAGCCGCTGGGAGAACTCAGAAGGTCTCTGATGGATTCGGCTCGATGACGACCATAGTCCTCATCGTCGAACGGTTCCGATTCTGCGATTACGCGAAGTAACCGTCGTAGCGTTGCACGATAAACCTTTAGTGCAAGATTAAGTTTTTCAATTTTCCAACGCTTCGGATAAAGGACGCTTTTCATAGGGTCGCTTCTTTCAAGAGCGATTCTCCAAGTCAAGACCACGAGTTGGGGAACTTTGCGTGTCGTGAAAGGTAGCGTTGCCGGCGGGGGGACTTGGTGAATAACCCACTGCAGCAATGTAGTTTCAGGCCTCAACCACGGCGAGAAATGATATGCCCGTGAAGACAAAAATGATTCCAGCTGATTGCGTGCTGCTGTCGACTCCTCCCACCAATGATCAAGACTTTCAAAAGCCCGCGCATATTCCCTTTTGCTTTGCTGTATCTCCAACCGAGCATCCACGCTCAATCCAACGCCTGAGATGGGACCGTTGCAGTGCGGGCAGACGTATGGCCTGCTTAGGATCTCTTGATGAAATCCGTAAGTGGGCAAATGCTTACCGCATGAGCAACACGTATCGCGCAGTGCAGCTCCATCTAGCGGGCAGTGGGAAAGGAACTTCGATTGATGCCAGAAGCTGTGATAAAGATGCCCTAGACATAGGGGACAATAGCGAAACGCAGTATTCCACCATATAGACCTATGTTTTTCAGATGATGATCCGAATACCTCTTTTTCACTCGGCTCATCAATCCACCAGCTGCTGTGACTGAACACGTCCGGGTCGAAACCACGCTTATAGGAAAAAGTGGCATGCTCTTTCTGATAGCCCGCACCGTGCGTGCAATGGGTAAGCAGTTCTTTTACTCCGAGGCCGTTACGCCATGCGAATCGCCATATTGAGGAGACCATCGATTCTTCCGGCAAGGGAACCAAATCGAGCGCGGCGTTGGAAGGAAACTCTCTAACGGCGTTATCGTAAATCTTCATCGCGGTCTCCCTTGTGCCCGCTTGGCCTCACCTTTCATTTCGGCAATTGAGTCCGCCAAAAGTGCAAAGTCAACAGCGTCGTCCCAAGCGTCCGAGCTTGGAAAAACCCCCGGTGCGTCGCGATGGTGCTGGACCGTGAGATAGCGCCGCAGTGCCGTGAAGAATTGTCGGGCTGGAAAACCCACTTTGTGGACCGAATGCGGGGAACATTTTTTCACAGCTTCGAAAAACCTTGTGGTTTCGTTTTCCAGCCGAAATCCAGCGTCCCAGGCAGTCGGCATAAAGAACTGGGTCCAGGTCTGGGAAGTTTCAGCGGGCCAGACGGAACTATCATACTGAGTAAAAATTGACGCCACATCTTCCTTATACGAGAATGCTCGAAACGATTCACGGCGCCGTGTAAATCTAGAGATGAGGTCAGACTTCCCCATCTCCCGAAGGTGGCCGATAACGTCGGAAAAATCTGGGTCCTGTCCCATCATGATCGTTACCAACTGGACGCCTTCACGGTCCAACTCGTTGTAGATGTCTTTCAGGAAGAGAAAATCTTCGAGACGCATGGCATTCGCTTCGTCGATAAGGAGCACGACGAACGGTGACTGATATACCCGAGCCAGATCAATGAGGCGTCGCACAAGTCGGTGGCGCAGGTCGAAGGTCTCGCCACGAAGCTCCGGGTGACCTACCGCAGTAAGAAAATGTTTGAAGAATGCCCGGATCGATGAAACCTGCTGGTTCCAACTGTTATGCCGGATCACCACCAATTCGGGCATGCGGTCACGCAGCAAATGTTCAAGTAGTACGAGCGCGCGAGTCTTTCCTACACCGCTTTGCGCAGTGAAACAGCAACCGCTTTCGCGCACGAGCAGGATGTGGCGGACGATTTGGTAGAGTTCCTTGATTGGTTCCGTCAATAGGACAGTATTTCGATTAAATGCCGGATGGTCGATCGTCAGTAGGTCAGCGAAGGCAGTCAATTTAATCTCCTAAATAAGTAGGACCAGTCTTGGGAGCTTCGAAATCGAAGAAGCTATCGGTCTTGGGCGAGATTGCAGGCGGCGAAGGTATCAGTGAGTCCCCTAGCGCCGCTTTATCACCGATGCGCTTTTGATCGGCCTGGACCTTGGAAAGGGAGAGCGCTTCCTTAGAAGCGCGCTTGGCGTTTCGAGCACGCTTGCTGCGTTCGCGCAGCTCGTCCGCCTTCCCATTGCACCAGCGTGCCGCTACTGACGTCGAATTCTCATGCAGGCGCTGCGACAGACCTGCTTGGTTCATAAGTGCACGGTTACGCCAGGAAATATGGTGTCCTTGCTTGTTCGCCGGGCCCTGCAGAGCGCCGAGCTCTTCGCCCGTCTCGAGTACGGTCGCATTTGCGACCTGGACATCGCGTCGATCGCAGTAGACGATGAGTTGCCGGTCGATGAGGTCGTAGGCGTTCGCAAGCGCGGCGTTTGTATATTTCCATCGCCCGAGAGTCACATGAGGCCGGATGTTATTCTTGCGGCTGCCGCAAACCTTAACAACTTCGACATGAGAAAGAAGCTTCAAGTCTTGCTGCGCCGGAATGGGTAAAGGCTGCAGAAACACTCCCGAATCGGAGCGATTCAAGCCATGCTGGAGCGCTCCTATCGGCGAAGAGAAATTGTTACCCTCATTCCCTTCCTCATTGTGCTCTCTGATGCAGGCATAAATGACATCAATGAGGTCACGTATGGTGATCTCGAACTTCACGGCCTGCTCGACGGGCTTATTGCGGCGCGTGTCTTTTGGCCCAGACCCGAATGTGGAAGGCAGTCTTTTTAAACCACGCTCGCTCAGTTTGCCAAAAATCCTTTCAACTGGATGCCTACGCCACCACGCCTTGACCGGACCGAAGTTGATCGCACAACCGAGTGTACGGATAATGTTATCGACGACTTCGGTCGCCGCATTCGACCATGCGTTATCCATTTTCAGGACGCCGAAGCCCTGGAACGCTATCTCGGGCATGATTTGTATGGGGAAAACCTTGCCGTCAATAGTTAATGGGCAAGTAGCCGCATCGCTTTCTTCGGCCGGTGGACGTATCGCGGACTCGACCACCTCTAGCACACTGTCCCCGCTCGGGTTCCCCTCGAGCGCTACAAACGCGCCCAGCACAAGATTCCATCGCTCCTCAATAAGAAAGCCGATGTGCCAGCGAGCAAGCGGTACTGGTAATCGTCCGCCATCTTCGGTCTCCAGGATCAGAACTGAACCTGCGTCGACCTTATGAAAGTCTAGTTGGCATGCCCCATAGCCGCGAAGCTGCGGAAAAAGGCTGCGCCGCCCAGAACCGATCCCATGTCGACGCGCCGCTTCCTCTCCAGAGCGAGCCGAGAACCAGCGCGTTGCGTTCTCGCTCAGCAAACCAATACAAAATTGCCGAAGAGACTTGTATCCGCAGTTCTTCGTACTGAATGGCCAGTCCTCTGACGTAAAACCCAGTGAGCGTAGCTGGTCAAGAAATTCACCATGAAGCTCGGCGTAGCTGATCCGAACTACTCGAACCGAACGCTCTCCAGTGCCAAGAAAGCGGTTCCGAATGTGTAGCTCCACTTCGGGAAATCGCGCGAACAGCTGCGATAGAGCACCTGCACACCCACCCGATCCTTCACCTAGCTCATGGACAACTGGAGCACGGCGCTCGTAGCCGCGTAAACGCTTCCAAGGCACCAGCGCACGAAAGCCGGCGATCGTGCCGTCCTCACCACCAGCCATGCATCGGCCAACCAGGTAGAAAATCTTCTGGCGCGGTATCGCCGTAGCAGCTGTGATCTGTTCGTGCGCGACTCCGTCCGCATACATTGCGACAGCCAGCTTACGAGGTCGGTAAATACGCAGGATCTCTTCATTCAGGACTTCCTCATCAGGTGCTGGCCACCGCGACAGGTCCGCAAAGGCAGCAGGAATAAGGGTCCGGCTACGTGGGACACTCATGACCGCACCCGGTCGAGTTGCGAGTGAGTCCCGAATAGGCGGCGAGTCAGATCGCTATGCACCGTGCCGTCCTGGAGCGCCCTGGCCACCACGGCAAGCATGATGCTTCGATCGGCCCGGGCGTCGGCCAAGACATCCTGTACGCGTAACGCGCCGTGTCGTGACATTAATGCTAAGAACAGCTCGGTTTCACGATACGTGGGATATGCTTTGGCACGGGTCATGATTGCGCAGAGCATGAGCCAGTTGTCCAGGAAGACTTCCTTCCCAAGCAGTTCAAGTTCGCTACGCGCATGAACTTCGACACCGGCCAATGATGCCTTCTCTCGCAAGTTCTCCGAAATCGAAGGACCACTGTCCTTGCCTGATGAAGAGCGCCCAGAACGAGCTATGACGATCCAATGCTCAGCGCCGTCGCGGCTGCGTACCCTGACATAGCCGGCATCACTGTTTGAAGCAACTTTAAAAGGATCATCGACGAGTTCGTAACCAGCAACGCCCGTATCACCTTCAAGTAGCATCAAGTGCATGAAGGGCACGTCACCGGACACGGTAAGGCGCCGATTATTCTTGGGGGAATCGAAGATCCAGAGATTCGATACCTTGGCCGCGCGTTTGCGTATCGCGGACAAAGGCGTAAGAGTTTCCCGAGCATGCGCACTTGAGGAAACGCGTTCTAAGACTGCTTTCACCATTGCTCTACCCTCCTGTTAATAGACGGATGCAGCTTTTTTGAAAACAACAGTTGACCGTCCGGCCGGAGAGCGATATCTTAGAATTTCCACGTTCGAAGATACTATCTCGGCCAGAAAGCGGCGGATCTCAGTTGTAGGGGGTTCGTCGTTTTCTACATTTATTCCTCCTTAAGGATCGCTGCGATACGCACCGTTTGCTCGTGTGTAATCCTGGGCGCTGATTGAATCAATGACTTCACGAGTGGTGCTATAGAGATCGAGGCCACAGAACTGTGGCAAGTTGCGGCGCACCGATCTGCAACCGCGACAGCGAACAAACGGTGCGACTCAGCGTCGCTCAGTTCTAGCGCCTCGACGATGCGGCACAAGAGGAGCGTCGAAGGCGGCCCCTTTCTTGAATTTTCCAGCTGCGAGTAGTAGCCTCTACCCAATCCAGCACGAGAGGCGACGTCTGCTTGCGTCACGCCTGTACGAATTCTTAGGGCGTACAATTCACTGCCAAAGTTAGTTTCGGCTGCTCGCATGTTTTAAAGCGGATGCTGATTGTGAGTGCGAATGCAGTTTATACAACTGCTTTCGGTATTCCGCAAGCAAAATATTTTCTGGGTTTAGATAATACTGGAGATACTGCTTTTTCTGCCACGAAGACCGCCCCAGATAATATCTGGGTACGTGTTTCAAAGGCTGCACCGCGTATATTCAGTCGCGAGACAAGAACGCGGTGCTCATGAGGGCAGATGTCTAGATAACGTCTGGTCGATTCGCCAAAAACTAACTTTTGGGGCGTCGTTGCTTGGCCCGAGGGTTCCGTTTCTCCATCTCTACGAGGACAGAGCATCTGTCTGGCAGAGGGCCTTCGCGTGCAGACCTGCAAAGTAACTTTTTCCAACGTCAAAAACCAACTACGGATTATCTAGATAACGTCTAGACGAATCGCTCAAAACTAACCTTTAAGGCGACGCTGCTTGGCCTAGGGTTCGGTTTCGCCATGCCTACGAGGACAGTGGGTCCGTCCCGCAGCAATCTTCCGCGCCAAGCACCTGAAAAGTAACTTTTTCCGACATCAATGACTAACTTTGGATTAAATCGGCGTAGCCGCGTCGGCAGCTCTACCAAGGAGCATTATGATTACTCCTGGAAATTGGTATTTCGATAGGAAAATTGAATGCGACTGATGCTCGATGTTTTGCTAAATCCATGAAGCTTGAACTTCGTACGGAGGGTGACTATTGCGAGGATATTTGAAAGCTGAGCTGGTTTCGATTTGCCCTGTGCTGCCAACGTCTTGCTAACTAGCAGGTCAAGGAAAATGCGGGGATGTGCGCTAAGTCTACGTGTTTAGGTTTGAATTCGATCCCGTCTACTAAGTCACCATATTTAGGTACAATGTTGCCGACGAGAGAAGTGCCAAAGTACTCAAAATAGATGACTTTTGCACGTATCCCAAACAATTCAATCACTTAGTCGAAAATTACGTCACCTGATTTAGGTACGAGTACTGTTTTTACTTATTTCGTTGGCTTTGTCGAACAAAGCCTAGCGAAGACGCGACCGTACGGTCACATCGCGACTTTTAATAACATCAGGAAGAGATATTTGTTGCTTTATACTACTGCGCAAAAACAGGGGCGACAGTGGAGTCAATTTATAGGTTATTTCGAACGGCAGGTACTGCAACCATCGTCGCTATGTTGGCCACCGGCGAAGTGGCTGCCGTGATGCTAGATAAACACAACTCGCCGTTGCCACCATTGCCTGCCATGCTGGCTGACCGCAGCGCTAATTTGCGCGTCGATGGCGCGCTTGATGAAGACGCTTGGCGCACTGCGCCCATGTTTGATGCTTTCCACCAGTTTCTTCCAACCGACGGCAAGCCTGCGCCGGCTAACCTGCGCACCACGGTACAACTACTGATTGATGAGGGCGCGCTGGTATTTGGCATCCGCGCTTGGGACGATACGCCCGAGCGCATGCTCGGTACACTCACACGGCGCGACAAGGTGGGCCCGGACCAGGATTTTATTGGTGTGTGGCTCGATCCAACGGGGCACGGCCGCGCTGCACAGTTTGTGCGCGTGAATATCGGCGGCGTATTCAGCGACGGCATGTATCGTGTCGACTTGGACGAGTCAGACTTGGGGCCAGACTTTCCTATCGACGCGGCGGTCAGGCGGCTGGCCGATGGTTACAGCATGGAAATTCGTTGGCCGCTGTCGAACCTGCGGTTCCCTTATGCCGACGGCAAGACCTGGCGCGTGATGATCGAGCGCAGCGTGCCGCACGCCGATGGTCTTCTTCTCACCAGCACCCCTCTCAAGAATGGCTCACTGAGCCACATCGCGCTGCTGCAGGACGTGGGTGGCATGGGTGACACGGTGGCGGCGGTGCGCGACCGCAGCTTCTTTGAGCTCAAGCCAGAACTAACCATACGCTCAAACCGCGACCGCAACGAAACGGGGCGCCAGCGCGGCGACCGTGCCAGCATGGGCCTAGAGATTAACGCCCGGCCACGCGCTGACTGGGTGTTTAATGCGACGCTCAATCCCGATTTCTCGCAGGTAGAAATCGACGAGCCAACATCATCGGGCGCTAGCCGAATCGCACTGAGCCTGCCGGAAAAGCGCGGCTTTTTCCTGGAAAGTTCCGACGTGCTGGGGTTGCCGCTGTCGGCGTTTTATTCGCGTACCGTGGCCGATCCGGAATGGGGCTTGCGCGCCACCTGGCGGGACGCCGGCGCTGACGCCACCGCCATGAGCTTGCGCGACCAGGACGGCGGCGTGGTGCTGCGCGGTGGCGCATACGAAACTGCCGAATACGCACAAACCCAGCGCACGCTAGCGAGTATGGTACGCACGCGCTGGCACGGCGTTAACACAGTGATGGGAGCGTTTGTTTCGCAGCGCGGCTACGGCAACGCAGGCAGCAACGAAGTGGCGGGTGTTGACGGCCAGTGGCGGAGCGACGGAAAGCAGGCTTCGTGGTTGCTGATGCATTCGCAAACCAGCACTGGCTTTGTGGAAGAACCGGTGGCGCGCAGCACGCGCATAACCACGCGCCATGGCGGCTATGCGCTCGGCAAATTCACCAGTATCAGCGACGACTGGTGGAACGAGCTGCAGCTGGAAGCGATCATGCCAGGTTTCATCAATGACAACGGCTTCGTGCCACAGACGGGTGTGCTCAAGACCGACATCAATCTCGCTCGGCGACTGGGCGCAAGCACGCTAGCACTGAGCGGCGCGGAGCTAGAACTCTACGAGTTTGAGGTGCACTTGGGTGTGCACGAGATTCGCACCCTTTCCGATAGCCGGCTGGACCAGCAGGCCAACCAAGTTGTCGAACGCAAGCTGCAACCGGGGATCTGGTTCCGTGCCGGTCGCCAGACCAACCTGTGGGCCAACCTCGGTTTCGACCAGCAGCGCAGTCACCGCTTGGGGCGCCTGCATGATGTGCCTGCGCTGCACTTCGGTTTCGAATCGTCTCCGTTGTCGTGGATGACTAGGTTAAATGCGGAAGTGACGCTCGGGCGTCAGCTCGACGTCGACGCAGACCGTGTTGATAGCGGCGGCAACGCCACCATAGACCTAGGCTTGCGCCTACCACTACCCGGTACACGGGGCTGGTCGATTGAGACGGATCTACGGGTAAACCGCGCCTGGGTAGAGGGTACGCTTGGTCGACCGGCGTTCGTCGACAATGGCTGGCGCGCGCTGGGCATGCTGCATTTTACGGCCGCGGACTCGCTGCGGCTACTGGCGCAAACTACCTCGGCCGCGCGCCGCAACGATGGCGTTTCGGGGCTTGAACCGTGGGCCGACCGGCAGATTCACCGCTCACTGTTATACCGCCACTTGTGGCGGCATGGCCGCTCAATGTCGGTGGGCTTTTCGCGCGATGGGACTCGCGATCCGAATACCACCAACAAGTCGCTGACTTTGAAATTTCAGTGGGAAGTTTAAGCACGCTAGTCAATTCAGCCCACTCATTCCAGGACACGAAAGTCTTTTCCTGGCTCAGGCTGTGAAAAAACATGCGGTCATCGTGTTTTCAGGGGCGCTCTATCACATTCTGAACTCGAGAGAACGCCGTAACTACGTTTCGAACGGCTGAGTGTCTCAAAATCGATGTCAAGTTTGCGTGCTACAAAGCCTGGCCGAATTCGGCCGTCTGGCGAACAGCTGGTATCGGCCTTGGATTCAACCGGTCGGCGCAGCATAGCAGGTTGCCTGGCTTGAAAAAGCACTGACTGTCACGACAGGCAGCTACCGACCCTAAGCGGACCTTGACTGCACTGTTTAGCGAAAGCTAGTCCTATACTGTTGCGCCCACGCCTAAAGTAGTCTCTCGCCTCGTTTGTAAGTGTTCGTCTTCTAGCTCCGGCGTCACAACTTCAGCGACCATCACTTTGTTGCGCCCACCTTTCTTTGCCGCGTACAAAGCGCGGTCAGCAGCAGATATTAGATCCCGTTCGCCGTTGCCATGACCGGGCCACTGTGCCACGCCGAACGATGCTGAAATGCCCGAAATTGTTTGTCCCGCGTGCTGAATCACCATACCGCTAAGAGAAGAGCGGATCCCCTCCGCGCACTTCCGCCCCTCCTCTGCACTGCAGTCCGGCAGCATTAGCACCAGTTCTTCTCCGCCATAGCGGCACACTACGTCGCTTGCGCGCACCCGTTGCTGGATCGCTTGACTTGCCGCCTTCAGTACCAGATCGCCGCCTTCATGGCCGTAGGTGTCATTGACGCGCTTGAAATGGTCCAGATCAATCATTACTACTGAACAGGCACTCTGGCTACGTTGCGCGCGTGCCAGCTCCCGCTTGAGCGACTCGTCGAAGAAGCGGCGGTTGTACAGGCCAGTGAGCGGATCGACTGTTGACTGGTGGCGCAGAGTGTCCCGCAGCGAGACATTGCTGATCGCCAAGCTAAGCTGCTCTGCCAGCGTGCTAATGTGCATGCTATCGCCCGAATTTTCTTTGTTCTGATCGCCTAAGATCATTAGAACACCTACTACGTCGCCTTGAGAGATCATGGGGACGCACGTCTGGCTTGAATACTTGCCTATCCAAGGGGCACCGTGATCGCAGAAAAGGTCGTGATGCGCTGTGGCTACATGCATTTTCCCCAGCCGCAAGCACCAACAGTCACCGGGCGCCATGCTGGGAGGCGCTTTATCATTCAGGTTCCATGATGCGTTCAGTTCCAGCGCGTCGCGCGAATTGCGGTAGAGATACACCGCGCCACCCGTGTCTGGCAGTAGTTTGCGAAGGAATACTGGAAGCATGCGGGCTAGTTCGGACGGTACCTTAACGCTGTCCAGCGCGTGCAACATATCGGCCGTTACCGTCAAACGCTCTGCTCGCACGGTCGATTGCTGCGCCAGTAGGGCATTGCTCTCGGCCAGTAACTGCGACTGGTGAGCCACTTCCGCCTGCTTGTTCAAGCTCCTTGTCACGATGAGCACCGTCGCGACGATCACGACAAAGCTGGCAATGGCAGCGCCGATACCAAGCGCAGAGTTGTAACCCAGCGTAGTAGATAGTTCCTCACGGAGCACCTTGCGATTCTCGGCCAGTCCATGAAGTTGGCGGCCAAATAGAATGCGCAGCTCGTCCATTAAGAGCTTGCCCCGTTTGCTGGCTACTGCATCGATAGCCGCTTGGCTTGCGCCTGTCCTCTTAAGCTGAATGGTGCGGTCCATCTCGAGAACTTTGGCTCGACTTAAATTGGTGAGGCGTGTCACCAGGGTGCGCTCTTGGTCTGAACTGGCGAGCCGCTGCAAATCCTCGAGTGCAGCGGGAATGCCCGCGACGCCGACGTTGTATGGCTCCAAGAAGCTCTCATCGCTGCCTATCAGGAAGCCGCGTTGACCAGTCTCGGCATCCTTTAGCAAGCTCAATGCGAGATTGTATGCGCGCTCCTTTTTCGCTCCCTCCTGAAGCGCATGCAAAGTAGTGTTCGCCTGATAGCTGCTGATACATGGCAGTGTGGCAAGGCAGGCAACAATGATGACAATCAGGGCACCGAATAGTTTCAGGCTGGGATCGAGTCGGGGGGGCATGCCATAGGGAAATAATTAATCGTAAGCAATCATAACCCGGCAATGCGCTGGCGATAGTTGCAAAAGCTGCCTGTTTCCGCGTCTGTTGGGACGATGGGGCCAAATGTCCGGTTTTGGCCGAACCCGGCCGTTCAGCTGAGCATATCAGGTCACCAAGGTGCAAAAGTCGCGGACTGTCACGAAGGGCAGGAACCGACCCGTTGCAGACACTTGCAAATTAACTGAACGTCCAAGGGAAATTCAGACCAAAACGGTGCCTATCAGGATAAACGCTGAAACCACGGCCACGAACAGTAGGCACATGGCGATCTGCCCGTCTCGCTGGCCGGCTCGCCACAGCTGCCAGAAATACCTGAAATACCCGAATTTATCTCGCCTCGTTCGGCCACTACCTACGTGATGAAAGTAAAGCTGGGTATTGATGACGCTGCACACTACCAGTAGCGCTGTGAATAATGGCCGATAGGAGGCAAGCCATTCCATTAAATTCATGATGATATTCCTGTCCGTAGAGTCATTAAGCATTGCCATCTGATTGCTGCCGCCTGTTGCAGGCGACACGTCCGCTTTTGGCCGAAACCGTTCTTAAATTAGCTGCACCACTGCTTCTCACATGGGATGCCATCATGGTTCCCGTCTAACTTCACGTTAGGGCAGTGCTCAAGAAAATACTTTGCTTCGTCGCAGGATTTCATCTGACTGCAGTAGACACGGCCGTCACATATGAATGTGCGTTGGCTAGAAGACCTGATATCGATGTCGGAGGCATCTTCAACCTCAGCTTCCGCATCGAACGAATGTTCCGAGGTAGCCTTAATCTGACTCACACTGTGGCCGTATTTTTCGTATCCTTTCCAACCCAAAGTTACAACAATCACTAAAAAAATTATCTTTTTTATCATCAAAGGTTTGGCTTGGGTGAATGGGTAATGGATGAACACGGCAAAGCATAGCGTAAATGCTTCGAAGAAAGCTCACACATTCTCATGCCTTCAAGCATCTGCTTCTCGCTAGTCTCGGCCGTTTGCGAAGGACCGCTACTGGCCGAACCCGGCCGTTCAGGCCAGCATAGCAGGTTGCCAGGTTGAAAATCCAACGGCGTTCGCGACAGGCCGGAATCGACGACCCTAAACAGTCATTCCAAAGCAGCATTCAGGACAGCTAAAACCTTGGCTCCTGGATACGAATGGCGCTCCGGATAAGCATGTCGGTGGTAGCTCCAGTAACTTGTGATTCGGCGTCCAAGTGTCGCCAGATATGAAGAATTCTCCAATGCGAAAGCCCGCAGCGTGGCAGGATTGTGCTCGCCAATGGCGTTAGCGACGTCCTCTATAATCTCGACAACGTATTCGCCAGCAAGCTGAAGAACATACGGCGTGAGCCAGGGCGCTTCGTTTTTAACCAATTCCCGAAGACATTCTTGACGTAAATAGCCGTCGTAATGGCGCGTCCCCAAGCACAGGAGTATTAGCCTAGCTGCAGCCTGCAACTCCCTTAGTTGCCGACGTAATAGGTCAGGATCGTAGTAGACCCGATAAGGTATGCGAAGCGCTTCGCCCTCCACGTTGACCATGAACGCATGTCTGGGCGGATGCCACTCGCCGATAGTCACGGAGGCAACAGCGTCACGCACGGCAGAGCGCAGCCTTGACGGGAATGCCGTAGCTTCATCACATCTGGCTTCACAACGGACGAGAAACATCAGAATCCTTCATCAATACTGCTGGCTAAAATCATCTCACTGCAGTGCTTCCAAAGGGCCGCTTTTGGCCGAAAGTTGCGTATTCAACAACTGCTGTCGGTTGAGCTAGCACGGAGAAATATACCTGTGTACCGTTGAAATTAGATTCTGAAGTCTGCCAGTTGCTTGCCGCCAGCGATGCCTTCTGCGATCCATTTCGGCTGGCGCCCACGGCCCGACCAAGTTTGACCTTTTTCAGCTGGATTGTGGTACTGCGGCTCTACCTTTTGCCCTTTCCCGTTCGACGACTTTTTCGAATTTACTGCGAGCAATTCCTCGACTGTCACGCCTACGTCCTGTGCAATCGAGAGAATTTGCTGACGTGCTTTTGCTAAGTCGCCTTGTTGACGGTTCTTGATTTCTTGGCCGATGCCATGCTGGAGTTCCTTCAGTTCGCTAAGGCTGTAGCTTGACAGGTCGATCTTAGTCATTTTGTTTCCTTTTCAGTAAGTTATAACGTTCTGGTGCCGATTCTACTACGTGCTCATTAATTCACATGTCTTACGAAGCACCGTCAGCGGTCTTCTAAAGGGCCTGAACAAAGCATGCGGAATGATTTGAGTTATCTGCCCTACTACCTTGAGCAAACGATCAGGTTGACAGAATACCCCCCCGACATCGGCCGGTGGCAGTAGGTCTAAGCCTCAGTTTGCTCGGAAATTTCAAGTGCGTCATCAACTTCGATGCCAAGGTATCGAACTGTGCTTTCGAGCTTGGTATGCCCTAGCAGAAGCTGAACCGCACGAAGGTTCTTGGTCCTTCGATAGATGAGTGTCGCTTTCGTTCGACGCATGGTGTGGGTGCCGTATGCTGCGACATCAAGCCCTATTGAAGTAATCCACCGTCTGACAATGCGAGCGTACTGGCGCGTGGACAAATGCGGCGACCGCTTGACTCTGCTTGGAAAGAGGAACGCGTTGTTAGAAAGCTTGGCTCGGTCAATCCATGCCAACAGCGACTGCCTTGTCATGTCAGTGACTTCAAACTGTACTGGACGGTGCGTTTTACGCTGCATGACTATCGCACGATGCATGATGCTACGTCCCTGTGCGATGTCGCTAACTTTCAAGCTCAGCAGGTCACAGCCGCGCAATTTGCTGTCGATTGCCAAGTTGAATAGGGCAAGATCCCTGACTTGTTCAGTCAACTGTAGGCGAATTCGGATGGCCCATATCTCTTTCAATTTCAATGGACTTTTCTGGCCAACCAGTTTCCCCTTATTCCAGGCAGCTTGAGAAGCCGACGTCTGCATGCACGGTTTCATGAGGTCCTCCTTAGGAATCGGACCTTATTTTGGCGTACTCTTGCTGTAGTTACGGACGGAGTCGGATGGCGTCACCCAACCCATTGCGGACCTTCAAGTACGGTTTAAATGAAAATCGTTCAACAACCGTCACCCCTCCTGGGGTGACGCTGGAAGCCAGTAGCTTTGATTGATAGCAAAGTGAACCGATTTTCCTGGGTTGACGGGTCTCGGGTAATTTGGACCCTCATCAGGAGTGCACGGGCAAGGCGTTGACTTTCTGCCGGGAAGACCGATAATCGTTCTCATGAAAATCCCACCGCTCACCCTGAAGATCGGGGACTACCCACAACTGGCTCTGCTTGCCTGGAGCCGGCGGCCGGACGATGTCATCACGGCAGAAGAGGCTTTCGGGCTCTACGAGAGCAACTGGCGTTTCGTCGACCACAAACAGCTGGATGACCAGGAGCGCGAGCTGATCGATGGCCTGACGGAGACCTGTGGCCATGGGCTGATGAATGTTTAAGCGCGACCACCATAATCGCATTCAGCTCCTGCTGGCCGCCCTCGACGCCGACTTCCTCTCCCAGAACAAGTGCTTCTTCGGCGGCGGTACCGCGATCGTGCTTGCTTTGAACGAATACCGGGAATCAGTCGACATCGACTTTCTCTGCGCTTCTCAAGAAGGCTATCGCGAGCTGCGCAATACAATCCATGACACGTCCTTAGGCGCTATCTTCTCCCGGCCGGTGCAGTTAGCGCGCGAGGTACGCGCGGACCGGTACGGCATACGCACATTTCTGCGCATCGACGACGTGCCAGTGAAGTTCGAGATTGTCAGCGAGGGACGTATCCAGATTGAAGGTGAGATGAACACGGCGACAGGTGTGCCGACCCTCTCTCGCGCCGATATGTACGCTGAAAAGCTACTGGCCAACACCGATCGGTACCGCGACAAGGCAGTGGCTAGCCGAGACATCATCGATCTGGCCATGATGATCGGTCATTGGGGTGCAGTACCGGAGGCAGCCTGGGATAAGGTACGCCAGGCTTACGGTTCGTCATCAGATCGTGCCTTCCACGGCGCAATCGAGATGGTGAGCGATCGCGCTTACTTGGCGCAGTGCTTAGTTAAGATGCACATGGCGCTCGAGCTCGTGGAGCAGATCCCGGCAGTCCTGCGGGGAGAGGCGTCATTCACGTCGTCATAGCCGCCATCGGCAAGCGCGACGGAGGTAATCGCCGCGGCCACGCGTGGCGTGCGTGCCGTGTATGGCAGTGCTCTTGTGACATCGGTAGCGCCTGAGAACCCGGACGAAAATTGCGACGCACCCGCTTCCGTTCCCCTAGGCAATTATCCGGCTAGCCGCGGCTCGCGTGTCTTACCTGTCTTAACGCCACCAACAGAGGCAGGCCCGTGGCTGGCTGCTCCCAACCCTCAGCGGACTGTGGAGCGGAGCATTCCCGCTAATGTGAAGGTAGCTGAGTGCTGACGGTCAAGTATCGTTTGTTTCAACTATATATCGGTTTTTCGACTTGGTTAGCAAGAGGAGAATTAGACGACGCAGCTCTACGTTTGCGTGCTTCCACAACTAACTTCTTGGTATGGTCACGGCGTCGTCGGACTGCTTCTTCAAGCTCTGCCGAAGTCATATACTGCGGAGGTCTGTTATCGAAAATTATCATCGTATTGAATCGAATGGCTTGGTTTATTTTCTTGACTGAGGCGTCTTGTAGTCAAAATCCTCCTGACTTTCAGCCCGTACTGTTCGGATCGTGCCTAAGATATCTACAACTGAGAAGGGCTTGGTAATGAACGCATCAACATATGGAGATAGGTGCTCAAGGCGTCCAAGTCCGCTTATTACGATAGTCTTGATGTTTGGCTGTATTGCTTTTACTTCCCAAGCGAATCGCCTGCCATCTGGATCGTCCCTAGTTGGACAGAAAATTATTGTTCCAAACCATACACCTAACAGCATACTCAAAGCGATGTCATGGGAATTAGTAACGATAGTACGGTATTCGAAAAACTCGAAAACGTCGCTAATTGTTTGACGGATTAGATCATCGATTTCGACGATAAGAATAGAATGTGCCACCGTAGATCATTGTAAAAATAAGACTACATTTTAGCTTATATTTACTTATCTATGATTGCCGTCAATACAAATAACCTTGCAATTCGTCTTAAAATAGTTTCAGAATAACAACTTGGCTAACGGATTGAGCCTGGGAATGCATTCGTTTTTGCTGCTTTGACATTCACTATAGTTTAGAAGATTGCAATTAAGAAAATTTCTCTAAACGTTATCGACCTGGATTGACTGTCTGCTCATCGCAACGCAACACGAAGGATCGTAGACCTTCCTGTGTTCATTTCCCTAGAAGAGAATGCCCTCAATGCCCATCACTTCGCGCTTGGGTACACGGCGTTTCGAAATTACTGTGAAAGCGGCGCATCCAATGTTCGCGACGAATGGTTTTTGTAGCCTTCATCGATAAAAGCTATGTCTAAGCCATCTTGGAAGATGAGGGAGAATTCCTCATCAGTCGCAGCGAAGATGTCACATACCGCGTTAGCGGCACCATCAAAAATCTGAATATTCTTCACGCATGGTTCCTTCCTCCGTCTGCTCTTGGCCAACCCGGTGGTTCGAACCAGCATAGCAGGTTGTTCGATTGAGAAGCCAGCGGTGGCCGCGACAGTCTGGAATCGACCCAAAGCAATGGGATGGACTCCTCCTCCCTTGAGGGCACGTTAGTGCCAAACTGGAGTTTCCACAAAACCGGTTTGGAAAGAAGGAGTCCACCATGAAGCTTATCCGCGTTGGAGTCGATTTGGCAAAGAATGTCTTTCAACTGCACGGCGTAGACCGCTCGGAAAAGACGGTCTCGCGGCGCAAGCTGGTCCGTGGTGATTGGATCAAGGAACTGCTCGAAAGGATTGAGCCGGGTTGCGAGATCGGGATGGAAGCATGTAGCGGCGCACATCATTGGGCGAGGATGCTGCAAGCACAGGGACATACGGTGAAGTTAATCGCTCCGCAGTTCGTTAAACCCTACGTCAAGAGCAACAAGAACGACGCAAACGATGCAGAAGCGATCTGTGAGGCGATGAGTCGGCCGAGCATGCGTTTGGTGGCCATCAAAACCGTCGAGCAGCAAGATATCCAGGCCGTACACCGGGTGCGCTCAGGCTTGATGGATCAGCGCAAGGCCAAGGCAAACCAGCTGCGCGGCTTAGCGTCTGAATATGGGTTGGTGGCGCCGAAAGAACTGCTTCACCTGAGGTCAGCGATCCCGCGCTGGCTTGAGGATCAGGAAAATGGTTTGACCGAGCATTTTCGCCGGCTTTTGCATGGTCTGTGGCGAGATCTGAAGGCACTCGATGAACGAGTTGAAGAACTCGACCGGGAGATTGGACAGATTGCTCGGCAAGACCCGGTCGCTATACGCCTGCAGCAAGTACGTGGTATCGGGCCGCTGACCGCAACGGCTCTGCTGGCTACAGTAGGTGACGCCAGCCAATTTGCTAGCGGGCGCGAGATGGCTGCTTCGTTCGGGCTCACGCCCAAACAAAACAGCTCAGGAGGAAAACAGCGATTGCTCGGCATTAGCAAGCGCGGCGACGCTTACCTGCGCAGTTTACTCGTGCATGGAGCCCGAGCGGTCATACGAACCGCACAGGCGAAAACGGATCGATTGAGCACATGGGTAATCCGCATTGCCACGACACGGCACCCGAATATCGCCGCAGTGGTGTTAGCGAGTAAGACCGCGCGCATCGCCTGGGCAATGCTGACCAAAGGGACCGATTACCGATCTCAAGCCGCGTAAGCATAGCTTTAGAACTACTGAAGTAGTATCCGAACCACGATTGCATGACAAGCCGCATGATGGCCAACAGGTCGAACCGGCGCTGATGAAACCCGATAATGTCTGAGGCCTTCGAGCCCGTCAAAGCGATAGGGAGTCAGCGCGCGAATAGCCCATCAGGGTCCAGCGCCTGAAGCAGGTGCAGCAGTACGAGACCGGATATACGTGAGCAGTCGTACCTCACGGCCTGAAAACGGATTGCTTGCAAACGAGGAGGAGTCCATATACAGACAATGGTAATGAAGACCGCTTCAAACCCTCTATTGTCTTGGGCACGACGTTTTTGCTACTTGGTTCGCTCCAGTGCCTTGCTTTGTGGCGACAGGCTAAGACAACTTATGAATTGAGAGATAACAAACCAGACCAGCGTGGCACATCACACCTTTACAGTGCTGCGTAAGGAAGTATTTGGGATTTTCGATAACGCTCCGCAGCGCGCGGACGAGCAAGAAAGCCTCGGAAACCGCCGGGCATCTAGCTCTGATTTACCTCGTGCAGCCTGCTGCCTAGCGGATCGATGGACACGGTGTCCATCACCATTGTCTTATAAGTCACTGATAATTAAACGAATTTTTATTTCCTGCGGGCAAAGCGAAACCGTTTTTGGCCGAAGAATCGACTTTCGGAAGCTTGCCAATCACCGACGCAACTGTAAGCTACTCACATCTTGTTTAGCGCGGCGAAGCTGGATGGGTAGCCTCCCGCCCCTCCCCCGCCCAAGTAGCGCACAAACCGGCTCAGCGCTTCTGCGCTCCCACCCTCAATCGGTACCAGCGTCTGTGCTTAGAAGTGTAGGCTGTTGCGCTTTCCGCATTCATCGGCACTCGTGCGAAGGTTCCTGTAACCGCTGTTGATGATCAATGGCTTGGCGACGCCGTTAGTACGCAGCCACCCATAGGCGCCTCGGGAAATGTCGAGCATCACTAGGTCGAACCGGACAGCTTGTTCTGCCTGCACATCACGCAGAATGCGGCAGATCTCGATATATCCCTCCGGAATGATCCTGCCATCTGCCGCGCACCTGCTCGTCAAGAGGCTGACCTTTTGCGGCAGGCCGAGAGAGCCATAGTTCACGCGGTAGGAGCCAGAAGTCGGGCGTCTAGCCGAACGCAGACGCTGTGATGCATGCGGCGGCGCCAACGAGCTTTTGAAGGAAACGACGGGGCGCAGGCAATAAGATGTCGGACTCGTCCGCTACGGCAAAAAATTTTAGCCGTTCCGCATTTCTTCAATACTTCGCAGCAGCATCCTTCTCGGCCAGCTTGCGGTTCGTACCCTTGCCCGTGGCAATGTTGAGCTGGAAACGCAGCACTGCACTTCGAAGGTGCTAGCGCTGGGCCTTCCCTGGCTCACGATCGAATACGTTGGTACTCGAATCTGTGTGTTTGAACGTGCTTCTGGAACGGAGTCTTTGCATCCTTGCGGAGATGCGCTTCGCCGCGCTCAAGCAGGGAAAGCATTTGGTGAACGATGGCCCTTTTCCTACAGGAGCCTGTAACTTAACGAGCACGCCACGTGCCCCCGGATATAGATCAATACCACGTCGATCGGAAAGCGCATCTCGTTAAAGTTGATCATTCCGATTTGTCTTGGATTCGGCACTATAGTTATTAGACCAGCCTCGATTTGCTTGCTAATTTAACAGAGTGACTTTTTTTAATGTTTGCACTGGCTTGTCGGCGTTGCAACTATCTGCAGCTTGCTAGCAATAGGAAGCGTTATAGTGTCAATCCGCTGTTGACTTGCGCGATGAGAATCGCGGATTAATATAGGTCTTGCAGTTGAACTTTCTTAAACCTATGGAGCAAAAAATGGATTTTCTTTACGCAATTTTGGATTTAACTTTTGCGCAACTGTTCGTAGCGGGAGCAATCATTCTTTTAATGTTTAGTGGCCCTACAGTCATCACTAAAGAAGAAGACAACAATAGCGATTACGAAAATGCGAGCTGGAACCCTGCCAGCGTTAACTATAACGAATAATTTTTAGATGCCGTAGCACTGGGTAGGTAAGTCCGTTAAAAGCTGGCTTGCAGAGCCTACCCATACTGCACGACCCTCTCTGAACGTACCAATGTAGGTTTGGGAGCGACTAAAAATTTATACTTAAATCAAGGACCACCGACTTGAATTCGTGGCTTCTCGATCACATGCACTGGAGGCAAAATTGACCCTAGCTACACGAATAAAACGCATTGGACGTTTATCCATCGCGCCGATTAAAGGATTTTTTAAGGCTCCGTGGAAGTCGCTAGTCGATCCCACGCCACGCTTTGATCCCAAGCAAACTAACCTTTGGGCTCATCTGAAGGAAGTGGCCCGCAAAGACACTATTCTTTTCTTTGAACCCTTTATCTCTGCAATCAGAGAGTTCAGGGAGGAGCTTGCAAAGCCGTACAATCCAAAACCTAAGAAAGGTGGCAATGAAACCGACTAGTTATACCTGATTTATTGAAATCTCAGGCAGCCATAAAATCAGGCAATAACAATGCGAGGTCATACCTGCACCATCTCAGGTATGGCCTGCTTGAAATTTTCGCGTGCTACCTTTTACCTGATTCTTTAGATTTTCGAAAAGTGCGCGAACCTTATTCAATTGCTTCAGACACGGCAGGCTGAGTAGCGATTCTAGCTCCTAAAGCTTGCCTCTTTACCTCTTGCTGAATCAATAATTCCCGCGTGAAACTCCTAGCGAGATCTAAGCCCGAAGATAGTTCATATCTGTAAATTTTAGCTTAGTTGTAAAATTCTGATGACAATTCCAAGAGAAGCGACCCTGCGGATCTGTCAATATTTTTTCGAATTAAGACGTTTAGTTTTCCTGAAAATTTAATTTCCATGAGTTTTTTTCTAAGCACTCAATGGCTGTCGAAAATACTGCTTTTCGTGTTCGATCAGCGACAGGTTATTGCTACAGATGTGCTGGCACTCTGGATTGTCGAACGTTCCGATATAATCAAAAATACCCTGCTTGTTTCTCTACCACGCAATACGTTTTTCTTGGAAGTCGTTCGCGCTTGAACAGTTGGAAGATCTCTTGGCAATGTTAGCATTGCGGAAATCTCCACGCCAGAAAATGCTCTGCTAAAGGTATTGCACTCCTTTGAAAATTGCGCCGATTATAACTTTTTGAACGGACCATTCCAACTAGCATAGAAAATTGGTCGGCAAACGACATGGCATCGGCGCCGTCGATTGCGAACTGGCCCTTGCGGATCATGTGGATCAGTTCGATGCCAACGAGCACAAATCCGGCGGTGCGAAATGACTTGAAATTGAGCATCGGCCTAGTTACCCGCTTGACGGCGCGATGGTCGTTTTCGACAATGTTTTGATGTATTTAACTTGGCGCATAAGGATCAGCACGTCGCGGACCGCGTTGATTGCATCCATAGCAGCCTTGTTGACACCGCTCTTGTCCATCGCGACTTTGTTTGGATCGCCGTTCGCTCCCGTAGCCTTGTCGAAGAAGTGCATCTCCACTGCCATGTCACGCTTCGCCGTCAACAGGAAGTCGACGGTCTCGCCATGTTTGTCGACGGCGCGGTAGAGGTATTTCCGTACGCCCTTGACCCCGATGTAGGTCTTATCCATCCGCCAGCTGCCGCCGACCGGCCGCTTGTATTTTCGGACCATTTTCTCGATGAGCGGCAGGAAACGAATCGCTCACCGGTTGATCGACAGATGGTCGACCGACACGCCGCGCTCTTGTATGATCTCTTCGAGGTGCCGGTAGCTAAGCGAATAGGACGCATACCAGCGGATGCAGACTAGGATCACATCGATCGGAGAGCGTGTCCCCTTGAAGTTGAGCATGTCGAGTCATCCTGGATTGGGCAACGTAGTTTACCCGACCGGCTCGCTAGGATTCGCTAATGCGACGGAACCCGGCGCATGCTCCTAAACTTGCAAGCTAAAGTTGATCGCCTGGAGGACATCGCCCGCCCATATGAGATGCCTAGCAGTGCCCCAGCTGCCACCTGCTCGATGCGGATCATCTCCGATGAGGAACAGTTACTTTTTGATGCGTTGATTTCAGCTGATCATTCACTGCACAAGCTAATGCACAGCCCACTTGCGGAGGTGGCAGAGGACAACATGGGGCCGTTTCTGCGCACTTTCACGGTGCTGCGTAAGGAAGTATTTGGATTCTTCGATAACGCTCCCCAGCGCGCGGACGCGCAAGAAACCCTCGGGAATTAACGGGCATCTAGCTCAGATTGACCCCGCGCAGCCTCCCGCCTAGCCGATCAATGGACACGGTGTCCATCACCATGGTCTTGTAAGTCACTGATAATTAAACGAATGTCGATTTGCTGCGGCTAAAGCGATGCCGTATTTCGCCGATGAATGGACTTTCGGAAGCTTGCCAATCGCCGACGCAACTGTAAGCTACTCACATATTTAACTCGGAGCATCACTTCATGAACAACCTAGAACAGCTAGAAGCGACTTTCGACGCGAAGATCAGCCCCGGCGTCCTTAAGGAAGCCATGAAGGAGGCTGGCGCGTCCAAAGGTGATCTCTGGAAACTCCCCTTCGATCAATTGTGCATCATTGATGGTTTAAATCTTCGCGGGTTCTGTCGCGTTGTTAATCAACAGCGAATTTCCCCCGACCCGACCTGCACCGCTCAAACTGAACGGACTATTCCTGCCAGTGTAGAAAATTGATCGGCGAACGACATGGCCTCGGCGCCGTCGATTGCGAACTGGCCCTTGCGGATCATGTGCATCAGCTCGATGCCGGCGAGCACAGAGCCGGCGGCGTGGAACGATTTGAAGTTGAGCATCGGCTTGGTCAACCGCTTGATGGCGCGATGGTCCTGCTCGACAATGTTGTTGAGGTATTTAACTTGGGGCACGAGGATCGGCACGTCGCGGCCGGCGTTGATCGCATCCATGGCCGCCTTGTTGGCGCCGCTCTTGTCCGTCGCGACTTTGTCTGGATCTCCGTTCGCTCCCATGGCCTTGTCGAAGAAGCGCTTCGCCGCAGTCATGTCCCGCTTCGCCGTCAGCAGGAGGCGACGATCTTGCCCTGCTTATCGACGGCGCGGTAGAGATATTTCCAGACACCCTTGACCTTGATGTAGGTCTCATCCATGCGCCAGCTGCGCCCGGATCGGGCGCTTGTGTTTTCGGGCCATCTTCTCGATGAGCGGCAGAAAACGAATCGCCCACCGGTTGATCGACGAATGGTCGACCGACACGCCGCGCTCTTCCATGATCTCCTCGAGGTGCCGGTAGCTCAACGGGTAGGCTGCATACCAGCGGATGCAGACCAGGATCACATCGATCGGAAAGCGCATTCCTTTGAAGTTGAGCATGTTGATTCATCCTGGATTCGGCACCGCAGTTACTCGACCGGTCCGCCAGCGTTCCCTAATGCGACAGAACCGCGCGCAATGCTCAAGCGGATCGAGGGTGACGAGTTTGGATGGTGCGCCGAAACAGGCGAGATGATCGGCGTTGGCGGCTACTCATCTGTCCAACGACGACACTCTGCGTCGAAGCGCAAGAGCGCCGTGAGAACAAGACGACTCGCTATAGGAGCTGATATGTACAAGTTCACTTACGAGGCAGTGTGACCAGGCAATCCGCACTATAATCCCACACTACTTCTCGATACCCTCATGCAACTGCTGGGTGCCCGTAACGATCGGCAGCTCGCGACGAGGCTTGATGTCAATCCTTCGCAAATTTGCAAGGTGCGGAAGCGTCGGCTTTCCGTAGCGCCGGCCTTGCTTATCAGTATGCACGAGGAAACTGGCCTGACCCTGCGCCAGTTGCGAGCTCTGATGGGTGACTATCGCGAGCATACCGGCGCCAGTGCCAAGCACCCTGCCGTGCCGCAGCTTCAATATCTCAATGGTGTCCGCGCGCTTCAAGCGCTACAGTCACAAACAAACGGGACTAGTAGCCTTGCAGAATGAAGGCCCTAATTAGCCCGGCAAACGAATGCTGGCCAACGCGCAAATCAGACTCGAGGATGCGCGGAGCGCCACGATCGACCGGCTAGCATCTCGTACCGAGTGACTGTAGCTGAATCAAACAAGAAGAAAAATGCCTGGTCAACACCAGGCATTTTTTCTGAGGCCTTAACGAGCAGTAGCGAAATGATTGGCAGCCGCTTCGAGAGCCGCGATGTTATGCACTCCCGGCACCAGCCAATCCGTGCAATGCCGGCTGCTATGATGCTCCCACAGTGCTTGCGTCACACTCGGCTCGACAAATGCGCTCGCCGTCATTAGTTCCGCGGTAAGACGAATGCAATCATTCATCCGATCCTGCGGAACGCTTTTCAGCTTTTCCGCAGGAATCAATGGGATGGCAGCTGCGATCGCATCCTTAGTACGGTCTGGAGCGTCAGGACCATTATCTCGACCGAAAGTTCCGTAATAAGCACCGGTTACGCTCTTTCGGGAGTGGCCGAGCAATTCGCTCACCTGGACTCGTTTGACGTCTAAAGCCTCTCTGGGCATCTGTCCGCCCGACCCGCCCAGCGTAGGCGGAATCATGTCGGCAATAAGGGCAGCGTTCTCAGCATACTGTGCGCGCAGCCCATGACCGGTGCAATTGCTTGCCTGCTTCGTTATTCCGATTTTGGCCAGCATCTTATTCCATTTCGACAGCGAATATTTCAGACTGGCTTTACTACCATCGCATTGCGTGAGCCAACCCATTCGTTCATGCGGCTTTAGCAAAGCCTTAACATGGTCGAGCACTTTTCGCTGTTCGTTAGTATCGATATAAATATCACGTGGGCGACCACCCTTAGTTTTATAAGCCGCAAACTTGTTCACGCGATCTACCTTCCATGGAACGCATTGAATGACTTCCATACGGCGCAGACCAAATGCGACTACCATCCTAAGCATCACCCCGAATCGCCAATCTATGGCATCGGCCTCGCGCACCTTCTCGGCTACGTCAATTCCATTGGCAGTCCAGCTTTTGCTTTTCTCCGCGATGGTCTTCACACGCAATTCCTCCCGAGGGACATCAGGCAGGTAATGCGCTGCATCCTTCACCATTTCGCCTTTTCCGATCCAGCGGCAGAAGATGCGCAGCTGAGACAGGTTCCCTTGGATCGTCTTTGGCTTGTATTCGTTCCCGTGCCAAAAATCGCACAGCGCCTGAATGTGCTTCTCTCCCAGGTTTTCCGGGTTTTGGAGGCGAAACCCAAGTTTGACCAGGCGTGCGAAACTCGAATGCAATGAATCACGCGCAGCTTCGCTTGTCCGATCGCTGGCGACCGAGCCATTTACGCGCGTGCGAGCATGCTTCGCCAGAATAGCGTCCAGTTGTCTTTTGAGCGAGTCCATTGATATCTCCAGTCTAAGAAAAAGATGCGTTTAGGAAGCCGCATCCCATTGCACATTTCGCTACGCCCAAGGGGATACGGCCTCTTAATAAAATACTAACCATTACTCATTGCCGGGGAGAGGGACCCAAACGTAAGAACCTTGATTTCGCCTTGTCTCCCCTCTTGGCAAAGAGACAATTCGCCGGCACCTTTCGGTTACCGATCGCCTGACTTGCTGCTGCCAGGCCCTGAACTCTCACGTGGTTTCTCACGTAGCGCTTCCCGCCCGTAGGCAGGTCTGTGGTGGCGCTCGAACCCGATGGTCTTACTCACACCCGTAGGTGTCGCGGAGGCTGCATTAGCACCGGCCACAGGGCCAGCGATTCATGCGTCGGGGAGCATTCCCGATATCCGCCTTTCTTCGTCTCTTGGTATTGATGCGGTCCAGACCCGGACCATGGGCGCAGCTGCTGTCGAGCTGCTGTTGCTAAGACACCGACAACCCTTGAAACGTGCCTCCCAGGTGGGTGGCAGTTCCAATCTGTGGGAAATCTGTGTTCCTAAATGTCTCGAAACGCTGATGTAGCCTAGCTTTCGTCGACACTCTGTGTTCCACCGTATTTCCTGCACTGTGCCAAAAAAAGTGGCAAGATAGCCACGGGCGTACAAGGATATGGAGGATTGCTTTATTAGTGCCAGGCCAAACTTCCCTGGTCAGGAGGTGTACCGCTAAGGCGGCGTACTAATTGGTGCTTTTCGATTCGACAGAACGGAAAAGGGGAGGTTTACAACAATGCCGCATAGCGACGAAAGGAATTCTATAGGCAGCGGCGACGAAAGTGCAAGCTAATCCTTGCGAAAAACATGGCGCTTTCATTAGCTGGGGGATACGGTTGACTGTGTAATGTAGCGGTGTCCCGCGAATGTATCATGGGTTCATCACCGCTATATCATCTGCATATCGTCCATATATCAGGAGTATATCATCATGGATCAAAGCCGCTTTACGCCCTTTTCCTGTACGGGCCACCTCAACCTTAATGGCGAGGTTGAGAAATGACAACAAGCTTACTTGCTGGGGTGTCTCCACCGCCCAAATCGAAAGCGGCGCAGCTCGCTGATCTATTGCCGGCCATCGAGGCGGCGCTTGCAGCTGGCCATCCACACACTGCTATTTTCGATCATCTCGAAAATAAGCTAGGACTCGCTCTGACCTATCGATATTACCAGATCACACTTCATCGTCTAAGAAAGCGACGCGACGAGTCCAGTTCTAAGAAAGGTAGCAACGGTACTTCACCGGTGCCGGTCAGAGCGCCTCGATCGACGCCAAGGCCGATTGTTAGCGAGGAGCCGAATACGGGTTTTTCATACGACCTCAAAGCACCAGTAGACGATTTTTTTTCATAAAGGACTTTTGGAATGAACACTATTCACCTTGTAATGATGGGCAAAGGCGGCGTTGGAAAATCGCTTGTTGCGGTAATCTTGGCACAGTATTTCCAAGACGAAGGCCGCGAAATAAAATGTGTTGATCTTGATCCGACAAACGCGACTTTCAATGCATACCCTGCGCTGAATGCAGAGCATGTCAACATCGCGGACAAAGACCTCAATATTGATCCGGCAAAGTTTGACGTTCTTATAGAGAAATTTTTGACCGAAGAAAATGACTGGGTTATCGACACCGGCGCAGCGACCTTCCTCCCCCTGATGAGTTACTTAATTCAGAACGAGGTGCTTCCCTTCCTCGAAGAAAATGGTCGAAAAGTTATTGTGCACACGCCGCTGGTCGGTGGGCCCGCGATGGATGAAACTGTACGAGGGCTTCGTTTCATTCTGGAAATGGGCACGGCGCCGGTCGTGGTCTGGGAAAATGAATTCTTCGGGCCTGTTTCGAAGAACGGAAAAACTTTCGCACAAACGTCCGGATACGAGCAATTTAAGTCGCGCGTGTTGGGGTTCGTGAAGCTGGAAAAAGGTGATCCGAAGCAATCCGAGAAAGACATGCTTGCCATGAACTCGCGCCGCCTTACCTGGAATGAAGCACTGGCTGATCCTAGTTTCATGATTATGCAGCGCCAGCGATTGACCCTAATGCGCCGTGATATTAAAAAAGAACTCGATAAGGTCGAGATGTAATTATGGCTTGCCCAGAAAACAGGAAAGCGCTTGCTGTCGAGCTTTTTATAGTTACAGGGGACGCTGTTCCGGAAAACGATCCGATCGTTACCGGTGCTCTTTTCTTCTCTTATAAGTTGGGGGAATCTGGGCGCCTGGCAGAAGCAGCCATCCGTGAGGCTGCATCGCTTGCCGTGACGGAAATCCGGGAAGCTGGCCGGCAGGCCGCGAAAGATATCCGCGAGGCCGGCCGCCAGATCGTCTTGGATAATGGCGAGGCAACGACCGCATCCGAGAAGGTCATGCGTTCAACTGCCGGTGCCCTCGAAAAAATGTCGGCAGATCGATCCCAGCTGCTGAAGGCCGTTGAGGCGCAAATCGTGAAGGGCATGAAGCAGGTCAATAAAGGTGCGGCCGTCTCCCAGGACGTCAGCCATATCCCAGTCCGGTATGCTATTTTCAGCGCCCTCGCTGCAGCGGTTGTCCTTACCGCGGCCGTGACGGTCGGCATAGAGAGGGGATCTGCTCAGGCTGAGGAAGCAGCGATCGGGCGTGCCTTTTCGCGCATCGTGCCCGAGCTGGATCCAAAGGTACGGGAGCACATCATGGTTCATCTGGAGAAAAAGGCCAAGTGATCGCTGGTGGCGCGACCTGGACTTGCATCGCTGACTCCATTGCTACTCTTGGCTTACATCACTACAGGAGCACAGCATGTTCAACCCGAAGTCCAACAACGCCGACATCCACCAGCACGACTGGGCCCAGCGAGATCGCGCCACCATGCTCCGTTCCCTACACGCTGGCCGTGCGCTGCAGGCGCCGGTCACCGCCTCGAGCGGCTGGAGCGCCGACGCCGCTATGCAAGACCCGCGTTCGGTTCACGCATACCTTGCTGGCAAAGGCGATCTCCGGGCTACCTGGTGGAACCTGTACAGCGCGGTCTACATGGCTGCAGTGCTAAGCGCTACGCTCGAGCACGCAATGATTTCGTTCCATCGCCTTCACCACGCGCTGACCCTGTTCAGGCTCGGCTTTGTGCAGTCGGTAGCCAAAGCAGCTGCCGATATCGAAGAAGAAGGCGTGCTTGTAGCGGCCTTTAACTCTGTCCGGCGTGAGATGAAACGCTAAAGCGCATATTGGAATGCAAAAGGGAAGACACACTATCTTCCCTTTTTTTCGTCCTAAAATTTGCCTACCGCGGCATGATGCCCCGCTCAATCCAGAAGTTGATAATGTGCTGGATCTTCGCAGCGTAAGCATCACGTTTGCTCGGGGTCTTGCTGTGATAGGTTCCAATCCCCTGCCAGTTATTACCCCGCTCATTGATCCTGTTTCGTAAGTGCCACGCCCCCAAGAATACAGACTTGCATCCATCGCGCATGTCTCCAGTGCTAACGCCGTACCGAGCAAGGTCTGGCGCGTGCACGCTGTCAATTCCCATCATGCCTTCGTCTACCGACCCGTCTATATTGCGCGAGTGCTTGGCGGCTGGATTGAAGTTGGATTCGACTGCAGCAATCGCGCGAAGAATCCATGGGTTGACATTGTGGAATCGGGCTGCGTCGTCGAAGCAGTCGGCCGCGGCAGGGATCGGGGCAAGAAACTCCAGCACCAGGGCGGCGCCGGCGGCGAACGTGGGATGTATGTTGCGGTTGGAGACCATTGCTTCTTCGGGCGGGAGCTTAATGCGTTATTTCTTGAACTTGGCCTCGATGACGTCGGCCGTGACATAGCCAGGCGTCTTGCTGTTGTCCGGGAAGAGCACGGCCGGTGTGCCAGTAATGCGCAGCTTCTCTTGCAGCGCGGTGTTTCGCTCGAATGGGGTTTCGCAACGCCCTGCCGGCGCTGCCGGTAGCGGGGCCTTACCGGTCATGAAACCAGTCCAGGCAGCAGACTGGTCCTTCGCGCACCAGATCGCGGTGGCCTTAACCACCAAATCGGGCCCAGGATCGGGATCAGGAAAGTGTAGATCGTCACGTTGTCCAGCTTTTCCACCTCGGTCATCTGCTTGCGGCAGAAGCCGCAGTTGGGATCTTCGAACGTGGCGATTACACGCGACCCATCACCCTTGACCATCTTGATGGCGTCTTTGAAAGGCAGGTCCTTAAAAACGAACTTGCTGAATTCCTGCAAGCGCTTTTCGGTTAGGTTGACTTCTGTGGCAGTGTCCACGATTGGACCGAAGCTCACGAACGAAGCTGTTTTGTCGGTGCAATGCCTCGGGGCGTAAGCACTTCGTATAATCCTGCGTAAGCAGAAGGCATGACCTTCTCGACCATCTTGGGTCCAAGAATTGGTTCCAGCTTAGCAGCGAGCTGCTGGGTTAGCGTACCAGGCGCTGCGTGCGCGGGGAAGACCGTAGCTACGCTGCCGATCAACATGGCCACTGCCGACACGCTATAAAAAAGGGGCATACGCATACTCGGAATCCTCAATAAGAAAACGCCTGCGCGTTTCGGCGCAGGCCTTAGTACAGCTGGATTAACGTACTTCGACGAGGATGTTCACGGAAGTACCGTTCGCATCACTGTTGCTGACGAATTTTTGTGCGCCACCGCCGATGCTGAATTCCGCAATCGTTCCGAGCGTTACCGTCACCGCGGAACCCGCGTCCGTGAACACGGCGACGCCAGGTTTTTCGTTGACTGTGTTACCGCTGCCACCACCACGCGCGGAGACTGCCAAAGCGGTTGTAACAGCTGCTGCAATGGCAGCTCATCGGGTTGCTGTTGAAATGATGGTACAGCTCATCAGGACACTCCAATCGGAAGGATATGTTGCACTGTCCCAATATCGAAGGTTTCTCAGTTCATGAAAGCGGCTCAGAATCGATAGGATTTCCGGCTCAATTGTCGGCTTGCATGTATCAGTAGCTGCCATATCATGGTTATAAGTTTCATCAAAGAAACGTACTCAACTTCTCACTAAAGGCAAGACCATGATGAAATTCAAAACTTCCGTTACCGCTGTCGCTATAGCTCTGACCCTCGTTGCGTGCGGTGGCGGCGGTGGAAGCGACGCTCCTGTGACTCCTCCGGTTGCGGTGATCCCTCCTGTGTGGACGCCTGCGCCAGCGCCGGTTCCGACGGTTACGCCTCCGGACATTCAAACCAGTGTCCCGGCTTTTTCCTATGCAGTTGCAAGCGAGAAGTACGTTTTCGTCACCGCGCTCAACAAATTCCGTTCTGACATCGGCCTAGGCTTGTTGGCGCAAAACACGTTACTGGATACCGCAGCGGCGAAGCACTTGGACTACGTTCTTAAGAATGACATTCTTAACGGCGGCACTGTCAACATGCGTACCAATGACGCAGCAACTGGTCGGTCAATGTTCCACATCGAGCAGGGAGACAAACTGCTGTTCACTGGTATTCAGGAACTCGATCGTGCAAAGTTCGCTGGTTATGCCGGCTCCTATGTTGGCGAGGAACTTGCCTTCGCCGGCGGTAAGGGAGCCCAAGTAGCTTTTGATGGACTCGCTTCGACCGTGTATCACCGCGCAGGACTCATGATGCAAAGCGTCAATGATATCGGCGTCGCTGTTGGTAAAGACCGTTCGCAAACGGTAGTGATGGAAATGGGCACCACTAAGGCGCAGAGGCAAGCGGGCGATTTCGTCGGCTTGTACCCTGCAGCAAACCAAACTGCCGTCGGACTGCATGCGGGCGTCGAAACTCCGAACCCATTCCCAGAGCTGTCGACGGCCACTGCCGACTTTTCGACCAAAACAGGTTATCCAGTTAGCGTCCTTGGCAAAGAAGGGGCGACTGTTGAAGTCGTCACCTTCACGCTCACGGAGGCTGGCGCGGCCGGGCCAATGGATGCTCGTATCGTGACCAAGGACAACGATCCTAACCGCTATCTGTCGTCAAACATCGCGTTTTTGATCGCTAAATCGCCGCTGAAAGCAGGCACGGTTTATACCGCCAAATTCTCAGGCCGCGTCAACAACGTGGTAGTGCACAAAGAGTGGAAATTCACGACTCGTTCATGAGTGAATCTTTGCACGACGCGCAAATAGTCAGGTAGAGCAGCAGCAACAAAAGAAAACGCCCGGAGTTATCCGGGCGTTTTTCATTACGAAGGTGTACCTTGCGCCAGTGGCGACGATAGTCGGCCCCATGCTTTTTGGTCTTCCACTCGCCTTCCCCCAGCATCTTGATGCCCGGCTGTCGATCAGGAGGTGCAATCCCGTTGTCGTCGGCTGCACTCCGACCGTCACCGAAAGATACTTCTGGCGCCGGCTAACGGTACTGAAGTCGAGTACCCGCCGGTCCAGGCCAGCAAGCTTGAACAGGCTTTGCGCCATGCCCATCGCCTGGCGCAGGGCCAAGTTGAACAAGCCCTTGATTGTCAAGCAGAACTAGGATCGCCGCCTCACTATACTTCGGGCGCCGGCCCCGCTTGCCACTGGCACTGCCGCGCCAGCACATGCCCTTGTCCAACCAGATAAGCAGGGAGCCGCGCGCCTTCAGCGCCGTGTTGCAGTCTTTCCATAAGCAGCGCGACGAGCGCTGCTCCGCCAACGATGTTCTTGAAATACTTCGTGATAGCGCAGAAGTATTCCGTTCCGTCGGCGGCAAATGCCAGTTGCGGCGACATCAAGACCGCGCCGAGTGCGGCTCCACGCACGACGGATTTCACCTATGACAGCTGGCCGCTTCGTCCTCTATGACGTCGCCAGCTTTGGGGTAAAGGTCGTCGATTGTGCTGATGAAGTCATCGGCTTCATGGTCCTGAATGTAGATGTCTTCCTGACCTTCGGTCGAGATCGTCACTGCGCTCACGTCACGGTCGAGGTAAGCGGCAACGTATTTCATGCGCTGGGCAGCATCTTTGATAACCGTGGACAGGTCAGTGCTGCAGCTCGTCGGGCTGGTGCCGCCTGATGGATTGAAGATGCTGGCGAAAGTGCTGGTTAGACCAGGTGCCTGCGCAAACAGGGGTGCGAATGTGCTGCTCATGAATTGCTTTCAGGGTGATGGTTTGCGGGTTGGAGGGCCGGGAGCAGGATGCTCAGCTCAGTTGATTCTCCAGTTGGACATGTCGAAGTAGTCGGAGATTTTTTCTTCGCATAACTGTGCGTGATGCTCACCTAACATGGTGGACAGGAGATGCATCACGCGCTTAAGTTCCTTGCGGAGATTACGGCCTACAATTCGGCGCACGCCGTGAGGGTCGAAGCCGAGCAGATCGCAAACCCATTCAATACTGACGAGGCTTCCGTCCGGATTGAGGCTGTAGAACCAGATCAGCGCGTCAAGACGATACAGGTCCGTTTGGCTTGTTTTATGACTTGCCAACGAGCTCTGCCCGAACAGGTCAGGCTCGACGTCTTCGGACTTCCCCTCGATGTCCCACATCATTCGCAGGAACATGCGCTTGGCAAGGATGGTTTCGGGCGTGTCGCTCGATTCGATGGCTTCCAGATCGACTGAGATTGGCTCATCTGGATCGACAAGCAGTTCCACGGCGCCCTGTGGTGCTTGCGCAGGTGCTGATGGGCGGGCTTGGTCTGGCTGGCCGGGCCACGTTTGACAGGCTCGACAGCTTTCAGTGGTGTGCTTGGGTCGTCGTTGAGAGGCGCTGGACGGACGGTGTCGCTTTGGCTAGCTTTGGCGGTTTGACGGGGATTTCATCGACGTCGCCGAAAATGTTCAGCCGCAGGATCACAGCCGGCATTTGCGAGGCGACTGGATTTGTTGGGTACATAGAACCTCCAGTAGATGCCGCAGGGCGGCAATAGAAAGAGGTGTCCTGTGAGGGATCTGCGCTTCGTCAGGGCAGATACGTGAGATGGGAAAAGACGACATGCGCGTAGCGCACCGGCACATACAATGGGACCATTATTACTTGAGGGAATTTTATGGCAACTGACTTGAACAGCATTCCAGATGACATGGGCTTTGTTGAGCAAATCGGGCGAAGGCCGAGCTAACGCTATTTGTAGCTAGTTTTACAACACTGGAACCGTAACCGGCCTGCCCAGTCGAGTAAAGCGGTTGAGCACAGCGGCTCGCCCTTGCAGTTCGGCGACTTGACGGTCGAAGTCACGTGCCATGACGCGTTCACCCAGCAGCTTGAAGCAACGCATCTTGGTTTCTACAAGGCTGCGTCGATGATATCCACTCCACTTTTTCCAGATCGCTCGGCCCAGCCTGCGCGTTGCCTGCAGGATATCGTTACGCGCATCCGC
>NZ_JCASII010000010.1:0-49644 GCF_059686035.1 Telluria sp. ZT3P26 | reverse complement strand
GACCCACGTGCTCAATGGCACTCAGTCTGAACAGCGTCACCCCGACCGGCCACATCACCACGATTATCTACTGGTGAGCTGGCATGTTCAATATACGAGGTCTGACATTCGGACACGGTCTCGACAATCGGAGCTGGGAACCAGCCGGTACCGAACCATGCGAATACCGGCAAGACACCATTGGAAGTGGTCAAGGCTGAGGTCGTGTCCGAATGTCAGACCTGACCCCGGCTGTGTCATGACAATTTTGTCGCCGGCAAAAAAAAGCGGGCCGTGGCCCGCTTGGTGTTACCGGATGCGCACTACCATGATGCCGGCGCGTAGTCCCACCCGGACATCCGGGTTCGGGAACACGACCAGTTCTTCGTCGTGCTGCACCGTGTAGGTCGTTGCACCATCCTGCGCGATGACGTCGTCTCGTTGCATCGGCGTGAAATTCCAGGTCTCGCGCCCCACCTGCATGGTAAATGCGTCGGACAGCTTGATGATCGACTGCGCCGTTGCGAACACGCGCGGCGCCACCGTCGCTGACTGCGCCGGCTGCCCGCGCAGCAGGCGATCCAGCGCGCTTGAGGCGGCGGCAAACTGCGACAGGTCATTCTGCCCCAGCGTGCCAACCCGACCCAGTTCGACCGTGCTGCTGGCCGCGCCGAGATGTTCGGCCGTGAAGTAACTGTAGGTGCCGGCCGATTCGGGATTCATGATGATCGCTTCGATCCCTGCCTCGCCCAGCCACCCCATCAAACCCTCGCGCGCCGCATCCGCAATCAGTTCCGGCACGATCGCGAACATTGGATAGTGCGACGGCCTGATTGCCGTGTGCAGGTCGAGGTGCCAGCGCGCCGGGCCGCTGCCCTCGAAAAACGCGCGGGTCGCCTCGATCAGCACATCGGCGCGCCCGGCCTCGAACGTCCCGGCGAGCGAGCCGCGTTCGGCGCGGAACATCCGGTTCAGGTCCGCGTCGATGAAACGCTTGCCGGCGCGGATGGCGTCGATATGCCCGACACACAGCATCAGGTCCACCGCCAGCGCGCTTGCAGAGCGCGACAGCGCGTCGACCAGATACGCCACCATCTCGATCGGCCCCGTCTCGTCGCCATGCACGCCAACCGACACCAGCACGCTGGGGCGATCGGCGTCCGGCGTTGCGGCGCGCACCGTCAGGATGCCTGACGCTGGCAATGCAACGACAAAGCCGGCATCACGAAAACGCTGCGCGACCGCGCCGAAGTCGGCTTCGGCCAGTGCGCGCACCGCTTCCGGCAAACCTGCTACGGATGCTGCACTCATCTTATGCAGCCAGACGTTCTGGCGAGAGGCCTTCCGACAGCGCCCACACGTCCAGCATCGCCTGCTCCAGCTCGGTCGGCGGGGCAAAGCCCGTCAAGCCGCGCGCGGCGGTCACTTCGTCCACCGCTGCCTGCATGTCGTTGCCGTTGTGGCCGGCATGCTCGATCACCTGCAGCAGCAGGCGCTGTTGCGCGCGGCGCAGCGATTGCAGCGCGTAGTTGCGCAGCTGTTCCTGCGACTTGCTTTGCGCCGGCAGCTTCAGGCCCAGTTCCAGCGTGTCGATGCCGACCTGCTGGCGCAGCAGCGTGCCGACCTGCAGGAACTGCAGCAGCGACATGCCCTCTGGCCGTGGCACCGAGACCGCCGCGAACAGGAACGAAGCTTGCGACTCGATGATCTCGACGGCCTTCCAGGCAGCCGCGAACTGCGGCGGCAGGCCCGTATGGCCATCGGCCTCGGAGCGGAACTTGGCAGCGGCGCTCTCGTCGGCTTCGGCGAACAGCGTCGAGAGTTCGTCCAGGCCTTGCGAGCCTGGCGGCAGCGACAGCACGCCTTCGATCGTGGCGCGTTGCAGCGCGCGGGTGCGGTTGTCGACCGAGACCGACACGTCACGCGGCACCACCAGGGCGTCGGCGTCGAGCGCATCGAACACCGGCGCCAGGTGCAGCGCAGCCCAGGCCTTGGCCCATGCCTTGACGACTTCGGTGTCGTCGATGCGGTGTTCCAGCGCCAGGTCGCGCAGCATCAGCGGGCCGCAGCGGTTGACGGCTTCGTTGGCCAGCACGGTAGCCAGGATCGCGTTGGCCAGCGGATGGTCCAGCGGATCGCGGGTGGCGACCAGCTGCGCCGGGAAGTAAGGCCGCAGCAGCGAATCGGCCCAGACTTCGTCGGTCAGCGGCAGCGCAGCCAGCGTGCGCTTGAAGCGGTTCTTGACGTTGGCGATGACCACGGCCAGCTCCGGCGCGGTCAGGCCCAGGCCCAGTGCCTTGCGGCGCAGCAGTTCGGCGTCGCTCGGGAGTTGCTCGAGTTCGCGCGAGACGGCGCCTTCGGCTTCGAGGTTGGCGATCAGGGCGATGTAGCCGTCGACCACCGCGCCCGTGGCTTGCGCCTGCACTTCGCGCGTCAGCAAATGGGTCTGCAGCGTGTTGTCGCGCAGGACCAGGCGCTCGATCTCGCCGGTCATTTCGTTCAGCGTGCGGTTACGGTCGGTTTCCGACAACTGGCCGGCATTGACTTCGGTGTCGAGCCAGATCTTGACGTTGACTTCATGGTCCGAGCAATCCACGCCGGCCGAGTTGTCGATCGCATCGGTGAAGATGCGGCCACCGGCGAGTGCGAACTCGATGCGGCCGGCCTGGGTTGCGCCCAGGTTACCGCCTTCGCTGACCACCTTGCAGCGCAGCTCATTGCCGTTGACGCGGATCTGGTCGTTGGCGCGGTCCTTCACTTGTGCGTGCGTCTCGGTCGAGGCCTTGATATAGGTGCCGATACCGCCGTTGTAGAACAGGTCGACCGGCGCCTTGACGATGCGGTGCATCAGTTCCTGCGGCGGCAGCGATGTCTCTTCGATCTGCAGCGCTTCGCGGATCTGCGGCGAGAGTTCGATCGAGCGGGCATTGCGCGGGTACACGCCGCCGCCGGCCGAGATCAGGCTCTTGTCATAGTCTTCCCACGACGAGCGTGGCAGCGCGAACATGCGCTCGCGTTCCTTGAACGACACTTCGACGTCCGGGGTCGGGTCCAGGAAGATGTGGCGGTGATCGAACGCCGCCACCAGTTTCAGCTGGCGCGACAGCAGCACGCCGTTGCCGAACACGTCGCCCGACATGTCGCCCACGCCGGTCATCGTGATCGGGTTGTTGGCCAGGTCGTGACCCAGTTCATAGAAGTGGCGCTTGACCGCTTCGAACGCGCCCTTGGCGGTGATGCCCATCTTCTTGTGGTCGTAGCCGTTCGAGCCGCCCGACGCGAACGCGTCGCCCAGCCAGAAGCCACGCTGCACGGCGATGCTGTTGGCGATGTCCGAGAACGTCGCGGTGCCCTTGTCGGCGGCCACCACCAGGTACGGATCGTCCTGGTCGTGACGCACGGTTGCTTCTGGCGGCACGATCTCGCCGCGCACGCGGTTGTCGGTCACTTCCAGCAGGCTGGCAATGAACAGGCGATACACGGCTTCGCCCTCGGCGGCGACCACGTCGCGCGCCGCATCCTTCGGCATCTGCTTGCAGACAAAGCCGCCTTTCGAGCCGGCCGGCACGATGACGGCGTTCTTGACCATCTGCGCCTTCACCAGGCCCAGTACCTCGGTGCGGTAGTCTTCCATGCGATCCGACCAGCGCAGGCCGCCGCGGGCGACCGGGCCGCCGCGCAGGTGCACGCCTTCGAAGCGGCGCGAGAACACGTAGATTTCGCGGAACGGCCGTGGCTCCGGCGCCAGCGCCAGGTCGCTCGTGTCGACCTTGAAGATGATTTTTTCGCCGCTGTTCTGGAAGTAGTTGGTACGCACGGTGGCCAGCGCCAGGTCGATCAGCGCTGCCATGATTTCTTCGGTGTCGGCGTGGTTCACGCCCGGCAGGCTGGTTTTCAGCAGGTACAGCGCGCTGCTGCCTTCATTGCGTTGTTCGTCGGTCAGGGCCGGATCGAAGCGCTGCATGAAGCCGTTGACGAATTCCTTGACCAGGCCAGGCTGGGCGCGCAGCGTTTCGGCCATGTAGCGCACCGAAAACTTCGAGCCGAGCTGGCGCCAGTAGCTGATGTACGCGCGCACCAGCTGCACTTCGCGCAGCGACAGGCCGCCTTCGATGGTCAGGCCGTTCATGCGGCCATCTTCGGCTTCGTCGTTGAACAGGGCCGAGAACAGTTCTTCGGCCACTTTGCCGATGCCAGGCTTGGTGAGTTTGGCGGCGCTTTCGGCGTCGACCGACAGCGCGGTCACGTAACGGCGCACGCCATCCAGGCCCGTGTGGCGGAAGGTCTGCTCGCGGTCGACCGCGATGCCGGCGTTCTGCAGCGCCGGCAGGATGCGCGACAGCGACGGCACGGTCTCGCTCGAGTACAGGCGGATCGACGTGCCGGCCGTGTCATCCTGCTCGATGCGGGCGGTCACGCGATCCGGACGGCAGCGCGTCAACAGCGCGTGCACGTCGCGGAATGCCGTTTCAGGCGCAGTGGCGGAGACAAAACTCACCGGCAGCGTCGGCACCACCTTGCGCATCAGGCTGCGCAGGCGGCTTTCATCGACGCTGTTGGTCAGCTGGGCAAAGCGGTCATGCCAGCCATCGAGCACGCCCAGCAGCGGCGCCTGCAGATCGGTTTCCAGGTCGAGCGGATAGCGGGCCGCATGCGCGATCAGGTACACGCGTGCCAGCGGTCCATCGGCCACCAGGGTCTGGACGTCGACTTCACGCGCGCCCGAGCTTTCCTTCAGGGCGGCTGCCAGGCTCGCGGCCACGGCCGCGCTGAAACGCTCGCGCGGCAGGTACACCAGCACGTTCAGGTGACGGCGATACACGTCGCGGCGTGCGAACACCTTGGCGCGCGGCTGCTTGTACAGCGACACCACGGCGCTGCAGACTTCGGCCAGCCATTCCGGCTCGGCTTCCAGCGCTTCGTTGCGCGGCAGTGATTCGAGGATCTCGATGAATTTCTCGGCGCGGAAACCTTCCTGGCGCACGCCGGCGATGCCGAGCACCTTGGCCACGCGGCCACGGGCAAACGGCAGGCGCGCCAGCGGGGTCGAGGTGGCGGCGCGGGTGAACAGGCCAATGAAGCAATGCTCGCCCAGGATGCGGCCCTGCGCGTCGGTGTCGCGCACGCCGATGAAGTCCAGCGGCTGGTCGCGGTGCAGCGTGCCGCCCACGTCGGCCTTGACGATCGACAGCGTGTCAGCGCGGCGCGACAGCGTATCGAGGTCGCCCGGGATGCTGGCCAGGCAATCGCCATACACCGGATGCGCGGTGTCTTTCAGCACGCCGATGCGGCTGCCCAGATCGCGTTCGAGTTCGCGCTCGCCCGCCTTGACGACGTAGTAGGCGTAGCCGAACGGCTCGAAGCCTTCGTTCTTGGCCCATTCGAGGAAGGCAGCGGCTTCCTGGCCGTCCGGCGTGCCGGCGGCGGCAGCGGCTGCGGCCACGGCGGTCATGCGGTCGCCCATGGCGACGGCGTCGCGCTGCACGGTAGCGGCGTCGCTGGCGACCATGCGGATGCGCGCGGTCAGCTTGTCGAGTTCTTCGACCTGCAGTTCGTCGTTCAGCAGGCACAGTACGATGGATTCGAGCGGGCTGCCCGCTTCGCCAATGGCGGCCAATGCGCCGCTGGCGTCACGGCGTACCGGCAGCACGGCGTTCATGACGCCGGCGGCGACGATGCGCTCCTTGCGCAGCGCCATGACGAACGAGTCGACCAGGTACGGGCGGTCATCGTTGAGAATCAAGAGTGCGGTGGCCTTGCCGCCGCGGCCGTCCGAGTAACCCATCGTGGCGATCTGCGCGCCAGGGCCGGTGCGCTGGGCCAGTTGCGAGAAACCGTCGACCAGCACGGGCGCCAGGCTTTGCGGCGCGGTGCCGGCCAGGTCTTCGTCGTCGAGCGACTCGAGCCAGGCGGCGATCAGGGCATGGACCTGCGCGCTGCCGGCCGATTGACTGGCCGAACCGTTCTCGTTGATCAGCGCCAGCGTCTGGCCGCGCAAATCGTTGGGCATATCTTTCATCTTGCTTCTCCAAAGTTGTGTGCCTGGCGCGCCGCAGCTCGTGGCATGGCGCTTCCCTGCTTTATATGGACAGGGATTACCCGCCCGAATCTTACCTGTTACAAGTCGTACAGCCCCGGCAAGCCGAGGATGCGTGTGAGTTCTTCCAGCGCAGCGGCGCATTCGAGCGCCAGCTGCGGGTCCATCAGATCCTGCGTTTCGATGCGGTCGCGGTAGTGGCGTTCGACCCACGCGACCAGTTGCGCATACAGCGCCTCGGTCATGATCACGCCCTGGTGCATCGCGGCCGCCTCGGCATCGGTCAGCGCCACGCGCAGGCGCAGGCACGCCGGCCCGCCGCCGTTGCGCATGCTCTGGCGCAGGTCGAATTCGATCAATTCATCGATCGGCCCGCGTCCAGCCAGCAAGCCTGCCAGATAATCGGCAACTGCGGCGTTCTCGCGGCATTCGTGCGGCACCACCAGCGCCATGCGGCCATCGGCCTTGGACAGCAGCTGGCTGTTGAACAGGTAGCTGGCGACGGCGTCGCCCACCGCGACCTGGCTGCTCGCCACGCGCACCGGATGCAGCTCGGTGCCGGCAACGGCCAGCGCGCGCCGCAGCGCGTCGAGCGTGCCTGCTTCGTCGGCGAAGGCCTGCTCGTGATAGAACAGCACATTGCCATTGCCGACTGCGATGACGTCGTTGTGGAACACGCCCTGGTCGATCACGTCCGGGTTCTGCGATGCAAACACGGTGCGTGCCGGGTCCAGGCCGTGCAGGCGCGCGATGGCCTGCGAGGCTTCCAGCGTCTGGCGCGCCGGGTATTTTTTGGGCGCCGGGGCCGACGGATCGAACTCGACGCGGCCATACACGAAGAACTCGACGCCGGCGGCGCCGTGGCTGGCGGCAAAGCGCGTGTGGTTGGCCGCGCCTTCGTCGGCAAAGGCCGGCACCGATGGCAGCGGCTCATGCACCATGAAGTGTTCACTGTTGCCGAAGATCGCGCGCAGCGTGCGCGTGGCCTGCACGTGTTCTTCGGAGCGGTGCAGCTTGTTGTTCAGGTTCGCGGCCGTGAAGTGCACGCGGCCATCGAGCGAATCGGCCGACGGGCTGACAGTGGCCGCGTTGGCGGTCCACATCGGCGCAGCTGACCAGGCGCAGGCCAGGATCACGGGCGCTTCACGGTAGGCGCGGGCCAGCACGTCGGCGTCGGTGCCCGAAAAACCCAGGCTGCGCAGCAGGCGGAAGTTCGGGCGGCCCTGCGGCGGCATCACTGCCTGCGCAAAGCCGCGCGCAGCCAGCTCGCGCATCTTGGCCAGGCCCTGCAAGGCGGCCTGGCGCGGATTGGAGCTGCTGCGCACATTGCTGAACGAGGCCACGTTACCGAACGACAGGCCGGCGTAGTTGTGCGACGGGCCAACCAGCCCGTCGAAATTGTATTCGCGTGCGTCGCGCATGCTCAAGCTCCTTCGGCCGGGAAGCTCAAGCCGGGCGACAGCTTGGCCGGCATGTCCAGCACGGGGTTCTCGATCGAGGCGACCGGATAGGCGCAATAATCGGCGGCGTAATACGCGCTCGGACGGTGATTGCCCGACTTGCCCACGCCGCCGAACGGCGCCGAGCTGGCCGCGCCGGTGGTCGGGCGGTTCCAGTTGACGATGCCGGCGCGGGCGCGCACGGCAAAGCGCTGCCACAGGTCTTCGGATGGCGACAGCAGGCTTGCGGCCAGGCCGTATTGGGTAGCGTTGGCCACGCGCAGCGCGCCGTCGAAACTCGCCACGCGGATCACCTGCAGCAAGGGGCCGAACCATTCTTCGTCCGGGATACCCTGCGCATCGGTCGTGTCGACGATGCCGGCGGTGACGAAGCCGGTGTTCGGATCGAGCTGGCGCATCGCCAGCAGCAGCTTGCCACCCTTGGCAACCATGTCTTCCTGCGCCTGCACCAGGCGCGCAGCAACAGCGCTGGAGACAACGGGCCCCATGAACGGCTGCGGTTCGGCGTTCGACGGGCCGACCTGCAACTGCGCGGCCACGGCCACCAGGCGCGCGAGGAACGCGTCGCCGGCGGCGCCGTTTTCGATCACGAGGCGGCGCGCGCAGGTGCAGCGCTGGCCGGCCGAGATGAAGGCCGACATCACCGTGTGGTGCACGGCCGCGTCGATGTCTTGCACGTCCCAGACGACGAGCGGATTGTTGCCGCCCATTTCCAATGCCAGCATCTTGCCCGGCTGGCCACCAAACTGCTTGTGCAGCGCGGCGCCGGTCTGGCTGCTGCCGGTAAACAGCACGCCGTCGATCAGCGCTTGCTGGCCCAGTGCGATGCCGGTGTCGCGGCCGCCGTTGACCAGGTTCAGCACGCCCTTGGGCAAACCGGCCTGCTCCCACAGCTGCACCGTCTTGACCGCCGTGCGCGGTGCGTATTCGCTGGGCTTGAACAGCAGCGTGTTCCCGGCGATCAGCGCCGGCACGATGTGGCCGTTCGGCAGGTGGCCAGGGAAGTTGTACGGTCCATAGACGGCGAACACGCCGTGCGGACGGTGACGCAGCACGGCGTTGCCGTCGGCGACCTTGGTTGCGCTCTCGCCGGTACGCGCGGCATGCGCCTGCACCGAGATGTCGATCTTGTTGGCCATCGTCGCGACTTCAGTGCGCGCTTCCCACAACGGTTTGCCCACTTCTTCGGCGATCGTCGCGGCGAGCGACTCGGCGTTATCCTTCAGCAGATCGCGAAAACGGGTGGCGATGGCGATGCGTTCGGCCAGCGGCGTCAGGGCCCAGGCTTCGAAGCTGTCGTGCGCGGCCTGCGCGGCGCGCGCGATGTCATCCGGGGTCGAGCTATTGCTGGTCCAGGTCTGGCGGCCGGTCGATGGGTCGATCGTCGCGAGTTCGGCGCCGCTGCCGGCGAGCCATTCGCCGTTGATGTAATTCGAGAGATTAGCCATGGGTGTTTTTCCTGGTATTGAGTGTCAGGGTACGCACATTGTCGCCGGCGGCGATGCGCAGCAGCGCCAGCTCGTCGGGACTCAGGACCACGCTGCCCGCGCCAGGCACGGCGCGCGTGAGGATCATCCGGAAGTCGTCCAGGCGCGTGTTCGACACCAGCATGTGTTCGGTGTCGTGGGCGACGTCTTTTGGCGCGCCGTCCGCCACCTCGCCGGCATCGATGGCCGGCAAGCCTTGCGCCGCCACGGCCAGCACGCTGTCGCGCACCGCGCGCAGTTCGGACACGCGGCCCTGCAGCACGGGACCGGCATCAAAAATGTCGACATAGCCTTCGTAGTACATGCCCTCCTGCTCGAGCAAGCGGCGCGCCGGCTGGGTCGAGGTGTGCACCTTGCCGATGACGTCAATCGCCGATTGCGGCAGGTAGTCGACATACAGCGGCTGGCGCGGCATCAGTTCGGCGATGAAGGATTTCTTGCCGATCGCGGTCAACCCATCGACATGGTTGAAATCCATCTTGAAGAAGTGCCGGCCCAGGCCTTCGTAGAACGGCGAATCGCCACCCTCGTCCTGGTAGCCGCGCATCTCGGCGATGATCTTTTCGGTGAACAGCTGCTGGAACTGGGCGATGAACAGGAAGCGGCTCTTGGAGAGCCACTTGCCGTTGAAGCCCACGCGGTATTCGGGCAGCAGGAACAGCGAGCACAGTTCGGTCGAGCCGGTGAGATCGTTCGACAGGTACAGCGTCTCCATGCGCGTGAAGACATTCAGTTCGCGGCTGCAGTGCACCAGCGTACCGATGCGGTAGTTGTAGAACGGTTCGGTCAAGCCCACCGCGCCCTTGATCGCGCAGACGCCGGCGATGCTGCCGTCCTGCGGCTCTTCGAGAACGAACATGTAGTCGCGCTGCTCGGGGCGGATGGTTTCGGCAAACGAGGCCTCGGACGTGGCCAGGCGCTGGCCGAGCATCTCGGGATCGGGCTTCAGCGTGGTCATGCCACTGCCGGCCTGGTGCGCCATATTGATCAGGGCGTCCAGGTCGGACGTTTTGGCGGCGCGGATCACGAGCATGACGGTTCTCCTTCGATGCGCAGGCACACGACCTCATCGCCCGCTGCGACGCCAAGCGCCTGCTGGACGTCGCGCGGCAGCGCGATCGTCGAGCCGTGTTCGAGCGGCGAAGAGTGCAGCGTCACGGCCCGGAAGCCGTTGTCGACGCTGGCGACCGCATAGGCCACCGGCGTGCCCTGGCTGCCCGGTTCCTGGCCGGCAGCGGCCACGCGCAGGCGCTGCGACGCGCCGAACGAACGCAGCGCGTTCTTGTGCGCCTGCAGGATCGGGCCGCCGTCGAAGATGTCGATGTACTCGTCGGCTTCAAAGCCTTCCTGCGCCAGCAGGTCGAACGCCATCTGGCCACCCGGATGGATCTGGCCCAGCGCCGCCTGGGCGTCGCCCGGCAGCAGCGGCACGTAGACGGGATAGTGCGGCATCAGTTCGACGATCAGCGTGCGGTTGCGGGCGCCTTCGATCAGGCGCTCGGCTTCGAGGAAGTCCATCTTGAAGAACTTGCGGCCCAGCGCATTCCAGAACGGCGACTGGCCATCGGCATCGACGCGCCCGGCCAGCGGCACGAAGAAGCGGTCGCCAAAACGGTGCGGTGCGAGCATCGCGTACAGCAGGCGCGCGCGCGACAGCAGCGCCGCTTCGACGCCGGCGCTCTCGCGGTTGCGCACAAAAAAACCCGACAGGTGCGAGTAGGCAGTCAGCTCGGAGCACAACGTGAGTGCGTGCACGTTGTGGCTGATGTTCAGGTCACGCGAGACCTGCTGGATGACATCGTTGCGAAACGCGAAATAGGTGCCGTTCGAGCCGGCCGATGCGTGGATGGCGGCGGTGCCGACGACCTCGCGCGAGCGCAGGTCTTCGAGCACGAACAGATACGATTCTTCGCTTGGAATATCGACTTGCGCGGCGAACGAGGCGAGCGAGCGCTCGACGGCGGCATTGATGCCTTCGCGCGTGCGCGGGAGCGTATGCACCCCCGGCATCGAAATAGCGGCCATCGCTTCGAGCGCGCCGATATCCGCGCGATCTACCGGACGGACAACATACATGTGGTCTCCCTGTGGGTCAGTGCGTGCAGCCGGCCGCCTCGGTCAAGGCGGCCGGCGGTTCCGATGCGTCAGGCGGCGTCGGGTGCCGGCACGGGTGCCTCTTTGCGTGGGGCCGCAGGTTCGTCGATGGCGTCGGCTAAAAATTCGGCCACGGCGGCGCGCATGATGCGGTTCGCTTCGGCGATCTGCGCGTCCGAGACGATCAGCGCCGGCGCCAGGCGCACGACGTCCGGACCGGCGATCAGGAGCATCAGGCCCATCTTCTCGGCGATCTTGGTGAAGTCCTTCGAGCGGCCTTTCGACGTTTCCGCCATCGGCAGGCCCAGGAGCAGACCCATGCCGCGTGGCTGGCCGAACACTTGCGGGAAGTCCGACGCCAGTTGCAGCAGGTTCGTCATGATCGCCAGGTTCGCTTCTTTCACGCGCGCCAGGAAGGCTGGCTGGTTGATGATCTCCAGGACCTTCAGTGCGACGGTGGTGGCCAGCGGATTGCCGCCGTAGGTCGTGCCGTGGCTGCCCACGCCCAGGTGCTTGGCGATCTCGGTGGTGGTGAGCATCGCGCCGATCGGGTAGCCGTTGCCCAGCGCCTTGGCCGACGTCAGGACGTCCGGCTTGACGTTCATCTGCTCGTAAGCGAACAGCGTGCCGGTGCGGCCCATGCCCGACTGGACTTCGTCGAAGATCAGCAGCGCGCCGGTCTGGTCGCACAGCTCGCGCAGCACTTTCAGGTAGTCAGGATTGCCAGGAATGACGCCGCCCTCGCCCTGGATCGGCTCGACGATCACGGCCGCGACATCATCGGTAATCGCGGCGCGCGCGGCCTCGATGTCGTTGTACGGGATGTGGCTCAGTTCCGGTGGCAGTGGCTCGAAGCCTTCGGTGTATTTCGACTGGCCGCCGACCGACACGGTAAACAAGGTGCGGCCGTGGAACGAGGCCAGGCACGAGACGATGCGCGACTTGTGCGGACCGAACTTGGTATGCGCGTATTTACGGGCCAGCTTGAGCGCCGCTTCGTTGGCTTCGGCGCCCGAGTTGCAGAAGAACGCGCGCTCGGCGAAGGTCGCTTCGGTCAGGGCGCTGGCCAGGCGCAGCACCGGCTCGTTGGTGTAGCCGTTGCCGAGGTGCCAGAGGGTGTTGAGCTGTTTGGTCAGCGCTTCGTTCACTTCCGGATGGGCGTGGCCCAGCGAGGTGACGGCGATACCCGAGGTGAAGTCCAGATACTGCTTGCCTTCCTGGTCCCACAGGTCCAGGCCCGATGCGCGCACCGGCACCATGGCGGCCGGGGCGTAGGTCGGGACCAGGACGTCGTCGAAGGTCTGCCGGGTGACAGGCCGCGTGGCGATACCCGAATCAAGCTGAGCGTTCATGGCGTTTTCCTCATCCAATCAATGTAAATGGCGCGGGATGCTTCTCCCGCATGATCAATTCATTATAGAAACGCTGGCCGACAACTTCTTTTAGAAGTGCGACAGGCATTTTCATTTTTGGACGAGGTAGTTATTGGCATGGAGATAACGGCGCCACTGGCTGGCTTCTATAGCACGTCGTTCTAGCGGAGGCTGGAACCCAAGCTCGTCGCGTACCTGTAGCGTTAAACTTTGCCGATATGCACGCACACTTGGGTTCCAGCCGCCGCTGGAACGACGTGCGAGGGCACGTAGCCAAGAAGTAGGTAATCACTGCGCCAGCTTCCTCTGCCGCTCTTCGCGTGGCGTATTGCCGAACAAGGCCCCAAAGGCCGTCGAAAAGTGCGAGCCCGACGAAAATCCGCACATCAGCCCCACCTGCACGATCGAGTGGTTGGTATCGAGCAGCAGCTGGCGCGAGCGGCGCAGGCGCAGTTCGAGGTAGTAGCGCGACGGCAGGCTGCCCAGGTATTGCTTGAACAGGCGCTCGAGCTGGCGCCGCGAAATGCCGGACAGCTGCGCAATTTCGTCGGTGGACAGCGGCTCTTCGATATTGGCTTCCATCAGCGCCACCGCCTCGGACAGTTTCGGTTGCAGCGCGCCGAAACGGGCCTGCAGCGCCACGCGCTGGCGCTCGTCCGGGCCGCGCACGCGGTCGATGCACAGCGTTTCCTTCACTTGCGCCTGGACGGTCGCGCCGAACAGCAGGTCGACCAGCGTCAGCGCGAAGTCGATGCTGGCCGCGCCGCCGCAACAGGTCAGGCGGTTGGCGTCGAATTCGTACAGATTGGGGGTGAGCAGGGCCTGCTCGGCCTGGGCATTGACGTCCGGGTACAGCGCCCAAGGCAAGGCGGTGCGCACGCCATGCAGGACGCCGGCATCGGCCAGCCACAGCACGCCGGCGCCGACGCCGCCCCAGAACGGCGCGGCGCGGCAGCGCTCGACCAGCGCGCGCAGATTGGCCGGACGCAGCGCCGCTTCGGCCTCGTCGGCCACCAGCAGCACCAGGTGCCAGTGGCGCTGGGCGTCGCCCATGAATTTGTCGGGACTGCGCACGTCGACGTGCAGGCGCTCGGGCCCCAGCACCTTGGCAGCGAGGCGCAACGGCTGGTACAGCCCGGACCAGGTCAGCGCGTCCGGCTCGCCGGCATTGACCAGGAGCACGCGCAGCAGCCGCTCCTGCGTGAGCAGGGACAGGTCAGGCTGCATCGCGGCGGATGGTCAGGGTCACGAAAAGGAAACGGCCACAGGCCTGTGCAAACGACATGGGCGTACATCATACCGGAGAACATTCGCACAACGGGCCTGTGGCCGCCTGCCCCGCCATATTGCGTGCCGATGAACGCGCAGTGTTACGGGCAGTGCAGCGGGCAAGGCAGCGGGCGGCTATAATCCCGGCCCATGGGGGAACGATATCTAAAAAGCGTCCGACTGCTGGCCGAGTGCATGCAGAGCTTCGAGCGCGTCTCGGGCGACGCCGTGCGTCAGAACGGCTTGACGCATGCGCAGTTCGATATCATCGCCACGCTCGGCAACACGAGCGGCATGAGCTACAAGGAACTGGGCGAGCGCACCCTGATCACCAAGGGCACGCTCACCGGCGTCATCGAACGCCTGGAGCACAAGGGCCTGGTACTGCGCGAGCGCAGCTGCGACGACAAGCGCTCGTTCTTCGTGCGCCTCACACCGGCCGGGGAACAGGTATTCTGTGATGTGTTCCCGATCGTGATCGCACGTGGCAAGGAATTGTTCCACGCTTACACCGACACCGACTTCGCCACGCTCGAAACCGCCCTGACGCTGCTGCGCACCCGCATCGCCAGCCACGGCAACGGTCCCCTGCCATCACCACCCCACCTGAAGGAAACGCCTTGAAAACCGCCCTCATCGACGACAAGAAGCCTGCCCATTTCGACAAGCACATCATCGGCAACATCCTGCTCGACGTCGCCCCCCTGGATGAAGTCCAGCAAGAACCGATGCTGATCGGCGTGCGCAACGAAGCGGGCGAGATCTACCGCCTGATCGGCGCAACCAAGCTCAACAGCTACATGAATGCGGTCGAAGAACTGTTCGACCTGGGCCTGGCCGACGAGCTGGAAAACACCGAAGAGCCAAAAGAAGGCTGCGACGCCATCTTCAGCGAAGCGTAATCCGGTCGCAGGGATGCCACAGGCCATCGCCCGTGGTTCTCTAGAGCAATATATTTGGTCGCGTTCCGATGGGTTGGGGGTATAATTTTTTCATGGACCAACTCTCCTCCCTCGACAGCATCGCTGCTGAAGCCAGCCGGGGCGAACTCACGTTCCCCACCAGCGTTCACGCATCGCTCAAGTTGCAACGGGCGTTGAGCGAACCCGACTGCCATATCGACGCCGCCGCCCGCCTCGTGCAGGCCGAGCCGCTGCTGGCCGCGCGCACGGTGGCGATCGCCAACTCGGTCGCCTATAACCGCTCCGGCAACGACGTCACGAGCGTGCCCGCCGCCGTGCAGCGGGTGGGCTTTCGCACGCTGGGCGCGCTGGCCGCATCCGTCATCGTGCGCCAGCTGGCCAGCGAAATCCGCGATCCGGGCCTGCGCAAGAAGGCCGACCAGCTCTGGACGCACTCGGCCCACGTGGCCGCACTGGCCCAGGTGATCGCGCGCCGCGTCTCATTCGTCGACCCTGAAACCGCGCTGTTTGCCGGCATCGTCCATGAAGTCGGTGGGTTTTACCTGCTGTCGCGCGCCGAATCGATGCCGGGGCTGCTGGACGACAATCTCGATGCCTGGCTCGACCATGGCGAAGCGGCCATCGGCCGCGGCGTGCTGCACAAGCTTGCCGTGCCGGCGCCGGTGATGGACGCCATCGAGGCGTTGTGGGATGGCATGCGCGCACTGCCGCCGGAAACCCTCGGCGACACGCTGCTGCTGGCCAACGACCTGGCGCCATTCCCGTCGCCGCTGTTCGCGCCGTTGGGCGCCACGACCTATGCGGGCGCGGCGACCATCGATTTCGTGTTCGGCCACGGCACGCTCAAGGGCGTGATGGAAGAGTCGGGCGACGAGGTCAAGAGCCTCACCTCGGCGCTGCTGTAGGCAAAAAAATGCCCGCTCGGTGAAGAGCGGGCCGAAGTCCAAAACTAGGGATGTCCTGAAAGAGACAGCCTGATCTTATGTCTGGCGGGGTGCGCACTCGGTGCGCTGACTCACACTACACGCAGTTCAAGCGCCTTGTTCGATCCTTCTTTTTCCGCACGACATTGCCACGGCATGCGTGCCGGGCCCATCCCTGCTTTCTGCTAAGGTCGTTCCCATAGTTGGCGCACGCAACAGTGCGCCCTGACCTTCTGGAGAATCCCATGAAAATCAGCCTGCAGGACCAGGTGGTGCTCGTCACCGGCGGCGATTCCGGCATCGGCCGCGGCATCAGCCTCGCGTTTGCCGACGCCGGCGCGCATGTCGTCGTCAATTACAACAGCAGCCGCGACAAGGCCGAAGAGGTCGTCGCCCAGATTACTGGCGCCGGAGGCCGCGCTGTCGCGGTCCAGGCCAATGTCGGGCACGAAGACGATGTCGCGCGCCTGTTCGACGACACCATTAAAACCTTTGGCGGCATCGATATTCTGGTATCCAATTCGGGTATCCAGAAAGATGCGCCAATCGCCGAGATGACGCTCAAGGACTGGCAAGCCGTCATCGACGTCAACCTCACCGGCCAGTTCCTGTGCACGCGCGCGGCGATCCGGCGCTTTCGCGAGCAGGGCAACCGCGGCCGCATGCGCGCCAACGGCGCCATCCTGTGCATGAGTTCCGTGCACGAGATCATTCCCTGGGCCGGCCACGTCAACTACGCCGCGTCAAAAGGCGGCATCGGCATGCTGATGCGCTCCCTGGCACAGGAAGTGGCGCCCGACCGCATCCGCGTCAACGCCATCGCACCGGGCGCCATCCGCACGCCGATCAATGCCGAGGCCACCGAAGGCGCGGCAGCCGACAAGCTGCTCAAGCTGATCCCGTATGGCCGCATCGGCGACGTGGAGGACGTGGCGGCGCTGGCGCTGTTCATGGCATCCGACCTGGCCGACTACATGACCGGCACCACGGTGTACGTCGACGGCGGCATGACGCTGTATCCGGGCTTCGAAGACAATGGTTGAACGTTCAGGCAACCCAGCTGGCACGCCACCGCCCCGGCCCATCGCCAGCCACGGCGCCATCGGCAACCTGGCCACGATGGCGCTGGTCGCCACCGACGGCACGGTCGACTTTCTGTGCTGGCCCGACTTCGACAGCCCCAGCGTGTTCGCCGCCCTGCTCGACCCGGAACGGGGCGGTCACTTCACGCTCGCCCCGCAGATCGGGGATGCGCGCGTCGTGCAGACCTACCTGCCCGACACCAACGTCCTGCTCACGCAGTGGCTGAGTGACGACGCCAGCGTCCAGATCACCGACCTGATGGCCGGGCCCGAGGAAATCGGCCACGGCGCCGCATGCCTGCTGCGGCGCGTGCAGGTCACGAAGGGCGAAGTAAGGATGCGGCTCGATTGCCAGCCGCGCTTCGACTATGCGCGCCTGCAGCCCGAGGTCGGCATCACCGCGGGCCAGGTGGTGTTTGCCGCGCCCGGTGCGCCGTCGCTGCGCCTGTGCGCGGCGGTCGAGTTTACCGCCGTCGAAGGCGGCGCCGGCGCCAGCTTCGTGATGAAGGCAGGCGAATCGGTCGATATCGTTCTGGACGAAGAAGGCGACCCGGCCCTTGACCAGGCGGCGCGCGACGCGCTGGTTGTCGACGTGGTTGCGCACTGGCGCAACTGGGCCCGGCGCTCGACCTACAAGGGCCGCTGGCGCGAAGACGTCACACGCTCGGCGCTGGTGCTCAAGCTGATGACATCGCGCCGTCACGGCTCGATGGTCGCTGCCGCCACCTTCGGCCTGCCCGAGGTGCTGGGAGGCTCGCGCAACTGGGATTACCGCTCGACCTGGATCCGCGACGCCTCGTTCACCGTGTACGCGCTGATGCGCCTTGGCTACACCGAGGAAGCCAAGGCGTTCACGCGCTGGTCGGCCGAGCGCCCTGGCCACGGGCCGGATGGCGGCCAGCTGCGCATCATGTATGCGCTCGACGGCGGCGAGGTGCAGGCCGAAGTCGATCTGGATCACCTGGCCGGTTACGCCGGCTCGCAGCCGGTCCGGATCGGCAACGACGCGGCGACCCAGCTGCAGCTCGACATTTTCGGCGCCCTGCTCGACGCGGTCTACCTGAGCAACAAGTACGGCGAAGCGATCTCGCACGCCGGCTGGCTGGGGGTTTGCCACGTGGTGGGCTTCGTGTGCGACAACTGGCGCCGGCCCGACGCCGGTATCTGGGAAGGCCGCGAAGCACCGCGCGAGCACCTGCACTCGCAACTGATGTGCTGGGTGGCGGTCGACCGGGCGATCCGCCTGGCCAGCAAGCGCTCGCTGACCGCCCCGTTCGACCAGTGGATCGCGGCGCGCAACGACATCTCCAACTACATCTGGGCCACGTTCTGGAACAAGGAGCTGGGTCACTTCGTGCGCAGCAAGGGTTCCACCGACCTCGATGGCGCGATGCTGATGATGCCGCTGGTGCGCTTCATCGGCTCGACCGACCCGCAGTGGCTGGCCACGCTCGACGCCATCGGCGACCAGCTGGGCGACGATGCGCTGGTGCTGCGCTACGACCGCGACGATGGCCTCGAGGGCGAGGAAGGCGCGTTCGCGGCCTGTTCGTTCTGGTACGTGGAATGCCTGGCGCGCGCCGGGCGCCTGGAGCAGGCGCACAACAATATGGAAAAGTTGCTCGCCTACGGGAACCACGTGGGGCTGTACGCCGAGGAGTTCACCAGCCAGGCCGAACTGCTCGGCAACTTCCCGCAGGCGTTCACGCACCTGGCATTGATCAGCGCCGCAACGTATCTCGACAGCGCGCTCGATGGCAGGAACAACCATCCGTGGCAGTTGTAGAGCAAGCATTCCCGGGGCGCGCACCTGTTTGGTGAAGATCAGGGCTTCGGCCAGCTACCTGACTGTCGAGATCGTGTCCGAATGTCAGACCTGACCCCCGCTTTTTTGCAGGGAAAGCAGGGCAAAAAAAACCCGCGCCGTTGCCGGAGCGGGTGAAGTCCAAAACTAGGGATGTCCTGAAAGAGACAGTTCCACTATAAATACGGGCACATCGCGGCTCCGTGCGTTGACACACACAAAGCCGCAATCGTGCAATTGGTCAGACGACGGCGCCGTCGGTGTCGTCTTTCTCTTTGACCGGCTTGATCAGGTCTTCACGCTTGACGCCCAGCCACATCGCCACTGCTGCCGCCACGAACACCGACGAGTAGATACCGAAGAGAATGCCGATGGCCAGTGCGATCGCGAAGTAGTGCAGCGCGTAGCCGCCGAAGAACAACATCGACAAGACCATCATCAGCGTCGAGCCGTGTGTGATGATCGTGCGCGAGATCGTGCTGGTGATCGCGTGGTCGATCACTTCCGGCACACTCATGCGGCGCTGCTTGCGGAACATCTCGCGGATCCGGTCGAAGATGACGACCGATTCGTTGACCGAGTAGCCCAGCACCGCCAGCGTTGCCGCCAGCACCGTCAGCGAGAATTCCCACTGGAAGAACGCGAAGAAGCCCAGGATGATGACCACGTCGTGCAGATTGGCGACCACGGCGGCGACAGCGAATTTCCATTCGAAGCGGATCGCCAGGTAGACCACGATGCCCAGGATGACCATCAGCAGCGCGTTCAGGCCGTTCTGGGCCAGCTCCTCGCCGACCGACGGGCCGACGAACTGCACCTGCTGCAGGCTGATCAGCTCTTGCCCGCCTGGCGCGACGCAGCTGGTACGGTTAAGCACGTCGCCCTTGTCGGTGGTGGTTTGCGTCTGCTTGGTCGTGCCCTGCTCGTCGCGGCAGATGGCGTTGAACACGGCCGTCGAGCTGCTCGCCGCCGGCGCGCCTTCGACGATCGGCAGGCGCAGCATGATGTCCTGCGCGGTGCCGAAGCTGGCCACCTCAGGGTGCGAATAGCCCATGCCGCGCAGCGTGTTGCGGATCTTTTCCTGGTCCGCCGCTTTCGGATACAGCAGCTCCATCACCGTGCCGCCCGTGAACTCCACCGAGAAGTTCAGAGGCTTGGTGATCAGGAAGAACACCGCCGCCACGAATGTGACCACCGAGATCGCATTGAGGACCAGGGCGTGGCGCATGAACGGGATGTCCCGTTTGATCTTGAAAAATTCCATTGTCGTATCCCGGTGCTTACTTCTTGTTAGGCGTCATGCCAGGCTGCCAGACCGTGCCGATCGAAATCTTCGTCAGCTTCTTCTGGCGGCCGTACCACAGGTTGGCGAAACCACGTGCCACGACCACGGCCGAGAACATCGAGGTCAGGATGCCCAGGCAGTGGACCACGGCGAAGCCGCGCACCGGGCCGGAACCGAAGATCAGGAGCGCCAGGCCGACGATCAGCGTCGTCACGTTGGAGTCGACGATGGTGTCCCACGCATGCTTGGAACCGGCCGAAATCGCCGCCTGCGGCGTCGCGCCGGCACGCAGCTCTTCGCGGATACGTTCATTCACCAGCACGTTCGAGTCAATTGCCACACCCAGGGCCAGCGCAATTGCCGCGATACCCGGCAGGGTCAGCGTGATTTGCAGCAACGACAACAGGGCCAGCAGGAACAGCACGTTGGCCGCCAGTGCCAGCGCCGAGAACACGCCGAACAGGTGGTAGTAGATGACCATGAAGATCGCGATCGCCACGAAGCCCCAGATGGTCGAGTGCAGGCCGCGTTCGATGTTCTCGGCGCCCAGTTGCGGGCCGATCACGCGTTCTTCGACGAATTCCATCGGCGCCGACAGCGCGCCCGAGCGCAGCAGCAGTGCCAATTCGTTGGCGTCCTGCGAGGTGCCCATATTGGTGATCTGGAAGGTCGAACCCAGTTCGCTCTGGATGGTCGGGGCCGACAGCACGTTGTAGACGCCCTTTTCTTTCAGCAGGATCGCCATGCGCTTGCCGACGTTTTCACGCGTGGCCAGGCGGATGCGGCGGCCGCCGTCGCCGTTCAGGTCGAGCGAAACGGCAGGCTGCTGGTTCTGGTCGAAGCTGGCGGTGGCGCTCGAAATCGATTCGCCGGTCAGGATGATGTCGCGCGAGACAACGATCGGTGCGCCGCGGCCTTCGGTGAACAGTTCGGAGTTCAGCGGAATCGCTGCCGACAGCTCGGTGCCCGGGGTCACGGTGGTATCGACCATGCGCAGTTCGAGCGTGGCGGTGCGGCCGATGATGTCTTTCGCGCGCGCGACGTCCTGCACACCTGGCAGCTGGACCACGATGCGGTCGGCGCCCTGCTGCTGGATGATCGGCTCGGTGGTGCCCAGTTCATTGATACGCTTGGACAGCGTCATGATGTTCTGCTTGATGCCGTCTTCGACCGAGCGCTTGATGGCGTCGGGCTTCAGGCTCACGACCAGCTTCATGTCGGCGCCATCGGCAGCATCGGCAAAGGCCAGCTCGCTCGACTGCGCGGCCAGCACATTGCGCGCGTTGCTGCGGGTGGCGGCGTCGCGGAAGCGCACTTCGATGGTGTCGCGCACGCGCTCGATGCCGCTGTGGCGCACGTTCTTGTCACGCAGATTGCTGCGCACGCTCGACTGCAGGGCCTTGACCTTGTTGTCGAGGACCGCCTTGGTGTCGACCTGCAGCAGGAAGTGCACGCCACCGCGCAAGTCCAGGCCCAGGCTCATCGGCGCTGCGCCAATGGCCGTCATCCAGGCCGGGGTGTTCTTCACCAGGTTGACGGTGACGATGTAATCGGGATTGGCAGGGTCGCGGTTCAGTTCGCGCTCCAAGGCCAGCTTGGCCTTGAACTGCTCTTCGGTACCGGCAAAGCGCGCGCGCACCGAGGTGGTATGGCCCGTGCCTTCGAGGGTGATACCGGTGGATGGAATGCCGGCACGCTTGAGCGCATCCGCAACCACGGTGGTGGAGGCACTCGTGATATTCAGGGTAGAACGGCCTGATGTGACCTGCAACGCCGGCGTTTCGCCGAAGTAGTTAGGCGCCGTGTACAAGGCGCCGAGCAACAGCGCAATGACGATCAGTAAGTATTTCCAGACGGGATAGCGATTCATAGTGTTCCGGCGTTCAGGTTAGGCAGTGCGGGTTGCCCCGCACGGCGCACAGCGAGGCTTACAGGGCTTTCAGCGTGCCTTTTGGCAGCAGCGTGGTCACCGAATTCTTTTGCACGGTGATTTCGGTGCCGACGGCAACTTCCAGCGTCACATAGGCTTCGGCCACTTTCGACACACGACCGACGATACCGCCGGCGGTCACGACTTCGTCGCCCTTGGCCAGTGCGTCCATCATGGCTTTCGCCTCTTTCTGGCGTTTTTGCTGAGGACGGATCATCAGGAAATACATGACCACGAACATCAGGATCAGCGGCAGGAAGGTCGTCAGGCTACCCATGATGCCGGCATCGGCGACAGGGGCAGTTTGCGCGTACGCGTTGGAAATGAACACAAGAACTCCGATGGTGAAGTTAAAAAAATAAGCGGTGTATTCTAGCATCGGCCAGAAGCCGCAAACCATATCCGGCAGTATGTCGTCTTGCTTTCAGGTATTGCAAGACAAACCGGTCGATTTTGCATGCAGACCCGACCGTCAATACCGCAAGATCGGGGCCGCAGGGTAAGCAAGTGCTTACACGCCGCGTCCGCGGTCGGCCGCGAACTTGACGCGGAAGGCCTGGAAACCGTCGGCGTCGATCGCGTCACGCATTTCCTGCATCAGATTGAGGTAGTAATGCAGGTTGTGGATCGTGTTCAGGCGCGCGCCCAGGATCTCGTTCGAGCGGTGCAGGTGGTGCAGGTACGCGCGCGAGAAATTCTGGCAGCAGTAGCAGGTGCAGCTCTCGTCGAGCGGCGCCATGTCTTCCTTGTAGCGCGCATTCTTGATCTTGACGTCGCCAAAGCGCGTAAACAGCCAGCCGTTGCGGGCGTTCCGGGTCGGCATCACGCAGTCGAACATGTCGACGCCGTTGGCCACGCCATCGACCAGGTCTTCCGGCGTGCCCACGCCCATCAGGTAGTGCGGCTTGTTCTCGGGCAGGCGCGGGCCGACGTGGGCCAGGATGCGCTTCATGTCTTCCTTCGGCTCACCGACCGACAGGCCGCCAATGGCCAGGCCCGGGAAGTTGATGTCTTCCAGGCCGGCGAGCGACTCGTCGCGCAGATGCTCGTACATGCCACCCTGGACGATGCCGAACAGCGCGTTCGGATTGCCGCCGCTCGTGAATTCATTCATCGAGCGCTGGGCCCAGCGCAGCGACATGCGCATCGATTTGGCTGCTTCGTCGGCGGTGGCCGGGCGGCCGTCGATTTCATACGGCGTGCATTCGTCGAACTGCATCACGATGTCCGAGTTCAGCGCGCGCTGGATCTGCATCGAAATCTCGGGCGACAGGAACAGTTTCGAACCGTCGATCGGCGAGGCGAACTTGACGCCCTCTTCCGTGATCTTGCGCATCGCACCCAGCGAAAACACCTGGAAGCCGCCCGAGTCGGTCAGGATCGGACCATCCCAGCCCATGAACTTGTGCAGGCCGCCGAACTTGTTCATCACGTCCACGCCCGGGCGCAGCCACAGGTGGAAGGTATTGCCCAGGATGATCTGCGAGCCGACGTCCTTCAGCTCGATCGGGTCCATCGCCTTGACCGAGCCGTAGGTACCGACCGGCATGAAGATCGGGGTTTCGATGGTGCCGTGATTCAGCTTCAGGCGGCCGCGGCGGGCATGCGACAGGCCGCTGGTGTCTTTTTTGAGCAGGGTAAATTCGAGCATGTGTTCTCTGACTTATCGTGAGGTGGTGCTCAAGAGCATGGCGTCGCCATAGCTGAAGAAGCGGTATTCGTTGGCGATCGCGTGCGCGTAGGCGGCGCGGATCGGCGCGTAGCCGGCAAAGGCCGACACCAGCATCAGGAGCGTCGACTTGGGCAAGTGGAAGTTGGTCACCAGGCGCGTGACGGTCTTGAAGGTGTAGCCGGGCGTGATGAACAGGGCCGTGTCGGCGCTGCCGGCAACCAGCTCACCGCTTTGCGAGGCCGATTCCAGCGCACGCAGGCTGGTCGTGCCGACAGCAATCACGTCGCGGCCTGCGGCCCGGGTGGCGCGCACCGCGTCCACCGTGTCTTGCGCGATCGTGTACCACTCGGTGTGCATCTTGTGTTCGCTGAGGTCTTCGACCCGCACCGGCTGGAAGGTGCCGGCGCCCACGTGCAGCGTGACGTAGGCGAAGTTCACGCCTTTCGCGGCCAGGCGATCGAGCAGCGGCTGGTCGAAGTGCAGGCCGGCCGTGGGCGCGGCCACGGCGCCCGGCTCTTTCGAGTACACGGTCTGATAACGCTGTTCGTCGAACTCGTCGGCCGTGTGCTCGATGTACGGCGGCAGCGGCAGCCGGCCGTGCGCTTCGATCAGGTCGAACACATCGCCTTCAAAGTGCAGCGTGAAGAATTCGCCGGCGCGCTCGCCTGCCGTCACATCGAAAGCGTCGGCCAGGCGGATGCGGTTGCCGGGCTTGGGCGACTTCGACGCGCGGACCTGGGCCAGTACCGTGCGGTTGTCGAGCACGCGCTCGACCAGCACCTCGACCTGGCCGCCGGATTCCTTGACGCCGAAGAAGCGCGCCTTGAGCACGCGGGTGTTGTTCATCACGAGCAGGTCGCCGGCCTGCAACTGGTCGACGATGTCGGCGAACTGGCGGTCGATGATCTGGTCGCCATCGAGGTGCAGCAGGCGCGACGCGCTACGGTCCGGCAGCGGCAATTGCGCGATGCGCTCGGGGGGCAGGTCGAAGTCGAAATCGGATAGCGAATACATGATGTTCAATTGGTTGGGCAAATCTCGGCAAATCAATGCTGCCAGCTTTACAATAGAGGCTTGAAGCGCATACGGCGAACCTTCTATTTTACGTCAGCAAGCGCCACTTTGCCGCAATATGCCCGCCCCTAAAACCACAACGCCCCCAAAAACGCTCGAAAGCAAGCTCGCCCGCCTCGGCCTGCGCACCGACATGGACCTGGTGCTGCACCTGCCGCTGCGCTACGAGGACGAGACCCAGATCATCACGATCCGGGATGCCTGCATGCGCGGCGGCCAAACCTGGCAGGTGGAAGGCGTCGTGACCAAGAACGAGATCTCGTTCAAGCCGCGCCGCCAGCTTCTCGTGACGATCGCCGACGCATCGGGCGACCTGCTGCTGCGCTTCATGAATTTCTACGGCAGCCAGGTCAAGCAGATGGCCGAAGGCGTGCGCATCCGCGCGCGGGGCGAACTCAAACACGGCTTCTTCGGCGCCGAGATGGTGCACCCGGGCTACAAGGTGGTCAACGAAGGCGCGCCCCTTCCCGCCTCGCTCACGCCCGTGTATCCGGCCGGCGAAGGCTTGTCGCAGACGGTGCTGCGGCGCGCGATCGCCGACGCGATGAAGCGCATCGACTGGGCCGACACCGTGCCGCCCGCGATCCGCAAGCGCATGGACCTGATGGACTTCGAGCCGGCCGTGAAGCTCTTGCACTACCCGCCGGCGGACGTCGACGAGCACGCGCTGATCGAGCGCTCGCATCCGGCCTGGGACCGCATGAAGTTCGACGAACTGCTGGCGCAGCAGTTGTCGCTGAAACGCGCGCAGCGTGCGCGCCGCGAAAAAGGCGCGCCGCCACTACGCGCGGTGGGCGAGCTGTCCGAAGGCTTCCTGGCCGGGCTGCCGTTTGCACTGACCGGCGCGCAGCAGCGCGTGGTCGAAGAGATCCGCGCCGACCTGCGCGCTGGCTACCCGATGCAGCGCCTGCTGCAGGGCGACGTCGGCAGCGGCAAGACAGTGGTCTCGGCGCTGGCCGCCGCGCAGGCGATCGACAGCGGCTACCAGGCGGCCCTGATGGCGCCGACCGAGATCCTGGCCGAACAGCACTTCCGCAAGATCGCGGCGTGGATGGAACCCCTCGGCGTGAAGGTCGCGTGGCTCACCGGCAGCCTGAAGAAAAAGGACAAGGCGGCGTCGAACGCGTTGATCGAATCGGGCGAGGCGAATCTGGTGATCGGCACGCACGCGCTGATCCAGGACTCGGTGCAGTTCGCGAAACTGGGCCTGGTGATCGTCGACGAGCAGCACCGCTTCGGCGTCGGCCAGCGCCTCACGCTGCGCAACAAGGGCAGCGACGGCCTGGTGCCGCACCAGCTGATGATGTCGGCCACGCCGATCCCGCGCACGCTGGCGATGACGTACTACGCCGACCTCGAAGTCTCGGTCATCGACGAACTGCCGCCGGGACGCAGCCCGATCGTCACGCGCGCCATCGACCAGAACCGCCGCGACGAAGTCGTCGAACGCGTGTATGCGGCAGCGCTCGAAGGCCGCCAGGTGTACTGGGTCTGCCCGCTGATCGAGGAATCCGAAGCGCTGCAATTGCAGACCGCGACCGAGACCTACGAAACGCTGGCCGAGTCGCTGCCCGACCTGCAGGTGGGGCTGGTGCATGGCCGCATGAAGCCGGCCGAGAAGCAGGAAGTGATGGACGCGTTCACGGCGGGCCAGGTGCACGTGCTGGTGGCGACGACCGTGATCGAAGTGGGCGTGGACGTGCCCAATGCATCGCTGATGGTGATCGAGCATGCGGAGCGGTTCGGCCTGTCGCAGCTGCACCAGTTGCGCGGGCGCGTGGGCCGCGGCTCGGCGGCGTCGGTGTGCCTGCTGCTGTACCAGTCGCCGCTGGGCCAGGTGGCCAAGCAGCGCCTGCTGACGATGCGCGAGACAACGGACGGCTTCGAGATCGCGCGGCGCGATCTGGAGATCCGCGGGCCCGGTGAATTCCTGGGCGCGCGCCAGTCAGGACAGGCGATGCTGCGCTTTGCCGACCTGGAAATCGACCAGTGGATGGTCGACCGGGCGCGCGACGTGGCGCAGTGGCTGCTCGATGGCGAGACGCCGGAGAAGATGGCGGTCGTCGATGCGCACCTGGCGCGCTGGCTGGGTGGGCGTGAAGAGTTCCTGAAAGTTTAGACGGCGCGCAGGATGGCAGGGGGCGCCAGCCCCACCCGGCAGTGCCCAAGGTCGCTTTGATGGACGCATAGCAGATCATAGGCATCCAGCATGGTGCGCAGGCTTTTGTAGCCATTCGCCGTGTGGCTGAACCCGGGACGTACTTGCCGCAGATGGTTGCCCAGCGCGCCAAGATCGACCCTGCCATCGGAAGCCGAATCGGCTAACAGACGCACTGCCTCCACGACGAATCGTGGCCTGCGCCTGACAGGCGCGGTGACCTTGTCGTCCATTACAACTGCCACCGCCCTGGGTGGCTCGACGACCTGCGCTGCGGCGGCCATCGCCTCATGAAACTGGTCGCATGCATGACGCAAGGCGGCAGGCGTTTTCTGCTCGCCAAATATATACACGCCCGCCCCGCGCTCCTGCAGTTTGCGGCACAAGCCGACAAAATCCGAGTCGCTCGTGACGATCACGAACTGGTTGGCGCGCCCGTCGAGCAGCATCTCCAATGCGTCCAGCGCCAGCGCGATATCGGCGGTGTTCTTCCCACCCACATACTGGAATTGCAGGCACGGCGCAAAGCCGTGGCGGATCAGCGCTTCCTGCCACTTGTTTGTCAACGAAGCCGCGTTACCGTAGCCGCGCCGCAGCACCACACGCCCAAGGGTCGATGCATGCTGCATCGCCTGATCGAGCACGCCGCTCTGCGCATTTTCGCAATCGACCAGTACCGCGACATTCCGTTCTGCAGACATGAGAATTCCCGTTAGGCAACAGCTTGACTCTAGCAGGATATTGACGACGGGCGGGTGAGATTTCCCGTCTGGGCGCTTACCGTGTTGTACAAACGCACTGTGACAATCCGTTAGAAATTTGCGCCCTGTTTGCGGCTATCTTGGCTGAGTTGCAACGCCCTGTCCGGGGCAGTTGCGCCTCTCATTCACCATTCAATACGGAACCTGGCATGCCTATCGTCGGACTCGGACTGCACTTTCTGATCGCGCTGTTCTTCGCGGTCCATGCGCTGCGCAACGGGCGCCAGATGTACTGGCTGCTGATCCTGTTTTCGTTCCCGGTCCTGGGCAGCCTGGCTTATTTCGTGGCCGAATACCTGCCAGCGTCGCGCCTTCAGCGCCAGGGCCGCATCGCCACCCGTGCGCTGCAGAAGACCATCGATCCGGGGCGTGACGTGCGCGAAGCGCGGCGCGCGTTCGACCTGACGCCGACGGCCCATAACCAGATGCACCTGGCCGCCGCCCTGCTGGGTGCGGGCCAGTCCGAGGAAGCGGTCCAGCATTACGATGCGTGCCTGCGCGGGCCCTTTGCGGGCGATCCGGAAGTGGTGCTGGGCGCCGCGCGCGCCAATGCGGCGCATGGCCAGCCGGCCGCAGCGATTGCGCTGCTCGCGTCGCTGCAAACCAGGCAGCCGGGCTTTCGCGCCGATGAGGTCGGGCTGGCATTAGGGTGCGCGTATGCCGCGAACAATCAGCAGCTTGAAGCAGGCGTGCAGTTCGAGTCAGTGGTGGAGCGCTTCGGCAGCATCGATGCGCGCGTCGAACTGGCGCTGTGGGCCATTGCCAACGGCAGGAACGATGTGGCACAGCGCGAGCTGCAAGAAATCGCGCATGCGCGCAAGCACATGGCAAAGCACACGCGGGACCTGCATCGCGAGTTGTTCAGGCGGCTGGATGGGGCGATCGCATCGACGCCACCAGCCACCTGACCCGGAACATACCTTTATTGGGTACGATCATGCCCATGCTGGGTTCCGCCGTGCCATCCATCGACCAATGCATGAACACTGACATTGGCCACCTCTGGCCGGGCACGTAACCACTGCGCAACGGCCTCGCGATCGTCTTCGCTCGGCGAGCCGCGCTCCATGGCAGTGATGACGCCGGATGTTTCAGTGAGCGGGAAGCGCCCGCCGAAACCACCACCGAGCAAACCACGTCCCTCGAGGAATCCGAACAGGCCATCAGTGAAGCCGTAGTAGGAATCGACATCGATCGGCTCACTGAACGTCAGCTCGACATCGAAGACATATTCGGTGAATTCGCCAACGCGCAGCTTCTTGCGTTGACGTTGATTGAGGCGCCGTACACGGGCGGTGGAGCGAGCATCGCGTTTCATGGTGTCCTTGTTGTTTGTCGATCTGACCCGAAGTGGTTGACAGCGCCAGGCATCATGCGGGCACGCGCACCCGGTCCGCCTCGTAACGCAAGCCGATCTGGCGCCGGATCTCGTCCATCACGCCCATCAGCGCCAGCGTTTCGCGCTGCGTCATTACCGGGCTTTCCAGCAAACCGGCCTGCCAGCAGCGCTGCGCTTCGATCGCTTCGTGCACATAGCCGTTGCCCTGATACGGCGTGTCGATCGTGCGCGAGGTGCCATCGTCAAGCGTGACCGTGACCGAGGTCGCGCAGTGGAAGCGCGTGTTCATGCGCACATGGCCACGCTCGCCCGCCACCGTCAGTTCGGCCGGCGTGCGCGCCAGCAGCGAGCAGCTGCACACCGACATGCCGCCGCCTTCGTGCTTGAGCGTGAAGCCCGTCTGCACGTCGACGCCGGTCGGGCCCATCTCGGCCTGGGCGCGGATTTCCGTCACCGGGCCAAGCAGGCCCGCAGCGATCGACAGCGGATAGATGCCCAGGTCGAGCAGCGCGCCGCCGCCCAGCGCGGGATTGAACACGCGGTGCTCAGGGCCGAACGTGGCGGCGAACCCGAAGTCGGCCACCACCTGGCGCGGCGTGCCGATTTCACCGGACGCCAGGATGCGCTGGACTTCCTGGTAGGCCGGCAGGTAGCGCGTCCACATGGCCTCCATCAGGAACAGGCGCCTGGTGCGCGCGAGCGTGACGACCTGCTCGGCTTCGCGCAGGTTCATCGTGAACGGCTTCTCGCACAACACGCCCTTGCCGGCGCGCAGGGCCATCGACGCATTCTCGACGTGCTGCGGGTGCGGCGTGCCGATGTAGACCAGGTCGATGTCCGGGTTCGCGGCCAGGGCCTCGTACGAGCCGTAGCTGGCCAGTGCGCCGAATTCGTGGCCGAACGCGTCGGCCGTTTCCTGGCTGCGTGACGCCACGCCCGCCAGCACCGCACCCGGCACGTCCTTGAGTGCAGTGGCAAAAGCACGGGCAATCTTGCCCGTGCCGAGGATTCCCCAACGTACCGCTTCAGCCATGCACATTCTCCTTGGTTAGTCCGTCCGGCGTGGACGGAACACGGTGGTATCACGATAAAAATCGGCGTCCTGCCCCGGCCACCAGCCCGGCACGCCCAGCACCTGCAGCGGTGTGAAGCCCGCTGCGGCCCCGTTGCTCGCCAGGCCTTCGCCGGCCAGGGCATCCGCCACCTCGCGGTCGATCCAGGCGCGGCGCGCAGCCGGCGCCAGCGCGAAGTACGCGTCATCCACGAACACGACACGCGTGTGCGCGGTGATCGCCTTGCGCGGCGTGACCAGCTTCTCCATCAGCGCGTGGCCGAACAGCCAGACCTCGGCGTCGCGGCCGAACAGGGCGCGCCCGTCGTGCAGCGCTTCGAGCCAGCGGTGCGCGCGCAGGTCGTCCACCAGCGCGCGCCCGGCAGCCGTACCCCGCACCACCAGCAGCGCCGCGTTTTCGTCGAAGATCGTGGCGGCGTCGCGCGCCGGTCCACGCGACTTGCCCACGCCGGCCTGCGCGATCTGCGCCGCCTGAAGCGTGTTCAGGGCGCGTTTGATACCCGGGAACGTCAGCCACACCAGCGCATTGAAAAAGTCGTGCAGATTGTCGCGCGTGGGCACCTGCCCCGTCGCGCCGATGAATGCCTCGTACGCGGTACCGTCGGGCAGGCTCGCTTGCGGCACGAAGCGCAGCGGCTGGCCGGCGCCGTTGCGCAGGTCCAGCGTGCGCGCCGCGACGTTGAAGGCGTCGATGAAGGCGTCAGGCGGCGGCGCGGCGCGCTCGAAGGCCGGGCGCACCGTGTCGTACCACGGCTGCGCCCAGTCGATCGGCGGCAGCATCGGTGTTACAGCATCTTCCAGTTGATGGTCTCGCCCGCATTGAGCGGCACCAGCTGGTGTTCGGCCATCGGCACCGATGCGGGCAAGGTCCAGGCTTCGCGCTTGAGCGTGATCGTGCCTTCGTTGCGTGGCAGGTTGTAGAACGCCGGGCCGTTGAAGCTGGCGAACGCCTCCAGCTGGTCGAGCGCGCCGGCCTGGGCGAAGGCTTCGGTATACATCTCCATTGCGTGCAGCGCCGTGTAGCAGCCCGCGCAGCCGCAGGCGGCGTACTTGGTGTGCAACGCGTGCGGCGCCGAGTCGGTGCCCAGGAAGAAGCGCTCGTCGCCGCTGGTGGCTGCGGTGACCAGCGCCAGGCGGTGTTCTTCGCGCTTGAGCACCGGCAGGCAGTAGAAGTCAGGGCGGATGCCGCCCTTGAACAGCTCATTGCGGTTGTACAGCAGGTGGTGCGCGGTGATGGTGGCCGCGATCGGGCCTTCAGCTTCGGCCACGTACTGGGCCGCATCCCTGGTGGTGATGTGCTCGAACACGACCGGCAGGGCCGGCATGTCGCGGCGCAGCGGGCGCATGACGCGCTCGATGAACACGGCTTCGCGGTCGAACAGGTCGATGTCGCTATTGGTGACTTCGCCGTGCACCAGCAGCGGCATGCCGATTTCCTGCATCACTTCGAGCGTCTTGTAGCACTTGGTCAGGTCGGTCACACCTGCGTCGGAATTGGTCGTGGCGCCGGCCGGGTACAGCTTGACGGCGTGGATGAAGCCGGTGTCCTGCGCGCGGCGGATTTCGTCCGGGTTGGTATTGTCGGTCAGGTACAGCGTCATCAGGGGCTCGAACTGCACGCCCTCGGGCAGCGCAGCCAGGATCCGGGCGCGGTAGTCCAGCGCCATCGCGGTGGTGGTGACGGGCGGGCGCAGGTTCGGCATCACGATCGCGCGCGCGAATTGGCGCGCGCTGTGCGGCAGCACGCTGGCCATGGCCGCGCCGTCGCGCAGGTGCAGGTGCCAGTCGTCTGGACGGGTGATGGTGATGGTGTCAGGGATTTCGATGGTGGACATGGCGGCTCTCGGAAAACGGATGGCGTATTTTACCTGTGCCGGGGCGTCCTGGATCACCGCGCAACATGGGCGAGGACGCACGCGACGGCATGCTTGACAGCACCAACAGCGGCTAGGATACTGCGGAACTTGCCATAATCTTCAGAACTAACTGGTCTTTCGGTCCTCGACAGCCAGCCACTGCCCGAACAATTCACCAGCGACAGCGCCGTTGCCGCGGGTGTCGCACAGGTCCAAAAGACAGGAAGCTTTATGAACAATCGAAACCGCCTGACCACTTATATTCTGATCGCGCTGGTGGTCGGTATTCTGGTCGGCTATCTGGTCAACACCAATTCAGATACGGCCGGGGCGCAAAGCTTCTCCGACACGATGTCGCTGATCACGACGCTGTTCCTTCGCCTGATCAAGATGATCATCGCGCCGCTGGTGTTTGCCACCCTGGTGGTCGGCATCGCCAAGATGGGCGACGCCAAGGAAGTCGGCCGCATCGGCGTCAAGGCGCTGGGCTGGTTCTTCATCGCCTCGCTCATCTCGCTGTCGCTGGGCCTGATCCTGGTGAACCTGTTCCGTCCCGGTGACGCGCTGTTCGCTGCCGGCATGATGCCGCCAGTCGATGCCACTTCGGGCATTACCACCAGCGGCCTGACGATGAAGGACTTCATCACCCACCTGGTGCCAACCTCCATTGTCGACGGCATGGCCCGTAACGAGATCCTGCAGATCGTCGTGTTCTCGGTGTTCTTCGGCACCGCTGCCGCTGCCGTCGGCGCGCGCGCCACGCCGATGATCGACGCCATCGACGGCGTCGCCCACGTCATGCTCAAGCTGACCGGCTACGTGATGAACTTCGCACCGATCGCCGTGCTGGCCGCTGTCTCGGGCATCATCGCCAAGAGCGGCCTGGGCGTGCTGTCGACCTACGGCATCTTCATGGCCCAGTTCTACTTCGGTATTGCGCTGTTGTGGGTGGTGTTGATCGGCATCGGCATGATCTTCGTCGGCCCGCGCATCCTGCGCCTGATCGCCGAGCTGCGCGGCCCGACCCTGCTGGCCTTCTCGACCGCATCGTCCGAGGCGGCGTTCCCGAAAACCCTGGAAGGCCTGGAGCGCTTCGGCGTCAAGAACCGCCTGGCCTCGTTCGTGCTGCCGATCGGTTACTCGTTCAACCTCGATGGCTCGATGATGTACTGCACCTTCGCCGCCGTCTTCATCGCCCAGGCCTACGGCATCGAGCTGTCGATGAGCACCCAGATCACGATGATGCTGGTGCTGATGCTGACCTCCAAGGGCATGGCCGGCGTGCCGCGCGCATCGCTGGTCGTGATCGCCGCCACGCTGAACCAGTTCGACATCCCCGAAGCCGGTCTGCTGCTGCTGCTGGCGATCGACCACTTCCTGGACATGGCCCGCTCGGCCACCAACGTCATCGGCAACGGCATCGCCACCGCCGTCGTTGCCAAGTGGGAGGGCGAGCTCGGGGAGCCGAACGCCGAACCCGCCATTTCACCGCTGCGCTAGGCGCGGCGGGCATTGCCTGATACCGGAAGGCCTTCCAGAGATGGAGGGCCTTTTTTTTCATGAAAATAACGAGGGACAAACGATGAAAACCATGATGGCCGCCGGCATGCTGCTGGCCTTGAACAGCGCGCACGCCGCCACCCAGACAGTCGATTGCGGCCGCCTGCTGGACGTGCAGCAAGGCACCTGGCGCGAACGCGTCAGCATCGTCATCGAGAACGGCAGCATCGTCTCGGTCGGCCCCATGACCGGCGCGGCCGGCAACATCGACCTGTCGCGCCACGCCTGCCTGCCCGGCCTGATCGACATGCACGTGCACCTGACCAGCGAGACCCAGCCGGCAGTCGACGCCTACCGCGACCGCCTCACGGCCAACCCGGCCGACATGGCTTACCGCTCGATCAGGTTTGCCGAACGCACGCTGATGGCGGGCTTCACGACGGTGCGCGACCTGGGCGCGGCGGATGACCTGAACATCGCGCTCAAGCGGGCGATCGCCGCCGGCGACGTGCCGGGCCCGCGCATGTTCACGGCCGGTAAATCGCTGGCCACCACGGGTGGTCACGCCGATCCGACCAACAACCTGTCGCACTTCCTGAACGAGAAGATCGGCACGCCCGGCCCGGTCGAGGGTGTGCTCAACAGCCCCGAAGAAGCGCGCCAGGCCGTGCGCCAGCGCTACAAGGACGGCGCGGACCTGATCAAGGTGACGGCCACCGGCGGTGTGCTGAGCCAGGCCGCCAGCGGCCAGAACTCGCAGTACACCGAGGACGAACTGCGCGCCGTCGTCACGACCGCGAAGGATTACGGCTTTCGCGTGGCGGCCCACGCCCACGGCGCCGAAGGCATGAAGCGCGCGCTGCGCGCCGGCGTCGACTCAATCGAGCATGGCACGCTGATGGACGACGAGGTCATCACGCTCTTCAGGAAGACCGGCGGCTGGTACGTGCCGACCATCTCGGCCGGCCGCTACGTGGCGGACAAGGCCAAGGTGCCGAACTACTACTCGGCGCTGGTGCAGCCGAAAGCCGCAGCGATCGGGCCGCAACTGCAGGCCACGTTTGCCCGCGCCCACAAGGCCGGCGTGAAGATCGCGTTCGGCACCGATGCCGGCGTGTTCCCGCATGGCGAGAATGCGAAGGAATTCGGCTACATGGTCGAAGGGGGCATGACGCCGATCGACGCGATCCGCGCCGCCACCATCAATGCGGCCGTGCTGCTGGACCAGCCCAAGCGCCTGGGCGCGATCGCGCCGGGGTTCGCGGCCGACATCATCGCGGTCGAGGGCGACCCGCTCAAGGACGTCAAGCTGCTCGAGCAGGTCAAGTTCGTGATGAAGGATGGCGTCGTCTTTAAAAAGCTGTAAGCTGCCGGGTTTATAAAACCCGGAGACCTTCATGCTGTTCCCGCGATCTGCCCACGCCGCCCTGTGCGGCGTTCTGTTTTTGTTTGCGGCCGCCGTCCAGGCCCAGACCGCCAAGCTGCCGAACGTGACGATCCTCGCCACCGGCGGCACCATCGCCGGAACGGGCGCCAGCAGCACGACGACGGTCGGCTATACCGCTGCCACCGTCGGCGTGCAATCGCTGATTGCAGCCGTGCCCGAGATCACGAAGGTGGCCAACGTCACCGGCGAACAGGTATTCCAGATCGCCAGTGAAAACATCAGCGATGCGCAGTGGCTGCAACTGGCAAAGCGGGTCAATGTGCTGCTGGCGCAGAGCAGCGTCGATGGCATCGTCATCACGCACGGGACCGACACGCTGGAAGAGACGGCATATTTTTTGAACCTGGTCGTCAAGAGCAGGAAGCCGGTGGTGGTGGTGGGTTCGATGCGGCCCTCGACGGCGCTGTCGGCCGACGGCCCGATCAACCTGTACAACGCGGTGCGCCTGGCGGGCACGCCTGAAGCGGCCGGCCGCGGCGTGCTGGTGGCGATGAATGACCAGATCCACGCGGCGCGCGACGTCACCAAGGCCAATACGACGACGGCGGACACCTTCCGCACGACGGAGCTAGGCATGATCGGCTACATCCAGGGCGGCAAGCCGTTCTTCTATCGCGACGTGATGCGCAAGCACACGGTCGATACCGAATTCGATCTGACCAGGGTCGATGCGCTGCCGCAGGTGGACGTGGCGTACGCGTATGCGAACGTGGGCGACGTGGCGGTCAATGCGCTGGTGGCGGCCGGCGCCAAGGGCCTGGTGCACGCGGGTGTCGGCAACGGCAGCCTGCCTGCCAAAACGAAGCCGGCGCTGGTGGCGGCACGTGCCAAGGGCGTCATCGTCGTGCGCGCGAGCCGCGTCGGCCAGGGCATCGTGGCGCGCAATGGCGAAGCCAATGACGACCAGCTGGACTTCGTGGTGGCCGATACGCTCAGCCCCCAGAAGGCGCGGATCCTGTTGATGCTGGCGTTGACCAGGACGACCAGCACGCAGGAGATTCAACGGATGTTCTATACGTATTGAGGCACTGCTGGCGGGACGCGTGGACGGCGGAGCCGTCCACCCTACGCCTATTTACCCGTTACCACCTGCTCGAAGGCGTCCGGCACCAGCGGCGGCGAGGCCACATCCTCATCCGGCCGTGCCAGTTGCCGGTCCCACATCTGCGCATACAGGCCGCGCGCGGCCAGCAGCGCGCCGTGCGTGCCGCGCTCGACGATCTTGCCGTGATCGAGCACGATGATCTGCTGCGCGTCGGCGATCGTCGACAGGCGGTGCGCGATCACCAGCGTCGTGCGGTTCTTTGCAATCTCTTTCAACTGCGCCTGGATTGCCTGCTCGGCGCGCGAGTCGAGCGCCGACGTGGCTTCGTCGAAAATCAGCAGCGCCGGGTCTTTCAGCAGCGTGCGCGCGATTGCCACGCGCTGCTTCTCGCCACCCGACAGTTTCAGGCCCCGCTCACCCACCATGCTCTGATAGCCATCCGGCAGGCTTTCGATGAAGTCGTGGATCGATGCCGCGCGCGCAGCCGCCACGATATCGTCGTGGCTGGCGCCGGGCCGGCCATACGCAATGTTGTATTCGATCGTGTCGTTGAACAGCACCGTGTCCTGCGGGACGATGCCAATCGCCGCGCGCAGCGAAGACTGGGTGATGTCACGCAGGTCCTGGCCATCGATCCTGATCGCGCCGCCGTTCACGTCATAGAAGCGAAACAGCAGGCGTGACAGCGTGGACTTGCCCGAGCCGCTGTGGCCCACCACCGCCGTCGTGGTACCGGCGGCAATGGTGAAGTCGACATCGAACAGGATCTGGCGCTTGGTCTCGTAGCTGAATTCCACGTGGGAGAACTCGACCTGCGCGCCCTTGATGACCAGCGGCAGCGCCTTGGGGCCATCAGCCACTTCGCGGTTCTGGTCGAGCAGGCCAAACAGGCGCTCCATGTCGGCCAGGCTTTGCTTGATCTCGCGGTAGATCACGCCCAGGAAGTTCAGCGGCATGTACAGCTGGATCATGAAGGTATTGACCAGCACCAGGTCGCCCAGGCTCATGGTGCCGTTGATGACGCCCTGCGTGGCGCGCCACAGGATCAGCGTGACGGCGGTGGCGATGATCAGCGACTGGCCCGTGTTCAGGACCGACAGCGAAGTCTGCGAGCGCACGCCGGCGTTCTCGTAGTTCTTCAGGCCCTCGTCGTAGCGTTTGGCTTCGTAGTCTTCGTTGCCGAAGTATTTCACCGTCTCGTAATTGAGCAGCGAGTCGATCGCCTTGGTACTGGCCTTCGATTCGAGGTCGTTCATCGTGCGCCGGAAGTGCGTGCGCCATTCGGTGACCACCACGGTGAAGGTGATGTACGAGGCCAGTGCCACAGCGGTGATGATGCTGAACCAGATATCGTAATTCAGTATCAGGTAGCCCAGCACCAGCGTGATCTCGACCAGCGTCGGCAGGATGTTGAAGAGCGAGTACGAGATCAGCGAGTTCACGCCGCGCGTGCCACGCTCGATGTCGCGCGTCATGCCGCCCGTCTGGCGGTTCAGGTGAAAGCGCAGCGACAGCGCGTGCAGGTGACGGAACACGCGCAGCGCGATGGTGCGCACGGCGCGCTGCGTCACGCGCGCGAACAGAAATTCGCGCAGCTCGGTGAAGACGGTCATCGACAGCCGCAGCAGGCCGTAGGCAATCAGCACGCCGACCGGCAGCACCATCAGCGCGTGCGGGTGCGCAGGATCGATGGCCAGGCCGTCGATCAGCCGCTTGAGCACCAGCGGCACGCCGACGTTGGCCATCTTGGCCGCGACCAGCGCGCCCATGGCGGCCAGCACGCGCCACTTGTAGACCCACAGGTACGGGAACAGGGTCTTGAGCGTGGCCCAGTCGTTGCGGGGAATGCCGGTAGGGTCCGGCGGAAGTGAGGTATTGCGGCGCATGGGGAGACTTTTGTGGTTCAATTCGGGTCGATTGTAGCTTTTACCGAGAATTCACGATGACCACGCCCGAAAACACCGTTACCACGCCCAGCACCATTCGCCTCCCCGCCGGCAAGATGCCTGAATTGCGGGTCATGCCCACCCCGTCCGACGCCAATGTGTATGGCGATGTGTTCGGCGGCTGGATCATGGCCCAGGTCGACCTGGCCGGTTCGCTGCCGGCCACGCGCCGCGCCAATGGCCGCGTGGCGACCATCGCCGTGAACTCGTTTTTGTTCAAGAATCCGGTGTTCGTCGGCGACCTGCTGTCGTTCTATGCCGATATCACCAGGGTGGGCAACACGTCGATCACGGTGTTCGTCGAGGTGTACGCCGAGCGCAACCGGCTGGCCGCCGAAGTGGTCAAGGTGACCGAGGCGACGCTGACTTATGTGGCCACCGGCCCGGATCGCAAGCCGCGCCAGTTGCCGCCGCTCGAATCGCTGATCGCGAACCGGTAATCCGGTCGTAAAAAAGGCCGCCATGATGGCGGCCTCCAGAACCTTATGCCGGCATCAACCCGGCTTTTTTTCGTCGCGCAGTTCGCGCCGCAAAATCTTGCCGACGTTCGTCTTCGGCAGCGTTTCGCGGAACTCGACGAACTTCGGCCGCTTGTAGCCGGTCATCTGCTCCTTGCAGAACGCCGTGACCTGGTCGGCGGTGAGGCTCTGGTCCTTCTTGACCACGTACAGCTTGACCGCTTCGCCCGAATGCTGGTCGGGCACGCCCACGCACGCCACTTCGAGCACGCCCGGCATCGATGCGACCACGCCTTCGACTTCGTTCGGGTACACATTGAAGCCCGAGACCAGGATCATGTCCTTCTTGCGATCGACGATGCGCGTGTAGCCCTTGTCGTCCATGATGCCGATGTCGCCCGTCTTGAAGAAGCCATCGGGCGTCATGACCTTGGCCGTTTCGTCATCGCGCTGCCAGTAGCCGGCCATGACCTGCGGGCCGCGCACGGCGATCTCGCCGGCGGTGCCGAACGGGACGGCGTTGCCGGCATCATCGAGGATGCGCAGTTCGGTCGAAGGCAGCGGCAGACCGATGGTGCCGGTGAACTCGCTGATGTCGCAGCGGTTGGCGGTGACCACGGGCGAGGTTTCGGACAAGCCGTAGCCTTCAACGATCGGGATGCCCGTCGTCTTGAGCCACTTGTCGGCCACCGCTTTTTGCACGGCCATGCCGCCGCCCGGACACACCATCAGGCCCGAGAAATCGAGCTTCGCGAAATCGTCGTTGTTCAGCAGGCCGTTGTACAAGGTGTTCACGGCCGGGAAGATGTTGATGCGGTAGCCACCCAGTTCCTTGATGAAGCCCTTGATGTCGCGCGGGTTCGGAATCAACAGGTTCATGCCGCCCACGCGCAGGCCGAGCAGCGCGCAGACCGTCAGCGCATAGATGTGGTACAGCGGCAGCGCGCACGCAAACTGCGCCTGCTCGCCCGGCGGCATGCGGCTTAAGGTCGGCGCGAACCAGGCTTCGTTCTGCAGCACGTTGGCGATCACGTGGCGGTGCAGCAGCACGGCCCCTTTCGACACGCCCGTGGTACCGCCCGTGTACTGCAGGAAGGCGATGTCATCGTGGCCGATGACCACCGGCGCCAGCGTCTCGCGCGCGCCCTCGGCCAGCACCTTGTTGAAGGCGATCGCGCCTGGCAGCGAGTAAGCCGGCACCATCTTCTTGACCTTGCGTACCACCAGGTTGACCAGCGTGCCTTTCAAGCCGCCCAGCAGGTCGCCCATCGTGGCCAGGATGACGTGCTTGACCTGCGTCTGGCCGACCACCTGTTCCAGCGTGTGGGCGAAGTTTTCCAGCACCACGATTGCCTCGGCGCCCGAATCGGTCAGCTGGTGCTGCAGCTCGCGCGGGGTGTAGAGCGGGTTGACGTTGACGACGACGTAGCCCGCGCGCAGCACGGCGGCCAGCGCCACCGGGTACTGCAGCACATTGGGCATCATCAGCGCCACGCGCGCGCCCGGCTTCAGGCCCTTCGCCTGCAGCCAGGCGGCCATGCGCTGCGACATCGTGTCGAGTTCGGAAAACGTGATGGACTTGCCCATGCAGGCATAGGCCTTGCGGTCGGCGTACTTGCGAAACGCCTCCTCGAGCAGATGCGACAGCGAGCGATATTGCGTCGCATCGATCTCTGCCGGTATGCCGGTTTCGTACGACGTGAGCCAGAATTTGTCCATGTATTCCACTGCCTTCCTTGTTGGTTCCAATAAAACGCCGAAGCCGCCTGACAGGCGGCTTCGGCTGATTGCCCATCATCCGCCGTGACTTACGCCACCGTGTCCGCCTGCTTTTCATCCCGCAGCGCGCGCCGCAGGATCTTGCCGACGTTGGTCTTGGGAAGCTCATCGCGGAATTCGATGTACTTGGGTCGTTTATAGCCGGTGAATTCCTGCTTGCAGTAGGCCAGCAAATCGTCCGTCGTGAGGTTCGGGTCTTTTTTTACCACGAATACCTTGACCGCCTCGCCCGAATGGGCGTCCGGCACGCCGACCACGGCGCACTCGAGCACCCCTGGATGGCCGGCGATGACGCCTTCGAGTTCGTTCGGATAGACGTTGAAGCCCGAGATCAGGATCATGTCCTTCTTGCGATCGACGATCCTGACATAGCCGCCTTCGTCCATGATGCCGATGTCGCCCGAGCGGAAGAAGCCGTCCGCCGTCATGACCTTGGCGGTCTCGGCCGGCTGGTTCCAGTAGCCCTGCATGACTTGCGGGCCGCGGATCGCGATCTCGCCGCTCTGGCCCGCCGCCACCGGGTTGCCGGCGTCGTCGATGATGGCGATGTCGGTCGATGGCACCGGCAGGCCGATGGTGCCGGTGAATTCAAGCACGTCGGCGCGGTTGCAGGTGGCCACCGGCGACGTCTCGGACAAGCCGTAGCCTTCGATGATGGCCACGCCGGTGATATCGCGCCATTTGTCGGCCACGGCCTTCTGCACCGCCATGCCGCCGCCATTGCAGATGCGCAGGCCGGAGAAATCGAGGTGCGCGAAGTCGGGGTTGTTCACCAGCGCGTTGTACAGCGTGTTCACGGCCGGCAGCATGTTGAAGCGGTACTTGGCCAGTTCCTTGACGAAGCCGGGGATGTCGCGCGGGTTCACGATCAGCACGTTCAGCGCGCCCATGCGCATGCCCCACATCGCGCACGCGGTCAGCGCGAAGATGTGATACAGCGGCAGCGCGCACACGATCGTCAGCGGCTCGCCGCCCGCCTCGCCCAGCGCCGGCGCCGACCACGCTTCGCTTTGCAGCACGTTGGCGATCACGTTGCGGTGCGTGAGCGTGGCGCCTTTTGAAGGCCCGGTGGTGCCGCCCGTGTACTGGAGGAAGGCGACGTCGCCGGCCTTGAGCGTGGCCGGCTTGAAGGTCATGCGGGCGCCCTGCGCCAGCGCATCCTTGAAGGTGACCATGTTCGGCAGCGAGAACTCGGGCACCATCTTCTTGACGTGGCGAACCACGAAATTGACCACCATGCCCTTGGCGCCGCCAAGCAGCTCGCCCATGTTCGCCACCACGACGTGGCGCAGCGGCGTCTTGCCCATCACCTTCTGTACGGTGTGGGCGAAGTTTTCCAGCACGATGATGGCTTCGGCGCCCGAGTCGGTGATCTGGTGTTCGAGTTCGCGCGCGGTGTAGAGCGGATTGACGTTGACGACGACATACCCGGCGCGCAGCACGGCGGCCAGCGCGATCGGGTACTGCAGCACATTGGGCATCATGATGGCCACGCGCGCGCCGGGCGTCAGGCCGCGGCTTTGCAGCCAGGCGGCGAGCTTTTGCGAATACGCATCCAGCTCGCGGTAGGTAAGGAACTTGTCCATGCAGACGAAGGCGTTGCGGTCTGCGAATTTGCTGAACGATTCTTCCAGCAACTGCACCAGCGAAGAGTACCGATCGGGATTGATCTCTGCCGGCATGCCTGGTGGATACGACTGCAGCCAAATCTTGTCCATGGGTCGCCTCTGTCTCGTGATCCTGGTCGGATCGTGATCGTTCTTGTCAACGGCCGTGCTATGTTGCCGGCTCGCGTGCGCACGAAGCTTATGCCTTTGCTATCGCTGGTTGTGATGCTATCGGGCAGCGCCCATGTGCGCAAGCGCTTTTACGCCGATTGGAACCAGCCCTCTACGGCAGAGCATTGATGGTGCGCTGCACCACCTGCAAGCCTGATGGATTCGTCGTCGCCAGCCGCGCCAGGACGCGATTGCGCTCCTTCTTGTCAAGGGCAGCGAGACGGTTGACGGCCCGGTAGAAACCGTTCCAGGTTTTCTCCCGGTGCAGCAGAGCGCGAAATGCCGGCACCAGGTCATTGTAGGTCGCAACCGAGGCAAGATGGGCGTTCGAGAGCGGCTCGGCAAAGAAGCGGTCGTACCCGGCGTATCCGCCCCAGCTCGCCTTGAGCACCTGGTAATCGTTCTGCAGCGCGATGAACAGGCGGCCCTTGGTGGCGCGCTTGGTCTCGTCCGGTTCGATGCTCTTGTAGGTGCGCTCGAGTTCACCGCGATAATGCAGCAGCAGCGCCAGGAAGTCGCGCTTGCGGGCCTTGTAGCGGTCGTAGGCAGCGCTCATGGCCGGGTTGCCGAAGCGTTCGAGCCAGGCTTCCACGCCGGCCTGCTCGACGGCGCTGGCAAACGATTCATTGAATTGCGAGTCGCCCGCGACATAGACGACCTGGTGCGCCAGTTCATGGAAGATCAGGCGCGCCAGTTCGGCGTCCGGGTAATTGATGAAGGTCGATACCAGCGGGTCGCTGAACCAGCCGAGCGTCGAATACGCGGTGACGCCGCCCACTTCCACGTCATGGCCTTCTGCGCGCAGTTGCCGGGCATAGGCCTGGGCATCGGTCTTGCTGTAGTAGCCGCGGTAGTTCACGCAGCCGGCCACCGGGAAGCACCACTGGACCGGCTTGAGGGACAGCTCGGGCGTGGCCACCACGTTCCACAGCACGTAGGGGCGTTTCAGACTGGTGTAGTTGGTGTAGCTGCCGTTATCGGGCAGCTGCATTTCCTGGATGGCGAAGCGGCGGATCTGGCGCGCCGCTTCCAGCCGATGGCGCAGGGTGGCGCTGGTGCCGGTGTCGGCGATCCAGTCGTCGATCGGGCGCGCATCGGACAGCAATTGCAGCTGGCCCTGCGCGGCCTGGGTGTAGTACGAGAGCGATGAGCAGCTGGTCAACATGAAGACCGCAGCTGCCGCGGCCATGAGCGGCCGGAAGGCCAGTGCGAATCTAGAGGGCGTCATCTCGTGTCGGGGGCGCAGCTTTTTCAACCTGCACCAGGGTGTCGTAGAAAGTGGGCGCCCGGCCCATGTCGGTCAAACGCTGGCTGGTGACTTCGTTGGCGTTCTTGCCGTCGGTGGCCAGCTTTTTCCACCAGATCGACAAGCCCACCACCAATCCAGCGCGCGCCTTGTCGGTCACGCGTGCACGGGCGAGGAACGAACCGCGGTCGTTATAAATGCGCGCCATGTCACCGTGCGCGATGCCGCGTGCGGCAGCATCGAGTGGGTGGATGTCGAGGTGCGGTTCGCCCTCAGTTGCGCGCAGGCTCTGTACATTGACAAACGTCGAGTTGAGGAAGTTCCGCGCCGGCGGAGAAATCATGGCCAGTGGATAGGTTTTTGCCAGCTCCGGGTTCGAGGCGACCGACTCGTACGGCGGGATGTACGTCGGCACCGGATCGAGACCGTCGGCCAGCATGCTCTCGGAAAAGAACTCGCACTTGCCCGATGGCGTCGTGAAGCCGCCGTCGGCAAACGGCGCGTCCGGCATGTTGAGCTTGCTCCAGCCGGTACGCTTGAGCGACTCCCAGTCGAAGTGCACCGCGCGCGTATCCTTGCTGTTGAAGGCCTGGGCGGCGATGGCGTCGTCGCTCTCGCTGAAGCACGGATCGGTAAAGCCCATGCGCGCGGCCAGCAGGCGGAAGAACTCGGTGTTCGGTCTGGATTCGCCCACCGGCGCCACGGCGGCATTATTGGCCATCATGTACAGGTGGCCATAGGCCAGGTGTGCATCGACGTGTTCGAGCTGCGTGGTGGCCGGCAGCAGGATGTCGGCGTAGTCGGCGCTGTCGGTATGGAAGTGCTCGAGCACCACGGTGAACAGGTCTTCGCGCTCGAAGCCTTGCTGCACCTTGCGCGAATCGGGCGCAATGGCCAGCGGGTTGGCGTTATAGACGATGACGGCCTCGATCTTGGGGCCGAAATCAGGCGCGCTCTCGCGCAGCAGGTCGTCACCGATCGTGGTCATGTTGATCGTGCGCGGCGTGCGGCCGGCCAGCAGGTCCGGCCGCTGCAGCGCCGGGCGGTTGGTCGGGAACGAGGCCGAGCTCGACAACTGGATGCCGCCGGCTGGCAGGCGCCAGGCGCCCACCAGGGCTGGCAGGCAGGCGATATTGCGCACGGCCATGCCGCCGCCGCGCACGCGCTGGACGCCGTAGTTGACGCGGATCGCGGCCGCCTCGCCGTTCTTCGCGGTCTGGCCGTACAGGCGCGCCAGATTCACTACCTCATCGACGGTGATGCCGCAGATCTCGGCCGTGCGTTCCGGCGGCCATTCGAGCGCGCGCGCCTTGAGTGGCTCGAAACCCAGTGTGTGCTTGTCGATATAGGCGTGATCGAGCAGGTCTTCCTGGATCAGCACGTGCATCATGCCCAGCGCCAGCGCGGCATCCGTGCCAGGCAGCAGCGCAATGTGTTGATGGCATTTTTCGGCGGTGAGCGAGCGATACGGATCGATGGCAATCAAGGTGGCACCATTCCGCTTGGCTTCTTGCGCGCGCATCCAGAAATGCAGGTTCGACGCGATCGGATTCCCGCCCCAGATCAGGATCAGTTTGGCGTTCTGGAACTGCTCGAGGTCGGTGCCAATCGAACTGCCGATGGAATACCGGTAGCCGGTCGCGCCGGCCGTCGCGCAGATGGTGCGGTCGAGCAGCGACGCGCCCAGTTGATTGAAAAAGCGCAGCGACATCGATTCGCCCTGCACCAGGCCCATCGTGCCGCAATAGCTGTAGGGCAGGATCGCTTCAGGGTCGCGCGCGGCGATGTCCGTCAGGCGCATGGCGATCTCGTCCAGGGCAGCGTCCCACGTGATGCGTTCGAACTTGCCTTCGCCCTTGCGGCCGACGCGCCGCATCGGATACAGCACGCGATCGGGGTGGTAGGTGCGTTCGACGTAACGTGAAACTTTGGTGCACAGCACGCCGGCCGTGGTGGGATGGTCCGGGTCGCCCTTGACCTCTGTCGCGACGCCGTTCTCGACTTTGATGAGCAGCGCGCAGGTATCGGGACAATCGTGGGGACAGGTCGCACGGACGGTGGTGGTGGTCATATTGTTATTTGGGCTTGAATGCAGGCTGCACTGAAAAAAACTGCGCTAAACCAATACTTTATACGATTCGGACAAGGTTCGTGACCTCCCCTGTCAAGTCTGTTTAAGGCACGCTACAATAGTTAAAACCATGCCATGCAAGGGTGGCAAGACAACCGAGGGGCCTCCAGCAAACCCCTGCGTACAGCGCCTGACGCGCTGCAGCGCGCGGCAGCGCCACCGAGGTCCCCATCGCGGAGAACATCATGAAACTGGTTGAACCTATCCTGGCGTCACACGCCGAAATCCAGGCAATCCGGCGCGACCTGCACGCACATCCCGAACTGAGCTACGAAGAGCACCGCACCGCACAAATCGTCGCCGACCGGCTCGAAGCGTGGGGCATTCCCGTCGTGCGCGGGCTGGGCGTGACGGGCGTCGTCGGCATCATCAAGAACGGCACGTCCGAGCGCGCGATCGGCCTGCGCGCCGATATGGACGCGCTGCCCATGCAAGAAATCAATGGCTTTGCCCATGCGTCGACCCATGCCGGCAAGATGCACGCCTGCGGCCACGACGGCCACACGGCCATGCTGCTCGGCGCCGCGCACTACCTGGCGCAGCACCGCAACTTCGACGGCACCGTGTACGTGATTTTCCAGCCGGCCGAAGAAGGCGGCGGCGGCGCGCGGCGCATGATCGAAGACGGCCTGTTCGAGCGTTTCCCGATGGACGCCGTGTATGGCATGCACAACTGGCCAGGCATCGCCGAAGGCACGTTTGCCGTGGTCGACGGGCCGATGATGGCCTCGAGTAACGAGTTTCGCGTGACCGTGCGCGGCAAGGGCGCCCACGCGGCGCAGCCGCACCGCGGCATTGATCCGATCATGGTGGCGGTGCAGATTGCGCAGGCGTGGCAAACGATCATTTCCCGCGAAAAGAATCCGCTGCTCACCGCGGTGTTGTCGATCACCCAGATCCATGCAGGCAGTGCCACCAACATCATTCCGGATGAAGCACAGCTGGTGGGGACAGTGCGTACGTTCACGACCGAGGTGCTGGACCTGATCCAGCGCCGCATGCAGGAAATGGCCGACGGGATTGCCGCCGGCTTTGGCGCGACGATCGACTTTGGCTTCAAACGCAATTATCCGCCGCTGGTGAACCACACCGAGCAGACCGCGTTTGCGATCGAGGCCATGCGCGCGGTGGTGGGCCCGGACGCGGTCAATGCGAATGTCGAGCCGACCATGGGGGCCGAGGATTTTGCCTTCATGCTGCAGGCCAAGCCGGGCTGCTATGTCTTCCTCGGCAATGGCGATGGCGACCACCGCGCAGGCGGCCATGGTCTTGGCCCATGCCAGTTGCACAATGCCAGTTACGACTTCAACGACAACCTGCTGCCGATTGGGGCGAGCTATTGGGTGCGCCTGGCGGAGATGCAGCTGCCGGTTGCCTGATCGCGTAGCGGGCCGGGCATCGCGCCCGGCCCGGTTTGACGGCGCCTAGAACAGGCCGAGAAATTTCTTCTTGACCGAATTCTTGCGCGCCGGGTCGACGACATCGGTGACGTCCTTGTCGTTGAACTTGTCGATCAGGGCGGCAAAGCCACGGTGCCGCGCCAGGTCGAGTTCTTCCTTGAACAGCGGCACGACGCAGTGGAAATAGATATCCCTGCCTTCGACCGTCACCGAGTGAAACGGTTCCGGCGCCGAGACCGGCGGCAGCAGGATGGCGCCGCAGAAGCCCACGCCCTCGACGTAAGGCTTGGGCGGCGCGCCATTGGGCAGCGCATGGCCCAGGCCAATCCAGGTGCCCTGGTTGTGCGGATAGTGCGCCAGGTGGCGCATCAGGGCCACCGGCCAGTACCAGCGTTCTTCCTTGATCGACGCTTCATCGAGCTGCCAGTTTGCCGGCAAGGTCATCATCAGTTCCGCAAACGGTGGCGCACCTTCCGGCGTCGTCATCGGGCGCTTGCTCATCCCCGAGGTCAGCAGGCGCACATAGGGGAAGTCGGCAGTCGGTGCGATCACGTGGATGTCGACCTGGATGGCGCCGCCATCGGTCTCGTGGAAAAACATCGCGGGTGCGCCCAGGTGCGCGGCAATGTGTTCACCGACCGGGTCATGCGGCAGCACGACGGATTCCGGCTGGCGCTGCATTGGCGCACTCAAGGGGTACAGCGGGGTGATGGTTGGTTCGGCCATAGGTCTTGATCGATATTGTTGCGGCGGGCGCCCATGATACCTGTGCCGCGCACTTACGTGGCTGGCAGCACGCTATTGTTCCCGCTAGTACAATACCGCATTATTCCAAAATGTCATCCCTCACCCTTTCCAGGTAGACCATGTTCACTCTCAAAAAAATCAGCATGCTGGCGCTGGCCAGCGCCGCGCTGTGCGCGCCTGCCGCGTTCGCCCAGTCCACCGTGGGTAACGGCTACATCGATTCCGTCTCGTTCGAATACGGCACCAATCCGCAGCAGCGCATGGGCCGCGTCGCGATCCAGTCTGACTGGGACAAGCAATGGTTCGCTGGCAATGGCCGCCATCTGTCGGGTTACTTTGAAACGAATCTGGCCCTGTGGCGCCTGAACGCGTACGAGAACGTCCCCGGTCGAAACAAGAACATCGGCGTACTGGGCTTTACCCCGGTGTTCCGCTACCAGAACGACAACAAGCTGGGCCTGTATGGCGAAATCGGTATCGGCCTGAACCTGCTGTCGACGCTGTACAAGAATGAAGACAAGGAACTGTCGACCGCGTTCCAGTTCGGCGACCACATCGGCGTCGGCTATACCACCGCCAAGTGGGACTTCGGCCTGAAGTACCAGCACTACTCGAACGGCAGCATCAAGAGCCCGAACGCCGGCGCCAACTGGCTCGTCGCCAAGGCAGCCTACCGTTTCTAACGGGTTGCGTTACCCGCCTGAGACCCACCTGCGCTGCGGGTACACGGCGCGGGTAAATAGCAATTCGTGACACAATCGGGCCTTTCGCGGCGCAGTCCGCGCGCTGTTGTCGAGGCCCGATTGACTCCTTCGCCCACCCTCAAACGCTACCTCCCCTGGCTCGTCGCCATCGCGCTGTTCATGGAACAGCTGGACGCGACCATCGTCAATACCGCCATTCCCAGCATTGCCGCCAGTCTCGGCGTCACGCCGCTCAGTCTCAAATCCGTTGTCACCAGCTATATCCTGGGCCTGGCCGTCGGTATTCCGCTCAGTGGCTGGATGGCCGATCGCTTCGGTACGCGCCGCGTGTTCTTCACGGCCATCGCGATCTTCACTTTTGCGTCCGTGCTGTGCGGCTTGTCGGTCGATGCGCGCATGATGACGGGCGCGCGCCTGCTGCAGGGGCTGGGTGGCGCGATGATGATTCCGATCGGGCGTCTGTCCATCGTGCGGACGTTTCCCAAGAATGAGTTGCTGGGCGCGATGAACTTCGTGATCATCCCGGCGCTGATCGGGCCGCTGCTGGGCCCGACGATCGGCGGACTGATCGTGCACTGGACCACCTGGCGCGTGATCTTCTTCGTCAATGTGCCGGTGGGCCTGATCGCGCTGTATTTTGTCTGGCGCCATATGCCGGATTACCGCGCGGAGCAGCGGCGGCCGCTCGATGTGACCGGCCTGCTGCTGTTCAGCAGCGGCACGGCCTTGCTGTCGTGGGTGCTGGAAGTGTTTGGCGAGCACACGCTCGACGGCGTCACGGCGGGGCTGCTGTTCTTGCTGGCGCTGGGTTTGCTGGGCGCTTATGCCTGGCATGCGTGCCGCACGAAGTTTCCTTTACTACGCCTGACGCTGCTCAAGGTGCGGACCTTCCGTATCGCGGTGCTGGGGGGCTTTGTGACCCGCCTGGGCGTTGGCGGCCTGCCATTCCTGCTACCGCTGCTGTACCAGCTGGGCCTGGGGATGCCGGCATGGCAGTCGGGGCTCATGATGATGCCGTCGGCGCTCGCGGCAATGGGAATGAAACTGTTCGCGCCGCGCCTGCTGGCACGCTTCGGTTATCGCCAGGTGCTGCTGGCCAATACGATCATGATTGGCGTGACGATTGCCATGTTCACACTGGTCGACGCCGGCACGCCGTTGATCATGATCGTGTGCATCAGCCTGATGCTGGGCTTCTTCAACTCGCTGCAGTTTTCGAGCATGAACACGCTGGCGTATGCCGACATCGAGCCAGCAGACTCGAGCATGGCAAGCACGATCTCCAGCTCGTTGCAGCAATTGTCGATGAGCTTTGGTTTGGCGGCAGGATCGCTTGTCACGGCCTGGTTTCTTGGTGACGTGCCCCAAACCAATCAGGGGCAGGTGACACAGGCAATCCACCACGGTTTCATGGCGCTGGCGATACTGACGCTGTTTTCTTCGCTGGTGTTCTGGCGTCTGCGCCGGGATGATGGGGACAGTATCAGCCGCAGCCGCGGCGTGGAGAAGACAGTAGAGCCGGTGACGGTGACGAGCCAGTAATTCAGCTGGCCTTGTTGGTGGGTCGATAGCGACACTGGTTCGGGATGATGCGGGTAAAGACTAGCTGGCTTATGTCCGGTCGCATTGGCGTGCACATCAACGGCCTGGCGAGCATGGCGGCGTGAAGGACGCGTTCATGCGGCGGCGAAGGACTGGGCTGGGCTGACACGGATCAGCAGGATGCTGGATTCGGTCTTGGCAGAATGGGGCATCATAATCGATCGCACAAAGCGAAAAGCCCCACTCAGATCACTGAGTGGGGCTTTTCTATATAACTAGCCTGACGATAACCTACTTTCACACTGGTTGCAGCACTATCATCGGCGCAAAGTCGTTTCACGGT
>NZ_JCASII010000009.1:0-55767 GCF_059686035.1 Telluria sp. ZT3P26 | reverse complement strand
AGAAGAGGAGGTAGATCAGGACGAAAACATGCGTCTTGCCATCGTCGTCGTTCTGCTAATTCCAAGTCCGTTTCTAGCAGGGGGGGCAATACATGCTCTTAATCATGCCTCGAACCTGGGGTTTGAGGTGCAGTGGAACGGAAAACCGGGTTAAGGAGTTGGCGCGATCTTCAAGTATTGATACAGGGTCTCCCGACTGATGCCGAACTCCCGCGCCAGTGTTGATTTCTGCTCGCCGGCGCTGGCGCGGCGGCGCAGCTCGACAACCTGGTTGTCCCCCAGCGCTTTCTTGCGACCCCGGTAGGCACCGCGCTGCTTGGCCAATGCGATCCCTTCGCGCTGCCGCTCGCCGATCAAAGCCCTCTCAAACTCCGCGAACGCTCCCATGACTGACAGCAGCAGGTTCGCCATCGGCGAGTCTTCGCCCGTGAAGCTCAGGCATTCCTTGACGAATTCAATCCGTACCCCGCGCTTGGTCAACGTCTGCACCAGCCGGCGCAGATCGTCCAGATTGCGCGCCAACCGGTCCATGCTGTGCACGACTACCGTGTCGCCTTCGCGGGCGAACGACAGCAAAACGTCGAGCTGCGGCCGCTGTGTATCCTTGCCCGAGGCCTTGTCGATGAACAGCTTGTCCACTTGGACCTGATCGAGCTGACGCTCTGGATTTTGGTCGAAACTGCTGACCCGGACATAACCGATGCGTTGACCTCGCAAAACGTGCCTTCTTAACAAGACGTGTCAGGAAAGACTCTATGACTGTTCAAGGCATATGTCAACAAATTGCGATACTAACCCTATCCTGACGGCTTACGCTGGGGCTTCTGACATCAGGTTAGGGTATAGCCTATGCTGACGCGACCGTACCACTTGATGGAATGTGTAAAATGTCAACTCCCGTAAAGTGCTTTTGGCTTTGTCCGCGTCGCAAGGTAAAATACGACATGATCCTCGACCAAAAATCTCCGCAGTACATGACATCATCCGAGCTTGAAGAAGCTATTCGGCGTCACCGCGAACATACCAAGAAGCTACTCGCCGAGGTGCGTAATCGTCGCGCTGGCGCCCCTCGCACTAATCCTGCAATTCCGGTGTAAAGTCAGCAGAGTAGCGACGTCGGATCAAAAACCACGCCTCACTAAAGGATTAGCGCCCGATTTTTTTTCCGTTTCCTTTGCAACAACCCGGGATTGTCGAGCTGCGGCTGCTTGGGCCCGCGCTGGCCAGGGTCGCCGGCCGACGCGTCGTCCTGTTGGAGCTGCCACACCCGCCCAAAGCCCTGGCACTCGCGGCGTTGGGCCTGGCCCCTGGAAACGTGATCTGGCTGCACAGCGGCCGCACCGCTGACACGCTTTGGTCGGCCGAGCAAGTCCTTCGCAGCGGCAGTTGCGGCGCGCTCTTGTAGTGGATGAATAAAAACATCACTGCGTGGCCATGCATGCCGTTGATTTGACAAGTGCATATCGCCTAGTTACGCCTAGAAATTCTCACTAGATCGGAAAATCTTTACGCCTGCACCTAGGCGCTCGAATGGATAAAACTGTCACAAGGCGTAATGCCGTTCAGTTAAGCTAAAAAAAGCCGCTTCGATTCACATCGGAGCGGCCTTTCTCGTAGGTGAAACTCCGTTTCTAGCTGCCTGAAGGTAGCTAAAACGCGCTTAACTGAACACCATTAGTCACAAGGCGTCCATTTCATTCCTTGAGAGCACTTAGAATTCTTCCCATTCCTTCGCGGCGCTGATAGCCGTGGTATTTTCGCGCAGCGGTGCCGGTGGGCGTGAGGGCGTGGAGATTCGGCTGCGTGACACCGCAAGGGCGGGTACTGCTTTACTGCTGAGGGGGGCGGTTGCCGGCGTCCGCATGACAGCCGTCACCGCGGTACGGTTGCCATCCAGCTGGAAAGCACTCACGACCTGCGCCAAATGGCTCGATTGCTCCTGCAGCGATTCTGCCGCGGCCGCGGCTTCCTCCACCAGGGCGGCATTCTGCTGCGTGACTTGATCCATCTGGCTAATCGCCTGATTGACCTGCTCGATCCCCGCGCTCTGTTCCTGACTGGCGGCCGTGATTTCACCCATCATGTCCGTGACACGCTTGACGCTGCTGACGACTTCATCCATGGTGCTTCCTGCGTTGGCAACCAATTTGCTGCCAGCATCGACCTTTTGCACCGAGTCGCCGATCAAGGTCTTGATCTCCTTCGCGGCTGCTGCGCTGCGCTGCGCCAGGCTGCGCACTTCCGTCGCCACCACCGCAAAGCCACGCCCCTGCTCGCCGGCACGGGCAGCTTCCACGGCGGCATTGAGCGCCAAGATATTGGTCTGGAAGGCAATCCCATCGATGACGCCAATGATATCGACGATCTTTTTGGCGGAATCGTTAATGGCGCTCATCGTATCGACTACTTGGGACACCACGGCGCCGCCCCGGATAGCGACGTCCGATGCCGACACGGCCAGTTGGTTGGCCTGGCGGGCATTGTCGGCGTTCTGCTTCACGGTGGACGTGAGTTCCTCCATGGAGGAAGCGGTTTCTTCCAGCGAACTGGCCTGCTGTTCCGTACGCGAAGACAGGTCCATATTCCCTGCGGCGATCTGGCTGCTCGCGGTGGCAATCGTGTCGGTGCCGGTGCGGACTTCCCCAACGATCTTGACCAGACTCTGGTTCATGTCTTTTAGTGCCTGCAGGAGCTCGCCTGTTTCATCCTTGCTGCTGACGGTAATCTGGTGAGTTAGATTTCCTGCGGCGACGGTCCGCGCAATTCCAACTGCGGTATTGATGGGGACAGTGATGCTGCGCGCCGTCAGCCATGCCAACAGCGCACCGAGTGCCACCGCCAACGAACTGACGCCGATCATGAGTGCATGTGCGCTGTCATACGCCGCCGCCGCCCGGGCAGACGCTTCCTCGTTCAACTTTGTTTCGAGCGCAATCAGTTCACCTACCTCATTGATCAGCCGGCGCTGCACGGGACGCAATTCCCTGATTAGAAAGGCTGTGGCTTCCTCGGCCTTGTTCGCAAGGCCCAATTCGGCAGCCCTGTTAATCATAGGCGTCGCAACCTTTGCTGTCTCTAGAATCCTGGTGTAGATGGCCTTCTCATCCTGCGTCGTGCTTCTGTTCGCAGCAAACATTTTGCCAAGCTCTTCGGTGGCTTCAGTGAACTTCTTTTCTTGCGCGCGAATTCGGTCAAGCTCAGGCTGCATGTCTGCGATTTCAGTAAGCAAAACCAAATTGCGGTTGGCAATTGCGCGCTCAAAAACGGTCACGCGCAACGTCGTTGCCAGCTTTATCTGGACATTGTTCACGTCGGTAATTTCGGTGAGACGCGACTGGATCTGCCCCATACGCTGAAGGCCCAGCACGGCAACAATCACCAGGAAAGCCAATACGGTGGCAAAACCCAGGCCGAGGCGCATGCCGATGCGCAAATTTGAAAATTTCATAAAGTCGTTTCGAAGGCAGGTGAGGTAGTAAGAAGGAGAACGCGAGGTAAGCGCGTGGGACTGATCAAGCGGCCAGGCGGTCCACCAGGCCCATTTCGGTCGATGACAGCAACTGGGCGATATCGATCAGGATCAGCATGCGTTGTCCGAGGACGCCCAGGCCCACAAAATATCGGGTGTCAAGGGCGGTGCCCATGTTCGGGGCCGGCTTGATTTGATCGGGCACTAGGGTGACGACGTCGGAGACGCTGTCGACTATCATCCCGACGATGCGGTTGCTCAGAGCAAGAATGATGACAACGGTGAGCGCGTCGTAAGTCGGCGTGCCCAGATTGAACCGAATGCGCATGTCCACGATCGGTACGATGATGCCGCGCAAATTCATCACACCCTTGATGTGCTCTGGAGCGTTGGCGATGGCCGTGACGGCATCGTAGCCGCGTATTTCCTGCACATTGAGAATATCGATTCCATACTCTTCGCTGCCCAGTTTGAACGAGAGCACTTCGGACAGCGGAGTTTCCGTGCGTAATTTAGTCATTTGCCTTCCAAAGATTTAATTAATTTGATTAATTTGGTTAATTTCATCAAAGAAACATCTTGCCCCTGCTTGAACTTTCCGTCAAGAAAATAATTGCCAAGTGTAACAATTTTGCACACCAGTCTTTCGCCTGTGCAGAAGGATAGGGCGATGTAAACGGTCTTTCTTGAAAACCATTTGCGCAGCTCGCGATTCGAGGATTGCACTTTAGCTATGGCACAAATCCAAGCATAATGCCCGATCTCGGCTCTGCAGGAGAACTCATGCCAGTCAGCTTTCTCTCGAACGATCAACGCGAAAACTACGGCCGCTACCTCGGCCCGCCATCGCCCCACGAACTCGCTCGGTATTTCCACTTGGACGACACAGATCATGCGTTGATCGCACAGAAGCGCGGTGTGCACAATCGGCTGGGCTACGCCGTCCAACTCGGGACGGTGCGCTACCTGGGCACCTTCTTGGAAGACCCGCTGGCCGTACCGCAGCCCGTTCTGCGGACTCTTGCCAAGCAGCTGCGCATCGAAGCGTTGGACAATGCGATCGCCTACAGTGCCGGCGAGCAGCGCTGGCAGCACGCGACGGAGATTCGCGCATCCTATGGCTACGTGGACTTCACGGCCCCCCTGATCGCCTTCCGCCTAACCCGGTGGCTGTACGCCCTTTGCTGGACCGGCACCGACCGGCCAAGCGTGCTGTTCGAGCGCGCGACAACGTGGCTCGTTACGCACAAGGTGCTGCTGCCAGGCTGCACAACCCTCGAACGGTACGTAGCGCGCCTGCGTAGCCGTGTCGAGGAGCGCTTATGGCGCTCGCTCGGCAATGGGATTAGTCTCGACCAGCAAATGCGCCTGGAAGGCCTCCTGGTCCCTTCTGGCGGCACTCGGAGCTCGCCGCTTGATCGCCTGCGTACCGGGCCGGTGGTGGCCAGCAGTCGGTCGATGAGCCTGGCGCTGATGCGACTGCAAGCCGTCCGAGAGCTTGGCATCCGATTGCCGGCCGCCACACGCATCCCGGCCACGCGGGTCGCGGCGCTGGCCCGGTTCGCCGGCGCCGCCAAGGCCAGCGCGATTCTGCGCCTGCCGGTGCTGCGCCGCCTGGCCACCCTGGTCGCGTTCCTGCACTGCCTTGAAGCATCGGCACAGGACGACGCTCTGGAAGTGCTCGAAGTCATCCTGCGCGAGCTTTTCGGTGACGCCGTGAAGGCCGACAGGAAATCGCGCCTCCGATCGCTCAAAGACCTTGACGAAGCGGCGGGCATCCTCGCCAGCGCCTGCCAATTACTGCTGGATGATGCAGTGCCGGATGCGGAGCTGCGCAAGCACTTGTTCGCGCGAATTTCTCCGGACGCGCTCGCGTTAGCCCTTGCCGGCGTTAACAAGCTTATTCGGCCTACCGACAACGTGTATTACCAGGAGCTGGACGCCAAATACAAGACCGTGCGGCGTTTCTTGCCGGCGCTGGCCGAACACATTCAGTTTGGCGCGAATGCCGCTGGCGAACCTTTCATCGCTGCATTCGCCTGGCTTCGCGCCAACATGACGGTGAAGAGGCCCGGCAACGACGCGCCGCGCGAGATCATCACCAAGCCGTGGCAACGCCATGTGCTGCACGATGATGGCGCCATCGACTTCCACGCTTACACTTTCTGCGTTTTGTCCGAATTGCGTATCGCGCTGCGCCGGCGCGACGTGTTCGTAGCCCCGAGCTGGCGTTACGCCGATCCGCGCGCCGGCCTGCTCGACAGCGCCGAATGGGAATCCACGCGTCCTATCATTTGCCGCACGCTGGGCCTGTCGACGGTGCCGGGGCCGACCTTGACCGCGCTGGCCGATGAACTGGACCGCACCTACCAAGCGGTCGCCGCCAGATTGCCCGACAACCAGGCCGTGCGATTTGAGAAGGTAGGCGACAAACAAGAACTGGTGCTCAGCCCGTTGGACAAAATGGACGAACCAGCGTCTTTGATCGCGCTGCGCGCTAAGGTCATGGGCATGCTGCCGCGCGTCGATCTGCCGGAACTGATCCTGGAGATTGCCGCACGCACTCGTTTTACGGACGCCTTCACCCATATATCGGAGCGCACCGCGCGCGCTTCCGATCTGCATGTGAGCATCTGCGCGGTCCTGATGGCCGAGGCCTGCAACACGGGACCGGAGCCGCTGATTCGCGGCGACGTGCCGGCGCTCAAGCGCGACAGGTTGTCCTGGGTGGACCAGAACTACCTGCGCGACGACACCATCACGGCGGCGAACACCGTGCTGGTCGCCGCGCAGGGCCGTTCGGTGCTGGCCAGCGTGTGGGGCGGTGGCGAGGTCGCGTCGGCCGACGGCATGCGTTTCGTAGTGCCGGTGCGGTCAGTGCATTCCGGGCCAAACCCGAAATACTTCGGCGTCGGGCGCGGCGTGACTTGGTACAACCTGATATCGAACCAGTTTTCCGGACTGAATGACATCACGGTGCCGGGCACGCTGCGCGACAGCCTGGTCCTGCTGGCCGTCGTCCTGGAACAGCAGACGGACCTTCAGCCGACCCAGATCATGACGGACACAGGCGCGTACAGCGACGTGGTTTTCGGGCTGTTCCGCCTGCTTGGCTACCGATTCAGCCCGCGCCTGGCCGATGTCGGCGGTACGCGCTTCTGGCGGATCGACTCGAAGGCCGACTACGGGTTGCTGAATTCTGTATCCGGATACAATATCAGCCTGCAAAAGATCGAGCCACATTGGGACGATATGCTGCGCCTAGCCGGCTCGCTCAAGCTTGGCCGAGTGCCGGCAGCGGGCATCATGCGCACGCTCCAGGTGGGCGAGCGTCCGACCAGACTGGCCCGAGCCATCGCAGAGTTCGGCCGCATCGACAAGACCTTGCACACGCTGACGTATATCGATGACGAAGCCAAGCGCCGGGGAACGCTGACCCAACTCAACCGAGGCGAGGGCCGACATAGCGTTGCCCGCGCGGTCTTTCACGGTAAGCGTGGCGAGCTGCGGCAACATTACCGTGAGGGCCAGGAAGACCAGCTCGGCGCGCTCGGTCTGGTGCTCAACATGATCGTGCTGTGGAACACCAGCTACATGGAGGCGGCGCTGAACCAGCTGCGCGCCGACGGCTTTGAGGTGAGGGATGAGGACATGGCCAGGCTATCGCCGCTGCTGCACGAACACATCAACATGCTGGGGCGGTATTCGTTCTCCGTACCCGACGCGGTGGCCAAGGGCGAGCTCCGGCCGTTGCGTAACCCGGCGAGCGATGAGTAAACCGGCCAGCCGGGATACGGCTAGAAATAGCACATAAGCGAAAAACGTATAACAAGCGGGTTCTATATAACCACGGGGCTTAACAGCGCTTGTTTTTCCATTGTTCCAGAGACGGCCCACAGCGCGCGGCAAACTTTTACCTTTTCAAGCGGATGGGCGCCGGTCGCCATGGCTTAGCGTCGGGACTTATCGGGTTCAAACTGCGGCAGGATGGTCGGAATTTTCTGGGGTTCCGGCTCAGCTCCCCCTTAACCCGGTTTTACGTTCCACTGCACCTCAAACCCCAAATATCGTGTATGCATCGGTCGATTCTGGGCAAGACGACTCGCCGTAACCACGCAGGTCTGGGGCAATGACACGGTAGCCAGCAGCGGCAAGTGCGGGCACTAGCTTGTGCCATGATTTCGATGTTTCGGGAAAGCCATGGCAAAGTAGTATCGCTGGGCCTTCGCCGGCTTCGAGATACGATAGCGTGATTCGGTTCACATCAACTGATTTGCGTTGCATATCATCCTCCTGACTTTGAATTCGTAACATCATATGTTGCGCATTTCGAGCAGTCAAGTAGCGTAACATATAGTGTTACGAATATGAACCAACAACACGAGGTAGGAATGAGACACGACGGTAGGCTATCGCGCATGCTTCATGTGCTGATACACATGGAAAAAAGGGGCGGCAAGACTACTTCCGAGACGATTGCCCTAATGCTAGGCACTAACCCCGTCGTCGTTCGTCGCACCATGGCGCCGTTGAAGCAGGCCGGCCTTGTGACCTCTGATGGTGGAGCAGGTGGTGGGTGGTCGCTTGCTCGTGTTATCGACGGTGTGACGATCGGGGATGTCTATGAAGCGCTTGGCTCGCCTTCAGCGTTAGCGATCAATGTAGCAGTCGATCACAAGATCTGTCCGGTAGAGCGAGCCGTAGTCGCCAAACTAGGCGCCGTATTCGAAGATACGGAGAAGTTCATGCTTGAGCGGATGCGAGATGTGACACTTGGAACGCTAGCAAAAGATGCGGACCGTATTTAGTCAAACCAACTGCAGACAGCAGATAGGAAACGTCTGCTATGGGTCGGTGCCGGCCTGTCGCGGCCACCACTGAATTTTCAACCCGGCAACCTGCTATGCTTCCCTGAACGGCCGGATTCTGCCAGAAGCTGACCTTCCCAAGATTCAATTAAAGATTACGAATATGAAATCGGACTGCCAAAAATTAGAAAATAAGAATCTTAGTTTCCGACTGGCGACGTTAGAAGACCTTGAAGCCGTTTCAAGGTTTGACGCTACGGGGCTTTGTTGCATAAATCAGCAGAGTTCGTAATTCCCCAAACCCCAGGCGGAATTACGGCATGCTCACCGCCATAATCGTAGGCGTGCCCAACCGGGTGAACCGATTGAGAATGGCGGCACGGACCTGTAGTTCCGCGACCTGACGGTCGAAATCACGTGCCATAACGCGTTCACCGAGCAGCTTGAAACAACGCATCTTGGTCTCGACAAGGCTGCGCCGGTGATAGCCGCTCCACTTCTTCCAGATTTTCCTGCCCAGTAGACGCGTGGCCGCCAGGATGGCGTTGCGGGCTGTGGCGCCTGGGCGCCGATCCTTCCATGGCTTGGCGTTCTTACGAGTTGGAATAACCGCTTGTGCCCCACGTTGCGCGATCGCTTCATGACAGTCTTTGGTGTCGTAGGCACCATCACCGCTGACGCTTGCGACGGTCTCGCTGGCGGGAATTTGGTCGAGCAGGTATGGCAGCATCTGCGCATCGCCTGTGGCGTTGTCGGTCACTTCAATGGCCCGGATTTCCAGCGTGGCCGCATCAATGCCAAGGTGGACCTTACGCCACTGACGACGATAGTCGGTCCCATGTTTTTTGGTCTTCCACTCGCCTTCGCCCAGCATCTTAATGCCCGTGCTGTCGACTAGGAGGTGCAATCCGGTTACAGTCGGCTGCGCTCCGATCGTTACCGGTAGATATTTCTGGCGCCGGCTAACGGTGCTGAAGTCAGGCACCTGCCAGTCCAGGCCAGCGAGCTTGAGCAGGCTTTGCGCCATGCCCATCGCCTGGCGCAGGGCCAGATTGAACAAGCCCTTGATGGTCAGGCAGAACTGGATTGCCGCCTCGCTGTACTTCGGTCGCCGGCCCCGCTTGCCGCTGGCACTGCCGTGCCAGCGCATGTCCTTTTCCAGCCAGATGAGCAGCGAGCCGCGCGCCTTCAGCGCCGTGTTGTAGTCTTTCCAGTTGGTCGTTCGGTACTTTGGTTTTGCTGGGGCAGTCATGCCGTCAGTTTACCCCGCACCCACGCTAGACCGCTGAACGGGGCCTATTTGTGCAACAAAGCCCGACTGTGCTAAGATTCATGGTATAAATAATTTGTCAATTCGGGCACGGGATGACACTCAAGGGGCATTCGGTGACGGCGGACGCGCGGTTTCACAAAAGTTTAGTTTGGCCGAGCAAGCCTTGTCCTTTCATCATTATGTCGTTCTCGACGGATGGAATGACGGGTCGGTCGATTAATCATCCATTGATAACGTTCAGCAGTTTGAGGGGTAGGCGTAGAGTACTGGTATGCTCACATGCTTACTTGGAGTTTTTCACATAGACAATTGGACAAGCCCCGTACCAGGTAATCTGATTTCATGGCCGACTTAGCACACCGAAAGTTCTATCCTTTACAAAGAATGCGCCGAGCTGTCGAACGAGCAATCGAGGCGACGACCCTAGCAGAAAAGGAGCAAGCCACACGCTGGGCCGAGGCGTGGGGAGCGTTTGCGGGAATTGTTGGAAATGGTAAGCAAAGTCATGCTAATCAAACCGACAAGTCGATTGGATCCAATCTGAACAGTGAGTGTGGGAAACAAAAGAAAGCCCCGTGAACCGAGGCTAAGGGCCGACTAAGCCGTGTCAGGAGACACTTCAAGGATAAGGCCTATGATCGTCTACTACAACCCCTTTTCGAGGCGACGGAGCAGACTAGTTAAGCTACTTCCGTATCTCGGCTTTATCTTTATACGTCGCCTTGACTTATACCAGCAGAGAATGCGGAACGAATAAAGTCCTCGCGGCTGCGCGCAGCGAGGCGAACGTTATGGCGCTTTTCCCATCCAATCGTTGAGACCGTTTGACCTTTATGGTCGTGGCCAGGCCACAGGCGCGTCTGGTCGGGTAGCGTGAACAGTTTCTCCTTGATGCTGCTGTAGAGCGCATCAGGACATCCAGACTCGGAGTCAATGCTGCCATGGTCATCAATGAGCAATGTATCCCCAGTGAACACATTGCCGCGCCAGGCATAACTCAAACTGCCGGCGGTAAGACCTGGAGTACTGATTACCCTAATCTCCTCATCGATGCCAAAACGGATGACGGCGCGGTCATGCAACGCAACCCCAGACTTACTAGTACTATCTTGAATGTGCACCGCGTTAAGGGCGCCCGTTAGGCGGCACAACCGTCCAGCACGAGTAGATGGATCCCCATAGGGGCGTGTGGCTAAAACGTAGACCAACTCCAGGCCAAGGCGTTCAAGATGTCGAACATCGCGCTCACAGTAGTGGTCGATCGGGTCGATAATAACCGCATGTCCTGAGTTGGGCGCGACCAGGATATAGCTAAAATTCGACGCATCGCTATCGAAGAGCTGGATTGGATTGAACGACATGGCGAGAGGCTCGTTAAGTAGGGACGATTTTTCTACTATAGCTGTTTTCAAGCGCAAGGCATGCGACGAGTCACGTGTGCAGATCAAGTAGTTAGCAAAGTGTAGCGGTTGACGTTAAAACTCGAGCGCCCAGGCATAGCCAAGTAGCGCTACGATAGTGACGGCGCGGCTGAGAGCCGGCCGTACCTACAGGGTCGCAATCTTAGGCTGGGCCTGCGCGCTCTCGATCAGGGCGAGCTGGCGCCACTGTATTGGGCATATGTCGACAAGCCAGCCGTTACAGAAGCGCCTCTCCTGAAGCACAACATGTGTGCTTTTGTGAATTTGGCTAACTTCATACCGTTGGCGTTGCGTTAGCCAAAACATGCGCCAAGACCTTTTTGCCATTAGCTCCGATTCTATAAGTAGCGCCCCAGCCTTGAAACGCGATGATAGTTATACTCTGCAACAAACGCGCGCCGCCGATACCAAAATGTGCAGCCATGATAGGCCGCAAACGCAAGAGGTGGCCAGGCCCATGCTGTCAGTGAAACACTAGCAGCAAGCACAACTGTAAGTACGCTGATGGATATGGCAAAATCACGAGCAACATCGAGCTGGGCTTTTGTAATCTCAGCCTGACGTTCAAGTTCAAACTCAGTCATCGCGCGCCTCGCCGAAAATAGAGCCAGTTCTGCAGTTCAGCAGCAGCAACCTAGCCGCGAATTCTGGGTTCATACGATCCTGCGCGCAAGAACTTGGCTTCGCTGTCGCTACAAAACCTGATCGACCAACGATCACGTGGCCGATCAGCCTTACGTTCCCTATCTACGCAGCGAATCCCTGATTTCGCGGAGCAAGACGATATCCTCGGCCGTCGCGGGCGCGGCCGGCGGCTGTCTGCGCGTCATGCGGTTCATCGCTCGAATCATGAGGAAGATGATGAAAGCCAGGATCACGAAGTTGATGGCAACTGTCAAAAAATTGCCGTAGGCGATGACTGCGCCGCCTTTCTTTGCCTCGCTGAGCGCCAAGCCAAGAGGCTGACCATTCAAAGGGAGATAATAGTTGGCAAAATCCAAACCACCAAGCAGTTTTCCCAATGGCGGCATGATGATGTCTTGAACTAATGAATCGACAATTCGTCCAAACGCACCACCAATGATCACACCGACAGCCAAGTCGACCACGCTTCCCTTCATTGCAAACTCTTTAAATTCGTTCATCATTGACATCATGGCTCCCAAAAAGTTGGTGGAATTTGTATCATAAATCAGTTGCAAAAACTAAAACAAGGAAATTCTCCATGCTTCGTTCGTTGCAGCCCAAGCAATTTTTTGATGCAACACCGCAACACTAGTTAAAATTTAATCACGTTGTTTAAAATAAATTCTTAAGCGCTCATTCCGCGGCCTTTCTCTGACTCTATTTAGAGTTAGACTTCTTGTGAACGAGTATCAGCTGTGATCTACCGTGAAGATAAATCGTGGCCTTGTAGGAGCCATCATGCGCAGGTCTATCAAAAATCTTCACAAACAAATCCAGGCACTGCTCAGCTTTATGGCTGACTATAGGTCGGGTCGAAAAATTGTTCTGGTTTGCACCGCCTTGGCCGGAGCAACATGCGCGCTCATCTGGCTGTTCACGATACGCTCGCTCGACAACTATGAACTTGCGCACGTCAATCGTGGCAAGACCGAAGCGCGGGCCGCCGCCGCAACTGGGGCAAGGACCATTGCCGCAGTGATCGACACGATCGACGATACGATCGTCGGGATGCAGTCGTCGCTCAAATCTGGCGATCGACACAGGGGTGCGGCGCCTGTCATACACGTTTTTCCGATACCGGGAATTATCGGAATTCAAGTTTCTAATAGTGCTGGAACGCTTCAGTTATCTAACAGCCCGGCTCGACAGTCCTCGCTGGCATCGTTGCCACAACTCGAACTTGAGCATCTTTTTCAAAGTGAGGCCCTATCGATCTGGCCGTCCGCTGACGCCCATTCGATGCGGCTGCATTTCGCCCGTTCATTCTTGGCAGAACCCGAGGCCGAGCGTGGGTTGGTGTCTCTCAGCGTTACGCCTGAATTTTTCTCCAATATAGGAATCAATACCCCAGGTGGTCGGGCGATGTGGCTTGCTATTATCGATCGCTCCGGCCGAACTTTGATCGCTTCCCCAGCGCTTTCGCCTCGGACGTTAGAACGAGGGAAGTTCGGATCGGTGACACAAGCACAGCTTTGGGACAAGTCCCACTTTCGTGATGGCCGTGCACGATTCGTTGAGACCGCGCCAATCGCCGGCTATCCATTGTCGGCCTTGATCGGCGTTGATTTTTCTGTCGAGTCAGAAGACTACAGTGCGTTTCGGACTCGAACCATTTGGGTAACAGCTGCTGGATCTGTTGCCGCTGTTGCGGTATCAATGCTTTTCATTGGATTCTTGCTGACCCTTGCCTGGCGAAAGCAAGAGGTGACGACGACTCAAGAGACCTACAGGATGGCAACTGAAGGGAGTAACGAGGGTTTTTTCATTGTTGAAGTGCTGCTAAACTCAAACGGATCGGTCGAAGACTTTACGGTCGTCGACTGCAACCGCACCGGTGCCGCGTTTTGCAACAAAGATCATAGCACCCTGGTAGGCCAGCGATTCTCGCAGCTATACGGAGCGCGCAACTTCGATCGTATCGACAAAATTCTGTGCCAGGCTTATTTTGATTCCAGCTTTGAAGGCGAAGCAGAGTTCTACGGGCCTGGACCCATGGTCCGCTGGATGTTCATACGCGCAGTCAGATCGAGTAACCGGCTAGCGGTAACGCTTCGCGACATCTCGGAGTCTAAGGCCCATCTTGACGAATTGCAGTACAAGAGCACACATGATTCACTGACCGGTCTTCCTAACCGGCTCTGGCTATTAAACCATCTACCGTCAACCCTGAGCCTCGCTGATGAAAGCGGTCGAACCGCTGCCCTACTGTTCATCGATCTCGATGGGTTCAAGATGGCAAATGACACGATGGGGCATGCTGCTGGAGACGAACTGTTGCAACATGTAGCTCACCGACTCAAGGACGCGGTCAGGCCTCATGACAACGTCGTACGTATTGGCGGAGATGAGTTCGTCATTGTTTTACAGAGCAATGTCAACGATGACGGGGCCGCGGCTATTGCAACACGGATTATTACAGGATTTCGAACGGCATTCACCTTAAGTAAAGGATCGCACAATCTGGGAGCGTCAATTGGCATCGCGATGTTTCCGAGAGATGGAAACGATGCAGCCACGCTCCTGCAAAACGCCGATGTCGCAATGTATTCGGTGAAGACTAGTGCCCAGAAAGGTACGTACAGGTTTTTTGAGCCGAAGCTATACGACGATTTGCGCAGCAAGGCTACGCTCGACATTGCGTTGAAGAACGCCATACAGAGCGACCAGTTTGAGGTTTATTATCAGCCGCGACTCGCCATTGATGAAGCAAGACCAAGCGGTATGGAGGCTCTCATGCGGTGGAATCATCCTACAAAAGGCTGTTTAAGCCCAGCTTTGTTCATTTCCTTGGCCGAGGAAAACGGAACCATCATCGAACTTGGCCTGCTGGTGTTACGGAAGGTCTGTACGCAACTCCAAAAATGGGGTGCTACGGGTTCGCCAGTTGTGCCGATTTCAATTAATGTCTCACCTCGACAGTTTCAACAATCTGACTTTGCGCAAAGGTTCTGTGAGACTGTGGCAGAATCGGGAGTGCCGTTTCATTTGATTGAAATTGAATTGACAGAATCAGCAATGATGGCAAAGGGAAATCACATTCGCGACGCCATTAATTTGCTGAGAGCGCACGGAATCAAGCTCATCATAGATGATTTCGGAACAGGCTATTCGTCGCTCGCACAACTACAGGAATATTCATTCGATGTCTTAAAGGTCGACAAGGCATTTACCGATCGTATTGCATTGACTGCAGAGGCAAAGATCCTGTTTTCCGCCATCGTTGCCATGGCCCATGGGCTAGGAATGAGCGTCGTAGCTGAGGGAGTGGAAGATGCAACGCAGCTTGAACTACTCAAACAATTGCGGTGCGACGAAATCCAAGGCTTTTTGATATCGCATCCGTTGGCCGCCAATTCTGATCAATCGCAAATGTTCAAAAATGCGATTAAAAATTTCGAGAATGCAGTTCGCAACGTTGGCGAGTAGTTCCTGGCTCGTTAGGTGCTGCCATATGCCAAGAACCGTCCCGCCTGCCCCGTGATCGGGCGGGAAAGCCAACCACCACGATCACTGCTAAGTTAGTTGAGTCCTTCCTTGGATTGGCCTCTCTCCGTTGGGGCCTGAGTCCACGTCTTCGCACTTGTAACAAGTAACGCGCTTGAAACTTCTTGTCCAGGCTTAAGACTTGCCGTTGCTACTCAGTTAATTTTGGCTGTGGTGCAAACCTGCAGCTCGGCTAGAATGACGAGCTTTGCCCAGCATGCGTAACCCTCCAAGCAAAACTGATCTTTTCAAGGGCCGACACTTCGAACAAGAGATCATTATTCTCTGCGTACGCTGGTACCTGCGCTACAAGCTGTCGTATCGTGACCTGGTCGAGATGATGGCCGAGCGCGGCCTGTCAATCGCTCACACGACAATCCTGCGCTGGGTCCAGCGTTACGCGCCGGAGTTCGACAAGCGCTGGAGTCGATTTTCATCGCAGGCAGGTACTTCTTGGAGAGTGGATGAGACCTACGTCAGGATCCGTGGCCGGTGGGCTTATCTCTATCGGGCTGTGGATGCATCAGGCAAGACCATCGACTTCCGGCTCAGCCCGCGGCGCAACGTCGCCTCGGCAAAAGCCTTTTTTCGCAAGGCCGTACGTTCTCAGGGTCGGTCGCCGGAAACCATCACACTGGACGGCTATGCAGCCTCGCACAGGGCCGTTCGCGAACTTCAACAGCAAGGAAGGCTTCCCGAGCTGACGAAGCTTCGCTCGTCAAAATACCTAAACAATCTAATCGAGCAGGATCATCGCAATGTGAAGTCCAGGCTGAGCGTCATGCTAGGCCTGAAAAGCTTCGCTTCGGCTGCCACGACAATTCGAGGCGTCGAGCTCATACATCGCATTCGCAAAGGCCAGTTCGACTTACGAGATCTGGCAACTCAGGGGCAAACTCCGTCCGAAATCTGGGCAGCTGTCTTAGCAGCATGAACCCATTCGGTGAATATGCCGCTTTGCGCCGGTTCACTCGTAATTTGCACCAGAGCCGCTTCGTCTGCAGCATGAGCCGCAAAGGTAACTGCTGGGATACTCAGTTTAATATGGTCTAGAACGCCTGCCGAATCTGACCCGTGCTGGGATTGGCCAGTTTGCCTTTGCGTTGACCTGTCGATTTGGTCAGAGCGTTCCCCGAGCGTTGCCGGGCCCAGTGCTTGTGACCTAATAGGAGCTTTGTACTGCACCGTGAGTGTCCTGTCCGGCAAGTGGGGTTGGTGATGCGCCCACCTAGGAATGAGGAGCGCGAGATGGACGGTCATGCAAAACAAGACGAAGTAATCTTGGGTGTTGATACACATCTGGACACCCACGTCGGCGTGGCAATCAGCCAAAGCGGCAAGTTTCTTGGAACGTACGCGGCACCAACGACCCAGTCAGGATATTTATCGTTGCTAACATGGGCCCGATCATTCGGCTGCGTTTGTAGAGCCGGTGTTGAAGGAACTGGGACGTATGGTGCCGGCCTTGCTCGCGTTTTACGCGAGCAAGGGATAGAAGTGTTGGAGGTAAATCGCCCTGACCGTAGTAAGCGCAGATTGAAGGGAAAGTCCGATCCTACCGACGCCGAGAGCGCTGCGCGCTCTGTTCTCTCGGGAGTGGCAACTGCCATCCCAAAAATCCAGTCTGGTGCGGCTGAAGCCTTGCGGACCATTTCCGTCGCCAGGCGTAGTGCAGTCAAGGCCAAGACACAAGCAATTAACCAGCTGCGTGCGATTCTAATCAGTGCACCCCAGGATATCCGAGAACGTCTGTGGAAACCAAAAGCCGAACATTGCGTGGCGGCCTGCGCGCATTTGCGCAATCTGGGACCGACCTTACTTCTACAGACATTGACCACTGCGTTGCGACTTCTCGCAAAACGCTGGCTTGCACTGGCTGCTGAATTGAAGGAGCTCGATGCGAGCTTGGAGACTTTGACCAATGTTTCAGCGCCACATCTGAGAGCACAGTTTGGCATTGGCCCGCAAACTGCTGCTGTGTTGATTGCAACGGCCGGGGACAATCCAGAGCGCTTGCGTAGCGAGGCGGCGCTTGCAGCCCTTTGTGGCGTAAATCCTCTCCCCGCGTCGTCGGGTAAAACTGTACGACACCGGTTGAATCGCGGCGGAGATCGCCAGGCCAACAATGCGCTCTGGACCATCGCGATGGTTCGAATGAGAAGTGAACCAAGAACCCGCGCGTACGTTGCCCGGAGATCGGCAGAAGGCATGTCAAACAAGGAGATTCATCGCTGCTTGAAGCGCTACATTGTGCGGGAACTTTATCCGCTGATCATGGCGGATCTCGCCTCTGTAGCAGAGGTTTCTTGACATAGGAGCGTCAACGCCGTCGCTGAACGCTTCTTCCTAAACCTGAAGATGGAGCGTGTCTGGCAGCGCAATTATGCGAACCACGCGGAAGCGAAGTTGGATGTGGCCAATTACATCGCCGGCTTCTATAACTGTGAGCGCCTGCACTCAGTACTGGGCAATCTGCCGCCCAGCGTCTATGAACGCACAATGGCAGAGAAAGAATTTATCGTCGTGTCCGAAATTACTTGACCACTACAGTCGAGGCTGAGGCATGCAGCTGGGGCTGCAGACAAATCTTTATTGAGGATCTACCTAAGGAACAGCAAGCTTACTGTATGGAAATGGGTTATAAAATTGTCAACGAACCTATTTAGTCGACCTCTGATCGAACTGTCCCTTTTTTGTCAAAAAGTCTGCTTAACCTGATCCCTAGTTTAGTGTAGCTATACTAGGGATGGAATATCAAGACCTTTGTGCTATCCAACCGACCTCAACGTTAGCCCTTCAGTTGACGATCTAACCCTGCTGTCTAATTTAGTCTAGAACCATAAAGCGTTGCGGGTCAACCTTCCATTTTTTTGGGGATTCGTGGCTTATAATTTTGTCGCCTCCACCAAAACCAATTCCGCGTGCCAGATCGACCGTTTCCGGCCTAATATATGTTTGGGTCTTAGTGTTGTAAAACACATTGACCTTGGGCGTGAGCAGACTGGTTTCGTGCGGCTCGACTACCACGCCCAAGCGGCGTGACTCCAGCAGCACTAAGGTACCAACAGGATATATGCCTACGCAGCGTACGAATTCCTGCATTAGGGCTGGGTTGAAGTGAAATTTGCTCCACTCGTACATCTTGCGTAACGCCTCGGCCGCCTGCATGCCCTTATGATAACAACGGTCGGTTGTGATAGCGTCATAGACATCGACGATAGCCGCCATCTGCGCCATCTCGCTGATTTCCTGCTCGCCCTGGCGATCCGGGTAACCTGTACCGTCGCGTCGTTCGTGGTGGTGCAAGGTAATATCAAGCGGGATTGCTCCGATCTCTGGCGTACGACACAGGATGTCGTAGCCGTCTCTTGGATGCTTGCGTACTACCTCCAATTCTTCGTTGCTCAAGCGGCCTGGTTTATTCAGGATATGGTCGGGGACTAGTGCTTTGCCGGTGTCGTGCAGCAATCCTCCGATACCAGCTTGATATATCGTATCGGCATTCAGTTTGCGGGAACGACAAAATGCCACCAGCAGCGTGCATACGCTGACCGAATGCAAGAAAGTGTATTCATCTTTTTTTTTAATCACAGACAGGCCAAGTAAAGCGCTGGAATTACGCAGGATCGAAGCGGTAATGTTTTCCACTACTGGCGATACTCTGTCCAGTTCTACTGCCTTGCCCAACTTTGCATCTTGCATCACAATACGCACTAGATCCGCGGCCTGGCGCTGAATCACAGCTGCGCGATTGAGCTCTTCAGCCAATGATACAGGCAGCGGCGCTACCGGCTTGACTGCGAGTGCAATTACCTCAGCCTCGGTTGCCGCTGCTGCTTCTTCAATCGTGGGAGCATCGTCCACATCCAATCCGCGCGCGCAATCGATCGTCACCCTGCGGATACCGGCATGAATGATTTTTTGGATTTCTTCCTGGCGAGTGATGACGAAACGAGGGAGGACAAAAGGGTGCTCCATCCAGCCACAATCAAGGTCCTGGATAAACATACCAGTGCGAAGATCCGAGGAGTCGAGTGTTTTAAGCATAATTCATTGAAGGATAATTTCTACTACAAGAAACTTGTACCGAGCGACCTTTGGCGGAACGGCAAGCTGGTGATCGCGATATGGCTACTTTGTCTGTGCCGAGCCGCTATAGCTAGGCAACTAACTTCAACTTTGTTCTTTCAGTTGGGCGAGTTGCCTTGGTCGATACACCTGCTAGCAACCCACCCTGGAGGACGAAGCGACTCACTAACTCTTCGAGTGCCATCGCATCATCCCTCAATGAGGCAGTTGTTGCCGCGACCTCTTCGACCAGGGCTGTGTTCTGCTGATTGATGGTATCAAGCTCGCTTACGGCTTGGTAAGTCTGTTCGATGGCGACCGATTGCTGTTCGGTTGCATCGGCAATCTCGGCCACCAGGCCGGACACGTTGCCAATTTCTGTGACGATATCCTGCATCGTCGTGCCGGCATCTTGGACCAGAACGCTACCAGCCTTAATCTGGTTCACTGAGCTGTGTATCAGTTCCTTGATTTGATGGGCGGCACCTGCCGAGCGCTGCGCAAGTGTACGGACCTCACTAGCGACAACGGCAAAGCCTCGTCCTTGTTCGCCTGCGCGTGCGGCTTCTACCGCAGCGTTCAATGCGAGAATGTTTGTCTGGAAAGCAATGCTGTCGATGACATCGATAATTTCGACTATGCGCGTCGACGAAGATTCGATGCCGGTCATGACCTCGACCACTTGGCCGACGACAGTTCCTCCATGGGCAGCAACTTCCGCAGTGTGTTTTGCCATCGAGCTGGCCTTGCGCGCATGCTCAGCGTTGTTGCGGACGGTCGAGGTTAACTCTTCCATGGCAGCGGCTGTCTCTTCGAGCGTGCTTGCTTGACGTTCGGTTCGTGCCGAAAGATCCAGGTTGCCCGCAGCGATTTCAGTCGCACTGGTGGTTAGCGTGTGCGCGCCTACGCGTACCTGGCCAACTATCGAGTTCAGGCCATCGCTCATGTCGTTCAGCGCACGCAGCATCGAGCTACTTTCGGACCTGTCTTTGGGATCGACTTCCACTCGCTGAGTGAGGTTGCCACCGGCGACGCCATCAGCAACATCAACGGCACGTGCCATGGGTATGACGATTGATCGCGTCACCCATCGGGAGAACATTGCGCCACCGGTCAGCGTGACCAGGGCGAGGCCGAGCATCAAGTTTCTCGCGGTTTTGTAGGCGGCTGCCGTAGCCTCTGCATCAGCTGCGCTTTTTTTCTGTTGCCTATCCTTGAGTGCCTGGATCGTGTTTTGCCATTTGGTTGTGGCCGGTCCCGCAGTATCGAGAAGGAAGCGAGTTGCGTTCTCATCACCGGCCAGTGCCATCTCGACGAAACGGTTGTTCAGTGGACGTACCTCTTTCGATAAGTCCGCCAGTTGCTGTACCAGGTCTTTCCCTTGTGGATCCAACTGCATGGTACTGAGACTGGCCAAGGCTTGGTCATAGCGTTCGCGGGCGGCTACTACCTTGCGTTGTTCTTGTGCTGCGGCTTCACGGTCCTTGAGCAGAGCCATTGAGCGGACTACGCGCGCGACGACATGCACCGAGTCGGACATCTGTTCGAGCAGCTCAATCTTCTTCATGTTGATGTGGACGATGTTGGCCGTGGCTTGATTGGTTGAGACATCTTGTACAAGCCAGTAGCAGCGACTACCATCAAGGAAGCCAACACTGCAAAAAAACCGATACGCAGCCGCGTTGTGATTGAAGTGTGGGATAGCATGATAGTCATATATTGACAGGAGACGTTGGCCGTCGGAAGTTAGGACTCCTTTGGTAGGAGCGACAAGGGTGGGGTCACACGGACAATTTATCATGCCATCGGGAAACTAAGAACCATTAGAGAGTAAATTCATCATTCCTATCGCATAAAATTAACTATTAGTTAAGAAACTGCGTTTAATGTGTTGTTTTATTGCGGAAAATCAACAAAATTGATGATTTTGAAAAGGCCTATTCATGGATGCCGTTCATGTTATAGACCTACAGAAGAGCTCGAAGACGCCACTCAAGCCTCTACATGCGAAACAGTGCGTCCAGTGCATGCGGGTATCGGACTTGCGTAGGACTGTACGTACACGTCATCCAATGGAAAAACAGGTCACCGATCTGATCAAGATTGGCCGATCATGTCACAAGCCGTGAACTCTACTATTGATAATGCTCTTTATCAGCCAAGCATTTATCAATTTAGCTAACCCATAATAAATTTAATATCACAACTTGAGTGAAAATAAGACAATTTTTGCTCCTTTGTTTGACATAAATTACGTTAAAGGCGCCAAGATTACAACTTAGAATGAATCAGCGCTTCCCTAAAATTTCCTCCGCGCCGCTTGTTGTTATCGCTGGTTTATTCTTTAATTTTTTACTGAATGCTGAGAATTCAGAACTCGTACTTTTCCTTGCGCTGAATAAAGGCATCACGACCACCTTCGAGAATACTAGCTACATGATCGCGGATCATCGGCACGTCAATCGAACCTTGTGCTTCCAGTCCGAGGTATCCTTGGTTCTCTGCAGCCGTAAAAACACCGATCCACTCGGCATCGCCAAAGACTGGGATATTTGCATTGTGTGTTGCGAACAGGAACTGCCGACAGGTTTTCGCTTCTCTCAGCTCGGTAACGATCCGATTTGCGATGAAGGCATTGTCCAAGTTGTCCTCCGGCTGATCCATAATAAGAGGATCGACGTTTTCCAAGAGAAGCATGTGTAAGATGGCTGTGCATTGCTGACCTGTCGAGAGCTTACTGAGCTGCCGAAAGACTGGTTCGGCCTGGCCATGGGCGACATTCAAAAAAATATCCACGCGGTGTTCTAGCTCCAACGCTTCCAGCTCCATGATCTGCGAAGACTGGAGCTTGGTAAGTGCATCGGCTACCATTTGCGTGACTCCCCAGTCCAGTTGTACGTTGGATGAACCTTTCTGTATCGACTGCGCCAATGACAACGAGCTGATCGTCACTGCTTCATCAATAAACGCAAGCCGCTTTTCGCCAATGCCATCTAGTTTACATCCCAGTAGAAAGTTCAATAGCGGCGTGCGGTCAGCCTCTGGCACGATCTCCACCCTGAGCTTGCCTTCCAGATGCTTGTTTAATTTTTTCACGGCCTTCTGCAATGCTTGAATGCGCTGCCCCTTTAAATCGGACAACTCGGCCAACAAGTTACGTCGCTCCTGCTTTAAGGTATCCTGCAGTGTCTGATGGTTGAACACTCGCGATTTCATCGGCTTAATGCGCTCGATTTCGCTCATAAGCCGCTGGTAGGCAACACCAACTACTTGCCCACTCTTGCCCGCAGTTGCAGGCAAAGTCCGAAGTGCCTTTTCTAACTCGGCCTCGTAGCCCTGAATGGCCTGCTGCCACGTCACATGCTCGGCAGTGAACTGGCGCGTCCCTTCATCAAGCAAGATCTGCATAGTAGTCAAATGGCTGACAAAACCTTGCTTGAGTCCTTCAAGTGACGTACGCATGGCAAGCAACTGGGTAGCATCTGGCAACCCGCCAAGAGCTTCATCGTCGAAAAATGCGAGGTTGGGAAGGCTGTCACTCAGGCTCGAGAGCGCGTCCTTAAAGCTTTGCATGCCCTCGATAGCGGTTTTCGCAATCTCATGCTCGCGCGCAAGCAATGAGGTTTTGGCCAGTTTTTCCTTGATGCCCAGCTCATCGAATCCTCGAAGCTGCTCTTCAAGCTTAGGTAAACGCTCAACCTGAGCCTTCAAGTCATCGAGGTCGGTCAAAGATTTCGTGAGATGCTTCTGGTTCTCCTTTAAGCGCTTATGCACATCAGGGCTCTTCGCTTCATAATCGCCATTATGGGGAAGGAAGCGATCCAGCAACTGTAACCGGCTGGTCTCATCTTGGGCCAACTCGTAAATCTCGTTTTGCCCATAAATGTCAATGCCCGGAAGTAAGTCGCGTGGGTGTAGGGTGGAGACATTGCCATCTATATCACGCACCATCGGCGGCTCGCCATGGCGGCGAGAGATGGTGTATTGCCTGCCATTCTGGGCTGATGAAATCACCGTGAGTTCAACTCGACCAGCTGACCGGCCAAGGTTTTCCTTAATGATTTCTTGGTGGAGTTTTTGGGCCTGCCTGCCCTTGGGCGGAAAATCCAAGGCATAACGCAAACATTCAAGCAAGGTTGACTTGCCTGTGCCACGCCCACCTATGACGGTGTTAAGGTGATCGGAAAAGTCTACTCTGATACCATCGAGGTAGCCACCTGCCACTGTCATGCGCACAATTTTGCCAATGGATATTTGAGCCTTTTGCGAGTTGAGACGGATTCGCGATCCGGGATCAAGGAAGGCAACTTTGAACGCGGCGAAGTTGGGCCTTGTCATCTTAACGAAGCAAGTCGCCCCCGGTTGCTCCAAGTCGTCAGGTTTGGCGACATCTTTGGCATTGATCGCCGCAACTGGCCGCTCACGCCGGTAGTTAGCGTCCTGGTTCAAGAACACCTTTCGGTAGAAGTTGCTCTCGACGTTGACCAAGTCATCTATCTGTCCCGGAATCTGGGCCGCGCGCAGCTTAGGGTGCTTCCAAACGTGGTTTAGTCGATTCTTTAAGAGCCCACTATCCTGTGTGCAGTGCGCGGCATAGATAAACCCGCCAAGTTGATCGACCTGTTCGATCAACTCTTCCGAACTCAAGCGGGAAGGCCGGATACCATCCGTTGGATCAAGCAACCTGAGGTGCCCAAGATAGCGATCAAGCTGCTGTACCGTCGTATCCTCGGAAAAAAGGCAAACGTAATGGGTCTTGTCGTTTGAAGCGATCTCAAAGCCGGGGAACACCACAATTCCATTTGGCTGGAGAACCTGACGTAAGGCATCGACACTGGTTACACTGCCATGGTCGGCCAAACCTACAACCGTAATATCCAGATCAAGACACTTCTGAAGTAGGGCTTGGTTGTAGCTGCCTTCGTCCAATCCATGATCGGCTCCCCGATAGATGCCGTTGTAGCCGACAGGATTGACCTGTAGCGCGCAACGCCAAAATCTCGCGTAAGTGTATTGGTCGCTCATATTCCTCTCAGAGTTGCTCGGCGCCGTGTAACTAGCTACACAGTCTGATACCTATGAACCCCGACGTCACTAAATCGAGGGCAAGCTGGCTACGATCTTGACCGTCTCCACACTGACACGGATCACACGCTTAACCAGATTTAAGATATAGGCTGGATCGCGGTGCTCACTGCACCAATCATTTGGGTCGTTCTTGATACCGCTGTCTTTGTCGGTATAAGGCTCGTAGCGTTCCATTACCCATTCAAGCGCGCTCTTACCGTTGACCATGTATTCATGCGTTTCTGATGGGATGTTCTTGAGAGTAATGCGCCCGTTGAAAATCAGCACGCTTTTGTCCTTCGCCCTTCCACCTGCAGAAGCAAAGCGCATCTTTTCCACCCGATAGTATGCCAAGTCGTTGAGGTCGCCTTTTTCCTTCGCCTCCTCAACCACCGGCCACGGATCCACCGTTTCGTAGTCAAGATGCAACGTGGCAAGAGCACGCCCAGCCTGCTCGAACGATCGGAAATCCGATGCATATGGAATTCGGGGCAGCATTTTTTTGAGGTCGGAAGCGTATTGCTCTCTATACTGCAATGAATGCAGTATGCCGTAGCAGTAGTAAAAGATCGCTTCCTTGGTGATAGCTGCATCCCCATACTGCTTGCTAAAGTTAGCAAGTGCCACGTCAGTGATTCCATCGCGCTTTACATAGCCGTGAGCCCTGACATCGACGGTGTTGCTGCCATCAAAACTAAAGCCTGACTGGACGGCGTTCTCGGTGGCTGATTCGTACCAATAGAGCGGAAAGCATTGTCCATTCGCCATCACCGAGTAATCGGTGTGAACGTTTGTGGCGATACAAGAAAATTCTTTAGGTGTTCCAGTACCAACGACCTGAATGACAATGTTTTTAGTTTTTTCGGAAGGCAGCAATTCACGGAATCTTCCTGGCACTTCAACAAACTGTGGGTCGTAATATAACCAATTTTTACAGTACGGTCGATATAACGCTACCCTAATATGGTCAGATCTGAAGAAAGCTTCTTTATTGCGAGCTAAATCATTAATTAACCCGCGTGTCCATTTTATTTTCCTCGGATTAGAGTCTGAAATTTTTGCAGCCATATCTTTCCTGGCATCACTACCACCTAGGGCTTGTAATGTCGGCCAGTGTGCCTTACGCTGATTATTGAAAAAATCAATCATCCGCTCAGATTTAACAAGAAGGGCTTTCTTTCCAAAATCAAAAACCCATCCATCTCGATTTGCTTTAACTCCGATCGAACGATCAACAAATATAGATCCGGCACTATCAGCCAAGGGGGTGAATTCGCTGAAATCGCCACTACGCTGATTAATCCAGTCATGGTGCAAATTTGGCTCAAGATTCTTCCACGGAACGTTTTCGTACCCGCCAAATCCGGTAATAATGTCCAGCTTTTGGTCACGGCTAAGGTAGTCACCTATGTCGTAATAGCGAACAACGGCCTTACCTTGGTGCTCCTTTCGCTTGACCAGCAGCGTAACCGCTACTGGTGTCCGTGAACCGACATCAAATACGTTCCCTGCTTCTTTGCGACGTTGCTCACCTTGAGTACGAGCATTACCACGCAGGTTAAAAACATACACGTCAGAGAATTCGTTTTGGAGGGAATTTCGAAAGCCATCCATCGTATTTCCGTCGATCCAGCCGCCATTCGTCACAAAGCAGACAATCCCTTCATCTTTAATGCGATCTGCTGCCCATCGGAAGGCACGAATATAAGGGTCATAAAGACTATTTTTCAAAACAGCGGTTGAATTTGCCGCATATGTTGCGGTGATTCTTCCGTCCAGAATCGGATAATTCATATTCTGATTGTTATCGCCCACGTCTTCTTGCTTCGCAGAATATGGTGGATTGCCAACAATTACACGGATGTGACGGGCTTTCTGCCCATCTGCTCGCTCATGATTTTCTGGGAGACCTTCGTCAAGATCGCTGGTCTGCGGTTCCCCCATCTGGAAAGTATCCGTCAGCACGATACCGGGAAACGGCTCATAATCCTGTCCAGTAACGCGATGAAACGACTCTTCGATATTAATAGCTGCAATGTAGTAGGCCAGTAATACGATCTCATTAGCGTGCAGCTCATGGCGATACTTATAGTGCAACTTATCTGCCGGGATCAACCCGGTTTCGATAAGGCGAACCGGGAAAGTGCCGGTGCCAGTGAACGGATCGAGGATGTGGACATTTTCGTCCGCAAGACGACAGCCAAAATGCTCCTGCAAAGCAGCGTCGGCACTGTGCAAGATGAAATCCACAATGGGGACCGGTGTGTAAACAATACCAAGACGCTCGACCATGCGTGGGAAGGCTGTCTTGAAAAATCGCTCGTACAGCTCAACGATAATCTTCTGGCGGCCTTTTGGATCAGTTATACCGGAAGCGCGCTCGCGAACGCTTGCATAGAAGCCTTGAAGCGTTTCGTGCTCCTTGTCCAAGGCCTGCGCCTCAAGGATGTCCATGATTTTTTGCATGGACTGTGACACAGGGTTCTTGCTTGTGAAGGCGTAGCCCTCGAACAGCGCATCAAACACCGGCTTGGTAACGATGTGCTGTGCCAGCATCTCGATGGCGTCGTTTTGGCTGACGCTCGGGTTTAGGTTCTTACGCACTCCCTTGAGGAACTCGTCAAAGGCCTTCTTGCCCTTGCTATGCGGCTTTTCCAATAAAGCGCGAATACGCATCTGATGGCGGTCGGCAATCTCCGCGATGTCCTTGGCCCAGTCCTCCCAGTAGCGACGATTGCCACACTTGTGAACGATCTTCGCGAACATTGCATCCTGCCACTTGCCTAGCTCCACCGGGTCGAAGGCGAAACCGAGCTGATCGGGCATACGGTCTGTTTTTTCGTTGCCTGCTCCAACACCAATGATGTTGACGATGCCATTGGCTTTTCCGGTCAAGTCAATGGTAGCGAATTGCTTATCGAGCCGGTCATCGTGAGCACGCAAGGCATTAAGCACCTGCCATACAACGCGGTATTTTTTATTGTCATCCAGGGCAGCCTCGGGCGATGTGTCCTTACGTATGCCAATGGGCAGGATCACATAGCCATACTTTTTGCGGCCTGTCGGGTCTTTGCGCATAACGCGGCCAACAGACTGCACCACGTCCACCACCGAGTCGCGAGGATTCAAGAAGATGGCGGCATCGAGCGCAGGTACGTCCACGCCTTCCGACAAGCATCGGGCATTGGTCAATATCCGGCACACTGGCTCATCCTTGCCAATATTGCCCTTTAGCCATGACAGCTTCTGATTGCGTTCGACGACGTTCATGGTTCCGTCAACGTGTTTGGCTTCCAAAGCGGGCAGGTAGTCGATCTTATCGCCAAGGTCGTTAGACACCCGCTCAAATTCAGCGGTTAGCAACTTGGAATGCTTAATAGACTGAGCAAAGGCAATGGCCGTGCGCATGGGTTGCGGGTCGCCGCTGATGTCCATGCCATCCTCGGCGGCGACGTGCTTGCCCAAACCGTTCCAGCATCCCACCACCTTCACCGCATCGTCTAGCTTGAGTTCATCACCACTGTCAGCGATCCGCTGATTTAACACTTGACTGACGTGCAGCTCGTCGACAGCAATCACCAACACCTTGTAATCGGAAAGAAGGTCGCGCCGCACCGCTTCGTCGAAGCGCAGGCGGTGAAAAACTGGGCCGAAAGTGGACGCGTCGTCCATCGAGTAAACCTGCACGTTCGACTCTTCGGCTTTGCTCTTGCTGGCCTCTGCGTAGATGCGCGGGGTGGCGGTCATGTAAAGCCGCTTTTTACCCTTGATGACGGCGTTGTCATGCACCCGCACGAAGGCCGAAGGATCGTCGCCAGGCACGGTGTAGCCTGCTGTCCGGTGAGCTTCATCGCAAACCACCAAGTCGAACTCGATGCCGGTCTGTTGCTGGGCCTGATGCACCACCTCGATGGACTGGTACGTCGAGAACACCACGGTCACTGTCGTACTGTCCTGCGTCTCGTTCATAGCCTTAGCGAGCTTGGTTGCGTTCGTCGTAGCTGGATAAGCCAGCTCATAGATACGCATGTCCTCTTCGTTTCGACTGGCCTTACTATCTGAGCACACAGCAAAGCAGCGCAACGGTACGCTAGCATCAGCAGTCCATGCTCTCAGCGTCTGCGACAGCAGCGCAATGGACGGAACAAGGAAAAGAATAGTCTGACCCGGCCTGACCATCTCCTGAGCGACGATCAGCGAAGTGTAGGTCTTGCCTGTACCACAAGCCATGATGAGCTTGCCGCGGTCGCTGGTCTTGAAGCCCTTGAGTACATCCACTAAGGCTTCGCTTTGGTGCTCGCGAGGGTCTTTTTTCGGCAGCTTGCGTAGTTGATCGGGCTTGTCGAGCGAGAACTGCGACCAGTCAATAGGTGACGCATCCAAGTCCTCCAAGGTCATCAGCTCGACCGGAATGGTCTGGTTTTCCAGCGCATCGGCTGCGTGCTTGCTGAGGTTGGCCGTTGCGACGATTAAGCGCTGCGAGAACCCACCCTTGCCGGACAGGGTAAAGAAATTGCCAAGGTCGCCAAGGGGAATTGGCATCTCGTAGAACTTGCACTGAATGGCACAAAAGCCCTCGTCATCACGCAGCTTGGCCACCAAGTCGATGCCCGTGTCCGGTGCCTTGTAGCCAAAGGCCTCACGCTCGGGCCAGTCTTTCCACATCCATACGTCGGAGAAGAGGGCGACGTACTGAGGATCGAGCTTGAGATATGCCCGCATCAGGCGCTCAAAGAGATCGCCAAGATCACGGTTAAAAGCAGACTCTTCTCGATACTGTTGAAGGATGGTTCGGATCATGTCTTCTTCTTCACTGACTGTGTTCACCCGCTTCGTTTTTCCTGCGGGGTGAGACGTTGTAAATGGTTGTCCTCGATACGCCATACAGCTCGGCGATTCGGCTTATAGGGAGCTTCTGCGCATCCATCATTGCGTTGATTTCTTTGATCTGTGCTCCACTGAGCTTGGGCTTCCGTCCGCCGGAGCGGCCTCGGGCTCGGGCGGCGACAAGGCCAGCTCGCGTGCGCTCACGGATTAGGTTCCGCTCGAACTCAGCGAGGGCTGCAAAGACGTGAAATACCAGCTTCCCCGCTGCGCTACGCGTCTCGATCCTCTCGGTCAGGCTCTCAAAGCTGATGCCCTTCTGTTCTAGCTCACCAACGATGCGCACGAGATCGGGCAGGCTGCGACCGAGGCGATCTAGCCGCCATACGACGATGGTGTCACCTTCTCGCATCGCCTTGAGGCACGCAGCCAGTTCTTGCCGCTCGGCATCCTTGCCGCTTGCCGTGTCGGAGTAGAGGCAATCCTCACCGATGCCAGCCTGTGTAACGCATCAAGCTGCAAATCAAGGTTTTGGTCATCCGTCGAGACTCGGGCGTACCCGATGCGCTGCCCCATTGGCCGATCCGCCTTTCAGACACAAAAATGCCCAACAAAGGTGTCCTTGCTGGACGTTGGACGGCGATTTTAACAGCCGAAGATCACTTTGGGCAGGCAAAACCGCCCTTGTAGCAACTGTTCAACAAACCACCGTTTTATGGACAGTAGCCAACTGCTCTCAACGCAGACTTAACATAATTCCAGTTCGTGGTTGTCGGTAGCGGAAGAGTATTTTTTGCAGCAGACTCCGTGCTAACCAGCATCGAGCTGATACACATGATCAAAGGATGTTCGCGACCAACGGCGTGGATGCAATGTCGGTCGCCGACCAATTTTCTAAGCTGGCATGAATGGTCCGTCTGGAATGAGTGGGACAGTGCCCTTCCAGGAAATTTCTGCCGTTTGATCAGCAATGAGACAGAACCGTTTGATGTCCCTGCCTATGTAGCTTTTGCCCTAGCACCCCAAACCCGTGCGCAACGGGCACACAAGTTCATTTACAGGACGGGTTGGATAACCAATGTCGGGATGTTAGAATTCTATCAATAAAAATATTGATAAAATAATCCTTGAGGTACTTGGTGCAAGATCCTAGTCCAGAATTCACCCAAAACCATCGTATCAGAGAGATGGCCGTCTATAAAATTGGGGGAAAAAACTTTACGACACGTCAATTGGCCCATCTCTCTGGTGCTCCTGACGGCACGAAATTTGCCTTTGGGAAGACTCACGGTGGCGTGATTATTACTGGCGATCATCCTCAGTTTTTCCAAGCTGGTAAGCAGATGGAAAGGTTACTCATCAATGATTCTAACAGAGGCTTAGTGTTGATAAACGCACAATTCCACATGAAACCTGAGTACCACGGTGGGGTTGGCTTCCAGATGCTGAACAGTCAGATCAATGCCTGTCGCGAACTTGAAGTAACAACCATTGCTTGCATTGCAGGAAGATGGGCTAAGGATGAGCAAGGCAAGCGTACACCGCTGGATGGGTATATAGTATGGCCAAAGCTTGGGTTTGACGGTCCGCTTCCGGCGACCTCAGTAGAGACGCTAGGACCGAATTTTTCTCACTGTAGAACTGTGCAACAACTAATCCAGGCAGACGAGGGTCTGGCTCAATGGGTGCTCCATGGAGATGGTTGTAGATTGACTTTTGACGTCGATCCGAATAGTGTTCATTCACAGACCTTCGTGGCATATGGCAAAAGAAAGGGGTTCTTTCCATGAACAAATTTTTATCACTTCAACTTTATACTGGACAAATGGACAGTACTTCGACTGATCGAGTATTCGAAGTAGAGGGACAAGTCTCGCTTGATGACATGTTTGCTCTCTTGGAGCGCCGCGCCCAAGAAGGTGTAATTGAGCATGTTACGTTTGAGTCGGTTGGAATGACTACTGAGGAGGTATACGCTTAAATAGCGTCATCAAGCATGTAAGGGCCGCCTCAGGGCGGCTTTTTTTATTGTGACATCCCTACCTCACCGTAGGAGAGGCAGGATGGAGTAGCCTTGGCAGATTTCCGAGTCATTTTAACTACCCTAGTAGATGGTAAGGCATGGTCCTACTACTTCAGTACAGAGGTTTCTTTTTACTGTTGATAAAATACATTATCAGTAGTACTAGTAGTGCCACACATGTTGACAAGAAAGCACCTTTTTCCTAGATTTACGAGGTTTTGCACAGGAGTGCCAGTCTTGCCGCAATTATTGGGGTTAACTAGTTATGCACAATTTCTGTGGATAACTGGTTGGTTTATATAGCGAAAGTCGCTGCCTATGCGGGTTCCACCCCGATGCATTAGAAATAGGCAGCATTGACCATACTGGCACCTCGTCAGGATACCTTTGCTCGCTTGCTGGCAAAATATTTTGCACCTTCCTCAATGACTCGCTTGGTCTTCGCTTGCACATAGATGGCTGTCGTCGCACTGTCCTTGTGGCCAAGCACTGCTTGCGCGACATCGATTGGCATACCGTCGGCTACGGCCAATGTGCCGAAGGTATGTCTTAACGCATGTGGCGAGGCTCTGGAAAGGGCGGCAAGGTCATCTAGACTGAAGCCTTTTTCGACCGTATGATCACGCCTCAAACGTTTGATCGAGCTCTGAAACAGTTTGTACAGGCCATCCGTTGTATATCCAGACTGCGCATCTCCTTCCCGATGTCGTAACGACGCTGCAGCGTGGCCAGGAATGACCACCGGAGCAAGCAGGGCACCTTCTGCGTTTTCTGAGTCGAAATCCAGACCTCGGTCCTTCCAATGCCGGCGCAGCGCTTCGACAGTGCGACCGCTAACCGGCACGACGCGATACGCGCTGCGTTTACCAAGCACGGTCAATTCAAATACCTCTGAGCTCCACTTGCTGCGCAACAAAGCAATACGCTGGGCGCCGGCAACTTCCGCCCGCCTCAACCCTGAGTCCCCAAACAGGAGCATCATTGACAAAGCGACACGGTCTTGGATACGCTCGGGATGGTTACCACTTGCTTCCAGGCGTTCGATAAGCTCGTCCCAAAGCGGTTGCGCCAATGCCTTTTCGATCTGCATCCGGTTGACTGCGACTGGCACTTTGGGCAGGTCGACGGCAGACCATGGGTTGCCTGCCAGGTAGCGCACGCCCACCAAATACTCGAAAACGATCTTGACGACCAACACTGCTTGTTTTTGAGATGCCGGTGAGAGCCTGGTGTGCGAAAACGGTCGCCAGCGCGCCGACTCTCGAGGCGCACGCCCTCCTACGAAGCGCGCACTGGGCGCCTTCAAAAAATCTTTATAGCTTTCACAGTCGGGTACCAAAACTGAAGAAAGCGGCTTACGCAGTTCCAGGATGCACCAGAACAAAAACCGTTCTATCTCTTTCGTGTAGGCACGTAGGGTGTGCGGACGATCACGGAACCGGTGCAGGTAGTTGTTGATCGCTTCCAGGTCATTGGCGGCGCCGATGTAATTGAAGCGTGTGTCGCGGTTGATACCTTCGGATCCGTCCAGCCAGCTCGGCGCCACCAGGCGCTCGATGGGTGCTAAAGAACTGTCGTTCTCAGGACCGACGATGACCTTCGACAGCCCAGGCGGTGCCATTAGATCAATCGCATAGGTCGTACCAAGGGTGCGTTCATGACGTCCCATCCAGGCATGCATCACTTTGGCCCTGTGAACGCCTATGCGCCGTAAGCCGCGCCACCAGCTGGGGCCTCGATTTGTCATGATGGCTGTGAGATCGGCAAGCGTGTGGATGTGCTCTGCTCTCAGCGCCTTAGCCGTTAATGGACGAAACCATTGCGAAACCGGTTGATCCGGGTGGGGTACGGGTGCCGGCGCGTCGGCAGCCTTGATTAAGATTTCCAGTGCTCGGCTGGTGATGGAGCCGCCCTGGCGGGCACCTTGAAGAATCTGGGCCGTGGCAGGATTGTTGACGATACAGCGCTCGATCAAGTCCGCGCGCATGAACAGTAAAAACCGCTCCAGGCCCATCTCGACTTGTGGGCTGTCGTCGCTGTAGTACAGCTCGGCGATTTTCGCGATCGGAATTTTGAGGCAGTGCGCCCGTAGCGCAGTGTAGTCACTGCGGTTGTAAGTGACGGGAGCAAGCAGGACGTTCGTGTTCTGGCTCATTGTGGCTTCTGTTGGCGATTACGGAGACAGCATCGTGCCCGTTAGGAAGGTAGATACCCATGAATTATCCCTGTTTCACGCCAAAATCGCTATAAATGCTTTCTTGATAAATAATCTTATCAGGCAAGTAAGCGTGTGTGAAACCCCGAACAAAGTGAGTTTTTACTTAGTTCGCTGGTTTTATCGAACAAGCCAGCAGAGCTTATATGACTCGGGTGGATAACGAACCAAATCGGCATGGCACGCCGTCATGGTCGAAAAATCACACACTGTTACGACCGGCTGCTTCCGACCCATTGCGGTCACTCGCGCCAATCTGTCAGACGACGATGCAGAGAAGCCGCTTCTAAGAACATAGACTTCGATCAAATCACTAGGTTCGTAACTGCCGTTCTGATGTTCACCAGATTACCTATTCGATTGGCAGCGCTTCGATAGCGTTCTGGATCATGATCCTCAGTTCTTGTGCGTTGTCTCGCATGCGTAACTCGTCAGGCCGCGGCCCATGGTCCTTTCGATCTGTCGCCAAGCGTGTTGCCTCAACTGAAGCACAGGCACGCACCGTGCTTCCGTACTGTTCGATTGCGGCTAGCAGCTGTTCTTTTGTAGTTATCGGCTGTTGCTTGGTATCGATGTGTTGTATGGAGACGTAAACTGAGGATGCTGGGCCTCGTGGTGCTCTTAGTACGGTCAGGCCCGCTTTTCGCATGTTGGGAGCCAGAGCATTTGGTAGCGCATACCAGCTGCCATCCCACTCGGCGATTAATTGCAATTCGACTTGCATATTTGGGGGAAGTCCGTTTTTTCCTCGATCAATAAGAGATCGGGCCGGTACGTTTCCAACTCATTATCCTTTTTTAATGCTCATTGGGATGGCTGCTCGTAGCCGAACTTGACCCACAGTGGCGCCTCCATAAGGTGATTCGGAAAGGTCGCCATTCCATGGGCGCACTGAGCAGTCTAGCTCCAGATAGTCCTCATCAAACGATTCACCTTTCATGCAGTGCTGGACTTGCGATATTGCGTGGCGACTCAGTCGATACAAAGTGTGAATTCCTGGCGAAGACATTGACATTACTTGAGAAGGCACAGCCCTGAGTTTCACACAGTTTTGCTCCCCTCTCGGCGTAGCAAATTCGATGATAATGAGTGCCTCTCTACCAGCGAGGAACTTCGCAAGCACGGTTCCGCGACCTAGCTTAGGTGCCATAAAGTAACTTAGTATTTGTTCCATAAGAGTAGCTGAAAGAAAAAATAGTTCACTAGATTCCGATCTTGGCTATTGAGCTGCGCATAGCAGGCCGTTAAGTCCGAATCATGATCCCTCATGATGGTCGGGTTCGATCCAAAGCGGCAGCTTGATGGGAACAAGACTCCTAATTGTAAAGGGATACAACGAGAATTGCGTTGAATGACATGACCAGTTGATCTGGGCAAGACGCGTATCGATGGATCAAGTACAAATATCACTCAGAGGGCTAGGGACGGGTTACTGGCAGGAACAGAACGCAAAAGGCTGAATCCGAGGCAAAGTTGATGTTGTCGGATGTTCATCTCTTACAATATTTCTTCAGCTTACCGCCCGTTAGCTAATAGTCTTTCTGCATCGATCGTCTTTATGCTTAAGCAGTTATTTGAAAAGAATTGGCTTCCGTACGAACACGAAACACACGGACAGTCCGTGATAAACTGCCGGCCTGCTCCTTGAGCGCCGCTGCCGATGCTGCAGCCTGCTCGACCAGTGCAGCATTTTGCTGGGTTGCTTCATCCATTTGATCCACTGCGTGGTTGATCTGCTGGATGCCGGCGTGCTGCGCTTCGCTTGCAGCAGTGATTTCTTCAATGATGCCACTGACATGCTGCACGCTGGTCACGATGTCTTTCATCGTCATGCCGGCCTGTTCTACTAGCTTTGACCCTGCATCCACCTTGGCTACAGATTCGCCGATCAGAGCGGCAATCTCTTTAGCAGCACTAGCTGAACGCTGCGCTAAGTTACGCACTTCGCTTGCAACGACGGCAAAGCCGCGCCCCTGTTCCCCTGCACGCGCTGCTTCCACGGCAGCATTAAGCGCAAGAATATTCGTCTGGAATGCAATGCCATCGATAACACTGATGATGTCAGATATTTTGGTGGCCGATGCGTTGATTTCCTGCATTGTGTTTACCACTGCCGTAACCACCGTACCTCCTTTGCTGGCAACTAGGCTGGCCGAAGCAGCTAAACTATTCGCGTGACGGGCGTGTGCAGCGTTTTGTTCCACCACAACGGTGAGTTCGTTCATCGATGTTGCCGTGCGGCCGAGTGAGTGCGCTTGCTTCTCCGTGCGGGTGGAGAGATCGCTATTACCAGCGCTGATTTCGCTCGATGCATTTGCGATCATATCGGTGCCACTACGAACTTGCGCAACAATGCGTTGCAAACTGGTTTGCATCTCGCGAATGGCGTGCATAACACTAGTATTATCATCCGGACGCACGACAACATTGACTGTGAGGTCGCCTGATGCAATTTCGGACGCGATGCGGTTCACTTCAATCGGTTCACCACCCAACTGACGTAACAAGTGCGCTGTAATGGCACTGCCGACCAAAATGCTCAGGACAACTGCAGCGAGCGTCACAATGATGATAGTTGTCCGTGCAGAGCTAATCGATTCTTGGGCCTGCAAGGTGCTCGCATTAACCTGCTTTTGCACGTCAGTGATCACACGATTGATATCCAGCACGTTCTGGCGACGCAGCGGGCCGCACTCATTGACCAAGAAAGCAGCAAATTCGGCCATCTGACCCGAATTGCGGTAGAGCTGCGGACGCTTGAGTTCTTCGGCCATGCGCAGCAAACCTGTACGCATCGTTGTGAAGTCATTGTTGTCTTTGAAAAGTGGCGCCAAAGCCTGCAGTTCATTGAGGAAGCTCGCCTTCTGTTCGTTGAGCAGGGCCAGTTCACGCGTGGCTTCGTTGGCATCGGGTAGGATATACGCGTTGCGCGCCGCGAGCCCGGTTTGTGCAAGTGACTCGCGTAGTGTGTACAGGCGTTCGAGTTTCGTTGTGCGGACAGCGTTCTGTGTGGCTAATTCTTGACCGACATTTCCCAGCTCCTGCCAAGCAAATACTGAGAGTACGATGATAAGGATGCTGATCAGGCCAAAACCCGCACCGAGTTTTGCCCGTGTGCTGAGTGTAGAAAATATGTTCATTTAGTAACAACTTAAAATATAAAGTAAAAGGTTCCTATTGCTAGCTTTTAGTTGACCAGCTAGAGAAAAACTAAGAAGTTGGGAATTATAGACAAGATAGATAGCACGCTGTGAATTCCTTAAAGAAAGTATTGTTTCTAAGACGATATGCACAGTAGGTGATGTTTTTTTGAGTGACGGGCTCGGATCCGTCAGCCAGCAGACCTACCATCGATATAGGGCTAACGCAGTAGTCGATGGACACGCGCATGTCACCCAGGACGTCGAGCAGTATGGAGGCACGCCCATCATCAACAGCTTGCGTCGTTTCGCCTTCGACAGCTTTAAAGATATTGCTCACAACGCTGACTGCTTGGTCAATGTAGAACGTGGTCATGAGGGAACTTGTGCTTGGCGCATCGAGTTGACGCGAATCGACGGGGAAGGTACCTCGCATCCCGCACCTAAATTAGGCGGAACGTGATGGAAACGTTGAATCAAGGTCCTTGTTCGAACGTTTGTTGAAGTAAAAATTCTACGGCTAGTGGAGCAGAAATTCTATTTGTCGCACGAGTTTGTCCGATGCGCAGCGCAAATCTATGGACCGGTTTCGCCCTGGGTTCAGCCATTCGCGTCAGCTTAGCAGGTTGCCAAGCTGGAATTCACGAGTGGTCACCACTGGCAGCAAGGCCCAAACCGGAAGTTCGTCGTCGCCAGTGTAACTGAGCAAGAAACGATGGACCTTGCTACTTCATGCCCTGTCGTCGCAGTAATTTCCAAAACGTCGCATCTATTTCGGAAAGTCACACGTATTAAAGTAACGGCGGACTGTAAGCCATGTCTGCCAGCGTGCTATGATGGTACACAATGTGTACAAACGATGACTATGACTGAACGATCACAACAGGACTTACTTCAAGACCTAAAAATTGCCCTCGGCGGCACTTGGGATGAGGTAGCCGCCCAAACGCAAATCGCTGCGCGTGCCCTTAAAAGCTATCGGCTACCGGCTTCGTCTAAGGGCTATCGGGGGATGGACAAATTCGTGCGAAAGGCCGTCGAAGATGCGCTGGTCGATGTTTCGAGTAAAGGCAAAAAGAGTGCTTGACATGGTACACACTGTGTACCAATATAGAGGCTCTTAAACGCATCCGGGAAACGAAATGCTCAGGTTTATCGAATTGCGCAATGCGATGGAAGCCGCGGAACAGGCGTTCGACACCGCCCTGGAGGCCAACGCCCCTCAAGCCACGATTCACAAGCTTGAGAAGGTCGCAGGAGCCGCACAGAGCGCCTACGCCAAGGAATTGAACGAGGGCCGTCGTTTGAAAGCCCAATACGACGCGACTGGTGATGAAGACGGAACCGGCGTGGTCAATGCTGGCGACACCTTCGATCGGGCCATTTACGGCGACGCGCGTTTCAGCAGCACCGAATACTGGCAATGCGCTATCGACAGCTACCAGCTCATGCTAGACAGCGCCTGTTGATCGACCACATCCGAAACCCGATGCCAGCCACGAGCTGGCCTTGGCATTGAGAGGCTGGGGCACGGTGCCTGGCCAGCGGAGAAGAGGCAAGATATGGTTACCGATCAAGACCGGGTTCGTAAGGCTCGGGAGCAGTACAAGGCGATGCAGGCTCGACAGAAGCGAGTTCAAGATGCACGTGAAAGGTTGCAAAAACCTGGCGTGCTCTTGAAGATGAGCATTGTCCTGGGCGGGTGCTTGGTTATGGGCTTAGGCTTTTTGGAGCCGATATTCAAGCTATTGGGCTTCGCCCCGCGCTGATAAACCGAAACTCTACGAATCACGGAAAACGCGCAGAGCAGCATCCACGGCCCGCATAGCAGGCCCGACGCAATGAGAGGGCTGCACGGCGTCGGCGCATGAGGGAAACACCCAGAACTGCCCACGCCGCGCTCGACGCGGCTGAGGCCGTGAGAGGGTTGGCACGGTGCCACCCAGGTTGAACGATAACGCGGATTATGGCGAAATTCCTGAATACGAGTGGCACTAACTATTTTCTTGAAGAGCTGATCAAGGACGCGAAAGATCGGGTGATCTTGATTAGCCCGTTCCTGAAGCTTAACGACCGAATCAAGGAGCTGTTAGTTGACAAGGACCGGCTCAAGATCGATGTGCGAATTGTGTACGGCAAAAGCGAGTTGCAGCCTGCCGAAATCGAGTGGCTGCGCGGTCTGCCATATGTACGGACAAGTTTCTGCAAAAACCTCCATGCCAAATGCTATTTGAGCGAAGAGCTGTGCATTATCACCAGTTTGAACCTGTACGAGTTCAGCCAGGTCAACAATAATGAAATGGGGATTCTGATTCGACGGTCAGAAGACGCCCAGCTGTACAAAGATGCCTACGAAGAAGCGCAGCGCATTATTCGCGTCAGCGATGAAATACGCATTTCACTGGAGCGCGTTTTAAGTGAGCCGGAAGGAGTAGCAGCTGCCGACGAGGATGGCGCAGACGCTGGGAAGCTTACAACGTCCAAGCTTGGGCAGAAGCTTGGCCTGAAGACAGCTCAGGTGCTCGAACGAGCGGCCACTGCCGGGTACGTCGAGGCGTTAGGCGACAACAAATACGGCCCTACGGTGAAGGGTGAACTGGCTGGCATCGAGTACATCGGGAAATCTCGGTTTGGCCCTTACTTCCTCTGGCCCCTCGATGTTCAACTGAACTAGGAAAACGGTATAAAGCTTGTCTAGGATTAAAAATGGATGATCGAAAAATTTCCATGGTGGCTGTTCGCTACTTGTGCCAAGTTGCAGAGGCAACCAGCTTTCAGGTGATGAACCGCGCGCCAGGTGCTGCACACGCGGCTGAGGCAAGCATGCGTTGCTCGGACCATGCCGAACACATCGCGCAGTACGATATCGAGGGACTTGAGTTGGGATTCCGCATGCGGGGTATCGTGGCTTCTATGGAATGGCTTACCGTAATCGTGCGGCAACACGGTGAAATGCTGGCGGCATCACGCCTGCACTTACCTTCGGCCGCCGATCTGGATGCTGTCGTTTCTTCCGCATCAGCCCAGCTCACGTAAGACGCCAAGGAAAACAACCTGGTGCCGATCGGCGCCCCGCTCCGGCAGGATGCCGGCAAGACAAGGAGTAACAATGCGTGATTATTGGAATGAAAATGCAGTGAAACTGCAGGCCGAGTTGACAGCAGCTGGCGTCGAATCGAGCGCCGCTGACGACGTAATCGCAACGAACGCTGGCGGTTGGTTTGCCGCGATGAGCGAAAACGAGAAGACTACGGTGATAGCAACTTTGCGCAGCTTGGCGACGACCTGATTCACATTCGGAAAACGCGATAAGCCCATTCCGGGCTGCGTGATCCTATTCTATTTTCAAGGAACGAAATGAATAAAGAAATTTCAGAATTATTTAACATGCTTGAGCCGACGATTGGCGGTCTAAACAAAAAGCTAGGTGTACTTGCCGTTCTAAATCTTGCAAAAGAATTTTACTCCGATGACGAACGTAAAAGCTTGTACGCCCATTACGTTGTATTGCAGGCGGAGGATAGAGACGCATTCGAAGCTATCTCAAATGCCGCGCATCCTGAAAATTTGGGATGGGAAAAGCGCGTGGAGAAATATGGCAAGGAAATTGCGAAGGAACAAATAGCGCCCATGCTAGCAGCAATGGATAAGCGAAAAGATACGGCGAACGCGCTAAATAATTTCAGAGACGAACACGGGTTGATTGTAAAACTTGTTGAGTACCAATCGCTGTTGGCCCAGTGGTAACGCAAAAAATCCGGTTATCAATAGAGCTGGGATTTAAGGAATTACGGAAAGCATAGTCAAATGGCTAAACTGAGCGAAATTGAAAGTCAAGCGCTACGGCGCCTCATAGAGTATGCCAAACGCGATACAGGTCAGAGTCGTCGTATTGCTGACTTCCTTCTGGCGTGGTGGAACCCGGCACAATGTGGCGGTTTCGACTTTACAACCATGTGGGGTTGCGACCAGGCTATCACAGAGGACATGATTACCATCTTTGCTTTCATCGCTCGAAATAACTCGTACCCCGATAGCTTGGGCTTTGAATCAGACTTCGCAATGATCATCCGCGAATGGCGTCCCGAACTTTCTGCTTAGCGGTATTGCTACGCCATTCGCTAGTATCGCAATGTTTTGCCGCCATTAGCATTGCTGAAAAAGCAGTGCGTTGGATTTCCTGAATTAACTAGGCGATCAAAGAATCCGCTCTGACGATAATCCAAAACTCTAGGGGTTACAAAAAACTATGTTCAAAAAAAATAATCTGATGTGGTGGTTGCTCCTGGCCGGGTGGATCGTTAGCGTGCGTCGGCTGTACAGCCCGACTTCTAAAGAAGAAAAGGAAATGCTAGAAAATAGTCCAGACCAGCAAGAAAGCAGTCCAGAGCAGCAAGAAAACAGTCCAAGCCTGCAGGAGAATAAAAAAGATAAAACATGGCGTGACTGGCCCATCATTGAGCAGTTCATTCAATTAAAAAGGAAGATAGCCCTCACAGAGTTAAGCTGGCTATGGCGGGTTTTATTCGCAATTATATTGCTTGTAAGTATGGTGTGCGTGATGCACTTCGAAATCAAGCGAACCGCCGATTTTGCCGGTATTTTCTTTTTGTATTTGGCAACCCTTATGCTCGCGCTACAGCCAGAGCGAACACCGGGAGAGAGCGACGAAAGCCTGGCTCCCAAGCAAAAGCGGCATATTCGCATTGCTCTCGGATTTGTGGTATTTGGCACGGTGATGCAACTATCATCGTTTAATTTGAGTGGTAAGGAAACAAATGACGAAATAGAGACGCGTCTTGACCGACTCGAAAGCCAACTTAACCCTTCGGAACAAAAGAACGTCGTGCAAGCAGACGCCTTGGCTAAAGCAAAATCCGAAAGACAGCCAGTAAAAGAAGTCACGGAAGGTATCCGAGTGAATCAACGCCAGACTGCAAAAGAAGTCTCGCGCAGCGTACCTAGCAAGCAGGGCGAAAAACTGCAGCAAGAAGTTCAGAAATGATTTTTGAAGTTGCTAAGCAGATCGGTAACTTTGAAACTGATAAACTGTTTACGACTAGGCCAATCCGAGTGATAAATTGTAAACATACGGAGCATCATGAAAATAGCTCGCATTTATCTGCGTGTTAGCACAGCCGAACAGGATTTGGGCCGCCAAGAGAAAATCAAGGAAGATGCGATAGCGGCTGGCTTCTATGTAGCTGGCGTGTATCGAGAAAAGGCATCTGGAGCGCGAGCAGATCGGCCCGAGCTGCTGCGCATGATCCACGATTTGCAGCCAGGGGAAACGGTCATCGCGGAAAAGATCGACCGGATTAGCCGGCTGCCGCTTCCCGAGGCCGAACGCCTTGTTCAGTCGATCCGCGACAAAGGCGCCTATCTCGCCATCCCTGGCGTCATCGACCTCAGCGACCTGGCAGACGCAGCGGCTGGTGTCGCCAAGATCGTGCTGCAGTCGGTCCAGGACATGCTTTTACGCCTGGCCCTGCAGAGCGCCCGAGACGATTACGAAGACCGGCGTGAAAGGCAACGTCAAGGCGTGGAGCTGGCCAAGCAGGCAGGGAAGTATGCTGGCCGAAAACACGACGCGAATGTGCATGCCCGTATCTTGGCATTGCGTGCGGGAGGTAATAGCATCGCCGTTACGGCGAAGCTTTCAGGATATAGCCAGAGCCAGGTCAAGCGCATTTGCGCGGTAGAACGCCAAGAGAGGGCGGCCAAGTAGGCCCAGCCTGCGACTTCTATTGAGCGATACGTTTTTCAAGGTACGCAGTGATAGGGGTTCGAGAAGGCAGCTCGAAGCTCCCGTACGCAGTGGCCAGCAAGACAGTTTCAGCGTGGCCAGCAAGACAGTTTCAGCGTGGCTCGCAAGACAGTTTCAGCGTGGCTCGCAAGACAGTTTCCGTTTTTCATATGAGAGCTGCCTTATAACTGGGGACATTTAAAAATGACTTCCACATTATATTTCACAGGCTTTCCCTTCCGTGTAATGGTCAGTTTCGCCTTTTCCCGAATTTCATAAGCCAGGTCGTTGCCGGTTTTCTGACTTGAGCTAGGCGTAATGCTGATTTCTAATCCAGCGCCGCGATATTTCCGTGTAGTGTTGTCGCCTACCTCGAATGATCCTATTGGTTTCAACGTCGCAAGCCTACCGCCCTGCGAAATCAGCAGGTCTTGCAGTTCGATGCCGGCCAGCTGGCCATTTCGAGAAAATTCAGAAAAGCATGTTTTTGATTCGAGCTGTTTATATGCCAGGCCACGATCCATAGGAATATCCATAGCATTTGCCGTAACGCTGATAAGGCAGGTAAACGCGGCGCTAAGCACTCGTAATTTTGTAAGAAGACGCATTTCCATTCCTTTTAGTTTAAATTGACAAATTGACCCACCCGACACGCCTCAATTATTTCGAGGAACATACACGATGTCAATTTCTACCCGCTGATTTTCAATCCTGCCAGCGGCGGTACTGTTATCAGCAATGAAGTCGGCTGCCGAAGCGTAGTTGACCATGATCTTGAGCGGCGAGACGCCCTGGTGGATCAGGAATTTTCGTGCAGCGGCCGCCCGTGCGAATGCCAATGCCTCATCTTTAGCGGTCGGAGCAACTGTGCTGGTGCGGCCACGAATCGTTATCATGGCCGCATCTTTTGCTGCCGCTAGCGTTTCCAGGCTCTCCACTGGTGGAAGAAAAACAGCCCCGCCATGCGGAAATGAGACAAACACTGTGGTCGATACGGGAATGCCTGAATACTCAATTGGTTGAGCGGAGGCCGGCACCGTAAAAGCGAGTGATGCTGCGAAAGCAGCGATATGCAGTTTGGTACGCATAAACATTCCGTCAAAAGAAGATGTAGCCCATTTTACTCATTGGAATGCGGATAAGCAGTAGAGCAATTAGGTGGAGAGGGTAATACGCATAAAAAACCCATCGCAGCCGAGGCACCCCCAAATTCATGCGACATACAGCCCAGGCGAGCGGAATAGCAAGAATTGCCCATCCGTTGCCATTCACGTAGAACACGCCTCCAGCACCCGCCACGGCCAAGGTAAAGGCGGCCCAGGATGGTTGCCTGATGTACATCCAAATAGCAACGCCAAGAGCTAAGGCCGGCCAGCAAAACTCAACAATTGATCCAGCAGCGATAAACAGCGCAATTGCCACTAAGTAATGCGACATTAAGCCTCGATCAATCAGCAGCAGAATGCCTGCCGTTGAGGTCAGTGTGAACATAATATTGAGCGGCCACCACCCATAGACAACGTTACCGAGAGCTATGAAAAAAGGCGTGGAAACGCAACCCACAACGAAGAGGCGCCAAATGGTTCGGCAGTACACTCCGCGCTCGAAAGTTTTGCGCCGAGCAAGGTTGTACGCCAGGACAAAAACGAAGAGCGGCATAGCCAACCGCCCACAATTGAATAGCCACTCATTTGTCCCGTTGAATAGATACTTGTTGACATGATCTGCGGTCATCAAGATCAATGCTATCCATTTGATCGCTTCCAGCGTTTGGTCTGCGATCAGGATGCGTGGAAGCGTAATACTTTCCATCTTTATGCGAGATGGGCGCACTTTTTTCGACGACGACGACGGGCCTAGAGAGTTCAATTTTAGCTGCTAAATTATGGATTCGTACTGACGATCAACTGCCTTGGCACGTATGCTGGCGTTGCTAGAGAAGCTGCTTTTGGAGTGGCTGCAGGTAGGATTCGTGCAGATTTAGCAGGAGCTGCGGCTGCAACTGTCGAGGCAGGTTTTGACACGTCGTGCGTCGGATAGCGGATCGTCAGCCAGTTTGCCCATTTCGCGGCCCTAATCATCAAGTCGGCGCGATAGATCTGGTTGAATTGAGGCGTGCGCGAATGGTAATTTGCGGCACGGGTCCACAAATCGCCGCGATCATTTTTAATGTGCATTCTCAGGCGCCAGGCCGCTAGTTCGAACGAGTAGCAACCTGCGGCCGCTACATGTTCAGCCGTAATTCCGTAGCGTGCCAGGTCTTGCAGGTAGCGAGTATTAAACTGGAGCGGACCCACATCATAGCTTCCGTTACTGCTATTGCGAACCCACTGCCCTGGCCTCCCGTTCTCTTTCTCAGCGACGGCAAGAATGATATTTGCTGGCACTTCGTATTTGGTAGCCGCTGCTATCGAGCAGACTACCCTTTCTTGCATTTGTGGTGGAAGGTCAAGGGGCATATATGGTCCTAAGAACAAGTTACAGGGTGCTCAGACCGTTCTGTAGTCGTGCAATTTCATCGCTCATTTCCTGTGCTGCTGCACTTTCACTGGAGTAATCAGACGATTGAGAGCCGCAGGCACCGTCCTCGACGCGCCCGTTCTGAGCAATGCAAGAATCGAGCGTGGCACGTAGATTTGTCAAAAGTGTCGCCTTTTTCTCGAATATCGGCAGCAGATAGGCTAGTCGTGTCTCAATCTCCGAGCGGTTAGCGGGCGTACCTGGTTGTATCGGGGGCGGCGGCTCCGGTGGATCAGGCTCGGGGGGGTACGTGTTAATGACATGATCAATGGTGGCGGTATCTACTCGTGGGCAAAGCGAAAGGAAATTGCGACGAGCACGTAATGTCTGGCTAAAACGGCGAAGCGATATGCTGAAATATTTAGCAATCGATGCCACACATTCAGTTGGTCGTGTCGGAGCAGCCAAGCACAAAACAGCCTCGCACGCGAGTCTAGTATCGCCGGTTAAAACTTCCTGCGCTGACGCTGAGATAGGCAGTGTGACAGCTAATGCGGTCGCGGCTACCATAGCTTTTATTTTCATAACGAACTCCATTATGTAGATTGTGATTTACCGTCGCGGAATGCCGCGATTTCTTCTTCATCATCGGCTGACGTAGTTCCGGCCGACAGACTGTCACCTTCAAAGCTATTCGAATGCCCCACATCACCCGCCTGACTAGCTTTGATGGCGGCAGCGATCTTCCCGCCAGTCGTGTCGTCAATTCGAGCCTGTGCTGCTTCTTTCATGTCAAGTGCTTTACCCTTCGCCACGTCCCATGACCCCTGTGCCAAATTAGCAGCTGTGCCAGCAGCAAGTCTTCCGGCCTTCGCCGCTAGTGCGCTTGCTTTTAATGGCGTACCTCCCGACTTTGCTTGACCAGTGGTCCCATTGGCGCCAACAGTAGATTGGCTGCTAGAGCCGGCCTCACCGCTGCTCGCAACACTCTCGGTCTTCGGGCTTTCGCCAGACCCAGTATCGGCTACCCCTGCACTTCCATTTCCGCCGCTTGAACTACCTGTGCTTGCTGTCGAACGGCTTTCGGAACTGCCTGGAGAAGATGAGCTACCTGCGGCGCTCGATGAATCACTAACGCTACTTGACGCTAGATTACCGCCACCACCACTACCGCCGCCACCGCCACCACCACCACCACTACCACTACCACCACCACCACCACCACCACTACCACTACCACTACCACCGCCACCGCCACTTCCGGAGGAATCGCCCATGGCCGCAGCGAGAGCGCTACCGCCACCGCTAGCATCGTTAGCCGCGCCACCGCCACTGTTCATTGCGCTCATCAACCCAGAGGAACTGCCACCGCCTGCACTTTCCGCTGCGTTAGCTTTTGAAAACGCCGCCATCAACGCTTGCGTGCCGCCAGCTGCATTGGCTGCGCCGGCTGCGAGCGCTGCGCCGGCCGAGGCCACAACTGCTACACCCATTGCTGCTGCGCCTACAGCCGCGCCTACGCCAAAGTTAGAGCCAAGATTGCCGGTTGTCCCGCCAGCGAGAGCACCAACCTGAGGTGGCACCTTCGCCACCAAGAACAGCATGCAAGCCGCCACGACCACCATCACGCCCATTTCTTTCAATTCAACACCGGCACTCAACGCCTTGTAATAGTCGTCAATGAATGATTTGCCTACGCCGATAATCAACACCATCGCCATCAGTTGCAGGCCAATGTTGAGGATGGACTTGTAGTAGCCGATGGCCATTTCCGAGGTCCATTTCGAGCCGCCGAACCCCAGGATGAACACGCCTGCATACGCCAAGAAATATCCACTGACCAGAAGCAGGAGCATATTGACGCCAATTAGGGCGAACATGATCAAAACTGCCGCACCCAGGAGCATCCCGAATAAACTGTCAATTGGCTGCCACCCGGTCGTTCGATCAAGGACTTTGTAGAAAATATCAAAGCCAACATCAACAATCCCGGACGGTCCTAAGTCATTGGGTAATCCCGATGCTTGCGCACCAACCATGCGAAGTGAGTTCATAATATCTACTGGAAATCGCGGGCCATTCATTAGTAACCACCAGAAGAATCCGGTGAATATTGTAAATCGTATGAACTCTGCGAATAGTTCGCCAATATCGGCTTTACGCAAGGCCATAAAACCAAAGGTCCACACCATGCTAATCACGACCAAAAGCCAAAACAACCAGGTCGCTCGCGCCACCATGATTGTTTGCCAAGTGGTAGATCGGGCTTGGAACTTGTCTAAAACGGAGTTGAGGACACCCGTGCTAGTAACTTCGGCAAAGGCGTGTGCTGAGAAAAACGCCAGCCATAGAAACAGCAACCAGTAGATAGGTTTTATCGCGATGACTGGCTTATTCATGGAAACTCCTTAGTAGGTCTTGGTTTTCGGCGTTGGCTTGAATTCAGCGCCGCCGTGACCACATTGTTTTTTCAACTTCTCTTTCAGTTCCGGGTCCGTTGTCTTTCCCAGCTGGTCGCATGGAGTAGTTGTCACCTCCACAGGCTTATCGCAGCCGCTCACGAGTGCAACAGCCAAGATGAGAAACAGCGCATTTTTTTTCAATATCATGATCTATCCTTTAGTAAGTACGCGTATAAGGCGTGGGGGTGAAAGTGCCTCGACGGATCGCCTGAGCAGCGGCAGCTTCCCGCGCTTCCCGATCTTGTAAGACCTGGTTGCGAGTAGCTACGGCATTTTGCTGCGCAATTAGCAACGCCCTAATTTGCAGCAGCTGGTTGGCCTGTTGACTTGCAAGCTGGTTCGCATACCCAATGGCTTGTAATTGTCCGTCCGCTCCACGCGCCGCAGTTTGAAGACGACCCAACTGAGAGGCGTCAAGTTCCAAATTTTGCTGCTGCTGATCAAGCCCACGGAACATAGCATCGTTCGCTTTCTTTTGCGCCTGCGAACCTAGAATTTCAGTTGCTTTCATCGCATTCCATTCTTCGGCCGAGCACCCTTTTACTGAATAGCAGGGCGAACTGCGATATTCAGCGGTATCCTTGAAACGTTCCAGATATGCGTCAACAGTACCTAGCGTCCTTTTGTAATGTTCTAGAGTGTCGATAGCGCCGCGCAGCTTGCCCATCGTTGTAGTCGCGTTGTCCTACAGCTGAGTTGTTGGCTGCAAGGTATTCCGCAATTGATTTTCATACTGCTGGAGTTGAGTCTGGTACTGTTGAACCTGCTTGAGCGTCTGCGTAACGCTCTCAAAAGCAGTCATCAAGTTCTGTTTTAAGTTCGCCCCGTCAACAACTGGAATGCCAGCATGTGCCGGACTAATGACACCAGGAAGCAAAGACACTGCCATCGTTAAAGCAACTTTAGCGGCTAAAATTTTACGAGTGAACGGTTTCATTATTTCTCCTTGGCGTTAATAGTCAAATGCCTTGTAAGGCTTTGAGAATGTCATGTCTTTAGTGACCATGACGTTAAACCGATAACCTGGCCGAATCTCGATTGTCGGTGAAATGTTCAGGTTTTTCGAGATGATTTGAGCGGTTACCTGGCCCAGCTGTTGGCCAAGCGCTTCACTCATAGCACTGCTTGCTGTAGGGCGCGAATTTATTCCCTGATCAGGCTGGCTAAGTGCGATACCCGCTGTGACTCCCGACATTAAGAAAGCGGAGCCAAAAAGCCGGAAGTAGTGGTTGTTCACTTGGTCTCTTAAGCCAGCGTATCGGTACTGTCAACTTACAGGTGCGGGGAAAACTTTGTAAAGTAGCGGGATGAAAAAATCCCAACTCTACTGCGGTTTCCGCTACCCGGCAGAAATCATCAGTCATGTCGTATGGCTCTACTTCCGGTTCGCGCTGAGTTTTCGCGACATAGAAGAGCTGATGGCAAGCCGTGGCATCAGCGTAACGTACGAGACGATCCGCCAATGGACATTGAAGTTCGGCCAGGGCTATGCCAATGAACTTCGCCGGCGTCAACCGCAGCGCGGGGACAAATGGCATCTCGACGAGGTGGTGCTAACAATCAAGGGCAAGCACCATTACCTCTGGCGTGCAGTCGATCAGAACAGTCAGGTGCTCGATATCTTGATCCAGAGTCGGCGTAACCGGCAGGCAGCAAAGCGTTTTTTGCGCAAGCTCCTCAAGGGCTTGCGTTACGCACCACGGGTGCTGATCACCGACAAGCTGAAGAGCTATGCTGCGGCGAAGAAGCAAATCATGCCGGGTGTCGAGCATCGCCAGCACAAGGGCCTCAACAACCGGGCCGAACTCTCGCATCAACCGACGCGGCAACGAGAACGACAGATGCGCCGCTTCAAATCAGCCGGGCAAGGTCAGCGCTTTTTGTCGGCGCATGGCCCGATCAACAATGCTTTCCGCTGCCAGCGCAACCGCTTGACAGCGGAGCAGTACCGGCACGTCCGCACGCAGGCATTTTCTATATGGAGTGAGGTCACCCAGGTCGCAAAGAACGCTTAATTCGTGGGACAGTATTACCCGACCAGAAGCAATTTCACTTCGAATTCTACGACTCGCCGTCCAGGTTCAGCAAGTTGACAGTACCCGGGCCTGAATGAAGAGGCTGCGATAAATCGTTTCATGCGACACCTGGTAATCCTCGCTGCCTGAAAACGTATGCTTGAGCCACCCAGCAATTTGCTCAGGCGACCACTGTAATTGGAGTTTGCTTGTTACGATATTTGCCAACTCAGGGTTGGTCACCAGTTTGCAGCACTTAGGACGATGGGCTCGCTTCCAAGCAGCCGCGTCTGCACAGCCAGCTCGATAGCTCGTCTGGCCACCATTGCGACTGATCTCACGGCTAATAGTGGACGGTGCTCGTCCAAGTGCTTGAGCAATCTGACGGATCGATTGACCAGTAGCTAGCGAGCGTGATATTTCTTCCCGCTCGGCCAAGGTTAATGCCAGTCTTGATCGGTGTCTTTCTGCGGGCCGAATGCCACCAGACTCGGCAAGAATTCGCTGTATAGACGAGTGGTTTCGATCGAACAGCTGGGCAATTTGCTGGAGCGATTCCCCCTTTTTCCAGTGCTCCCACATCAACGCCTTCTGGGCATCCGTATAATAAATCCTTGCTCTCTGCTTCATCCGTAACACTCCTTCTGCTTACCCAGAGTTTAGTGTGTTGCGTCGACCGGTTGAATCCAAGGTCGAAAGCAGCCCTTAACCAGGTTTTCCGTTCCGTTGCACCTCCTACCCCCACTCCAGCAGGCAAAGGTAAAGCTGGCGGCATTTCCTGCGCCTCCCAAAGACGCGAATATGCCGCCAATCGTCAACGGCTACATGGAAGTGAAATTAGCAGACGGTACTACGAGAAAGATGCGCTGGCCTCCCAATATCGATGTCGCCGAAGGACTTCAAAAATGCTTCGACATGCCCTATGTCGAAGCATACAAAGAGGCGTGCCGGCGAAAAAACTGAAGTCCGACGATAGTCCGCATCATGCTTCTTGGTTTTCCATTTGCCTTCGCCGAGCATTTTGATGCTAGTGCTGGCGACTAAAAGATGTCGAATCTCACAAGGTCGATGTTAAATTTAAATTTTTACATAGTCCGGATGGCAATCGGACGTTTCCTTCAGTTCGTAATTTACGGATGCGTTCCTTGTCTACGATATCGCGCTGATGCTGAAGCTCATTAGCCGGAGCTCCCCTTGAAACAAGGCATTGGCGAATTGAGCCCATGAAAAAAAACGCAGACATGCCGCGTTTTTTGCATAAGACCGTATATATCGCCCGCTCGTTCAATCCCTTTTGCGACTCTATGACTGGCTACCGGTAAGGCACTGGCTTCTGCGGGCTTCCAAACATTAATTCGATCGATTTGTGCCGTTGTTGTCAGTCATGCGATCCCATCCATGACGCACAGCCGCCTTTACCTTTTCCCAGGTCGAACCACTGCCGGTGTTGCGCGATTCCCAGTCGTTACGCAAATCAGTTTCGGCAGTGTCCCATTGCCGGCCGCTGTAGCGGTTGTCGCCGCGCATCTGGGAGCCATAGCTGTAGGCTGGGGCGTAGTCTTCGTACGAATCGTTCGCGCTGCCGTAGTTGCTCTGGAAATGATTGCGGTAGTAGGTATCGTCATTCGTGCCGGCGCCAGCTGCCAAACCGTCAAAACGCTCGACTTCGACTTCGGTGTGGCGCACCGTATCGTGGATCTGTTCCTGACGCTCACTGACTTCCTTGCTGATCGTGACTTCCTCGACGACACGCGCCGTTTTCTGGACGACAGCTTCCTGGGCCATCTCATGCATCTCGATACTTTGCTCCCTGAAAGCGGTCGTGTCGGAGGCGCTGATTGGCTTGTCGACGGCGCGACGTTGCACGTCAACATGCTCCTCACGCAATTCGATGCTCTCGTTGACAGGTGTTTCCACGATGTGCGAATAGACCCGCACGCCGCCCCGCTCGACTTCACGCTTGCCGACCTTCAGCTGCTCTTCCACGACTGGAATGCTCTGGGTCGACGTATCGACCTGCGGGGAGTCAGTGCGGCCCATGTTGCCCTGCAGATTCGACGACTGCGCCGACATCGATGAGGACGGCTGCTGCGTGCCGGTGCCCATGCCCGCCACTCCAGCACCGGCGACCGCTGGCATCCAGCCTTGCGACTTCCACTGATGGGCGCGGTCTTCGATATCGACGCTTTTCAGATGGGATTCGTTAAGTGCTGCAACGGCCTCGTCGGCCTCGTCGTCGTCGACGTCGGCGATGAGCAGGAAGCCACCGCGACGCACACCCTCTTCATAGGCATGGCGATCTTCCCCGGGCAGGAACGCGTTCTTGTTCGACGCCCACATGCCGTCGCCTTCTTGCGACGAGTGGCCCGTATCGCCAAGCGCCGACTTGTCGTAAATCTTGACATTATCGGTATCGAGATCGGCGGCAAGCAGCCGCTGGCGGCCTGCATCGGCATCGGCATAGCTGTCGAACAGTGCGGTAATAGTACGTGACATGGGATGTTCCTTTCTTGGAAATTGTTAGGATCAGCGCTGGAGGACGATCAGCTCGGTCCGGCGGTTTTCGGCTTGGCCTGACGAGGTGGCATTGGTGTTGGCAGGGTTCGTTTCGCCGCCAGAAGCAGTGTCGATTCGATCGGCGGCAGTGCCGTCAGCCACGAGTGCCGCTTTCACGCTCTCAGCACGTTCCTTGCCAAGCGTTGCATTTGCAGAGGCGTCGCCGCGTGCATCGGCATAACCGACAATCTGGATGCGCGAGTTCGGATATTGCTTCATGGCGGCACTCAGCATGCTTACCTCTTCGCGATCGGCCGTCCGGATGTCGCTTTTGGCGGTATCGAAATAGAGTTTTTCAAACACGAAGGTTCGGGGCAGTGCATCAGTTCCAGCAAGATAGAGACCGACGCCGGAGGTGCCGGCCAGAATCGCGGTAGTGCCAGCAGCGGCTGTCGGGGCAGGTGCTGGAACCATGGCTGTCTCAGCAACAGGCGCGGCCACTGGGGCCGTCTCAACTCGTGTCGTTGCTTCGTCGTTACTGCAGCGTCGCAGCCCGAACAGGAGGGCGATGAGGCCTAATCCCAGCAGCAGCCAAGGGAGCCAGCCTGCCTTCTTTGTCGCCGGGCCAACATGAATTTTGCTTGGCGGTGCGCCGTTGCCTTTATGATCCGAATTTGCCATCAGGTATATCCTCTCTTGTGTGTTTTAGAAATTTCTAATCAAGTCGACATTGAAACGATCAGTTTTTATTCAAGCTATTACGCGGCTAGTTAGCCAGGTCGTTACTTAGCGGGTCATTCTAGCAATTCGGCTTGAATTTTTTGGGAGTTTTTGTAAGGATATTGCGCAAATCTATGTAGGACAAATGATGTATTCGTAAATACAATTGACCTGGCAGCCTTTTACATATGACACATAGTAACGAGTAGTTCTCTGAGTCAATCGTTCCGGTTTGCCAGCTCCGTGATCACCTGTATTGAACTGACAGAGAAGATTCGCAGGCGCATTCGCAAGCGACGGCATTGAGAGCATATCGTTTACGACCGATTTTCTGTAGTGTCAGAAATGGTTCATCCAGTTCATCTACAGTGCCGTCCGGTAAATATTCTCCTTTGATTAACAGTGCGACAGAACCGCGCAGGCAGGTGCAAACTAGCTGACATACTGCTCCGGGCATTTGCTCTCGGTTCGAACGACGCGGATTCTTTGGTCATTTAGGTCGAATAGTAACTATAAATTAACATTAAATATTCCGTTTTAATTAAAAATATGATGAATCAAATCGCACTAAAAGCTGTTTTGTTTGACATTGACGGCACGCTTATCGATAGCAATGATGCTCATACGCAAGCGTGGATGCAAACTCTTGAACGGCATGGCCATGTAATTAGTTATGAGCAGATAAGGAGTTTGATCGGTAAGGGATCGGACAAGGTTTTCGCTGAGCTACTTGACATCGATTCAGAATCGGCTCTGGCAAAACAGATCAGAAAAGACCGCACGCAGTTATTGCTGAGCAGCTTTATGGCGAACCTGAACCCGACACCCGGCGCCCGGCTGTTGGTGCAGCACATGAGATCCAAAAGTCTGCGTCTGGTCATTGCGTCATCCAGCGGCGAAGAGCTACCGGCATTACTCGAGCAGGCCGGCCTGCAGGACTTGCTCGACACATCGGTCTCTTCGGATGAGATAAAGGAGTCCAAACCCGACGGTGACATCATCGAAGCTGCCTTGCAAAAGGCCGGCGTGCATCCCACCGAGGCCGTGATGATTGGCGACACGCCCTACGATATTGCAGCGGCCAAGGCAGCCGGGGTCAAGTGCATTGCATTGCGCTGCGGCGGCTACTGGGACGATGCAGCGTCGTCCGAAGCCGTCGCCATCTTCGATGATCCCGCAACATTATTGCGTCACTGGCCCGACTCGCTGCTGGCAGGCTGAATTCGATGGCGAATTTCGAAATTCTTCTTAGCCTGGTGGCATTCTGCGTCGTGCTTGCGATCGTGGCACAGCGCCTGGATTTGCCGGTGGCGATCCCCCTGGTATTGGGCGGCATGGGTCTGGCTCTGATACCAGGTCTGCCTGCGGTCGAGCTGGATCCGGAGCTTGCACTGGCTCTGTTTCTTCCGCCGCTCCTGCAGGTCAGTGCCTACCGCACAGATTGGCCAGCGTTCCGTTCGAACCTTCGGCCTATTCTTTTACTCGCTATCGGCGCCGTTCTCTTTACGACAGCTGCAGTCGCCGTTGTGGCGCACTGGCTGGTGCCCGGACTTCCCTGGTGGGCTGCAGCAGCACTTGGTGCCATCGTGGCGCCGCCCGATGCCGTTGCCGCCAGCTCGGTTCTGAAGAAATTTAACCTGCCCAAGCGGATCGTTACCGTTCTGGAAGGCGAAAGCCTGATCAACGATGCGTCGTCACTGGTTCTCTACCGTTTTGCTGTGGCGGCGGTAGCGGCAAGCTCGGTCAGCTATTCGAGCGGCCTGCTTCAGTTCTTTGGCATGGGAATCGGCGGAATCATCATCGGCTGGTTGACCGGTCGTCTGGCAATGTGGGTGTTCAGCAAGATCGATGACACGATGCTCGACATCACGATCAGCATTCTGGCGGGCTTTGCCGCCTACCTGAGCGCTGAGGCGCTGCACGCATCGGGGGTGTTAGGCGCGGTAGTTTGTGGTCTCGTTCTCGGCCGGAAACAGCATGCAGAGTTCACAGCCCGTACCCGACTGGAGCTCCATGCAGTCTGGAATTTCATCGAGTTCCTGCTCGCCAGCCTCATCTTCATGCTGATCGGACTTCAAATGCGGGGCATCGTTGAACGGCTTGCGAGAGAGAGTGCTACGACGCTTACCTCGCTTGCATTGCTTGCACTTGCCGTGTCTGTGACCCTCATTGTCAGCCGCTTCGTTTGGGTGTTCATGACAGGCTGGCTGCCAGGCGCGTTCTCCCGGAGCGAGGCAGCGCAGTCGACGCGTCCCCTCTGGACGCACCATGCGGTCGTGTCGTGGGCCGGGATGCGAGGGGTGGTCAGCCTGGCGGCGGCACTTGCATTGCCGGCCAACTTCCCCGCGCGAGATGTCATCGTTTTCCTGGCATTTTGTGCAATTTTTGCAACGCTGATTGTTCAGGGCACCACGCTTGGCTGGCTGGTACGAAAACTCGAAGTGATCGAGCCGGAGAAGGACGCTGCTGAACCAGCAGAAGCCCTGGCCAGGGCAGAGATTGCTGACGCCGCGCTTGAAGTCGTCAAGGAACACCTCGAACCAGCCGCCAGCCCGGAACATTCAACTGCAGCGTCTGCACTCGTTGACGAGTACGAAGCCAGGGCTGAGCGGGCAGCTGACGAGAAAGAAGCTGAATCGCCCGAGAATGCCGAACAGTTCAATGCGCAAAGACGCTTGCGGCTGGTGGCAATTGAAGCAGCCCGAGAGAAGCTGTCAGAGCACACAGATCAGGTCGATGCGGAGACGCACCGCTCACTGGCAAACGAATTGGACCTGGAGGAGCAGCAAATCAGAAGTGCAATGAACAAATCTAGCTAACTTGTCGGTGTCAGCCTGCAAACTACGCAAAAGCTTCAATACGGGGGATATATTTCAGCTTTTGCGATCGCCAGCGGTGCCACTCATACCTTGACGAGTTATTTCGTTTAACAAAATGCGTTGTGCGTCATCACGATAAGCCTTGCTGCCATCAAGCAAGGGAGGCGCCTTCAAAACTTCCGATAAAGTAAGTTACTTATTCTGTCTTTGCCATATTGCGCAGTTGACCAATTACCGAGGCTTTGTTGCGCAAATCAGCCCTGATCAGCATGGATCATGCTGATCAGGTAGCCTGAGCGGATGAAACCGGCTCCTCAGAAGTACCGTACTACGAACTGGAAGTCATACAACGAAGCGCTGAAGTCACGCGGCTCGCTGCTCATCTGGTTTGATCCGAACATGAACTGGCATGGCCAGCCGAGCGGTAAGCGAGGACGCAGCGAGAAATTCAGCGACGAGGCAATCCAGTTCTGCCTGAGCATCAAGTGCCTCTTCAGTCTGCCGCTGCGCCAGGCTGTAGGCATGACGCAAAGCCTCCTGAAGCTTGCCGGCCTCGATTGGCCGGTGCCGG
>NZ_JCASII010000008.1:0-124278 GCF_059686035.1 Telluria sp. ZT3P26 | reverse complement strand
CAATCAACAGCGCCTCCACCAAACCCTCGGCTATCGAACACCCGACCAGGTGGAAAAAATTCTCAGGTGTACCTGATTCAATCTGTCCACCATCCCGGTGCATCTCACTCTGACCCTAATTAATTTGCAAGAGTTTCTGCAAGAATAAATTATGGTCAGAGTCGAATTGTTTGACAACTATGGGTAATTGCCCAATAAATCTACTCTGACCCTACTTGTTGGGGAGGCCTTGGCCGCCGATGGGTTCGGTTTCGAAACGTTCGCCGAAGCCGGCGATCAGTGGGCGGGCTTGTTTGATGGCGGCTTGGACTGACGCGAGGGTCAGTGAGGCTTTGTGGTTGTCTTGGCTGTCCCACGTTTCTGTGATCCAGATGGCGTCGGCGTCCTGCTTGTCTTTGGCGATGATGTAGGCCAGGCAGCCTGGCATGGCGGTGGTGCCTTCCAGCAGGATGGCGATGAGGGCGTCGCGTTGGCCCGGGGTGGCGCGCATTTTTCCGATCAGACCGTACATGCTCGGTGTCGCTTTCATTGTGGTGGTGGCGGGGAGCGGGGCGGCAAGGGCTTCCGGTAACGGCAGGGCGGCCAGTGTTGCCAGCAGCGTGCGGCGGGATACGGTCATGCCTGGCCTCGCGTGGAATTGTTTTGGAGAAGTATAGGCGTGCCCCCCGGCGCCGCCAAGCACGACGACGCGTCTTGGCGTATTCGATGCGGGACGGGTTAAGATGGCTTTTCCATCATCCTGTCACGAAAGCCTCGATGCGACTTCATCCTCTTGCCCTGGCCGTCAGCGCCTGCATTTTCTCCGTCTCCCAGGCTGCGCATGCGCAGCAGCCGGCCGCCGTGTCCGAGACCGCGCTGCGCGCCCACCTGTCGTTCCTGGCCGACGACCTGCTCGAAGGCCGCGGCACCGGCCAGCGCGGCGGCGATCTGGCCGTGCGCTATCTGGAAACCCAGGCCGCGCTGATTGGCCTCAAGCCCATCCCCGGCGGCGGCTACCGCCAGAAGGTCGAGATCGAGGGCAGCAAGCTCCTGAGCGGCAGCGCCACCTTCACTGCCGGCGGCAAGACCTTCAAGCCGGAACTCGGCAAAGGTATCGTCATGGGCACCAAGAGCGGCAACGAGAACCTGTCGTTCGATGCGCCCCTTGTCTTCGTCGGCTATGGCGCCGCAGCGCCCGAAGAAAAGTGGGACGATTACAAGGGCCTCGACGCCAAGGGCAAGATCCTCGTCATGATGGTCGACGATCCCCAGCCCACCGCCGAAGAGCCCAACCGCTTTGCCGGCAAGGCCTACACCTGGTATGGCCGCTGGATCTACAAATTCGAGGAAGCCGCGCGCCGCGGCGCCGCTGGTGTCCTGCTGATTCACACGACGCCATCGAGCTCGTATCCGTGGAGCGTGCCGGCCAATGGCTTCGGCAACGAGCGCTTCGGCCTCAAGGGCCCCGGCAATCCGATGGAAGGCTGGCTGCACGAAGACACGGCGCGCGAGCTGTTCGCCGCCGGCGGCCATGATCTCGACAAGCTGCGCGCGCAGGCCGAGCGCCGTGATTTTCGTCCGGTCGACCTGAAGGTCGCGGGCCACGTTGAACTGCGCTCGGCGATCCGGCCAGTCGAGCAGTTCAACGTGATCGGCATCGTGCCCGGCACCGACGCCAAACTGAAAGAGCAGGCGGTCGTCTACTCGTCGCACTGGGACCACATGGGCATGGCCGAACTGAAGGCCGGCGACGATCCGAAGGCCGACCGCATCTACAACGGCGCGATCGATAACGCATCGGGCACCGCAGCGCTGCTGGTGATGGCGGCCGAAGCGGTCAAGAAGCCGGCCAGGCGGACCCAGATCTTCCTGTGGCCCGCCGCCGAAGAGCAGGGCTTGCTGGGCGCGGCCGCGTATGTCGCCAACCCGGTCTGGCCGCTGGCGCAGACGGCTGCCGACCTCAATCTCGACAGCCTGAACTTCGTCGGCCGCACGCGCGATATCGGTGTCGCCGGCGCGGAGCGCAGCAGCCTGCTCGAGACCTCGACCCAGGTGGCCAAATCGATGGGCCTGAAGATCGCGCCAAGCTCGCCGGACATGTCGGGCGCTTACTTCCGCGCCGACCACTTCGCGTTCGCCAAGGCGGGCGTGCCGGCGTTTAACGTCGGTTCGGCCGTGTTCTCGGGCGATGGCCACTTCGAGTTCGAGCAGCACCAGAACGCATCCAGCACCAACATCAAGGGTTTCAAGGACCACTACCACCAGGTCACCGATGCGTACCGCCCGGAGTGGGATCTGTCGGGCATGGTGCAGCAGGCCCAGTTCACGCTCAACCTGGGTTACGCGGTCGCGAACGCACCTGGCATGCCGACCTGGAAGAAGGGCGAAGCGTTCGGCAGCGTCAAGCGCAAATAGGTGTCATCGCCGGTACTCAGACGGCAGCGGCGGCGCCACTGGCCGCCGCCGTGAGGATGCGATCCAGGTCCGTCATATCGACCGGCTTGACCAGATGGTGGTCGAATCCCGCCTGGCTGCTGGCATCGCGGTCCTGTGACTGGCCATAGCCGGTGACGGCCACCAGCAGCGCGTGCGTCGTCGCCGGGGCCGCGCGCAGGCGGCGCGCCAGTTCATGGCCATCCATGCCGGGCAGGCCGATGTCGAGCAGGCAGGCGTCGGGCACGAACTGCGCGGCGCGCGTCAAGGCATCGTACGGATCGTGTTCGACGGCCACCTCATGCCCGGCCGCGCTGACGTACATCGCCAGCACCTGCGCCGCATCGATATTGTCGTCCACCACCAGCACCTTCAGCTGGTGCGTCAGGTTGGCTGCAGGCGCACTGTCGTCGCTGCTGCCTGCCCGTTGATCCGCGCTGCGCGGCAGCGTCACGATGAAAGTACTGCCCAGGCCCTGACCGGGGCTCTCCACCCGCACGCTGCCGCCGTGCAGCTGCACCAGGCTGCGCACCAGCGCGAGTCCGATGCCAAGGCCGCCCTGCGTGCGGTCCGGCGTGCGCTCGCCCTGCACGAACATCTCGAACGCGCGGTCCAGTTCTTCCGGCAGCATGCCGATGCCGTTATCGGCCACCACGATGCGTAGCCGCGACGGGTCCAGTTCGAGTGCGACCCGCAGCTTGCCGCCGGCGGGCGTGAACTTGACCGCGTTATGCAGCAGGTTGCCCACCACCTGCACCAGGCGCTTGCGATCACCCATCACCCAGGCCGGCGCCGTCAGCAGCGACGATGTCAGCGTGTGGCCCTTCTGGCGCAGCGGCTCCTGGACCTGTTCCAGCGCTTCGGTCAGCACGTCGTTGACATCGATGCGGGTTTTCGACAGCGTCACCAGGCCGCGCGTTACACGCGAGACGTCCAGCAGATCGTCCACCAGGCCCGCCATGTGGCGCGCCTGACGCGCGATGATGCCACTGATCTGGCGTGTGCGCGCCGGGTCGAGCGTGTCATGGCCCAGCAGCTGCGCGCCGGACGCGATCGGCGCCAGCGGATTGCGCAGTTCGTGCGCGAGCATCGCCAGAAATTCGTTCTTGCGCTGGTCGGCCTGGCGCAGCGCTTCTTCGGCGTTGACGCGGTCGGTCACGTCCTGGATCGTGCCGCGCAGCGCCGCCACGTTCCCGTCGCCGTCCTGCACGGCTTCGCAATGCAGGTCGATCCAGATCCGGTGGCCGTGTGCATGCAGCACCTGCAGTTGCAGCCTGCCGCTGCCACCGGTGCGTTGCAGCTCGCGGATCAGGGCATGGGCGCGCTGCCACGATTCTTCGGGCAGCACCGTACCGCGCTGTTCGTCGAACGGCGGCAGTTCGCGCCCGTAGATGTGCGGCACCGACTCGGACGTGATCAGGGCGCCGCCCGGCAGGGGCATGTGCCAGGTGCCGAAGCGCGCCATGCGGTGCGCGTCGCGCAGTTCGGCTTCCTTGATGGCCAGGGCCTGGGCACGTTCACCGAGCAGGTTCGAGGCGGCGCCGATGGCCTCGGCCACTTCGGCCGCTTCCTTGACGTGTACCTGCGTGAAGCGGGGCGGCGGCTCGCCTTTGCCCAGCGCGACTGCCGGTTCGGTCAGGGCCTGGACCGAACGCGCGAGGCGTCCGCCGATCTGCCAGGCCAGCCACAGGCCGATGGCAAACAGCAGCAGCACCCCGGTCAACAGTGCGGCAAGTGGCTCGAACAGGACCTGGTTCAGGTTCGCGCGTGGCATGCCGATGGCCACGTGCCAGCCGGTGGTTTCGGAGCCCGAATAAAAGGTGAGCAGGGCGGTGCCTTCCTGCGATACGGAGCGCACGACGCCTTCGCGCTTGCGCTCGATGGCATGGAACAGCGGATCGGTGACGCGGTTGCCGACGAAGCGCTCGGGACTCAGGTTGCGCGCGAAGATCGTGCCGCCGGCGTCGAGGACCGACGCACGCGCGCCGTCCGATACCGATTTGGGCGTGAGCATGTCATCGAAGTAGTCGGGCCGGATGCCGATGCTCAGCACGTAGGCCACGCCGCCATCGATCAACACGGGCACGTCGACGCTGACGATGGGCTGGCCGACGACCTTGCTGACGAACACCCGCGAGATGGCCGGCCGGCCGCTGGCGAACACCTGCTCCAGCGAGTCGGAGGCTTCGACGGGCAGCCGTTCGCCGTAGGCCACGGCGGTGTTGAGGATCTGCTGGCCGCTGCGCTCGCGCAGTACGGCAGTCATGCCGTCGCCGGCCAGTTGCAGCGCTGCGCGCGCCTGGCGGTGCACGCGCGGAAAATCCCGTTCCTGGAGGGCGTCGAGCGTCGACAAGGTCTGGGCGACGGCCTGCGCCTGCAGCAGCTTGCTGTCGACCGTGTGCACGAGCGCGCGCACGGTCTGCATGGTATTGCGCTCGAACTGGGCGCGGCTTTTCTGGTATTGATGGACGAACAGCAGCGACGCGCCGACGACCCCCGGCAGCAACGTCACCAGAACGAGCCAGAGCAGATACGCCCGCAGCGGTCTGCGGGGGAGGGTGGACACGATGCCAGTCACATTGCTTTCCAGAACGTTCAATCCGGCAAATTCTACGCCACAAACCGGTGGCGCACGCGTTCCTTCATGACGGCTGGCGGCGGGAGGTGCCGGTCAGTGCCGGTTACGCGTGAACAGGGTCTTGTAGTAAATTGCCGTCCCGTGCCAGCGGCCATTGGGCGTACAGGCGTACTCGGGCAACTCGCCCACCCGCTCATAGCCACTTCGCTGCACCAGTCGCTCGGCGCCGGAACCCACCGCGGTGTCAAGAAACAACAAGCCGCGGCGCAAGGCCAGCGCTTCGATTTCCAGGGCCTGCATCAGCGCCATCCCGATGCCGCTGCGCCGTACGGTGCAGTGTACGAGCAACTGTTGTACTTCTGCGCGGTTGTGGCCGTTTGGCTTCGTACTTAATGCTAGTTGGATACTGCCTACCAGCACGCCATCACGTTCCGCTGCCAATAGTACGCGCTGTCCCAGGCCCACTTCTTCTGCGACGCCTTGCCAGTATGCGTCGAGTTGATCCTGGTCAAGGCCGTTGACGAATCCCAGCGAATGGCCATCGGCGACGGCATCGAGCAGCAGCGTGCCGAGGTACGGCATGGATTGGGCGATCGTACGTGGATCGAGTCTGCGGATGATCATAAAACTCCCAAAACGGATGGTGGACGGATGTCCGTTTATTTCAAGCATATTGTGTGCCACCGGGGCCTTGCCGTCAGGGAAAGCGCTGGTGACTTGTTGTGAGCGCGCCATAGATTCGACCTAAACCAAGCTTTATTTTCCAGTATTGACAACGATCTATCGACACGACTAAAAGTCGCTTGTAATGTTCTTCTAGGGTAACTATTTCAAGCGCACGGCGCTGTACAAGGAAGACCATGACAGGATCAAACAACAAGCGATACGCGATGACACTGGCAAACCTGGGCATCGGAAAACGACTGTCACTGGGCTTTGGCCTGATCTGCATCATGCTGGTCGTGATGATCGTGCTGAGCAACGCGATGCTGGCCCGCACCAATGCCGGCACCGACGAGATCGTCAACGGGCGCATGCCGCGCATCGCGCTGACCACCCAGATGCAGGACCGGATCAACGATATCGCCATCTCGCTGCGCAACATGATCCTCAGCGAGAGCGGGTCCGATCACCGGCGTCAGGTCAAGGACATCATGGCCGCGCGCGCCGCCATGGATAACATCCTGGTCAAGCTGCGGGCCTCGCTGCATCATCCGAAAGCGCTCGAACTGCTCGCCCAGATGGAAAAGGAAACCGCGCTCTACAAGGCCGGCCAGGACGCCATGATCAAGCACCTCGAGGCCGAGGAAGTCGACGAGGCGCGCGCGCTGCTCGGCGAAGACCTGGGCCCGCTGCTGATGCGCCTGAAACGGGCAACGGCCGAGCAGACCGCGCTGCAGGTCGGGATCGCGAACGACGCCGCGCGCGATGCCGCCACCACCTACCGCAATACCACCCTGATGATGTGGGGCCTGGGCGGCGTCGCGCTGCTGCTGTCGGTACTTGCGGCGTGGGCCATCACGCGCTCGATCACGCGGCCGCTGGCGCGGGCGCTGGACGTGGCCAACACGGTCGCCGCCGGCAACCTGACCAGCCGCATCGACGTCACCACGCAGGACGAAACGGGCCAGTTGCTGCAAGCCCTCAAGACCATGAACGAGAACCTGGCGCGCACCGTCGGCACCGTGCGCGTGGGGACCGACACGATTGCGGTGGCCGCGGCCGAAGTGGCAGCGGGCAGCCACGACCTGTCGATCCGTACCGAGCAGCAGGCCGCAGCGCTGGAAGAAGCGGCGTCGTCGATGGAAGAGCTGACAGCGACCGTACGCCAGAACGCGGACAATGCGCGCCAGGCCAATGTAATGGCGGGCCTGGCCTCGACCGTTGCATCGCGCGGCGGCGACGTGATCGCGCAGGTGGTGGGCACCATGGAAGGCATCAACGCGTCGTCGAACAAGATCAACGACATCATCGGCGTCATCGACGGCATCGCGTTCCAGACCAATATCCTTGCTTTGAACGCGGCGGTCGAAGCGGCGCGCGCGGGCGAGCAGGGCAGGGGCTTTGCCGTCGTGGCGGGCGAGGTGCGCAACCTGGCGCAGCGCTCGGCGGCGGCGGCGCGCGAGATCAAGGGCCTGATCCAGGATTCGAGCGGCAAGGTCGCCGAGGGTGGCAAGCTGGTGGCACAGGCTGGCCAGACGATGCGCGAGATCGTCGACAGTGTGCGCAGCGTGACCGACATCATGACCGGGATCAGCGCGGCCAGCCAGGAGCAGACCGCCGGCATCGAACAGATCAACCAGGCCGTCACGCAGATGGACGAGGGCACGCAGCAGAACGCGGCGCTGGTCGAAGAAGCGACGGCGGCGGCGACCTCGATGCGCGAACAGGCGGCCCGGCTGGCGCAGGCGGTGGCGGTATTCCAGATCGATGGGGAGCAGCTGCAAGGTGCTTCTGCGGCCGCGGAAGCGACTGTGCCTGCGCCGGTCGCGCCAACCCTGCCGGTTCCGGCACTTGCCCCGGCCGTGAAACCGGCGCCTGCGCCACGCAAGGCAATCGCATCACCCAGGGCGCAAGCCAAGCCAGAAGCGACGTCTGCCGCAGCACCGGTTTCGACCGGGGATTGGGAAGAATTCTGAGTCCGGTCTGAGTCCGGCCGCCTGAGGGGCATCGACATCGACAACGGCAAGCTGCGGCTTGCCGTTTTTTGTTTGCCGTCAACCAACACATGTGCCGATAAAAGCGTGCGCATCGTCCAGTATTCATTGCAATGCTGCTTCCTTTGCCGTTTCGTTAGCGTGCATGCATCGTTATGGTTCGCATTAGAACTTACGCTGCTTGCCGAAAAGAAACATAACGCGATTTAACGGCTTTGGAAGGCAATCTCATGGAACACGCAGTCAACGATCACGAAGTACTCTCTTTCCGCCTTGGTAAAGAAGAGTATGGCATCAGCATCCTCAATGTGCAGGAAATTCGCGGCTACGAGGCGCCGACGCGCCTGGCCAATGCGCCTGATTTTCTCAAGGGCGTCATCAATCTGCGGGGGCGGATCGTGCCGGTGGTCGACATGCGCATCAAGTTCGGCTTTGCCGACCCTTCGTATGACAGCCTGACGGTCGTGATCATCCTGAACATCGGGCAGCACGTGATTGGCATGGTGGTCGACAGCGTTTCCGAAGTGGTCACCCTCGAAGCGGACCAGATCCGGCCGGCACCGGCCATGGGCTCGCTCGATGCCGGCTACCTGCGTGGCCTCGGCACGGTCGGCGAGCGCATGCTGATCCTGCTCGATATCGACGCCCTGATGCAATCCGACGAAGTCGGCCTCGTGCCGTCGCTGCCGCTGGCTGCTTGATTACCTCCGCAGAAAGAAGAACCCCATGAAACTCAGCAATCTGAATATTGCGTCACGCCTGTCCCTCGGCTTCGGCATCGTCGGCGTCATGCTCGTTGCGATGATCATCATGAGCAATGCGTCGCTGCTGCGCGTGAATAATGGCACCAAGGACCTGGTCGAGCACCGTATCCCGGCGATCGACATGAGCAACCGCCTGGAAGGCCAGATCAACGTCATCGCCATTGCGCTGCGCAACATGATGCTCAACGCGGAGCCGATCGACCGCCAGAAGCAGGTCGACGCGATCGGCAAGGCGCGTACGACGATCACAGCGACGCTGGCCGAGATCGAGCCGGTGCTGGCGGGTCATCCCGAGGAGCTGGCCATCCTGCGCACCATGCAGGGCGCAAGCACCAGCTACCTGACCGGCGTTACCGAATTGCTGGCGCTGATCAATGCGGGCCAGGAGGAACCGGCCAAAACCTACCTGACCAACGAATTGCGTCCGCGTCTGGCCAGGCTGAAAGAAGCCACCGGCGCCGAGCTGGCCCTGCAAAAAGACCTGGCCGCGAAAGCCGCAGCGAGCGCCGCAGCAACCTACGACAGCACGATGTGGCAAACCTGGGCCCTTGGCGGCCTGGCGCTGGCATTCGCCGCCCTGGTGGCTACCTTGATCACGCGTTCGATCACGGTGCCGGTGCGCCGCGCACTCGAAGTGGCCAATACCGTTGCCGCTGGCGACCTGACCAGCCGCATCGACGTCACCTCGCACGACGAGACCGGCCGCCTGCTGCAAGCGCTCAAGACCATGAATGAAAACCTGGCGCGCACCGTGGGCGCGGTGCGGATCGGCACCGATACCATCGCGGTTGCCGCCAGCCAGGTGGCCGCCGGCAGCCAGGATCTGTCGGGCCGCACCGAGCAGCAGGCCGGCGCGCTGGAAGAGACGGCGTCGTCGATGGAAGAGCTGACCTCGACGGTCAAGCAGAACGCCGACAATGCACGCCAGGCCAACAAGCTGGCCGAGACTGCGTCGAACGTGGCGGCGCGTGGTGGTGAAGTGATTCATCAGGTGGTCGACACGATGGACCAGATCAACGCATCGTCGAGCAAGATCAGCGACATTATCGGCGTTATCGACGGCATCGCTTTCCAGACCAATATCCTCGCGCTCAACGCGGCGGTGGAAGCGGCCCGTGCCGGCGAGCAGGGCCGTGGCTTTGCGGTCGTGGCCAGCGAAGTGCGCAATCTGGCGCAGCGTTCGGCAGCGGCGGCCAAGGAAATCAAGACCCTGATCGGCGATTCGAGCAGCAAGGTTGCCGACGGCAGCAAGCTGGTGGCGCAGGCGGGCGCCACGATGCAGGAGATCGTCGAGAGCGTCCGGCGCGTGACCGACATCATGACCGAGATCAGCGCGGCCAGCGTCGAGCAGACCGCAGGCATCGAGCAGATCAACCAGGCAGTGGCGCAGATGGACGAGGGCACGCAGCAGAACGCGGCGCTGGTCGAAGAAGCGGCGGCGGCGTCGGCGTCGATGCAGGACCAGGCGGCGATGCTGGCGGCAGCCGTGGCCGTGTTCCGGATCGATGCCGGGCAGATGGCCGATGCGGCGCCGGCGGATGTCGGTGTCGTGCGTGCAACGCCGGCACCGGCGCCGGCAGGGAAGAAGGTTGCTATCTCCCACGCCAGGCCGGCCCCGGCGCCAACCCCGACGCGGACGCAGGCCAAGATGCCTGTCGCTGCGGACGAGTGGGAAACGTTCTAAGCTGGTTATGACCTGCATGCCCGGATGACGGGCGATGACAACAACGGCAAGCCGCAGGGCTTGCCGTTTTTTTGTTGCGTGGCTTGCCTGCTGCAGGCGCTGTCATCGTCAGCGATGGATGAGGGCGCTGGCATGCCCCCGTGCCCCCGCGCCGCCGTGCCGCCGTGATCCCGTCATTCCATGACGCCGTACGCCCCGTATCGCCGTGAAACCGGTACGCTGTCCGGACACCCGACGCATCCCCTATTTAACGCTGACAGCGCCAACCGGCAAACTGCAGACGTAAAAAAACGGCAGACCCTGCGGTCTGCCGTTTTTCATGTCCGTCGCGTATCAGGCGACATGCGCCGATACGAAACAGCGTCGCTTAGAACGAGTGACGCACGCCGACGTTGTAGACCTGTGGGTCTGCGCCGAACGCGGTTGCTGGCAGGGCCAGCGAGCCAGCTGGCGAGCTCAGCGAGAACACGCCGTTGTTGTTGTTACGCAGTTTTGCGTACGATGCGTACACGTTGGTGCGCTTCGACAGGGTGTAGGTGTAGGCAACGGTGACTGCCTTGCCTTCTGCGCCAGTAGCCAGCTCTTGCTGCTGGTAGTTCAGGAAGACGCGGTTGGCGCCGAAGCCATACGACACGCCGGCGTTCTTCTGCTCGTACTTGGCGCTTGGCAGGATGCCGGTTTCAGGATCAGCAGCCATGTAGCCAGCGCGCACTTCGAAGTCGCCGAACTTGTAGCCGATACCTGCGTTGTACTCTTTGTCGTCGCCGGTCGCCAGGCGCTCGACGTTCTGGTAACCAGCACCCAGGTACAGGCCAGCGTTTGCGTATTCCAGCGAGACGCCGGTCACGTCGCCCGATGGATCGATGCTGCGCTCACCGGCGCCGTAGGCTGCGCGCAGGGTGAAGCCGCTCAGAGCGTTGCTCTGGTAGTTGACCGAGTTCGACAGGCGACGGGTCAGGCGGTTGGTGCCGAAGGCAGCCAGGTTCGAACCGTAGAAGCCCTGGCCCAAGGTGTCCGATGCGCCGGCAACAGCAGCGATCGGGCCATATTCACGACCGACGGTCACGGTACCGAAGGCGCCTTGCAGGCCCACGACAGCGCGGCGCTGGAACATGTTCGAATCGGTTGCGCCGGTATCGACGGCAACAGCGGCTTCGATGTTGAACAGTGCCTTCAGACCATTGCCCAGGTCTTCGGTACCGCGGAAGCCGATGCGGCTGGCCGATTGGGTACCCGACGACACGACGGTGCGGCTGCTCTCGCCAGGCGCATCGTTGTTTTCAACGCCGATCGACGCATCGACCATACCGTACATGGTGACGCTGGTTTGGGCTTGGGCGACGAGTGGCAGTGCCGACACGAGGGCGATGGCAAGAATTTTGTGCTTCATGGATGAATCTCCAGTGTTTGTTTGTGAAATAGCCTAGTAATCATGACATGCCCGACGGACATCTGTCACCGGGTTCGCCCAAGCGGAATTGTCACGAAAGTGACCGGAATTGACACCAGCGGAAACCCGATTCTCCGTGATTCTCATAGGAGAACCCTGGATTCCAGCGGCCTTTCCGGGGACGAGAATCGACCTCGCAAGGGGTTCAAAATATTGCTGTAAATCAACCACAGACGTTGCAGCGACGCCACATTTTCGGCCTTGACAGCTGTTGCAATGCGCAATAACGGTGCACGCATGACATCGCTCGCCCACCACGCAGCGGCTGTGGCCACATAACTGGCCAGTGGTCGTGGCCGTAGTACACCGTGATGCCATCGATTTTCTTGCACCGCAATAGTGCATCGAATCGACAAATGCCAACTAGCCGCCAGCAACCGCGATCACTTGCAATGTCGATACGTAAATCGGTATCGGAACTGCGCAAAAATTGATTGGAACGTTCTCGGTGCATCTCCTACCATTCCGTACAGCATCGACACAATAAAGTCGCACAGCGACGTAGAACAATTAAGGAGACATATGACACGGTACGCCCCGGGCAGCATTGCGCCCGCATTTTCCCAAACCCCTCACACCCGTGCCTGCAGCAGGTTCGCCTTGCGTGCCACGGTCGCGGCCCTGGCCGGCGCTGGCCTGATCAGCGCAGCCACCGTCGGCGCCCAGGAAGTCGGCGCCCCCACGGCAGACGTGCCGGCCGCCAGCGCGGCGTCGAATGCCGAGAACAACACGGCGCGCGCCGGCGCCGACCGCGATGCGGCCGTCGTCACCGTCACCGGGACCCGCCAGGCCGCCCAGAGCGCCCAGGCCATCAAGCGCAACGCCGAACAGGTGCTCGATTCGATCGTCGCCGACGACATCGGCAAATTCCCCGACAAGAACGTGGCCGAGATCCTGGGCCGTGTACCGGGCGTGCAGGTCATCCGCCAGAACGGCGAAGCCGGCAACGTCGTCATCCGTGGCCTGGGCGGCATCACGACGCTGTACAACGGGCGCGAGATGTTCACCGCCGCCGGGCGCAGCCTGTTCCTGGCCGATGTGCCGGTCGCCATGCTGCAGCGCGTGGACGTCTACAAATCGCAGGGCGCCGACATGGTCGAAGGCGGCACCTCGGGCGTCATCGACGTGCGCACCAACCGGCCATTCGATTTCAAGGGCGCGCAGGCCGCCTTCAATGTGCGCGCCGAGCACCGCGACAAGGCCGACAAGATCGATCCGAACGTCTCGGGCCTGCTGTCGAACCGCTGGAAAACGGCCATGGGCGAGATCGGCCTGCTGGGCGGCCTGTCGTACCAGCGCGGCCGCTACCATGACGAAACCGCCTTCGTGGGCGAGCCGCGCACGATCGACCGCGGCATCATCGGCGCGCCGTCGATGGGCCGCGTGATGAGCGGCGGCGATCGCGAACGCCTGGCCGGCAACCTGTCGGCCCAGTGGCGCCCGTCGAGCGACCTCGAACTGTACGCCGAGAGCTTCTCGACCAAGATCGACCACGACTCGCAAAGCATCTTCTTCGTGGGTGACCTGCCGATCAACAATCCCGGCTCCACAGTGACGCCAATGGCAGGATCGAACTATCTCGGTTCGATCAGCAATCCCAACGTGAACAACTTCACGCTGAGCTCGACCCAGGCGCGGCGCGACGATTCGGAAACCCACCAGGGCGCCGTCGGCGCAATATGGAAGGCCACGCCCGGCGTGCGCGTCAGCGGCGAGGTGGTGCGCACGGTCAGCAAGTACAGCCAGAAGAATCCGATCCTCGACACGGTCATGAACATGTCGAAGTCGATCAATGCCGAGGTGCGCGACGGCGGCGGCTACCTGGAATACCCGGGCACCGACATGACCGATCCGGCCAACTGGACGATGTTCGCGCTGTTCGATAACCACAACCGCTCGCGCGGCGCGGCCACCGACTGGCGCGGCGATGTGGCCTGGACCCCGGAAGCCGACGGCTTCTTCAAGGAACTCAGCGTGGGCGCACGGCACGTGCAGCGCGACGCCTCGTTCGTGCACGAGCTGAACGGCTATACGGCCGCGCCGAATGCGTTCACGCCGAACGCGATCAAGGTCACCGACTTCCCGGGCCTGAACTGCACCAGCCCGAAAACGGGTGGCAACTACGGGATGAACCAGTTCTACGCGCCATGCCGGGACTACCTGCTCGACAACACGGGCGCAATCCGCCAGGTCATCAAGGGCAATCCGGATCCGCAACCGGACAATCCGCTGTCGTTCTATTCAGACCGCGAGCAGTCGAGCGCCGCCTATATCAAGGCCAACTTCGGCTTCGATGCATGGTCGCTGCCGATCGATGGCACCGCCGGCCTGCGCTACGTGAAAACCAAGCAGCGCATCAGCGGTTTCTCGTCCACGGCCGGCGTGGTTTCGCCCGTCACCGTGTCGAGCACGACCAACGACGTGCTGCCAAGCCTGTCGATGCGCGCCCACTTCAGGCAAGACCTGATCGGCCGCCTGTCGGCCAGCAAGGCGATCGAACGGGCGCCGTTCGGCGACTTCAATCCGGGCCTGACGCTGTTCCCGTCCACCACCACGACGCTGGCCACCGGCAGCGCCGGCAACCCGAACCTCAAGCCGCAAGAGGCGCGGAACGTCGACGTGGCGCTGGAGTGGTACTTCGCGCCGGCCGGTTCGATCACCGGCACGCTGTTCCAGCACGACTACGAAAACTACCTGCGCCGCAGCGCGCGGCCGGAAACCTACGACGGCATGACCTACAACGTCAGCCGCCCGTACAACGCGGTCGAGGGCAAGCTCAAGGGCGCCGAACTGGCGTACCAGCAGTTCTACACGAAGCTGCCGGGCTGGCTGGGCGGCCTCGGGATGCAGGCCAACGTCACGTGGATGGATGGCGGCCTGGCCGAAGCCGACGGCACCATCAACACGTTTGCCGGCATGTCCAAGCTGTCGGCCAACCTGGTCGCGCTGTATGAGTACGGCAAATGGTCGGGCCGCATCGCCTACAGCTGGCGCGACAAGTTCACCGCCGAGTACAACTACCGCGCGCTGCCGTACAACATCGTCGTGGATCCGCTCAAGACGCTCGACGCCTCGGTGTCGTACAAGCTGACCGACAAGCTGACGATCACGCTCGACGGCAGCAACCTGCTGGACCAGTCGTACCACGACTACCACAGCGTGCCCGAGCTGCCGCGCGACGTGCGCCGCTACGACCGCGTGGTGGGTCTGGCGCTCAGGTGGCGCAATTGAGGGGCGCCGGCCGGCCTTTCTTGACGGCCGGCTGACCTGTTCCAACCGGGCGCCGCAGGATTTCCTGCCGCGCCCCGTCGTTGTTTTGATTGGATGGAAAACGTGCAAACGCAAAAACTCTCGACGCTTGAAAAAGTCGGCTTCGGCGCCGGCGACATGGCGCTCAATGTGGTGATCTCGTCGATGATGCTGATCATCACCTTCTTTTACACCGACATCTATGGCCTGCATGTGCGCGACCTGGCGGTGCTGTTCGTCGTCGTCAAGATCGTCGGCGCGGTGGCCGATCTGGCGATGGGGCAGGTGACCGATTCGGTCCTGACGCGCTGGGGGCGCTACCGTCCGTGGCTGCTGCTGCTCGCGGTGCCGTACGGCCTGTCGGTGTTCCTCGTATTTTCCACACCAGGCTGGGACTACGACGCGAAGCTGATCTGGGCCTACTCCACCTACATCCTCATGACCATCATGACCGCCGGCGTGGGCATTCCGTACATCTCGCTGATCAGCGGCCTGACCGCCGATCCCCAGCAGCGCCTGTCGGCCAATGGCTACCGGCTGTTCTTCGCCAAGGTGGGCGCCTTCATGGTGACCATTGTCGTGCCGGTCCTGGCCAGCGCCTGGGACGGCGCGCATCCGGCTGCCGGCTACCAGGCGGCGATGGCGGTGATGGCCGCCATCGGGGTGCTGTTGTTCGTGTTCTGCTTTTTCACCACCACCGAGCGGGTCGTGCACAAGGTCGAGAAGCAGCCGTTGCTGGCGCAGGTGCGCGTGCTGCTCAAGAACGACCAGTGGCTGATCCTGTGCGCCGTGTGCGTGACCGGCACCATCGGCTACGTGATCCGCGGCTCGGTGGCGATCTACTATGCCAAGTACTACCTGGGCGGCGACACGGCGGCCGTATCGGCCTTCCTGTCGACCGGTGTGGCGGCGGCGATCCTGGCGATGGTGGTCTCGACCTGGACCACCAAGTTCTATTGCAAGGTCAAGCTGTTCCGGCATTCGCAGATCGCGGTGGCGGTGCTCAGCGTGATGATGTATTTCCTGGTGCAGCCGGGCGACATGGTGCTCGCCTTCGTCCTGTATTTCCTGCTCTCGCTGGTGGTCGACCTGCACGCGCCGGTGTTCTGGTCGGCCATCGCCGAGACGATCGACTATGGCCAGGTCAAGACCGGCAAGCGCGTCTCGGGCTTTGCGTTCGGCGGCATCTCGGTGTGCCAGAAGATCGGCATGGGCGTGGCCGGCTACATGGTCGGCATCCTGCTCGATTACTTCAGGTATGTGCCGAACCAGTCGCAATCGGCGCTGGCGCTGCAGGGCATTGCGCTGATGCTGTCGGTGATTCCGGGCTTCTTCCACTTTTTGATGGGGATGCTGATGTTCAAGTACCGGATCAGCGACGACTATTACACCACCGTCAAGCAGGACATGCAGGCGCACGGCTACGCGACCACCTGACAATCACACACAGAGAACAACGATGCAAGAAACCATCCTCCAGCCGCTGATCGAGCAACGCGCCGATCCCTACATCTACAAGCACACCGACGGCTACTATTACTTCACCGCCTCGGTGCCGCTGTACGACCGCATCGAACTGCGCCGCGCGACGACCATCGCCGGCCTGGCCACCGCGCCCACGGTCGACGCCTGGCACAAGCCCGAGACCGGCCCGTATTCCGAGCTGGTCTGGGCCCCCGAGCTGCACTTCAATGACGGCGCCTGGTACGTCTACTTTGCCGCCGCGCCCAGCCGCGCGATCAAGGACAATCTGTTCCAGCACCGCATGTACGCGATCCGCAACCGCCATGCCAATCCGCTGGAAGGCGAGTGGGAATTCATGGGCCAGGTCGACACCGGCATCGACAGCTTCTGCCTCGATGCGACCACGTTCACCCACAAGGGCACGCTGTATTACCTGTGGGCGCAGAAGGACCCCGCCATCGAGGGCAATTCGAACCTGTACATCGCGCCGATGAAGACGCCGTGGCAGATCGAGGGCGCGCCGATCCTCTTGAGCAAACCGGAGCACGACTGGGAAACGATCGGCTTCTGGGTCAATGAAGGCCCGTCGGTCCTGCGCCGCAACGGCAAGATCTTCATCAGCTACTCGGCCAGCGCGACCGACCATAACTACGCCATGGGGTTGCTGTGGGCCGATGAAGACGCCGATCTGCTCGATCCGCGCGCGTGGACCAAGTCGGCGCAGCCCGTTTTGCGTACATGCTACGATCACGGCGTCTATGGGCCGGGCCACAACAGCTTCACGCTGGCCGAAGACAACGACACCGTGATGCTGGTCTACCACGCGCGCACCTACACCGAGATCGTCGGCGATCCGCTCTGGAATCCGGACCGCCACACCTTCGTGAAACCGCTGCGCTGGGACGACCAGGGCATGCCGGTGTTTGGCCGACCCTCTGTCTATTAAGGATCACATCACCGTGCAAACCGGTATCACGCAAGCGCCATTCGGCCACCTGCCAGGCGGCGGCGCCGTCACCCAGTTCACGCTCACCAATGCCCACGGCATGGTGGCGAAGATCATCGACTTCGGCGGCATCATCACCGAACTGCACGCGCCGGACCGCGACGGCAGGCTCGCCGACGTGGTGCTCGGCTTCGATACGCTCGAGCCCTATTGCACCGACAGCCCGTACTTCGGCGCGCTGATCGGCCGCTACGGCAACCGCATCGCCAGGGGGCGCTTCACGCTCGATGGCGCGCAGGTCCAGCTGCCGGTCAACAACGGCAACAACCATTTGCATGGCGGCGCCGGTGGCTTCGACCGCGTCCTGTGGACGGCGACGGTCGATGGCGCCAGCCTGCGCCTGGCCTACCGCAGCGTCGACGGCGAGATGGGCTATCCCGGCAACCTCGATGTCACGGTCGTCTACCAGCTCAATGACGCCAACGAACTGGTGGTGCGTTTCCACGCCGTGACCGACAGGGCCACGCCGGTCAACCTGACGCAGCACAGTTACTTCAACCTGGCCGGCGAGGGCGACATCCTGGGACACTACCTGACCATCGATGCCGACAGCTTCGTGGCGATCGACAGTGAATCGATCCCCACGGGCGAACTCACGCCGGTCACCGGGACGCCGTTCGACTTTCGCCTGCCGCGCCAGATCGGCGAGCGGATCGGGCAGCCCGACAAGCAGCTGCGCCACGGCAGCGGCTACGACCACAATCTCGTCCTGAACAAGCCGCAAGGCACGGCGTTGACACGGGCGGCGCGGGTGAGCGAACCTGTCTCGGGCCGCGTGCTGGAACTGTGGACGCAGGAACCCGGTGTGCAGTTCTACAGCGGGAACTTCCTCGACGGGGCGCTATCCGGCAAGGGCCGCAGCTACGGACACCGCAGCGGCCTGTGCCTGGAACCGCAGCATTTCCCCGATTCGCCGAACCAGCCGCAGTTCCCGAACGTGATCCTGCGCCCGGGCGAGGTGTATGCCACCGAGTCGCGCTTTCGCTTTACCACCGAGGCGGCGTGATGGACGTGCTGACCGACACCCGGCACGAGCTGGGCGAGTGCGTGCTCTGGTGCGAGCGCACCGGCCGCCTGCTGTGGACCGATATTCCCGCCGCCACCCTGTGGGCCTATACGCCGGCCACCGGCCGCACGGCCAGCTGGCCGATGCCCGAGCGCCTGTGCTGTTTCGCGCTGACCGGCAGCGACGACCGCCTGCTGCTGGGGCTGGCGTCCGGTCTCGCGTTCTTCACCTTCTCGAGCGGCAAGGTCACGCGCATCTGCGACGTCGAACCGGACATTCCATCCACCCGCATCAACGATGGCCGCTGCGATCGCCAGGGGCGGTTCGTGTTCGGCATGTTCAACCAGGCCGAACATCCGAAGCACGCTTTGGGGGGCTTCTACCGCCTGAACCTCGACCTGTCGCTTGAGCGCCTGCCGCTGCCCAACGCCGCCATCGCCAACAGCATCTGCTTCAGTCCCAACGGGCGCCGCATGTACTTTGCCGACTCGGCGCAAAAGGCGATCCTGTACGCCGACTACAACCCGTGCAGCGCCGAAGTGGGGCGCGTGCACACGTTCGTCGCGGCCGATGCGGTGCCGGGGGAACCCGACGGCTCGACGATCGACGCCGCCGGCTACCTGTGGAGCACGCGCTGGGGCGCCGGCATCGTGGCGCGCTTTGCACCCGACGGCCAGCTCGAACGGACGGTGCCGCTGGCAGCGCCGCAACCGAGCTGCCCGGCCTTTGGCGGGCCTGACTTGAGAACGCTGTTCGTCACCAGCGCCCACCTGGGCATGTCGGATCAGGAGCGTGCGGCCGCGCCGCTGTCGGGCGCAGTGTTTGCGCAGGCGCTCGAACTGCGCGGCCTGCCCGAGTCGCGTTTCTTGCACGTTTGATGGTCCATCAGCGATATGAAAAACGGTATCGATCTTCGTTAAAATTTGATTAGTAAGTTATCTGCCCGGACTTTAGACTTCCTCTCGGTAATCAAGTGATATGGACAGCGGCACCATGCACGCTTCATCCAGAGAATAACGAGGAGATACGATGTCCGAGGCAAAGAAAAAAACGCCGCTGCGTTCTGCGGCATGGTTTGGCACGCAGGATAAAAACGGGTTCATGTACCGCAGCTGGATGAAGAACCAGGGCATACCCGACCACGAATTCCAGGGCAAGCCGATCATCGGCATCTGCAACACCTGGTCCGAACTGACCCCGTGCAATGCGCACTTCCGCAAACTGGCCGAGCACGTCAAGCGCGGCATCCTGGAAGCAGGCGGCTTCCCCGTTGAATTCCCCGTATTCTCGAACGGCGAATCCAATCTGCGCCCGACGGCGATGCTGACCCGGAACCTGGCCAGCATGGACGTCGAAGAATCCATCCGCGGCAATCCGATGGATGCGGTCGTGCTGCTGGTCGGCTGCGACAAGACCACGCCGGCGCTGCTGATGGGCGCGGCCAGCGTCGACCTGCCGACGATCGTCGTCACCGGCGGCCCGATGCTCAACGGTAAACTGAACGGCAAGGACATCGGCTCCGGCACCGCTGTCTGGCAGTTACACGAGCAAGCCAAGGCCGGCACGATCACGATGCACGAATTCCTGTCGGCCGAAGCGGGCCACTCGCGCAGCGCGGGCACCTGCAACACGATGGGCACGGCGTCGACGATGGCCTGCATGGCCGAAGCGCTGGGCACCTCGCTGCCGCACAACGCGGCGATTCCTGCCGTGGATGCGCGCCGCTACGTGCTGGCGCACATGTCGGGCATGCGCATCGTCGAGATGGTGCACGAAGACCTGCGCCTGTCGAAGATCCTCACCCGCGCAAACTTCGAGAACGCCATCCGCGTGAATGCGGCCATCGGCGGCTCGACCAATGCCGTGATCCACCTGAAGGCCATTGCCGGGCGGGTGGGCGTGCCGCTCGAACTGGAAGACTGGACCCGCATCGGCAAGGGCACCCCGACCGTGGTCGACCTGCTGCCATCGGGGCGCTTCCTGATGGAAGAGTTCTACTATGCGGGCGGCTTGCCGGCCGTGATTCGCCGCCTGGGCGAGGGCGGCCTAATTCCCAACAAGGATGCGCTGACCGTCAACGGCAACACGCTATGGGAAAACTGCGTCGCCGCGCCGATCTACAACGATGACGTCGTGCGCCAGCTGGACAATCCGCTGATCGCGGACGGCGGCATCTGCATCCTGCGCGGTAATCTCGCGCCGCGCGGGGCCGTGCTCAAACCGTCGGCCGCCTCGCCGCACCTGATGCAGCACCGGGGCCGCGCCGTGGTCTTCGAAGACTTCGATCACTACAAGCAGCGCATCCTTGACCCGGACCTGGACGTCGACGAAAACTCGGTGCTCCTGATGAAGAACTGCGGCCCGAAAGGGTATCCGGGCATGGCTGAAGTGGGCAATATGGGCTTGCCGCCCAAGCTGCTGGCCAGGGGCATCACCGACATGGTGCGCATTTCGGACGCGCGCATGAGCGGCACGGCATATGGCACCGTGGTGCTGCACGTGGCGCCGGAAGCAATGGACGGCGGCCCGCTGGGCATCGTGCAGGACGGCGACATGATCCAGCTCGATTGCCAGAACGGGCTGCTCAACGTCGAACTGCCGGATGCCGAAATCGTACGCCGGCTGGCCGAGCGCGCCGAAAAGAACAAGCCCGTGCAGCACAGCGGCTACCAGCGCCTGTACCTCGATCACGTGATGCAGGCCGACGACGGCTGCGATTTCGATTTCCTCGTCGGCTGCCGTGGCTCGGCGGTGCCGAAGCATTCCCACTGAACCAAGAACCGAGGAGACCAGAGCATGCTGCTCATCCAATTTCTGACCGAAGCGCACGAGCGCCGGGTCGGCATCCTGACCGGCGCCACCATCCGCGTCATCGACGGCTACACCACCACGCTGGAACTCGCACGCGCCGCGATCGGCAGCAGCCAGGGCCTGGCCAAGCTGGCCGAGGGCGCCGCCGGCGCGCAGCAGGTCGACTATGACGCCACCGCGCAGGCCGGCCGCATCCTGCCGCCGCTCGACCATCCGGACGCCGCCCACTGCTACGTGACCGGCACCGGCCTGACCCACCTGGGCAGCGCGGATGCACGCGACGCCATGCACCAGAAGATCGGCGGCGATATCGCCGCGCTCAGCGACAGCATGAAGATGTTCCGCATGGGCGTCGAAGGCGGCAAGCCGCCAACCGGCACGGCCGGCGTGCAGCCGGAATGGTTCTACAAGGGCGACGGCTCGATCGTGCGCGCCACTGGCCAGGACCTCGAGATGCCGGCCTTCTCGCTCGACGGTGGCGAAGAGCCGGAGATCGCCGGCCTGTACCTGATCGGCGACGACGGGCACCCGTACCGCCTCGGCTACGCCATCGGCAACGAGTTTTCCGATCACGTGACCGAGCGCCAGAACTACCTGTACCTTGCGCATTCGAAGCTGCGCAACTGCGGCCTGGGGCCGGCGCTCCTGGTGGGCGACCTGCCGGCGCACGTCGCGGGCGTCTCGCGCATCATCGGCGCGGATGGCCAGGTGCGCTGGGAAAAGCACTTCGTCAGCGGTGAGCAGAACATGTCGCACACGCTCGAAAACCTCGAGCACCACCACTTCAAGTACGGCCTGTTCAAGCGCGCCGGCGACGTCCACATCCATTTCTTCGGCACCGCCACGCTGAGCTTTGCTGATGGCGTCCAGGTCAGCGAAGGGGAAACCTTCGAAGTCGCGTCGCCCACCTTCGGCCCTGCGCTGCGCAACCGCCTCGCGGTGCAAGCCACCCCCTACACGAAAGTGACCGCCTTATGAACATTACCGGCGACGCCATTATCAACGGCCTTGCGGAGCGCGGCGGTGCGGGCGCGTTCCAGGCCTGGGCGCCAGGCCAGCGCGAACACATCGAGCCGGCCTTCCACATGGTCACGCCCGAGCAGATCGACCGCGCCTGCACGCTGGCAGGCGATGCCTTCGACGCGTTTCGTGCCACGGGTGACGCAGCCCGTGCGCAGTTTCTCGAGACCGTGGCCGAGCAGGTCCTGGCCATTGGCGACGCGCTGATCGAGCGTGCGATGCTGGAAACCGGCCTGCCGCGCGTGCGCCTGGAAGGTGAGCGCATGCGCACGGTGGGCCAGCTGCGCCTGTTTGCCACGCTGCTGCGCGAAGGGTCATGGAACGATGCGCGCCTGGACACGGCGCTGCCTGAGCGCGCGCCGCCACGGCCCGACCTGCGCATGCGCCTGATCGGCGTCGGCCCGGTGGCCGTGTTCGCCGCCAGTAATTTCCCGCTCGCGTTCTCGGTCGCCGGTGGCGATACGGCGGCCGCGTTTGCGGCCGGTTGTCCGGTCGTGCTCAAGGCCCACTCGGCCCACCCGGGCACGTCGGAACTCGTGGGCCGCGCCGTCGCCCGCGCCGTCGCGCAATGCGGCTTGCCGGCCGGCGTATTTGCGCTGTTGAGCGGAACAGGCAACGGCATTGGCCAGCGCCTGGTAGCGCACCCGGCGATCCAGGCCGTGGGCTTTACCGGCTCGCGCTCGGGCGGCCTGGCCCTGATGGCCGTGGCGGCCGCGCGCAGGCAGCCGATTCCCGTGTATGCCGAAATGAGCTCGATCAATCCGGTGTTCCTGCTGCCCGAGGCGCTGGCCAACCGGGGCGAGGAGATCGGCAAGGGCTTCGCTGCGTCGCTGACGATGGGCGTCGGCCAGTTCTGCACCAATCCCGGGCTGGTGCTGGCAGTCGACGGGCCGGGCCTGGAGGCGTTTACCAGCGCCGCGAGCGATGCTTTGGCGGCGTCCGGCAGCGCCGTGATGCTAAATCAGGGCATTGCGGACAGCTATCGCAAGGGCGTCGAGGCGCTGGCCGGCAACGACGCGATCACGACGCTCGCGCGGGTAGCGCACGACGAAGGCAAGGGCGGCGCGGCGTTGTTTCGCACGACGGCCGACGAATTCCTCGCGCGCACCGAGCTGCACGATGAAGTGTTCGGCCCCGCCTCGGTGCTGGTGGTCTGCAAGGATGCGGCCAAGATGCGCGACGTGGCCGAGGCCATCGAGGGCCAGCTGACCGCGACGCTGCAGCTCGACGCGGGCGACATCGCCGCCGCCAGAGCGCTGCTGCCCACGCTGGAGCGCAAGGTGGGCCGCATCCTGGCCAACGGGTATCCTACCGGCGTCGAGGTGTCGACGGCGATGGTGCATGGCGGGCCGTTCCCGTCGACGGCCGATGGCCGCAGCACCTCGGTGGGAACGGGCGCGATCAGCCGCTTCCTGCGGCCGGTCTGCTACCAGAACCTGCCGGCCGCACTGCTGCCGGAGGTCCTGCAGGACGGCAACCCGCTGGGCACCTGGCGACGCCGGGACGGCACGCTCACCAAAGAGTGAGCGGGCGTACAACAACAAGATGGAGACAAGCATGCAACACATGGCGAACTACCCGAGCCTGAGGGACAGGCGGGTGTTTGTGACGGGCGGCGGCACCGGTATCGGCGCGGCGATCGTGGAAGCGTTCGTGGCGCAGGGCGCCATCGTCGCATTCGTGGACATCGCGCGCGACGCCAGCGAAGCGCTGTGCGCGCAGCTGGCCGGTGCCGGCCACCGGGCGCCAGAGTATCGGCACTGCGACATCACCGACATCCCTGCGCTGCAGCGCACGATGGCCGAACTGGCCGCGCAGTTGGGCGACTTCGAGGTACTCGTCAACAATGCGGCGAACGACCAGCGCCACGATATCCATGACGTGTCGCTCGACTACTGGAACGAGCGCATCGCGATCAACCAGCGCCCGATGTTCTTTACCTGCCAGGCGGTCTTGCCTGGCATGAAAAAGAAGGGCGGCGGCTCGATCATCAATTTCAGTTCAATGTCCTGGCATGCCAAGGGCGCCGGCTATCCGGTCTATGCGACCACCAAGGCAGCCGTGATCGGCCTGACGCGCAGCCTGGCGCGTGACCTGGGACCGTTCGGGGTGCGGGTCAACACCGTCACGCCCGGCTGGGTCATGACGCAGCGCCAGATCGACTTGTGGGTCGACGACGCGGCCGAAGCCGAGATCAAGAAAGCGCAGTGCCTGCCGGGCAAGCTGATGCCGGAGGATGTCGCGCGCATGGTGCTGTTCCTGGGCGCCGACGACAGCCAGATGTGCACGGCGCAGGATTTCGTCGTGGATGCCGGCTGGACCTGAGATGCGCCGGCTGTCACATCGCGGCGATGATAAGTAAATCAAGCCTGCAAAAAAAAAGCAGGCAACACCAATGGAGACAATGTTGAAAGCACTCAAACCCCTCATCCTCGCATGCGGCCTGGCCGCCATGCCTGCTTTTGCCCAGGTCAGCGTGTCGGTCGACACCGGCAAGCCAGGCCCCGTCATCAACAAGAACGTGTATGGCCAGTTCGCCGAACACCTTGGCACCGGCATCTACGGCGGCCTGTGGGTCGGCCAGAATTCCTCCATCCCCAATACCCGCGGCTGGCGCAATGATGTCGTCGGCGCGCTGAAGGAACTGAAGGTCCCGCTGGTGCGCTGGCCGGGCGGCTGCTTCGCCGATGAATACCACTGGCGCGACGGCATCGGCGCGCGCAACAAGCGCCCGGTCAAGGTCAACACGCACTGGGGCGGCGTGGCCGAGGACAATGCCGTGGGCACGCACGAATTCTTCGATCTGGTCGAGATCCTGGGGACGGAAGCCTACATCAACGGCAACCTGGGTTCCGGCACGCCGCAGGAGATGGCCGAGTGGCTCGAGTACATGACGTCGGATACCAAGTCGTCCCTGGCCGAACTGCGCCGCAAGAATGGCCGCAAGGCGCCGTACAAGGTGGCTTACTTCGGCATCGGCAACGAAGCCTGGGGCTGCGGCGGCAACATGAAGCCGGAATACTATGCCAACCTGTACAACCACTATGCGACGTTCCTGAAAACGCCACCGGATGCGCGCCCGAAGATGGTCGCCAGCGGTGGCAACGACAACGACACGAAGTGGACCGAGGTACTGAGCAAGGAAGCTGCGCGCGGCACCGACGGCATCAGCTTCCACTACTACACGCTGCCGACCGGTGTATGGGAAAAGAAGGGCGCCGCCACGGGCTTCCCGGAATCGGAATGGTTCTCGACCATGCAGCAGACGCTGCGCATGGACCAGCACATCAAGCAGAACGTCGCCATCCTCGACAAGAACGATCCCGAGAAGAAAATCGGGTTCTACGTCGACGAGTGGGGCACCTGGTACGACGTCGAACCGGGCACCAATCCGGGCTTCCTGTTCCAGCGTAATACCCTGCGCGACGCGGTCGTGGCGGCGCTGAACTTCAACATCTTCCATGCCCACGCCGAGCGTGTGCGCATGACGAACATCGCGCAAATGGTCAACGTGCTGCAGGCGATGATCATCACCGACAAGGAGAAGATGCTGCTGACGCCAACCTACCACGCGTACAAGATGTACATCCCGTTCCAGGATGCGACGTCGCTGCCGGTGGCGGTCGACAATGACGTGGCCTATTCGAGCAACGGCAAGGGCGTGCCGGGCATCAGCGCCACGGCGGCGCGTGCGAAGGATGGCAAGGTGTATATCGCGCTGGTCAACACGCACCCGACGCGTGCCAGCGATGTCACGCTCAATGTGGCGGGCCTGGCGGTCGGCGGCGTGACGGGCCAGGTGCTGACGGCGGACGCGATGGACGCGCACAACACGTTCGAAAAGCCTCAGGCGATCAAGCCGGCGCCGTTCAGCGCCAGGGCGCAGGATGGCAAGCTGACGATCAAGGTCCCGGCCAAGGCCGTGATGGTCTTCGCGGTCGAGGCGTAAATGCGGGCCGCACACCTCGTGTGGGCGGCGCTGGTGGTTGCCAGCGCGGCCAGCGGCGCCAGTGCCGCGCAGGTCGGCGTGCACGACCCGGTCATGGCGAAGCAGGGCGCGCGCTACTACCTGTTCAGCACCGGCCCCGGCATCACGTTCTACAGCTCGACCGACCTGACGAACTGGAAGCCGGAAGGCCGCGTCTTCAAGGAAGGCCCGGCCTGGGCGACCCGGGCCGCGCCGACCTTCGACGGGCATATCTGGGCGCCCGACATCTATCACCACGACGGCAAGTACTACCTGTACTACTCGGTGTCGGGATTCGGCAAGAACACGTCGGCCATCGGCGTGACCGTCAACACGACGCTCGATCCGCGCTCGCCCGCCTACAAGTGGGAAGACCAGGGCCCGGTCGTGCAGTCGGTGCCGGGGCGCGACCTGTGGAACGCCATCGACGCGCAGGTGATCGACGACGCCAAAGGCACGCCGTGGATGTCGTTCGGCTCGTTCTGGGGCGGCCTGAAACTGGTGAAGCTCGATGCCAGCCGCACGAGGCTCGCCGAGCCGCAGGAATGGCACACGATCGCGCGCCGCGAACGGCCAGCCTTCACGCCGGACGACGAAGCCGGGCCGGCGCAGATCGAGGCGCCGTTCATCTTTCCCAAGAACGGCTGGTACTACCTGTTCGCCTCATGGGACCTGTGCTGCAAGGGCAAGGACAGCACGTACAAGGTGGTGGTGGGCCGTGCGAAAACGGTCACCGGACCCTACCTCGACCGCAACGGCGTCGACATGGCCAGGGGCGGCGGCTCGCTCGTGATCGCGGGCGACAGCGACTGGCGTGGCCTCGGCCACAACAGCGCCTACACGTTCGACGGCAAGGACTACATGGTGCTGCACGCTTACGAGACCGCCGACCGCTTCAAGCAGAAGCTGAAGGTGCTGGAGATGGGCTGGGACCGGGATGGCTGGCCGGTGCTCGATCAGAAGGACCTGAATCGCTACCAGAGCGCGCTGCAGCCATGAAGGTTCGCCTCCTGGCATGGCTGCTGCTGGCAGCGGGCACGCTGGCGCAGGCGGCCGCACCGTTCCCGCTGGCCGACGTGCGCCTGGGCGCGGGGCCGTTCCTCGACGCCCAGACCACCAACCTGAACTACCTGATGGCGATGGAGCCCGACCGCCTGCTCGCGCCGTTCCTGCGCGAGGCCGGCCTGGAGCCGCGCAAGCCAAGCTATGGCAACTGGGAATCCTCGGGCCTGGATGGCCACATGGGCGGGCATTACCTGTCGGCGCTGGCGCTGATGTACGCGTCGACCGGCGACGCGGAAACGCTGCGCCGCCTGAATTACATGGTCGCCGAACTGCAGCGCGCGCAGCACGCCAATGGCGACGGCTACCTCGGCGGCATCCCGGGCGGCCGCCAGGCCTGGCGCGATGTCGCGGCCGGCAAGCTCGACGCCGATGGCTTCTCGGTCAACGGCAAGTGGGTGCCGTGGTACAACCTGCACAAGGTGTATGCGGGCCTGCGCGATGCCTACCGCTATGGCGGCAATGCGGACGCGCGCGCCATGCTGGTTGCGCTGTCCGACTGGGCGCTGGCCCTGACCGCGCGCCTGTCGCCGGAACAGATGCAGGCGATGCTGCGCAGCGAGCATGGCGGCATGAACGAGATCTTCGTCGATGTCGCCGAGATCACCGGCAACAAGAAGTATCTCGAGCTCGCACTGCGCTTTTCGCACCAGGCGATCCTGCAGCCGCTGGCGCGGCAGGACGACCAGCTCACCGGCCTGCATGCCAATACGCAAATCCCGAAAGTGATTGGCTTTCAGCGCATCCATGATGCAACCGGTCGCAAGGACAGGGGCGACGCGGCCAGATTCTTCTGGCAGACGGTGGTGGAGAAGCGCTCGGTGGCGATCGGCGGCAACAGCGTCAGGGAGCATTTCCACAGCCGGGACGACTTCGCGCCGATGGTGCATGACGTCGAAGGGCCGGAGACCTGCAACACCTACAATATGCTCAAGCTGACGCAGATGCTGTTCGCGGCCGGGCCGACGGGCGCGTACGGCGACTATTACGAGCGCGCGCTGTACAACCACATCCTGTCGTCGCAGCGCCCACAGGGCGGGTTCGTGTATTTCACGCCGCTGCGGCCCAATCACTACCGCGTGTATTCGCAGCCCGACCAGGGCATGTGGTGCTGCGTGGGTTCGGGCATCGAAAGCCACGCCAAGTACGGTGAATTCATCTACGCGCACGAAAAGGCCACCTTGTTCGTCAACCTGTTCATGGCCTCGACCCTCGACTGGAAAGGGCAGGGTGTCCGGCTGACGCAGGCCACCCGCTTCCCGGATACCGAGACGACGCGCCTGACGATCGACCGCGTCACGCCCGGGTCGGACACGTTCACGGTCAAGATCCGCTATCCGGGTTGGGTGGCGCCCAGGCGCATGACGGTGCGGGTCAATGGCAGGGCGGTCAAGCTTGATGCGCGGCCGGGCGGCTACGTGGCCCTCACGCGCCGCTGGCGCGCAGGCGACCGGATCGACGTGCGCCTATCGATGACCACGCACCTGGAGCAGCTGCCGGACAAGTCCAACTACTACACGGTGCTGCACGGCCCTGTGGTGCTGGCAGCCAGGACACGGATGCCGGGCGACGAGCGGCTGCAGTACCTGGCGGACGACGCGCGCATGGGGCACATCGCATCCGGGCCGGTCTGCCCGATGGAATCGGCGCCGATGTTCGTCAGCGACTCGATGGACTTCATCCGCAGATTCAAGCCGGTGGCGGGCAAGCCATTGACGTTCACCGCGCCGGGGCTGGTGCATGGCGCCGACGGACCGGCCACCGAGTTCGTGCCGTTCTTCCGCCTGCACGAATCGCGCTACACGATGGTCTGGCAGCACGCGACGCCCGTCGGGCTGAAAGCGCAACAGGCGGCCAATGCAGCAGGCGAAGCAGAGAGCCTGGCGCTCGATGCGCGCACCATCGACCAGGTCGCGCCGGGCGAGCAGCAACCGGAGTCCGACCATTTCTTCAAGGGCGAGGGGATCGACGCGGGTGTGAACAACGGACGCCACTGGCGTCATGCGTCCAAGTGGTTCAGCTACGAGCTGAAGGATCCGAAGCAGGAAGCGGGCGTGCTGCGGCTGACGTATGCGAAAGCCGATGCGGGGCGGCGCTTCACGATCCTGGTCAATGACCGGTTGCTGGCCGACGTCACGCTGGCCAGCGACGCGGCCGGGGAGTTCTACACGGTCGACTACCCGATTCCGGCCGCGCTGCGGGACGCCGCGCAAGGTCTGCTCAACGTGCGTTTTGTAGCGCAGGCCGGTTCACTTGCCGGCGGCCTGTACGGACTGCGGCTGCTGCGCTGACGTCGACGCCAGGCGCCGTTACAGCATCCGCACCCAATTACCCTTGTACAGAATCGGTCCGGTCGGTCCACCGGCGCCGGGCGAGCCGCCGCGTGGTTCGAGCGAGACGGCCAGCGTGGCGATGTCGTCGCCGACCGCGCCGCCGGTCAGCGGCAGCGTGATCGCGCCTTCCGGCGGGATCACGCCGAGCGAACGGGGCGCGCCTTCCTTCGGAACGGCCCACAGCTGCAGCGACTTGTCGGCGGCCACCGGTGCGTTCTCGACCAGGCGCGCCGTGAACACGCGGCGTTCGCTGTCGGCGGTCAGCAGCAGCGCCGTGCGTGCCTTGTCGTCGATCAGCGTGGCGACCAGGTCGACCTGCGGGGCCTCGACCAGCGTCGAGCGCAGCACGCCCACCATCAGCAAGGTCGCGGCCAGTGACGCCAGGCTCAGCGAACGCCAGAACGTCAGCGACTCGGTGCGCCAGAACTGCCATGCCGCGTGCGCACGTTGTTGCACCTGGCTCAGGCCCAGGCGGCGCTCGATCGCGCGCCACACCTGGGCACGCGGCGTCTGCGCCCCCGAGAATTCCGCCATCGGCATCAGGCGTTCCTGCCATTCGGCGGTCAGGCGCCGCAGGACCGCGTCGTCGCGCAGATAGCGCTCGAAGCGCCGGCGCGCGCCGCCCCTGAGCGTGCCGAGGACATACTCGGCCGCCAGCTTGTCGCACAGTTGCGGGTTGTTGCTGATATTCATGCTCGTTCGCCCCTCACCAGGCACGTCTTGAGCCGCTCCAGGCTGCGGCGGATCCAGGTCTTGACGGTACCAATCGGTATCGCCATCTGCTGCGCCACCTCGCTGTGCGACAGGTCATGGAAGAAGGCCAGGCCAACGACTTGCCGGTGCGCGCCTTCGAGCAACGACATGCAGTAGGCCAGCGCCTTCGCATCATGGCTGATGAGCAGCGCGTCGATCGGCGTGGCGCGCGGGTCCTGCAGGGCTGCCATGATCTCGGCATCGAAGACGGGGCCGTCGATATCGAGATCGTGAGCGCAGCGGCGCAGCAGGTCGAGCGATTTGTTGCGCACGATCGTCGTCATCCACGTCATGGGCGCGGCCAGGTGGCGCTGGTAACCGGCAGCGCCGTTCCAGATTGCCACGAATCCGTCCTGCAGTGCTTCTTCAGCCAGTTCGCGCTTGCCTAATATACGCAGCGCGTAACCGAACAGTTTCGGCGAAATCGTGTCGTACAACGCGCGGAAGGCTGCCGCGTCACCTTGTGCTGTGCCGTGCAGCCATGTTGCCAGCTGTTCGGGATTGGGATGAAGGGTATCTGGCACTGCCATCCTTGGACGTTGTGTGAGTGAAAAATCCGGTGATATTGACAATATCATATCGTCCCGCCAGTGCCCGCACGGATGGCCGACACCCCGGTTGAATAGTTTTTTTGAAATAGTTGAAACCGATTCAATCGTGCGTCAGTACAAGCTATACGCGCTGCATCAGCGGTGGCAGTCAGGTTTCCTGACTGAAATACCTGAGCAGACGCCAGCCCATTTACTCGATCGCATCAACCGGAGACACACCATGACAGACACGAATGTGACATTGGCACTGCTCGAATCACGCAAGGAAAAGCTGGAAAAGCGCCGCTCGTTCTTCAAGAACGTGGGAGGGATCAGCGTCGGTATGGTAGGTGGTACCTTCCTGTCCGCCTGTGGCGGCTCGGTCAAGGACGCGATTGCGCAGGCCGCGCAGCCGACCGACATCGACATCCTCAATTTCGCGCTGAACCTCGAGTACCTCGAAGCGCAGTTCTACTCGTACGCGGTGTTCGGCACCGGTCTGGCAGCGAACCTGACGGGCGGCACGGGCACACAGGGCGCCGTGACGGGTGGCCGCGCCGTCGCATTCAAGGATCCGCTGGTCGCGCAATACGCCAAGGAAATCGCGCAGGATGAAATCGCGCACGTGGGCTTCCTGCGCGCAGCGCTCGGTTCGGCGGCGGTTGCCCAGCCAGCCATCGACATCGGCGGCACCGATCCCAACGGCGCCTTCTCGAACGCTGCCCGAGCGGCCGGCCTGGTGGGCCCGGGCGTTGCCTTCGACCCATATGCCAGCGATGAAAACTTCCTGCTGGGCGCGTTCATCTTCGAAGACGTCGGCGTGACAGCGTACAAAGGCGCGTCGCCGCTGATCACGAACAAGACCTTCCTGGAAGCTGCAGCCGGCATCCTGGCGGCCGAGGCGTATCACGCCGGCATCGTGCGCACCGTGCTGTACTCGAAAGGGTTGTCGGCGCCTTCGCTGCGCACGGCAGCCACGGCGATCTCGAATGCGCGCGACAGCCTCGATGGCTCGACCGACGTCGACCAGGGCATCGTCAATCCGAACGACAGCACCGTGTCGAACATTGTCCCGCTCGACAAGGACGGCATCGCGTTCAGCCGCACGCCGGGCGACGTGCTCAATATCGTGTACCTGACCAAGGAATCGGTCACGATGGGTGGCTTCTTCCCGCGTGGCGCGAATGGCGTGCTGAACATGAGCTCTGCCTACGTCTAAACACCTGTAAGACCCGTGCGATGCGGTATCGTTTTACCGCATCGCGCTTGATACCCAAAAACGTATCAATCGCCGCAAAAAATTGATTGGATCAGTATCACGCTTTGTCCTACGATTGCAGAACAATAATATCGGAGACAAGTGATGCGATTCACCCGCAGGAAATTCCTGGGCGTAGCCACGGCTGCCACGTTCGCAGCAACCCATCCGGCGCTTGCCGCCAAGCCCCTGACGATCGGCTTTTCGCAAGTCGGCGCCGAGAGTGAATGGCGCACCGCCAACACCACCTCGATCAAGGACGCCGCCAAGAAGGCCGGTGTCATCATGAAATTTGCCGACGCCCAGCAGCGGCAGGAAAACCAGGTCAAGGCCATCCGTTCGTTCATCGCCCAGCGCGTGGACATCATCGCGTTCTCGCCCGTCGTCGAATCAGGCTGGGATACCGTGCTGCGGGAAGCCAGGGCCGCCAGGATCCCCGTCATCCTCACCGACCGCGGCGTGAAAGTGGCCGACCCGTCGCTGTACGTGACGCTGCTCGGTTCCGACTTCGTTGAAGAGGGCCGCCGCGCCGCCCGCTGGCTGGTCGAGCACGCGAAGAAGAACCCGGGCCGCGCCTACAACATCGTCGAGCTGCAAGGAACCGTCGGCTCGGCGCCGGCGATCGACCGCAAGGCCGGTTTTGCTGAAGTGATCAAGGGCGAGCCGCGCCTGAAGATGCTGCGTTCACAGACGGGCGACTTTACCCGCACCAAGGGCAAGGAAGTGATGGAGGCGTTTCTCAAGTCCGAGGGAAAGAACATCACCGTCCTGTATGCGCACAACGACGACATGGCCATCGGTGCGATCCAGGCGATCGAAGAAGCGGGCATCAAGCCGGGCAAGGACATCCTCGTGATCTCGATCGACGGCGTGCGCGGCGCGTTCGAGGCCATGTTGCAGGGCAAGCTGAACGTGACGGTCGAATGCAACCCGCTGCTCGGTCCCCAGTTGATGCAGGCTGCGCTGGCGGTCAAGGCGGGCAAACCGGTCCCCAAACGCATCGTCGTGAACGAGGGCGTGTTCCCGGCTGAACTGGCCGCGAAGGAATTCCCGAACCGTCGCTATTGAGGCGGCCATGCTTCCCACGACAACGCAGGTGCCGGTCCTGGAAGTGACCGGCATCCACAAGCAGTTTCCGGGCGTGCGCGCGCTGTCGGATGCGGGCCTGCGCCTGTATCCGGGCGAAGTCCACACGCTGATGGGCCAGAACGGCGCGGGCAAGTCCACGCTGATCAAGGTGCTCACGGGGGTCTACCAGCCCGATCGCGGCAGCATCGTGTTCGCTGGCGAGGCGATCGCGCCGCGCTCGACGCAGGACGCGCAGGACCTGGGCATCAGCACCGTGTACCAGGAGGTGAACCTGTGCCCGAACCTGTCGGTCGCCGAGAACATCTTCATCGGCCGCTACCCGCGGCGCTGGGGCATGATCGACTGGCGCCGCATGCGGCAGCAGGCGCAGGCGCTGTTGACGCGCCTGCAGGTGCACATCGACGTGCGCCAGCCGCTGGCCAGCTTCCCGCTGGCGGTCCAGCAGATGGTGGCCATTGCGCGCGCACTGAGCGTTTCGGCGCGCGTGCTGATTCTGGACGAACCTACGTCAAGCCTCGACGAAGCCGAAGTCCAGCTGCTGTTTTCCAACCTGCGCGCGCTGCGCGAGCAGGGCATGGCGATCCTGTTCGTGACGCACTTCCTCGAGCAGACCTACGCGATCTCGGACCGTATCACCGTGATGCGCAACGGCGAGCGGGAAGGCGAGTACCTGTGCGGCGACCTGTCGCGCCTGGCGCTGGTGAACAAGATGATCGGTGCTGCGCCCGATGCCCAGGAGCTGCCTGCCACCGGCCAGCAAGCGACGCAGGCACCCAGCGCTGCGGCGGGCGAGATTGTCCTGCGCACGCGCGGCGCCGCCAGGCGCGGCGTGCTTGCGCCGCTGGACCTCGTGCTGCGCAAGGGCGAGCTGCTGGGCCTTGCCGGCCTGCTGGGGTCCGGCCGCACCGAAACCGCGCGCATGCTGTTCGGCGCCGACCGGATCGACAGCGGCGCGATCGAGATCCAGGGCCGCGCGCGCGCTCTTGCCACGCCACGTGACGCCATTGCGCACGGCGTCGGGTTCTGCTCCGAAGACCGCAAGCACGAAGGCGCGATTCTCGACCTGTCGGTGCGTGAAAACCTGATCCTGGCGCTGCAGGCGCGCCAGGGCCTGCTGCGCGCGATTCCGCTGCGCCGCCAGCAGGCGCTGGCCGATCACTATGTGCAGCAACTGGGGATCAAGACGGCCAGCATCGAGACGCCCATCGGCACGCTCTCGGGCGGCAACCAGCAAAAGGTGCTGCTGGCGCGCTGGCTGGCCACCGAGCCTAGCCTGATGATCCTCGACGAACCCACGCGCGGCATCGACGTGCGCGCCAAGCAGGAGATCATGGATTACGTCACGAGCCTGTGCCGCAAGGGCATGTCGATCCTGTTCATCTCGTCCGAACTGCCGGAAGTGCTGCGCGTGAGCGACCGGATTGTCGTCATGCGCGACCGCAAGGCCTGCGGCGAGTACCGGCGCGGTGAACTCGACGACAGCACGGTGCTGCACGTGATTGCTGGGGAGGGCGCGTGATGGCCGTCAACGACATCCCGGCGCTGCAGCCGCCCGCGCGGGCGCCCCTGGCCGCGCTGGCGGTGCTGCTGCTGATCGACTTCCTGCTGATTCCCGGCTTCTTCCACCTGGAGGTCCGCGACGGCCACCTGTACGGCGCGCTGGTCGACATCGTCAACCGCGCGGCGCCCCTGATGCTGGCGGCGATCGGCATGACGCTGGTGATTGCCACGCGCGGCATCGACATCTCGGTCGGCGCCGTCGTGGCGCTGTCCGGCACCGTCGCCTCGATGCTCATTGGCGGCACGATGGTGATGCAGGATGGCGTGCCGGTGTACCTGGCCGACACGCCGATGCTGGTGGCGATTGCCGCCGCCCTCGGCGCGGCGCTGCTGTGCGGCCTGTGGAACGGCGCGCTCGTCGCCGGCCTGGGCCTGCAGCCGATCGTCGCGACGCTGATCCTGATGGTAGCGGGGCGCGGCCTGGCCCAGTTGCTCACCGATGGCCAGATCGTCACGGTCTACTACCAGCCGTACTTTTTCCTGGGCAGCGGGTATCTGTTCGGCTTGCCGTTTGCGCTGTTTGTCGTGGCCGTGGTGTTCGGCGTCACGGCGCTGCTGCTGCGCCATACGGCGCTGGGGCTGTTCATCCAGGCGGTGGGCATCAATCCGGTGGCGGCGCGCCTGGCCGGCATCCGCACGGCGGCGCTGATCGTGTTCGTCTACGTGTTCGCGGCCACCTGCGCCGGCATGGCGGGCCTGTTGATCAGTTCCAACGTGAAGAGCGCGGACGCCAACAACGCCGGCCTGATGCTCGAACTGGACGCCATCCTGGCCGTCACGCTGGGCGGCACGTCGCTCGCGGGCGGCAAATTCAGCCTGGCCGGTTCGCTCGTCGGGGCGCTGATCATCCAGACGCTCACCTACACCATCTATTCGCTGGGCGTGCCGCCCGAGGTCAATATGGTCGTCAAGTCGGTTGTCGTGTTCCTGGTCTGTATCTCGCAGTCCGACCAGTTCAGGCAGTTGTGGCAGCGGAGGCGCGCATGAATGTCCGCGTACTCGCGAAGGCCCCGTCCTTCACCTCCCTGGTCACGGTGGCGCTGCTGGTGGCGATGCTGCTTGTCGGCGGCGCGCTGTACGACGGCTTCCTGTCGCTGCAAGTGCTGCTCAATCTCCTGATCGACAACGCGTTTTTGCTCGTGATCGCGATCGGCATGGGCTTCGTGATCCTGTCCGGCGGGATCGACCTGTCGGTGGGCGCCGTGCTGGCGCTGGCGACGATGATCGCGGCCTGGCTCCTGCAGGTGGCGCACTGGCCGCCGCTGGCGGTGATTGCGTTTGTGCTGTTGCTGGGCGCCGGGTTTGGCGCGGGCATGGGGGGCATCATCCACTACTTCCGGCTGCAGCCGTTCATCGTCACGCTGGCCGGGATGTTCCTCGCGCGCGGCCTGTGCTACCTGATCAGCATCGAGTCGATCACGATCGACGATCCGCTGTTCGTGGCGATGTCGCAAACCCAGCTGCCGTTTTTCGGGGGCTTCCTGTCGCCCGGCGCGCTGATTGCGCTGGGCATGCTGGGCCTGGCCATCTGGCTCGCGCACTACAGCGGCTTTGGCCGCGCCGTGTATGCGATCGGCGGCAATGAAACCTCGGCCGCGATGATGGGGCTGGCGGTCGGACGCACCAAGGTGCTCGTGTATGCGCTCAGCAGCTTCTGCGCCGCGCTGGCCGGCGTGCTGTTCGCGTTCTACATGCTGTCCGGCTACGGGCTGCATGTGCAGGGCACCGAGCTCGATGCCATCGCCGCCGTCGTCATCGGCGGCACGCTGCTCACGGGCGGCTACGGCTACGTGGCCGGCGCGCTGTCGGGCGTGCTGGTGCTGGGCACGATCCAGACGCTGATCGCCTTCGACGGCACGCTCAGTTCTTGGTGGACGCGGATCGTGATCGGTGGCCTGCTGTTCGTGTTCTGCGTCGTCCAGCGCGTGATGGCATTTGGAAGAAAATAAAAGAAGGAGACACCATGAAACACACCATGTTCGCCGCGCTGCTGTGCGCGAGCGCCTGCGCGCAGGCCGCCAACCCGATCGTCCGGGACATCTTCACGGCCGACCCGGCGGCGCTGGTCGACAAGGGCCGCGTGTACCTGTACGTCGGCAAGGATGACGCGCCGGCGGGCGGCAAGGATTACGTCATGAACGAGTGGCGCGTCTACTCGAGCTGCGACATGCAGCGCTGGACGGACCACGGTTCGCCGCTGCGTTATTCCACCTTCAAATGGGCCGGGCGCGATGCCTGGGCCTCGGACATCGTTCGGCGCGGCGACAAGTATTATTTCTATTCGACGGTCGACCATGCGACGATTCCCGGCAAGGCGATCGGCGTGGCGGTGTCGGACAGCCCGACCGGCCCGTTCGTCGATGCACTGGGCCGGGCCCTCGTGACGAATGACATGACGAAGCAGACGCAGATCCTGTGGGATGATATTGACCCGGCCGTGTTCATCGACGACGATGGCCAGGCTTACCTATACTGGGGCAATACGGTCATGAAGTACGTGAAGCTCAAGCCGAACATGATCGAGTTCGACGGCCCGATCCAGACCACCGGTCTGGACAATTTTGTCGAGGCAGCCTATGTGCACAAGCACAAGGGCACGTATTATCTGACTTACTCGCGCCACTTTCCCGAAGAAACCGTGGCCATGCGCGGCCCGGGCGTGCATGGGCCGTGGTCGATGGATGGCGTCATCATGGAAAAGAACACGAATGTGAAGACCATCCACCAGGCGATCGTCGACTTCAACGGCAAGTCGTACATTTTTTACCATAACGGCAAGCTGCCCACGGGGGGCGAATTCCGCCGCTCGGTCGCGGTCGAAGAGTTGCACTACGCACCGGACGGCAAGATCTTGCCCGTCGCCCAAACGAGCGCTGGGCCTGCCGCCAATCCATCGCCGGGCTGCACGTGATCTGATGGAGACGACCAACCCCAACTGGTTCTTGAAGGCGCGCCTGAAAACGCGCCAGTTGCTGCTGCTGATTGCGCTGGATGATTACCGCAACATTCACCGCGCGGCCGAGGAACTGCACATGACGCAGCCGGCGGCATCGAAACAGGTCAAGGATCTGGAAGAGATGCTCGACGTGCGCCTGTTCGAACGGCTGCCGCGCGGGATGGAGCCGACCATCTACGGCGAGACGATGATCCGCCACGCGCGCATGGCCCTGACCAGCCTGGCGCTGGCGCACGACGACATCGTCGCGCTCAAGGCCGGCCTGGCGGGGCAGGTCGAAGTGGGCGTGATCATGACGCCGGCGATGGCGCTGCTGCCGCGCGCCATCGCCCGCATCAAGGAGCAGGCGCCGCTGCTGCGCATCGGTGTGCAGCTCGAGTCGAGCAATGTGCTGCTCGATAAGCTCAAGCACGGCACGCTCGATTTCATGATCGGGCGCATCCTCGAAAAAGAAGATTCCACCGGGCTGATCTACGAAGAGCTGACCGAGGAGCCGGCCTGTGCGGTCGTGCGGCCCGATCATCCTTTGCTCGATAGCAAGAACCTGACGCTCGAGGAGCTGGTCGGGCGGCCCTGGATCCTGCCGCCACCGGGCAGCATCCTGCGCCACCGCTTCGACATGATGTTCCTGCGCGCCGGCCTGCAGCCGCCGGTGAATGTCGTCGATACCACCGCGCTGTTACTGGTCACCGCGCTGTTGCAGCAAACCGACGCATTGCACGTGATGCCGCAGGAAGTTGCGCAATATTATGCGTCGCTGAATGTGATGCGGATCCTGCCGATCGATTTGCCCTGCAAGATGGATGCATTCGGCATCATCCGCCAGCAGGATCACCTGCTGTCGCCGGGTGCCGAGTTGCTGCTGGGCGCCGTGCGCGCCGCTGCTGCAGAGATTTACTAGGACTGTGGCATCCCCGCCACGCCCGTCAACGCCTCAGGTGTAACGGGCGCGGCCCGTTTTGCTTGCTCGCTATAATCGCCTCAACAAGAATATATTGGCGGCGCCGCAGCAGGGCAGGATCAGATGTTCCAGGGTATCGAGCTCGCCAGCCTTGCAAGAACCACACTGGGTATTCCTGATGAGTAATCTGAGCGGCTTCATGCCGATGGCCGGTGGCAGTGCCACACTGTCCGGCGACCCTACCGGGCTGGACGTACCTGCGCCAGTCCTGGCTGCGCCGTCGGCGCTGTTTGCATCCGCCCCCGCAGCTGCATTCACCTCCCGTACCGCCTCCACCGAGCCTGCGCTGTTTGATCCCGCCACCTGGCCGGATGGCCTGCGCGCGATCGCCGACCTCATTCAGGCGTCGCGTTTCCCGATGTTTCTCGCCATCGGGCGCGAGCTGCGCCTGTTCTACAACGACGCCTATTCCGACCTGCTGGGTGACAAGCACCCGGCGGCGCGCGGCGCGCCCTACGCCAGCGTGCGCCCCGAGCTGTGGGACCGCATGCGGCCGTATTTCGACGAAGTCCTGGCGGGCGAATCGGCCCAGCTCCAGCATGCGCTGATGGAATTCGAGCGCAACGGCAAGCGCGAACGGCGCTTTTTCTGCGTCTCACTGTCGCCCGTGCGCCATGCCGGGCAGGTGGCCGGCGTCTACTGCGTGCTGACCGAAACGACGTCCGACGTGCTGTCGGATTACCGCCACGCGTTCCACCAGAAGCTCGACGAAGCGCTCGACGGCCTCGATGACGCTGCCCACATCATGCGCGCGACGAGCGCCATGACCGGACAGACGCTGGGCGTGGCGCGCGTGGGCTACGGCGAGATCGACGCCGCCGGGCGCACGGTCAGCATCGAGCGCGACTGGACCAGCCCCCGCATGACCAGCCTGGCTGGCCGTTCCCACCCGTTTGACGCGTTCGGTCCGGCGATCACGGCCAAGCTGCGCCAGGGCCGCAGCGTGCGCATCGATGACGTCGATACCGACGAGCGCAGCGCGCCGCATGCCCTGGCCTATGACGCCATTGGCGTGCGCGCACTGGTGATGGTGCCCATCGTCGAAGAAGGGCGCCTGTGCGCCGTGTTCTACCTGCACGAGCCGATGGCGCGTCACTGGACCGAGCAGGAAGTGGCGATGGCCGAAGACGTGGCGCGCCACACGCGTGAAGTGGCGCGCCGTTCGCGCGTCGAAGAAAACCTGCGCGACGAGAGCCGCATCCTGGAAACCGTCAACCGCGCCGGGCGCGCGCTGGCGTCGACGCTCGACCTGAACACGCTGGCGCAATCGATCACCGACGCCGGTGCCGAACTGAGTGGCGCGCGTTTCGGCGCGTTCTTCTGCCATGCCGGCGGCCGTGGCGATCCGCTGCAGGTGCCGCTGCATGACCAGATGCGCCTGCACGCACTGTCCGGCGCATCGCGCGCGCAGTTCGAGCAGCTCGGGTCACCGGCGGCCGACCTGTTCGGCCCGCTCATCGGGGACGGGGCGCCGGTGCGCAGCGACGACATCACGCGCGATCCGCAGCATGCGGCGCTGGTGGCCGACGGCGCGCCGCTGGCGCAGCTGCGCGTGCGCAGCTACCTCGCGGTGCCGGTCGTGTCGCAGTCGGGCAAGGTGCTCGGCGGCCTGTTCCTCGGCCACCCGGCACCGGCCATGTTCACCGAACGCACCGAGCGGATCGTCGCCGGTCTGGCCGCGCAAGCGGCCGTGGCCATGGACAATGCGCACCTGTACGAGATCGCGCAAACGTCGGCGCTCGAGCGCGACGCGCTGCTGCAGAGCGAGCGCCTGGCGCGGGTGCAGGCCGAGCGCCTCAGCCACACCAAGGATGAATTCCTGGCCATGCTGGCGCACGAGCTGCGCAATCCGCTGGCGCCGATCAGCAGCTCGGCCAGCTTGCTGAGCCTGCAGTTCGCGAACGAGCCGCGCATCTGCCAGACCAGTTCCATCATCAGCCGCCAGGTCAAGCACATGAGCCGCCTGATCGATGATCTGCTGGACGTTTCGCGCGTCACGCGCGGGCTGGTCAAGCTCAAGCTGGCGACGGTCGATTTCCGCGACGTCGTGAGCGGGGCGCTCGACCAGACCCGCCCGCTGGTGCTCGAAAAAGCGCACCACGTGACGGTGCAGCTGCCCGACACGCCCGTGTATGTGCGGGGCGACCTGACGCGCCTCGTGCAGAGCGTGGCCAATATCGTCGGCAACGCCGCCAAGTACACGCCAAAGGCCGGCACGCTGGCGCTGCGCCTCGTGGGCAGCGATGGCCGCATGACGCTCGAGGTGCGCGACAATGGTTCCGGCATGCCGCCCGACCTGGTGCCCAATGTGTTCGACCTGTTCACGCAGGGCGCGCGCACGCTGGCCAGATCGCAGGGCGGGCTGGGGCTGGGCCTTACGCTCGTCAAGCGCCTGGTCGACCTGCACGATGGCGAGGTCACGGCGCACAGCGATGGCGTCGGCTGCGGCAGCACGTTCACGCTCTGCCTGCCGTGCGTGAGCGCGCACTGCGATGATGACGACGGCCACGATGCGCTGCCGTCCGGGGCCGACCCGGTACGCGCGGCGCTCGGGCGCCCCTTGCGCGTGCTGATCGTCGACGACAACACGGACGCCGCCGACAGCCTGGCCACGCTGCTGCAGGTGCAGGGCCACGCCACCGCTGTCGAATACGACGCCGCCTCGGCGCTGCGCCGCGCGCGCGTCGAGCATCCCGACGTGATGCTGATCGATATCGGCTTGCCCGACATCGACGGCTACCAGCTGGCATCGAGCCTGCGCGCGCTGCCCGAGATGGCGGCCACGGTGCCGGTGGCCGTGACCGGCTACGGCCAGGCGAAAGACCGCGAACGGGCGCTCGAGGCCGGCTTTGTCCACCACTTGGTCAAGCCGGTCGACATGACGGCGCTCGTGCGTATCCTGGAATCGAGTGCGTCCCTCGCGGCGCAGGCCGAGGCAGCGGCCGCATCGGCCTAAGGCTGAGTTTTGCCGCCCTTCATGGCGGGAGTATGATGATGCTCCTGTCAATGAAAGGATGAGCATGACCGAATTCGTCATCACCGCACCCGAGACGGCGTCCGTGGCCGTCGCCGGTTCCAGCGCGCGCTTCCCGGTGCGCCGCGTGTTCTGTGTGGGCCGCAACTACGCGGCGCATGCGCGCGAAATGGGCAGCGACCCGAATCGCGAGCCACCGTTCTTCTTCACCAAGCCGGCCGACGCCGTCATCCCGGCCAGCGGCGCGGTGCCGTATCCGCCATCGACGAATGACCTGCACCACGAGATCGAACTGGTGGTGGCGCTGAAAGCAGGCGGCAAGGACATCGACGCAGCGCAGGCGCTCGACCTGGTCTGGGGCTATGGCGTGGGCCTGGACCTGACCCGGCGCGATCTGCAGGCGGTGGCCAAGGACGCCGGTCGGCCATGGGACATGGCCAAGGGCTTCGACGCATCGGCGCCGTGCAGCGCGCTGCATCCGGTCAGCGCCGTGGGCCACCCGGCCCAGGCACGCATCTGGCTCGAAGTGAACGGCACGCTGCGCCAGGAAGGCAACCTCGATGAAATGATCTGGCCGATCGCGGACGTGATTGCATCGCTGTCGCGCCTCGTGACGCTGGCGCCGGGCGACCTGATTTATTCGGGCACGCCGTCCGGTGTCGGCGCACTGCAGCCGGGTGACCAGGTGCGCGGCGGCGTTGACGGTGTCGAGACGTTCGAACTGACCATCGCGCCACGCTGATCGGCCGGTCTCTGCAGAATGTGTGTGCTGCGTCAACACGTGCGAAATTTGATACGCTAGGGATATCGGCGCACGTGGGGAGGTGGCAATGACACAGGTTGCATTGATTGCCGTACATGGCATGGGCGAGACCTTGCCCGGCTTTGCCGACGGCCTGATGACGGGACTGCGCACCCGCCTGGGTGCGCTGGCGGGCCAGGTCGTCATGCGCCCGGTCTACTACCAGGGCATCCTGCACGATAACCAGCGGCTGGTCTGGGACCGTACCTCGGCCACCGGCCAGGTGCGTTACGCTGCGCTGCGCAAGTTCGTCCTGTACGGCCTGGGCGACGCTGCCGGGCTGGAAAACCGCAAGGAAGATCCCGGCTCGGTCTACGAGCAGGCGCAGGGCGAGATCGCCACGACGCTGCTGGCAGCCCACGCCGTGCGGCCCGGCATGCCGGTCGTGTTCGTCGCGCAGTCGCTGGGCGGCCAGGTGCTGTCGAGTTATCTGTACGATGCGCAGAAGGCGGCCGCCGGCAAGCCGGTCGGCGCGGGCATCTGGCGCGATATCGGTGCCTGGGCTGGCGTCACGCTGGGCCGGCCGCTGACAGCCAGCGAACTGGCCTTCATCGGCGGTGCCACCTGCGCCGGGCTGGTCACCACGGGCTGCAATATTCCCATCTTTGTCGCCGCGCACCAGGAAATGCACATCATCCCGATCGCGCCGCCGACGTCGCTCTTCAAGTGGATCAATTTCTACGATCCCGACGACGTGCTGGGCTGGCCGCTGCAGCCGCTGTCGAGCGGCTACCGTGCGCTGGTTGAAGACCGCGTGATCAATGCCGGCCGCGGGGTGGGGGACTTGTTGCTGCGCAGCTGGAATCCGCTGGCACACAATACCTACTGGGACGATGGCGCCGTGGTGGACGCCATCACCGCGATGCTGCGCCGCCTGGCGGCGTAGCGGACGGTCAGGCGGCCAGCGCCGGCATCTTGCGCGCCGCCAGGGTCGGGCGCACACGGCCACTCGATTCGCCCAGTTTGAACGCGGCTGCGACCTGCGCCAGTTGCGCCGCCTGCTCCTGCATGCTCGCTGCCGCGGCAGCGGCTTGCTCGACCAGTGCCGCATTCTGCTGCGTGACGTGGTCCATCTGCGTGATCGCTTCATTGACCTGGTTGATGCCCACGCGCTGCTCCTGCGTGGCGCTGGTGATCTCGGACATCATGTCGGTCACGCGTGCCACGCTGGCCACGACGTCGTCCATCGTGGCGCCGGCCTGCTGCACGAGCGCCGTCCCGGCATTCACTTGCGTCATCGAGTCGCCGATCAGGCCCTTGATTTCGCGTGCCGCGCCGGCCGAGCGCTGCGCCAGGTTGCGCACTTCGGATGCCACCACCGCAAAGCCGCGCCCCTGTTCTCCGGCACGCGCCGCTTCCACGGCGGCATTCAAGGCCAGGATATTGGTCTGGAAGGCGATGCCGTCGATCACGCCGATGATGTCGACGATCTTGCGCGCCGAGGCGTCGATCGAGCCCATCGTGTCAACCACCTGGCCGACGATGGTGCCGCCGCGGGCCGCGACATCCGAGGCCGTTTTTGCCAGGCCATTGGCCTGCACCGCATTGTCGGCATTCTGGCGCACGGTGGCAGTCAGTTCTTCCATCGAGGCGGCCGTTTCTTCAAGCGAGCTGGCCTGCTGTTCGGTGCGCGCCGACAGGTCGAGGTTGCCGGCTGCGATTTCGCTCGACGCGGTCGAGATCGCGTTGGTGCCTTGCTGTACCTGCGAGACCACCCGTACCAGCGAGCCGTTCATCGTTTGCAGCGAGCGCATCAGATCGCCGACCTCGTCTTTCGGGTAGGTCGCGAACGAGTGGCCGAGGTCGCCCGAGGCCACCGTTTCGGCGACATCGAGCGCGGCGTCCAGTGGCCGGGTGATGCTGCGCGTGACCAGCACGGCAGCAACGGCGCCGATCGCCGTCGACAGCGCGGCCAGCAGCAACACCAGCCGGGTGCTGCGCTCGTTGGCCGCTTCGATGGCCAGCGCGGTCTGGTCGATGCTCTTGCGCTGGATCTGCAGCAGGCTCTGGACCCGGGCGCCATACGCGGCAGCCGCTGGCGCGAAGACCTGTTCATAGGCCTGCTCCGCCGTCGCTGCGTCGCCCGAGGTGCGCGCATTCATGACGGTTTCCTTGGCCTTCTGGTACGTCTTGCGCAGGACGAGGATGTCCTCCAGTGTCGCTTTCTCTTCGGGCGAGTCGAGCAGGGCTTCGACTTTCTTGAGGATGACCGTGGTGTCGGTAACGCTGTCCTTGATCGGCTTGGCAAACACGGCCGACAAGGTGCTGTCGGTGCTGCGCGCGATGAGCGAGGTGCGGGCGATGGCCGAATAGGTCAGCACATACCAGTCCGAGACCAGGCGCTCCTTGGTCAGCGGCTTCTGCATCATCTGCTGGGTGGCTTCGGCGCTGCTGCGCGTGGTGTAGAGGGCGAACGAGGTGCCTGCCAGCGACAGGACGAGCATCGTGGCAAAGCCGACTGTGAGGCGTGAACCGATACGGAGATTTTTTAACACGATGTCATCACTTTGAAGAAAAGGATTGAACGCCTGAGAAATGCCTTGCGGCAAGTATCAACCCTTTAAACTTCAAATGAAATAGCAATAAGACAGCATGTTGTAACGACGCAGCACAAATCTGGTGCTGTTTTATCGCGCTTATGCCTGACGGGTCAACTTGAACAATGTACGGATGTCGCCGGCCACGGCGCCGCGTGCATTCCTGATCGGTGGTTGCCGGTAGCGTTCGAGCTGCGCGCGGCGCGCCGCGTTCAGCAGGCCCAGCTGGTCGAGCACGGCGTACACGGCCGGGTGCAGCGCGCGCACATTGCCGTCGGCGATCTTGATCGCGATGCCGATCCCGGCCGAGCGGATGCCAATGGCCTGCACGGCATCGGCGCCGATTTTCGTAACCCAGTCGCCGCCGCCCGCCGTCATCCAGTGCAGATCCGTGCGTTCCTCGCCCGAGACCAGATCGGGGCGGGCGATCATCGCGTCGCGCAGGATCCCCATCGCGCCGCCCAGTTGCGGATCTTGCGGGCCATGCGCGAGGCGCGCGTACAGGTGCGCCAGGCGACTGAGCGGCATCGCGTAGTTGGGCGCCGAACAACCGTCCAGCCCAACCGGCATTGTGCCGGGTGCGACGCCGATGGCATCGGCCAGCATGCCGCGCACGGCTTGCTGCAGCGGGTGCGCGCGGTCGACGTAGTTCGCCGTTGGTACATCGTGCAGGCGGCACCAGGCCAGGAAGCCGCTGTGCTTGCCGGAGCAGTTGTGGTGCAGCGGCGTCCAGTGCGCGTCCGCTGGCGGTTTCTGGCCGGTGAACTCGTAGTGCAGCGGCACCGCGCAGCCGCATTCGAGGTGGCCGGGGTCAAGCCCGATCTTGTTGAGGATCGAACTGACGCCAGCGAGGTGCTTGGCTTCGCCCGAATGGCTCGCGCACAGCAGCGCGACCTCGTCGCCGGACAGGCCGAAGCGCGCCGGACCGTCGGCCAGGATGAACGGCAGGGCCTGGAACGGCTTGAGCGCCGAGCGCGTGAAGGTCGGGTAATCCGGGTCGCCGGCAGACCACAACAGGCGGCCGCCCGTGTCGACGACGGCGACCGATCCGAGGTGCACGTTCTCGATCACGTTACCGCTGTCGGGGTAGCCGCGCGTGGTCGCGGCGAGGGGAATGACTGGCATGGGAGAGGGTGATCTGGCGTTGAAGGAACCCTACTGTACGACATACGTACGAAATGCAGACACACAGTTGAAACAAGGCGCGCTTTCATATATGCACCTCCCGTTCACCCCGCCGATTGCGCACTTCGTCGCGCATTTCGGGCGCTTGATGCCCCTGGTGCTTGAACGCTTTTTACGGGCCGCTAGACTGGCTTCATCGTCAGGCAACAAAGCGCTGGCGACACGGACTTCTTCGCCACCGACCTGAAAGGAATTTTCATCATGCGCCTCTCCCGCCTTGCCCTGTTCGCTGCCGCCGCTGTCGTTTCACTGACCAGCGCCGCCCAGCCAGTCACTGCGACCAGCCCTGACGTCGTCAATGTGCAGGCCACCCAGCCAAAGAAAGTCTATATCGATCCGCTGATGTACCAGCGCATGCAGGGCGCCTACCAGCTCGAGGACGGGCGCACGCTGCACGTGACGGGCAAGAGCCGCAAGCTGTACGCCGACCTGGGCGACGGGCCGCAGGAAATCGTCCACGTGGGCCGCGACCGCTTCGAAGCGGTGGGAAAGGACCTGAGCGTGCGCTTCGACGGCGGGCCGTTCCCGCACACGGTTCACATCAAGGACGATGCCGGCCGGGTGCTGGCGTCAAGCCAGCGTTGAGCCGAAGCGGCCGGCCTGATAGTCGGTGATCGCCTGCGCAATTTCATCGCGGGTGTTCATGACGAACGGCCCGTGCGAGACGACCGGTTCGCCGATCGGATCGGCATGCCCGAACAACAGCAGTGAGCCGGACTCGGCGACAATTTCCAGCGTGTCGCCCTCCGTGCTCAGCTCTACCAGTTGGTAAGCGTTGGCGAGATCGCCGTGGTGACCCACGCCGATGCGTCCACGCACCACATACAGCAGCACGTTGCGACCTTGCAGGCCGGTGATGCGCAACCGGCCACCGGCCTGCATCGCGACCGTGCTCATGAACACGCCCGTCAGCGACTGCACCGGGCCCGTGCTGCCATCCCACTCGCCCGCGATCAGGTTCAGCGTCACCTTGCCATCGTCGAGCGATAACGCGGGAATGCTGTCCTGCTGCACGCCGGTGTAGGCGGGCGTCGTCATCTTCAGGTGCGACGGCAGGTTGACCCACAGCTGCAGGATTTCGAGCGGGCCGCCGGTGTCGAGAAACGCGCGCGGCGAGACTTCGGCGTGCACGATGCCGCTGCCGGCCGTCATCCACTGGATGCCGCCGGCGTGGATCACGCTTTCATGGCCGGCGCTGTCGCGGTGGGCCAGCATGCCTTCGACGATGAAGGTGACGGTTTCGAACCCCCGGTGCGGATGCGGGCCAAATGGCAGGCCGCGGTTGTGCGGGCCATAGGTCTGCGGGCCGTGGTGGTTCAGGAACAGGAACGGATCGATCTGGTCGAGCTGCGGCGAGGGGACGGGGCGCTGCGTGAGCAGGTCGCCAATATCGTCGCGCAGCGCGGCGTGCGTGCGCAGGAAGGTCTTGTCAGTCATGGTGAGGAGGCCGTTTAGTCAGGATGCGTAACGATACGCTGAAACTGGTCATGACGTTCACAGCGGTGACAGAAGGCGCTATGCTGGTTCTTTTGCGAACATGCAACCCTTGGAGAACGGCCCAGTATGTACAAGAACGCCTGCATTGCCAGCCTGCTGCTGGCCTCATCCACTGTACTGGCTGCGCCGCCGGTTCCTGCGCCAAGCGAGGTCGCCGTCAACGCCGCCAAGTACGCGGTGGCGACCTACCGCAATGACGTCGTCGACACGCTGGCCAAACTGGTGAGCTTCAACACGGTGGCCGATCCGCGCTACCCGTCGGACCAGAACCCGGTGCATGCTGCGTTCAAGGCCACACTCAAGGCAGAAGCCGAGCGCATGGGGCTCGACTACACCGACTATGGCTGGACGGTCGTCATCGGCCTGGGCAAGGGCCTTGAACGCGTCGGCATTGTCACCCATGGCGACGTGCAGCCGGTCGATCCGACCAAGTGGAAGAAGTCGCCGTTCGTGCTGGACCGCACGAGCGAGCCGGGCAAGCTAATCGCGCGCGGCGCCGAGGATGACAAGGGCCCGATCGCCACCGCGCTGTATGCGATGAAGACGATCCGCGACCGCCAGATCCCGCTCACCAAGCGCATCGAACTGTACGTGTACATGGGCGAGGAATCCGACTGGGGCCCGCTGACCGAATTTCTCAAGACGCACGTGCCGCCGCAGATGAGCATCACGCTCGACGCCGAATATCCGGTGGTGACGGCGGAGAAGGGCGGCGGCACGGTGGCGGTCACGATCCCGAAGGCCGGCGCGCAGGCGCCGCCCGAGGGCGACGCCTACATCGCCGCGTTCGCGGGCGGTTCGTTCAACACGCAGATTCCGGAAGACGCCGAAGCGCTGGTGGCCAATGCGACGCCGCAGATCGAAGCGCAGATCCGCGCGCGCGGCGCGCAGCACGAGGGCATGACCTACACCTACACGTGGCAGGGCAAGGACCTGGCGGTGCGCGCCAAGGGCGTCTCGGCCCACTCGTCCAAACCGCAGGAAGGCGTGAACGCGGTGAGCATGCTGGCCGACGCACTGGCCGTGCGGCCGTGGGCCAATACCACCGCCGGGGGCACCGTGAACTATCTCAACGAGATGGTGGGCACCGGCTACTACGGCGAGAAATTTGGCAGCGGCGCGGGCAACATCGCCTACCGCGACAAGTTCATGGGCCCGCTCACCTTCAAGCCCACCGTGATCCGGCAGCTGGACGACGGCATCGAGGTGGCGATCAATCTGCGCCGTCCGCAAGGCAAGACGGGCGCGCAGCTGACCGACGAGATCAACGCTGCACTGAGCCAGTGGCAGGCGCGCCAGGTCCCGCTCACCAATATCAAGGTCGGCATGCGTGACCCGTGGGTGCTGAACGATGCGCCGCAGGTGCCGACGTTGCTGTCGACGTTTGCCTATTTCACCGGCATGAAGGATGCAAAACCGGTCGCCATTGGCGGTGGTACGAATTCGCGGCTGTTCCCGAATACCGTCAGCTTCGGTCCGTCGATGCCCGGCAAGAAATACTCCGGCCATTCGGAGCATGAGTTCATCACGACCAAGCAGTTGCTGCTGAACCTGCAGATGTACACGGCGGTGCTGGTCGAACTGGCGCGCTGAGGCGAGGCGCCAGGTTGCAGCGCTGTTGAACCGCCAGGCTGGCCACCGCTGGCTTGTAGGTTTGCTGCCTGCCAGGTAGTGTAAAAACTTCTAATTGTTACGTAGGTGTCGGACTACAATATCCCCGCCATGGAGCGCTCTCAGGGGCGCTTTCCCTTGTGAATCCTCGCTGTATGTCCAGGGCTGTACCGTACTGATACAGCCACCATATTGTCGCCTGGAAAAGTACGTAGTTCTGGGCAGAAAATGTGGCAAATACAGCATGTTAGGATCGGCTAGGAGCCATGCTCCAACAGCCGCGAGCGCGTCACAGCGTCGATGTTGGCGTGCGCGCTCGCGCCGGATGTGACCGAACCTTATTGATTGCCATGCACAGTAAAGAACTCAAAAAACCGGACGGACGCAACCTTACCCTCTACAGCAACGGACCCATTGCGGACGACCTGGTCGCACCCAGCCCGTTCCCGGATCCGCAGCACGCGAACCCGCACCTGCGCTGGCATCCGCTGCGCGGCGAGTGGGTGACCTACGCGGCGTTTCGCCAGAACCGCACCTACCAGCCGCCGCCCCAGTACAACCCGTTGGCGCCGACCATCGATCCGGCCAACCCCACCGAGATGCCGGCCGGCGACTATGAGATCGCCGTGTTCGACAACCGCTTTCCGTCGCTGGCGCTCGAGTCGCATGATCCGCCATCGGTGACGGTGCAGACAGCGCCGGCCAATGGCCAGTGCGAAGTGGTCGTGTTCACGCAGGATCCGAACACGGCGCTGGCCCACCTGCCGCTGTCGCGCATTGCGCTGTTACTGCAGGTGTGGGGCGACCGCACCACGCGCGTGGGCAGCCATCCGCACATCCAGTACGTGCTGCCGTTCGAGAACCGCGGCGCCGAGGTGGGCGTCACGCTGCACCATCCGCACGGCCAGATCTATTCGTACCCATTCGTGCCGTCGGTCCCGGCGCGCATGCTCGCGCAAGAGCGCGACTACTACCAGCAGCACGGCAGCAGCATGTTGTGCGACATGGCGCGCGACGAAGCGGCCGATGGCAAGCGCGTGCTGTACCAGGACGATTTCGCGATCGCCTTCGTGCCGGCCTGCGCGCGTTATCCGTACGAGGTGTGGGTGATGCCGACCGCGCCATGCAAGGATTTTGCCGCGCTCACGCCGCCGCAGCGCGATTCGCTGGCGCGCGCGCTCAAGACCGTGCTGCTCAAGTACGAGACGCTGTGGAACCGCCCGTTCCCGTACCTGATGGCGTGGTACCAGGCGCCGACTGACGGCGCCGAGCATCCCGAAACGCAGTTGCACGCCCAGTTCTATCCGCCGTACCGCACGCGTGACCGCCTGAAATACCTGGCCGGCACCGAGCTGGCTGCCGGCATGTTCGCGATGGACGTGCTGCCCGAAACCACGGCCTACGAATTGCAGCAGGTCGAGATCGACCTGGAGGAGAGCGCATGACGGACATCGATATGCGCGCCCAGGAGGTCGCCGACAAACTCGCGCTGCTGCGCGCCGCCCTTGCCGCCAGCGGCGCCGGCGCCGTGCGCCTGCGCGGCACCGACTGGTTCGCGTGGGTCACGGCAGGCGGCTCCAGCGCCGTGCTGCACACCACCGACACGGGGATTGCCGAAGTGCTGGTCACGCCCGGCGACGCCTGCGTGCTGACCGATCAGATCGAGGGCGAACGCCTGCGCCTCGAAGAAGTGCCGGCCGGCTTCAGTTTTCATGTCGAGCCGTGGGCCGAGCCCGAGCTGCGCGAGCATTTCGTGCTGGCCGCGGCCGAGGGCCGGCCGGTGCTGTCGGACCGCCCGCAGGCCGACGAACTGCCGTTGCCGCTGCCGCTGCGCCAGCGCAAGCTGGTGCTGGGCGACGCCGAAAAGGCGCGTTACCGCCTGCTGGGGCGCGAAGCGGCCGAAGCGATGACCGAAGTGCTGCACCGCGCCCGGCCCGACTGGACCGAGCAGCAGCTGGCCGGCGCCGGCGCTGACGCGCTGTGGCGCCGCGGCATCCATCCGGCGCTGGTGCTGGTGGCCGGTGCGCGGCGCCTGCCGCTGTTCCGCCACGCGACGCCATCGCATGAGCCGATCGGCGAGCGCGCGATGCTTGTCTTCTGCGCGCGCCGCCACGGCCTGTATGCCAACCTGACCCGTTTCGTGAGCTTTGGCGGCGCTGGCTCGGCGCCGACGGCGCAGCGCGCGCTGATGGCGCTCGAGGCTACCGGCCTGGCGGCCGTGGTGCCGGGCAAATCGCTGTCGTCGGTGTATCACGCGCTGGCCCAGGCCTATCACCACGCCGACGTCGAGGACGCGATCCGCGAGCATCACCAGGGCGGCATCACCGGCTACCTGGCGCGCGAGATCGTGGCCACCCCTAGCACGGCCACGCAGCTCGAACAGGGCATGGCGTTTGCATTCAATCCAAGTTATGACGGTATGAAGATCGAAGACACGTTCCTGCTCGGCCCCGACGGCCTCGAAAACCTGACCTTCGACCCGGCCTGGCCGTCGGTGGACATTCAAGGCCGTCAGCGGCCGCTCTGGCTGGAGGTGGACGCATGACCATCACGACCGATACCTTTTTTGGCGGCGCCCCCGAGGTGAACGCGTCAGCCCCGGGGCGCGTGAACCTGCTGGGTGAGCACACCGATTACAACGACGGCTTCATGCTGCCGGTGGCCACGCCGCAGCGCACGCTGGTGGCCATGAGCCGCAGCGGCGACGACCATTTCCATTTTTATTCACCCAACTTCGACGCGACCGTCACGTTCGCCAAGGACAGCAGCGCGCCGCAGGGCTTCGGCAGCTATATCGAGGGCTGCATCCGCCTCGTTCAGGCCGAGGGCATCGACGTGCCGCCGCTGCGCGTGTATGTCGAGACCGACCTGCCGGTGGGCTCGGGCCTGTCGTCGTCGGCCGCGCTCGAAGTGGCCACGCTGCGCGCGATGCGCATGCTGCTGGGGTTCGAGCTCGACGACGTCAAGCTGGCGCGCATCGCCCAGCGCGCCGAGATCGAGTACGCGCATGTGAACTGCGGGATCATGGACCAGATGGCGTCGAGCCTGGCCGATGAAACCAATATGCTGTTCATCGATGCGCGCACGCTCGAACACCACCTGGCCGCGCTGCCGCCTGATACCGAACTGATCGTGATCGATTCGGGCGTGGCGCGCACGCTGGCGGCCAGCAAGTACAACGAGCGCCGCGCCGAATGCGAAGAAGCCTCGCGCATCCTGGGCGTCACGGCGCTGCGCGACGTGGCCGACCCCGCAGCGGTCGAGACGCTGCCGTCGCCGCTGCGCGAACGGGCCCGCCACGTGGTGCACGAAAACCTGCGCGTGCTCGAAGCCGCCAAGGGCGTCGATGCCGAACGCTTTGGTGAACTGATGAATGCATCGCATGCGAGCCTGCGCGACGATTACGAAGTCTCGATTCCCGCGCTCGACGTCCTGTGCGAGGCGCTGCGCGCTGCGCCCGGCGTACTGGGTGCGCGCCTGACCGGCGCCGGCTTTGGCGGCGCCTGCGTCGCCCTGTGCCGCAAGGGGCAGGCGCAAGAAGCAGCCGCCACCGCGCTGGCGGCGTATCACGACCATCATGGGCCAGGCAATGACGTCCAGGGACGCATCCTGATTCCGGTGCCAACTGACAGAAAGGACAAGAATGACTCAGTTTGAATATCCGCGTCCACAACTGGTGCGCGACCAGTGGCAGAACCTGAACGGCAAGTGGCAGTTCTGCTTCGACGACGAAGGGCACTACACGCTGCCGTCGGACGTGAAGGAATGGACGCACGAGATCACGGTGCCGTTTGCGCCCGAAACAGCGATGAGCGGCATCGAAGACACGGGCTTTCACCGCTTCGTCTGGTACCAGCGCGAATTCGAGGTGATGCCCATGGAAGGGCGCACGATCCTGCATTTCGGCGCAGTTGACTACAGCGCGCGCGTGTGGGTCAACGGCCAGCTGGTGGTCGAGCACGAGGGCGGGCACACGCCATTCTCGGCCGATATCTCCGGCACCCTGAACGCGGATGGCAAGCAGGTCGTCACGGTCTGGGTCGAAGATGATCCGGCCGACCTGGCCAAGCCGCGCGGCAAGCAGGACTGGCTGCTCGATGCGCACTCGATCTGGTACCCGCGCACCACGGGTATCTGGCAGACGGTATGGCTCGAGCAGGTCGCGCAGACGTATATCCAGAAACTGCGCTGGACGCCCGTGTTCGAGACCTACGAAATCGGCTGCGAGGTGTTCGCCACCGGCGACATCCAGGAAGAGCTGTTTGTCGAGGTCAAGATCTGGCATGGCGACCAGCTGCTGGCCGACGATTACTACAAGCTGCTGAACGGTGAAGCGAACCGCAAGATCGCACTGTCCGACCCGGGCATCGACGACTCGCGCAATGAAATCCTGTGGAGTCCGGAACGCCCGACCCTGCTCGATGCCGAAGTGACCCTGCGCGCAGGCGACGTGGTGCTGGACCGCATCCGCTCATACACGGCGCTGCGCTCGGTGTCGATCAACCGCGACCGCTTCATGCTCAATGGCCGCCCGTACCAGCTGCGCCTGGTGCTGGACCAGGGCTACTGGCCGGAATCGTTCATGACGGCGCCATCCGACGGCCACCTGAAGCGCGACGTCGAGCTGGCCAAGCAGATGGGCTTTAACGGCGTGCGCAAGCACCAGAAGATCGAGGACCCGCGCTTCCTGTACTGGGCCGACAAGCTGGGCCTGATGGTGTGGGAAGAAATGCCATCGGCCTACCGCTTCAGCCCGCGCGCGATCACGCGCATGGTCAAGGAATGGACCGAGGCGATCGAGCGCGACTACAGCCACCCATGCATCATCGTCTGGGTGGCGTTCAACGAGTCGTGGGGCGTGCCGAACCTGACGCTCACGCAGGCGCATCGCAATGCCGTCGAGGCGTTGTACCACCTGACGCGCACGCTCGACTCGACCCGCCCCGTGATCGGCAACGATGGCTGGGAAGCCTCGGCCACCGACATCCTGGGCATCCACGACTACGACAGCGATCCCGAGAAAGTGCTGGCGCGCTACGCCGTTACCGATCCGGTGCGCACGCTGTTCGATCAGCGCCGGCCCGGTGGCCGCATCCTGACGCTCGATGGCTTCCCGCATCGCGGGCAGCCGATCGTGCTGACGGAATTCGGCGGCATCGCCTACGATCCGAAGCAGACGCCGAATCCGGACGAAACCACGTGGGGCTACAGCCGCGCGCACACAGCCGAAAGCTATCTGAAGCAGTACCGGCGCCTGCTGCAGGTGGTCAATGAGACGTTCATGTTCAGTGGCTTTTGCTACACGCAATTTACGGACACGTTCCAGGAAGCCAATGGTCTGTTGAACGCGGACCGTACGCCGAAATTGCCGCTCGAGGTGATCAGCGCCGCCACGCGCAATATCCCCTTGTTTCACCGCGAGGTAGAGGCGGACAAGGACGCGGGCACGCCGTAACGCCTTCGCGGGGGCAGGGCCGACACGGCCTGTCCGCTGAGGTTCCACCAGGCCACATGACGCGCAGGCGCATGTGGCCTTTTTACGGGCGCATACGGTCAGCGCCGGATCGCGCCGTCCGTCACATTGATGCGCTCACCCCGACGGAAGTCGGGTGTGCCGGTGTACGTGATGACCTCGGTGATGCCGTCGTCCATCCGTACCGTGACACGGTAGGACTGGCTGGCACCGCCGCTGCCGGATGTGCCGGCCGTGCCACTGGCGCCCATGGACGCGTCGCTCGTGCTCACGCCATTTTGGGCAGGCGCAGGGGCAGGAGCGCGGGCAATGGACTGCACCGTACCATTTGGCGCTGGCCTGCGCGCAGCGACGGCGGGCTGGTCGCCACGCTCGTCCTGCATGCCGTCGCTGCCCGAGCCGGTGGCGCCCTTGCTGCCGGATGCCCCCGCAGTGGCCGACGTGGTGGCCGGGCTGGTCACGATGTGCTCCACATCGCCCCTGCTGCTGGCGACCTCATCGCTGCGGCTGCTCGTTGCGTCGCTGTACATGTCGCCGGCGCCGCCTTTGGCGGCGCAGCCCGTTATGGCGAGCACGACCGCCAGCAGGCCCGCCATGGCCACGCACTGGTGCGATTGCTTCATGATCAACTCCTCGTAGTGGTAGTGGGGATGTGACGATGCTGCGCCACGAGGATAAGAGGCAGAAAGCGCGTCAGCGTTCCAGCTGCCGCGCCGGAAGGGTGGTTGGATCAAGCAGACGAACGATGGCGGGAACCCGCCCGGAGAAAGATGGTCAGCGCGCCCGCTCGGGCGCAGCGCGCAGCGTGCGCGGCGCCGGTATGCGCGCAAGCAGCGCGGCCAGTATCGTGGCCGCGACGGTGGCGGCACTGACATCGACCAGCCAGTCGTGCACGGCGCCCGAGCGGTAGGGCAGGAAATGCTGCACGCCCTCGTCGAAGGCACCCATCAGCGCAATGGCCAGCACTGCCTTGAGCGCACGTTGCAACCCGCTCCCGGTACTGCCAAGGAACCACAGCGTGGCGAGAGCCGCATAGGCCAGGCTGTGCAGGACGAGGCCGGACGCGAATTCACCCACTTCGGCGCGCGCACCGGGGACCGAGCCGGCGATCACGATGCCGGCAAAAATGATCAGTGCGACAGCGTGCATCGCACGGCGCAAACGGGGTTCAGCGTACAGCAGGGGTAACAGGGCAGGCATGGCAAGGTGGGACGGTGACGGGGCAAACGTCAACGTTACCATGTCGGGCCCGCCTTGTGTGCCGGATCGCGCTATGCCGACCCGAGCCGACCCGAGCCGGGCCGTACCACGCCGTGACCTGCCCGTGCTGCGGGCAGCCAGGCGCGTCAAATGGTCAGGGCCGGCGCGCCGTCAGCGTAATGGGCGTCGAAACAGCTGGCGCAGTCGGCGCAGAACAGGTGCGCCACGCGCACGCTCGCCTGTCGCAACACGAGTTTGAGGTGTGCGCGCCGGCACTTGGGGCACACTTCGCGGACGCTGCCGAAGGTGAGCAGATTGAGGGGCGCGCTGTCGCGATCGACGTTATCGACCACGGCGCGTGGATTGAGTTCGCTGAGAATGAGGTCGCTTGCAGCATGATGGCGACGGCAACTGTCTGGCGAAAGCGATGTTTCTGGTACACGTAAACTCATCGGACGATCTCCCGTGGTCGTTTCGTTGTACGCGGTCTCCACCCGGTTGGGCAAGGTGGGACGTCGCAGCTTCATGATAGCCCTATTGAAGACGGCTTCAAGCACATAGACAATTTTTTCTGGCCCAAGTTGCCACAATGCTGAAAAAAATGCCCGCGCGAGGCGGGCAGAACCCGAGAGCGGGCCAGGAGTGCAGAAACCGGGTTGGTGTGCAGCGCACGAGGCGCTCCACACCTGCTGGTACCACGCATATCGGTTACGTGTGTATCAGGTGCGTTTGAGTATAGGCAGGGATTGTGACGAGTCAATGACCTGCATCAAGGGCGCGCTGGCAAGGAGGACAATGCGCAGACGGCAGCACGCTCGTGGCAGTGTGGCCGCGCATTGCGCGGGCCATGCACACCGCCCAGGCAAAAAAAAAGCCCGCTGGGCGGGCTTGAAACTATTTTCTTGGAGGAGAATAGTGGAGACAGGTGTAACTATAGGGATTCACCGACCGGCCGTCCAATTGCGTTTTCGGATACCAGACATGTGTTCTGTCAATATCTCTGTTCCGACACTGGCGGCGCATCAATCGCGCACCGGCACCGTGTAGTTCAGCGCCATGCGGCCACCGTCGGCGTACAGGGTCTGGCCGGTCATGTACGAGGCATCGTCGCTGGCCAGGAAGGCCGCGATCGACGCGACTTCTTCCGGTTCGCCGCACCGGCCAAGTGGTGTGCGCGACAGGATCGTGTGGCGCGCTTCCGGGCTGCCCAGCACCGCCTTTTTCGCCAGCTCGGTCAGGATCGTGCCGGGGCCGATGGCGTTCACGCGGATATCGTACTGGGCCAGGGCGATGGCCGCCACGCGCGTGAGCTGGTTGACGCCGCCTTTCGAGATCACGTACGGCACCTGGTTCGGGATCGTCAGTTCCGCATTCACGCTCGACATATTGATGATGCAGCCGCCTTCGCCGCGCGCCACCATGTCACGCGCCGCCGCCTGGCTGCACAGGAACATCGACTTCAGGTTGATGCGCAGTACGCGGTCGAAATCGTCTTCGTGCAGGTCGAGGAACTCGGCGGCGTGGGTCACGCCGGCATTGTTGATCAGGATATCGATGCGGCCAAACGCGGCCAGCGTGGCCGCGATCATCGCATCGACCTCGACCTTGATGCCGACGTCGGCGCGGTAGGCGCGCGCCGCGTCGCCCAGGCTGGCAGCAGCTTGCTCGACTTCGGGCCGGATATCGACAAGCATGACGCGCGCGCCTTCGCGCACGAGGCGCTCGGCGCAGGCCAGGCCGATGCCCTGGCTGGCCCCGGTGACGATGGCGATTTTCTGGTGTAGTTTCATGGCAGGCTTTCGACGCTGTGGCAAAAGCCGCCATTCTACTGCTGCTAGAGCATGATGGGCCGGTCGGGCAACTCGTTGACACGCTCGCCATTGGCCGGGAAGTGCTGGTGCAGCAGATCGTTGACCTGCGCCACTGCCGCCAGCGTGGCGTCATGGAAGCGGCCGGCCTTGAAACCGTCGGTCATCGTGCGGCACACGGCGCGCCAGGTGGCAGCGTCGATCTTGCGGTCGATGCCGCGGTCGGCCACGATATCGACCTTGTGCTCGGCCAGGTTCACGTAGATCAGGACGCCGCAATTGTCTTCGGTGTCCCAGACGCCATAGTCGGCGAACAGGGCGAGTGCGCGCTGGCGATTGGTGATGCCGTCCCAGGCTGCCGCGAAGGGCAGGGCTTTTTCGACGATGAGGCGCACTTCGCCGCGGTGCGTGCGCTCACCGGCATCAATGGCCTCGGCAATGGCCGTCAGCGTCGTTTCTGGGAAGGCGCGCCGGGCTTCGGCCGCTCTGCTCGTGGCGTGGCGCCACGCGCGTGTCGTTTTGTCTGCAATCGAACCCATTACCAGTCTCCCGAGGCGCCGCCGCCGTCAAAGCCGCCACCACCACCCGAAAAACCGCCGCCGCCGAAGCCGCCACCGCCGCCGCCACCAAACCCGCCGCCACCACCGTTGCTCATATTGCCGATGATATTGCCGAGGATGAAGCCGGTCGTTGCGCCGCCCCAGTTCGAGCGGCCACGGGTGCTGGCAACCGTGCGGCCGCGTTTGCCGCCGAAGACCGAGCGCAGCAGGAATGCGCCGATCACGATCGCGAAGATCGCGATCAGTGGGATCCCGCCGCCGCCTGCGGCCTCCTGCCGCTGCTGTGGTTGCTGCGCGGGCGCCGGGAACGCTTCCTGGTTCAGCAGCGTGGCGATGGCGCCCACGCCGGCCACCAGGCCTTCATAGAAATGCTGTTGCCTGAAATGCGGCGCGATCACGTCCTGCAGGATGCGTTTGGACTGCGCATCGGTCAGCACGCCCTGCACACCGCGACCGGCCTCGATACGCAGGCGGCGCAGCGCGGACGGATTGTCGCGCGCAACGACCAGCAGCACGCCATCGTCGACGCCCTTGCGGCCAAGCTGCCAGGCATCGGTGACGCGGATGCTGTAGGCCTCGATCGCTTCGGGTTCGGTCGATTTGACCAGCAGCACGGCGATCTGGCTGCCGGTCTTGGCTTCGTAGTCGGCCAGCACGGCTTCCAGGCGCTGGCGCTGGGTGGCGTCGAGCATGCCCACCTGGTCGGTCACGCGCGTGGTGAGCTTCGGCACCTCCTTGAGCTGGGCATGGGCCGGCGCCGCGCCGGCGAGCAGGGTCGCCAGGACGAGCAGGAGCGTGGAGAACAGGCGCAGGAAGGGCGTCATCGCCGGCCTTACTTGCCGAAGTCGACTGCTGGTGCAGTCGAAATCGCTTTTTCATTCTCGACCGTGAACGATGGCTTGGTTTCGTAGCCGAATACCATGGCCGTCAGGTTTTTCGGGAACTGGCGCACGGTCACGTTGTAATCCTGGACCGAGGCGATGTAGCGCTGGCGCGCCACCGTGATGCGGTTCTCGGTGCCTTCAAGCTGCGACGCCAGGTCGCGGAAGCTGGCGTCGGCCTTCAGGTCCGGGTATTTTTCGGACACCACCATCAGCCGCGACAGCGCGCCCGACAGTTCACCCTGCACCTGCTGGAACTTCTGGAACGCTTCCGGATTGTTCAGCACTTCCGGCGTGATCTGGAAGCTGGTGGCCGAGGCGCGGGCACGCGTGACGGCTTCGAGCGTTTCGCGTTCGTGCGAGGCATAGCCCTTGACGGTGTTGACCAGGTTCGGGATCAGGTCGGCGCGGCGCTGGTACTGGTTGACCACTTCGCTCCAGGCGGCCTTGGTGGCTTCATCCTTGGTCTGGAAATCGTTGTAGCCGCAGCCCGACAGCAAAACGCCGGCGAGGATGGCGCTGCCGATCAGTCGGGTCCAGCGGGAGATAAAGGTCGTGTTCATGGCAGTGAAGGTCCGTGCAAGTTGTCGAATAATCAAAATATACCTGAAACGCGCCGCAATTGGTGTTCCTGCAACCCAAGGAGGCAGGGGACGGCGCGGCGGCGGTACAATAATGGGTTTGCAATTATTCGGATACAAGGGGCTCGAGGTGACTTTCATTCAAAAACTAGCGGCTGCATGGACCCGCAACGATTCGCTGCTGTGTGTCGGCCTCGACCCGGACCTGGCGCGCTTCCCGGCGCACCTGGCCGGCCAGCCGGATGCGATCGTCCAGTTCTGCAAGGCGATCATCGACGCCACCGCCGACCTGGCCTGCGCCTTCAAGCCGCAGATCGCCTATTTCGCCGCGCTCGGCGCCGAAGACCAGCTCGAGGAAATCTGCACCTACCTGCGCGCGACGTACCCGCACATCCCGCTGGTGCTCGACGCCAAGCGCGGCGACATCGGCGCCACCGCGCACCAGTACGCGCGCGAAGCGTTCGACCGTTATGGCGCCGATGCGGTGACCGTGAATCCGTACATGGGCTTTGATTCGGTCGAGCCGTACATGGCGTGGCCAGACCGCGGCGTGATCGTGCTGTGCCGCACCTCGAACGCGGGCGGCTCCGACCTGCAATTCCTGGACGTGGGCGGTCGCCCGCTGTACCAGCACGTGGCGCAACTGGTGGCCGACAAGTGGAACCGCAATGGCCAATGTGCGCTGGTGGTGGGCGCGACGTTCCCGGAAGAGATCGCGCAGGTGCGGGCACTGGTGGGCGATATGCCGCTCCTGATTCCCGGCGTGGGCGCGCAGGGTGGTGATGTCGAGGCGACGGTTAAAGCCGGCCGCACGGCGGGCGGCGCCGGCATGATGATCAATTCGTCGCGTGCGATTCTGTATGCGACGCCGCAGGATGGCGAAGACTTCGCGCAGGCAGCGCGGCGCGTGGCGATGGAAACGCGCGATGCGATCAATGCGGCGCGTAACGGCGCCTGATGAAACCATTGCGCCGTTTGGCCTGGCGGTAGGGTGGACGGGTTTCCCGTCCACGCGTTCAACGCACCGCAATGCGCCACGAATCGGAGGTGGTTTGAACGCGTGGACGGCCGAGCCATCCACGCCACGCATGTCTCCAACCGTCAGTGCAGCTCTGGCGCGATCATCTCTGCATAGTCATACAGCGCACCAAGAATCGCCTCGGCTTGCTCATCGGCCGTCTCCGACAACGCATCGATCTCCTGGAACAATTGATCGATCGTTCTGGCCCCGCCAGCGCCCTCGAACAGGCGTGCCGCGCGGTGCGCTTCCCAGGTCTGCATTTCTTCTTCCGACAGGGTCTCGGGGAAGTTGCGTGCGCGGTAGCGCAGCAGCAGTTCGTTGAGGCGCTCGTCCTCGAAGCTCACGCGCTTGCCGGTCAGGGCTGCGGGCTTCTGCATGCGGATCGATTCCAGCTGGCGCCGGTCTTCCTTGCTGACGAAGCCGCCGTACAGGTCTTCGTCCACATCGACCGGTGTGCCGGAGGCCGGTTTTTGCAGCACCTGCGCCCAGACCGCGCGCAGGTCGGGGCCGGCAGCGGCCAGCGCGGCGTGAGCGCGGCCCTGCTCGAGATCGATATCCCAGCGCGTGGCCAGTTCCGGCTGCAGCGTCTTGAGGTTGGCCACCAGCATTGGCGACTTGTTCAGGTGCACGCTCTTGATCGGCAGGCGCGTGACGCCTTCCGGCAAGTCGTCGGTGCGCGTGAACATGCGCGTGCGGATCGTTTCGGCGTCGAGGGTGAACAGTTCGGACGGATCGTAGCGGCAATCCCAGACCAGGATTTCGTTCTTGTTGGTCGGGTGCTGCGCCAGCGGATAAACGAGGGCCAGACAGCCGTGCTCGACCGGGAACATGCCGGACACGTGCAGGAACGGCTGGCGCTCGGCAGGGGCCTGGTGCAGGCCGATCTCGGCGGCCACGCGGTCCTTGCGGCGCAGCTCCAGGCAAAAGTCGAACAGGCGCGGCTGCTTGCTGCGGATCAGGCGCGCCAGCGCAATGGTCGCGCGCACGTCCGACAGCGCATCGTGCGCTGCCTCGTGTACCAGGCCGTTGGCCACGCTCAGGTGTTCCAGTTTGAAGCTCGGCTTGCCATCGTCGCGGGTGGGCCACACGATGCCGTCCGGGCGCAGTGCATGCACCATGCGCACGACGTCGAGCAGGTCCCAGCGACCGCAGTTGTGCTGCCATTCGCGCGCGTACGGATCGATCAGGTTGCGCCAGAACAGGTAGCGCGTGACTTCGTCGTCGAAGCGAATCGTGTTGTAGCCGACGCCGATTGTGTCGGGCTGGCTGAACGCGGCCTCGATCTGGCGTGCGAACTCGTGCTCGGGCACGCCGTGTTCGAGACAGTGCTGCGGCAGGATGCCGGTGATCAGGCACGCTTCGGGGTCGGGCAGGAAATCGTTGGCCGGCTGACAGTACAGCATGATCGGTTCTCCGATCTCGTTGAGTTCGGCGTCAGTGCGGATCGCGGCGAACTGGGCGGGGCGGTCGCGGCGCGGGGTTGCGCCAAAGGTTTCGTAGTCGTGCCAGAGGAAGGTATGCGGGCTCATGTCTTGTTGTTGTCTTGGCTGCAATCACAGCGTCGGCGACATGGTGGCACAGATGCGCCGTCGCGTCACGGACCGGTGTCACGATCCGTGCTGGCGGGACGGCGCCGGGTACTAGATGCAGACGCGGTTGCGCCCGGCTTCTTTGGCCCGGTACAGGGCGGCATCGGCAGCCGCCATCAGCGCGTACTCGTCGCCGTTCTCGCCCAGGCTGGCCACGCCGAACGACGCGGTCAGGTGCGGCAGCTGCACGCGCATGTCGGTGAACACGACGGTGTCGCGCAGGCGCTGGCACAGGCGCTCGGCCACCATCGTGGCCAGTTCGATGCCGGTGTCGGGCAGGACTGCCAGCATCTCTTCGCCGCCGAAGCGCACGGCGAAGTCGGACGGGCGCAGCGCGTCGCGGATCAGGGTGGCGGCCGCCGACAGCGCCACGTCGCCGATGATGTGGCCGTGGGTGTCGTTGAACTGCTTGAAATGGTCGAGGTCGATCATCACGATCGACAGGCCGCTGCCGGTACGGGCCGCGCGCGCCGCCAGTTTGGGCAGCATGTCGTTGAGCCAGGCACGGTTGTACAGGCCGGTCAGCGGGTCGTTGAGCGACAGCTGGCGGTAAAATTCGCCGAGCTTCTGGCGCCGGCGCAGCAGCGCATTGGTGGTGCGGATCCGGAACGACAGCAGGCGCAGCAGATTGCGCGCCAGGACGCTCGAATGGTCGATCAGCGTCCAGACGACGCTCGATTCGATCACCAGCAGCTCGCTGTCTTCCAGCGCCGTCATGGCTGCCAGGTTCGCGGCATCGTCCAGCACGGCCTGGTCGCCGACGCTCTCGCCCGGCAAGACGCGCGTGGTGCCCGTTTCATCACCTGCGTGTGCATCCGATTCAATCTCGAGCTGGCCTGAAAGGACGATGTACAGGTGCGCCTGGCCGCTGTCGTCGATGCGCTCGCCCTGCGGCACGCGCACGATGGCGCAGTCGGCCAGCATCGCAGTCACCGCCGGGTCGGTCTCGTCGCGAAACAGCTGCAAGTCGTTGATGTTGGTGCGGCTGGTGCCGAAGGTGCCGATCTGTTCCAAGTGAGTCCTCAAGCGGTGTGCCGCGTTGGCATGCGTGATTGCATGTGTTATTACATCAACGGAATCATAGCCGATTGTGCCACCCTTGCGCGTTTGGCGAAACTTAAAGGCGCAGTCAGCGTTATCTGTTGATGACACTGATAGCAATGCGGAGCAATTGTTCTGGCAACATGACCCGCTCACCGTCCAGCGCCCAGCGCCAGCCCAGATAATTCGGCAAGTAATGCGATGCCACGCCACGAAAGCCCTGAAGCCAGGCCTTGAAGCGCTGGTGATAAGCGTTCACGTTCTGCACGTGGATGGCAAGACTGCCCAGACGCCTCAGCCGCACGCCAGCGCGCACATTGACCGTCTCGTGCGCGATCCTGTGCTTGCGCGCGAAGGCGCGGTAGGCAGCATGGCTGTCACTGACCAGCAGCGCCTGCCGGTCCAGCCTGGGCAGCAAGTCTCGGGCAAGTTGCGCAGCGGTGAGGGCCCCGCGGCCGGTCACGGCATCGATGGTGCGCCCCTCGCGGTCGCGCGCGACCAGGATACAGTCCAGTTCGCTGGAAATGCCCCGTTTGGCAGCGCGCCCGCCACGACGGCGCGGTGGCCGATCGAGCGTGCGCGAACCTTTTTGTGACTCGAGCAGAAAAGTTTCGTCAGCCTCGACGATGCCATTCAGGGCCGCGGGCCGGTCGAGCTTGACCCAATGCAGGAAGCGGTGGCGCCACCGGAAAGCGGTAGTACGGTGCACGCCGACCCGATCTGCACCCTTGCGTACGGACAAAGAAGCGAGCAGCACCTGCGAGTACGCGAGCCATCTGGCCTTGAGCCTGAGCCGCGCCAGGGGCGTGCCGGTGAGGTCGTTGAAGGTGCGGCCGCAGGCACAGCAGCGGAAGCGCTGCAGGTCGTTGGCGAACCCGTGGCGGTAGCAGCGTTCGTTGCCGCATCTGGGGCAGCAGCGGCCTGGCGCTCTGACCTCGCTGATGAGTGCGACGACCTGAGCGAGCCCGGCTGCAGGATGCAGGGCATCGAGCACTTGCCGGCGCTGCGGCTGGTTCAACGAAGGCAGTTTTGCGAACCAGCCTTTGAAACGTGGCGCTTTCATGATCGACTCCTGACGCTGGGGACAGGGGTTGGACCACTGGACTGCTCGTCAGTTCAAAGTTAGTCTCTATTTAACGCTAACTGAGCCAACTTAAAACCATCATGACGACATCTTCACATGACATCCAGCACCATTGAACTGACCGACGCGCTGGGCCAGGTACACCGGCCGGCGCCCGGCGCGCGCATCGTCTCGCTCGTGCCATCCATTACCGAATTGCTGTGCGACCTGGGCCTGGCGCCGCAGCTCATCGGCCGCACGGGTTTTTGCATCCATCCAAAGGACGTTGTCGCGGCCATTCCCAAGGTCGGCGGCACCAAGGACGTCAACCTCGACAAGGTCCGGGCTCTGGCACCGACCCACGTGGTTGTCAATCTCGATGAAAACACCCGGCCGGTGTACGACGCGCTGGTGACATTCGTGCCGCACGTGATCGTCACGCACCCGGTGACGCCGCAGGACAACCCGGCGCTGGCGCGCCTGCTGGGCGGCATCTTCGGCGTGCAGGCTGCGGCCGACGCCTGGTGCACCACCTTCGACGAGGCATTGGCCGTGCTGCGCAACAGGCCAGCGAGTCCGTCGCGGACAGTGCTGTACTGCATCTGGCAGGATCCGTGGATGAGCATCTCGGCCGATACCTATATCGCTGCGATGCTGGCCGAACTTGGCTGGCGCGTGCCGCAGCTGGGCGCAGAGCGCTATCCGCGCTTCACATGGTCGGACAGCCTGGTGGACCGCCTGGATGCCGTGCTGCTGTCGACCGAGCCGTACCGTTTCACGCAGGCGCACGTGGACGCGCTGGAAAAACAGATTGGTATTCCCGTGCTGCTGGTCGATGGCGAAATGCTGTCGTGGTACGGCAGTCGCGCGTTGGCGGGCGTGAAGTATCTGGAGACGTTGCGGGAAATGCTGGAAGGTGCTTCGCACTGAGTGCGGCGGTGGTGTTCCCCCTGCGCCCATGGCGGGCGCAGGGTCGTACTGGGACCGATCAGTTATCGGTCAGGTGCTTGTCGGCAGTCGGGTCGATGTCGCCGTCAGCGCCAACCACCGGGACGGCGGTATGGCGATGCTTGTCGTGCAGGCGACCGATGGTGCTGTCGAGTGCGCGGGCCAGTTTGCCGCTGGCGTTGTTGATGGCCTGGTGCAGGTCGTTGGCGTGATCGTGCACGACGATCGGGGCCACGCCGGCCAGACGGGCTTCGAGCATGCAGTGGTTGCCGCCGTCCGCTTTCTTTTCCTTGTTCTCGTCGCTCAGGTGAACGTCGACGCGGGTCACTTGCTCGCTGAAACGACCGATGGAAGCGCGCACGACGGTGTCCACGTGCTCGTCCAGGCCCTGATGCTTGGTGATGGTGTTATCGGTATTGACATTGATCTGCATGGATGGCTCCTGTAATCGTTATGGCTTTATCTTACACGTCCCGCGATTTTTCCAGCGTCCGCACCGTCTACCGTGCTGGGCTTGTCACGAAATCAATTCTGTTGCTTATTTTCAACATTACAATTTATTGCTCGTATTGTAGGAATGCTCCTACTAGAATCGCACCCCCGCATCCAAGATTCTCACCAATTATTTCAGCGCCGCCCAGTGTCAACGGGCGCGGAACCGGCGCCTTACCAGGGTAACGACAATACAATGCATCTGAATCAACTGAACATCGGCCAGCGGCTCGCGCTCGCTTTCGGCCTCGTGCTGGTCCTGCTGGCCATCGTGCTGGCCACCGGCATCCAGAAACTGCAGGCAATGGACAACCTGCTCGTCAAGGTCGTGCAAGGCAATGGCGCGCGCATCGACGCGGCCGGAACCATGCGCGATTCGCTGCGCCGCATCTCGATCGCCATGCGCGACATGACCATCGAGACCGATGCCGCGCAGATGCAGGAGCAGGCGGCAATCATCGCCAACGCGCGCACCAGCTACGACAAAGCCGAAGCGGCGCTCGAACGCCTGCACACGTCGGACGAGGGCCGAGTCATCCATGCGAAGATCGTCTCGAGCCGCAATGCGATGCTGCCCGTAATCGCGCAGGGCCAGACACTGGCGCTGGCCAATGACCTCGAAGGCGCAACCGCTTTTCTGCGTACCCAGTTCGTGCCGACCATGCGGCCCTGGACCAGGGCCATCGACGAGATGGTCGCGCTGCAGCAGCAGCGCAACGTACACGACCAGGCTGTGGGTGGCGAAGCCTATGCCCAGGCCCGCATCATGATGCTGAGCGTGGGCGGCTTTGCGCTGCTGGCATCGATCCTCGTCGCGTGGCGGATCACCCGCTCGATCACGCAGCCCCTGACGCGCGCCGTCGAGGTGGCGCGTACCGTCGCTGCCGGTGACCTGAGCAGCGACATCCGGGTCGATTCGCGTGATGAAACCGGCCAGCTGCTGGCCGCCTTGAAAGACATGAACGCCAACCTGCGCACGATCGTCGGCCAGGTGCGCGACGGCACCGAGACCATCGCCACCGCATCGGACCAGATCGCTACGGGCAACCTCGACCTGTCGGCGCGCACCGAGCAGCAGGCCGGCGCACTGGAAGAGACGGCATCATCGATGGAAGAACTGACCTCGACCGTCAAGCAGAATGCCGAGAACGCCCGTCAGGCCAATGGTCTGGCGCGCTCGGCATCCGATATCGCCACCCGTGGCGGCGTGGTCGTGGCCGACGTGGTCGATACCATGAGCGCCATCCACACATCGGCCAGCAAGATCGTCGACATCATTTCCGTCATTGACGGCATCGCATTCCAGACCAATATCCTGGCCCTGAATGCAGCGGTGGAGGCAGCGCGCGCCGGTGAGCAGGGCCGTGGCTTTGCCGTGGTCGCCAGCGAGGTGCGTAACCTGGCGCAGCGCTCGGCCAGCGCAGCCAAGGAAATCAAGACCCTGATCGACGACTCGGTGACCAAGGTGGGCGAGGGCAGCCGCCTCGTGAGCCAAGCCGGCAGCACCATGGACGAGATCGTGGGCAGCGTCAAGCGCGTGACCGACATCATGGGCGAGATCACGGCCGCCAGCCAGGAACAGGAAAGCGGCATCGAGCAGATCAACCAGGCCATCACCGAAATGGACGCCGTGACCCAGCAGAATGCGGCGCTGGTGGAAGAAGCCGCCGCCGCGGCGGAGTCGCTCAAGGAGCAGTCGGCGCAACTGGCCGCCACGGTCAGCGTGTTCAAGGTCGATGCGACGGACCGTCCCGCGCTGCGTGCGGCGACGGGGCAGCGCGCGCTGGTGCTGCAAGCGGCCTGACCCGGTTGATCAGCTGACCCGGTCTTTTTCCGGCGTCAGCGCCTTCTCGTGATGCGGAAAACGGTCCATCCGTGACAGCACCGGGAACAGCATCGCCCACACGCCCGTCACGACCAGCGTGGCCACGCCACCGAGCAGGATCGCGCGCGTCAAGCCCAGCCAGCCGGCCGTGACGCCGGACTCGAATTCACCGAGTTCGTTCGAGGCGCCGATGAACACCGAGTTCACGGCGCTCACGCGCCCGCGGATGTCGTCGGGCGTTTCGTACTGCACCAGCAGATGCCGGATGTAGACGCTGACCATGTCGCCCACGCCGAGCAGGAACAGCGCGCCGAAGGCAACGGCAAAGTGGTCGGTCAGGCCCAGCACGATCACGCACAGGCCGAACAGGGCGACGCCGCCGAACATCCAGGCGCCGACCCGGCGCGTGATCGGGAACATCACCAGCGCCACCGAACACAGGGCCGCGCCCATGCCCGGCGCGGTGCGCAGAAAGCCCAGGCCGGACGGCCCGGCGCCCAGGATGTCGTGCGCATAGGCCGGCAGCAGGGCGGTGGCCCCGCCGAACAGCACGGCGAACAGGTCGAGCGAAATCGCACCCAGCACGATCGGGCGCGAACGCACGAAGCGCAGGCCTTCGAGCAGCGTGTGCCAGCTGACCGGCGCCTTGTTGATGATCTGCGCAATGGTGCGCGTGTTCGTCATGAGCAGCACCGCCAGCGCGAGTAGCGAGGCGGATGTCATGTGCACCGTCTGCGGTCCCAGCACATAGAGCAGGCCGCCGACGATCGGGCCGAGGATCATCGCCACGTGCATCGTCGAGGAACCCAGCGCCACGGCCTGGCTGAAGTCCCGGTCCGGCACCAGGTTCTTGAGCACCGCCTGCGAGGCCGGCATCATGAAGGCGCGCGCGCTGCCAAACAGCACCAGGATCGCGAACACGGGCCACACCGTCGTGCTGCCGCTGGCCGTGAACGCAATCAGCATCGCGCTGCACAGCAGTTGCACGGCCATGCAGCACAACACGATCAGGCGCCGGTTGTAGCGGTCGGCCACATGGCCGGCCCACAGGATCAGGACCAGGAACGGCGCGAACTGCGCCAGGCCGATCAGGCCCAGGTCGAACAGGCTGCCAGTGATCTGGTACACCTGCCAGCCGATCGCCACGCTCTGCATCTGCACCGCGAAGGTGGCGAGAAAGCGCGCCGACAGGTAGAACGCCAGGTTGCGGTTACGCAGGACACCCAGGCGTCCGGTCGGTGAGATCAGCGGCATGGGCCCTTACTGGTCAGCCAGATCGGCGGCGGTCGTGAACGCGTCGGCGAAAAATTCGTCCTCGGGCAGGCCGCACAGCGCCACGTAGTCGCGACGCGCCGAATCGACCATGACCGGCGCGCCGCAGGCATACACCTGGTGGCCGGACAGGTCGATGATGTCCTGCACGACGGCGGCGTGCACGTAGCCGGTACGGCCCGTCCAGCCATCCTCTGGCAGCGCATCCGAAATCACCGGCACGTAAGTGAAGTCGGGCAGCGTGGTTTCCCAGGCCCGGCAGAGTTCATCCATGTACAGGTCGTGCGGGCGGCGGCCACCCCAGTACAGCGTGACCTTGCGCGTGGACTTCAGGTGCATCAGGTGCTCGACCAGGGCTTTGACCGGCGCGAAGCCGGTGCCGGACGCCAGCAGCACGATCGGCTTGTCGGAATCTTCGCGCAGGAAGAACGTGCCGAGCGGGCCTTCGAAGCGCAGGATGTCGCGCTCTTTCATGGCGCCGAACACGTGGTCGGTGAACAGGCCGCCGGGCAGGTGGCGGATATGCAGTTCGAGCGGGCCTTCGAACGACGGCGCATTCGCAATCGAATACGCGCGGCGCTTGCCGTCCTTGAGCAGGAATTCGATGTACTGCCCGGCGCGGTAGGCCAGCAATTCGTTGGCCGGCAATTGCAGGTTGACGATGGCGACGTCCGCCGCGGCCTTGCGGATGCCGGCGACGCGGGTGGGCATCTTGCGCAGCGGGTAATCCGAGCTGCCGCCCACTTCGCGCGCCTCGATCACCAGGTCGGCCGATGGCATCGCGCAGCAGAACAGCGCCATGCCGGCGGTCTTTTCGATGTCCGGGAGCGCGCGCTGCTGGTAGGGCTTGTGCTCGATGGCGCCATCGAGCACCTTGCCCTTGCACGAGCCGCAGGCGCCGTTCTTGCAGCCATACGGCAGGCCGACGCCGGCGCGGATCGCGGCGGCTAACACGGTTTCATCGGCTTCGCAGCCGAACTGGCTGCCGCTGGGCTGGACGGTGATCTGGAAGGTCATGCGAATGGGGGCGGTTGGACGCGAAAGCGGGTGGTTGGTCGGGTGCGCCGGCATGCGGCGAGAGGCCGCCATTCTACACCGGCCCTTGTTTTACCGGGCGCGCCCTGTGCTACAGTTGCCGCCTCCACGACCCCACGATCTTGCCATGACCATGCCATCCCGTCCCGCTTTTGCCCGTCCGCGCCTGTTGATCATCGGCTGCGGCGACGTCGGCATGCGCCTGTTGCCACTGCTGGCGGGGCGTTTTCGCGTGTTTGCGCTGACCAGCCAGCCGGAGCGCTGCGCCCAGCTGCGCGCTGCCGGCGCGGTGCCGGTCGTTGCGGACCTCGACCAGCCCGCGACGCTGGCGCGGCTGCGCAATCTGGCGCCGTGGGTGCTGCACCTGGCCCCGCCCCAGCCCGACGGCGATACCGACCGCCGCACGCGCCATCTGGTGGCGGCGCTGGGCGCGGTGAGCCGCATCGTGTATGTGAGTACCAGCGGGGTGTACGGCGATTGCGGCGGGGCACTGGTGAAGGAATACCGGCCGGTGGCGCCGAAGAACGGGCGCGCCCGGCGCCGCGTGGACGCCGAGCGCATCCTGCGCGCGTGGGCGCTGATGGCCGGCGCGACGCTGTCGATCCTGCGCGTGCCCGGCATCTATGCCGCCGACCGCCTGCCGCTGCGCCGCCTGGAGCAGGGCACGCCCGCGCTGCGGTTTGAGGATGATGTGTTTACCAACCATATCCACGCCGACGACCTGGCGCGCATCGTGCTGCAGGCGCTGACACGTGGCCGGTCCGGGCGGGTCTATCACGCGGTCGACGACACGCGTCTGAAGATGGCCGATTACTTCGACGCCGTTGCGGACGCCTTCGGCATGCCGCGCTCACCGCGCCTGCCGCGCGCCGAACTGGCGCAGCTGGTCTCGCCCGTACTGCTGTCGTACATGTCCGAGTCGCGCCAGCTCGACAACACGCGTCTGAGGCGCGAACTGCGCGTGCGCCTGCAGTACCCGGACGTCGCCACGGCGCTGGCGCGCCTGCGAGGCTGATCCGGGCAGCTGCCTGGCCCTGCTTATGCGCGCTTGCCGGGCGACGCGCAGAACGCGATCTTGCTGGTCATGATGGCCGGCAGGCCCGGTGAGGCGCAGAAGGCGCTGTCCGCGCCCTTGATGGCCGGTTTGCCGGGATAGGCGCAGAAGGCGTTGTCCGCGCCCTTGATGGCCGGTTTGCCGGGATAGGCGCAGAAGGCGGTGGCAGACGCTGAAGGCGCCGGCTTGCCAGGGTAGGCACAGAAGGCCGTCGCCCCGGCCTGCTTGCCTGGCGAGGCGCAGAACGCAGCGTCGCCCTTGACCACCACACCGAACTCGGCTTCATACAGCGCGCGCATGCGCTCGCCCGCCTGGACATGCTCGCCCTCGGTGCCGGCGGCGATGCCGACATACGGATAGTGATGCAGGAAGAAGCCGAATGCGGCCTCGCAGTCGCGGGCGTACTTCATGGTGTCGAGGATATGGTAGTGCCAGAACGTGTCGACATCGACGGTTGGCGAGGCGCCGGCATCCGGGTACTTTTTCATCAGGAACAGGAAGCGCCGGTATTCGGTCTCGATGGCGTTGGCGCGCGTTTCGGACCAGCCTTCGCCGGATGCGGCGTGCATCAGTTTCAGCTTGATCGGGTTCAGGTCAAGCGCCTCGAAGGCAGCGTATTCGGTATGGGTCGACATCGTGTTCACCTCGTCTGGGGTTGTGGATGGATCGGGGCAGGCGGTCGCTGTCACAGTGTCGGCGTGGAGTATTTCCGTAATGCATTACCGGAACATTCCGGTGGTGTTGACCTGTGACAGACACAACCATTGTCGTGCGGTAGCTCAGCTCAGCAGTTGCGCTAAATCAAACTTGGGGGACATGGCCGAGCGCGAATGAGGATGGCGGCGCCACCCGTCGGGACCAGGGGGGGATGGATCAGGCGGGGATCGGCGCGACCGGGGCGCTGTCGGTGCGCAGGCCGTGCGTGTACGCGTCGTCCGGCACGTCGGCCACCGGGATGCTGACCACGATCGTGGTACCGCCGCTGCCGCTGCTGTTGATCGCGAACGAGCCACCCAGGATGGCAACGCGTTCCTCGATGCCCACCAGGCCGAACGAGCCGTGGCGGTTGCGGCTGCCCGGCTGCAGGCCGACGCCGTTGTCGCGAATCGTCATCGTGAGCATGCCGGCATGCTGGTGCAGCGTGATGCCGACTTCGGTGGCACGCGCGTGGCGCGCCACGTTGTTGAGCGATTCCTGCAGGATGCGGAAGAACGCGGTGGCGCTGTTGTCGTCGATGCGGTGCTCGCCATCGTCGTCCACCAGCTCGCACGTGATGCCGGTGCGGCGCGCGAAGTCGGCCACCTGCCAGTCGACGGCCGCCGACAGGCCCAGGTCGAGCACGTTCGGCCGCAGGTCATTGATGATCTGGCGCACGCTGCGGATCGTGACGTCGATCTGGCGCACCGTGGCAGCGGCGCGCGCGTGCAGGCGCTGCTGCGCGCCGCGCGTGCGGTTGGCCAGCAGCTCGGCTTCGATCTTCAGCGCCAGCAGGTTCTGCGCCAGGTCGTCATGGATTTCGCGCGCAATGCGCTTGCGCTCGCCTTCCTTGATCTGCTCCGCGTGCGCTGCCAGCAGGCGCAGTTTTTCATGGCTGGCCTGCAGCTTGGTCTGCGAGGCGCGCAGCTCGCGCGTCATGTCCTCGGCCATGCGCAGCGCGTTGCGGCGCGACGAGGCCAGCGTCTGGAACAGTGCGTAGAGCAGCGCGGTGGTCATGCCGGCCGCAAGCGCCGCCAGCCACGGGTAATACAGGTCGAAGCGGGTGTACATGTCGGATCTGGGAATGCTGAAGTCGGCGCGCCAGATGCGCTGGTTGAATTCGATGGGCAGGCTGGCCGCGAAGAGCCCGTCGCCGGCCCGCGGCGGCGCCGGGTTGGGCTGCGTGCTCGTGGCCAGGCTGTCGTACAGCACGGCGCGCGGCGGCACCTCGCCCGGTTCGGGCGCCAGCGCGGTCAGCTCGGTCAGCACCAGGCGCACGCCCTTGACGGGAAATTCATCGAGAACACCGGCCACCAGCGGCGAAATGCCGAGACCAAGACCGGCCGAACCGATATACGCCAGGCGCCGTTCCTCCACGCTGTTGTTGGGCAGGTCGCTGCGGTAGACCGGCAGGCGCAGCGCCAGCGCGCTCTGGTTGGGCCCGGGCCGCAGGGCGATGCGGGTGCCCGAGGCGCTCGAGCTGCCGGTGTCGCGCGACACGGCCAGCGAACGCCGCGTCGTGCCGCGCGCTTCCAGGTCCAGGCCCAGCCGGTCGAGCAGGTTCGGCGGCAGCGGTTCCATGTAGACCAGCACCGTGTAGGTGTCGCGATCCGGCGCCGTCAGCAAGGGCGTGTGCACGACGCCGCGTCGCGCCAGTCGCTTTTGCAACTCGTCGTTCAGCGCGGGCAGGCCGTCGGCGCGCACCGCGCGCGCATAGTTGATGTTGACGATCCCGGGGAAGTGGCGCTTGATGTCGAGTTCACCGACATACTGGTGGAACCGGGCCGCGCTGGTATCGGGTTCGGCGCGAAACAGGCCGGCGACCCCGCGCAGCACGTCGCTGTAGCTCTTGATCCGGGCGTCGATATTGTTCTGGGCAGCGCGCGCCATGGCGCGAAAGCGTGTCTGCGCATCGCTTTCGATCGCGCCGGACGTCGCACAATAGGCGCCGGCCCCGAACGCCAGCGACAGCGCGATGCCGACGAGCATGGCGGCGGGAATCACGGTCGCGGGTCGGCGGTCTGGGTGCATGGGGGATCTCACGATCGTGAGGGGGGTTATGGTCGCGCGCGCGGAGGATGGTTCCACGCTAAGCATTGTCGGCGTTCACCGTAGCTAGCAGGTTTACTAGGTTTGGCAAGATGGCGCGCCCCGTGATACAAAAACGGCGCCCGGCTCGTTGCGAGCGGGGCGCCGTGGGACAGTGGGCGTGAGGCCGGCTTAGTTGAAGCTCAGCCCGTTGTTGCTGGCGTTACTGACTTTCTTGCCCTTCAGGTCGACCGTGAAATGGTCGCTCGGCTTGGCCGAACCAAGACCCTTGAGGATCGCGAAGACGCCCTTGAACTGCTGCTGGAACGGCACGTGCACGGGGTTCTGGTCGGACGGCTTGTCGCCGATGCGCACGATCGGCGCTGGAGAGGCAGGGAACGCTGCCATCAGCACCTTGTACTGGTTCACGCGCGCCTGGCCCATGTCGCGCAGGGCCAGTTCACCTGCATACACGGTGCGGTGGAAGTCGCCGTAGAACGCGTACGGGGTGAGGTTCGCGAAGTCGTCCAGGCGCAGGCCGGCGGCCGTGGCCAGGCGGTCAGCGCGCACGGTGGCTTCCTGCCAGTCGGTGGCCAGCGTCGAGGCGGCAACCGTGCTGGTTGCCGGCGTGCCGGCGGCGGCGCACGCGGCGGTCAAGGGCAGGATGCCGGGCGCGTCTTTCAGTTGCGCCAGCGTGACCTTCGTCTGCAACTGCGACAGGATCAGCATCTGCTTGCCGTTCAGGGCCATCGCGGCTTCTTTCATCTCGCACGGCCAGTATTCGTCCATGAAGCGCAGGCGCGACAGTTCGCCGAAGTACTGGTGCGTGAATTCGCCATACGAGCGGGTGTCGAGGATGCTGCGGTCCCAGCGCTTGGCGACATCGGCGACCACCGAACTGCCCTTGAGGTAATCGTTTTCGACGACGTAATGCGGGAACAGTTCGGCAAAGCGTGGCACCGTCGACAGCGGCATGGTCTGGACGTCGATCGTCTCGGCATCCTTGTAGGTGACGACCTTGTAGGCGGCGCCATACACGGCCAGCGACGGCGACTGCACGTTGACGAGGTAGTTGCCGCTGCCGTCAGTATGGTCGTTGGTACCGTTGAAGTGCATGTGGCCGCCCACGTGCAGGCGCAGGCCCGTGGCCGCCACGGCGTTCGCCACGCTCGCGTCCGGCACGCGCGCCGTCTGGAACGCGCCGGACTTGAACACGTCCTTCATGGCCTGCGTCTGGTTGGCGTAGAAGTCCATGGTCGGGTAGTGCGAGAAGGCCATCAGCTGCTTGCCTTCGGCCTTGGCGCGCACGGCGACCGACTTGATGTAGTCCATCAGGAACATCTTGTGGGTGATCACCTTGTTCCAGCCAGCGTTGCCGGCGCCATCGAAGCCCTTGAAGCTGGTCGGGTTGGCAGGGTCGAACTTCGCGTTCGGCACGAACACGTTGGCGTCGATCGACAGCAGCCACAGGCCCTTGACCGGCTCGACCAGGTAGGTGGTGTCAATCAGCTTCGTGCATTTGGTGAAGGCTTTGCCGAGCTTGGCCTCACCAGCGGCCTTGTAGGCGCCGCCCGAGCCTTCGGCGCAGATTTCGAATTCGCGGCTCTTGCCGCTGGACTGCGCCAGCGCCGCGTCATACGTGTACTTGCCGGCGTCGTACTTGCTGAACGGGGTTTCCCACAACAGGTCGGCCTTGTTCGGCATGAAGCCGAATTCGCCCATCTTGACCATCAGGCGTTCGGTGCCTTGCTCCATGACCTGGTCGGTGCAGATCACCGTCGGGTCCTTGGCCAGGCACGCCGGATTGCCGGTGGCGTAGATTTTCTGTTCCTTGCCGTCCTTGGTCAGAAAGTCGTTCTTGCCCGCTTCGTTATCGTCGAACGGCTCGACAGGGTCGTGGTTGCCGGGCGCAATGAAAAAGCGCATGCCCTTGGCCTGGTACTGCTTCATGATCTCGGCGATGCCGTCGACGTTCATCGGCTGGGCGTCGTCGGTATAGTCGCCCGGCAGCGCGACAACGCGAATGCCCTTGGCATAGGCGTCGTCGAGTGCGGCGTAGAAGGCGAAGTAATTTTCGTTGAACAGGCGCGTGGACGTCAGCTGCGCATACATCGTGCGGATGGTCGCATTTTTGCCGTCCTTGGTTGGGATGCCGGCGAACTGGCTGCTCTTGAAGTCGCCGTAGACATTCTGGAAGTGGACGTCGCTCATGAAGGCGACGGCGGTACTCACCGGGGCAGGTGCCGGCGCCGGGTTCTGTACCACCGGCGGCGTGACGGCGACAGGCGTGTCGCTGTCACCGGGACTGCAGCCTGCCAGCACGGCCAGCAGGGAAAGCGCCGCGCAGGCGGCGGCGCGGTGATGCATTGGACGGGTCATGCAATTACTCCGGTCAACAAGATGCCCGGAGGATGACATCATTGCATGACCGGATGGTTACATGGGTCAGCCCTTATTTGCCCCAGCTGTCCTTGAGCGTCGTCACCCGGTTGAAGACGGGCTTGCCCGGCGTCGAATCGACGCGGTCGGCCACGAAGTAGCCGTGACGCTCGAACTGGAAGCGCTGGTCGCCCACGGCGTCTTTCAGGCCCGGCTCCAGATACGCGGTGATCGTCTCGAGCGCATTCGGATTGAGCACCGTCTTGAAGTCCTTGCCGCCGGCATCCGGCTGCGGGTCCAGGAACAGGCGGTCGTACAGGCGCACTTCGGCTTCCAGCGCACTGGCGGCGCTGACCCACGTGATGTTGCCCTTGACCTTGTAGTTGTCCGCGCCCGGCGTGCCCGACTTCGAATCCTCGAAGTATTTCACGTGGACGGCCGTGACCTTGCCATCGGCATCCTTGTCGAAGCCCGTGCACTCGACCACGTAGCCGTACTTCAGGCGCACGCGGCTGCCCGGCAGGTCACCCTGCGGCGGCGTGAAGCGGAAATAGCCTTTCACCGGCGTTTCCATGAAGTCTTCCTGCTCGATCCACAGTTCACGCGTGAACGGGAAGGTGCGCTTGCCCATCTCGGGATGGTGTGGGTGCACGGGCGAGCTGCACTCGTGCGACTCGCCTTCGGGGAAGTTGTCGACGATGAGTTTCAAAGGACGCAGAACGGCAATCGCGCGCGGCGCCTTCGGGTCCAGATCATCACGCAGCGCGCCTTCCAGCGTGCTCATGTCGATCCAGCCGTCGGCCTTCGACACGCCGATGCGCTCGCAGAACAGCTGCAGCGATTCCGGCGTATAGCCGCGGCGGCGCAGGCCGACGATGGTCGGCATGCGCGGATCGTCCCAACCGGTGACGGTGCCGTCGTCGACCAGCGCGCGCAGCTTGCGCTTGGAGGTCACGACATACGTCAGGTTCAGGCGCGCGAATTCGTACTGGCGCGGCACCGGGCGCTCGAAGAAGCCGCCTTCGGCCAGCGTCTCGACCAGCCAGTCGTAGAACGGGCGGTGATCCTGGAATTCCAGCGTGCACAGCGAGTGCGTGATGTGTTCGATCGCATCCGAGATCGGGTGCGTGTAGTCGTACATCGGGTAGATGCACCAGGCGTCGCCCGTGCGGTGATGATGCGCATGGCGGATGCGGTACAGGGCCGGATCGCGGTTCGTCATGATCGGCGACGACATCGCGTCTTCGCTCATCTTTGCGCGCAGGATGTGTTCGCCATCCTTGTACTTGCCGGCTTTCATGTCGCGGAACAGCTGCAGCGATTCTTCCACCGGGCGGTCGCGGAAGCGCGAGTTGGTGCCCAGCGTGCCGAAATTGCCGCGGTTCTTCGCCATCTCTTCGGCGCTCTGGCTGTCGACGTAGGCCTTGCCATTCTGGATCAGGTACTCGGCCATTGCGTACAGCTGGTCGAAGTAGTCGCTGGCGTAGTACAGGTGCTCCTGGCCCTCCTGCTGCCACGAGAAACCGAGCCACTTGACGCTGTCGATGATCGTGTCGACGTATTCCTGGTCTTCCTTCTCGGGATTGGTGTCGTCGAAACGCAGGTGGCACAGGCCGCCGTAGTCGCGCGCCAGGCCGAAGTTCAGGCAGATCGATTTGGCGTGGCCAATGTGCAGGTAGCCGTTTGGCTCCGGCGGGAAGCGCGTGATCACGGGCGGCAGGCCCTCACGGGCATGCGTGCCGGCGGCCAGGTCGGATTCGACGATGGCACGCACAAAGTTCGACGACGGTGCGTTGCCCGGCGCCGGGGAATTCTTGTCGTTGCTCATGAGATAGTTCTGGGAGGGTAAGTTGTCGGGCATTTTACCGTAGACGGCGACCCTGTAGCATGCCCTTGTCGTTCCCCGGCCCGCCACTGCGGCCAGCCGGCAAAAGCAGGCGCCTGCGCCCCGCCGAACCTGTTCTATAGGATAATCCCCGTTTAACGCGTAATTCAATGCCAGACGGCGGATGCCGGGAGAGTTTCTGTTGGAAAATTTATATGCGATCCTCGGCGTGGCCCCGAATGCCACCGACGACGAGATCAAGAAGGTCTACCGCTCACTGGCCATGCGCTATCACCCGGACCGCAACCAGGCGCCGGGGGCCGAGGCGCGCTTCAAGGCCGTGAGCAAGGCCTACGAGATCCTGTCTGACCGGGCCAGGCGCGACGAATACAACCAGAGCCTGAACCACCGCATCGTGCTCGATGCCGAAGCCGAAGCCTTCGAGCTGTGGCGCTCGCTGTTCGCCCTGAACGGCGTCAACCTGCCTGCGCACTGACGCCCGGGCCGCCCGTGCGCCCCGCCAAACACATCTACAGGACACATAATGAAAAACGTACATCCCGAATTCTCTTTCCAGTCGCGTGAACTGGAAGGCCAGATCGAGGGCACCCTGGGCGACCCGCCCAACCGCAAGAACTACGACATGATGGTCAATGCGCTGGTGTCGGAATACGCCGACGGCGGCGGCATCGACGACGTCAACATGATGGCCTTCGCGCTGGTCGACAAGATCCGCTTCCTGGACGCCAAGGGCCTGATGGGCGAAGCGCTGGACTACGCCGACGGTGACCCGGCGAAGGTGTTCGCGATGGCCGAGTGCACGGGCGACGACGGCGCCAAAATGTACGAAGCGATGACGACCAACTTCCCGGAACTGGCACGCCAGGCGATCATCACCGCGTTCCTGTTCAAGAACCAGAATCGCTGGGACGATGAAGACCAGTCGCTCGAGCAGCTGGGCCGCAACGATGACGGCGACGATGTCGACGAAGACGGCGAAGCCACCGACGACTTCAGCGGCCTGTTCGACGAAGGAGACCGCGATGAGCGATGACACCGGCAGCAAGAACGAACACCTGCCAGCGCTGACGCAGCAGGTGGGCGACCTGGTGCTGGCCGGCTCGCTCGACCACGCCGAAGAGGTGTTCTCGAAAGCGGCCGACGAGCACGGTGACTACGCCGTGGCGCAGGTGCTGAGCGACCTGCCACCGCAAGTGACGGCGCTGCACCTGGCCGGCTTTGACGGCGGCAAGACGTCGCTGGCCACGATGCTGGTCCCGCCCAAGGCCTGGGCCGACAGCCTGGCCTACATCGCCGCGACCTGGCCCGACAACCTGATCGAGGACGATCCCGAACGCATCGCCGAAAACCTGTTCAACCACGTCCATGGCGTGGTGTATGCGCAGGACGACGAAGAGCGTCGCAACGAGCTGCTCGAAGCGGCGTCCGCCACCGACCATGGCGCGACGATCTTCGCGATCATGTGGTCGCTGGCCCCGCGCGAAATCCTCGAAGTGGCGGGCGAAATCCTGTCCAAGGGGCGCTACGTGAGCGGCCAGACGAGCGCCGACAGCGACATCGTGCCGCTGGCAGTTGACCTGGCCAAGGCCAGCGAAGATGGCTGGGAGCGTTCGCTGCTGGAACTGTTCCCGGAATTCCGCCACAGCGCCGAGATGGCCGAGATCGAACTGCCGGATGATCCGGACGAAGAGTCCGAGTTCATGCAGCGTTCGACCCGCGACCTGTTGCTGCGCCTGCGCAAGCAGGTGCCGTCGGTGCGCAGCATGCCGCGCCGCAGCCCGCGCCGCAGCCTGGGTTCGGACATCTTTTCGTGACGGCAGGCCCCAGCATGTTGCCTGCCATTGTCATTGAAAAGCCGCCCCGGCTGATCCGGGCGATCCGGCTGCTGCCGGTGGACGCCACGCCGGATGAAGCGGCGATCCTGGCCGACGAACTGTCCGGGATCACCGCCATGGTGGCCGAAAAGTTCACCAACGACCGCACCGCCGAAGGTATCGGGCGCGCATTGCTGCTGACCGTCGGCGGCATCTCGCTGGGTCTCGAACACCTGATCCAGACCGAGGAAGAGGGCGACCTCGATGCGCTCGACATCCTGATCGGGGAGGGCGCCGAGCACGCGTTCCAGGCCGGCTTTCGCCTGATCCGCGAGCTGGCCGCGCTGCCCGAGGACAGCCTGGTGAGCGAGTACGATCTGGATCCGGTCTATGCGCAGCGGCGCCTGAAAGAATTGTTCGTCGACATCTGCACGGCCGATCCGGGCGAAACCTGGTCGGGCTACGAGCGCTATCTGGGCCAGGTGCGCCAGCGCCAGGAAGTCCAGGCGGTCGTTAAAGCCGCCGAGTGGCTGCGCAAGCACCACTACGAAGGCGCGGTCGTCGATCCGGACCTGAATGCCGAAGGCGTGATCGCGATGGCGGTCATTTTTGCGGCCGAAGGCGGCGCGCGCATCACGGCGCGCACCGGCCAGCGCGAGTTCGAACGCTTCGTCAAGGCGCTGCGCAAGCACAATCCCGATTTCGAGGCCGGCTGGGCCGAACTGATGGCCCGTGTGCCGCCGGCGCACCAGCCGGTCATTGCCGCGCGCATCGCGACCTACCGCGCCAGTTGCACGGTGCTGCAACTGATTGGCACGACGGCGACGATGAAGCAGCTGTTCGCCGAAATGGAAAATTACGCCGGGTCGGAGCTCGATCCCGAGTATCCGTGAAGGCTGCCAGGTGAGCGCGCCGGGCGCCCGCATTGCCGCCGGCAGCGCGGCGTTCCGGCGCATCAACCGCGCCATGGCCTTTGGCGGCTTTTCCACTTTCGCCTTGCTGTACTGCGTGCAGCCCTTGATGCCGCTGCTGGGCCGCGACTTCGGCCTGTCCCCCGCGCAGAGCAGCCTGGTGCTGTCGGTGGCGACCGCCACGCTGGCGCTCGCGCTGCTGGGTTCCAGCAACGTTGCCGAGCGCTTCGGCCGCAAGAAAGTCATGGTCGGCTCGATGCTCAGCGGCGCCGTCCTCACATTGGGCTGCGCCTTCGCGTCCGACTACGTTCACCTGGTGGCGCTGCGCGCCTGCATGGGCCTGATGCTGGGCGGCTTGCCGGCCGTGGCCATGGCGTACCTCGGTGACGAGATCGAACCGACATCCCTTGGCCTGTCGATGGGCATGTACATCAGCGGCAGCGCCTTCGGCGGCATGACGGGGCGGGTGCTGTCGGCCTTCATCAGCGATTTCGCCTCGTGGCGCATTGCGCTCGGCGTGCTGGGCGCGGCCGGGCTGTATGCGGCGTGGGAATTCTCGCGCAGTCTGCCGGCCTCGCGCCATGGCGCGACGCTGCCGGCGCGTGGTCCTGGCTTTATTGCCGGAGTGCGCATTCACTTTCGTGATCCGGGGCTGCCGTGGCTGTTCGCGCTGTCGTTCCTGTTGATGGGCGCCTTCATCACGCTGTACAACTACATCGGTTACCGGTTGCTGGGCGCACCGTTCAACCTGCGGCCAAGCGCCGTCGGGTTGCTGTCGCTGCTGTACTTGCTGGGCATCGTCAGTTCGATGTGGGCTGGCAAGCTGGCCGACCGGCTCGGGCGGCGCAATGTGTTGTGGCTCCTGATGGGGGTGATGATCACCGGTCTGCTGATCACGCTGGCCGATTCACTGGTCGCGATCGTGCTGGGCGTGGGCCTGGCAACGTTCGGCTTCTTTGCCTCGCACTCGGTGGCCAGCAGCTGGGTCGGGCGGCGCGCACGGGCGCCACAGGCGCTGGCGTCGGGCATTTACCTGTTCTTCTATTACCTGGGGTCGAGCGTGGTGGGCTGGTCGGGCGGGTATGTCTACGAGCACTGGGGCTGGACCGGTGTCGTGACCATGCTGGCGGGGCTGCTGGGAGTGGGTTTGGCGATCGCGCTGCATCTGCGGCGGCTGGCGCCGTTGCCGATTAACTACTAGCGGAACTAACAAACAGGAAGACTTACGGGACAATACCGGTGCGGTGCGACGCGCGGACAGCGGCGCACAAGTAAAAACGCCACGCTGCGAAGCGTGGCGTTGTGCGATCAGCGGCGGGCTGCGCGGTTTTGCGGGCGCGGTGCGCCGTTGGTTTTGCCAAGGTGACGGAAGGTGATCCGGCCCTTGCTCAGGTCGTACGGCGACAGTTCGAGGCTGACCTGGTCGCCGGCGATGATGCGGATGTGGTTCTTGCGCATCTTGCCCGAGGTGTAGGCGATCAGCTTGTGGCCGTTTTCGCAGTCGATACGATAACGCGAGTCCGGCAGCACTTCAGCCACGACGCCATTCATTTCGATGAGTTCTTCTTTTGCCATGATGGAGCTCCTGTAAATTTTAATATTGGGTAATCACACCAGCCTGGCGCGCGGCGCACGGGCTGGCGGGTGATGCGGCCCGCATGAAGCAGGCGGTGTCAGGATGGGAATAATATTGACTTCGCTGGGTGTTGCGGCCCGTGTGCCATCTCGTGCCGTGGCGTCGCGCTTTGCGCGAATCATTTGTCCACAGGAACACGATATGGGGACGGTAGTAGAATTTTCCAGTGGCAATCTCGTGTTGTCATTCCTGAAACTTTGTAATCGTGGAGGAGTGATCGATGCCATACAAGCGATAGTGTAGCACGGTTGCCGGTCTGCGGTTCATGCACAGCCTTAATGACGATATAATCTGCCCAACTTCCGTTGCAGAAAGCAACGTCTTTCACCAGGTCTTCCGCGTGCCGCAACTGCCCACGTGTGCGTCGGCCAACTTTCCCGAGCTGCCCACATGAACGACCGCGCTTCCGACTCCCGCAGTGCCAGACCACTGCCGAACCGTATTTCGACCGGCATTGCCGGTCTCGACGACATCCTCGGTGGCGGCCTGACGCCGCAACGCGTGTATCTCGTCGAAGGCTCGCCCGGCGCCGGCAAGACCACGCTCGGCCTGCAGTTCCTGCTCGACGGGCTGGCGCGGGGTGAACCTGGCCTGTATGTCACCCTGTCCGAAACTGCCGATGAGCTTGTTGCGGTAGGTCAAAGCCATGGCTGGGACCTGGGCGCGCTGTCGATCTACGAGCTGGCGGGCGAGGACGATCTTGATGTCGATGCGCAACAGTCGGTGTTTCACCCGTCGGAGATCGAGCTGGGCGAAACCACGCGCAAGGTGATGGACCGAGTCGACGAACTGCGTCCGGTACGGGTGGTGTTCGACAGCCTGTCCGAAATGCGTCTGCTGGCCCAGAATCCGCTGCGTTACCGGCGCCAGATTCTCGCGCTCAAGCAATTTTTCACTGCGCGTGACTGCACCGTGTTGCTGCTCGACGACAAGACCAGCCAGTCCGACCAGCACCTGCACAGCATTGCGCACGGCGTCATCAGCCTGGAACAGATTGCCCGCGACTATGGCAAGGAGCGGCGCCGCGTCAACATCATCAAGATGCGCGGCATCCGCTTTCGCGGCGGCTTCCATGACTATGCGCTCGATACGGGTGGCATCACGATGTACCCGCGCCTGGTGGCTGCCGAGCACGTGCGCGACTTCGTGCCGCTGGTTGGCTCAAGCGGCTCCGACGGCTTCGACGCGCTGCTGGGCGGAGGCCTGATTCGCGGTACCAACACCTTGATCGTCGGGCCGTCCGGCATCGGCAAGACCACACTGTCCACGCGCTGCCTGCTGGCCGCGCTCGAGCGTGGCGAAAAGGCCGCGTATTACCTGTTCGACGAGGGCCTGGGCACCTTCTTTGCCCGCAGCACGCAACTGGGGCTGGACCTGCGGCCCTACCTGGCCACTGGCCAGCTCACGATGTGCCACTTCGATCCGGCCGAACTCTCGCCGGGCGAATTCGCGCAACTGTTGCGCGACGCCGTCGAACGCGACAGCACGCGCTTCATGGTGATCGACAGCCTGAACGCCTATCTGCAGGCGATGCCGGGCGAACAGTTCCTGACGCTGCAGATGCACGAATTGCTGTCGTACCTGAACCAGCAGGGCGTGACCACCGTCATGATCCTGGGCCAGCATGGCCTGATGGCCGAGGCCCGCACCGACATCGACCTGAGCTACCTGAGCGACAGCACGGTGCTGATGCGCTTTTTTGAGGCGAGCGGCAATGTGCGGCGCGCCATCAGCGTGATCAAGAGCCGTACTGCGCAGCATGCCCAGACGATCCATGAACTGCAACTGGGCGAGGGTGGCGTGCGCATCGGCGCGCCGCTCGTCGGGTTCGAGGGCGTGCTGACCGGCATCCCCAACTACCGCGGCACCACACCCATGATGGATCCGGTCCCCGATGCCGGGCACTAGCCAACCGCGCAGCGCGCACGAAGAGCGCATCCTGATGTTCGCGCCGCGCGGGCGCGATGCCGAGGTCATGGCGTCGGTGCTGCAGCGCGATGGCCTCGAGTGCATCGCCTTCACCGACTTCGCCCGGCTGGGCGCGGCCATTGCAGAAGGCGCCGGCGCGGCCATCCTGGCCGAAGAAGCGCTGCAGAACGTCGATGCCCGGGCCCTGCATGCCTGGCTCGAGGCGCAGGCGCCGTGGTCCGACTTTCCGTTCATCGTGCTGCTGGCCAAGACGATCGGCCTGCAGCAGGGCGCGGCCCGCGAACGCCTGGGCGACTACGGCAACGTGATCCTGCTCGAACGCCCGCTCAATGCGCAGACGCTGCGCAGTGCCAGCATCTCGGCCCTGCGCGCGCGCCGCCGCCAGTACCAGGCGCGCGACGTGCTGGCCGACCGCGAGCGCACGGCGCAAAGCCTGCACGACAGCCGCCAGGAACTCGTCGCCCTGAATGAAACGCTCGAATCGCGCATCGACGAGCGCACCCGCGCGCTGGCCCAGGCCAACGACCGCCTGATGAACGAGATCATCGAGCGCGAGCGGGTGCAGCAGGCGATGGCGCAGTACCAGAAGATGGAAGCGGTCGGGCGCCTGACCGGCGGCATTGCGCACGACTTCAACAACCTGCTCAATGTCATCCAGGGCAGCATGGACCTGATCCTCCTGATGTCGAAGGACGACGTGGCCAAGGGCCGCGCCGAGATCGCGCGCCGCGCCTGCCAGCGCGGCGGCAAGCTCACGAGCCAGTTGCTGGCGTTCGCGCGCAACCAGAGCCTCGACCTGCGCGAGACCGATATCGGCCTGCTGTTCGACGGCGTGCGCGAACTGGTGGCCAGCTCGGTCGGCTCGGCCATCCGGCTGCGCTTTGCCGTCGACCCGGATTGCGCGGCGGTGCTGGCCGACGGCAACCAGATGGAGATGGCCTTGCTGAACCTGGCCATCAATGCACGCGACGCGATGCCGGCCGGGGGCGAGCTGGTGTTCGCGGCCGCCATGTCGCCGCCCCCGGCGGGCCTGCTGGCCGACGGCGACTATGTGCGCATCACGGTGACCGACAGCGGCGAAGGCATGGCGCCGGAACTGGTGGCCAAGGTGTTCGAGCCGTTCTTCACGACCAAGGGCGTCAAGGGCACGGGGCTGGGCCTGAGCCAGGTGTACGGCATGGCGCAGCAATCGGGCGGCGCGGCGCGCATCGTCAGCGAGCAGGGCGTGGGCACCGCGGTGGAAATCTGGCTGCGCGCCGCCACCAATCTGGACGAGGCCGAGGTGGCGCCGGTGGCGCAGATGCCCGTGGCAAGCCAGCCGGCGCGCATCCTGATCGTGGAAGACGACGACTTCGTGCGCGCCTCGATGGTGTCGTCGCTCGAAGCGCTCGGCCACAAGGTGACGCAGGCGGCCGACGGCGAAGCGGGCCTCGCGGCGCTGCAACGGGCGCGCCCGGAGCTCCTGATCACCGATTACCTGATGCCCGGCATGACGGGCGCCGACCTGATGGTGCGCACGCGCGCCATGTTCCCCGGCCTGCCGATGATCATCGCCACCGGCTACGCCGACATGAAGGTGATCGAGCAGGTGATCGGCGACGACATCGTGCTGCGCAAACCGTTCCAGCTGGCCGAACTGGCGGTGAGCGTCGGCCAGGCCCTTGACCGCCAGCGCCAGCGCGACAGCGCGGCACTCGCATGAATGCACTGCCACTTTCCAACGGACGATCGTGACCATCGCACCTGACCCATTCGACTATGAAGCCGCCATCGGCGCCTGCGCCCGCGGCGACCGGCACGCCCTGCGCCGGCTGTATGACCAGGAAAGCCCGCGCCTTCTCGGCGTGGCGCTGCGCATCGTGCGCGACCGCCAGAGCGCCGAAGACGTCGTGCATGACGCCTTCGTGAGCATCTGGACCCGCGCCGGCACGTTTGATGCCACGCGCGGTTCGGGCCGCGGCTGGATGTACACGATCGTGCGCCATGCGGCGCTCGACGCCGTGCGCGATGGCGCCCACGAAGTCGGCGTCGACGAAGAAACGCTCGATGCGCTCGACACCGACGCCTTCGATCCGAATATGCAGGACGCCTTCGAGCTGCGCCAGGACATGGGCCGGCTGCACGAGTGCCTGACCCGGCTCGATCCGGCCAAGCGCAACAGCATCCTGCACGCGTATGTGGATGGCTTTTCGCACAGTGAAATCGCCGAGCGTCTCAAGTCGCCGCTTGGCACGGTCAAGGCCTGGATCAAGCGCGGCATGAGCGCGCTGCGGGAGTGCATGGTATGAACGCAACACACGATTACGACGAGCTGGCCGGCCAATACGTGCTGGGCACGTTGTCACGCGCCCAGCGGCTCGAGGTCGACGCTGCGCTGCCGGACAATGCCTCGCTGCGCGCCGCGGTCGCCTTCTGGGAAGAGCGCCTGCTGCCCCTCACCACGCTGGTGGAACCGAGCATGCCACCAGCGTCGCTGTGGGCGCGTATCGAGCGCAGCCTGGGGCCTGTCTCCAAACCCGCGCCGACTGCGCGCACTGGCTGGTGGGAGCGCCTGGGCCTGTGGCGCGGCCTGGCCGCCGGCGGTTTTGCGGCGGCTGCCGTGATGGCGGTGGTGGTCGGCCTGCGCGTCAACGACCTGCAGCAGCCGCATTACATGGTGGTGCTGGCCGCGCCGCAGAATGCGGCGCCGGGCTGGGTACTGAAGATGACGGGCGCGACGACGCTGCGCCTCGAACCGCTGGTCGCGACCGCCGTGCCGGCGCAGCGCGCACTGCAGCTGTGGACCAAGGCCGACGACTGGTCCGGTCCCGTGTCGCTGGGCCTCGTCAAGCCGGGCGAGACCGTCGAGGTCAAGCTCGACAAGCTGCCGAAGATCGTGCCGAACCAGCTGTTCGAAATCACGCTGGAGCCCGAAGCCGGCTCCCCGATCGGCAAGCCGACTGGCCCCATCCTGTTCATCGGACGCGCGGTCGTCATCTAGACATCGCGCGCACCAATGGAAAAGGGCGTTCCCACGCAAGCGGGAACGCCCTTTGTTCATCCTGCAGCGTGACTAATGCAGCCAGATCAACGCAGCCAGATCGCGATGTCCTTGATGCCTGGCGTGCCGCTGCCGATCCGCGATGCGGCCGGGTTGGCAGCGCCACCGATCAGGGCGCCGGCGCCGGTCGTGATGTCGACGCGGTACAGCGAGGTCGGGCCACCGTCGGTGGTGCGCAGCGCTGCCAGCACCAGGCCGTTGGCGCCGCCGGCGATGTCCATGCCGCCGTCGCCGGCGATCGTCACGCCCAGCGGGCCGACATTGACCAGCGTGCCATCATTTGGCGGGTTCTGCAGGGCCAGCACCGAGCTGGCGCTGTCGACGTCGAACAGCTGCGTCGTCGTCGCGTTCGGGATGCTGTTGGTGTAGGCGGCCGCTGCCACGCTAGGCGCCACGCCGGCGCGGTTGATGACGCCGTCGGTGGTCGTCGCGCCGGTGTCGACGTTGATGCGCAGGTTCTGGCCGCTGTTGCTGATCACACGCAGGCGGTCGGCCACCGGGTTGAAGTCGACGGCAAATGCGGTGCCGGCAATCGCGGTGTATGGCAGCGTGGTGTCGGTGCTGTCAGCGGCCAGCGTGGCTTTCACGGTCGCGACGCCGGTGGTTGGGTCGATCGTGATCAGGCGTGCGGTCGAGGTCAGGCCGTACAGCATGCCGTCACGTGGACGCACGTCGATGCCAAGCACGAGTTCGCCTGCGGCCAGGCCGCTGACGGTGACATTGGTGTCGAGCGTGTTCGGGGTGCCGACCTTGAAGCCGACCACGCGGTTATCGTCCGTCAGGCCCAGCACGACCGGCGTCTGCGCCGCGCGCAGCGCGATGCCGCGGATGTCTTCGGTCACGCCCAGCGCGCCCACCAGCGTGGCCGGTGCGCTCGTGGCAGCCAGGTTCACGCCATACAGGTTGCGTGCGCCGCCGACGGTGGCCACCATATAGCCCATGTTGGTGCGTGCATCGATGTCGAAGCCATTGACGGCGCCGGCCACGATGCCCAGCGGGACCGGGTTGGCCAGCGTGCCGTTGTTCGGCGGATTCTGCGTGTACAGCGTGTTGTTGACGGCATCGATGCCGAACAGCGTCGTCGAGCCGGTGCCGGCGAACGAGTTGGTGTAGGCCGAGGCGGAAATCGCCGTGTTCGCTGCGCCGCCATTGATGCTGCCGTCGGTGGTCGTCGCGCCGGTGTCGACATTGATGCGCAGGCTCTGGCCCGTGTTGCTGACAATGCGCAGGCGGTCGGCCATCGGGTTGAAGTCGACGCCGAAGTTGGTGCCGGCCAGCGCGGTGAACGCGTCGGTGGTGTCGGCAGGATCAGCGGCCAGGCGCGATTTGTTGGTCGCGGCGCCGGTCACCGGGTCGAGCGTGTACAGGCGGCCGGTCGAACCGACGCCGTAGAGCATGCCGTCGACCGGACGCATGTCGATGCCGACCAGGTTTTCGCCGCTCTGCAGGCCGGTGACCAGCACATTGGTGCGGATGGTCGCCGGGGAGGCGCGGTCGAACGAGATCAGGCGGTTGCTGACAGTCAGGGCAACCACATCGCCAACAGTTGCGGACACCGGCGGCGGGGTGGTCGGCGCCGGCGCGGCGTTGTTGTCGTCGTCGTCACTGCCGCATGCGGTCAGTGCAAGTGCGATCGAAGAAACGAGGACGAGCTTGGCGAATTGTGGTTTTTTCATGATATGTCCTTATTAGTAGAATGGGTCGTCAATATCCATCAGGGTGCATGGCCGCCGGGCAGGTTGCCATGTCGACACCGGTACTACGCGCCAGATGCAGCATTGGATGCAGTCCGGTGAAAATAAATTTTCCTGCGTAGCCCGGCGGGTGCCTGAACCCTGCGTGCCTGTGAGAATGCACGCATTTTGATGCCAATGTCGCATGTTACTCTTGGGCAATTCTGGTGCCGCTTTCCTGCGCCAGCAACCTCTGTTTCAACGGTGTCGTCATGCGTGTTTCCCTGGGTGAGGTCGTGTCCGTGCTCGCCTTTTCACTGGCTGGTGCAGGCTCGGCCATCAAGACCTGGTCGGCCCTGTCCCATACCGAGTTCACGCCAGGCTTCTATATTGCCGGCGCGCTCTTTAGCATGCTGATCTGTTCACTGTTCCTGCTGGCGTTCGCGTCGGTGCGGGCCTGGTCGCGGGCGCAATGAGTCCACCCTGAAGCGGCCGGTTGGTCGCCAGGGTGGAGGATGACGGGAAGAGGCGGGTCTAGACGACGCCGCGGTGCTGCAGGGCGGCGATCTCGCTGTCACTCTTGCCGAGTACATCGCGCAGGACGTCCAGCGTGTGCTGGCCCAGCGTGGGCGGCGCCACGCTGCTGGTGGCCGGCGTGGCCGACATGCGGATCGGATTGCGCACCAGCGTGACTTCGCCGGCGCTCGGATGCGGCAGCGCGATCGCCATGGCGCGCGCCTGCACCTGCTCGTTGGCGAAGACTTCGCCGACGTCGTTGATCGGCCCGCACGGCACGCCGTGTTCTTCCAGCAGTGCGATCCAGTCGGCGCGCGTTCGTTCGCCGACCATCTCGGCCAGCAGCGGCACGAGCACGTCGCGATGCTGCACCCGCAGCGGGTTGGTGGCAAAGCGCGTATCCAGCGCCAGCCCGGGCCGGCCACCCGCTTCGACGAACTTCTGGTACTGGCCATCGTTGCCGGCGGCGACGATGATGTGGCCATCCAGGCAGGCAAAGGTCTGGTACGGCACGATATTGGCGTGCGCATTGCCCCAGCGCTTCGGGGCCTTGCCGCTGTTGAGGTAATTGCTGCCGACATTGGCCAGCATCGCGACCTGCGTGTCGAGCAGCGCCATGTCGATGTGCTGGCCTTCGCCGGTGCGGTCGCGGTGCGTCAGCGCCGCCAGCACGGCCACCGTCGCATACATGCCCGTCATCAGGTCGGTCAGCGCCACGCCGGCCTTCTGCGGCCCGCCGCCAGGCACATCATCGCGCTCGCCCGTCACCGACATCAGGCCGCCCATGCCCTGGATCAGGAAATCGTAGCCGGCGCGGTGCGCATACGGCCCATCCTGGCCAAAGCCCGTGATCGAGCAGTAGACCAGGTCGGGTTTGAGCGCCTTGAGGCTGGCGTAGTCCAGGCCGTAGCGCGCCAGGTGCCCGACCTTGAAGTTCTCGAGCACTACGTCGCACGACAGCACCAGTTCGCGCAGCAAGGCCTGGCCTTCGCTGCTGGCGATATCGACCGTCATCGAGCGCTTGCCGCGGTTCGCCGTCAGGTAGTAGGCCGCTTCCTGCGTGTCGCGGCCAGCGGCGTCCTTCGCATACGGCGGGCCCCAGGCGCGCGTGTCGTCGCCGCTGCCGGGGCGTTCGATCTTGATCACGTCGGCGCCCAGGTCGGCCAGGTTTTGCGCGCACCACGGGCCGGCCAGCACGCGCGACAGGTCGAGCACGCGGATGTGGCCAAGCGCCTTGGGCAGCGATGTGGAAACGGAAGCGGAAGATGGGGTCATGGAGTAGGCAGCTCGAGCAATCATGAAGCGCCGATTATAACGGGCCGGCCATGGGCTGCGGCGCCAGCTGGGCGGCGGCGGACAGCGCGCGTTCCCGGTCGACGATGGCGTCAATCGTGCGCTCTTCCAGGCCCATCGCCGCGAGCACGAAGCTGGATAACTGCAGGCTCGCTTCCAGCGTTTCGGGCACGACGACCGAGGCGCCGGCCAGGCGCAGGTCGCGCGCGTGCTTCTCGTCGCGCGAGCGGGCGAACAAGGCCACGTGCGGGAATTCGCGCCGGATGCCGTGCACTGCCTGCAGCGCCGCGAGCGGCTGGTCCATCGTCAGCACGATCGCGGGCGCCTCGTCGGCGTGCACGCGGCGCAGCAGCTCGGGCCGCGCCGCATTGCCAAACCAGACGGGCCAGCCGTCGGCGCGCAGCTGCGCCACCAGCCGCGCATCGGTTTCGAACGCCACGAACGGAATATTCTGTGCAGTGAGCAGCTTGCCCAGTTGCTGGCCGACGCGGCCAAAGCCGGCAATGACAACCTGGCCGCGTGCGCTGCTCAGGGCGGCATGGTCGTGCTGCGCGGCGAGCTGGTCGCCGCGCGTTTCCAGCTGGTCGCCAATGGCCGTGCCCAGGCGCGCCAGCAGCGGCGTGATGAACAGCGACAGGCCGACCGCCAGCATCACGCGCGCGCCCAGCGCCGGATCGAGCACGCCGCTGCTGGCCGCATAGCCGATGACGATGAAGGCGAACTCGCCGCCCTGGCCCAGCAGCAGGCCACCTTCGACGGCGCGGCCCCACGGCAGGCCGCCAATCCGGAACAGCAGGGCCACGACAACGCCCTTGATCAGCACCAGCCCGAGGACGAAGGTGGCCAGCCACAGCGGTGCATCGAGAATCTGGCCGGTGTCGATGGTCATCCCGACCGTCATGAAGAACAGCCCCATCAGCAAACCCTTGAACGGCTCGACCATCAGTTCGACCTCGTGCTTGAATTCGGTCTCGGCCAGCAGCAGGCCGGCGATCAGGGCGCCCAGCGCCATCGACAGGCCGGCGGCGGCCGACAGCGCGGCGATGCCGAAGGTGGCAAGCAGCACCAGCGCCATGAACACGTCGGGCTGGCGCTGGCGGGCGAAGGCGCGAAACAGCGGGTGCACGACGCGCCCGCCCACCAGGTAAATGAGGGCAATCGCGCCGGCAGCCTTGGCCAGCGTGATCGCGGCCAGCAGCAGCGCGTCGTTGCCGTCGCCGGCGCCCTTGGCCAGCGCGCCGATCAGGATCAGGATCGGCACCACGGCCAGATCCTGCAGCATCAATACGGCGAACGCGGCCTGGCCCAGGCGCGTGCCGGTGCTGTGCTGCTGGTTCATCAGCTGCATGACAACGGCGGTGGACGACAGCGACAGCACGAGGCCGAGGATGACGGCGGCCTGGCCCGGCAAACCATACAGGTACAGCGCGGCGCCGATCAGCGTGGCGCTGGCCGCGACCTGCGCGGTGCCGGCGCCGAACACCCAGCGCCGCATCGACCACAGGCGCGCGGCCGACAGTTCCAGCCCAATCATGAACATCAGGAACAGCACGCCGATCTCGGCGAGCATCGAGATGCCGGGGCCGGCGGGGAAGGTGAGGAACGACAGCCACGGTGTGTGGACGGCCAGCGCGCCAAGGCCGAACGGGCCGAGCAGGGCGCCAACGGCGAGAAAGCCGAGCACCTGGTTGATGCGCAGGCGCTGCAGGGTAGGGATGAGGATGCCGGCCAGGATCAGGAACAGCAGGATTTCACGCAGGAAGGGAAAAGCGTGGTGGTCGTTCACGGTAATACCTGTTCGTGGAGGGTTGGCGCGATTGCCAACCCTACCACAACGACGGGTCAGGTCCCCGAGTGGATGGCCTCGTCCAGTTCGGCCTGGCGTTCGCCGCCGGCGACGTCCTGGCGCCGTTCGGCCTGCGCCTCGAGCTCGCGCCGTTCGTCACGGTCGGCGTTGCGCAGGTCGATGTAGCGGCGCAGCGCATCGTCGAGCGTCGGCAGCAGCGCGCCCCGTTCGCTGGCGAGCGCGCAATAGCGTGGGCGCGGCGCCGTGAAGCCGAATTCCTCGGCCGCTTTTGATTCCAGACTGCCTGCATCGATGCCGGCCAGTTCGGCCGCGCGGCGCGCCAGCTCGGCCCAGGTGAGTTCGCCCTGGTTCGCAAGGTGCCAGATGCCCGCTTCGCCATCCACGGCGAGGTCGAGGCACGCATGCACTAGGTCGGGTACGAAGGTCGGCGACACGGTCAGGTCGCCGGCCGCGACGAACGGGTCGCCCCGTTCCAGCGCAGCGAGTGCCTGGGTGACGAAGTTGTGCTCGTCCCACGGGCCGAAGAACGCGCTGGTGCGCACGACCAGCGCGCCCGGGTGATTCAGCAGAACGACACGCTCGGCCTCGGCCTTGCTGCGGCCGTACACGCCCAGCGGCGCGACCGGGTCGGACTCGACATACGGTCGCTCGTTGCTGCCATCGAACACGAGGTCGCTCGAGAACGTTGTCAGGTGGATGCCATGCTGCGCGCAGGCGGCGGCCAGCGTCGCCGCGCCCACGGTGTTTTCGCGCATGCAGCGTTCGAGTTCGCTCTCGGCGTCGTCCACGCGCACGTAGCCGCAGGTATTGATCACGGCCCACGGCTTGTAGCGGGCCAGCGCGCGTTCGACGGATTCCTGGTCAGCGATGTCCATGTCCTGGCGCGACAGCAGGCGGTGCGCCAGATTGCGCTTTTCGCAGATGCGGGCAAAGGCGCGGCCCAGCGTGCCGGTGGCGCCCAGGATCAGGATCGGCGGGGCGCTCGTGTCAACCACGCGGTGGCCGTCGGTGGTGGTGGACGTCACCGTGTCGGGCATGGCAACCGGCTGACAGACGAAGCGGCCCGGGCGACGCCACCAGCCCTGCGCGCGCAGCACCGGATGCGACAGTGGCTCGCCGGCGGCCAGTTCATTCATCATCGTGGCCAGCGCGGTGCGGCGCGGCAGCGGCGAGCGCACGTCGAGCGGGCCCGGTTCGTAATAGCCATGTTCGGCGGTGACGAGACAGTTCCAGTCGAATGAGCCGAGCAGCGCCCAGACGGTCACGGCGCGCACGTCAACACCGTTGGCGCGCGACTGCTGCGCGGCTTCCCAGATTTCAAGGAGCCAGCGCATCTGGTCTTCGCGGTTGGCGTCGATATGCGCCTCGGTGATTGCCAGCGGGATCCCGTAGCGGTCCCAGATTTCCTGCAGCAGCGGAGCGATGCCGGGCGTGGGCGTGGCCAGCACGCGCGAGGCTTCGACGTCGGCGCAGGGCAGGTCGTCAGCCATGCCGCGGTGATGCGCCGGATAGCGCTCCGGGCGATGGTCGAGCCAGCGCTCGCTGGTGACATAGTAGTTGCAGCCGATGATGTCGGGCGGGCACGGGTTGTCGCGGAACCAGAGGAGCTCGGCGGCATCGGCGCCGTGACGCAGCAGGTAGTTCCACAACGGGTGGTCGGGCACGACCATCCCGCACAGCAGGTCCCAGCCCAGCCAGCGGCGCTCGTTGTAGAACTCGGCGACATCGCTCAGTTCCGGCGTGCTGTAGGTCTTGCCGAGATCATCCGTCTGGATCAGCTTGGCATCTGGATTGACGGCGCGGATCGCGCGCATCGACAGCACGGTGGCGCGGCACTGGTTGAGCAGCGCCTGGATGAACGTGCGGTCATCGCGCCCGTGCGGATACCAGACGCCGTACAGGCCGGCAAAGCGTGCCGTCGTGCAGATTTCATTGACGGGGGTGTAGTACTCCAGCCAGGGATAGCGCGCAGCGACCGCACCGGCGTACTCGGCCAATGCTGGTGCGAAGCCGGGGTCGATCAGGCTCGTGTGGCGCGGACCGCTGCCATGGTGGACCAGCCCGGCGATCGGCGTGACGCCGGCAGCGCGCAGGGCGTTCAGGCGTTCGTCGGGCCAGTGCCAGTTGGCATGCTCGAGGCCATCCGGCGCCGTGCGTTCCCACAGGATCGGGTAGCGGATGGCGCGGATACCGAGGCCGGCGAAGCGCTCGATGTCGCAGGGCCGGTCGCTGTGGCCGTTACGGTCGAGCTGGCTGAAATAGGCGTCCTGCACGCGGTTGACGGTGCATTCGAGGCCGCCCCAGAGTTCGAGGGGGTGGTTCTGGTGATCCTGGCTGTTCGTGCTCTTGTTCATGGCTTGATTCCTTAATATTATTGCAACTAGCTGTTCGACATGACGTGCTCTGCGAAGTGCCCCAGTTAATTTCTGCGGTGTTGGGAGAGCCTGCTGCCGGGTCATGGTCCGGGTGGCGGTTGACAGCGCGGCGGCAACCTGCAACCATGCGGTCCATGATCTTTCCGAAAGCACATCCAATTCTTCTTTCCTGGTGGCGCCGCTGACAGCGCGCGGCCACGGGAAATGATGTGCATTTCATAGCCGCCTCGATTCAGGCGGCGTTCATTGTTGATACGCAGCGATCGGGGCATAGAACCAGGAACCTCGATGACACTGCCTACTTCAACTACGACTTCTACCGATATTGCAACGACCGCTGCAACGACCGCCCCAGCAACGCCGGCTGCCAACTCGATCATCCTGACCGGTGACCGGCCGACGGGCCCGCTGCACCTGGGCCACTTCGTCGGCAGCCTGCGCGATCGCGTGGCGTATCAGCATCAATACCGTCAGTTCGTCATGCTCGCCGACTCGCAGGCCATGACCGACAATATGGATGACTTGGGTAAGGTACACCGGAACGTGGTCGAAGTGGCGCTCGATTACCTTGCTGTCGGGATCGATCCGGCCAAGACGACCGTGTTCATCCAGTCGCAAATCCCCGAGCTGACCGAGCTGACGTTCTATTACCTGAACCTCGTGACCGTCGCGCGCCTCGAGCGCAACCCGACCGTCAAGGCCGAAATCGTCCTGCGCGGCTTCGAGCGCGACATCCCGGCGGGCTTTTTGACCTACCCGGCCAGCCAGGCTGCCGACATCACCGCCTTCAAGGCGAACATGGTGCCGGTGGGTGAAGACCAGATTCCGATGATCGAGCAGTGCAACGAGATCGTGCGCAAGTTCAACCGCATCGTCGGGCGCGACATCCTGGTGGAAGCCAAGGCCTTCGTGCCTGAAGTGGGGCGCCTGCCAGGCATCGACGGCAAGGCTAAGATGAGCAAGTCGCTGGGTAACACGATCAACCTGGGCGCCAGCCCTGACGAGATCCGCGCCGCCGTCAAAAACGTCTACACCGACCCGCTGCACCTGAAGGTGTCCGACCCGGGCCACATCGAAGGCAACGTCGCCTTTACGTACCTGGACGCGTTCGATACCGACAAGGACGGACTGGCCGAGATGAAGGCGCATTACCAGCGCGGCGGCCTGGGCGACAGCATCGTCAAGAAGCGCCTCGAAGGCATCCTGCAGGACATGCTGGCGCCGATCCGCGCGCGCCGTGAAGAGTTCGCGAAAGACCCGGCTTACGTCATGCAGATGCTGAAGGAAGGCACGATGAAGGCGCGTGAAGTCGCGGCCGCGACGACCGATGAAGTCAAGAAGGCGCTGGGCCTGTCGTACTTCTGATGTCCTTCTGACCGGTATCGCGCTGCGATACCGGTGGTATCGCAGCGCAAGGTAATGTTGACTATCGGTAGCGTAGAGCGCCCGGGGATGGCAAGCTGCGTGCTTGTCCATCACCCAGGAGTTCCTCATGAGCAAAGGCCTTCGTCTGACTGAAACATGGATGCAGCGCGCCCTGTGGCTCGTTGCGTTCGTATTCGCCGGCTTTTTGATCGGGCTTGGCAGCCTGATCGTGCAGAACGTGCGCGAAGTTGAAGCGCCACTGATGCTCGAGCAATTCATGGACCCGGCCCAATTGGCCAGCGTGCAGGCCGAGCGGGAAGCGGCGCACAAGGCGCAGGAGCAGGCCCGGTCGCGCCTGGAGCAGGCGACCCAGAAGCACACGGTGGCCAGCGCGAATACTGCCTCGGCGCGCGAGACGTTTGGCAACTGGCTGGCGACGCGGCAGGTGACGGCGCGGCCCGAGCAGGATCCGGAGTTAATCAAGCGCACCGAAGCACTCGATGCGCTCGCCAGTGCCGAGCGCACGGCGCTTGCCGCAGTGGAGGCCGAACAGCAGACGCTGCTCGACGCAACCCAGGCCGGCGAGCGTGCCGGCAGCCGCTGGCGTGCGCTGGAAGAGCCGGCAGAGGCGGCGTTGTTCGACGCGCAGGCTGCGCGTGATCTGCGCGTGTTTGGCTATCGGCTCGCGCTGACCCTGCCACTGTTGCTGGTGGCAGGCTGGTTGTTCAAGCACAAGCGCAAGACACCCGACTGGCCGTTCGCCTGGGGCTTCATCCTGTTTGCGCTGTTCACATTCTTCTTCGAACTGGTGCCGTATCTGCCGAGCTATGGCGGGTATGTGCGCTACATCGTCGGCATCATCCTGACGGTCGTTGCCGGGCGCTATGCGATCAGGTGGTTGCAGGGGTATCTGGCGCGCCAGAAGCTGGCCGAGGCATTGCCCGATGCCGAGCGGCGCCAGGGGATGCGCTATGACGTGGCCCAGACCCGGCTGGCAAAAAGCCTGTGCCCCGGGTGCGAGCGGGCGGTCGACCTGAAAGATGGCAAGAACGATTTCTGCCCGCACTGCGGCATCGGCCTGTTCAACCGCTGCACTGCCTGCACGACGCGCAAGAATGCGTTTGCACGCTTCTGTTTTGCGTGCGGCGCGGCGGCCAACACGACACTGGAAGACTGAATGAAAAAAACCGCAGCCGGCGGGGCCGGTTGCGGTTTTGTTTATTGCGCGCTAGGTGCAGGGTGGGCGGGTTCCCCGCCCACGCGTCCAACACACCTTCGCATACCAAGGAAGAAGTGAAGTACGCGCTACCCGATATCAGTCACGCAGATCAGCCGGCACCTTGCCGCCATTGGCCGCCAGCTTGTTCATGACCTGGCGGTGCAGCCAGATGTTCATCTTGGCCGAATCGTTCATGTCACCCGTGTAGTTCAGCTCAGCGGCGAGTTCCTTGCGCGACTGCAGGCTGCTGTCCAGACCGAGCAGCTTGAGCAGGTCGACGATCGACGAACGCCAGTTCAGTTGCTGGCCCGACGAGGCGAGCATGCCGTTCAGAACCTGCTCGACGTCCACCGGCTGGGCAGGTGCTGCGGCTGGCGCCGGCGCTGCTGCTGGTGCGGCGGCCGTTGGTGCTGCGGGTGCTGCGGTCGGGGCAGCAGGTGCAGCCGCTGGCGTTGCCGCCGGTGCTGCGTCTTTTTTGCCTGGGAAAATTTTATGGAAGATGTTGCTCAGGATACCCACGGGACCCTCCTTTTCTGGTGATTGCTTACGGATATTGTTTGCCATGTAACCCAGTGCGACGGCCAGGGCGGCGCCCCCGGCAGCCTTGATCAGCGTCGGATGCTCGGCGTAGAAATCGCTCATGCGATCGACGATGCCGGGATTCTGCTGTTGTGCTTTTTCAGCCAGTTCCTGTACTTGCTCGGGCGAGACCTGCGCCGCCTGTTCAGGCGTGACTTGCGTCGGCACATTGTTGCCGAAGATCTTGCTCAGTGCGCCACCGGCAACCGACGACAGTACGCCGCCGCCCGCGCCACCCAGCAAGCTGGTCAGCATGCCGGCGCGCTGGTTCTGGTCGCTCTGGCCAAACAGCTGGCTGACCATCTGCGGGAACGGTGGCGTCTGGTCGGAGCGCAGTGCGCTCGCGATGCCCTGCGCGACGCTGGCCCGGGGCGCGTTCTGCGCTACCTGGTCGAAGTCGGCGGCAGCATTGCCGTTGGTGCTGGCGGCGCCTGCGCCACCAAGATATTGCTGCAACAAATTACCTAAATCAAAAGCCATGTGTTCTCCTGCTGGGTGAATGCCGGGATGGATGACCAGCGTAGACGTTTTGATATGGAGCGCTCTGTACGATGACGAACCCACGGTGCATCGATCATCATCGATCTGCGCTCTGTGAACGTTACGTGGGTGTTGCGCAGGAAAGGGTAGCGCCGCATGTATTTGCCAGGTGGACACGACAGCACCACGAACGGTAAGCTGTCGGCATGCCCTATGTCCCGCTCGCCGTGTTCCTCCTCCTGTACCTGTTTGCCAGCCTGGCCTGGAACATGTCCCAGATGGTCGGCGCCGCCTATCTCGTCACCAGCCTGACCTGCTTCGTGGCCTACGCGATGGACAAGTCGGCCGCGCGCGCCAGTACATGGCGCACGCCGGAAGCCACGCTCCTGCTATTGGGCCTGATCGGTGGCTGGCCCGGCGCCGTGCTGGCGCAACAGTGGCTGCGCCACAAGACCAGCAAGCAATCGTTCCAGTGGAAGTTCCAGGCGACGGTGGCGCTGAACCTGGCCATGTTCGCCTGGCTCGCCTACCGCTTCGGGCAACCGGCTGCTGCATGATGACGGACGATCCCGTGTGGCCGTGGCCCCGCATCCTCGCGCACCGTGGTGGCGGCACGCTCGCCCCCGAGAACACGGTGGCCGGCTTGCGCTGTGGCATGGCGGCGGGCTTTCGCGCGATCGAGTTCGACGTCATGCTGGCGCGCGACGGCGTCCCGGTGGTGCTGCACGATCCGGGCCTGGGCCGCACGGTCCGGGGCAGCGGCAGCGTGTTCGAGCACGATGCGCTCGAGCTGGCCGCGATGGATGCCGGCAGCTGGTTCGGCCCTGGATTCGCGGGCGAGCCGGTGCCGCTGTTCGACGCCTTCGCGCGCCTGTGCATGGCCCACGGCATCTGGATGAATATCGAGATCAAGCCGGCGCCCGGCTACGAACGCGAGACCGGCCGCGTCGTGGCGCAGATGACGGCCGCGCTGTTCGCAGACGAACTCGCCGCCGGCAACCCGGCCGCGTTGCCGCTGTTGTCGTCGTTCAGCGACGTCGCACTGGCGGCAGCGCAGGCAGCGGTCCCGGCCCTGCCGCGCGCCTGCCTGATCAGCGCGCTCGGCGCCGATTGGCAGGCACGGGCGCAGGCGCTCGGCGTGCGCGCCGTCCATACCAATCACTTGCACCTGAGCCGGCAGCAGGCACGCGCCGTCAAGGACGCCGGCTACGGCCTGTTCTGCTACACCGTCAACGATGCCGGCCGCGCGCGCGAACTGCTGGCGTGGGGCGTGGACGCCTTCTGCACCGACCGCATCGACCTGATCACGCCCGATTTCGCCTGAAGTCAGGCCCTGGGACTATATTTACAGCAGGGTCTCAAGTCACGCCGACGCGGTGACGTTAAGAAGTGACGATCATCCTGACGGTGTTGCCACCATGGCGCTTTCCCTCTCGACGAATACCCTGTCGCTCAGCACGCAGCGCAGCATGCGCACGCATGACACCGGGCAAGCAAAGCTCATCGAGCGCCTGAGCTCCGGCACGCGCATCAACCGCGCATCCGACGATGCGGCCGGCCAGGCGATCACGTCGCGCATGAGCTCAAACCTGCGCGGCACCAGCCAGGCGATGCGCGGCCTCAGTGATGCGACGTCGATGCTGCAGGTGGCCGACGGCGCCATGGCCAGCGTCACCGATACCCTGCAACGCCTGCGCGAGATGGCGGTGGCCGCCGGCAACGGCAGCTACACGGATGCTGATCGCGGCGCGTTGCAGAAAGAGACGCAGGCACTGTTGCAACACATCACGCAGGTAGGCACCGACACCCGATTCAATGGGGAAGCGGTGTTTTCGCAGGACACCGTGAGTATCGGCGGCGACGAACGACGGCGCGCCGTGCTCGACGGCCTGCAGTCCGGCTGGCTCAGTTCCGCCGAAGACATGATCAAGCAGCATTACGGGATCATGGGTGACGGGGCCAAACTGACCGTCAACCTCGACACCACGGATGGCGCCTACAACGTACTCGCGTCGGTGTCCGGCACGTCGTCCGGCGGCAAGCTGAACAATCTGCACCTGAACATCGACATGGCCGACTTCGGCACTGCGGCCACGCCCGACGGTGGCAGCGCGCCGCTCTACAGCGACCGCATCGTTGCCCATGAAATGGTGCACGCGGTAATGGGGCGCACGATGAACATGGGGGCACTGCCGCAATGGTTCGTCGAAGTCACGGCTGAACTGATCAATGGCGCCGACGAACGGCTGGCCGGCGCCGGCAGCATGGCCGGCGTGGTCGCCACCATCGCCGGCGGCGGTTTTTCGTACGAAGGCGGGTATGCCGCCAGCCGCTACCTGCACGACCGCATGAAGGACCTGGGCGTCGAGGGCGGCATCAAGGGCATCATGCAATACCTCAACAACAACCAGTCTGCCAATCTCGATGCCGCACTCAATGCCGTGTCGAACGGCGTGTACACCAGCAATGCCGCGTTCCTGGCCGACTTTGGCGCCAACGGCGAACAATTTATCAATACAAAAATGAACCTGACCAATGCCGATACGGGCGCCATCGGGGGCCTGGATGCCGACGGCGGCCCCGTGCGCGATGCCCGCGCCGTCGTGCCCGCCAGCGGAACCAGCAATGCGTCGGATGGCCTGGCCGGTTTCAGTGTCGTCTACCCGGACGAGGGCGGCGCCAGCGGCGTGCGGCGGGTGCAGGTGCAGGCGGGCGACAATGCCGGCGACCTGATCGACCTGCAGTTTTCGTCGATGAACGCGCGCGCCCTGGGCCTGGCCAATCTCGACCTGACACGCTCGAGCGTGGCGCTGCTGACCATCGACCGGGTGCTGGAATTCGTCAATGAGCAGCGCGTGCGCACGGGTGCGTCGAGCAACCGGCTGGACCTGGCCGCCAGTGCGCTGGAAACAGGTTCGCAGAACATGCAGGCGGCGCGCTCGCGCATCCAGGACACCGATTACGCCAGCGACACGGCCCGGCTGACCCGCACGCAGATCCTGCAACAGGCGGCGTCGGCGATGCTGGCGCAGGCCAACGGGCAGCCGCGCTCGATCCTGAGCCTGCTGCGCTGAGAATCGGGCGGGGAGCTAGGCTATAATCGTTCCTTTATAGGCACGCTGCCTCACTCCGCCCAACGATCAGACATGAAATCCTCCGACATCCGCGAAAAGTTCCTCAAGTTCTTTGAATCCAAAGGCCATTCCATCGTGCGTTCCAGCCCGCTGGTGCCGGGCAACGATCCGACCATGCTGTTGACCAACAGCGGCATGGTGCAGTTCAAGGATGTCTTCCTGGGCCTGGATTCGCGCCCGTACTCGCGCGCCACGTCCGTGCAGCGCTGCGTGCGCGCCGGCGGCAAGCACAATGACCTGGAAAACGTCGGCTACACGGCGCGTCACCACACGTTCTTCGAGATGCTGGGCAACTTCAGCTTCGGCGACTACTTCAAGCGTGACGCGATCCAGCTGGCCTGGGAACTCCTGACCAAGGTCTACCTGCTGCCAGCCGAAAAGCTGACCATCACCGTGTACTTCGAGGATGACGAAGCGTACGACATCTGGGCCAACGAAATCGGCGTGCCAACAGAGCGCATCATCCGCATCGGCGACAACAAGGGCGCGCGCTACGCGTCCGACAATTTCTGGCAGATGGCCGATACCGGCCCGTGCGGGCCGTGCACCGAGATCTTCTACGACCACGGCGCCGACATCTGGGGCGGCCCACCGGGCTCGGCTGAAGAAGACGGCGACCGCTTCATCGAAATCTGGAACCTCGTGTTCATGCAGTTCTACCGCGACGAATCCGGCTCGCTGACCCCGCTGCCGAAGCCGTCGATCGACACCGGCATGGGCATGGAGCGCCTGGCCGCCGTGCTGCAGAACGTGCACAGCAACTACGAAATCGACCTGTTCCAGAACCTGATCAAGGCCGCTGCCCGCGAAACCGCCGCGCCTGACCTCGAGAACAATTCCCTCAAGGTCATCGCCGACCACATCCGCGCTGCGTCGTTCATGATCGTCGACGGCATCATCCCGAGCAGCGAAGGCCACGGCTACGTGCTGCGCCGTATCGTGCGCCGCGCGCTGCGTCACGGCCACAAGCTGGGCCAGACCAAGCCATTCTTCTACAAGCTGGTGGCTGACCTCGATATCGAGATGGGCGAAGCCTATCCCGAACTGCGCACGGCCAAAGACCGCGTGGCGCAAGTGCTCAAGGCCGAAGAAGAACGCTTCGGCGAAACGCTCGAAAACGGCATGAAGATCCTGGAAGCCCAGCTGGCCAAGGATCCGAAGAACCTCGACGGCGGCACCGCCTTCACGCTGTACGACACCTACGGCTTCCCGCTCGACCTCACCGCCGACATCTGCCGCGAACGTGGCATCACGCTCGACGAAGCGGGCTTTACCGCTGCGATGGAACAGCAAAAGAAAACGGCGCGCGCCGCCGGCAAGTTCAAGATGGCCGCCAATGTCGAGTACGCGGGCGAGAAAACGAAATTCGTCGGCTACGATTCGCTGGCCCACAACACGCACGTGCTGGCGCTGTACGCCGACGGCGTGAAGGTCGAGCAACTGACCGCCGGCCAGGCCGGCATCGTCGTCCTCGACACGACGCCGTTCTATGCCGAATCGGGCGGCCAGGTGGGCGACCAGGGTGTGATCGGTGACGGCGCCATCCGCTTTGAAGTCGAAGACACGCTCAAGATCCAGGCCGACGTCTTCGGTCACCACGGCGTGCTGCGCGAAGGCACGCTGAAGGTCGGCGCAACGGTCGACGCACAGGTCGACACCGCCAAGCGCGCGCGCACCATCCGCAATCACTCGGCAACGCACCTGATGCACAAGGCGCTGCGCGAAGTGCTGGGCACGCACGTCCAGCAAAAAGGCTCGCTGGTCGATCCTGACAAGACCCGTTTCGACTTCAGCCACCCGCAGGCGCTGACGCTGGACGAGATCACGCAGGTCGAGACCATCGTCAACCGCGAGATTCTCGAGAACCATGCGACGCAATCGCACAATATGTCGTTCGACGATGCGGTCAAGCACGGCGCGATGGCGCTGTTCGGCGAGAAGTACGGCGACACCGTGCGCGTGCTCGACATCGGTACGTCGAAAGAGCTGTGCGGTGGCGTCCACGTGACCCGCACCGGTGACATCGGCCTGTTCAAGATCGTGTCGGAAGGCGGCGTCGCTGCCGGCATCCGCCGCATCGAAGCCGTCACGGGCGAAGGCGCACTGGCCCTGGTGCAATCGATCAACCGCAAGCTGATCGAAGCGGCCGGCGCCCTGAAGACCAATCCGGACGAACTGACGGGCCGCATCGGCCAGGTGCAGGATCAAGTGAAGCTGCTCGAAAAAGAAGTAGCAGCACTGAAGTCGAAGCTGGCATCGGGGCAGGGCGACGAGCTGCTTGCGCAGGCCATCGACGTCAATGGCATCAAGGTGCTGGCGGCCACGATGGAAGGCGCCGATGTGGCGACGCTGCGCGAAGCGATGGACAAGCTCAAGGACAAGCTGGGCACGGCCGCGATCGTGCTGGCAAGCGTCCTCGACGGCAAGGTCAGCCTGATCGCAGGCGTGACCAAGGATGCCACCGGCAAGGTCAAGGCGGGCGAGCTGGTCAACTTTGTGGCCCAGCAGGTGGGCGGCAAGGGCGGCGGGCGTCCGGACATGGCACAGGCCGGTGGTACCGACCCATCGGGCTTGCCAACGGCGCTGGCCGGCGTGGCGGGCTGGGTGGGCGAACGCGCGTAAGCACATTCTGCTGGCAATCGCCTGTCAAGAACGCCGCCTTCGGGCGGCGTTTTTTATGGCGCAGTCAACGTTAAATAGAGACTTGCTTTGAACTGACGAGCACTCCACTGGTCCAACTCCTGTCCCCAGCGTCAGGAGTCAATCATGAAAGCGCCACGTTTCAAGGGCTGGTTCGCAAAACTGCCTTCACTGAACCAGCCACAGCGCCGGCAAGTGCTCGATGCCCTGCATCCGGCCGTTGGGCTCGATCAGGTAGTCGCGCTTATCAGCGAGGTCAGAGCGCCAGGCCGCTGCTGCCCCAGATGCGGCAATGAGCGCTGCTACCGGCACGGGTTCGCCAACGATTTGCAGCGCTACCGCTGCTGTGCCTGCGGCCGCACCTTTAACGACCTCACCGGTACGCCACTGGCGCGGCTGAGGCTCAAATGCAAATGGCTCGCCTATTCGCAGGTGCTGCTCGATTCACTCCCCGTACGCAAGGCAGCAGATCGGGTCAGGGTACACCGCAACACGGCCTTTCGCTGGCGGCACCGTTTCCTGCATTGGGTCAAGTTCGACCGGCCGGCAGCTCTCAATGGCATCGTCGAAGCTGACGAAACATTTCTGCTTGAATCACAAAAAGGTTCACGCACGCTCGATCGGCCACCACGCCACCGCGGCGGCCATGCTGCCAAACGAGGCATTTCCAGCGAATTGGACTGCATCCTGGTCGCACGCGATCGCGAGGGGCGCACGGTCGATGCCGTCACTGGCCGCGGTGCGATCACGGCGGCGCAACTCGAGCGCGACCTGCTACCCAGGCTCGATCCGCAGGCGTTGCTGGTCAGTGATAGCCATGCTGCGTACCGCGCCTTTGCACGCAAGCACAGGATCGCGCATGAGACCGTCAATCAGCGCGCAGGGGTGCGTGTGAGCCGGCTGGGCAACCTTGCCATCCATGTGCAGAACGTGAACGCCTACCATCAACGCTTCAAGGCTTGGCTACAGGGCTTTCGTGGCGTAGCGTCGCGCTACCTGCCCAATTATCTGGGCTGGCGCTGGGCGCTGGATGGCGAGCGGATTTTTTCGCCAGAACAATTGCTTAGTATTGCTATCAGCGTCATCAACAGATAACTCCGACTGCGCCTTTTTTATTGCTTTGCTTTTATTCCACAAATAGAATCATGTAAATACGTCAACCTTTATAAAGGCGATCATGCTGACACGTCGGATGCTGGGTCTGGGTTTGCTGGTAACAGTCATTTCTTCCGCTTACGCCGAGATGCCGGCGCACGATACGGTCAAGGGCGGCAAGGATCATCCGCTGCTGACGCGCTTCCCGGGCGCCAGGCTCGTTGGCTACGACGTGAAGCAATTCGACGAAGCCACGCTGCTGGCGGGTAAGCGCACGTTCGTCGCCGGTAAATGGGGCTTTGACAAGACGTTACGCCTGGAGGGCAAGCACACCCGCATCGCCTACAACTATCCGAAAGACCGTTCAGCGCTCGAAGTCATGCGCAACTACCAGGCGGCGCTGGCAAAGGCCGGCATGAAGAGCGTCTTCGCCTGCGTTAAAGAAACATGCGGCGAAGACTTCGGCGACGTGTTCATCGAGCGTGTCAGCAATAACTTCATCCAGGACGAGGCGGCTTTTGCCGAGCCGTTCAACTACGGCCGCAACGCCAACCGTTACCTGCTGGCGTCCGGCACACGGTCCGATGGAACGGCCGTGAACGTCGCCGTGTATGTCGTCGATCCGGTGCAGGACAAGAACGGCGGCATCTACCTCGACATCGTCGAAGGCAAGCCGATGGAAGGGGGCAAGGTGGCCGCCAATCTGAACGCGGCCGACATGGCCAGAGGCATCGCCACGGATGGCAAGGTGGCGATCTACGGCGTCTACTTTGACACTGGCAAGGCCGACATCAAGCCCGAGTCCGCCAAGACACTGGCCGAGATGGCTGCCATGCTCAAGCAGTCGCCAAAGCTCAAGGTGTTCGTGGTCGGCCACACTGACAACCAAGGCGCCGTGGCCCAGAACCTGGCACTGTCGCAGCGGCGCGCCGAGTCGGTGGTCGGGGCATTGGCCGGCACCTACAAGATCGATGTCGCGCGCCTCAGTCCGAAAGGGATCGCCGCCTTTGCGCCACTGGCGTCGAACCGCGCCGAGGCGGGGCGCCAGCAGAATCGGCGGGTCGAACTGGTCGAGCAATAAGGGCTGACGGCGCGCGCCACGCTCGCGCAATCGTATTGCGCGAGCTTGCCGGAACGGTTATTCTGTGCGCCGTTTTGGCCCACATATTGGTGGAATGATGCACCGTGATAGTGCTTTTCCGTGAGCAGCCAGTACAGACTCGGTAGCAGTTCGTCAAGCTTTTAACCTTGGGTTGCAGGCTCGCAACAATGTATGACTATTTTGGTGCGGTGCGTCATACTCGTCGAATTGGAGTAGTATTCAAGTTCCGGCACCATCCTTACTGATCAGGAATGCGATGAGCGACATCATTTTCGACACCGACACCGATATTATGGAATTCCAGAAAGATCTGGATGCGCGGGGGCTCAATTGCCCACTGCCCATCCTCAAAGCGAAGAAGGCGCTCGCCGACATGGAGAGTGGTCAGGTGCTGCGTATCGTGGCCACCGACACCGGCTCCGTACGTGACTTCCAGGCCTTCGCCAAGCAGACCGGCAACGCGCTGCTGGCCCACACCTTCGAACACGGCGAGTTCACCTTCCTGATGCGCCGCAAGTAATTCACGCTGTCGTGGCGCGCATGTCGCCACGCCGCGCATTGTCGTGACGGGGTGTGTCCCCGTCTGTTTTCCCGAATCCTTGGCAGACCGACTACTTTAGGTGTTTTCCTCTACTAAAAAATCGCACGCTCGTGCTTTAATTTGGCCCGATGCCCCGATTTCTCATATAATCTGAGCCACTTTAGTCTGTCTCCATCTCATTTTAAAAGGCACCCTATGAAAGTCCTGGTACCCGTCAAACGCGTGGTCGACTACAACGTCAAGGTTCGCGTCAAGTCCGACAACAGTGGTGTGGATATCGCCAACGTCAAGATGTCGATGAACCCGTTCGACGAAATCGCGCTGGAAGAGGCCACCCGCCTGAAAGAAGGCGGCAAGGTTACCGAAGTGGTGGCAGTGTCGATCGGCGTGCCACAGTGCCAGGAAACCCTGCGCACTGGCCTGGCCATTGGCGCCGACCGCGCCATCCTGGTCGAGACCGCCGGCGACACCGAGCCGCTGGGCGTGGCCAAGATCATGAAGGCACTGGCTGATAAAGAGCAGCCACAGCTGATCATCCTGGGCAAGCAGGCAATCGACGACGATTCGAACCAGACCGGCCAGATGCTCGCCGCACTGCTGGGCTGGCCACAAGCGACGTTCGCGTCGAAAGTGGTGCTCGAGGACGGCAAGGTCACCGTGACGCGCGAAGTCGACGGCGGCCTGGAAACCGTGGCGCTCAAGCTGCCTGCGGTCATCACCACCGACCTGCGCCTGAACGAGCCGCGTTATGTGACGCTGCCGAACATCATGAAGGCCAAGAAAAAGCCGCTCGAGACGATCAAGCCGGAAGACCTGGGCGTGGACGTGGCGCCGCGCCTGAAGACCCTGAAAGTCGTCGAGCCTGCCAAGCGCTCGGCGGGCGTGAAGGTCCCGGACGTGGGCACGCTGGTGCAGAAACTGCGCACTGAAGCCAAAGTCATCTGAGCCGTTTGTCGTCATTTACAAGATAGGAATCAACATGGTCGCATTAGTCATTGCTGAACACGACAACGGCTCCCTGAAGGGCGCTACCCACCACACCGTCACCGCAGCCACGCAGTGCGGCGGCGAGGTGCACATCCTGGTCGCCGGTTCGGGTTGCGGCGCCGCTGCCGAAGCTGCTGCGCAGATCGCGGGCGTCTCGAAAGTGCTGGTCGCCGACGCGCCGCACTTCGCCGACGGCCTGGCCGAGAACGTGGCCGAGCAGATCCTGGCGATTGCCGGCAGCTACTCGCACATCCTTGCGCCAGCCACCGCCTACGGCAAGAACATCCTGCCGCGCGTGGCCGCCAAGCTCGACGTCGCGCAGATCTCCGAGATCACCAAGGTCGATTCGCCCGACACGTTCGAGCGTCCGATCTACGCCGGTAACGCGATTGCCACCGTGCAGTCGGGCGACAGCGTGAAAGTCATCACCGTGCGCGGCACGGCGTTCGATTCCGCCGCCGCTGGTGGCTCGGCCGCCATCGAAGCCATCGCTGCCGTTGCAGACGCGGGCACGTCGAGCTTCGTGGGCCGCGAGCTGGCCAAGTCGGACCGTCCGGAACTGACCGCCGCCAAGGTAATCGTCTCGGGTGGCCGCGGCATCGGTTCGGCCGACAACTTCAAGATCCTCGAGCCGCTGGCCGACAAGCTGGGCGCAGCGATGGGCGCGTCGCGCGCCGCCGTCGACGCCGGTTTCGTGCCGAACGACTGGCAAGTTGGCCAGACGGGCAAGATCGTCGCGCCAACGCTGTACATCGCCGTCGGTATCTCGGGCGCGATCCAGCACCTGGCCGGCATGAAGGACTCGAAGGTCATCGTCGCCATCAACAAGGACCCGGAAGCGCCGATCTTCTCGGTCGCCGACTACGGCCTGGTGGCCGACCTGTTCGAAGCCGTGCCGGAACTGGTCAAGGAACTGGGCTGATCACCTGGCGTGGCGTCGTTGTACGCTACGCCGACAGCCGCCAATGACGCCGTTCCCGCTGCTGCAGGAACGGCGTTTTTTTCGCATAAGAATTTATTCAGGAGACAATGGTGAGCTACAACGCCCCGCTGAAAGACATGCAGTTCGTGCTGAACGAACTGGCCAACCTGGCCGAGATCAATGCGCTGCCCGGCTGTGAAGACGCAACGCCCGATACCGTGGAAGCGGTGCTGGAAGAAAACGCCAAATTCTGCCGCGACGTGATCGCGCCGCTGAATCGCGTCGGCGACAAGGACCCGAGCTACTGGAAAGACGGCACCGTCACCACGACCAAGGGCTTCCGCGAGGCGTTCAAGGCCTACGCCGAGGCGGGCTGGCAGGGCGTGCAGCATCCGCAGGACTTCGGCGGGCAGGGCTTGCCCAAGCTCGTGGCCACGCCATGCATGGAGATGCTGCACGGCGCCAACCTGTCGTTCGCGCTGGTGGCGCTGTTGTCCGACGGCGCCATCGAGGCTTTGCTCACGGCGGGCTCGGACGCGCAGAAAGCGCGCTTCCTCGAGCCGCTGGTATCGGGCCGCTGGACCGGTACCATGAACCTGACCGAGCCGCAGGCCGGCTCCGACCTGGCTGCAGTGCGCACCCGCGCCGAGCCGCAGGGCGACGGCACCTATAAAGTCTTCGGCACCAAGATCTACATCACGTATGGCGATCACGACATGACCGAGAACATCGTGCATCTGGTGCTGGCGCGCACGCCGGACGCGCCGCCGGGCGTGAAGGGGATCTCGCTGTTCATCGTGCCCAAGTTCCTGATCAACGACGACGGGTCACTGGGCGCGCGCAACGATGTCGCCTGCGTCTCGATCGAGCACAAGCTGGGCATCAAGGCCAGCCCGACGGCCGTGCTGCAGTTCGGCGACAACGGCGGGGCCATCGGCACGCTCGTTGGCGAAGAAAACCGTGGCCTGGAATACATGTTCATCATGATGAATGCGGCGCGCTTCGGCGTGGGCATCCAGGGCGTCGGCCTGGCCGAGCATGCGTACCAGGGTGCCGTGGCGTTTGCCAAGGACCGCATCCAGTCGCGCGATGTCGCTGGCTCGAGTGGTCCGGTGTCCATCATCCATCACCCGGACGTGCGCCGCATGCTGATGTCGATGCGTTCGCAGACAGAAGCCGCGCGCGCGCTGGCGTATGTCGGTGCGGCGCTGTCCGACCTGGCCCATCACCATCCGGACGAAGCCACGCGCACGGCCAACCTGGCCCTCTATGAATACCTCGTTCCCGTCATCAAGGGCTGGTCGACCGAGATGAGCGAGCAGGTGGCGCGCGATGGCGTGCAGGTCCATGGCGGCATGGGCTTCATCGAAGAAACAGGCGCGGCGCAGCACTACCGCGATGCCAAGATCCTGACCATCTACGAAGGCACGACGGCGATCCAGGCCAATGACCTGGTGGGTCGCAAGACGGTGCGCGATGGTGGCGCCGTGGCCAAGGCGCTGATCGCGCAGATCCGGGATGTCGAGCGTCAGCTGGGCGACACGCAGAACGCCGATTTCGCGGCGATTGCACAGCGCCTGCAAGAGGGCAGCGCGGCGCTGGAGGAAGTGGTCGGGTATGTCGTGGCCAATATCAAGACGGACGTGAAGGCGGTGTTCGCTGGCAGCGTCACGTACCTGAAGCTGGCTGGCATCGTGCTGGGCGGCTGGCAGATGGCGCGCGCAGCGCTGGCGGCGCAGAAGCGCCTGGATGCAGGCGAGGGCGACGCCGCCTTCTACCGCGCCAAGATCGGCACGGCGCGCTTCTTTGCCGACCACATCCTGTCGCAGGCGCCGGGGCTGCGCACGTCGATCGTCGATGGCGCGGCGGGCGTGCTGGCGCTGGAGATCGAGCAGTTCTGAGCAGGCATGCCGGTCACGCCGTGGTGTCGCAAGGGCCGTTGAACGCGTGGACGGGAAACCCGTCCACCCTACTGTGGGCATACGGTAGGGTGGACGGCTCTGCCGTCCACGCGTTCAACCAACCGTCGCACACCACGCATCCGCGCTCTTTCACCCGTACGCGCCACCCGTGTACATCACGTCCGACAACCGTGCGATCGTCCCGATCAGCACGGTCGTGGCCACCAGCATCGTCACCACCAGCAGCAACACCAGCACCCAGTTCGAGCGCGACTGGCGCCCGCTGTGCTGGTTGTAGCGGGCATCCCACTTCTCGTCCGGCGTCAGCCCGATCACCAGCGCCTCGACAAATCCGGCGATGTACGACACCAGCAGCGGCAGCACCATGTAGAACGGATGCGGCTTGACCGCGCCGTACAGGATCCCCATGACCGGAAGGCAGCACAGGTGCAGCAGGCCGATGCGGTCCGCACCAGGCTTCAGATAAAAGCGGTGAATGCCAAAGCCACCCAGCAGCAGGGCGAGCAGGGTAGCGACAGTCTTGTTCTTGTGCGCAGCAGCCATGGATGTTGTCAATCGTTCAGGAAAGCCAAAGTATCGTCCAGATTGGCGAGAATGGCACGCTTTCGGCGACTGACAGCGTATTCCAGGCCAATCGGGCAGATGGCTGGTAGCGGTATGGCGCGAAATCGGTGATAATGGTTGATTCTCCTGGGACTGCGCGCCCTGTATCATTAACGCTTGCTGCTGTTCGGTGTCGCGCGCTATAATCGTCGACTTTCTCCGTCCAGAACAACTTTTTCGGAAATATTATGGTCGTTATTCGTTTGGCTCGTGGTGGCGCAAAAAAGCGTCCGTTCTTCAACATCGTTGCAACTGATTCGCGCAATCGTCGCGATGGCCGTTTCATCGAGCGTATCGGTTTCTACAACCCAATGGCATCGGGCGCTGAAGTCAGCCTGCGTATCGCTGCTGACCGTCTGTCGCACTGGCAAGGCGTTGGCGCACAACTGTCGCCAACCGTCGCTCGCCTGGTCGCCCAGCAAAAGCCAGCTGCTTAATTTTCATTAAGCAAGGTACGCAGGTTTGAACGATTCAGCAGCGAGCAACGCAGGTACGGGAACCCCGGTTCCCGCCGATCTGGCCGAAGTGGGGTATGTGTCCGGTGCTTATGGCATCGTCGGTGGCATTCGTGTCACGCCGCACTCCGCTGACGCCGATGCGCTGCTGAACGTGAAAACCTGGTGGGTCAGCAAGCCGACTCTGCACGCCGTTACGGTGCGCAGTGCAAAACTGCATGGCGGCGATGTCGTCGCCACGCTGGTCGGCCTGCAGGGCCGCGATGCTGCCGAAGCGCTCAAGGGCGCCACGGTACAGATCGCACGCAGCGCGTTTCCCGCGCTCGAAGAAGATGAGTATTACTGGTCCGATCTGATCGGGCTTGACGTGGTCAACCTGCAGGGTGAAGCCCTGGGTAAGGTGGCCGACATGATGAGCAATGGCGCGCAATCGATTTTGCGCATCGTGCCGGTACCTGATCCGTCGTCAGACGAGAAGGCCCCCGAGCGCCTCGTGCCGTTCGTCGACCAATTCGTCAAGACTGTCAGCCTCGACCAAAAACTGATTACCCTGGACTGGGGTCTCGATTTTTGAACCCGTCCACGTGGGCTTGAGATCCGATGCAATTTGACGTCGTGAGCTTGTTCCCGGAAATGTTTGCCGCATTGACGCAGTCCGGGGTGACCCGCCGTGCGTTCGAGCAGCAACGCTGGGGCTTGCATCTCTGGAATCCACGCGATTTCACGCAAGACCGTCACCGCACCGTCGATGACCGCCCGTATGGCGGTGGTCCCGGCATGGTGATGATGGCACGGCCGCTCGAAGCGACCATCAATGCCGCGAAGGCGCGTCAGCAAGACCTCGGTCTGCCCAGCCCCCGCGTGGTGTTCATGTCGCCGCAAGGCAAGCCACTGACCCACGCCCGCGCGATGGCACTGAAGGACGAGCCTGGTCTCGTCATCCTGTGCGGTCGGTACGAAGCCGTGGACCAGCGCCTGCTCGACCGCTGCGTCGATGAGGAAATTTCTCTCGGCGACTTTGTGCTGTCGGGCGGCGAATTGCCGGCGATGGCCCTGATGGACGCCGTGGTACGCCTGATTCCCGGCGTACTGGGCGACGATGCTTCGGCCGTCGAAGACAGTTTCGTCAACGGCCTGCTCGACTCGCCGCACTATACGCGGCCTGACGTGTACGAAGACACACCGGTACCACCCGTCCTGATGGGGGGTAACCATGCCGAGATCGTCAAGTGGCGCCGCCAGCGCATGCTGGAAGCCACCGCCTCGAAGCGGCCGGATCTGCTGGACGCGGCGCGCGCCGCCGGCCAGCTGACCAAGAAGGACGAACAGTTTCTGGCAGGGTTGGTCAAGCCTGCCGGGTAAGAATGTTGCGTTGCAAGACGCACAAAGAACATGTGGCGCAAGCCGCATGCAAAAAGCGGGCACGTTGCCCGTTGTTCAACCCCATCCTCTACTGGGCGAAGGTAGCGCCGGCAAGATGGTTAATGGAGTCATAAAAATGAATCTGATTCAACAACTCGAGCAAGAAGAAATTGCGCGCCTCGGCCGCAAGATCCCTGATTTCGCACCTGGCGATACCGTTATCGTCAGCGTCAACGTCGTCGAAGGCACCCGCAAGCGCGCCCAGGCATACGAAGGCGTCGTGATTTCGCGTCGTAACCGTGGCCTGAACTCGAACTTCATCGTTCGCAAGATCTCGTCCGGCGAAGGCGTCGAGCGTACGTTCCAACTCTACTCGCCGCTGATCGCTTCGATCGAAGTCAAGCGTCGTGGCGATGTGCGTCGTGCGAAGCTGTACTACCTGCGTGAGCGTTCGGGCAAATCGGCGCGTATCAAAGAAAAACTGCCACAGCGTCGCGTCAAAGCAGCGCCAGCAGCTGCAGCTGAGTAATAGCCATCGTGCGCAAGCACCTTTGCTAATAAAAAGGCATCCGCAAGGATGCCTTTTTTACTATCCGCAGCGTTATTGAAAGAACGTTATTTTGGCCAAGCTCGTGTTCGACCCCACCCAGTTGCCCGTGATTAGTCTGGCCGGCGAGGCCGCAGTGGCACCGGCGCGCCTGCATCCGACAGCGCTGCGCCAGCGCTTCGCGCAAACCCTGGCGTGGGAACCGGAAATCTCGACCGAGACTGACGATCGCCTGGCCGCGCCGTTTCGCCGCGCCGCCGTGCTGATCCCGCTGGTCGAACGCCCCGAGGGCGTGACGGTCCTGCTCACGCGCCGTACCGACCACCTGACCAGCCACGCCGGCCAGGTCAGCTTTCCCGGTGGCCGCTCGGAAGACTACGATTCGTCGCCCATCGAAACCGCGCTGCGCGAAACCGAAGAAGAAATCGGCCTGTCGCGCCACCGCATCGAGATCATCGGCGTGCTGCCCGATTACGCCACGATCAGCGCCTACCGCGTCACGCCGGTCGTGGCCCTGGTCGAGCCACCGTTCACATTGCAGGTGGACCCGGGCGAGGTTGCCGAGGCTTTCGAGGTGCCGCTGGCCTGGCTGATGGACGGCCAGCACCACCAGCGGCGTGAAATTGCGCTGCCGCAGGGCGGCAGCCGCGCCTTCTACACGATGCCGTACGAGCGCTATTTTGTCTGGGGTGCGACAGCCGCCATGCTGCGCAACCTGTTCCATTTCCTGCGGGCGTGACAGGGTGTCGGTGCCCTAAATTTGATTCTGGCGTGCTTCTCCGCTATCGTATCGGGGCAGTCGTGTTGCCATAACAAAAAAGGGTTCCTGAATGACATTCTTTTCCATCCTGTGCGCGCTGCTCATCGAGCAACTGAAACCGCTGCGCGCGGACAACCAGGTGTACGGCGCCATCAAGGCGCTGGCCATTCGCATCGAAACCTGGTTCAACGCCGGCGAGCAGACCAATGGCCGCATGGGGTGGTTCCTGATGATGGGAGCGCTGATGCTCCCCACCTGGATCATCCACTGGGTGTTCATGTACTACAACCTGGTGTTCCTGGCCTTCATCTGGAACGTCCTGATCGTCTACCTGACGATGGGATTTCGCCACTACAGCCATTACTTTACGTCAATCCAGTTCGCCCTCAATACCGGCGACGAAGCGCGTGCGCGCGCGCTGCTGGCTGAATGGACGCGGCTCGACACCGTGGGCATGGACAGCACCGAGATCACCCGCATCGCCGTCGAGAAAGCGCTGATCACGACGCACCGCAATGTGTTTGGCGTGTTCTTCTGGTTCCTGATGCCGCTGGGCCCGGCTGGCGCGGTGATGTACCGCGTCTCGGAATACCTGTCGCGTGCGTGGAATGAGCCGGACCACATGCGCAACGAAGCGTTCGGTCAGTTTGCGGCCAGGGCGTTTTACTGGATCGACTGGATGCCCGTGCGCCTGACGGCGGTGGCATTTGCCGTGGTGGGCAACTTCGAAGACGCTGTGTACGCATGGCGCAATTTCGCCAACCGCTGGGTCGATGAAGCGCGCGGGATCATCCTGTCGGCCGGTGGCGGCGCGATGGGGGTGCGCCTTGGCACACCGAATGAAAATGCGCCACAACTGCTGCCGGCAGACGCCGCCATGGTGGACATGAGCGACAGCGACGCCGACATCCTGCCGGGCGAAGAACCGACGATCCGCGCGCTGCAGAGTACGGTGGGCCTCGTGTGGCGCGCCGTGATTCTGTGGATGATTCTGCTGTTGCTGACCTCCAGTGTGGCCTGGCTGCGCTAGGGCGGGAGCGGGGCGGCGCCCTGGTTCTCGTCCTCAGGTCTTCTATAAGATATAATAGTGGCTTCACTTAGCCCCTCAGGACTATGACCGATCTAGCGCAGACAAAGGACGAGGAACTCTCCGGAGAATTTTTTGTCCTGGGCATGACCAACAACGGCAAGCAATTCCGCCCGAGCGATTGGGCAGAGCGGCTGTGCGGCGTGCTGGCGGCATATTGCCCCGGCACCGGCGGGCCCAATGCCCACCTCAAGTATTCGCCTTACGTCTACCCGACGCTCGTCAATGGCATCAAGGCCGTCGTGGTCAACCGCAAGCTGCAACAGATCGAGCCGCTGGCCTACCACTTCGTGCGCAGCTTTGCGACCGACAACGACATGCAGATCGTCGAAGCCTGCTTCGTGCCGCTGCCCGGCGAACAGAAACCCCGGGCCTGAACCTGCACCTGCACCACCACGCCACTGGCGCCTCGAGTCTCTCCAGGCGCCAGTGTTGCGTTGGGGCGCCCGTGAATTGCCCTGCATGCTGCCTGCACGAGCGCGTTAGCACGTGTCCGATCCCGCCTGTCAACCAGTCAACCCGAGGGGCCTGACGGGCTTGTCCGTCTGCTACCATTCCGGTATCAGGCGGGACGGTTGGCGTCCTGCCCCAATGATGGGACATCATGGATTCAAAGAATAAACTGCGCGGCGTGTCTGCGCACGTCGCTGCGCTGTGCCTGGCGCTGATCACCATTGCGCCTGCCGGCGCCCAGACGGCCGTCAAAGCACCCGCTGCCGGCACTGCCAGCACTGCCACTGCCGCGCTGCCCAAGGGCATGACCCTCGGCCCGTCGGTCGAAGGCATTACCGAATACCGGCTGGCCAATGGTCTCAAGGTGCTGCTCTTTCCGGACGCCTCGCGCCCGACCGTGACGGTCAACATGACCTATATGGTCGGCTCGCGCCACGAAAACTATGGCGAGACCGGCATGGCCCACCTGCTCGAGCACCTGCTGTTCAAGGGCTCGACCAAGAACCGCGACATCACGAAGCAGTTCTCGGAGCGGGGCATGCAGTTCAACGGCACCACGTCGCTCGACCGCACCAATTACTATGAAGTGTTCCAGGCGTCGAAAGGCAATCTGGACTGGGCGCTGCAGATGGAGGCGGACCGGATGGTCAATTCGTTCGTCTCCGTCAAGGACCTGGCGTCCGAAATGACGGTCGTGCGCAACGAGTTCGAAAGCGGCGAAAACCAGCCGGGCAACGTGCTGTTCAAGCGCATGCAGAGCATCGCCTATGACTGGCACAGCTACGGCCGCTCGACGATCGGCAACCGCAGCGATATCGAGAACGTGCGCATCAAGAACCTGCAGGACTTCTACCGCACCTACTACCAGCCGGACAACGCCGTGCTGCTGGTGGCCGGGCAGTTCGAGCCGGCTGCCACGCTGGCCAGCATCCAGCGCCTGTTCGGGGCGATTCCGAAACCGAAGCGCACCTTGCCCGTGTTCTGGACCGAGGAACCGACCCAGGATGGCGAGCGCAGCTTCACCGTGCGGCGTCAGGGCGACATGCAGTTCGTCGCGGTCGGCTACAAGATTCCGTCGGACCTGCACCCGCAGGCCGAAGCGCTGGGCTTCGCGTCGCAGATTATGGGCGACGCGCCCAACGGCCGCCTGCACAAGCTGCTCGTCGAAACGGGCAAGGCCAGCCAGGTGTTCAGCTTCGGCCAGACCGGCTACGCGCCCGGCCTGCAATACTTTGGCGCTGTGGTCAAGCTGGGCGAACCGATCGAGCCGGTACGCGAGGCGTTGATCCAGGCCGTCGAGGAATTCGCCGGCAAGCCGCCTACGACCGAGGAACTCGAGCGCGTGCGCCGCTCGTGGCTCAACACGATCGAGCGCAGCCTGAACGATCCGCAGGCGGTGGGCGTGGCGCTGTCCGAGCCGGCGTCCCTGGGCGACTGGCGCATGTTTTTCGTCAGCCGCGAGCGCGTGCAGAAGATGACCGCCGAGGAGGTCGCTGCCAGCGCCGGCCGCTACTACCTGCGCACCAACCGTGTGACCGGCACCTTCATCCCTGAAGAATCGTCGAAACGTGCCGCGCTGCCGGCCGCGCCGGCTGTGGCCGACGTGCTGAAGGATTTCAAGCCGGCCGTATCGAACCTGGTGGCGGAAAACTTCGAGCCGAGCCAGCAGAACATCATGCAGCGCACGACGGTCACCACGGCAGGGGGCGTGAAGCTGGCGCTGCTGCCGAAAAAGAACCGCGGCGAGACTGTCACGGTGGACCTGCGCCAGCACTTCGGCACCGAACAAAGCCTGTTCGGCAAGGGCACGATCCAGGGGCTGACGTCGGCGATGCTGATGCGCGGCACGACGCGCTACACGCGCGCCGAACTGGCCGACGCCTTCGACAAGCTCAAGATGACGGGCGGCCCGACGCATTTCCAGACCACGCGTGAACACTTGCCCGAAGCACTGAAACTGGTGGCGCACGTGCTGCGTGAACCGGCGTTCCCGGCATCGGAATTCGAGCAGCTGCGCCAGCAGATCCTGGTGGGGCTGGAAGCGAGCCGCAACGAACCCGACAGCGCCGCCGCGCGCGCCATGGCGCTGCATTTCAACCGGTATCCGAAGGGTGACGTGCGCCATGCGAATTCGCTCGAAGAAGACGTGGCCGAGGTCAAGGCAGCGCGCCTGGCCGACCTGAAGGCGTTCCACGCTGACTTCCACGGCGCCCAGCCGGCCGAGATGGCGATCGTCGGTGACTTCGATGCGGCGCAGATCACGCCACTGGTGAACACGCTGTTCGGCGCCTGGCGCGCCCCGCAGCCGTTCGCACCGGTGCTGACCGGCCACGTTGACGTGGCGCCGCTCGCGCGCACGCTCGATACGCCGGACAAGGAAAACGGGTCGTACACGGCGCGCCTGAACGTCGACCTGAACGTCGACGATCCGGACTACCCGGCGCTGATGCTGGCCAACTACATCTTCGGCGAAGGCGGTCTGAAGTCGCGCCTGATGGACCGGATCCGCCAGAAGGACGGCCTGTCGTACGGGGGCGGCTCGAACCTGATGGCGGGCACGCTCGACCGCTTCGGCGTGTTTTCGATCGGCGCCATCGCGGCGCCGCAGAACCTGGCGAAACTGGATGCGGCAGTGCGCGCCGAACTGGCGCGCGCGGTCAGGGAGGGCTTCACGGCAGAAGAGCTGGCCGGCGCCCGCTCGGGGCTGATGCAGCAACGCCTGCAGACGCGCACGAACGACGCCGCGCTGGCCACCGGCTGGACGTCGTACCTGTATCGCGGCAAAACGTTCCTGTGGTCGCTGGAACTGGAGCAGAAGCTGAATGCGGTCACGTTGGCCCAGCTGAATGCGGCATTCCGCAAGGCGATCGATCCGGCAAAACTGTCCGTCGTGATGGCTGGTGACCAATCCAAAGTCGGGGAGCCGGTCAAACCGATAGTCGCTATGCCCTAACTGCAACAGTTGCCCGTCATAAATGCCCTGGAAGTGTGACGCCGGGGGGAGCATGCGTTAAAATGTTTCCTTCCAGAATCAAAGTATCACCCAGGGAGCATCATGAAGGGCATCACCAAATTGCCGCCGGCGAGCGGCATGTCGTTCACCGGCAAGGTCGTCCTGGTCACTGGCGCTGCCAGTGGCATCGGTCGCGCCATTGCCCTGGCCTTCGGCCGCGCAGGCGCCTGCGTGGTCGTGGCCGATATCTCGATCGAGGGCGGCCACGCGACGGCAGGGATGATCGTGGAAAACGGCGGCAAGGCGCTGTTCGTGCAGAGCAATGTCACGCGCGCGCCCGAGGTGGAGGCCCTGGTGGAAAAGACCATCAATTACTACGGGCGCCTGGACATCGCGGTCAACAATGCGGCGGTGGACGAAGAGCATCACCCGCTGGCCGATGCCGACGACGAACGGTTTGACCGCATCATGAATGTCAACGTCAAGGGTGTCTGGCTGTGCATGAAGTACCAGCTGCGCCAGATGCTCAAGCAGGGCGGTGGCTCGATCGTCAACATGGCCGGTGTTGCCGGCCTGGTCGGCAGCCCGAACCATGCGATTTACAGTGCCAGCAAGCATGCAGTGGTGGGCCTGACCAAGAGTGCCGCCGCCGAGTATGCGCGTGACGGCGTGCGCGTCAACGTGCTGTGCCCGGCAGCGGTGAAGACGCCGATGCTGGCGCGCGCGATCGAGCGCGACCCGGGCATCGAGAAAAAGCTCAAGGCTGCTCACCCGATGGGCCGCTTTGCCGAAGCAGGCGAAATCGCACAGGCGGCGCTGTGGCTGTGTTCGGACATGGCCTCGTACGTCAATGGCCACGAGATGGTCATTGACGGCGGTTATACGGCGGTCTAGGTTCACCATCAGCGGGCAGCGCGCGGTGCACGCTGCCGGCGCCGGGCTTACTTGGGCCGCGGCTGCCTCAGATCCTGGCTGGCCACGGCGACGCGCCCGGCGCGTACTTCGCGCACGGCAGTCGCCACGGCGCGCGCGACGTTGCGCGCCTCTTCCTGTACCGCATGGTCGGCGTCGAACGTATCGTGGCTGTCGGCGTACGATTCGTAGTAGCCGATAAACCGGTTGAGCTGCCCGAAGCTGCCGGAACTGATCAACCCCATCCATTCCAGCCAGTCCGACAGCGAGCGGCGCACGCCCTCGATGCCGGCCACGTCGCCATGCACCACGAGGCCGAACGCCCGTCCGGCCAGGTGCTTCGGATAATCCCAGCCGTCGCGTTCGATCTGTTTGGCGATCTCGGCCTTCTTGCCCTGCGTCGAGGACGGGTCGGGATTGCCGCCGTCAGCGCAGACCAGGCGGTCGATCATCTGCTTGAGCACGCCCGGCGTCTGGTACCAGTAGACGGGTGTGATGATGATGACGCCATGCGCCAGCACCCAGCGTTCGTAGATCTCGTTCATCCAGTCATTGACCTGGCGCTCGGCGTGGTTCGGGTAGCAGCTGCATGGCCAGTGGCACAGCGGCATGGCGGTCGAGACGCAGCCCTTGCACGGGTGGATGTGGCGGTCGTAGTCGGAGTTGATCAGGCTGAGGTCGAGGATGTCGGCCTCGATGCCGTCGGCTTCGATGATCTCGCGCGCCATCTCGGACATGCGCCAGCTTTTCGAGATTTCGCCGGGGCAGGTGCCGTCGTTGCGCGCCGAGGCGTTGATGACCAGGATGCGGCTTTTGGTGTCGGGATTCTTCTGGATCTTTTCGGCCTCGAGCAGGCGGTCGCGCGCGGCTTTCCAGTCGATCGACAGGTCGTAGTCGGGGTCGGCAAAGCCAGGGCCGGCTTTCACCGTGCGCGGCGCCTTGCGGCCGTCTTGGTAAGCGTCCCAGGCGACGGCCTCGATGGCGGCCAGCTCGTTTTCGAGCGCGTCATAGCCGGGGTCCTGGAAGGTGCGGCGAAATTGCAGGTGGAATTCGTTGCGCCCCAGCTTGGCGGGCGCCTGGCCCTTGCGTACCGTTGTCATCATTTCTCCCATGTGAATGGGGTGATTATCGCGAGGACTGCTTAAAGGCTGTGTTCGCACGCGCACACAGAATGGTGAATCGGCGCGACGGGCAGGGACATTGTGGGTGCGTTCACGCACGGCGCGGCGCTGGATGGCTGTTTACGCTGGAACCACGATGTCATGGACCATGGCGTCATCGCCGATAACCCAGAAAGAGCAAAGGAATAGCATGTCAACAGAATCGAAACAAGCAGTGCTGCATCGCATGGTCACCCCGGAACATATCTGCCCATTCGGCGTCGAGTCGCTGGAATTATTGAAGCGGGCGGGTTACCAGGTTGAAGACCATCAACTGACCACGCGAAGCGAAGTCGATGCCTATATGCAGGATGAAGGTGTCCAGACGACGCCACAGACCTATATCGACGGGAAACGTGTCGGTGGGTACGACGAGCTGGTCGCGATGTTGGGAGAGAAGTAAGAGCGCGAGCGGGGTGAGGCACAAGCGGGGGTCAGGTCTGACAATCGGACACGTACTCAGCAAACAAGCGGGGGTCAGGTCTGACAATCGGACACGAGCTCAGCAAAAGCCTGGTCAGGCAAGCCGTAGCGAGCCGGCCAAAGATGAGTGCGTGTCCAAATGTCAGACCTGACCCTGGCTTTGGTCCTGGATGACATGAGCGTATTTCATCGTTTTATGAGATAACATCATTTTTATTCATTCCATGGTGTAGGCATAATCCATTGGGTTGGGCACACATGTGCTCTCAATCCCGGAGCGCCTGGCTATGAAGAATGAAGATTTCACGTTTGCGATCAAGACCATCCGTTTCGACGAGCATTACCGGCCGGCGGATGGCACGCGTATCACGACCAATTTCGCCAACCTGGCCAGAGGAAAGAATCGCCAGGACAATCTGCGCAAGGCCTTGACGATGATGGACGCGCGTTTCAACGCCCTGGCCCATTTGGACAATCCCAAAGGAGATCGTTACTCCCTCGAACTCGATATCGTGTCCGTCGAGATGGCCTTGGGTGGCAAAGACAATGGCGATACCTTCCCACTCATCGAAATATTAAAAACCAATATCGTCGATCGCGTGACCAACGACCGCATTGACGGCATCGCGGGAAATAACTTTTCCTCGTATGTGCGGGATTATGATTTCAGCGTGCTGCTGTCGGATCACAACAAGGATCGACAGGAATTTGGCGTCCCGGATAACTTTGGCGACCTGCACGGAAAGCTGTTCCAGTGCTTCCTTGGCTCGACCGCATACAAGGAAAACTTCGGGAAGCCACCTGTGATCTGCCTGAGTGTTTCAACCAACAAGACATACCACCGCGCAGAAAATCTACACCCTGTATTGGGCGTCGAATACCTTCAGGATGAACCTTCGCTGACCGATCAATACTTCAGCAAGATGGGACTGCGGGTGCGCTATTTCATGCCACCCAACAGCGTTGCGCCACTCGCGTTCTATTTCGTCGGCGATCTGCTGTCCGACTACACCAGTCTCGAGCTGATCGGCACTGTCAGCACCATGGAGGCTTTCCAGAAGATCTACCGGCCTGAAATCTACAACGCCAATTCTGCGGCGGCCAGATGCTATCAGCCAAAATTGAAACATCAGGATTACTCACTGACGCAGATCGTGTACGACCGGGAAGAGCGTAGCCAGCTCGCCGTCAAGCAGGGGAAATTCGCTGAAGAACACTTCATCAAGCCATACCAGCCGATCCTTGACCGATGGGCCGCGAGTTACACCCTCTGATCATCCAACACGTAAAGCTACCTGATATGAAAAAATTATTGCCCACTTCAACCGCCGGCAGTCTGCCGAAACCCGCCTGGCTCGCACAACCAGAGACGCTCTGGTCGCCCTGGAAATTGCAGGACGAGGAACTCACGGAAGGAAAGCAGGATGCATTGCGTCTGTCCCTCGACGACCAGCAACAGGCAGGCATTGATATCGTCAGTGATGGCGAACAGACGCGCCAGCATTTTGTCACGACGTTCATTGAACACCTGAACGGCGTCGATTTCGAGAAGCGCGAGACTGTCCGGATCCGCAACCGTTATGACGCCAGTGTACCGACCGTGGTCGGGGCCGTGAGTCGTCCTAAACCCGTGTTTGTCGACGATGCCAGGTTCCTGCGTCAGCAAACCAGTCAGCCGATCAAATGGGCACTTCCTGGCCCGATGACCATGATCGACACGCTTTACGACAGTCATTACAAAAGCCGGGAAAAGCTGGCCTGGGAATTCGCAAAGATCCTGAACCAGGAAGCGCGCGAACTGGAAGCAGCGGGCGTCGACATCATCCAGTTCGACGAGCCCGCGTTCAATGTGTTTTTCGATGAAGTCAACGACTGGGGCATCGCCACGCTGGAGCGGGCCATCGAAGGCCTCAAATGCGAAACGGCGGTCCACATCTGCTACGGCTACGGCATCAAAGCCAATACTGACTGGAAAAAGACATTGGGGTCGCAATGGCGCCAATACGAATCCATCTTCCCTCAGCTGCAAAAATCGAATATCGACATCGTCTCGCTGGAATGCCACAACTCGCATGTGCCGATGGATCTGCTGGAACTCATTCGCGGCAAGAAAGTGATGGTCGGTGCGATTGACGTGGCAAGCAATATCATCGAAGCCCCTGAGGAAGTTGCCAACACGCTGCGCAAAGCGCTTCAGTTCGTCGATGCCGACAAGCTATGCCCTTGCACCAACTGCGGGATGGCGCCACTGCCGCGCAACATCGCGCGAGCCAAGCTGGCTTCGCTGAATGCTGGCGCAGAAATCATTCGGCGCGAACTGTCAGCTTGATCAGGTGACACGCCAGCGTTGATAGCACACCTCCCAGCGGGGTCAGGTCTGACATTCAGACACGAGCTCAACAAAAAGTCTATTCTCCAAAGTTCTGGTGAATGGGCACGGAAGAGCCCGTGTCCAAATGTCAGACCTGACCCCGGCTTTTGAAGGGGTAGGGAAGAGCCCGTGTCCAAATGTCAGACCTCGTATATTGAACATGCCAGCTCACCAGTAGATAATCGTGGTGATGTGGCCGGTCGGGGTGACGCTGTTCAGACTGAGTGCCATTGAGCACGTGGGT
>NZ_JCASII010000007.1:0-266477 GCF_059686035.1 Telluria sp. ZT3P26 | reverse complement strand
TGTATTACAATCAACAGCGCCTCCACCAAACCCTCGGCTATCGAACACCCGACCAGGTGGAAAAAATTCTCAGGTGTACCTGATTCAATCTGTCCACCATCCCGGTGCATCTCACTCTGACCCTCATTGTTTTTTCGGCGATTGGGTTACCAGAACAATTGATTACGACGGGAACGATGGGCACGAGCAAGCAAAGCCATCGCTCAATATCTTGAGGTACTTTTTCCGGCTTTTTTAACCCGAAAAAAGTGAGGGCCAGAGTCGAATTAATGAGCAACTTCGAAAGTTGTCAAACAATTCGACTCTGACCCTAATTGTCTTTTGGGCAAGCTGAAGCGAGGAAATTGGGGGTCGGTAAAACGTCGTGGTGCGAGTGGGAAATTACCCAACAATTCGACTCTGACCCTGATTGTTCCTGATTGTTAGTGCAGCAGGAGGAGGGCGGCGGTCAGGGCGGCGGATGGGATGCCGATCCACGCGCCTTGGGCGACTTTGCGGGGGGCGTACTGGAGCATGGCGGCGACGGTCCAGGCTGCGATGGACAACACGCCGCACCATAGCACCGGGCCGACGTGCCAGCCGCGGGCGGCGATGCAGGCGGCGAAGGAGAGGGCCAGGCCCAGCCAGGCCAGTGTGCGCATGCGCATTCTCAGGGCTGGCGCCGGCTCCTTGCCGCGGCCGTGCAGGTCGGCGTAGTGCCGGTCCATCACGATGCCTTTGGCGGCGAATGCGCTGAAGGCGAGGGAAACGCTGCTGAGGAACAGCATGCTCATACGGGCTCCATGGTCGAGGTCGATCCGGCGTCAGCCGCCGTCTGCTTTTTCGCTGCTTTCTTTTTGGCCTTGTGCCCCAGCCACCAGGCGGCCCAACCCAGCAATGCGCCCAGCACCAGGACAACGATATCGAACGCCGCCACCGGCCGCAGGCCCGGCCCGCCGAACAGCGACACGCCCAGGTGCGAATTGGTCGTGAACACGTTCAGTACCGGGATGCCCGCCAGCAGCACAGCCCCCACCGTTAGCTGGAAGCGCCACATGGCGCGCGTCGGGCGGATCTGCGCGAGGAGGGCGGCGGCGCCCCAGGCGATGAAGAACCAGCTGGCTTCGGCACTGGCGCGTTGCGCCGTCTCTACTGGCAGCAGGCGGTTGGCCCAGAAATAGACGGCGAACGCGATCGGCAGGCCGGCAATGGCGCCGATGTTCAGTGCGTCGACCAGGCGCACGCCAAAGCCGACGCGTCCGCCACTGGCCACGACCTTGGCGTACGACTGGCGTTCCCGCACGCCCCACAGCAGCGCGCCGGTGGCGACCATCGCAGAGCCAGCCAGGCCGCACACGAAGAACAGCGCGCGCAGCAGCGGGTCGGCGAAGTGCGCCACGTGCATGCCGTAGATCGCGGCGCGCGTGGCGAGCGCCGTGCTCACCGGCGGCGTTTCCGACAGCAGGGCGCCACTGACGCCATCGAATGTCATTGATGGCTCGAGGTTCGACAATTGCTGGCCCGACGGCCGGTACAGTTCCACGCGCGCTGCGGCATCGTTCGGATGGCTGATCGCAACCCGCGCCGGCGTCACGCCCCATGCCCGCCCGGCTTGCTGCAGCATCGGCCCGATGTCGGCCAGCGGTGCCGCGATGTCCGCTGGCTTGCCGCGCTCGAAGTTGCCGAACACGTCGCTGAACATCGTGTTCTGCTCGTCGCCGTACAGCGCCTTGGTGGGCGCTGGCATATAAATGAACATCAGCGTGACGATGCCCGTATAGGTAATCATCAGGTGGAATGGCAGCGCCAATACGGCAGTCGCGTTGTGCGCGTCCAGCCACGAGCGCTGGCCCTTCTTTGGCCGGAACGTGAAGAAGTCCTTGAAGATGCGCTTGTGTGTGATCACGCCGCTGATGATTGCCACCAGCATGAACATCGCGCCAATCCCGACGATCCAGCGGCCCCAGATCGCCGGCAGGTAGTGCAGATCGAAGTGCAACCGGTACAGGAATTCGCCGCCACGCGTGTCGCGCGGTTTGGCCGTCGCCAGGCCCGTCGACGGATCCAGCGTGACGTTCTGGTCGCGCAGCGCATTGCGCCGTTCTGCGCGCGACATGCCTTCTTTCGGCGGATTCTGCCAGGCGGCCTGGATCAGCGGATTGCGCTCGTCGGGCAGGTCGATCGTCCAGCGTGTCGCGCCCGGTGCGCGTTCCTGCAGCACGCGCACCGCGAGTTGCGCCGACTGCGCCGGAGCGAGCGTGGACGGCGCAGCGGCCGCCGCGTGCAGCTCGGGCTTCATCCAGAACGTGATCTCGTGCCGGTAATACGCCGCCGTGCCGGCCATGAACACGAGCAGCAGCAGCCAGCACACGAGCAGGCCGGCCCACGTGTGCACCCACGCCATCGATTGCCGCAAGCCGTCCTTCATGCCATGCCTCCGACGCACCACAGGATCGCGCCCAGTACTGCACACGTCGCCGCCACGCCCACGCAGGCGCGCAGTGCGCTGCGGGTGGCAAACACCCACAGGATGACGCAGGGGTAGATGACGAACGACAGCAGCGTGGCGATGGTGACGGCATCGGCGCGCGCCAGCGGCAGCGCCAGCGCAATCAGTGCGCCGCCGAGCGCGGCGAGCAGGTAGCCGCCGCCGATGGCAGCGACCGCGCGGGCGGTCACGCCGCCACGGTAGCGCCAGGTGATCGTGGTCATGAAGCGGGGCCTTTCTTCAGACGGCGGATGGAGTCAGTGGATACACGGTCAGCCGGATCAGTGATCGGCGCTTGGCGCCATGGCCGGACCGGCAGCAACGGCCGCGATGCCTTTTGGCTGCACGACGCTCAGCGACGTGGTGTAGCTGGACGTTGCGTAGTGCAGGCCGGCGCGCTCGCCAGCCGTCTTGTCGGTGTGTTCGGTCTCGAGCACGTAGAGGCCTTTCCATGGCATGTCGAACCTGACGACGCCGCTGTCATCCGACTCCGCTTCTTTCGCCCAGCCGCTCTGGACAATGGCATTGACCTTCGCTTTCGGCAGCGGCTGGCCCTTGTAGAACACCTTGAATTCGCCAGCCTTGCCGGTCGGGACGAGGTCGAGCGTGAGTGTTGGCTGCTGCGCAGCGAAGCTGGTGGCCATGCGCGCGGCTGGCACCCAGATGTGGTTCAGCTTCTTGCCTGCCTCATCGGTTTCCCAGCTTGGGTAGGCATTGTCCTGGGCGACGATGGCGTCACCCGCCGCCGGTGTGGCGCCGCTGACCAGGTAACCCTTAGCCGTCTTGTCCAGCTTGAGCGTGCGTTCGCCCTTGGCGCCCAGCAGCGTCGCGCTCGGCGCGCCGAACTTGTCGAGCAGGCCCGGCGTGGTTTCGCGCTGGTTCAGCGAAAACTCGCCGAACTGCAGCTTGAGCGCCTTGCCGTCCTGTTCGAACCAGATCTGGTGAGCCTGTGCGGCGGGCGCGGCCACCAGCATGGCGACGAGGGAGGAGAGCAACATCTTGTTCATGGGGGGGCGCTTTCTGGTTGTTGGTCGGATCAGACGGGCAGTATCGCGACGAGAATTATAATGCGAATCATTCTCATTTCAAAAAGAATTTTATGGTTCGTCCGAATGGACCAGGGCACCTGCTTGCCGTCGTGCCCCCCAGGCATGCTGTCAAGAACGAGCCGATGTACAATCGTGCCTCGTTCTTAACGGCCCCCTTTATGCTCTCTCGACGTACTTCCCTTGTGGCCTGCGCCGCACTGTTGCTGGCCGCCTGCGGCAGCACCCCGACCCCGGCTCCCGTCACTCCCGTTGCCGCACCCAAGGCAGCCCCATTGCCTCCCAAGAAAATCCGTATCGGCCTGGCCCTGGGCGGCGGCGCCGCGCGCGGGTTCGCCCACATCGGCGTCATCAAGGCGCTCGAAGCCCAGGGTATCTACCCGGAAATCGTCGTCGGCACGAGTGCCGGTTCCGTCGTCGGCGCGCTGTACGCGTCGGGCCTGAACGGCTTTGCGCTGCAAAAGACGGCCATGACCATGGACGAGGCCACCATCTCGGACTGGGCGCTGCCGCTGTTCAGCAAATCGACGGGCCTGCTCAAGGGCGAAGCGCTGCAGGGTTATGTAAACAAGGCCGTCAACAACGTGCCCATTGAAAAGCTGAAGCTGCGCTTCGGCGCCGTGGCCACCGACCTGAAAACGGGCCAGCCGATCCTGTTCAGCCGCGGCAATACGGGCATGGCCGTGCGCGCGTCATCCAGCGTGCCGAGCGTGTTCCAGCCGGTTGTCATCGGCAACAAGAGCTATGTCGATGGCGGCCTGGTCGCGCCGGTGCCGGTGCGCTACGTGCGCGACATGGGCGCCGATTTCATCATCGCGGTCAATATCTCCAGCGCGACCGAAGGCGCGGCCACGGCCAGCTCGCTCGACGTGCTGATGCAGACCTTCTCGATCATGGGCCAGCGCCTGAATCACTTCGAGCTCAAGGATGCCGACATCGTCATCACGCCGGCGCTGGGCAATATGGGCTCGAGCGATTTCGGTGGCCGCAACCTGGCCATCCTGGCGGGCGAGCAGGCCGCCGCCGCCGTCATGCCGCAAATCAAGGCCAAACTGAAACTCAAACAGCAAGTTCCCTGAGAAAGCCCCACCATGAATACCAAACCTTACCTGACCCTGGCTGACGCGAAACAGATCGGCGCTGCCGCCGAAGCCGAAGCCCTCGCCAACGGCTGGGCCGTGTCGATCGCCATCGTCGACGATGGCGGCCACCTGTTGTGGCAGCAGCGCCTGGACGGCGCGCCGCCGATCTCGTCGCACATTGCACCGAGCAAGGCCAACACGGCCGCGCTTGGGCGCCGCGAGTCGAAGGTATATGAAGACGTGATCAACGGCGGCCGCGTGTCGTTCCTGAGCGCGCCGAAGCTCGAAGGCATGCTCGAGGGTGGTGTGCCGGTGATCGTCGATGGCCACGTGATCGGCGCCGTCGGCGTTTCGGGCGTGAAATCAAACGAGGATGTGCAGATCGCCAGGGCCGGTATCGCCGCCCTGGGCGCGGCGTAAAACGAGCACACGGGTGCTTGATTTTTGCATGATCGGCGCCCGTATTTGCTGCAACGCCGCATTGCCGAATGCCGCTGCACGCGCTATAATTCGGAAGTTTATCTAATTCAAACTTCGCCGTAGCGCATACCCACCATCCCTCATTCAACATGACCTCCAACACCCGGCGCAAGCAGTGCAGCGGGGTTAGCTGGATGTCGGTCTGACGTGGCGCAGCTACGGCAACTTTTACGGGAGTTGCCCTTGCCGCCATTCTTTTCCGGCCCCTCTGTCCCGGCCATCCTGGCCCTTGCTGACGGGACCATCTTCAAAGGTTATTCCATCGGCGCCGTCGGTCACACGACCGGCGAAGTGGTGTTCAACACCGCCATGACCGGCTACCAGGAAATCCTTACCGACCCGAGCTATTCGCGTCAGATCGTCACGCTGACCTACCCGCACATCGGTAACTATGGCGTCAACACCACCGACGTCGAAGCATCGAAAGTGCACGCCGCGGGTCTGATCATTCGCGACCTGCCGCTGCTGGCGTCCAACTTCCGCTCCACGCAGTCGCTCGGCGACTATCTGAAGGCCGAGAACGTCGTGGCGATTGCCGGCATCGATACCCGCAAGCTCACCCGCATCCTGCGCGAGAAGGGCGCCCAGGCCGGCGCGATCCTCACGTCGTCGCAGGGCGCCGAGCCATCGGCAGCGCAGGCGCTCGAACTGGCGCGTTCGTTCCCGGGTCTGGCCGGCATGGACCTGGCCAAGGTCGTCTCGGTCAAGGCACCGTACGAGTTCACCGAAACCGAATGGAAGCTGGGCCAGGGCTTCGGCAAGCAGACCAATCCCCAGTACCACGTGGTCGCCTTCGACTACGGCGTCAAGCGCAACATCCTGCGCATGCTGGCCGAGCGCGGTTGCAAGGTCACTGTGCTGCCGGCGCAGTCTACCGCCGCCGACGCGCTGGCGCTCAATCCGGACGGTATCTTCCTGGCCAACGGCCCGGGCGACCCGGAACCGTGCGACTACGCCATCGCCGCCTCGCGCGAGCTGATTGAAAAAGGCATCCCGACCTTCGGCATCTGCCTGGGTCACCAGATCATGGCGCTGGCTTCCGGCGCCAAGACCATGAAGATGAAGTTCGGCCACCACGGCGCCAACCACCCGGTGCAGGACCTCGATTCCAAGAAGGTCCTGATCACGTCGCAGAACCACGGCTTCGCGGTCGATCCGACCACCTTGCCAGCGAACTGCCGCGTCACGCACGTGTCGCTGTTCGATGGCTCGCTGCAGGGTTTCGAGCGTACCGACAAACCCGCGTTCTGCTTCCAGGGTCACCCGGAAGCCTCGCCTGGGCCGACCGACGTCGCCTACCTGTTTGACCGCTTCATCGGCCTGATGCAAGCAGCGGAGAAAAAATAATATGCCAAAACGTAGTGATATCAAAAGCATCCTGATCATCGGCGCGGGCCCGATCGTCATCGGCCAGGCCGTCGAATTCGACTACTCCGGCGCGCAAGCCTGCAAGGCCCTGCGCGAAGAGGGTTACAAGGTCATCCTGGTGAACTCGAACCCGGCCACGATCATGACCGACCCGGAAACGGCGGACGTGACCTACATCGAGCCGATCACCTGGAAGGTCGTCGAGCGCATCATCGAGAAAGAGCGTCCGGACGCGATCCTGCCGACGATGGGCGGCCAGACCGCGCTGAACTGCGCGCTCGACCTGCACCGCCACGGCGTGCTCGAAAAATACAATGTCGAACTGATCGGCGCGACGCCGGAAGCGATCGACAAGGCCGAAGACCGCCTGAAGTTCAAGAACGCGATGACCAAGATCGGCCTGGGTTCGGCGCGTTCGGGCGTGGCGCACACGATGGAAGAATCGTGGGTCGTCCAGCGCGAGATGGGCTTCCCGACCATCATCCGTCCATCGTTCACGATGGGTGGCAGCGGCGGCGGCATCGCCTACAACGAAGAAGAATTCGAAGCAATCTGCAAGCGCGGCCTCGAAGCCTCGCCAACCTCGGAGCTGCTCATCGAAGAGTCGCTGCTGGGCTGGAAAGAGTACGAGATGGAAGTCGTGCGTGACAAGAACGACAACTGCATCATCATCTGCTCGATCGAGAACCTTGATCCGATGGGCGTGCACACGGGCGACTCGATCACCGTCGCACCGGCGCAGACCCTGACCGACAAGGAATACCAGATCCTGCGCAACGCGTCGATCGACGTGCTGCGTGAAATCGGCGTCGACACGGGCGGCTCGAACGTGCAGTTCGCGATCAACCCGAAAGACGGCCGCATGATCGTCATCGAGATGAACCCGCGCGTCTCGCGTTCGTCGGCACTGGCCTCGAAAGCCACCGGCTTCCCGATCGCCAAGGTCGCGGCCAAGCTGGCTGTCGGCTACACGCTCGACGAGCTGCGCAACGACATCACGGGCGGCGCCACGCCAGCCTCGTTCGAACCGTCGATCGACTACGTGGTCGTCAAGATTCCGCGCTTCACGTTCGAGAAATTCCCGACCGCCGACAAGCACCTGACCACGCAGATGAAATCGGTGGGTGAAGTGATGGCCATGGGCCGCACCTTCCAGGAAGCGTTCCAGAAAGCCCTGCGCGGCCTGGAAGTGGGCGTCGATGGCCTGAACGAAAAGACGCGTGACCGCGAAAAGATCGAAGAAGAGCTGGGCGAGCCGGGCCCGGACCGCATCTGGTATGTGGGCGACGCGTTTGCCCAGGGCTTCACGCTCGAAGAAGTGCACAACCTGACCAAGATCGATCCGTGGTTCCTCGTGCAGATCAAGGAAATCGTCGACATCGAACTCTGGCTCGAGACGCAGACGCTCGAAGGCCTGGACAAGGCGGTCCTGTACAAGCTCAAGCAAAAAGGTTTTGCTGACCGTCGCCTGGCCTTCCTGCTGAAGGTCAAGCCCGAAGAAGTGCGCGCGCGCCGTCATGCGCTGAATATCCGTCCGGTCTACAAGCGCGTCGACACCTGCGCGGCCGAGTTCTCGACCGACACCGCGTACATGTACTCGACGTACGACGAAGAGTGCGAGTCGAACCCGACCGACAAGAAAAAGATCATGGTGCTGGGCGGTGGTCCGAACCGCATCGGCCAGGGCATCGAGTTCGATTACTGCTGCGTCCACGCGGCCCTCGCAATGCGCGAAGACGGCTACGAGACCATCATGGTCAACTGCAACCCTGAGACTGTGTCGACCGACTACGACACGTCCGACCGCCTGTATTTCGAGTCGCTGACGCTGGAAGACGTGCTGGAAATCGTCGAGCTCGAAAAGCCGGTGGGCGTGATCGTTCAGTATGGCGGCCAGACCCCGTTGAAACTGGCGCTGGACCTGGAAGCCAACGGCGTGCCGATCATCGGCACGTCGCCGGACATGATCGACGCCGCCGAAGACCGCGAGCGTTTCCAGCAGCTGCTGCAAGAGCTGGGGCTGCGCCAGCCGCCAAACCGCACCGCCCGCACCGAAGCCGATGCGCTGGCGCTGGCCGAAGAAATCGGGTATCCGCTGGTCGTGCGTCCGTCGTACGTGCTGGGTGGCCGCGCGATGGAAATCGTCCACGAGCAGCGTGACCTCGAGCGCTACATGCGCGAAGCGGTCAAGGTCTCGCACGATTCGCCGGTGCTGCTCGACCGCTTCCTGAACGACGCCATCGAAGTCGACGTCGACTGCATCTCGGACGGCGAAGCCACCTTCATCGGCGGCGTGATGGAACACATCGAACAGGCTGGCGTGCACTCGGGCGACTCGGCCTGCTCGCTGCCACCGTACTCGCTGACGCAGGCGACGATCGATGAGCTCAAGCGCCAGACCTCGCTGATGGCCAAGGCCCTGAACGTGGTCGGCCTGATGAACGTGCAGTTCGCGATCCAGCAGAAGGAAGAAAACGGCCAGACCGTCGATACCGTGTTCGTGCTGGAAGTGAACCCGCGCGCCTCGCGCACCGTGCCGTTCGTGTCGAAAGCCACTGGCCTGCAGCTGGCTAAGATCGCGGCGCGCTGCATGGTTGGCCAGACGCTGGCACAGCAGGGCATCACGAAAGAAGTGATCCCGCCGTTCTACAGCGTGAAAGAAGTCGTGTTCCCGTTCGTGAAATTCCCGGGCGTCGACACCATCCTGGGCCCGGAAATGAAATCGACCGGCGAAGTGATGGGCGTTGGCATGACCTTCGGCGAAGCCTTCGTCAAGTCGCAGCTGGCCGCCGGCATCAAGCTGCCGCGTTCGGGCACCGTGTTCCTGTCGGTGAAGTCGTCCGACAAGCCGCGCGCAACGAGCGTGGCGCGTGACCTGGTGGCGCTGGGCTTCGACCTGGTCGCGACCAAGGGCACGGCCGCCGTGATCGCCGCCGCCGGGATTCCGGTACGCGCCGTGAATAAGGTGCTGGAAGGCCGTCCGCACGTCGTCGACATGATCAAGAACCGCGAAATCGTCATGGTCGTCAACACCGTGGAAGAAAAGCGCAGCGCCATCGTCGACTCGCGTGCGATCCGTACGTCGGCTCTGGCCGCTCACGTGGTGACCTACACGACGATCGCCGGCGCCGAAGCGGCAATCGAGGGCATGCCCCATATCGACGAACTGCGCGTGTACGATTTACAAGGTCTTCATAAAACCTTAAACTAAGCACACGCAGTACCCGTCACACTGGAAGTCCAGTCAACCACAGAGCTCGCGCGGCCTTGGCGCCGCGTGCCTCTGTGGTTTTCGCTTTCTTGTCGCGTTGGTACTATCCGCCCCGGCGGACCCGTCAAACAAACCAAGCAGAGAACCATGACCACACCACTGACCAAATTCGGCGCAGAACTCCTGAAAGAAGAGCTGCACCAGCTCAAGACGAAGGAACGCCGCAGCGTGATCGACGCGATCGCCGAAGCGCGTTCGCATGGCGACCTGTCCGAGAACGCCGAATACGACGCTGCCAAGGAACGCCAGGCATTCGTCGAAGGCCGCATCGCCGAACTGGAAAGCAAGCTGAGCACTTCGCAGGTCATCGACCCGACCACGCTCGACGCCGAAGGCCGCGTGGTGTTCGCCGCCACCGTTGACCTGGAAGACCTCGAGTCGAGCCAGAAGGTCACATACCAGATCGTCGGCATGGATGAAGCCGACCTCAAGATGAACAAGGTCTCGATCACGTCGCCGATCGCGCGCGCGCTGATCGGCAAATATGCCGGCGACGTCGTCGAAGTGCAGGCGCCGTCCGGCCCGCGCGAATACGAAATCCTGGAAGTGCGCTACATCTGATGGACAGCGGCGCGCAGGCGGTGGGCACCGGCCGGGCAGGGCGCGTGCCGGCGGCGCGCCTGCTGGTGGCGGCGCTGTGGACCGGCAGCCTGTGGGCGCTGGGCTATATCGCGGCGCCGGCAGCCTTCAAGGTGCTCGGCAGCGGGCAGGCCGGCGACCTGGTCGCCGTGCTGCTCACGCGCCAGGCTTGGCTGTCGATCGGTTGTGCGATCGTGCTGGCGCTGTTGCTGTGGCGCTCGACCGACCTTGCCCCGCAGCGCCGACGCTTTCTCGGCTGGCTCGTGATCGCGATGCTGGCGTGCGCGCTGGTGATTTTCGTGGGCTTGCAGCCGGGGATGGCGCAGTTGCGCGTGCTGGCCGGTGAGGCCGGCGTGCGTGAGTCGCCATACTGGACGCAGTTTGCCGTCATGCATGGCGTGTCGCAGGTGTTCCACATGATCCAGAGCGTGCTGGGGGCGTGGTTGCTGGTGAAGTTGCGGTGATTTTCAGCCCACCGTACGCGACACCACTATAAAAAAACCGGGTTGCCCCGGTCTTTTTTTACTTGTTCAGCGAATTCTTCTTGGAGCTGGTCTGACGCGGTTTGGCGCGCTTGATGTTGCCGCCTGCCGTGACGCGCTCGTTACCCTTGAGCATGACCTTGGTGACGCTTGGCTTCTTGGTGCCGCTGGCGCTGGCCTTGACGATCGTGACTTCGCGCATGCCGGGGCCGGCCTTGCTGCTGCGTTCCTTGGCCGTCTCGACCTTCGGACGGTACAGCACCAGCAGCTTGCCGATGTGCTGGACCTGGGCCGCTTCGAGGTCGGCGCTGATCTTGTCGTACATGGCAACGCGCGCTTCGCGGTCGTCACCGAACACGCGCACCTTGATCAAGCCGTGCGAGTCGAGGCTGTTGGCGACTTCCTTCATCACGGATTCGGTCAGGCCGTCGGCGCCGATCATGACAACAGGATTGAGCCCGTGGGCTTCTGCGCGCAGAGCACTGCGCTCGGCCGGAGTGAGTTTAAGCATAATAAATTTTTTTTGATGGACCTATAAAAGCAGTATTCTACGCGAATGGCCAAGAACAAATTAAACAAAAACTGGTTACACGACCATATTAACGATCCCTACGTCAAACTCGCGCAAAAAGAGGGCTACCGCGCCCGCGCCGCTTACAAGCTGAAAGAAATCGACGAAGCCGAGAAACTCATCAAGTCGGGCAACGTCGTCGTCGACCTTGGCTGCACCCCTGGCAGCTGGGCCCAGTACACCCGGCGCAAGCTGGCCGGCAAGGACGGCGGCGGCATTCACGGCACGATCATTGGCCTGGATATTTTGCCAATGGAGCCGGTCGCCGATGTTCAATATATCCAGGGCGACTTCCGCGAAGAAGAAGTACTGACGCAGCTCGACGTCGTACTGGCCGACCGCAAGGTCGACGTGGTGTTGTCGGATATGGCGCCCAACCTGTCGGGTATCGGCCATGCCGACGCCGCCCGCATGGAACATCTGATCGATCTGGCGATCGAATTCTCGCAGGCGCATCTGAAGCCGGGCGGTGCACTGCTGGTGAAGTGTTTCAAGGACATGGGTTTTACCCAGATCCTGGAGAAATTCCGCCTCGAATTTACGACCGTGAAGCAGATCAAGCCGAAGGCCAGCCGCGATAAATCGTCCGAGATTTTCCTGCTGGGCCGCGGCCTGAAAAATCCGAGTGCGTAATTGGCGAGTGGCGACAGATCACCCCTTGAAATTCGGCCACGCGGCCACCACATCTGCCGCGTGAACCCTTGTGTTTGCGACTGCGTTTCGGGCAGCCGCAGCGACGGGAATGAATAAGACAGTCATTCGATGGTATTTCGACACTACGGCCGGAGTTGCGTGGCAGCGTTGGCTTATTGCGGGTAAAATCAGAATACTGAAATCGGTAGAGATGCGTACGCATCGGAGGAGTGCTCGTGAATAATATGTTTTCCAAATCCGCCATCTGGGTGGTCGTCGCGCTGCTGTTGTTCATGCTGTTCAAGCAGTTTGACACCCACAGCGTCGCCGGCGGCAGCAAGACCATCGCTTATTCCGAGTTGCTCGATGAAGTGAAGGCGCGCCGCATCAAGGAAGTCCTGATCGAGGGCACCAACATCACCGCCACGCGCGCTGATGACACCAAGGTGCGCGCCACCGCCACCGGTCTCGACCGTGGCCTGATCGGTGACCTGCGCGAAAACGGCGTGCGCTTCGACGTCAAGCCGCCAGAAGAAGCCTCGTTCCTGCAACAGGTCTTCATCTCGTGGTTCCCGATGCTCCTCCTGATCGGCGTGTGGGTGTTCTTCATGCGCCAGATGCAGGGCGGCGGCAAGGGCGGCGCGTTCTCCTTCGGCAAGTCGAAGGCACGCATGCTCGATGAAACCAACAACACCGTGACGTTCTCGGACGTCGCCGGTTGCGATGAAGCCAAAGAAGAAGTCTCCGAAATCGTCGACTTCCTGCGCGATCCAACCAAGTTCCAGAAGCTGGGCGGCCGTATCCCGCGCGGCGTGCTGATGGTCGGTCCTCCAGGTACCGGTAAGACGCTGCTGGCCCGCGCTATCGCCGGCGAAGCCAAGGTGCCGTTCTTCTCGATCTCGGGTTCCGACTTCGTCGAGATGTTCGTCGGTGTCGGCGCCAGCCGTGTCCGCGACATGTTCGAGAACGCCAAGAAGCATTCGCCGTGCATCATCTTCATCGATGAGATCGACGCGGTTGGCCGTCATCGCGGCGCCGGCATGGGCGGCGGTAACGATGAACGCGAACAGACGCTGAACCAGCTGCTGGTCGAGATGGATGGCTTCGAAGCACAATCGGGCGTGATCGTCATCGCTGCGACCAACCGCGCCGACGTGCTGGACAAAGCGCTGCTGCGTCCGGGCCGCTTCGACCGCCAGGTGATGGTGGGCCTGCCGGATATCCGCGGCCGCGAACAGATCCTGAACGTGCACATGCGCAAAGTGCCAATTGGCACCGACGTCAAAGCTGACATCCTGGCCCGTGGTACCCCTGGTTTCTCGGGCGCCGACCTGGCCAACCTGGTCAATGAAGCAGCGCTGTTCGCAGCCCGTCGCAGCAAGCGCCTGGTCGAGATGATCGACTTTGAAGATGCCAAGGACAAGATCTTCATGGGTCCGGAGCGCAAGTCGATGGTCATCCGCGAGGAAGAGCGTCGCAACACGGCCTACCACGAGTCGGGCCACGCGGTGATCGCCAAGCTGTTGCCAAAGGCTGATCCGGTGCACAAGGTCACGATCATGCCGCGCGGTTACGCGCTGGGCCTGACCTGGCAGCTGCCGGAACACGATGCACTGTCTGGCTACAAGGACAAGATGCTCGAGGAGATCTCGATCCTGTTCGGTGGCCGTATCGCCGAAGAGATTTTCGTCGGCCAGATGTCCACCGGCGCATCGAATGACTTCTCGCGTGCCACCAAGCTGGCGCGTTCGATGGTGACCCGCTTCGGCATGTCCGACAGCATGGGCGTGATGGTCTACGAAGACAGCGAGAACGAAGGCTTCTTCGGCGGCGCCACCAAGACCATTTCGGAAGCGACCCAGCAAAAGGTCGACGCCGAGATCCGCGCCATTCTCGACACGCAGTACGCCCTGGCGCGCCGCCTGCTCGAAGAAAACCGCGACAAGGTCGAGATGATGACGAAGGCACTGCTCGACTGGGAAACCATCGACGCTGACCAGATTAACGACATCATGGCTGGCCAGGAGCCACGCAAGCCGACGACGGTGCTGACCAAGCGCACGCCACCAGGCGACAGCGGCCCTGGCGGTGTGGCGCCAAACGCCACTGCACCAGCCTGACGCTCGCGCTACCCCACGAAGGCACCCGCAAGGGTGCCTTTTTTGTTGATGGCGCCCGCTCGCTGCTTTGACTTACTGAGCAGCCAGCGCGCCCGCACCACTGACACCATGAACAAGACACTGCAATGCGGCCAGTTCCGCTTCGCGCTTGACGGCGCCGCCGCCCTCGAACCTGTCGTGATGGGCATCCTGAACATCACGCCCGATTCGTTTTCCGATGGCGGCCGCTACCAGGGGCTGGAATTCGCGCTGACCCACGCCGAAGCGATGATCCGCGATGGCGCCACGATGATCGACATCGGCGGCGAATCGACCCGTCCCGGTTCGCCGACCGTACCCCTCGATGAAGAGCTGCGCCGCGTGATGCCGACGCTGTACGCGCTGCGTACGCTGGACGTCGCGCTGTCGGTCGACACCAACAAACCCGAGGTGATGCGCGAAGCGCTGATCGCCGGCGCCGACATGATCAACGACGTCAACGGCTTTCGCGCGCCAGGGGCGCTGGAGGCGGTGCAGGACAGCGACTGCGGCCTGTGCGTGATGCACATGCAGGCGACGCCAGCCACCATGCAGCAGGCGCCCCGGTATGATGACGTGGTGGGTGAGGTGATTGCGTTCCTGGCTGCGCGCATCGATGCGATGACCGCGGCGGGCATCGATCGCGGCCGCATCTGCGTCGACCCGGGCTTCGGCTTCGGCAAGACGGTCGAGCACAACTACGCGTTGCTGCGCGGCCTCGGCCGCATCCGCGATGAACTCGGCTTGCCGGTGCTGGCCGGCATGTCGCGCAAGTCGATGATCGGCGCCGTCACGGGGCGGCCGGTCGAGCAACGTATGGCCGGCAGTGTTGGCGCGGCATTGGCTGCGGTAGCACAGGGCGCTAGAATCGTGCGTGTGCATGATGTTGCGGAGACGGTCGATGCGCTGAAGGTATGGCACGCGGCCATGCATCCATAAAAATTCGTTTCAATAAGAGAAAAGAGAACTAGATGGCACGGAAATATTTCGGCACCGATGGCATTCGCGGCCTCGTGGGCGCAGCACCAATCACCCCTGATTTCGTCATGCGCCTCGGCTACGCCGCCGGCACCGTGCTGGCAAAGGGTAAAAAATCGAGCAGCGGCCGTCCGGTCGTGTTGATCGGCAAGGACACGCGCATCTCGGGCTATATGCTCGAGGCAGCGCTGGAGTCCGGCTTCTCGGCTGCCGGTGTTGATGTCATGCTGGCCGGCCCGATGCCGACACCCGCCATCGCCTACCTGACGCGTGCGCTGCGCCTGCAGGCCGGCGTCGTGATCTCGGCCTCGCACAACCCGTTCCAGGACAATGGCATCAAGTTCTTCTCCGGCCACGGCACCAAGCTGCCGGACGCCGTGGAACTCGAGATCGAAGACGCAATCGACCAGCCGATGGGCTGCGTATCGTCCGACAAGCTGGGGCGCGTCTCGCGCCTGCGCGACGCCCAGGGCCGCTACATCGAATTCTGCAAGAGCACGTTCCCGAACGAGCTCGACCTGCGCGGCCTGAAGATCGTCGTCGACAGCGCCCACGGCGCCGCCTACAACATTGCCCCGCACGTGTTCCATGAACTGGGTGCCGAAGTCATTTCCATCGGCGCCCAGCCGGACGGCTTCAACATCAACGCCGGCTTTGGCGCCACCGCACCGCAAGCGCTGTCGGAAGCCGTCGTCGCCAACAAGGCCGACCTGGGCATCGCGCTGGACGGCGACGCCGACCGCCTGATCATGGTCGACGCCACCGGCCGCGTCTACAACGGCGACGAGCTGCTGTACGTGATGGTGCGCGACCGCATGAGCACCGGCCCCGTGGCCGGCGCCGTGGGCACCCTGATGACGAATATGGCGCTCGAAGTGGCGTTCAAGGAAATGGGCATCGGTTTTGCGCGCGCCAAGGTGGGCGACCGCTACGTGCTCGAAGTCATGAGGGAGCGCGGCTGGCTGTTCGGAGGCGAAGGTTCGGGCCATTTGCTGGCACTGGACAAGCACACCACCGGCGACGGCATCGTCTCGGCGCTGCAGGTGCTGTCGGCGCTGGTACGTGGCAACAAATCGCTGGCCGAATGCTGCAATGAGCTCACGCTGTTCCCGCAGACGCTGATCAACAAGAAAGTCGCGCCGGGCTTCGACTGGACGGCCGACGCAGCCATGGTTGCTGAAAAAGAAGCGGTCGAGCGCGAGCTGGGCGACAACGGCCGCGTGCTGATCCGCGCATCGGGCACCGAGCCATTGATCCGGGTGATGGTCGAGGCGAAAGAGGCTGAACTTGCGGACAGCCTGGCACGTCGGATTGCGGCAAAGTTATCGGCGTAACTGCGCTGACCGGTGCACGGGCGTCGGCGTCACGTCGAGCGGCTTTCAGGCACTGGTGTTTCGCGAACGATTGGCATATAATGTTGCCCACGGCGGAGTGTAGCGCAGCCCGGTAGCGCACCTGGTTTGGGACCAGGGGGTCCAAGGTTCGAATCCTTGTACTCCGACCAGCAAGATTCATCAGAACAGGCCGTCATCGACGGCCTGTTTTGTTTTCCGGTCTCATCGTTTTGCACCGCCCTTAGCTCAGTCGGATAGAGCAACAGCCTTCTAAGCTGTGGGTCGGGGGTTCGATTCCCTCAGGGCGGGCCAGATTCCTTCAATACTCTCAAACGCTTGTCGCATTCGCTCGCTGCCCATGTCGCATGCGGTGCGCTATTCGATTCGCCTCGCGCTATTCAGTTGGCAGTTTCCCCGATTGTACGCGTTCTTGTTCGGGGGCAACACATCCAATGTCTGAGCTGACGATAAGCATGTTCCGGTACGCGGGCGATCCGGTTTGCCGTCCGGTGCTGCGTTGCGTCGGCCGGATCGAGCCTGTTGCTTGAGATGGCACTCGTTGGCATTGCAAGCTGGTTCACGAACAACAAACAGTACGACGCTAAGAGCACTCACTGTAGCGCGTGCGCGGAAAGGATGCGCAGGTAGTCGAAACTGGCCCCGGCCGCGCTGGAGGGCTACATCACCGGCGCCGCTTGGACGACCACCGAGTTCTGCACCATTCGACCCAGCATGCTGCCGCACATGCCGGCGCTCGCCAAAAAGCCCCGCAGTGCGAGATCTGTGCGTGTCGGCCTCGTGCCTGATGCTGGCTGAGTGCGCCGCTTCGACAGCGGAGCCGTTGACCTATACACCTCCACGCTATTTGCGCACGACATCATGTTAAGAAATCAGGCTCGGGAAAGATGGCAACTCTATGTGCACAAAATCTGTCGCTTATCACTGCAATTTGCATTACACTTCGGCAAAAAATTGTATTTTCTTTAACGTATAGATAGGTAGCAAGATGTCGTTCAACAAATTGGAAGGAATACAAATTCTCAGGGGGTACGCGGCAATGCTCGTTGTTGTGACACATTTGTGGAGCGCTGGAATGATTTCATCGACCCTTAAATTTAGTCGCATCGGCGGCCTAGGCGTGGATATCTTCTTCGTCATCAGCGGCTTTATCATGTGCTATTCGCTTAGAGAACGGATTTTCCCTAGTGATAGTATTCAATTTTTTTGAAGAAGCGGGTATTCCGGGTCTATCCTATCTACCTTTTGGTACTAATTCCTTTCTTGGTACAGTATCTCAACCAAGTCAGGACACCTGTGGACCCTTTGATGATTATTGGGAATCTGCTTTTGTCGCCATCATTCTCAGGTGAGCCGGACTACAGAATGCTTGTAGGTCCAGCTTGGACGCTTACCTATGAGCTTTTCTTTTATGTGTTGTTCGCAGGAGCGATGCTTTCATCACGATCAAAAGACCGCGCAATTTACACGGTCAGTATTGCGATCGTGCTGATGGTGATCTTGGTTAATTTTATGGGCGTCAAAGGTGAGCGTTTCCAATGGTCAAATTTTCAGTACATAATAGGAGATACGTTACTGTTTAATTTTGTAATCGGGTGCGTTTGCTACTTTATTTGGAGAAAACGTGGGCGCCCAGTTTTTTCGTTCTGGACAGCGCTTGGGGCTGCTTTGGTTCTTACCGTAGTTTCATTGGGCTTGTCCAAATTCGGGCTCCCTCGAATGTTGAGCTTGGGCCTACCAGCAGGTGCCATTGTCCTCATATTTCTCTTCGCAAAGTTCGAAAATAAATATCTGTTAAGGCCGTTGTTGTTTCTGGGTAGCGCCTCTTACAGTATCTACCTGGTGCATGCAGTAATTGCACACTGGAAGCATTTGCTCATTGGATCATCTGGACATGAAAATGACATCACCGGCGTTTTACTTACAGGTACTGCATTGGCAGCTGGCTGTGTATTCTACGTCATCGTTGAGAATCCGCTTAGCCGCGTGCTGCATGAACGAACCAGGCGCCCCTTACCCGAAGTAAATCCTCTTCGAGAAAGCTGACTGCGCAACTGTCAGACCTACGATAGCTCCACAATCAGTGGAAGCTAGGGTGTAGTAGGCGGTAGTAACTTCTACGGTAACTCGCGCCCGTGCAATGTGACCAATTTTGCTTCAGTTTTCTATTCTCTACTAGAGCAGGCAATATCACCACCGGTAGTCGGGACTGTCCTGGCCAGAGCTACTTAGTGTCCAGACGGTGCTGGCTGTACTCTAACGATCCAAGAGTAGTCGGGTTCCACCGAGCGCATCGCGCTGTCGAATAGCCCCAAGCTCAATAGAATCAGGCAGTCTTACCTCGGCAGCCAGCCAATCAAAAGCGCAATTCACCTGCTGCAAGATTTAATTGAATGGCACGAAAAAGCCGTCAGAGCCACATTCTTCCACGCGGATGTCAGCGCGTTCGATACCCGTAAGGCAAGTCCCGTCTTCTACCTTGTTTCTCAATCACGTCACGATGAACTCATACCCCGCCTGCAACGAGCCGACGACCTGCGCCTGGTTCTCCGGGCTTTCGCTGAATTGCACGAGCAGGTCGGCCGTAGTGATCGCATCGCGCTGCAGCGCGCTGAGCCAGTAGGCGAAGCCGGTGGCGTCCGGTGCCCGGTCCAGCACGTTGGCATACAGCGCAGTGAGTAGCGCGGCGTCCGTGGGCGCGGCGCCGTACAGGCTCTTGAATTCGGATGAGTTGATGAACGCGTTCGCTACCGATGACAAGGCTTGGCCCTGACCCATTTGCCCGATCCAGTAGCCAAGGCCGCCGGTGTCGGGCGTGCGATCGAATGCGGCCTGGTACAGGCGGTAAGCTTCGGCAGGAAAACCCTGCGTTTCATAGGAGATGAAGGCGCCATCGTCGAACGACAGGCGCTCGACGTTGCGCAGCTGATCGGTGCCGTCATACCCGACCAGGTCGGTCACGGTGATCGTGCCAGCGCGCAGGGTGACGGTGTATTCGTCGCGTCGGCCTTCCAGCACGAAGGTGTCGATGCCCGCGCCGCCATCGACGATGTCATTCGTGCGCGTGCCATACAACGTGTCGTGCGCAGCCGTGCCGGTGATACGGGTGGTTGCCGGTGCGAGGCTCTCATACACATTCACGCTGGCGTAGGTGTCGTAGTAACCCTGGTCCCACGACGCATTGATGTAGAACCAGCCCGTGTAGGGTGCAGTGAACGCTGCGTAATCGTAGCCATACGCGCCGCTGCCATCGTCTGCAGCGATTGCGTTGCCGGCGTCGTCGTAGATGCGCAGCAGGAACGGATCGTGGTAGCTGCCGCTCTGGACCGTATAACCCATCCCGGCCGTGGCGTGGAAGACGAAGATGTCGTCCTCGCTTGCATACGGATCGACGGTGCTGTAACGGGCGGTGCGGCCGTAGAACTGGCCGAGTTCCGGGTCCCGGACGGGGTCGAGGTCAAGGCGCCAGGCCCGGTTCATGGCCGACCACGTCAGGTCATCCAGGTAGTCGAGCGTGGGATAGGCGGACATGGCGGGCCTCTGGCAATGGGATGCGCCGATTATAGGCCTGGCAATATCGGCCAGCGTGCCGACATGGTTACGCTTTGTAAGTGCGCCACCATGTCGTCATCATGCAACCGCCGGGAACGCCTCGCTGCCATTACCCCAGGCCGCCAGCGCACGGCGCAGCAGGCGACGTTCGCGGTGGTCGATCTGCTGGTCGGCCCGCACGATCTCGAGCATGCCCTTGAGTACCAGTGCACGCAGGGCCGGATCTTGCACTTCGTCCAGCAGCGCGTCGATCGTGGCCGGTTCGATTTCGACCATGCCGGCAGCGTGGTTGGTGCTGTGGGCCAGCAAATCCTGGGTCAACTCGCCGGCGGCATCGTCGAACGTGTCTTCGCTCACGCCCAATACCTCGAGGACGCCGCTGTAGTGCAGGGTCTTGAGCTCCTGCGGTGCCAGACGGCCGTCGGCGATCATGGCCAGAGCCAGCAGACGGCTCATGGCTTTGGGACTGTCGGTCGGGTAATTTCTCATTGCTTCCTCGCTTCATGTGAACTGAGTCACCAATATACGATTGCGAAATCCTAAAGTAAAATCGAATTATCTTTAGCAATTCTCAATATTTCTGGTGGTAAGCGGCTATGAATTACAAGCACCTGCAGTACTTCCATACGGTGGCCACGGTCGGGAGCGTCGTGCGGGCGGCCGAGCAGTTGCACGTGTCGGCGCAAGCGATCAGCACGCAACTGCAGTTGTTGGAAGACCAGTTTGGCGAGGAACTGTTGCGCAAGAATGGGCGGGGACTGGTGCTGACCGAAGCCGGCAAGACCGTCTTGCGCTATACGGACCAGATTTTCAGCCTGGGTAATGAACTGGAGCAGGCGGTACGACGCGGCCTGTTCACCGAAACGGAAACATTGCGTGTCGGCCTGAGCGATGCGATCGCCAAGACGATGGCCTTCCGGCTGCTGCAGCCTGCGCGCGATGCGGGGCTGGCCATGCACCTGGTCTGTCGGGAGGGGCGTTTCGGCGACCTGATGGAAGACCTCAGCGCACACCGGCTCGACCTGCTGATCTCTGATCAGGGCTTGCCGCCTGGCGGCGCGGTGCGCGGCCACAGTCACCTGCTTGGATCGAGTACGGTCACGGTCGTTGCGCATCCCGACGTCTGCCAGCGCTGGGATGGTGAATTTCCGCAGCGCCTGAAAGGGGCGCCGTTCCTGATGCCGGGTCAGGGTGCGGCGTTGCACAGCCAGCTGATGGCCTGGCTCGAAGCGCAAGGACTGCGTCCGATCGTGGTCGGCGAATTCGACGACGGTGCACTGCTTGGCGCATTTGCCGGTGCCGGTGCGGGGTTCATGGCGGCGCCGACCGTGCTCGCCGCGTCACTGTGCGCGCAGTACGGGCTCGAGCCGGTGGGCGAGATCGATGCCATTGTCGAGCAGGTCTATGCCGTGACCGTCGAGCGGCGCGTGCACCATCCGGCGCTGCGGCGCATCCTGGAGCGGGCGCCGCAGGTGTTCAACTGAGAGCGGACGGCGTACGTCAGATGCGATCGCTTTCCTTGCGCACGACGCGCCCGATCACGATGCACTCATCGCCCTGGCATCGTTTGCGGTGGTAGGTGCGCTGGTCGGGGTTGTCGGACGTGAGCCACCACTGGGCGGCATCGCGCGCCAGGCGCTTGACGACGGCTTCGCCCTCGACATTCACCGCAAACACGGCGCCGTCGACCGGTTTGGTGTCGAGCGTGTTGATGACGACGATGTCGCCGGCATACAGCGAGGGCTCCATGCTCTCGCCCTTGACGTAGATCGCAATCAGATGCGACGGGCTGTACTGGTTGCGCTCCAGCCAGGTGCGGCGCATGCCGAGCGTGCCGCCATCGCGTGCTTCCGGTTCGGCCTGGTACCCGGTGATGCCGGCTGACAGGCGTAATTTGACCATCGGAATCGGTACGAAGGCATCGTCATCGCCTTCGGCCACCACCCGCAATGCGTTGGGTAACCCGGCGGGCCCAGACAAGCCGGGCAGGGCGCCGCCGTCATTGGCCGGGCCACCGGCCAGTGGCGCCAGGATCTCGGCCGGCAGGCGGCAGCCGGTGACGCGCGAGATCGCCAGCAACTGCTTCAGGTTGGGGCTGTGCTTTTCATTTTCCCAGTGCGAGATGTTGGCTTTGGTATGGCCGCGGTCGGTACCGAGCTCGAGCGCAAGACGGGCGCCCAGCGCCGTACCCGACAAGCCGGCGGCGGTGCGTGCCTCTTTCACCCAGTTAGCAATCATTGTTTGAAGGTCCATGTGCGTATGGTAAAGGAAATCTATACATTGAAGTATAGCTTTTCTTTACTGCTGTGGTATAGTTTTCCTATACTTTCATCCATCGCATTGATGTGGCGCAGGGTAGGCGTGGGCTTGCCGGGGCAGGTAACGCCGCAAGCACAGGGGAGACACGATGATCATTGAAACACTGCAGCGTCTGATGGACGCCAACCTGGCCGGACTGGCCAACGAACTGACGCTGGCCGACATCGGCGCGCTGATCGGCATGTTCAGCGGCTTGCTGAGCACGCTCGGCAACCTGTTATATACCTGGCGCAAGGATCGGCGTGAGCAGCGCGATAGCGATGCCGCCTGGGCCAGGCGCCAGAAGGAACCCTGAGGCCGGGCGCGTGTGTCGCGGTAGAATAGCGGACCGCAAGCACATCGATCCCGGAGCAGTCAGTAAATGGTTTTTCTCACCGTCCCCTACGCCGAAAAAGACGCCGCCAAGGCGCTTGGCGCCCGCTGGAATCCGACCCGCCGTCGCTGGTATGTGGCCGATGGCGTCGCCACCGAACCTTTCGCCAAGTGGATCGATGCGGCATCTGTCTCCGCTTCTGCGTCGACTGCAACCGCAACCTCTGGTGGGGGCACCGCCAAACCTGGCGCCAGGGCGGGCGCCGGTCGGGTGGACAGCTACCAGGGCAAGACCGTGGTTGGCGTGAATTACGTGGCGCTCGAACACGATTGCAACCCACTCGAAGAATGCCCGAGCTGCAGGCAGACGCTGGAAGGCACGCCCTGGTGGCAAGCACGCACGAGCCTGGCGGCGCTGGTCGGCGGCATGCCGGGCACGTCGAGTGTCCGGACGCCCGGCAAGGCCTCGTGATCGCCATACGGTCGCGTTAACGCTAAGATGCAAGCCTGACAATACTTCCGAAACCACGCCATGCATCCTGCGACCGCCAGCACGCGCCACGCCGGCCACGCCCGCAGCAACCGGCGCCTGGTCGGTGGCATTGCCATCTCGGCGCTGCTGCATGCCTTGCTGTTGTCGCTGCAGTTCGGGGTGCCGGGCGGTGACGCCGGCGGTGGCGCGCCGTTGAGCGTCGTGCTTGCGCCGTCGCCGCCGTCCGCGCCGATTCCCTCGCTGGCTCCGGTACCGCCGCCGGCACCAACCACGGCTGCGCTGCCGACGCCGGAGGTCCCGGCACCTGTTGCGACGCCGTCACCTTTACCCCCGCCTTCCGCTGCGGCGATCAATCCGGTACCGGAACCTGCGCGCGGATTGCGTCTGGTCGATCTGCCGCCTCCGCCGCCGCCGGTCGTGAAGACTGCGCCAGCGCCGAAGGCGAGTCCGCGTCGAACGCCCCCCGTTGCGCCTAGGCGCCGTCTGCGCGACGTGGCGACGCCCGTGATCGCCATGGAGTCCAACCCGGAGTCGGCGTTCGCCGTCGCGGTGCCATTGCCCGAGGTCGATGCCGGCCCGCCGCCAATGGTTGCGGACGCGCCCGATGCGCCCGAGGAGGCGGTGGCGAGCACGATGCCTGCCGAACCGGAACTCGTCGTCGATCCCGAAGCAGAGCAACTGGCGCAGGAAGCGCTGGCCCGGCGCGCGGCCGATGCGGCGCGTGAAGAAGCGTTGCAGCACGAGCTCGCGCTGCAGCGGGAGCAGGCGCAAGAGCGGCAGGCGCAACGCGACGCTGCCGAGGCACGCAGGCTCGCCGAGCTGCAGCAGGCGCAGGAACAGCAGGCCCAACAACTAGCACAGCAACAAGCACAGCAGCAAGCGCAGCAGCAGGCCCTGCGCGATGAAGAGGCGCTGCTGCGTCAGCGTGAGCAACAGGCAGAAGTGGCGCGCGAACTGGCTGCGCAGCGCGCAGCGCAGGAAGCGGCGGCGCAGCAAGCGCCGGTCCAGACGCAGTTACAAGCGCGCCAGCGTGCCGAAGAGGCCGCCCTGCGCCTGGCGCAGCAAGCGGCCGAGCGCCAGCGTGTCGAGGCGCTGGCGCAACGCAGCCAGGCCGAGGAGCGCGCGCGCCAGCAAGACGCCGAGCGGCAGCGCACCGAGGAACTGGCGCAGCGCAGGCAGGCAGAAGCGCGGGCGCGCGAGCAAGCCGCGGAGCAGGCGCGCCTGGACGCCGAGCGGCTGGCACGGGGCGCGGCCGAAGAAGCGGCGCGTCAGGAGGCGCAGCGTCAGCAGGCGCAGGCTGCCGGGCCTGCCACCGGAACAGCAGCAGGCCCAGCAGCAGGCTCAGCCACTGGCAGCGGACCGGCGGCCAGCCGCGCGGACGGCGCCGGCGCCGGTGTTGGCCCGGGCAGCAGTCCAGGTGCGCAGTCGGGCCCCGGCGCCTTCGCAGGTCTGCCCGGCAACCGCGCGCGCGAATTGCTGCGCGGGGTGACGATCCCGAATGTGGATGCTCCGGGCTTGCCGCGCGAGCGGTCGGCCGGCAACCGCCGCGTGGTGGCCGATGGCGGCGAGCGCGATGCGCCGCTGCGCCTGTACGTCGACAGCGTGCGCCAGAAACTCGAGCGCAACGCCGTGCTTGGCGGCGCGCGCCTGTCGCTGCGGGACGTCCGTATCGATCCGTTGGTGAGCGTCTCGCTGCGCAGCGACGGCAGTATCGACGAGATCACCATCGTGCGATCGAGCGGCCGCGCCGACATGGACGATGCCGTGCGCCGCTTCGTTCGCCTGAATGCCCGCTACGCCGCGTTCCCGCCGAACGTCGCCGCGAACTTCGACGTGATCGAGATTCGCCGCATCTGGCGCTTCGCCGAGGGACTCAAGCTTGTCGAAGAGATGCGCTGACGCCATCTGGCGCCAGTCACCACGTCACAGTCAGCCACATCACTGGTCAGAAGGGTGACCCGTCAGCCGGGCGCCGTGCGGCCGTGCCTGCCATTGCTTCACCCTGGTAGTTCCACCGGTTCCACATTGCGCCTGTGCCGCGCTCTCGTCGCATCCAGCAAAGTCAGGGCGACATGGCGCGCATCGGACGGTGCCAGGTAGGGCCCGATTGGCAAGCTCAATATGGATGCGGCCATCGCGTCGGTGACGGGGCAGGAGGCGCCGGGCGCCATGTGCGCGTAGGCAGGCTGCCGGTACACCGGCACCGGGTAATGCACGACGGTCGGGATGCCGGCTTGCGTCAGCACCGCGCGCACGCGCTCGCGGTCCTCGACCAGCACGGGGTACTGGGCATGAACGCTGCTCCGGTCGGACCGGCAGCCGATGAGCCGCAAGTGCGGCTGCAGCATGTCGTCGTACGCGGCCGCGACCAGGCGGCGCTGCTTGATCTCCCAATCGAAGCGGTCCAGTTTTGCCAGCACGATTGCGCATTGCAGCGTGTCCATGCGAGCGCCGGGGCCAAGCCGGACATGGGCATACGCGTGCCGACGCGCCCGGCCATGCATGCGGATGTCGCGCATCGCAGCCGCGAGCGCATCGTCGTTGGTGAACAGGGCGCCGCCATCGCCATAGCAACCGAGGGGATGGTTCGGGAAAAAACTGGTGCAGCCGATCAGCGACAGATTGCCGCTCTGGCGGCCGTGGTACGTCGCGCCAAAACTCTGCGCGCCGTTTTCGATCACCGCCAGGCCATGGCGGGCGGCGACGCTGTTGATGGCGTCCATGTCGGACGGCTGGCCGTAAAGCGAGACTGGAATGATGGCGCGCGTCGCTGGCGTGATCGCGGGTTCGATCAAGCGGGGATCGAGCGTGCACGTGGCGCGCTCGATGTCGATGAACACCGGCGAGGCACCGGCCAGCAGGATCGCCTCGGTGGTGGCAATGGCAGCGAACGGGGAGGTGATGACGGCATCGCCTGGCCCGATGCCGACTGCCATCAGGGCGATCGCCAGTGCCATGGTGCCGGACGATACAGTGATGCAATGGCGCGCGCCCGTGTAGCTGGCCAGGCGTCGCTCCAGTTCGGCGACTTCCGGGCCCATGACGTATTGGCCGTGGTCGAGAACGCCCTGGATGCGGCTGTTGATCAGGCTGCGTGACGCGCCATATTGCGATTGCAGGTCAGTAAATTGCATGCGCTGTCCTCGTTCATCGATGGATGCGGTACGCGGCGGTCGCGGCAGCACGCGAACCGCCCGCTCGTGGCCGCAAGCTTGCGTGACGGTCCCCGGTTCAGGCCTGCACGACATTGGGCGAGCGGTGCGGGAACACGCCGCGCGTGTCCACGATCAGGCTGGCGTTCTGGCGCACGAGTTCATAGTCGAAGGCGCTGTGGCCGGTGGCCAGCAACACCACGTCATAGGAGGCGACTGACGCCGGAGTGAGCTCGACGCTGGAAAGGTCGAAATGGTGTTCGCGCATGCGCGGGAACACGGGCACATGGGGGTCGGAATACGCGACCGTCGCGCCGCGCGCGCGCAGCAATTCCATCAGTGCCACCGACGGGGACTCGCGCATGTCGTCGACATCCTTCTTGTAGGCGATGCCCAGCACCAGGATGCGGCTTCCCATGACCGCGCGGCTGCGGCTGTTCAGCGCGTCGGCGACCTTAGTGATGACCCAGGCCGGCATGTCGCTGTTGATTTCGCCGGCCAGCTCGATGAAGCGGGTGTGCAGGCCGAACTGGCGCGCTTTCCAGGTGAGATAGAACGGGTCGATCGGGATGCAGTGCCCGCCCAGGCCCGGGCCGGGATAGAAGGCAGTGAAGCCGAACGGCTTGGTGGCGGCGGCCCGGATGACTTCGTGGATGTCGATGCCCATGCGGTCGGCGATGATTTTCATTTCGTTGACCAGCCCGATATTGACGGCGCGGTGAATGTTCTCGAGCAGCTTGGTCAGTTCGGCAGCGCGGGTTGAGCTGACCGGGACGACCGTGTCGATCGCTGTCCGGTACAGGGCCAGGCCGGCTTCCAGGCAGGCGGCGGTCGAGCCCCCGCAGATCTTGGGAATGGTGCGGGTGTGGAAGTCGGGGTTGCCGGGATCTTCGCGTTCCGGCGAAAACACCAGAAACACATCGTGGCCGACACGCAGGCCGCGCGCTTCCAGGCGGGGCCGCAATTCTTCTTCGGTGGTGCCGGGATAGGTGGTGCTTTCGAGCGACAGCAACTGCCCGGGCCGGATATGGGGCAGCAGCGACTCGACGGTGCCGATCACGTACGACAGATCGGGTTCGCGGTAGGCAGTCAGGGGCGTGGGGACACAGATGATCAGCGCGTCGGCTTCGGCCACGCGCGAGAAGTCGCTGGTGGCAGCCAGGCCGGCGGCGCGGGCCGCAGCGATCGTCGTACCCTGGATATGGGCGATGTAGCTCTCGCCGCGGTTGAGCTGGTCGACCTTGGCGGCATCGATGTCGATGCCGAGGACGTGGAAGCCTTCGGCCGCATAGCGCAGCGCGAGCGGGAGCCCGACGTAACCAAGGCCGACGATGCCGATCACGGCGTGGCGCTCGCGCAGCCGGGTCAGCAGCTGTTCCAGGTGAACTGATTGGTTCTCGTCTCGCATGGTGTCCTCGACAGTGGTAATGATCGTTACGGAAGAGATTGAAAACAGCAACGCGTCAGACCCGTGCCCGTGCAGTAGCGCGCCGCTGCCACGTCGCTGGCTGGATCATCGCGGGCAGGGCTGAATCCAGAAGGGCACCCCATCGCCCATCTGGCCCGCCCGGGTGCGGCACGACATGACGTGACCGGGCGACGAACGTGTCGATCGCCAGCGCGCTGCGCGCCAGACCCGTTGCGCGGGAATGGCCGGCGTGGAACAAGAAAGCAGAAAGTCGGGACCGCAGATCAGGCTAAAATTGATCAAGGGATGGCGCTGGATAAATTGCATGGCGATTTGATGATCGATGGTTTGCGGGAATGCGGGTAGTTCTGACGCAGTGAGAAGAACATCATTTTTCGCGAGAATAAAGGAAGCGCCCATGCCAAATCGATTTTCTTGAAATAAATAACTAGCGCAAGATAGTGCGGCAATAAAAAACACCAGCACCAATGCAGACGGGCCGATCATGATCATGAAATCAGCGCTGGCCTTGCGAGGCGCCGATCCGGGACCCACAGAGGACCGGTTGGGCGTCAAAACGCATTGAGTGGACATGATGAACATTTCCTCGCCTGAAAAAACGCGCTGATACCATCCGAGAAATTTATTCACAACATGATCAAATAAAAACATCGTACGGGCATCAATTCGTGGATCGAATTAATCCAGGCGATGAATCGGGTGAAGCGCATTTTGATTATCCGACCCTGATTACATGGCGGGATTGAGATCACTCAACAGCGCTCAGGGATATAAATGGCGAGGCGCGTCTTTCAAACGGCCCAATAAAAAGAGAAATAGAATCAGGGAATTAAATTTCTGATTCTCTATTTCTTGATTGCAGATTCAAGCGGAGGAGGGTGACGTTCCCGGCCCGGCAAGCCAGGAACGCATGGCAATGTACTACGCGCCCGGGCGGCCAGGCCGCGGTTGCGGGGCCATCGGCGGCACGGTGATCGTCTCGTTCAGGCGCAGGAACTTGAAGCCGGCCAGCATCTGGCCAGGCTTGCCGGCGCGCGCATTGTCCGCTTCTCGCCCGGCCACGCGCGCCATGTACGAGGCGAACGTTTCTTCGCGCACCTTCGGCGCCGACGAATGCAGGAAGTGCCGCTCGCCGTTCGGCCCCAGCACCACCAGGCCCACGTGCGAGGCCCAGAATTCGCCGTCGCGGGTCGAGATTACGTTGACGAAGTCGCCTTCTTGCAATTGATCGAGGATGGCGGCCACACCGTCTTTCGGCACGTAGGTCTGGCGGCTCGTCTCGACAGGAATATCGCGCACCGTGTTGTGGCGTGTGCGCAGGAAGCGCGCGCGGTCGACCCGCATGTCGTAGCCGGGGCCGTTCGGGCCGGCCAGGTCGGCGCTGATGTCCGTGACCAGCCAGCGGTTGGCCACGTTCCAGTCGAGCTCGGTGTAATGGTTGCGCGTGGCCACGCCGATCACGCCGTTCCGGTAGCGGATCCGCTGCAGCATCCAGAAGAACTCTTCCCATGATTGCGACAGCGCCATCGCGTAAGTGTGTTCCACAAAAACCACACAATCGCTTTGTTCGATGCTGTACATCGGCAGGCTGTCGTGAATTTCGAACGGGAATTCGCCCAGCAGATTCAGCGAATAGGGCTGGCCGATATTCTGGCGGCCGATCGCGGCGATGCGCTTGCGCAGGTCGGGCTGCGCGGTCTGCATGTGCGGGATGTACTGGCCCGCTTCGAACGGCGTCATCTTGTAGATCGGCTTGTCCAGCAGGGCTGCCATGGGCGTGGGCGGCGGTGGCGCGCCCGGGATCGGCGGCGTGGCGGCGGGGGGGCTGGCGCAGCCGGTCAGGACGGCGCTGGCAAGAAGCAGGCAGGCAAGGCGCATGGCGTTCATCTCGAAAGAAGGGAAAGTGTCACGCTAATCCGGTATGGGCAATGGGGATAATGAATTCTGCGTCGTTGCCCATAACCAGAACGACCCGTGGGAAACATGCATTCCTCCCAGTTATACGAAAGCGAACACAAGTGATTATTCATGATGGCAATCCATCATGAATACTCGGCACAAGCATTGGCAAATTTGCCTTACTTTACCAAGAATCGCACCCTTCCCAGGAGAGAGATGATGTTCAAGCAGAAGCCGCTTGCCGCGGCCGTATCGATGGCCGTCTGGAGCCTTGCCACGTTGCCAGTGCTGGCGCAGGCGAAAGCGCAGGACCAGGACACCGCAGCCGCAGTGCCGATGCAGACTGTGGAAGTGACGGGCATCCGCGCCTCGCTGGCCCGGTCGCTGGCGGTCAAGCGCGATGCGTCGGCCAACGTCGAGGTCATCACGGCCGAAGACGTCGGCAAGATGCCGGACAAGAATCTGGCCGATTCGCTGCAGCGTCTCGCCGGCGTGGCGGTGCGCACCGACTACGACGAGGCCGAAAAGGTCTCGATGCGCGGCACCAATCCGGACATGTCGCTGATCATCTTCAATGGCCACGCCGTCAGCAGCGCCGACTGGTACGTTGCCGACCAGGGCTCGAGCTCGCGCTCGACCAGCCTGTCCCTGATGCCGTCGCACGTGCTGCAGCAGGCCGTCGTCTACAAGACCTCCCAGGCCAATATCGTCGATGGCGGCCTGGCTGGCACCATCAACGTCTCCACGCGCAAACCGCTGTCGGCCAAGGAGAACCTGTCGGGCGTGATCAGCGTCGGCGCCAGCTACGCCGACCTGCCGGGCCGCTACGCGCCGGACATGAACGGCTCGGTCAACTGGAAGAACGAGGCCGGCACCTTCGGCGTGCTGGCGGCGCTGTTTGCCGAGAAGCGCTACGTGCGGCGCGATTCGGTCTCGCGGTTCGCGTACGGCACCAACAGCGGCTGGGACGTGATCAACACCAGCACGATGAAAGGCATCACCGATGCATCGCTCGCGGGCACCGGCTACACGGCCGCAGACCTGAATGGCGTACGCCTGCCTGGCTCGATGAGCTCGGAGTTCGTCGAGTCGGTGCGTGACCGCAAGGGCGGCATGCTGTCGCTGCAGTTCAAGCCGAACCGCGACCTCGACGTGACGCTCACAGGCTTTCATTCGTCGATGGACGCCGACAACCACGGTCGCCTGACCTCGAGCGCCATCTACTCCATGCTGCTCGGGAAGAACGCGCCGCTGGGCAGCACCGTGGCCACCGCTGCCAATACCAGTTCGAACGGGCAGCAGGTATTCGCGCAGATCCGCAATCCGGTCATCGTCAACGAAACCACCGTCTACGGCAACCAGCTCAAGGTTCTCAAGGCCGCCGACATCGTGTTCCCGAACGGGACCACGCCGCAGTACGTCGGCAACTCGGAAGGCTTCTTCCGCGACGGCGCCAAGGCCGAAAGTTCGTTCCTCGACCTGGACGCCAAGTACCGCGTCAACGACGACCTGACGGTCAAGACGCTGCTATCGACCACGCGCGGCGTGGGCACGACGGAACTCGATCAGGGCCTGACGCTGGCCCGCTACGGCACCGGCATCTCGTATGCGCTTGGCGGCCTGCATGACGCGCCGTTCGTCCAGTACCAGAACGCGGGCGGCAACCAGCCTGGCCTGAACGCCGACGGCAGCGGCTACACCATCGTCGACCGCGCTGCTTCGGGCGTGCGGACCGTCGACAAGGAATGGAGCGCACAGTTCGACGCCGAATACCGCGTCGATCGCGGCATCTTCCAGTCGCTGGAAAGCGGCGTGCGCTTTGCGGACCACAAGCGCACCAGCGCGCGCCGCGGCCCGGCTTTCCGCAACGGCATCACGCTCAACCCGGTCACGGGCCGCGTCACGTCGAATACGCCGACGCCAACCACCGGCTGGCAAGCGTTCCCGGGTGACTTCGGCGATGGCCTGGATGGCCCGGCCGGCTGGGACAACACCGGCTTCACGTACACGCCGGAAGCGATCAAGGAGTACATCGCGGCCAATACCAAGGTCACGAGCGACGCGTTCGAACGCCGCGTGAGTTCCGAGATCGACATGCAGGAGCGCCAGACCGCCGCCTACCTGATGGCCAACCTGGAACGCGATCGCTGGTCGGGTAACGTCGGCGTGCGCTTCTCGCGCACCGAAGTGAAAGCCAATATCGCCACGCCGATTCCCGCTGGCGCCTGCCAGCGCGTCGCGCCAGGCCAGGCGCCCGTGACCTGCGCCGCCTATCCGGGCGCGATCACCGATGCCGGCGACGCCACCGCGTTCTTCGATGGCACGCCGTTCAATCCACTGGCCGGCATCCTGTATTACAAGACGCCGACCAAGCGCACCTTCGACAACTGGCTGCCAAGCCTGAACGTGCGCTACGACATGGGCAACGACATGCTGGCGCGCTTCGGCGTGAGCCGCACGATCGGGCGTCAGAACTACAACCTGCTGGGTAGTGGCTTCGGCACGCCGGGTTGCGACGCCAACGGCTGCCGCGTGACGGGTCCGAATCCCGACCTCGAACCGCAAACCGCCGACAACGTCGACCTGTCGTGGTCGTGGTACTTCGCACCGCGCTCGATCATCGCGCTGAGCGTGTTCCACTCGTCGATTGATGGCTATCCGAAGACGGGCGCCGTGGGCAGCACCACGATCGACCTGCAGGATCCGCGCGACCAGACTGTCAAGTCGTTCTTCGTCAACACCGCCTCGCAGCAGGGCGCGAAGATCAACGGCATCGAGCTGCAGTACGAGCAGCCGTTCGGCACAACCAACTTCGGCTTCACGTCGAACATCAGCCGCGCCAAGACGAAGGTCGACGATGGCCGGCCGATGGTGGGCGCGTCCGAATGGACCGGCAACCTTGGTTTGTATTACGAAGACCGCAAGCTGTCGGCGCGCCTGGTGGCCAACTACCGCGGCGAGTACGTCAACAGCACGACGGCGCCGGCGCCAACGGCCAACAGCCAGGGCCTGACCGTGATCAACGGCGTGGCCATGCCGACTGCGCCGACCTACGCCGATGCGGTGACGACGCTGGCGCTGTCAGCCAACTACTACTTCACCGACAACCTGGAGCTCGCGTTCAGCGCGACCAACCTGACCAACGCCAAACGCGCGCAATATCGCTACAGCGAAGAAGAGCAGCAGAAGCTTGACGTCAGCGGTCGCCAGTATTATCTGAACCTGCGCTACAAGTTCTGACCCGGCGCTTGCAGCGACGAGAAGGGGGCCGCGGCCCCCTTTTTTCATGGGTACTGCGAGCTCATCCGTATTGACGCCCAAAGTGTGCGGCATCTAACGGTGAATGTGGGGCGCAGCCGTTAAGATGCTCCTGTCTGAGTGAGGAACGCGCGAAGTAATTCGCAGCCATCCGACACCTCAACAGGTTAGCCGGTCGCCTCGAGGATCGGCACCAATTTCACGACCGGTGCGGGCCATTTGGCTGCACCGGTTGGCAAGGAAGCGGAGGTTGCCATGTACGATGTCAAGCATCCAGCAAAGCACCTGGTACGCGAATACCTCGCGCGCCGTGCGCGTGATCCGAAGCCGCCACCGGCGCCCGAGGAAATCCGGCGCCAGCTTGGCTGGGCCATGCTGATCCCGGCGGCGCTCAAGATCGCCCCGACCGCAAAGTAACGTCCGCACATGTTTTCGCGTCGACGTCCTGACAAGGACGCGGCGCATAGTTCAACCAAGGAGACCACATGACCACCAGAATCGGAAGCAAGCACATCGCTCAACATCGCGGCAAGGCAGAACGCCTCGAGATCAAGCGCACCAACATCGCACGCGAAGCCGTGCGCCAGGCTGAAGCCCGCGCCAAGTACCGTAACGTGCCTAAAGGCCTGGTCAAGCGCCAGGAAGCCGCCAGCGCTGCCTGATCGCGCCTGCGCTGCACACCGAACCCGCCACATGGCGGGTTTTTTTTCGTCTGGCATTGGGCAGGCGGCGCTGATTCGCCATTCGCCGGTGCCGATTCGCCATTCGCCGAAAACCACTTTCCCCAACGTGCCCACCCTTGCTATCGTGATCCCTATTCGATCACAAGGAGGTCCGCACCATGCAATCCGAAGAATCCTATCGCTGGCGCAAGCAGATTGTCTGGGGCTTGCTGCTGATCGTCGTCGGCGCCGTCGTGCTGCTCGATCGCCTGTACTACATCAACGCCGAAGATTACTGGCACTACGCGCCGCTGCTGCTGGTCGCCGTCGGCATCAGCCAGACGATTGGCTACCCGAGCCCGAAGGAATTCGGCAACGGCTTGTGGACGGTATTTACCGGACTGTGGCTGTTTGCGGTGCTCGAGAATGCCTTCGGCCTGACGTTCCGTAACAGCTGGCCCCTGTTCATCCTGATGTGGGGCATCAAGCTGGTGCTCGATCCGTTCATCGCCCGCCGTTTCCTGAATAACCAGAAGGTGAGCCGCCATGAAAAATGACCATCTGCCCAGGGGCGTGACGGGCCAGGTCGTGCTTGGCCTGCTGGTCATCGGCATGGGCCTCTTGTTCCTGCTCGATAATCTCGGCCTGGTCGACATGCACCGCGCGGTCTCGTTCTGGCCGATGCTGTTCGTGATCGTCGGCACCGTCAAGCTGTGCGACACGCGCAGCCAGGGTGGCACGCTGCTTGGTGCGGCACTGGTCGGGGTCGGCATCCTGATGATGCTCGACCGTCTCGACATCATCAACTTCAGCGTGCGCACCTTGTGGCCACTGATCCTGATTGGCCTGGGCGGTTTTCTGGTGGCCAAGGCGCTGCGCAACCGCGGCATGACGGGGGCCGTCGGGGCAAGTTCCGGCGCCGGCATGCTCGACGAAACGGGCAGCGGCGACGTGGTCGACATCACGGCGATCCTGGGCGGCTACGAGCGCCGCGTGGCCACGCAGGATTTTCGCGGCGGTGAGATCACGGCGGTCATGGGCGGGTGCGAACTCGATATGCGCGGCGCCTCGATCCGTGGCGAAGCGGTGATCAACGTGTTCGCGTTCTGGGGCGGCGTGACGATCAAGTGTCCGCCCGACTGGACCGTGATCCTGCTTGGCACGCCGATCCTGGGCGGCTTCGAAGAAAAGACCGTCGTGCCGCCCGATGGCAGCAAGCGCCTCGTCATTCGCGGCTATGCGATCATGGGCGGCGTGGAAATCCGCAACTGATGGGCCGGATGTTCTGGGCCGGGCGCAGCGCCGCGCTGTACCTGGCGGCTTGGGTGATGCTGGGGCTGATGCTGGCGGGCCTGCTGAATGCGGCCACCAACGCCGGCATCGTGGCCAGCCTGCTGTTCGCGCTGCCGCTGATGCTGGTGTATGCGAGCGTGTGCGGCTATTCGAGCTACTACCTGTGCCGCGCCTATCCGCTCGCCACCAGGTCGTTGCGCCCGGTGCTGGTCGTGTTTTTTGTCACGGCCGCCAGCGCGGCCCTGCTGTGGTGCGCGGCAGCGCTGGCGTGGGCGGCCTTGTGGCGCTGGCTGGCCCCGTCGATGGGCGGCGTGCTGCTGTCGCCACCCGTTGCGGCGGCGATGTTCGGCGTCGGCGTGCTGCTGTACGGGATGACCGCCTGCGCGCACTACCTGGCGCTGGAGTTCGAGCGCGCGCGCCGGCTGGAAACGCGCGAACTCGAACTGAAGCTGCTGGCGCAGGACGCCGAACTGCGCATGCTGCGCACGCAGATCGATCCGCACTTTTTATTCAACAGCCTCAATTCGATCAGCGCGCTCACCAGCATCGATGCCGACGCAGCGCGCGACATGACCCTGCAACTAGCCGGCTTCTTCCGCCACACGCTGGGACTGGAGGCGCACCGCAAGGTGGCGTTGTCCGACGAAGTCGAATTGACGCGGCGCTTCCTGGCGATCGAGCAGGTGCGCTTCGGCCCGCGCCTGGTATTCGCGTGCGAGATCGCCGATGATGCGGCGCGCTGCCTGCTGCCGCCGATGATCCTGCAGCCGCTGGTTGAAAACGCGGTCAAGCATGGCATCGGGCGGCTGCCGCAGGGCGGCGTGGTGCGCGTGCAGGCGGTGCGCGCCGGCTCGCAACTGAAGCTGCGGGTCGAGAACGACGTCGATCCGGATGGCGGGCCGGCAGGCAAGGGTGGTGGCGTTGGCCTGGCGAACGTGCGCCAGCGCCTGAACACCGCGTATGGCATCGACGCGAGCGTGCACGCGACACGCGATGGTACACATTTTCGGGTGGACCTGATCCTGCCCGCAGACATGGGAGAGTGAACGCATGCGGGTTCTGATCGTGGACGATGAATACCTGGCGCGCGCCGTGCTGCGCGAATACCTGACGACGCACGCGGACGTCGAGATCGTCGGCGAATGCGCGAACGGCTTCGAGGCGGTCAAGGCGATCGCGGAGCTCGGCCCCGAGCTGGTCTTCCTCGACATCCAGATGCCGAAACTCGACGGCTTCGAGGTGGTCGAACTGGCCGGCAGCAAGCCGCACTACATCTTCGCCACGGCCTACGACCAGTTTGCGCTGCGGGCGTTCGAGGTGCATGCGATCGATTACCTGCTCAAGCCGTTCTCACGCGCGCGCCTGGGCGAAGCGCTGGCGCAGGCGCGCCTGCGAAACGCCCGGCCGGCACAGATCGAGGCCGTGGTCAAGGAGGCAGCGGCGCGCCACACGCCCATCGAGCGCATCCTGATTCGCGATGGCGCCCGTGTGCACGTGGTGCCAACGGCCAGTGTCGACTACATCGAGGCGCAGGACGATTATGTCGCGGTGTGCGCGGACGGCAGGCAGTACCTCAAGCATGGCAGCCTGGCCGAACTCGAGGCACAGCTCGATCCCGCCATCTTCGTGCGCATCCACCGCTCGCACATCGTGAACCTGGGCGCCATCGCGCGCATCGAACCGGTGAGCAAGGACAGTCACTGCGCCGTGCTGAAAAGCGGTGTCAAGCTGCCCATCAGCCGCAGCGGCTACCAGCGCATCCGCGAGCTATTGGCGTAAGCGTTCAGCGCGAATTGTGCGCGCCCAGCTCCCACCAGGCCGGCATGAGCGCGCGGATGCCCGGCTGGGCGAAGCGGTCGTCGATCAGCCACACCACGCCGCGATCCTGTTCGGTGCGGATCACCCGTCCGGCCGCCTGCACCACTTTCTGGATGCCCGGGTACAGGTACGTATAGTCATAGCCGGCGCCGAACAACGTCTGCATCCGCTCGCGCAGCTGCTCGTTGACGGGATTGACCTGCGGCAGGCCGAGCGTGGCGACAAATGCGCCGATCAGGCGCTCGCCCGGCAGGTCGACGCCTTCGCCGAATGCGCCGCCCAGCACCGCAAAGCCAACACCGGCGCCGCCAATGGCGAAGCGGTCGATGAATCCCTGGCGCGCGGTCTCGCTCATGCGGCGTTCCTGGCGCCAGGCCGTCACGCCAGGATCCAGCTTCGCCAGCGCGCCCGCCACCTGGTCCATGTAGTCGAAGCTGCTGAAGAACGCCAGGTAGTTGCCGGGACGTTCGTGGAACTGGCGCGCGATCAGTTCGGCGATCGGTTGCACCGATGCGGCGCGCGCCTGGTAGCGGGTCGAGATGCCCTTGGCGACATGGACGTCGAGCTGGCTGGCCGTGAACGGCGAATCCACCTCGACCCAGGCCGTGTTGGCCGGCAGTCCAAGTGTATCGGTGCAGTATTGCCAGGTGCCGAGCGTACCGGAGAACAGCGTGCTCGAATGCGACGCAGCAAAGCGCGGACCGAGGAACGGCGCCGGCACCACGTTGCGGATGCAGATCGTCGAATCGCGCAGGGTAGGGCGGTCGGCGTCGCGCGACAGGTCCACGAGAGAGTGCGGGCCAAACGACTCGGCCAGGCGTGCAAACTGCAATGCGTCGAAGTGGAAACGCTGCAGGTCGGGGTCGAGCGGACCGGGGAACGCGGCCAGGTGTTCGTTGATGGTGCTGGACGCATCCTGCAGCGCGTCGACCAGTTTCGCCGGCATCGACTCGAGCAGCTGGTACGGCGCGGGGGCACCTTTGTCGACATTGGTCCAGGCGCGACCGACGCGTTCCAGCGCTTTCTTGACCGCGGGAGGCGCGACGGCGCGCGCGGCGCGCAGCAACTCGCGGTCGATCTCGGCGCTGTACATCGAGCGCGCGCGGTTGACCAGGTTGTGGGCTTCGTCGACCAGCACGCTGGCCTTCCAGCCGTTGGCCTGCGCCAGCGCGTACAGCATCGCGCCGCCGTCGAAATAATAGTTGTAGTCGCCAACGATCATGTCGACCCAGCGCGTCATCTCGCTGCCCAGGTAGTACGGGCAGACGTCGTGTTCGAGGGCGACGGTGCGCAGCGCTTCGCGGTCCAGCACCAACACATCAGCCGCAGCGGCGCGCGCGGCCGGCAGGCGGTCGTAAAAGCCACGCGCCAGCGGGCAGGCGTCGCCGTGGCACGCCTTGTCCGGATGCTCGCAGGCCTTGTCGCGCGCGGTCAGTTCCAGCACGCGCAGCGGGGTTGACGTTGCGGAGCACAGTTTGGCCGCGCCATCGAGTGCCAGGCGCCGGCCCGGCGTTTTCGCAGCCAGGAAAAACACCTTGTCGATGCCTTGCTGCGGCATGGCCTTCAACGTCGGGAACAGGCTGCCGACCGTTTTACCGATGCCGGTCGGCGCTTGCGCCAGCAGGCAGCGCCCGCTGGTATTGGCGCGGTAGATGCTCTCGGCAAGGTGGCGCTGGCCGGGCCGGAAGTCGGCATGCGGGAAGCGCAGGTGCGTCAGCGCGTCATTGCGCTCGGCGCGGTGCGCGCTTTCCTGCGCAGCCCAGCTGGAGAAGCGTTCGCACAGGCCCGCAAAATGGGTCTGCAGCCACGCGCGGTCGCGCTGTTCACGCAGCACTGTTTCAACGCCGCTGCCGATGTCGTAGTAGACCAGGGCCAGGTTGACTGCGTCCAGGCCGCGCTCCTGGCACAGCAGGTGGCCATACACGCGCACCTGCGCCCAGTGCAGGTAACGGTGGTTGTCGGGGATGGACTCGGGGCGGCCGCGGTGCGTTTTGATCTCTTCGATCAGGTTTTCGGTTTCGTCGTAGCCATCGGCGCGACCGCGCACGCGCAAGCCGTTCCATTCGCCGGACAGCGGCAGTTCGGCGCGGTAGCCGTCGCCCCGGCGTGCGGCGACGACGGCGTGGCCGGCGATGCCTTCCTGCGCGCTGGGCGAGGGCGTGAAGCGCAGGTCGAGGTCACCCGCCTTGGCGGTGAACTCGCACAGCGCGCGCACGGCGATCGTGTAGGCGGGTTGCGTGGTGCCGGTCAAATCAGGCCGCCATTTCGGGCGCCAGATCCCAGACCAGGTAGCAGACCGCCACCGGCATCGCATGCGCGGCGCAGTACTCGATCCAGCGCTGCTGGTTGTCCTGCAGGCGGTCGCCCGGGCCCTTCACTTCGATCATCGTGTAGCGGCCTTCGAGGGGGAAGAACTGGATCAGGTCGGGAAAGCCGGTGCGGTTTTCGCGCACGTCGGCCAGGATCCGCTCGCACCACTTGCGCAGGTGCGCGGCCGGGATGCAATCGAGGGCCAGTTCGACCAGCTCGAGGCTGATGCCGTCCCAGTGCACGAATGGGGACTGCAGGCCGGCCTTGTCGCGGTAGGTCGCGCGGATCGTGTCGCGGTAGGCGCCTGACTCGAGTTCGTCGAAGCAGGCAGAGAATTCGGCCAGGCGGCGCCCGTAGAAGTCGGCGCTGTACAGGTCGGCCGGCCCGCGGTGGAACGGGTGGAAGAAGGCGCCGGGGATGGCGGCGAAGATCGCGCGCCAGCACAGCAGGCCAAACAGCGTATTGGCCAGCGCGTTTTCGACATAGAACACGGGCGCGCCGTCTTGCGTCAGATGGTCGCGCACCGCGCCCTCGACCCAGCGCTCGCCGTTCGGCGGTGCCAGGCGCAGGTCGATGCGCTGCACCTCGGTCTTCGGCAGCCGGCCGAGGCGCGCGTGGCCCAGGCGGCGTGCCAGGCGCGGCGCGATGCGGGCCAGGTGCTGGCGCTCGGCGTCGTTTTCGGGTGCGGCCTGGGCCTCGGTCAGCAGGGCCCAGGCGTCGTTAAAGCGCTCGTGTTTTTCAAGGACGCGAATCGCGCGGCCCCGCGCGCCGGGGTAGCGGCAGCGTGCGTAGGCGGCAAACGCGCCGTCCCAGTCCTTTTGCTTTTCGTAGTGCTGGCCGATCTGGAACACGAGCTTTTCACGCCGGCTGGCCAGCCAATCGTTGTCGAACGCATGCTCGGGCAGGTCGCGCACGACATCCTCGACCGCTTCACCGGCAGCGAAGCGCTCGCGGCATGCGTGCAGCAGGATGTAGTGGTCGATGTCGGCGCGCTGGCGGAAACCGCGCGAGGCCGGTGAGATGTCGACCTGCTCGTAGCGGAACAGGCCCAGGTCGGACAGCACGAAGTCGGTCCAGCCCTGGCGCAGGTTGCCGAAAAAAACCAGACGCAGGCGGTCGCACAGCGGCTTGACGAGAATGCGCCAGGCGACGTCCGGACAATCGCCGTACCAGCCCGAGAAGCGGCGGGGATCGGCGCAGTCGGCGCGCAAGGTTTCGAGCAGGTCGCCCTTGCGCGCGCTTTTCTGGCGCAGGTGCGGGAAGGCCTGGGCAACTTCGGGCTTGGAGAGCAGGTCGAACAGCTCGTCGAGCGACAGTTCGGGATCGGCTTCGATCCAGCCGGTGCCGAGCAGATGGCCGGCGGCTTCTACCGGGCAGCCGATCTCGGCGTAGCGCAATTTGCTGGCGCGAAACAGCGTGCCTTTTCGCATGACCATGCGCACGAACAGCGCGCGTGCCGCATGCGGCAGGGCAGGGAAGGCGGCCAGGAACGCGTGCTCCTGCGCGTCGAGCAGGTCGGCATAGCGTTCGCCGATCCAGTCGAGAACGCGCTGAAAGTTGTCCAGATAATAAAACTCGTTTTCCAACAACCTGATCATGACCACCTGCGTTACTGTTCTTATGTACAGTATAAGCGCGGGTGGACGGGGAATCCAGCAGTTTCGGCGCGATCGTCCGGTGCGGTGCTAGCGCGTTGGCCGTGGACGACAGGCGTCGTCGGCGCAACGCGCCGGGTCCGCGTCGGGTTCAGGCACGGCGTGGCCATTGGCGTGATAGATGACGGCCGAAATCAAGGCGACATCGCTGTCCGGCACCTCGGCGATGCGTGCCGGTAACGCATGTTTTGCCGGCCGGGCTGGCTGGCGCGGTACGGCAGCGCGCGTGCGCGCCGGTGGCGGGACGGGCGCCGTGGCCCGCACGATGGCCACGCTGCGTTCCGTCACAGCGGGCGTGCGTGTGGGCTTGACTGGCGCCGGTTTCAGCAGGCGCAGCGGCGGCAGCGGATGGGGTGCGAGGTCTGCCGTCGCGACCACGGTCGACACCGGGACCGGCGGCGCGGCGTCGACGATCAGGGCAGACGCTGCCGGCGCAACCGGTTCTTCCGCCGCGACCATGCTGCGCGCCGCGTCGCCTGCGCGCGCGACTTCCAACCTGGGTAACGCGTCCTGCCCCGCCGCCAGCCAGGCCAGTGTGCAGGTCAGCCCCAGCGCGACGACGACGGCGCCGCCATACCAGGCCAGCCGCAGGCCGCTGCCGCCTGCCAAGGCGCGGCGGGCCGGCTCGCGTTCGAGCTTGGCGAGGATGCTGTCTTCGTTGCCGCCGCGCCGCGCCGATGACATCAGATTGGGCCGCAGGTGCGGGTGCGTGGGGTTCGCTTGATTTTCGTCGGGTGGACGCACGGCAGCACTCCTAAGATGGGATTTTTCTTGTTCCGATTAGAAACAATCCCGGAGGTACCGATGCTGATTTTTATCGCGCTTCTGTACGTTTGTGGCGCATCCGGCCTGATCTGGCTTGCCGTGTTCCCGGCCGGTCGCGCACTGGCAACGCGCAGCATCGGCAGCCTGCGCGCGCTGGCGCGGCGTGCCGGTGCCTGGCGTCACGCGGGTGGAAGGGCGCTGGATGCCGCACGCAACACCGCCGGGCTCACCGTCCGCGAGCGGATCGTGCGCACCGTGCGCGCCGTGCGCCGGCATCGGGTGCTGCTTGCCATCGGCGCGCCGGTGATCCTGATTCCGTCGCTGCTGGCGCTGGCGCTGAGCAATCCCGCCATGCTGCCCGTGTACGAAGGCAGCGCCGCCATGCCGGACGAGCAAGTGGCGGCGCTGCTGGCCGGCGAACAGCTGGCGCCCCCCGTGGCGCTGCCGCCCGACGTGTTTACCACAGCCGAAGTGGAACTGGTGCGGCCGATGCTCGTGGGCGCGAGCCGCAACTGGGGCCTGCTGCACCCCGATTTCAGTGCGCGCCTGCTGCTGGCATTCAAGATCATGAAGGAGCAGCACGGCTACGAGATGGCGCTGCTCGAAGGCTACCGCAGCCCGGCGCGCCAGGATGCACTGGCCGCCAGTGGCAGCAACGTCACCAATGCGCGCGCGTTCCAGAGCTGGCACCAGTACGGCCTGGCCGGCGACTGCGCGTTCCTGCGCGACGGCAAGCTGGTCATTTCAGAAAAAGACCCTTGGGCGATGCGCGGCTATCAGGTCTACGGGCAGGTGGCCGAATCGCTGGGGCTGACCTGGGGTGGACGCTGGAAAGTGATGGATTTTGGCCACACCGAGCTGCGCCTGCGCGGGGTGATGCAGCGGTGACGCAGCGATGACTGAGCGTTGCACCAAGTCCGCCGTGTTGCGCCCGCTCAAGCGACGGCGGCCATGCGCATGCGAGCATTTCCTGTGAGACTCTTTTTTCAACGGACCTGGGCCCCGCCATGGCACGATTCTGGAAGTTCCTGTCCGACAGCCGCCTGCCGATCCTGATCCTGATCGGCGTGGCGGCCGTCGCGGCGCTGCTGGTGCTCGGCGCCGTGGCGCTGGACATTGGCCTCGTGTGGTCTGCCATCGTGGGCCTGGCCTTGCTCGGTATCTGGGGCGTCGGGTGGATGATCCGGCGTGCCTGGCGTGCGCGCGAAGGGCGCAGGCTCGCGTCGGCCATCGCCACGGAGGATGCCGGGGACGATGGCGCGAACGATGGCAGCAAGGGCGACGTCGCCGTGCTGCGCAAGAACCTGCTCGATGCGGTCAGCACCATCAAGACATCCAAGCTGGGCCTGACGCGCGGGGCCGCCGCGCTGTACGAACTGCCCTGGTACATGGTCATCGGCAACCCGGCGGCGGGCAAGAGCAGCGCCATCGTCCGCTCGGGATTGACGTTTCCGATTCCCGGCAACAAGGCGCTGCAGGGTGTGGGCGGCACCCGCAACTGCGACTGGTTCTTCACCACCGATGGCATCCTGCTCGACACGGCCGGCCGCTATTCGGTCCAGGAAGACGACCGCGACGAGTGGTTCGGCTTCCTCGACCTGCTGCGCCGCCATCGCCAGCGCGCGCCGGTCAACGGCATCCTGATTGCCGTGAGCGTGGCCGAACTCATGGCTGGCCCGGCCACGGCATCGCATGAACTCGCCAAGAACCTGCGTACCCGCATGCAGGAGCTGACCGAGCGCCTGGGCGTGCATCCCCCCGTGTATGTCGTGTTCACCAAAGTCGACCTGGTGGCGGGATTCCTGGATTTTTTCAGTGACAGCGAACAGGCCGAGCGCGAACGCATCTGGGGCGCCACGCTGCGCTACAACCGCCGCAGCGCGCCGCAGGACGTGCTGGCATTTTTCGACGCGCAGTTCGAAGAACTCGTCGATGGCCTGAAAGAGATGAGCCTGGCCGGGATGGGGGCGAACCGCAGCACGCTGATGCGCCCGGGCGTGTTCACCTTTCCGCTCGAATTCGCGGCGATCCGCACGCCGCTGCGCGCCTTCCTGGCCACGCTGTTCGACGAAAACACGTACCAGTTCAAGCCCGTGTTTCGCGGCTTTTACTTTACCAGCGCGCTGCAGGAAGGCAGCGTGCAAGACCTGTCGAGCCTGCGCGTAGCCAGTCGTTTCGACCTGGCGCTCGGCGAACGCGAGGGCGCTGTCGCGACGCCGGCAGGCGAGCAAACGGGCTACTTTTTGCGCGACCTGTTTCGCAAGGTGATCTTCGCCGACCGCGACCTGGTCAAGCGCTACACGAAACCGGCGGCGGCGCGCTGGAAGCTGGGCCTGTTCTTCGGGGCCACGATCCTGCTCGGCTGCGCGATGGGCGGCTGGTCCTGGTCGTACCTCGGCAACCGCCAGCTGGTGGCCAATGTGCAGGCTGACCTCGATAAAGTCACCAGGCTGCAGGCCGGGAGGATCGACCTGCAGTCGCGGCTGGAAGCGCTCGACATCCTGCAGGACCGCATCGAGCTGCTGGGCGGCTACCAGCAGGACAAGCCGTGGGCGCTGGGCTTGGGCCTGTACCAGGGCGGGCAGCTATCGCGCAAGCTGCGCGACGAATACTTCGCCGGCGTGCGCGCGGTGATGGTCGAACCCGTGACGGCGGCGCTCGAAACCATGCTCACCGAGGTCAACGCCAACGCCGCCAGCCTCGATCCGTCGCGCCAGGCCGCCACGCCGGCGCCCAGGCCCGGCCAACCCTACCAGGATGCGTCGCCCACCAGTGTCGGCGACGCCTACAACGCACTCAAGACCTACCTGATGCTTGGCGAGAAAAGTCACGCCGAGCCGGGGCACCTGAACGACCAGCTGACGCGTTACTGGCGCGGCTGGCTGGAAGCGAACCGCGGCGCGATGCCTCGCGAGCAGATGATCCGCAGCGCCGAGCGCCTGCTGAGCTTCCACCTGGCCAATATCGATGACCCCGCCTGGCCGCAGATGACGCTCAAGCTGGGCCTGCTCGACACCACCCGCGAGCACCTGCGGCGCGTCGTGCGCGGCACGCCGGCGCGCGAGCGCGTGTACGCCGATATCCGCACGCGCGCCGCGACGCGTTTCCCGGCGGTGACGGTGGCGCGCATCGTCGGCGAACAGGATGGCGCCCTGGTGGCCGGCAGCCATGCGGTCAGCGGCGCGTTCACCCGCGCAGCGTGGGACAAGTTCGTGCTGGGCGCGATCCGTGAAGCATCGAGCCGCGAACTCAATACCGTCGACTGGGTGCTCAAGACCACGGCGCGTGACGACCTGACGCTCGAGGGCAGTCCCGAGCAGATCCAGAAGGCGCTGGTCGACCTGTACAAGGCCGACTACGCACGCGAGTGGGTCAAGTTCCTGCAGGGCGTGACGATCACCGACCTGCGCGGCTTCGATGCCAGCGTGCAGGCGATGAATCGGCTGGGCGATCCGCAATCCTCGCCCATCGCCAGGCTGCTGCGCACGATCCATGAAGAGACCGTTTGGGACAATCCGGGCGGATTGCGCCTGCCCGCGAGCAAGACCGAGCGCGGCGTCGCCGAGTGGATCAAGCAAAAAATCCTGCGCCGGGCCCCGTCCGACGCGCGCACGCTGGCCGACGCCATCGATCCCGGCGAGTTGGCGGGCGGTGCGCAAGGCGCCGGACCGATCGGTCGCGAATTTGCCGGCGTGGCGCGCCTGGTCGGTGCCAGGGAAAAGGAAGCGTCCCTGATGACGGGTTACCTCGATGCGCTGTCGCGCCTTCGCACGCGCCTGAACACGCTGAAAAACCAGGGTGATCCGGGACCCGGCGCCAGGCAGTTCATGCAGCAGACGCTCGAGGGCAGCGGCTCGGAACTGGCCGAGGCGCTGCGCTACGTCGACGAGCAGATGCTGACCGGGATGAGCGACAGCCAGAAAAGCGCGCTGCGGCCACTGCTCGTGCGTCCGCTGACGCAGACCTTCGCCATGATCGTGCTGCCGTCCGAGGCCGAGATCAACAAGACCTGGCAGGCGCAGGTCGTCGAACCGTTCACGCGCACGCTGGCGACCAAGTACCCGTTCGCACAGGGGGCCAGCGTGGAGGCCACACCAGGCGAGATCAGCCAGGTGTTCGGCCCCGACGGGGCAGTGGCCAAATTCGTGGGCACTGCCATGGGCCCGCTTGTGGTGCGGCGCGGCGACGTGCTGGCCGCGCGGACCTGGGCCGACATCGGCATCTCGCTCGTGCCGCAGGCGGTGGCTGCGTTCCCGGGCTGGATCGCGCCGCTGTCGAACAACGGCGTGGCGGCCGGCACGGCGGCGCAGACCGTGTTCCAGATACTGCCGCTCACGGCGCCCGGCACGCTCGAATACACGGTCGAGATCGACGGCCAGCAGCTCCGCTATCGCAACACCCCACCCAGCTGGAGCAATATGGTGCATCCGGGGCCGCAGGGCGTGTCGGGTGCGCGCGTGTCGGCCCTCACGTTCGACGGCCGCACGGTGGAACTGTTCAACCAGCCCGGCCAGTTCGGCCTGCAGCGCCTGTTCGAGTCCGCGCAGCGCACGAAGAAGGATGGCGGTGTGTTCGAGCTGCGCTGGAGCGCGGGGAATGTGACGGTGGCGGTCGACCTGAAGATCGTCAGCAGTGCGCAGGCGGGCGGCGGCGGGCAGGCGCAGGGCCAGGGTTTTCGAGGCATGCGGCTGCCGCCGACGATCGTCGGGCGCTTCGATGCGCCGCCGCCGGCGGCCCCGGCCCTGGCCAGCACGGGAGGCCAGTGATGCGCGCCGACCGCATCGGCTACTTCGGCAAGCTGCCGGCACGCGCCGACTTCGTCAAGCTGGCGCACGACCCGGCCGCGATCGGCATGCTCGATGCGTGGCTGGCGCAGGTCATGACGCTGCTGCCATCCGATGCGCGCTGGCGTTTTCATTACGACGCGCTGGCGCCGGTGAGCTTTGCCCTGGTCGGCCCGGCGCGTCACCACGCGGTGGCCGGGCACCTGCTGGCCAGCCATGACCAGTCGGGCCGCCGCTTTCCGTTCCTGGCCACGCGCACGCTGACGGTGGCCGATCCGGTGGCATTCGTGGCGAACTGCCCGGTGGCCTTCGCACCGCTGTGGGAGTTTCTGCAGGACATCTGTCCGAAGGTGCTGGCCGACGCCGATCCCACGGCCTCGCTGCAGGCGATCGCCGACAGCGCGATCGGCCTGGGGGACGCCGATGCTTACCTGCACTGGCTGGAGGCCGGCACGCTCGGTTCGCTCGACGCGCTGCTGGGCGGTTGCGGCGTCGAACGGCTGGTGCTGGCACTTGGCCTGCTGCTGCAGCCGGTGATGCACAGCCAGCCAGCCACGCTCGACAAGAGTCTCGTGCTGCCGCTGCCACTCGTCACGGCGGCGCGCTATCCGGTGGCTGCATTCTGGCTCGGGCTGATCGCGCCGTTCCTGCGGCGCGCCGGTTTCGACCTGGCGCTATTCATCACGCACCAGGACGAGCGGCCGGTGCTGGTGGTGGGTTTTTGCGCTGCGCTGGCCGACACGCTGCGCGCCATGATCGACCCGCTGGTGGGCGCCGAGCTGCAGGTACGCCTGCGCCACACCGCCTGGATCGACGAGCAGCTGCAGCTTGACCCCGACGTGCGCGCGCTGGCGAGCCAGCTGGCCCAGCCCGACCTGCCGCTGGCGCTGGCGCGCGAGCTGTTCATGACCACCTTCATCGGAGCCTGACATGCCACTTCGCACGCTGATCGTCATGCTGGGACTCGCGGGCCTGGCCCAGAGCGCCGCGTATGCCCAGGCCGAAGCGCCGGTCCTGATCACCGGCACCGTGGCCGACGAGGCCACCCGGGCGGCGCTGCTCGAGCGCCTGCGCAGCGTCTACGGTCCGGCGCGCGTGGTCGATCAGCTGTCCGTTGGTACCGTGTCGACGCCCGCCAACTGGAGCGCGTATGTCGGCCGCCTGATCGGGCCGAACCTGCGCCTGGTGAAAGGCGGCCAGCTGAAAATCGACGGCAACAGTGTCAGCCTGCGCGGCGATGTGCTCAACGAGGGCCAGCGCCAGCAGATCGCGGGCGACATTGCCGCGAGCCTGAATCCCACCTACACGGTCAACAACGGCCTGCGCGTGCAAGCGTCGCAGCAGGGCGTCCTGGACGCAGCGCTGGCCGACCGCATCATCGAATTCGAGTCAGGCAAGGCGACCCTGACGCCGGCCGGCACCGCCGTGCTGGACGGGATGACGGCCGCGCTGCAAAAGATCAAGGGCGTGAAGGTACAGGTGATCGGGCACACGGACAATGCCGGCTCGCGCGCCGGTAACCTGTCGCTGAGTCAGGCGCGCGCCGAAGCGGTCAAGGACTATGTGGTCGCGCAGGGGATTGCGGCCGAGTTGATTGCAGTATCGGGCGAGGGGCCCGACCGGCCGGTGGCTGACAACCGCACGCCGGAAGGCAAGGCGCGCAACCGGCGCATCGAGTTCAAGGTGATCCAGTAAGGCGCCCCGGCCCGCGGCCTGCGGGCCGGGGCCGCCGGCGCATCATGGCAGGGTGATCGTCACGTGCGCCGCTTTCGGCGGCAGCTTGACCAGATCGTTGTACTGCGCCAGCGCGTGGCGCGTGTCATTGCCCAGCACCGTCCGGAAGCCCACGTACGCGCCCAGGCCGGCCACCATGAACACCGCGCCCAGCACCCACAGCGACAGGTCGCTGCGCACACGGTTGATCACCTGGTCCGGCCGTTCAGCCTGCGGCGCGAAGCCGCGCGCGCGGCCGCGCATGCGGGCGATCTCGTCGCCCAGTCGCGCCACCAGGTAATCGAGCTTGTCCTTGCCGTCGAGCGCATAGCGCCCCTGGAAACCCAGCAGCAGGCACATATGGAAGACCTCGAGCGCCTCGACGTGCTGCGCACCGCGCGCGCGCAGGTCTTCGAGGCGGTGGAAGAAGTGTTCGCCGGCCAGCTGGTCGCCGAAGACCCGCAGTTGCAGGGGCCGCGTTTCCCACGCCTCGCGCACGTCGAAGGTCGAACGCAGGATGATTTCGTCGACCGCCGAGCAGAATGCGTATTTGGCCGCCTGGATATCGTCGGCGCTGATGCCGAGCGCCTTGGCGCTGCGGTCGACGTCGCCGAGAAAGCTGGTCATGTTGTCGGCGAAGGCGCCCTTGTCCTGCGGCCCGCACCCTGTCTTGAGCAGGAACAGCGCATAGAACCCCTCGTACATGATGTCGCTGAGGCGTTGGGTGCGGATGACGTGTTCGCCGGCATCGGCCTTGGGCGCGGCGCGGCGCTCGATGAACGCGCTCATGCCGACACCGCGATCAGTTCGAGCCGCAATTCGCGCAGTCCGTTGGGAACGTACACCGAGATCGCCTGCGCCTTGAGCATGGCCTCGTACAGCAGCGCGCGCGCCTCGAGCACGAAGTACACCAGGTCGGGCCGCACCGGAATCGCGCTGGGCACCTGCGGCGCGTGCAACAGCTTCACGCCCGGCAGTGCCGAGAGCACGCAGCGGTCGACGTCTTCGGGTGCGCCGACCTTGAATTGCAGCGGCACCGTCTCGACCAGGCGCAGCGCCGGCAGGTCGGCGGCCACCGCCAGGTACAGCGTGGTCTGGGGCGTGATGCGGCCCGAGTCGAGTACGCCATGGTAGTACGACGGCCGGTCGTGGCGCAGCGCGATGGTGAAGTAGCGCGACGAAATCACGGTGTCGAGCAGGTCGCGGATGATGTCGTCCAGGCGCGCGAACTGCGGCGCCGGATCGGCGTGGACATACGACGGCAGGTCGCCCAGGCGGTAGCTGCGCGAATAGGTCATCAGGCCACCGGCCAGGTGCAGCAGCGCGCTGAAGAGACGTTCGGGATGCAGATCGCGGTGGTGCAGGTAATGGGCCAGCGCCGCATAGCCGGCGCTGGCCGTGTGCAGGAGCCAGAACGACGACACGTCGCCGCCGCGGATCTCGACCACGTTGCGGCTCGGTTCGCGCAGGTCGCCATACAGCGCGGCCACCTTGGCCTGCAGCTTTTCCATCAGCCGCGCCAGGGCGCCGTACAGGCCCATCCCCGGGCCGGACACCGCATCGATCGACAGGCTGGGCGGGATGAAGCCGGGATCGGGCTCGAAGCCGCCGGTGGCCACGCGGCGCAGGCGCAGCAGCGGAAAACTCTCGTACGCTTCGAGCGCATCGCCATCGGCCACCAGCCGCAGCGCCTTGCGCAGATACGTGACGGGGGCCTCGGCGGCGGTGCTGTACAGGTCGTGTGTTTCGTGCGTAGCGCGCTGGTAACGGGCACAGCGCAGATCGCCATCGGCGTCATCCGGCGCGTCGTCGATCGCGATGGCGCAGTTGTCGCCATGGGTGCGCAGCGCCGGCAGGGCGGCGTGGTACGTCACGCTTTGCAGATCCGGCGGCAGATCGGCCAGGCGTACCTGTGGCGGCAGCAGGTCGCCGTCGGGCGCCCGGTACACCTCGCCCTCGGGGAACAGCAGCGAGAGCCCCTCGATGCGCAGCACGTCGTTCCTGAGCGCGTCGAGATCGATCGTCAGCCTTCGCACGCCCCAGCAATACGGATGCAGCGCGCAGGCAGTCTGGTGCAGGCGCGCCTCATGGTAGCGTTCCTGCTGCTGGAAATGCTGGGGCCGCAGAAACAACCCTTCGTCCCACAAGACCCTGGATGGCATGCTCACGTTGGCCTCGCTTAATGTCCGACACTGTTTAGCTTGCAGGAAGGATTTTGCCGTTTATTGACAGCGCGCAGACGCCAGCGCCGTCACCGCACTGGCGGGCCCGCCCGCCACATTCAGCGCACAGGCATGCAGGCCGATGGTGACGCCGTCGCGCTCGGCGTCCACGCTGCTGAGCGTCGTGCGCCAGTGGCCGGCTGCCGGATTGTGGAACAGCGCCACGATGCCGATATGGCGGGCTTCGCGCGTGACGCTTTCAGTGACCTCGTAACGTTGCCCCGGCACCAGCATGATTTCGCGCACGTCCACCAGGTCGGCGCCGAGCCGCTCGCGTTCCTGCTGCGGGTCGAGAAACGCTGCGTATGGCGCGCCCTCGAAGGCGTCCTTCTGGCGCAACTTGTACAGGCGCACGGCGAGTGCCAGCGGCTGGCCGCGCTCGCTGACGTTCAGGCGCGTCGCCGCATGCATGCGCAGCAGTACATTGCGTGGCGGCTTTTGCGATTCGGCCAGCGCGGTTGGCTTGCGCAGGTTTGCCAGTGGGCCGAGCGTCCCGCCGCCGCAACCGGACAGCGCCGCAGCGAGGGCAAACGTGAGCACCACACAGCGGTGGGTTGCCATCATCCCGTTCTCCTTGGAATTTTCCTGAGCACCAACGTTGGATTGAATCCGTTTCCAGCCGGGATGCGCTGCGCCAGCGCAAGTGCAGGCAGGTTCGGACCGCGATCCCACACGCGGTTGCTGAATTCGCTTGCCATTGACAGTGCGCAACTTCGCGTCGGTCTCGATGCGAATAATGGTGGCTTGTTTATCCACCGGAGCCGAACATGATTCGCCAACGACTGTTACCCATGCTGCTCGGCGTCGCCGTCCTGGCAGGGTGCGCCACAGAAGGGGCGGGCGGGAGCGCACCGCGCGCCGCCGTGTCCGGGAACCTCTACGCGCAGGCCGATGCGGCAGTGGCGGCGCGCCAGCCCGAACAGGCGATCCTGCTGCTCAAATCGGCCAGCGTGGCCCATCCCGTCGACAAGAAACCGTGGGTGCGCATGGCGCAGATCCGCTTCGACGCCAGCCAGTATGGCGAGGCGATCAGCAATGCCCAGGAAGCCCTGGCGCGCGATCCCAACGACACGCTGGCCTACAGCATTCTGGCCGTCAGCGGCCTGCGCGTGGCCAGCAAGGCGCTGGCCGACCTGACGCGCAAGAACAATCTGCAGGGCTCGGTACGCAGCGAGGCGCAGGATCTGGCCAGGCTGCTGCGCACCAGCCTGGGCGAGGAAGTGCTGGTCAACCCGCGCCCGGTCGTGCGCGCACCGGTGCGCAAACCACCGACCCAGACGGCGGTGGCGGCGCCAGCGCGACCTGCGCCGGCGCCTGCGGGCGGCAGTCCGTTCGATGTCCTGAAATAACGCCGCAGCCTTTACCCCATCCCCCACTGGAGTCGATATGGCCAAGAACGAGAGCGTACAAAAACGGTTGCAGAAAGTGCGCGCGCCGCGCGTGCAGATGACGTATGACGTCGAGATCGGCGACGCGACCGAAAACAAGGAGCTGCCCTTCGTGGTTGGCGTGGTCGGCGATTTCGGGACCGATCCGCAGGTCGAAAAAAAGCGGCTGAAGGACCGCAAGTTCGTCAATGTCGACGCCTCCAATTTCGACGAAGTGCTGGGCGGTGTTGCACCGGTGGCGAGCTTCCAGGTCGAGAACCACCTGTCGCCCGACGGCGGCACGTTTGGCGTGCAGCTGCAGTTTCGCGAAATGGCCGACTTCCGGCCCGAATCGGTCGTGCGCCAGGTGGCGCCGCTGGCCGGTCTGCTCGAGGCGCGCACCAAGCTGGCCGACCTGCGCAACAAGCTGGCCGGGAACGACAAGCTCGAAGACATCCTGACCGACGTGCTGGGCAATACCGAAAAGCTCGACGGCCTGCGCAAGCAGCAGGGCGACACCGGCAAGGAGGGTTGAGATGGCCGCAGTCCTCGAATCAACGGGTGCACAGCCGGGCGCCCCCGAACTGGATGCGACGCTGCTCGACCAGATTGTCGAACAAAGCCGCGTGGCCACGTCCAGCAGCGAGCATGTGCGGGCGCGCGACCTGATCTCGGAGCTGGTCAGCCAGGTCATGCAGGGCACGATGGTGATGTCCTCCAGCCTGTCGGCCACGATCGATGTCCGGCTGGCCGAGCTCGACCGTATGATCTCCGACCAGCTCTCCGCCGTCATGCACGCGCCCGAATTCCAGAAGCTCGAGCGCAGCTGGACCGGCCTGCAATACCTGGTCAGGAACAGCACGACCGGCGCGAACCTGCAGATCCGGATGCTCAATGCATCCAAGCGCGAGCTGGTGAAAGACTTCCAGTCGGCCATGGAATTCGACCAGAGCACGATGTTCAAGAAAATCTACGAAGAAGAATTCGGCACCTTCGGCGGCGCGCCGTACGGCACGCTGATCGGCGACTTCGAGATCTCGCGCCAGCCCGAAGACATCTACTTCCTGGAGCAGATGTCGCACGTGGCCGCCGCCAGCCATGCACCGTTCATCACGTCCTCCAGCCCCGAACTGTTCGGTGTCGAAAGCTTCGGTGAACTGGGCAAGCCGCGCGACCTGGCCAAGGTGTTCGACACCGCCGAATACGTGAAGTGGAAGGCGTTCCGGGAATCGGAAGACGCTCGCTACGTCGGCCTGACGCTGCCGCGCTTCCTGGGCCGGCTGCCGTACCACCCGGCCGACGGCATGACCACCGAGGGCTTCAACTACGTCGAGGATGTCGACGGCAGCGACCATTCCCGCTACCTGTGGTGCAACGCCGCGTATGCGTTCGGCGCGCGCCTGACGCGCGCGTTCGAGGATTACGGCTGGTGCGCGGCGATCCGCGGCGTCGAGGGCGGCGGCCTGGTCGAAAATCTGCCGACGCACACGTTCAAGACCGACGAGGGCGAGGTGGCGCTGAAGTGCCCGACCGAAGTGGCGATCACGGACCGGCGCGAGAAAGAACTGTCGGACCTGGGCTTCATCTCGCTCGTGCACTGCAAGAACACGTCGTACGCCGCGTTCTTCGGCGCGCAGTCGGCGCAGAAGGCGCGCAAGTACAACAACGAGGCGGCCAATGCGAATGCGGTGCTGTCGTCGCAACTTCAATACATCTTTGCCGTGTCGCGGATCGCGCACTACATGAAATCCATGATGCGCGACAAGATCGGCAGCTTCGCCGCAGCGTCCAATGTCGAGGATTATCTGAACCGCTGGCTCACGCAATACGTGCTGCTCGACGATAACGCGAGCCAGGACCAGAAAGCGCAGTTCCCGCTGCGCGAAGCCAGTGTGCAGGTCTCCGAAGTGCCGGGCCGGCCCGGCGTCTACCGCGCCGTGTCGTTCCTGCGCCCGCATTTCCAGCTCGACGAGCTGTCCGTTTCGCTCCGTTTGGTCGCGGAGTTGCCGCAATCGACCAAGAACTGACCGCTGCAACCATTTTGTTATTCAACCGACGTTTCAATCACACTTGGAGTAGAACATGGCAATTGACGTGTACCTGCAGATCGACGGGATCAAAGGCGAGTCGCAGGATGACCGGCACAAGGACTGGATCGAGTGCACCTCGGTGAACTGGGGCGTCAGCCAGCCCCGTTCGGCCACGGCATCCACCGGCGGCGGCCACACCGCCGAGCGCTGCGAGCACCAGGAAATCGCGCTGACCAAGCTCGCCGACCTGGCCTCGCCCATCCTGTTGCAGACCTGCTCCGCAGGCAAGACCATCCCCAAGGCCAAGCTGGAATTCATGCGCGCCGATGGCCAGGGCGAGCGCATCAAGTACTTCGAGATCGAGCTTGAAAACGTGCTGATCGGCGGCGTCCAGCCGAGCGTGGCCGAAGGTAGCATCATCCACGAAGCGGTGGGCCTGAAGTTCTCGAAGATCAAATGGAAATACACCCAGCAGAAGGTGACCGGCGGCGCCGGCGGCAACACCTCGGGCGGCTGGGACCTGGCGGCCAACAAGATCGTCTGAGCGGCGCCCGCCGCTTTCCACGCGGCGGCCGCGCGCCGCCGCGTGTTCGTCGTACTCAACCCCCATCGGAGACACCATGAAAGGCTGTACGCCTGGCCTGCTCGACCGCCTGATGGACGAGCGCCGCGACCTTGCGCCCGGTGCGCAGGCCGGTGTCGAGCGCGTCAAGGACAGCATCGCGCGCGACCTCGAAGCCTTGCTCAATACCCGCCTCGCGCCCGATGCAGCCTGCCTGGCCGGCTACCCGCATGCGCTGGCGTCGCTGCTGCATTACGGCCTGGCCGATTTCGCGGGCCTTTGCCTGACCAGCAGCATTGACCGTGCCGCCATCTGCGCCAGCATCGAAGCGGCGATCAAGGCGCACGAGCCGCGCCTGTCCGACGTGCGCGCCGTGCTCGAGCCGGATGCGGGCGACGTCAATCGCCTGCAGTTCGCGATCCACGCCTGTCTGGCGCCGGGCGGCCAGCCCGAAGCAATCAACTTCAACGCGGTGCTGCAACCGTCGTCGCTGCACTACGAGATCCACCGCACCGTCCGGCCTGGCAAAGGCCGCGAACCCACCTGACCAGGAGGCACGATGGACATCAACCTCAAGACGCTGATCTCGAAGCTCAACGACACCACCCGCGCGGCGGCCACGCGCGCGGCCGGCATCTGTGTCGGGCTGGGCCAGTATGAAGTCGACGTCGAGCATCTGTTCCTGGGCCTGATCGAGCAGCCGGGGAGTGACCTGGCTGCGATCGCGCGCCATTGTGATATCAGCCTGACCGGCCTCGAGACCGACCTGCGCCGCGAAGTGGCGCGCTTTGCCACCGGCAGCGCGCGCACGCCCGTGTTTTCCCGTCATCTGCCGCTGCTGTTCGAGCATGCCTGGCTGATCGCCTCACTCGGCGTCGGCGGGCCACCGCAGATCCGCAGCAGCCATCTGGTGCTGGCCCTCTTGAGCGAGCCGTCGCTGGCGCAACTGGCGCAGCGCGCGTCGCCGCTGTTCGCGCGCTTTCCGCTCGACCGCCTCAAGCACGATCTCGAACGCCTGACGCGCGGCTCGGTCGAGGCGCCTGGCATCGCGCCCGAGGTAGGCGAGTCGGGGCCGGACGCGGCGTCGGCGCTGGCGCAGTCTGCTGGTCGCGCGACGCCGGCCCTCGATCAGTACACGACGTGTCTCACTGCGCGTGCACGTGACGGCAAGCTCGATCCGGTCATTGGCCGCGACATGGAAATCCGCCAGGCGATCGACATCCTGATGCGGCGGCGCCAGAACAACCCGATCCTGACCGGCGAAGCGGGTGTCGGCAAGACGGCCGTCGTCGAAGGGCTGGCGCTGCGCATCGCGCTGGGCGACGTGCCGGAGGTGCTCAAGGGCGCCGAGATCCACACGCTCGACATGGGGCTGCTGCAGGCCGGCGCCAGCGTGAAGGGCGAGTTCGAAAACCGTCTCAAGAACGTGATCCAGGAGATCAGGCAGAGTGCCCACGCGATCATCCTCTTCATCGACGAAGCGCACACGATGATCGGCGCTGGTGGCGCGGCTGGCCAGAACGACGCGGCCAACCTGCTCAAGCCCGCGCTGGCGCGGGGTGAGCTGCGCACGATCGCCGCGACGACCTGGGGCGAATACAAGAAATACTTCGAAAAGGATGCGGCGCTCGCGCGGCGCTTCCAGGTGATCAAGGTCGAGGAGCCCGACGAAGACACGGCGGCGGCGATGCTGCGCGCGATGGCGCCGCTGATGGAGCAGCACTTCGGTGTGCGCATCTACGACGAGGCGATCACCGAGGCGGTGCGCCTGTCGCACCGCTACATCAGCGGACGCCAGTTGCCGGACAAGGCCATCAGCGTGCTGGACACGGCCTGCGCCAGGGTGGCGCTGGGCCAGAGCGCGACGCCGGCACTGCTGGAAGATTGCGGGCGCCGCATCGAGCGTTTCGACGCCCGCATCGGCGCGCTGCGCCGCGACACGAGCGCCGGGGACGATCACGCGCAAATGCTGGCGACGCTGGACGAGGACCGCGCCGCGGCGGTGGCCGAGCAGGCCGCGCTGCAACGCCGCTGGGCCGACGAGCAGGCGCTGGCGGGCCAGATCGGCACACTGCGCGCCGAACTCGAAGCGGCCGGATCGAACGCAGCAGGTGGCGGCAGCGCGCAACTGCGGGCGCTTGGCGAACGCCTGCGCAGCCTGCAGGGCGACGCGCCGCTGGTGCCGGTGCAGGTCGACGGGCACACGGTCGCCGCCATCGTCGCGGCCTGGACCGGCATCCCGCTCGGGCGCATGGTCAAGGACGAAATCCGTACCGTCGTCAATCTGCAGGCAATGCTCGACGAGCGCATCCTGGGCCAGCGCCACGCGAGCGGCGTGGTGGCCCAGCGCGTGCGCACGGCCCGTGCCCATCTCGACGATCCGAACAAGCCGAAGGGCGTGTTCCTGTTCGTCGGCACCTCGGGCGTGGGCAAGACCGAAACGGCGCTGGCGCTGGCCGACATCCTGTACGGCGGCGAGCGCAAACTCATCACGATCAATATGAGCGAATACCAGGAGGCGCACAACGTCTCCGGCCTGAAAGGCTCGCCGCCCGGTTATGTCGGTTATGGCGAGGGGGGCGTGCTGACCGAAGCGGTTCGGCGCAATCCGTACAGCGTCGTGCTGCTCGACGAAGCCGAGAAAGCGCACCCGGACGTGCTCGAACTGTTCTTCCAGGTCTTCGACAAGGGCGTGATGGACGACGCCGAAGGCCGAGAAATCGACTTTCGCAACACGATCATCATCCTGACGTCGAACGTGGGCGCCAGCCAGGTGATGGCCGCGTGCCTGAACAAGCCGGCCGCCGACATGCCCACGCCCGACGCGCTGGCCGACCTGCTGCGCCCGAGCCTGATGAAGCATTTCAAGCCGGCGTTCCTGGGCCGCTTGAGCGTGGTGCCGTTCTATCCGATCGGTGACGAGGTGCTGGCCAATATCATCCGCCTGAAGCTCGCGCGGATCGGCGCGCGCGTGCTGGACAACCACAAGGCCCTCTTCGAGTACGACGATGCACTGGTGGCGGCGGTGCTCAGCCGCTGTACAGAAGTCGATTCCGGCGCACGCAATGTCGACAATATCCTGGGTGGCACGCTGCTGCCGGAAATCGCCGACAGCGTGCTGGCGCGGATGATGGAAGGCGGCGCCATCGCGCGCGTGAAAGTCGGCGCCACCCGCGCCGGCAAGTTCAAGTATCTGATCGAACCGGTGCAGGCTTGATCCCACGGAGACACCCATGCTCGATATCGCCTCGCTTCTCAAACCAGTTACGCCCGACAATCCGTGCGGCGCCGACCTGGCGTTCGCGCCCGAAGTCGACGCCATTGCCCGTGCGCGCCTGGCCGACGATCCGTCGCTGGAGCAGGGCGCCTGGGTCACTGCGCTCAAGGAAGCCGACTGGAAATTCGTCGGCAAACACTGCGCCATCCTGCTCGAAACGCGCAGCAAGGATCTGCAACTGGCCGTCTGGCTGGCCGAAGCAACTACCCGGACTGGCGGCATGCGCGGGCTGGCCGACGGCGTGACTCTGGTGGCTGCGTTGTGCGAGCGTTACTGGGACGGCGTGCATCCGCAGGCCGACGAAGACGGCGTCGAGCGGCGCATCGGCATCCTGGCCTGGCTGGCGGGCCGCGTGGGACCACTGGCCAAGGGCGTTGCGCTGGACGAGGGCGGCGCGCTGACGCTGCAAGCGTGGGAAGTGGCGCGGGCACGCGGGCCGGAAGCGGTCGCTGAACTCGAGGCGCTGCGCGCGCGTGGCAAGCCGGCGTTTGTTCAGGCGCTGCTGGCCGACTGCGAAGCGTGCGTTGTGGCGCTGGACGAACTGGAACGCGTCGTCGACGTGCGGCTGGGCAACGATGGCCCGAGCTTTCGCGCGGCGCGCACGGCGCTGCGCGACGTCATCGACCTGATGTCCCCTGGCTTGCCGGCGGCCGTGGCAGAGCATGCGTTATCAACGCTGGGGGAGGGCGGCGCGATTGCCGTGGCACGCGCCTCGCGACAGGATGGGCCGGTCCAGGGGCGCGACCAGGCGCTGGCCCAGCTGCGCCAGGTCGCCGAGTTTTTCCGCCGCACGGAACCGCACAGCCCTGTCGCGTATCTGGCGGAAAAAGCAGCGCGCTGGGGCGAGCAGCCATTGCATGCCTGGCTGCGTGCGGTGATCAAGGATGAAGCGTCGCTGGCGCGGCTGGAAGACTTGCTGGGAATCGACGGCCAGGCGGACCAGCCGGTGAAGCTCCCGGCGCCCTGAGGGGCCGGGTTGCTGAAGGACGAGCTTACTCGGGTTTGTCCTGCTTGCCACCGCCCGGGGTGACGATGGTGCTGGCGCGTTCGAACTGCGCTTCGACCGTCTGCACGGCCTGGCGCGTGGCGGCGGTTACCTGTTCATACCCTTTGAAGGCGTTGTCGATTGCTGCCTTCATGATCTGGACCGCATTCTCTGACCCCGGCTTGACGTTCTGGGTGACGTCATAGATCAGCGCCGACAGCGTGTTCTTCGCTTCGACCGCATGCGCATCGGCCGCACCGCGGAACTCGTTGTGCATGTCGTCGATGATGGCTTTCAACTGCGTCGTGTACTCGGCCGCGTTGGTCACGCCGGCAGCCGGCTGCATGCGCGCCGCGAGCGTCTCGAATGCGGCTTTCGGATTGCCGGCCTGGGCGATGTCGCGGCCCGCCTGCAGGGTGCTGTCCATCGTGCTCTTGGCAGCGTTCATGTTCAGGGCGACGACCTGCTCGACGCCCTTGACGGTCTTGCCGGCCAGCGCGTTGAAGGTCTGCATCTGCAGGTCGAACAGGGTTTTCGTGGCGTTGGCAAACTGTTCCGGGCTGGTAAACATGGGGTGTCTCCTCAGTGGGTAAGCTGTTTTTGAAAGCTGAACAATGACAGACAAACGACGTCTGCCGCGTTCATTATTTAGCAACGATGGGTTTTTCGCAACGCGCGTCACGATACGGGCCGTTCGTCTTCACCCAGCCTTCACCCAGCGGCGTCGGGGAACAGGCCAGTGCGCCCGTGAGCTTGCTGCGCCATTGGTAATACGGCGCCGGTGCAGCCAGGCTGGAAGCGACAACGACGATGAGCGCCACCCCGAGGGCGGCAGAGCGAAGAATCTGCATGACTTCCATGCTCGACCGTTACGGCGTTCAAGTCAAGCGCGCACTTGTCCTTCCCATCGTGGGAAGGTGTAAGCTGGCGCATGAACCCGTACAGGAGCGCACCTTGCAAGCGACCCCATCCAGCATGAACATCGGCGACGCCGCCCGCGCGTCTGGCGTCACGGCCAAGATGATCCGCCACTACGAATCCATTGGCCTGGTGCCGGCGCCGCGCCGCACCGACGCCGGCTATCGCCTCTACAGCGAGCGCGAGGTGCGCGTGCTGCAATTCATCCACCGGGGACGAGCACTGGGCTTTTCGCTGGACCAGATCCGGAACCTGCTGGCGCTGTGGGAAGACGAGGGCCGGGCCAGCGCCGATGTGCGCGCACTGGCGCAGACGCATATCGAGGAACTGGACCGCAAGATTGCGGAGATGGCGGCGATGCGGCGCACGCTGGTGAGCCTCGCCGCGTCGTGCCATGGCGATGCCCGCTCAGCCTGCCCGATCCTCGATGATCTGGCGGCGCACTGAGCCTGCGCCAGAGGCAGGCACAACGCAAAACGCCGTAACCCTGTTTCAAAGGCTACGGCGTTTTGCGGGACACGGGGTCCACAAACTCACTACAATTTCTGGTGCCCACGGAGGGACTCGAACCCCCACACCTTGCGGCACATGGACCTGAACCATGCGCGTCTACCAATTCCGCCACGTGGGCACTGCAACTGCTGACAACGATACTGCGAACTACTTACTACGAGATAGACTTTTGGTGCCCACGGAGGGACTCGAACCCCCACACCTTGCGGCACATGGACCTGAACCATGCGCGTCTACCAATTCCGCCACGTGGGCACTGGGACTACTCAACAACGATACTGCCTGAAACCTTTGGTGCCCACGGAGGGACTCGAACCCCCACACCTTGCGGCACATGGACCTGAACCATGCGCGTCTACCAATTCCGCCACGTGGGCACTGCAACTACGGTACTACTGACAATCAGATGAACTATTTGGTGCCCACGGAGGGACTCGAACCCCCACACCTTGCGGCACATGGACCTGAACCATGCGCGTCTACCAATTCCGCCACGTGGGCACTGCAAGAACATCTCTGCTACAATAGCAGGGTTTGTCATTTTCCGCCAGATCAACTATTCCTGAAAATAGCTGACTTCGCATCAAACATCCTCTGCTACTGCTGCTTTTCATCGCCCCGGCGTTGTCGCCGTTGCTGAAGAGAGCGAGATTATAGCGGATCATTTTCAATAGTCAAAGACCCAAGGTGAAGTTCTCGACAAGAACTCACGTGCAAGCATCCCGCGCACGCATTCCGCGCATGCATCCTGTTGTACGGGCGCAGGTCGTTGGCGCACATCATGTTAGGCGAATCGGATAGACCTCCGTTACACTACGCCTGTCATGGTGTCAATTAACCACGCTGCCGCCCTTATGTGATGTGCGGCGCTCTACTGGCCAAAAGAAAAAAGAATCGATTTGAAGCAACCTACTCATACCATTCCAAGCCGCGAGGAAATCCTCGCTGTCTTCCGCGACGCCGCTGAATCGCTCGATGCAGCCGCCCTGGCACATGCCCTTGATGTTCAGCCCGCAGCGCAGGAAGTCCTCGGCCGCCGCCTGAACGCCATGGAGCGTGACGGCCAGATCCGTTCCGACCGCAGCGGCACCTATATGCTGGCCGATCATTCCGCCTTCGTGGCCGGCAAGGTCAGCGCGCATCGCGACGGTTTTGGCTTCGTGATTCCCGACGAACCAGGTCCCGACCTGTTCCTGTCCGACCGCGAGATGCAGAAAGTGCTGCACGGCGACCGCGTCATGGCGCGCGTGACGGGCATGGACCGCCGCGGCCGTCCGGAAGGCTCGATCGTCGAAGTCGTCCAGCGTGCCAACACGCACATCATCGGTCGCCTGCTCAATGAAGAAGGCGCGTGGATCGTTTCGCCCGAAGACCAGCGCATTGCCCAGGACGTGATCGTTACCGGGCCGACCGGCAACGCGCGTGCGGGGCAGGTCGTCAGTGTCGAACTGCTGGAGCAGCCAGGCCGCTTCCAGAAGCCGACCGGCCGCATCGTCGAAGTGCTGGGTGAGCTCGATGACCCGGGCATGGAAATCGAAATCGCCGTGCGCAAGTTCGGCGTGCCGCACATCTTCTCGCCGGCCGCGCTCAAGCAGGCAAACCGCCTGCCGAACGAAGTCATCGATGCCGATCTGGCCAACCGCGTCGACCTGCGCGACGTGCCGCTGGTGACGATCGACGGCGAAGACGCACGCGACTTCGATGATGCCGTCTACTGCGAACCGGTGACCATCAAGGGTGTGAACAGTTTCCGCCTGCTGGTCGCCATCGCCGACGTGAGCCACTACGTCAAGCCGAACGACTCGCTCGACGCCGACGCCATCGAACGCTCGACGTCCGTCTACTTCCCGCGCCGTGTGATTCCGATGCTGCCCGAGAAGCTGTCGAACGGCCTGTGCTCGCTGAACCCGGCGGTCGACCGCTGCACGCTGGTGTGCGACATGGTCGTGTCGCAGGACGGCGAAGTCACCGCGTACCAGTTCTACCCGGCCGTGATGCACTCGGCTGCGCGCATGACCTATAACGAAGTGGCCGACATCCTGGCTGACGCCAACGGCGAGCAAGCCAAGAACCGTCCAGGCATCGTGCCGCATCTGCAGCACCTGAACCAGGTGTTCCGCGCGCTGCTCAAGGCGCGCCAGGAACGCGGTGCCATTGACTTCGAAACCACCGAAACCTATATCGTTTGCAATGCGCTGGGCAAGATCGAGAAGATCATCCCGCGTACCCGCAACGATGCGCACCGCTTGATCGAAGAGTGCATGCTGTCGGCCAACGTGTGCGCCGCTGATTTCCTGCTGCGCCACAAGCACCCGGGCACGTTCCGCATTCACGCGACGCCGACCGAAGAAAAGCTGAACCAGCTGCGCACCTTCCTCAAGCAGGTGGGCCTGAATCTGGCCGGCGGCAACAAGCCGAGCGCGCGCGATTACGCCGCCGTGATGCAGCAGATCAAGGAGCGTCCGGATGCGCAACTGCTGCAGACGATGATGCTGCGCTCGATGCAGCAGGCCGTCTACAGCCCGGACAACGTCGGCCACTTCGGTCTGGCGTTCGAGGCCTATGCGCACTTCACCAGCCCGATCCGCCGCTATCCCGACCTGCTGACGCACCGCGCGATCAAGGCGATCCTGCTTGGCAAGAAGTATGAGCCGAAGGGCATTGACCTGGCCAAGCTGAACACGACGCAGTCGAACTCGGCCCGCAAGCAGGCCGCGAAAGACAAGGCTGACGGCAAGGCGCCGAAGAACGAAAAAGACCTGACCATCTGGGACGCGCTGGGTGTGCATTGCTCGGCCAACGAACGCCGCGCCGACGAAGCGTCGCGCGACGTCGAGAACTGGCTCAAGTGCTTCTTCATGCAGGACAAGATCGGCGAAGAGTACACCGGCACCATCGCTGGCGTGACCACCTTCGGCATCTTCGTGCAGTTGGACGAGCTGTTCGTTGAAGGCCTGGTGCACGTCACCGAGCTGGGCGCTGACTACTTCCAGTACGACGAAGCGCGCCACGTGTTGCGCGGCGAGCGTAGCGGCCAGAGCTATGGCCTGACCGACAAGGTGACCGTCAAGGTTGCACGCGTCGATCTGGAATCGCGCAAGATCGACCTGACGCTGGCGTCTACGCCGGGCGCCGAGTCGTCGGGCGACGATGCCGGGCGCGAGCGCAATCAGGGTGGCCGCAACAAGGAACAGCGCAGTAACGAGCCACGCACGAACGATGGCCGTCAGAACAATGGCGGCAACGGTGGTGGCAACGGTGGTGGTAACAACGGCGGCGGCAACGGAAATAACAACGGCAACAACAACGGCGGCAACGGCAAGCGTTCGCGCGGTGGTCGTTCGCGTGGTCCGAAGCCAGGCAACAACGGCGGCAATCACGATAACGGTCGTCCACAGCAGTCGCCACTCGAGATCGCGCGTCCGCTTGGTCAGGACGGCATCGAGCCGCAACAGGCCAAGCCGAAATCGCGCAAGGCCCGTCAAAAGGCCAAGGCGGCCGAGCGCGCTGCAGCAGCAGCAGCGGCACCAATGACGACAGCGACGCCACAGGCACCAGTGCAGGCAGCGAAGCCGGCGCCAGCACCAGCACCAGTCCAGGCGCCAAAGCCAGTGCAGACGCAAAAACCTGCGCCTGTGCCAGCACCAGCGCCAGTTGCAGCAGCGCCAGCACCAGCACCGGTCGCGCAGCCAAAGCCTGCCGAAGCAGTTGCTGCGCCAGCACCAGCCCGCAAGCCGCGTGCAACCAAGGCCGCCGTCAACGACGTGGTCGCGGCTGCACCAGCCGCTGCACCAGCGCCGGTTGCCGACGCCAAGCCAGTGAAAGCCGCAGCAAAGAAAGCGGTCGCGAAAGCGCCAGTTGCAGCAGCACCAGCTGCAGCGGCACCGGTCGTGGCAGCGCCAGCGGTCAAGGCCCCAGCCAAAAAAGCTGCTGCCAAGACGGCTGCCGTGAAAGCGCCAGTCGAGGCAGCACCAGTCGACGTGCCGGCCAAAGCAGCAGCGGTCAAGGCACCAGCGAAAAAGGCAGCGGTCAAGGCACCAGCCAAGTCAGCAGCAGTCAAGGCGCCGGCCGAAGCCGTTGCTGTCAAGGCGCCGGCCAAGGCGGCGGCAGTCAAGGCCCCGGCCAAGGCAGCAGCAGTCAAAACGCCAGCCAAGGCAGCAGCGACCAAGGCCCCGGCCGAGGCAGTCGCTGCCAAAGCACCGGCCAGCAAGGCAGCAGCTGCACCACGCAAGGCCGCAGCCAAGGCTGTCGCTGAGCCGGCCGCACCGAAAGCTGTCAAGGCCCCGGCCACGACCGCAGTGAAGACCGCGTCGAAGACTGCAGCAAAGACCGCAGCCAAAACCAGCAAGAAGTAAGTCCCTGAAAGTATTCGAAAAGTAGCAAATGAAAAATAAAATGATTTTCGGCTTCCACGCCGTGACCTCGCGACTGCGTCACGAGTCGCAGTCGGTGGAAGAAATCTTCGTCGATGCCGAGCGCAACGACGGCCGCATGAAGGACCTGATCGCCAACGCCAAGGCGGCCGGCGTGCGCGTGATGCCGGTCGAGGCAGCGCGCCTCGACAAGATCACCGGCACCCGCCGTCACCAGGGCGTGATCGCGTTTGCCAGCCAGCTCGCGCTGGCGCGCAATCTTGATGAGCTGCTCGACGCCATCGAAGGTCCGCCGTTGCTGCTGATCCTGGACGGCATCACCGATCCGCACAACCTGGGCGCCTGCCTGCGCGTGGCCGACGGTGTCGGCGCGCACGCGGTCATCGTGCCGAAGGACCGTGCGGTCGGCCTGAACGCCACCGCCGCCAAGGTCGCCAGCGGCGCCGCCGAAACGGTCCCTTACATCACGGTGACCAACCTGGCGCGCACGATGCGCGAGCTGAAGGAGCGCGACATTCTCCTGATCGGCACCACGGACGACGCCGACAAGGGCCTGTACGAAGCCGACTTCTCGGGCCCGGCCGCACTGGTCATGGGTTCCGAAGGCGAGGGCATGCGCCGCCTGACGCGCGAGACCTGCGATGTGCTGGTCAGCATCCCGATGTTCGGTTCGGTCGAAAGCCTGAACGTGTCGGTGGCCTCGGGCGTCTGCCTGTACGAAGCGCGCCGCCAGCGTATCGGCCGCGACAGCTGATTGTGCTTCATGCCCGGATTGCTGCGCTCGCGGCAATCCGGGCAGTTTCATCCCTCCGCAGCACCCAATTCCCATCCAGTAACGCTATTCCCGAACCGGCGACGAAGCACGCCAGGCCATCCTGCGCCAACGAGGGTGGTAAACTCGCTTCGAACAACTGAACCGTTTGGCATAACAAGGAATCGCATGACGAATGAAATGGTGGCGGTACTCGATCCTGTCGAGCTGCGCGTGCTGGCCGTGCTGGCCGAAAAAGAAGGCCTGACCCCCGATAATTATCCGATGTCGCTCAACGCGATCGTCAACGGCTGCAACCAGTTGTCGAGCCGTGATCCGGTCATGCAGATCAGCGAAGCGGTCGTGCTCGACACGCTGCAGCGCCTGGCCGAGCGCAAGCTCGTGAATGCCATCTCGCAGGCCGGTGCGCGCGTTGTCAAGTACGAACACCGCATGCGCATCAAGTGGACGCTCGAGCAGGACAAGCTGGCCGTGCTCACGATCCTGATGCTGCGCGGCCTGCAGACCGCAGGCGAAATCCGCACCCGCAGCGGGCGCCTGCACGAATTCAAGACGGTGGCCGATGTCGAAACGGCGCTGCAATTTTTGATCGACAAATACCCGCCGCTGGTCGTGAAACTCGAGCGCGCGCCGGGCACCAAGGAATCGCGTTACGGCCAGCTGCTGGGCGGCGAAATCACCATCGTCGCCGGCAGCGAGCAGACCTCAAGCAGCGCGAGCAACCTGACGCAGGGTGGTCGCATCGCGCAGCTCGAAGAAGAAGTCGCCGCGCTGCGCGGCGAGATGGAAGACCTCAAGGGCCAGTTCGAGGCGTTTCGCCAGCAGTTCCAGTAACCGGCTCGAACGCCAGTTCGATCAGCGCATCGTCGCCCCAAGCCGGGTCGTTCATGGCGGTGCGAAAGCTCCGCCCTTCGACTGGCAGATCCTTCGTGCGATCACCTTCACGCAAGGTGGCGCGCGCGAGGCGCTCCGGCGTGTCGAACTGAAAGCCCTCGCGCTCGGCATTGAAGAAGTTGCACCAGTTGGGCGTCAGCAGCACGCTGTTGACGAACAGCGTGCGCATCAGGCCAAGCTCCTCCTTGCCGATCGCGACCATCACGTGGCATTCAAGCCGCAGGTCGCCGAGGCGCCGTACGTTCTCCGGCAGGCCGGGCGAGCGCACCAGCGGCGTCACGCGGTACATGCGCCGTTTCCGATTGAGCACCAGTTCGCTGTCCGCCGCCAGCGCGGCGCTGCTGCGCGGCACGATCGTTTCGAAAGCATCGTTCAACACCAGCGGCAGCACGAAGTCGTCCTTGCCTTCCAGGCGCAGCGCCAGTGGCGCCTCACCCGGCTTGGGCGTCTTGTCGGTCCAGGCGCGGCGCTCGACGCGGAAGCGCAAGGCCTCGGCTTTTGGTGCCATGCTGTGATGGCGCTCGAAGGCGTCCAGGCCCGCGACGATCGCCGTGTACTTGCGCACTTCCGGTTTGCGGATCGCGTTGACGTGGATGGACTCGGGGCTGTCCGGTGGCGTGTCGGCAGCGCTGGCGCTGGTGTTCATACCCAGCAGCATGCTCAACATCAGGATGTGATGAAGTCGCATCGCGCTTACCCCTCGTCACGCCAGCGGCGCAGGCGGATCGCGCCGTAGATCATCGCGCAGCCAGCGGCCGCCGCGATCCAGACACCCGGCGTGAGCAGCGTGGCATACGACGTGCCCAACAGCAGCGGACCATCCAGACCGGCCTGTTGCTGCTGCGCTAGCGCCGCGCCATTGACTTCGCCAAACCAGATACCGGGGAACACGCCCAGCAGCACCCGCGCCACGATCTCTTCGCCGAACCACTTGACGTTCATCGATACCCCGGCAAACCGGCCAGCCAGGAAATCGAACCAGGCCAGGATGGCGAGCGCCACCAATGGCGCACCGACGGCCCACAGGAACACGCGCGACTTCGCCCAGCTCGACACCAGCAGCAGCCAGCCCACTGTCGGCAGCGCCCACAGGATGTACAGCGGCAGGAAGCTGATCAGATACACGGGCGCCAGGTAGAAGTCGACATTGGCCAGCACCGGTGCGATCAGGTTGATGCCCTTGATGGCGCCGCCCAGCAGGCCGATCACCAGCAGGATCAACGAGGCGGCGATGCCGATCGCGATCGTCGCCAGTGGCGCAACGAGCAGCGCCGTCGCGACCTTCGACAGCACGGTCTGCGCATCGGACATCGGCAGCGATTTCCAGAACAGGATGCTGCGGTCGCGCCGGTCGTCGTACAGCGCCGCCATGCAGTAGAAGAACACGACCACCGGCAGCACGAAGAACAGCGGCGCCGTGATCACCAGGTAGCTCGAGGCGGCGGCGGTGGCCAGCTTGGCCAGCACCGCGGGCGGCAAGCCATTGACCGTCATGACTTGTTCGCCGCTGACCTGCATGTGGAACGACGGGTTGGCGATGATCGCGTACAGGAAGCCGCCACCGAACAGCAGCACGATCACGGCGGCCACGGCCAGCGGCGCCCAGAAGAAGGCGCCCTTGTGTTCCCACAGTTCGCGCCGGATCAGCCATTTCATGGTGCTCATTGGCGTAGTCATGCGTAGGTTCCTTTCATGGTGGCGACGAACAGGTCGGCCACGCTCGGGTTGCGTACCTCGCCCAGTGCGGCCAGCTGGGTGCGGGACAGGCCGCCGGCGCGCAGTGCGTCGAACAGCATCACGGATTTGCCGAACACGGTGCGCTCGTCGATCGGTTGCAGCGCCCTGGCCGCCGCCACCTTGTCGGTGCCCACCATGACCTCGACGTAGCGTTCGCCGATTTCTTCCATCGACGCGGCCAGTGCGATCTTGCCATCGCGGATGAACAGCAGATCGGTCAGAATGTGCTCGACTTCCTCGACCTGGTGCGTCGTGATGACGATCGTCTTGTTCTCGTCAAAATAGTCTTCGAGCAGGTTCTGGTAAAACGTCTTGCGGTAGATGATGTCCAGCCCGAGTGTCGGTTCGTCCAGCACCAGCAGCTTCGCGTCGATTGCCATCACGAGCGCCAGGTGCAGCTGCACGATCATGCCCTTGGACATTTCCTTGACCTTCATCGTCGGCGTCAGCTTGGTATTGGCGATATAGCGTTCGGCCTTGCTGCGGTCAAAGCGCGGATGCACGCCCGCCACGAAGTCGACCGCATCCTTCACGCGCAGCCAGCGCGGCAGGATGGCGACGTCGGCGATGAAGCAGACGTCCTTCATCAGCTCATCGCGCTGGGTGCGCGGGTCCAGGCCCAGCACCGACAGCTCGCCCTCGCACTGGATCAGGCCAAGGGCCGCCTTGAGCGTCGTCGTCTTGCCCGAGCCATTCGGGCCGATCAGCCCGACGATGCGGCCGGCGGCGATCTCGATGTCGATGCTGTCGACGGCGACCCGCTTGCCGTAGTGTTTGGTCAAGCCCCTGGCGGAAATGACGGCGTTCATGCGGCACCGTCCTTGTCCGCGTTGTTCAGCAATTGCTTGATGTCCAGGCCCAGTCGGCGGATGCGCTCGAGCATCGCCGGCCACTCTTCACTGATGAAACGTTCGCGCTCGCTGGCCAGCAGTTTCTCGCTGGCGCCTTCGGTGACATACATGCCAATTCCCCTTCGTTTTTCCACCAGGTTGTCGTCGACCAGTTCCTGATAGGCCTTCGACACGGTGATTGGATTGAGTTGATAGTCGGCCGCGATCTGGCGCACCGAGGGCAGGGCGTCGCCAGCCTTGAGAACGCCGTCGAGCATCATGCCAACGACGCGTTCCTTGAGCTGGCGGTAAATCGGGGTCTTATCGTTCCAGCCGACGGTCATCTAGGGCCTCCGTGGTGGTTCGGTGCAGCGTCAGGGTGTTGCGCATGCCTGCCTCCTCATGGTGGTGTGTTGAAGTGGTGTTGTAGTTGAGTATAACAGTGGTCGCGCAAACGTCAATATGCAGACGCGAGATCATGCGGGGCGGGTAAAACGCGGGAGGACGTTAGAGAATGGCGCCGTCGACGTCGTGACGGACGAGGCTGCCGTCTGCGTGCAGCGCGATCCAGCCGCCACGGTGTGGCGCTTCGTCGAGCTCCCAGTCGGGCAGCACGTAGCGCAGCTTGTCGCCGTGCGCGTGCACGGCGGGCCGGTGCGTGTGCCCGTGAATGATGACGTCGGCATCGAGCGAAGCAAACACATCGGCTACCGCATCTGGTGTGACGTCCATCGTCTCGTAGGATTTGCCCGTGTGGGCTTCGCGTGAACCTTCGCGCAGGCCGGCAATAATGCCCTTGCGCTGCGCCAGCGGCATGCCGAGAAATTGTGCCTGCCAGTCGGGAGCGCGTACCTGGGCGCGAAACGCCATGTACTTCGTGTCGAGCGTGCACTGCGCGTCGCCATGCACGAGCGCGACGCGGCGTGTGCCGGCCTCGATGACATGGGGTTCCTGCAGCAGGGTCAGGTGCGCAGCGTGCGCAAAGCCTTCGCCAATCAGGAAGTCGCGGTTGCCCGCAATCCAGAAGACCGCCACGCCGGCATCGGCGACGGCGCGGATCGCCGTGATGATGGTCTGGTGAAACGGATCGGCAACGTCATCGTCGCCGGCCCAGTATTCGAAGATATCGCCGAGCAGATACAACTGCTCGGCATGCACCGCGCGCGCGGCCAGGAAGCGTAGAAACGCGTCCAGCGTGCGCGGGTGCGAGACCTGCAGGTGCAGGTCGGAGATGAACAGCGCGAACTGGCGCGCAGGCAGCGTCATGAGACTGGCTGAGGCTGGCGCGCGCCGCGCATTACAGGACTTCGATTTTCTCGATGATGACTGGGTCCACCGGCACGTCGGAGTGCATGCCGCCGCGGCTGGTCTTGACGTTGTTCAGTGCATCGACGACGTCCTGGCCTGCAGTGACTTTACCGAACACGGCATAACCCCAGCCATCCTGGCCCGGGTAGTCGAGGAAGGCATTGTTCTTGGTGTTGATGAAGAACTGGGCCGATGCCGAATGCGGATCCGACGTGCGGGCCATGGCCAGCGTGTACTTGTCGTTCTTCAGGCCGTTCTTGGCTTCGTTCTCGACGGTGGCCGGGGTAGGCTTTTGCTTCATGCCTGGCTCGAAACCGCCGCCCTGGATCATGAAGTCCTTGATCACGCGGTGGAAGATCGTGTTGCTGAAGTGACCCTTGTTGACGTAGTCGATGAAGTTGGCAACGGTCTTCGGTGCTTTTTCAGCGTCCAGTTCAGCGGTGATGTTGCCCTGGTTGGTGGTGATGAGAATCGTCGTCATGCGGTGTCCTTGTTGTTGGTTGATGAGCGTGCGCGCCGGATGCAGGCGCGGCGGAACCGTTATTTTACTAGCTTGTCGCCCTTGAGCAGCGTCACGGACGTAATCTTGATCGGGACGACCGGCACGTTCTGCATGCCGCGCACGTCGTCGACCACGACGGCCTTGATCTTGTCGACCGTTTCCTGGCCCTTGACCACCTTGCCGAACACCGTGTAACCCGAACCGCCGACGAACGGAAAGTCGATGCCCGAATTGTCGGCCACGTTGATGAACCATTGCGACGTGGCGCTGTCAGGATTGTCTTCGCGTGCCATCGAAATCGTGTACGGCTGGTTCGACAGGCCGTTGTTCGATTCGTTCTTGATGGGTTTCTGCGTCTTGCGGCCCTCGAACTTTTCGTTCATGCCGCCGCCCTGGATCATGAAGCCGTCGATCACGCGGTGGAAGATCGTGCCGTTGTAGGCGCCCGATTTGGCGTAGGCCGCAAAGTTGGCCACGGTCTTGGGGGCTTTCTCCTGGTCGAGTTCAACGACGATCTCGCCCATGCTGGTCTTGATCGCATACTGCGGCATGTCGGCTGCCAGCGCGCTGCCGGAGAACAGCATGCCGCAGGCGAGGGCGGCGGTCGCGCCGGCCATGCGCACGAGGGCAAAGCGGCGGGTGAATGACGATGACATCTGGCTTCCTCTGATGGACTGCGCACGGGGCGCTGTCAAGGGTTGTCCCGAAAATAAAGCTGGTCCTGATGGGGCCAGCCGGGTTTTTATCAATGCTATACTTTCCCGGAAGCGTTTAAGAGAAGCGTTTGCATCCGAACGTCCCATTCTATCAAATAAGAATAACACCGAGGACCCAGGCGAACCCCACGCCGCACCCGTCTGGCTGGCGCGCATGCAATGCTGCGCCGGGATGGTCGTTGCGGCGCCGGCGGCCGTTTGCCAGCCTCGTGCGAACCGAAAATTCAATGAGCCAACTCAAGATTTACAACACGCTGGCGCGTGACAAGCAGGTCTTCGTCCCGAAGGTCGCCGGCAAGGTCGGCATGTATGTCTGCGGCATGACCGTCTACGATTACTGCCACGTTGGCCACGCACGCATGATGATGGCGTTCGACGTCGTGTACCGCTGGCTGCTCGCGTCCGGTTACGAGGTCGAGTACGTGCGCAACATCACCGACATCGATGACAAGATCATCAAGCGCGCCGTCGAGAACGGCGAAACCATCGGTGCACTGACGGGCCGCTTCGTGCAATACATGGACGAAGACACGGCCGCGCTCGGCATCCTGCCGCCGACCGTCGTGCCGCGCGCCACTGAGTACGTGCCGCAGATGCTGTCGATCATCGGCAAGCTCGAACAGAAAGGCCTGGCCTATCAGACCGCGGACGGCGACGTCAATTACGCGGTGCGCGGCTTCGACGGCTACGGCAAGCTGTCCGGCAAATCGCTCGACGACCTGCGCGCCGGCGAGCGTGTCGACGTCAACACCGGCAAGCGCGATCCGCTCGACTTCGTGCTGTGGAAAGCGGCCAAAGCATCCGAGCCGGCTGAAGCCAAGTGGGATTCGCAGTGGGGGCAGGGGCGGCCGGGCTGGCACATCGAATGCTCGGCCATGTCGTGCGCGACGCTGGGCGAACACTTCGACATCCACGGCGGCGGCGCCGATCTGCAGTTTCCGCACCACGAAAACGAGATCGCCCAGTCCGAAGGCGCGTTCGGCGCGCCGATGGTCAACTACTGGATCCACAACGGGTTCGTGCGCGTCGATAACGAAAAGATGTCCAAGTCACTGGGCAACTTCTTCACGATCCGCGACGTGCTCAAGAAGTACGACGCCGAAGTCGTGCGCTTCTTCATCCTGCGCGCCCATTACCGCAGCCCGCTCAATTATTCCGATGTCCACATCGACGACGCGAAGGCAGCGCTGACCCGCCTGTACACGGCGCTCAATGGCATCGAGCTTGGCAGCGAGCCAGTTGCCGTCGACTGGGATGAAGCCCATGCGCGGCGCGTGCGCGACGCGATGGACGACGACTTCAACACGCCACTGGCGGTGGCCGCGCTGTTCGATCTGGCCGGCGAAGTCAACCGCACGCGGTCGATTGACGCAGCGCGCCAGCTCAAGGCGCTCGCCGCCGTGCTCGGCCTGCTCGAGCGGTCGCCGCAGGCGTTCCTGCAGGCAGGCAGTCCCGATGCGGGCGAGGGCGGGCTGGACGAAGCGGCGATCCGGGATGCGATCGCACGCCGCGCGGCCGCCAAGGCAGCGCGCGACTTCGCTGGCGCCGACGCCATCCGCAAGCAGTTGACGGAGGCGGGCATCGTCCTGGAAGACAAGGCCGACGGAACGACCTGGCGCCGTACATAATGCCAGCGAACAAGGACAAGTCGGGCAGCGTGGCTGCATTGGCAGGCGCGTCGCCGGCGCACGATGCGCTCGCCGTGCCGATCTACTGGGCCGAGGCCAAGCGCGAACTGATGCAGCGCGACCGCATCATGAACAAGCTGATCCCGCAGTTCGGCGACCTGCACCTGCGCGGCCAGCCCGACCCGTTCACGACGCTCGCGCGCTCGATCGTCGGCCAGCAGGTCACGCCAAAAGCGGCGGATCTGGCCTGGGGCAAGCTGCTGGCCGTCTGCCCGACCCTGGCCCCGAGCCAGATCATCAAGCTGGGCGCGGTCCAGCTGTCCGGCTGCGGGCTGTCCAAGCGCAAGACCGAATACATCCTCGACCTGGCCGACCATTTCAAGGCCAAACGCGTCCATGCGGACCTGTGGTCCGAGATGGATGACGAAGCCGTGATCGCCGAGCTGATCCGGATTCGCGGCATCAGCCGCTGGACAGCCGAGATGTTTTTGATATTTAATCTGCTGCGGCCGAACGTCCTGCCACTGGACGATCCCGGCCTGATCCAGGGCATCAGCCAAAACTATTTCTCGGGCGAACCTGTGTCGCGTAGCGATGCGCGCGAGGTGTCGGCCAACTGGGAACCCTGGCGCACGGTGGCGACCTGGTATTTGTGGCGCAGCCTGGACCCGGTCGCCCCTGCGGCCTGAGCCCCCGATCCGCCCGACACGCCACCGGCTTACGGTAGAATAGCGCCCTGATCCGCCGCGCAGCCACAGAGCGCGGCCAAGACATTACCCCGGAGTGACAATGACTAAATTAACTTTCCTCGATTTCGAGCAGCCGATCGCCGAGCTCGATTCCAAGATTGAAGAGCTGCGGTTCGTACAAGATGATTCCGCTGTCGATATCTCCGAGGAGATCGATCGCCTGGACAAGAAAAGCCAGCAGCTCACCAAAGACATCTATGCCAAGCTGACTCCGTGGCAAGTGTCGAAGATTTCGCGTCACCCGCAGCGTCCGTACACGATGGACTACGTGAATTCGATCTTCACCGATTTCCATGAACTGCACGGCGACCGCACGTTTGCCGACGACCAGTCGATCATCGGCGGCCTGGCCCGTTTCAACGGTCAGCCCTGCATGGTCATCGGCCACCAGAAGGGCCGCGATACCAAAGAGCGCGCGATGCGCAACTTCGGCATGCCCAAGCCCGAAGGCTACCGCAAGGCCATGCGCCTGATGAAGCTGGCCGAAAAATTCGGCTTGCCGATTTTCACGTTCGTCGACACGCCGGGCGCATTCCCCGGCATCGAAGCCGAAGAGCGCGGCCAGTCCGAAGCCATTGGCCACAACCTGTATGTGATGGCCGAACTGAAAGTGCCACTGATCGCCACCATCATCGGTGAAGGCGGCTCGGGCGGCGCGCTGGCCATCGCGGTGGGCGACGCCGTGCTGATCCTGCAGTACGCGACGTACTCGGTGATTTCGCCGGAAGGCTGCGCATCGATCCTGTGGAAGACGTCCGAGCGCGCGGCCGATGCTGCCGACGCACTGGGCCTGACCGCGCATCGCCTGAAGGCCATGGGCCTGGTCGACAAGATCGTCAACGAGCCGCTGGGCGGCGCGCACCGCGACCCGAAACAGATGGCGCAACTGCTCAAGCGCGCTCTGGCCGACACGCTGCGCCAGTTCCAGGGCATGAAGACCAAGGACCTGCTCGAAGCCCGTCACGCCAAGCTGATGGCGTATGGCAAGTTCAAGGAAACGTTGCCGCGCGAAGAGTAAGCAACAAGAGTAAGCGAGTCTCAACAGTGAGCAGAACCAATCGCGGGACCGATCCAGCCGGATCGGTCCCGGCAGCATGCAATGAGGCGCTCGCGCGCCTGTCCACCACCTACGCGCCCACCTCGATCGCGATCGCCTGCAGTGGCGGCCTCGATTCAATGGTTCTGCTGCACCTGGCCCATGCCTGGTGCGCGCGGCAGGGGATCCCCTTATTTGCCTTCCACGTCCATCACGGCCTGAGCCCGAACGCCGATGCCTGGCTCGCGCATTGCGAACGCAGCTGCGCAGCGCTGGGTGTGCCGTTCGACCACCGTCGCGTGACGATCCCGGTCGACGGTTCCGGCGTGGAAGCGGCCGCACGCCGCCCACGTTATGCGGCGCTGGGCGCCATGTGCCGTGAGCATGGCGCGACGCTGCTGCTGACCGCCCACCACCTCGACGACCAGGCTGAAACCGTGCTGCTGCAATTGCTGCGCGGCTCGGGCCCGGCCGGCTTGTCCGGCATGGAAGCGGCCAATCGTTCGCCAAACCTGTTGGGCGACGATGTCACCGTGATGGCGCGCCCGCTGCTGACGCAGTCGCGCGCAGCGCTCGAAGCCTACGCCGCGACGCACGCGTTGCGCTGGGTCGAGGATGAATCCAACCAGGATGCGCGCTATGCACGCAATGCGTTGCGCCATCAGGTGATGCCGGCGCTGGCCGCGAACTTCCCTGGCTTCCAGGCGCGCCTGGCGCGCGGCGCCGCGCACGTCGCGTCTGCCCAGCGCATGCTCGAAGAGCTGGCGGCGCAGGACTTGGCCGCTTGTCTGGATGGCGATGCGGTCGATTTGGCGGTGCTCGGCGCGCTTAGCGCCGACCGCATCGACAATTGCCTGCGTCACCTGTTCGCCGTACGCGGGCTGGCGATGCCGTCGACGGCGTGGCTGGCCGAAATGGTCTGGCAATTGTTCTCGGCGCGCGACGATGCACAGCTGAAGGTCACGCACCCTGACTGCCACATCCGCCGCCATCGCGGCAAGCTGTACCTGACGCCGCATTTGCCCGAACTGGAAGGCATGCGCGACCCCGACGACCTCGGCATCTTCGTCAAGGAAGGGCAGCGTTTCCGCTGGCAGGGCGAAGCGTCGATGGCGTTTCCGGCATATGGCGGCGTGCTGCACTTCGTGCCGGCCGCGCGCGGCTTCGACGCTGCCTGGCTGCGCGTGCTGCCGTTGATGATCGATTTCCGCAAGGGGGGTGAGCGCCTCAAGACCGCCGCCAACCGGCCCACGCGCGGCCTGAAGGCGCACTTCCAGGCGCTGGGCGTGCCGGCCTGGGAGCGCGAGCGGCTGCCCACCGTCAGCCGTGGCCGTGAGCTGCTGTTCGCCGCCGGCATCGGGATGGATTGCGCGCATGTGCTGGAAGGCGGCGAGGAGAGGATCGAATTGCGCTGGGAAATGGCTGCTGTCTGACACGCTTGGGCAGCTTCGATGCGAAACGCATTAGGTTATGTTCTTTTCGTATAGCTTTTGCGCCAACGAGCCTTGTGATGCCGCGCTGCACCATGCTAGAGTGAGGGTCCCTTTTTGATCCTTACCCTAGCTGGAACCCTTCCTGATATGGCTTTAATTGTCCACAAATATGGCGGGACGTCGATGGGATCGACGGACCGTATCAAGAATGTCGCGGCCCGTGTGGCCAAGTGGCACGACGCAGGTCACCAAATCGTCGTCGTACCGTCCGCCATGTCGGGCGAAACCAATCGCCTGATCGGTCTGGCCAAGCAGATCATGGACCAGCCCGATCCACGCGAACTGGACATGATCGCCTCGACCGGCGAGCAGGTGTCCGTTGGCCTGCTGGCCATGGCGCTGCTGGCCATCGGCAAGGACGCGGTCTCGTACACCGGCTGGCAGGCGGGCATCCGCACCGATTCGTCGTTCACGAAAGCACGCATCCAGTCAATCGACGACACGCGCGTCATGCGCGACCTGGCCAATGGCAAGATCGTCATCATCACGGGTTTCCAGGGCATGGACGAGGATGGCAATATCTCGACCCTGGGCCGCGGCGGTTCGGACACTTCGGCGGTGGCAATTGCCGCGGCGCTGAAGGCGGACGAATGCCTGATCTATACCGATGTCGACGGCGTCTACACGACCGATCCGCGCGTGGTCGACGAAGCACGCCGCCTGTCGAAGATCACCTTCGAAGAAATGCTCGAGCTGGCCTCGCTGGGCTCGAAAGTGCTGCAAACCCGCTCGGTGGAATTTGCAGGTAACTACCAGGTGCCGACGCGCGTGCTGTCGTCGCTGACCGATCCCCTGATGCCCCTGGCTGAAGAAGCCAGCTCCGGCACCCTGATTTCGTTTGAGGAAGAAAGCAATATGGAACAAGCCGTCATCTCCGGCATCGCCTTCAATCGCGATGAAGCAAAGATCACCGTCCTGGGCGTGCCGGACAAGCCGGGCGTCGCGTTCCACATCCTGGGCCCGATCGCCGAAGCCAATATCGAAGTCGACATGATCATCCAGAACCAGTCGGTCGACGGCAAGACCGACTTCACCTTCACGGTGTCGCGCAACGACTACGTGCAGGCAATGAAGGTGCTGGAAGACCAGAAGGACAACCTGGGCGCGGCCAAGATCGTCGGCGACGCCAAGGTGTCGAAGGTCTCGGCCGTGGGCGTGGGCATGCGCAGCCACGTCGGCGTGGCCTCGGACATGTTCCGCACGCTGTCGGAAGAGGGCATCAACATCCAGATGATCTCGACGTCGGAGATCAAGATCTCGGTGCTGATCGACGAGAAGTACATGGAACTGGCCGTGCGCGCCCTGCACAAGTCATTTAATCTGGAACAAAGTTAAGTCAGTCTGCAATTTTTTGGGTGTGTTTTCTTGACCAAATGAGCACCAACCCTTAAGATGCTTGCACTCAGCGCTGACGGAAACGTTGGTACTGATTGGAGACGTGGCCGAGTGGCCGAAGGCACATCCCTGCTAAGGATGCATACGGCTTATACCTGTATCGTGGGTTCGAATCCCACCGTCTCCGCCAAGAACGATGAAAAAAGCCACCGCAAGGTGGCTTTTTTCTTTACTGTCCCGTTTCCTTGCCACCTCGCACAGCCGGGGTCAGGTTTGACATTCGGACACGGCCTCAGCAAAGCCGGGGTCAGGTCTGACATTCGGACACGGCCTCAGCCCTAAGCGTTTCCAGTGGTGTTTTGCCCAGAACATGGGTAGTCCGGCGCCTGCCGTTTCCGGCTACCCCACTGGTGAGTTCGTGTCCGAATGTCAGACCTGACCCCAGCTTTTGACCCCCGCCTTTTGACCGGACTGTCGAGATCGTGTCCGAATGTCAGACCTGACCCCGGCTGTTCACTTTCGCCGGCTCTGGAGCAGGATCGGTGCACCCCCGTTAAAATGCTGGATGCCGCAATTGCTGGTCCAACAGTTTCAAGGGAGTCTCTCGCATGAACGTTTCATCCACTCCCGCAGTGTCCGTTAAAAAAATCCGCGTCGGCATCGTCGGCGCTGGTACCTGGGCCGAGTATGGCCATATCCCGTCGCTGGCTTTGTTGCCCGAGTTCGAACTGACGGCTGTCTACAGCCGCAGCGCCGACAAGGCCCAGGCCTTCGCTGTCCGTCATGGCATTGCCCATCCCCTCACGTCGCTGCAGGCGCTCGTCGGGCATCCTGAGGTTGATCTGGTGCTGGTGCTGAACCAGGCGCCGCAGCACGAGGCGGCTGTTCGAGCGGCCATTGCCGCTGGCAAGGACGTGTATTCGGAATGGCCGCTGACCACCAGCACCGCCGTGTCGACTGAGCTGGCGGCGCTGGCTGAACAAGCCGGTGTGCGCCATGTCGTGGGTCTGCAGCGCCGCCTGTCGCCGAGTTACCGCTACATGAGCGATCTGCTGGCCGATGGCTATATCGGCGAGTTGCGTTCCGTGCGGATGCATGTCAGCGTCGACGCGTTCGGTGCGCGTCGCATGGGTTATCTGGCTTATACCGTGCCGACCGAGAATTTCTCGGATCTGCTGCCGATCTTCGGCGGGCACTTCCTCGACATCCTGTTCCGGCACTTCGGTTTTCCGCGCACACTGAGCGCGCTGACGGCCAACCAGATCAAGCAAGTGACGATCGTCGATACCGGTGCCACTCTGCCGCGCACCAATCCCGACCAGGTGCTCGTTACCGGCACGTTCGCCAACGGGGCCGTGCTGACGGTGCAGCTCGAAGCAGGCAAGCGCAACAATGCCGGCGTGCAGATCGATCTGACGGGGACCGAGGGCGACCTGCGCATCACCAATGCGACCAGCTTCGGGCCGTCGGTCAACCTGATCGAAGGTGCCCGCGGCGACGCGCAGCCATTGCAGGCGCTGCCCGTGCCGGCGCAGTACGACTGGTTGCCCGAACACGACCTGGGCGGCAGCGTGGCCGAGCTGGCTCATCTGTATGCGGCGTATGCCCGCGACGTACGCGATGGCACGCAGCTGGCGCCGACGTTCGCTGACGCTGTCAGGATGCATGCGGTGATCGACGCGATCATTGCGTCCGACCGCAGCGGCAGCAGGGTCGACCTGGCCGGCTGATCCGGCAGGCCGCGCACCTTCTCACTTTTCTTCCGCGTTCGCAGCTGCGGTCCATGGGTCAACCATGCGCCGCCGCTGCGGCGTTTGCCATTGCATTTCACATGACACCAGATACCTTGCAGCACCCCGACGAACTCCGTGATCAACCCGTCGCCCCCAGGCTGCCGCTGACTTCGCTGCTGGCCCTGACAATGGTCAGCTTCGTCGTCATCCTCACCGAAGTCTTGCCCGCCGGGCTGCTGCCGCAGCTTGCCGCCAGCCTGAACAGTTCGCAGTCCGTGATGGGGCAACTGATCAGCATTTATGCGCTGGGCTCGGTGCTGGCCGCGATCCCGCTGGCGGCGGCCACGCAAGGCGTCGGTCGCCGCACCTTGCTGCTCACCGCCATGGCCGGCTTCGTGATCGCCAACACGATCACCGCACTGTCCACGAGCCTGACGCTGATTTTTGTCGCCCGTTTCCTGGGTGGCGTGGCGGCGGGGCTGGCCTGGGCCATGTTGGTCGGTTACGCCGCGCGCATGGTCGCGCCGCAGCACAAGGGCAGGGCGATTGCCATTGCGATGGCCGGCACGCCGCTCGCGCTGACGGTCGGCATTCCGCTCGGTACCTACGTCGGCAATCTGGTCGGCTGGCGCATCGCGTTTGGCGCGCTCAGTGCACTGGCCGCGCTGCTGATGCTGTGGATCGTACTGCGGCTGCCGGCATTGCGCGCGATCCCCGGCCAGCAACGCCAGCGCGTGGCGCAGGTGTTTGCGCTGCCCGGCGTGCGCACCGTGCTCGCCGTCCTGCTGCTGTACGTCGTCACGCACAACCTGTTGTACACCTATATCGCGCCGCTGGTGACGCTGGCCGGGCTGGCGCCGCGCGTGGACTTCCTGCTCGCGCTGTTCGGCGGCGCTGCGCTGCTGAGCCTGCTGCTGGTGGGGGCGCTCGTCGACCGCTGGCTGCGCCAGCTGGTCATGACGAGTACCGGCTTGTTCCTGCTGGCGAGCGTGACGCTGGCGCTGTGGCCCGGCGCGCCGGCCGCGGTGTATCTGGCGGTGGCCATCTGGGGACTGGCGTTCGGTGGCGCGGCAACCTTGTTCGTGACGTCGCTGTCGAATGCGTCGGGCCCGGCCCAGGATGTGGCGCAGTCGATGATGACGACTGTCTGGAATCTGGCCATCTTTGCCGGCAGCGTCGTCGGCGGCATGCTGCTGGGCCAGTTTGGCGCAGGGTCGTTTGCCTGGGTCGCCACGGCGACGCTGGGCGTGACCCTGCTGATCATCTGGCGCAGTCGTGCGCAGTGTTATTGGCGCGGTGCTGCGTCGAAGCTGGCCAAATGATCTCGTGCCGGCTTATTTGCCCACGCCGTTCTTGATTTCGGGATCCGTGGTGGCGATCAGCTCGACGACAGGCGCTGACGATTTGCCGGCAGCATGCTTGCTGAACACCAGGATGACACCGCGCGTCGTGTGAGGCGCCACTGGCACCAGCATGAACCGGTTGCCGTCGAACTGGCAGGCACTCGGAAGGCGATCGTCGCTGACCGACAGGGTGCGCGCCACGCCCGCGTACAGGGTGACACTCCGGTCGAGGCGATCGAGCGTCAGCGGGGTGTGCTGCAGGATGGTCTCGACGTCCGGCTGGTACAGCATCACGCTATCGGCGTCGCTCCCGCCATGCTTGGTATTGAGCTCTTTCGCGGAGATTTTTTCCCAGGCCTGCTCACCGTCCACCTCGGCGTAGTACCACACGTGTTCCACACTGCCGTCGTCGGGGATGACGGGCACCACGAAGAAGATCGGTGCACTGCCTGGCACGGCTGAGGTGGCGTTGGGGGCTGCTGTTGTCATGGTGCGTTCCTGGTTGGTACTGCGTTAAGAAATGCTGGCGATTGCGGCCGGTAGCCGCCTTGCGCCAGCGTCTGTACATCGGCGCCCGTGATGGCGCCTTCCCCTGCACATGCGCGCGCCACGAGCCAGGCTTCGCGCACGAAACCTGCCTGGCCGGTGTCGATGGCTGGTTGCAACGCACTGCGCGTGTCTTTGCACAGCGCGGTTGACCAGGATCCGGCAGAAGCGCTGGCGTCGGCCTGCAGCAGCAGCAGGTCGGCCCGTGCCTGCAGTTCGCGGCCCTGCCACAGAAACGGGTGCTGCGCCATCAGGTTGCTGACGTCCTGGGCGACGCTGCTGGCCACGGCGCGCGCAGCGGTCCAGTCGCGTGCCCGCATGGCTTGCCCGGCAACGGCAAGGCGTGTCTGCATCACGCTCTGGCGCCACTCGCGCACGGCCTGCTGGCCTTTGCCGTCGCTTGCCAGGCGGCGCTGCAGCGCGGCAAGCTGCGCAGCGATGGGCAGGCCGGCCTCTGCCTGTGCCAGCAGCAGCGCGCTGTCGGCCAGCAGGCTTTCTGCCTGCCAGAAGGCATTGCTGGCGCCATCGACCAGCGCGCGGCGCATCCAGCTCACGGCCGCCAGCCTGGCAGCGATTCCCTCGTCGCGCCGGCCCAGTGCCTGCAGGGCCTCGGCGCGCCGGCTTTCAATGACGGCCAGGTCGCGCAGCCGCACCGATTCGCCCGGGCGCGCCTGTTGCAGTTGCTGCTGTACGGCGCGCGCGGTGTCGTACAGCACCAGCGCGTGCGCGCTGTTGCCTGTCAGGTGTGCTATCTGGCCCAGCCAGGCGCGCGCACTGGCCACCGCATCCTGCGCATCGACATCGCCCGGGTGGTCGGCCAGTACCGCCAGCTTGAGCGCGAGCGACGCCTCGAAGCCACGCTGGGCGTCGCTCCAGCGCCCCCGGCGCATCGCAATCGAACTCAGGCTCCCGAGCGCATAACCGAGCTCGGCCCTGGCCTGGGGATGCGCCGGTGCAGCGGCCAGCCAGGCCTGGCTGGCGGCGCGATAGCGGGTCATCTGCATGGTGGCGTCATCGAGGCGCCCTGCGTCGTAGGCAATCTGGCCAAGCCAGAATGCGCTGGCGCCCAGCGTCTTGTAGTACTCGCCGATATCGATGCCTGGCGCTGGTCCCAGCGCCGAGAGCAGCGCGTAGGCACGCGCCAGCGCCGTGCCGGCCATCGCAAGCTGGTGCGTGCCGCGGCTGCTGTTGACTTCGCCGATCACGACCAATGCCTTGGCGCGCTGCAAGGTGTCGGCGGGCAGTTCGTCGCGCAGGTCGACGGGATTGAGTACCTGCAAGCCGTGTTCACCGATGCTGGCGAGCAGGTCAAGCTTGCCGATCGGCCGCAACTGGTCAGCCAGCTCACCCAGCATGAAGGTGGCCAGGCGCCGGCTCTGCAGTTCGCGCGCGGTGACGGTCTCGGCCAGCTGCGCGTTGCGCACGGCGGCCAGGCCGGCGCTCACCGCCAGCGCCAGGACGCCAGCCACGGCGGCCACGCGCCAGCGCGTATGCGACTTGAGACGGGCCTGCGAGCGCGCCACGAAGTCATGCTCGTCGCGCCCGAACAGTTGCGGTGAGGCGCGCACCGCGCTGCTCGCTTGCCACAACAGCGGCACCCGCGGCAGCAGGCAGGCCCTGGCACGCCCGCTGTCCAGCCAGCGCCGGACCCAGGGCGCCAGCTCGGCGCGTGCGGCCAGTGCGACCCGGTGCTGCGCCACCCACGCCGTCACGCGTGGCCACCGGCGCAGCAAGGCTTCGTGCGCGACACGAAAGCCGATGTCGCCACCGCCCAGGCGGTCTGCCACCAGCAGGCGCGCGTCGATCAGCGCCTCGGCCAGAGCCCGCTCGTGCGCGTCGGTGAGGCTGGCGCCGATCACCGAGCGGCTGGTGGGCGACGCATCCTCGGCCGACAAGGTCACCAGCCGCGGCAGCAGGCGCGCCAGCGCCGCTTGCTGCGCGCCGGGCAAGGCTGCCAAAATCGCTTCGGCCCGGCTGCTGATCGCGCCTTCCAGTCCGCCCAGTGCATCGTAGGCGGCCCAGGTCAGTTCGTCGCCGGGCGCGCGCGCCAGATACAGTGCCTGCAACGTGTATTGCAGCAGCGGCAGGGCGTCACCCGCCTGCATCGCATCGGTGCACAGGCGGTCGTCCAGCCGGTTCAGGCGGCTCGTGTCGCTGCCGTAGGTCAGGTTGGCCGCGCGCGCCGGCAGCCGGATCATCTGCATGATGGCCTGGGCGTCGGGCGGCGCCAGGTCCATATGCGCCCCGTGTTCCTTGCCGTGCATGAGCAGGCGGTGGCACGACAGGCTGGGATAAAAGTCGTTGCGGCACACGGCCAGCACCAGCGTCATGCTGCTGCGTACCAGCCGTTCGATACAGTCGAGAAACGCCTGGCGGTCCGCGTCCCTGGCCGGCTCGAACAGGCCCTCCAGGCGGTCGAGCACCAGCAGTGGCAAGCCGGCATTGTCGGCGCGCTGCGCCTGCAAACCAATGCGCAGCAAACGCAGCACCTCGTCCGGCTCGCTGCGCAGCAGCTCGGCCAGCGAGACGATGCTGTGGCCCGACAGCAGCGCGACATTGGCGAACTCCCAGTCGAGCAGCGCCCCGGCCAGCGCCTGCCACGGGCCACTTTCGTCGAGCGCGCCCAGGTCGAGCACGGTCGCAGTGCAGGCCCGCAGGCGCTCTTGCGTGAGCGCCCGCGATGGCGCCGATGCGGCCAGCATGGCCGGGATCAGACCGGCACGCACCAGCGACGTCTTGCCGGAACCGCTGGGGCCCAGCAGCACGACCAGTGCATGGCCCCGCGCCTGCTGCTCGCCGAGACGGCGATGCAGCTGCCGGATCGCGTCGTCACGGCCAAAGTACACGGCAGCATGTTCCGTGCCGAACGGTTCCAGGCCGCGAAAGGGCGATGTGCCGCGCCATGCACCGCTCAGGCTGCGCGGCCCGTGATCGGACAGCACGCGGATCGGGGCGATCAGCCGGTAGCCCTGCTTGCGGATTGTTTCGATGTAGCGCGGGCTGGTGGCGGCGTCCTGCAGTGCCCGGCGCAACCCGGCAATGACCTTGTGCACCTGGTTGTCGCCCTGGACCTGACCCGGCCAGCAGGCATCGAGCAGGGCCTCGGCGGTGACGACTTCGCCGCCACGCCGGCACAGTTCGGCCAGCACGGCCATCGGCCGCGGCTCCAGCGCAACCATGTCGTCGCCGCGCGCGATCCGGTGTGTCGCCAGGTCGACCGTCCAGTCTCCCAGCAGGAAACGGCCGGCCGCCACCACCGGGTCGCCGTCTTGCAATGCGCGTAATTCGGGTTGCGATGCGTGTGTCAAGATCACTCCGTGAGCGTGGGCGAGGCGCATCCTCGCGGGCCGGGGCAGGTCAGAAAGACCCGCAACCATGACAGGGTTTCAATATGGCACGTAAAAGATGGTTTTGTAAACCTGTCAATGTTTCGGTTGCGCTTGTCTGTCCGCCCCGGGGTGCCCGCGCACGGCATGGCTGAGACTCTTCCGGCCAAAAAAAATTTCACAAAGGAATCAATGACTTGGCGACGGGAAGGTGGCCGGAAGGTGTGATTCCGGTCGTCAACGTAGAGTGTTCGCGACGGGCTCGAGTAGCGCGACTTACCGGAGAGCACGATGAACCAACCCGCATTGTCACTGATCACCAGGGCATCGGCCGTGGACAATGAACAACGTCCCTGTTCGGACGACGCCATCCGCGAGGCATTGCGGCGTGTCCTGACGAGCAGGCAGTTTGCCAAGGCGCGGCGCTGTACGGCCTTGCTCGCCTACCTGGTCGAGCGGGTGCTGGCGTGCGATGGCGCGGATGCGTCGCCGCCGGAGCACGAGATCGGCGTGGCCGTGTTCGGCCGCGATCCGGCCGCGTATTCCCCGGCAGACGACCCCATCGTCCGGGTCCAGGCGGGACGTCTGCGCCTGCGCCTGACGGCGTATTACGCCGACGAAGGGGCCGCCGACGTCTTGCGCATCAGCGTGCCGCAGGGCCGCTACCACGCCCGCATCCTGTTTGCCGACCACCATCCCGCGGGCGGCGCCGTGTCCGCCGGTGTCCCGCTTTTGCTGTTCAGTCCGCTCATCTGCCTGTGCGCCGACTTACCGGCCAGTCATTTCACGGCAGGCCTGAATGACGAACTGGGATTCCGTCTGTTCCGTGAACTGCGCTCGCTGACCCTGCCTGGCGGCGACAGCCCGGCGCCGGGCGAAGCCCGGCCGCGCGCGCTTTACGTGCTCGAGGGCACCGTGCGCCACGATGCGTCGCTGCTGCGCGTGTCGCTGATCCTGCGGGATGGGGCCGGGGGCACGGTGCTGTGGTACGCGCAGTTCGACCGCGCCGGCGACATCGACGGTGCAATCGGCGACCAGGAGCAGATGGCTGCGCGCTGCATGGCCGCCTTCCAGCAGCACCTGCCGCCCAATATTGCCTTGCCAGGCCGGTAAGGCAATGGCCCCGTATCGCCCGCTGCTGGCCATCGTGGTCAGCCACGAACAGCCGGTGGGCACAGGCATGCATCTGCGTTTCATCCCCGACCTCGACACGGCCGCGCTGATGCTGCGCGAAAGGCTGCTGCTGCGTCATACGCCCGATGGCGCCGAACTGTGGCGCGGGGCGGCGTACCAGGACGCCGTCACGCTGCCGCTGGTGTTTCAGGTCGTCACGCGCAACGTCCAGTTGCAGTCCTGCACGCAGTGGCCGGTCGCGCGGCCACTTCGCTATGTCGGCGTGGCAGGCCAGGAGCAACTGCGGCCCGAGACCCTGGCCGCCCCGGGCGCCTCACAACGGCCCCTGCTGTCGGTCGAGATCGACTATTGTCCGGCGCCGGATGGCGCCTGCTCGACGTACCGGATCGCGCTGGCGGCCAACCGGCGCGACTGACGCCGGTACGCGTCGGCGTGGCCGATTTCGTCACGCACATACTCTCCCGTCCGGCGCTTTTTGCCCATCCCCATCGACCAGCTTCGGCGTCACCGCGACGCACGCGTCTTGCCGGACTCAACGAGGCGACAGTCTCCCGCCATAGCCGCTATAGTCTGCGTTATCAAAATTACCAATAAGGTCAACCCCATGTCTACTGTCACCACGGCCAGCGCAGCGTACGTCCGCCCGCCAGGCGTGCTCCACACGCTCCTGCTCGCCGGCAGCGTCTCGCTGTTCCTCGGCGCATTGCTCAGCGATTACACCTACTACACCACCTACCAGATCCAGTGGAGCAATTTTGCTTCGTGGCTCAACGCCGGCGCCTTGCTGTTCGCCGGGCTGGCGCTCGTGTTCGCGCTGGTCAATCTGCTGCGGGCCAGGCCAATGGCCGGTCAGCCGCTGAACTACTTCGTGCTGCTGCTGCTGACCTTCGTGATCGGCCTGGTCAATGCTTTCCAGCATGCCAAGGATGCCTGGGCGCTCATGCCGACTGGCCTGATCCTGTCGGTGATCGTGTTCATCCTGATCTGCATTACCGCTGTCATAGGCCTTAACCCACGTTCGGGAGGACTGAAATGAATCGCTCGAGCGCACTTGCCCTGTTCAGCATGACCCTGCTGGCCAGCGCCTGCAGTAACGAAGCCAATACCAACCTGGCCAGCGGTCCTGATCCGAAATTGCCGGCGCCCGAGCGCGGCCTGTTCCCGAGCATGAAGATTGCCGAGCCGACCGCATGGGGCGACCAGAAGCCGACCGTGCCGGAGGGTTACAGCATCACGGCCATCGCGACCGACCTGAAGATCCCGCGCCAGATGCTGGTGCTGCCGAACGGCGATATCCTGGTGGCAGAAGGGCGCGGCGGCAGCGCGGCCAAGCTCAAGCCGAAAGACGTCATTGCCGGCTATATCAAAGCGCAGGGCAATACCAAGGTCAAGGGCGGCAATCGCCTGACGCTGCTGCGTGATGCCGACGGTGACGGCCAGTACGAGCTCAAGACCGTGTTTGCCGAGAACCTGAACGCCCCATACGGCCTGGCGTTTGCCAACAACAAGCTGTACGTGGCGAATCAGGATGCCGTGGTCACGTTCGACTACCAGCCGGGTCAGACCAAGGCTGCCGCAGCGCCGGTCACGCTCACGCAGCTGCCCGCCGAGATCAACCACCACTGGACGAAAGCCATGACCATCAGCCCCGATGGCCGTTATGTCTACGTCGGTATCGGTTCGAACAGCAATATCACCGAGCGCGGCATGGAAGCCGAAGTCGACCGCGCAATGGTGTGGCAGATCGACGTGACGACGGGCGCCCACAAGCCGTACGCGACGGGCCTGCGTAACCCGACGGCGCTGGCAATGAACCCGGAAACGGGCCAGCTGTGGTCGGTCGTCAACGAGCGCGACGAGCTGGGCCCGGACCTGGTGCCGGATTACCTGACGTCGGTGAAAGAGGGCGGTTTCTACGGCTGGCCGTACAGCTACTGGGGCCAGAACGTCGACCCGCGCGTGATGCCGCCGAACCCGAAAAAGGTCGCAGCCGCGATCAAGCCGGACTATGGCCTGGGCTCGCACGTCGCTGCGCTGGGCCTGCATTTCTCGCTGCCGGCCATGGGCGCGAAGTTCGCCAATGGCGCCTTTGTCGGCGAGCACGGCAGCTGGAACCGCGACAATCCGGTGGGCTACAAGGTGATCTTCGTGCCGTTCGCGAACGGTCGTCCGGCCGGTGCAGCAATCGACTTCGCAACCGGCTTCCGGGATGCCAACGGCAAGACGCGTGGCCGTCCGGTCGGTGTCACGGTCGATCCGCGCGGCGCGCTGATCATCGCTGACGACCTGGCCAACACGGTGTGGCGCGTGGCGCCGAACCGCTGATCGTCACCTGAAGCAAACGCCGCAGATGACGCGAATGATGCCAGGCCTGGCGTCATTTGCGCTGCGGCTTTTTTTCGCCTTTTACTTTGTGGTACTGCATGGCAGCGCATGGATGTTCGGACTGCGGCAAATCGCACTGGGATTGAGAACACGGCACGCCCGGCGCCACCCGGCATATTGCTATCCCTACTGATAATGGTTTATCATTATTGAATTAGCAGGCATTGCCGCTTGCGCCGTCCATGACAAGGTCTTTCTGATGACATTCAAGCTCCTTCCTGCTGCCCATGCACTTGCCCTGGCAACCCTCGGTTCCACGTTGGCCCACGCGGCCGATCCCGCGATCGTCATGGGCGAGGTGCGCGTGAGCGCCCAGCGCGATGCCGGCGCACTGCGCTCGAGCCGTGTCCTGACGTCGGTCGACGTGCTGGGCGCGGACAAGATCGAAGACAAGAACGTGACCAACAGCTGGGAGCTGGTCGGCCAGTTGCCGGGCGTGCAACTGACGGAAACACGGATGGGCGCCGAATCGGGCAAGGCGAGCTTTCGCGCATTCAATGGCGAAGGCTATATCAATGGCATCAAGGTGCTGATCGACGGCATCCCGAGCAATGTCAACAGCGGCAACCAGCGCTTCATCGACATGATCTTCCCGCTCGAAGTCGACTACATCGAAGTGGTGCGCGGCACGAACGACCCGCGCTACGGCCTGCACAATATCGGTGGCAACCTGAACATCGGCACCCGCCAGGGCGGCAATTACCTCGACAGCCGGTTCACCTACGGCAGCTTCAATACGCGCGAAGTGCAGGCGGCATACGGCCGCGAAGCCGATGGCTTTGCGCAAAATTATTTCGTGGCGAAACAACTGACCGACAGCTACCGCGCGAACGGCGACTCCAATAAGTACTCGATCGGCGGCAAGTGGTTCGTCACGTCTGACGACAAGGCGGTCACCGCCGGCCTGGTTTTGCGCACCTACGAACACACGTCGGGCGAGCCAGGCTTCCTGACGGCGTCTGAGCTGGCCGCCGATCGCCGCCAGTCGCCGCGCAAGAACGCCAACGACAAGACCGACCGCGACATGCACCACGCCAGCGCGCACCTCGACTGGCACATCACGCCGAACGCGTTCCTCAGCAACAAGCTGTACTACAACGAGTACAAGGACGACCGCCGCGTCACGTTCACCAGCAACCCCGAAGGCAATGCCCCGCGCCAGCGCCGCCTGTGGGATGAAGAACAGCTCGGCTTCATGAGCACCCTGACGTGGCGGGCAAACGAGCGCGTCACCGTCGACGGCGGTGTGAATACCGAGCGCCAGGACAACGGCTACCGCCGCCTGCGCTACAACTTCGCGATCCCCACGGACTTCTCGACGCCGGCCCGCACGCAGAACGACGACCGCTACAAGTTCAACAACGTCGGTGCCTATGTGCAGGCGGTGATCAAGGCCACCGACACGATCCAGCTCGTGCCAGGTTACCGGGTCGACCGCTTCACCGGCAACCAGCCGCTGGCGGGTGGTACGAGCGTGGGGCTGCAGGATTATGGCTGGATCAAGCAGCCAAAGTTCAGCATGGTCTGGAGTCCGGCGGCCGACATCAGCGTGTATGGCAACTGGGGCCGCACGTTCCAGATCCTGACGGGCTCCGTGGGCCCCGCCTACCTGGTGCCGGGCCAGGCGCCGTTTGACGCGTCGGTCAATACCGGCAAGGAAGTCGGGGTCAAGCTCAAGCCCACCACGCGCAGCGACCTGCGCCTGGCGCTCTGGCGTCAGGATGCCACCGGCGAAGTGGCGAATATGCCGGCCACCGGCACCACGGTCGGGCTGGGCGAGACGCGCCGCGAAGGCCTGGACTTCCAGCTCTCCGGCAAGGTCACCGACAGGCTCGAACTGTCACTGTCGCATTCGCTGCAAAAGGCCGAAGTGCGCAAGGCCACGGGCACGAATGGCGTGTCACTGGCCGGAAAGGAAGTATTCTCGACGCCGCGCCACATCACCAACGTCAGCCTCGATTACAAGCATTCGGACACTTGGCGTTTCGGCCTGCAGGGCCGCTCGCAGGGCAACTACTATATCGACACGCCCAACGAGCTGGGCAAGTTCGGCGGCTTCGTGCTATTCGATGCCAATGTGCGCTACGCAATCTCGGCGCGCACCAGCATCGATGTCCAGGTCAAGAACATCGCGGATCGCAATTACGCGTACGCGTGGTACGACAACTTCTTCTGGCCGGCAAGCCAGGCGCAGCCGATGTTCTCATCAGGAAATGGCCGGGCCGCGTACATCTCACTGAACGTGAAGTTGTAACCGGCTCAGACCAGCTGGTCGGAGCTGACGATGTGCACGCCAGGGCGTGCCTGCAGCGCAGCCTCGATCAGCGCGTGCGCGATGCGCGGGGCAGGGTTGATGCGCCAGCCGCGTGGCAGCACGGGGCCCAGCAGTCCCAGCACGACGCCGGACACGCGTTCGCCCAGGCGTCGTTCCTGGCGCTGTCCGCCGATCAGGCCCGGCCGCACATGGGTCAGCGACGCAAATCCCAGCCCGGCCAGGTCGCGTTCGAGCTCGCCCTTGACGCGGTTGTAGAAAAAGCGCGCGCCGGCATCGGCGCCAAGGGCCGAGTTCAGTACATGGCACGGTGTCCCATGCCGGTGCGCCAGCCGGGCCACCGCCAGCGGGTAATCATGGTCGACACGCCGGAACGCGTCCTGCGAGCCGGCGCTGCGCATGGTCGTGCCCAGCGTGCAGATGACGGCATCGGCCTGCCACCAGGGCGCATCCTGCGGCAAGGCGTCGAAGTCGACGACGGGTGCCTGCAGTTTCGGATGCGCCGGCAGCGGGCGCCGCGTGGGCGCCACCACCGACGTGACCTTCGGGTCGGCCAGTGCCATCTCCAGCACGTGGCTTCCGACCAGTCCGCTTGATCCAACCAGCAGCAGTTTCATGGGGAGTCCCTGATCGCTAACGTAAACGGGGCGAGGCCGGCGTCATGGCCGGCCTCGCACTTGAAGACAGGCCTGCATGGCAGGCCCGGGCACCGGCTTACTTGGCCAGCGCTTCTTCGTAGCGGCGTTCGACTTCCGCCCAGTTGATGATGTTGAAGAAGGCCGCGATGTAGTCAGGGCGCTTGTTCTGGTATTGCAGGTAGTACGCGTGTTCCCACACGTCCAGGCCCAGGATCGGCGTGCCGCCCGACATGCCGGCGAACTCGCCCATCAGCGGGCTGTCCTGGTTGGCGCTGCTTTCCACCAGCAGCTTGCCGTCCTTGCCGACGGTCAGCCAGGCCCAGCCGCTACCGAAGCGGGTCTGCGCCGCTTTGGTGAAGGCATCCTTGAACTTCTCGTAGCCACCCAGGTCGTCTTCAATTGCCTGTGCGACCTTGCCGGTTGGATTGCCGCCTTCAGGCGTCAGCACCGTCCAGAACAGCGAGTGGTTGGCGTGACCGCCGCCATTGTTGCGCACGGGGCCCTGGACGGCTTGCGGCAGGCTGCCGATGTCGGCGATCAGCTGCTCGACCGGCATCTCGGCGACGCCGGCGTCGGCCAGTGCGTTGTTGACGTTGGTGATGTAAGCCTGATGATGCTTCGTGTGGTGGATTTCCATCGTGCGCGAATCGAAATGCGGCTCGAGGGCATCGTAAGCGTAAGGCAGTGGTGGCAATGCATATGGCATGGTCATTCTCCGTTCAGATGGTTGGGAACACTGTTCCGGTATGAAGCGAGGCACCAGGGCCGTGTTCGTCACGGCCCGGCGTCGTGCATGTGCTGGTCGCTCTGGGGTGGGCAATGCGCACCCCGGACACGCGCCGACATGGTGTCCGCGCGCGCCCTGACTTGTCCAGAATACCAGCATCTGCGATTGGCTGGCGCGCCGGGTGAGCGAAGGCACTTGCCCACCGCTTCCATGCACCCGCACGGTTGCTCAGCGGCCGGGGCGGATCTCGGTACTCTGCATCATCGTGTTGCGCCAGCCGTCTGCCTGCAACTGCCAGACGCGGACATAGCGGCCGCGATATGCGCGCTCCCGGACGGAAGGCGGCAGATCGGCGTGGAAGCGACCCCGTACGATCGCCGTGTGGCCGCCGTCGAGCAACTGGATTTCCATGCTGACGTTGGTGTACGAGCGAAATTCGTACTCGTCGCGCACCAGCAGTTGCAGGTATTCGCTGCGCGTGCGTACGCGGCCATTGGTTTCGACATGATAGTAATCGGTGGCGATGATGTCGCGCAGCGTATCGACATCGCGCGCGGCTACGGCGTCCGCACGCCGGCGTTCGGCATCGCGCAGGGCCGTCAGTGTTGCCGATTGCGTCGTCGTGGCGGCCGCGCCGGGCAGGGCGCCGCGCAGTGGCACCTGCGCCGTTGCCGCAGCCGTGGCAAGCGCAATCGCAATCAGCAGAACGGATGGCAAGAATCGCATGATGGGTGTGGTGAACCCGGGCGGACGTGTTCAACGGTCGGGTGTGACGTTGTAACTGCCGGTTTCGCCATTGTGGCACGTGGCGTGGCATTTGCCGCTTTTGTGTGGATGACAATGGGGCTACACTGGCGGCTCCGGCACCAGTGGCCGCCCACGCACCAGGAGAACAGCATGAACACGGCAGGCAGCGCGGACATCCACGCGAACGACAAGCGAATGCGCGCGTCAATGGGCATCGATGCGGTGCGCGTGGTACTGGCGACCTTGATGATCCTGCTCGGTCCCCTGGTGGCGATGCAGTTCACCCACGGCGTGCAGTGGACGGGCCTCGATTTCGCGGTGGCCGCCGTATTGCTGGCCGGTGCCGGCTGGACCTGCCTGCGCACGGGCCGCCGCGTGGCGCGATTGGTTGTCTGGCAGCGCATCGCGGTCCTGGCAGCCCTGGCACTGGTGTTTGGCGCTGTGTGGATCGAATTCGCCGTCGGCGTACTGTTCAACATCGGCAACTGACATCCGCAATCGCCACATTGTCTTGACCTTCCTATGGTGGGAAGGTTTATTCTTGGCGCATGGATCACGACAAACTCTCTCCGGCCACGCCTCCCGTCACCCTGCTGATTGACGGCATGACCTGCGCGTCCTGCGTGGCGCGCGTTGAAAAAGCCCTCGCAGGCGTCGCCGGTGTCACCGGCGCCAGTGTCAACCTGGCCACAGAAAAGGCCCGCATCGACGGTGCTGCGCCGCCGGCAGCGCTGGTGGCTGCCGTGACCGCGGCCGGTTACGCGGCGCGCGTCGAGACACCGGACGCCCCCGTCGCTGCCGCCAGCACCGGTTCGGCACCATGGTGGCCCGTCGCTATCGCGGCACTCCTGAGTGCGCCACTGGTGCTGCCGATGTTGCTGGCGCCGTTCGGCATTGACGCGATGCTGCCGGGCTGGCTGCAGTGGCTGCTTGCCACGCCGGTGCAGTTCTGGCTGGGCGCGCGTTTCTACCGCGCCGGCTGGGGCGCGCTGCGCGCCGGGGCCGGCAATATGGACTTGCTCGTTGCGATCGGCACCAGCGCCGCCTATGGACTGTCGCTGTACCTGCTGCTCACGCACAGCGGGCATGCCGCCGCCCACCTGTATTTCGAATCGTCGGCTGTCGTCATCACGCTGGTCTTGCTCGGCAAGTGGCTGGAAGGCCGCGCCCGGCGCCAGACGATCGAGGCCCTTGGCGCGCTGGAGCGCCTGCAGCCGGCCGACGCTCTCGTGCGCCGCGACGGTACCGATGTCCGCGTGCCGTTGGCGGCCTTGCGCATGGGTGACGTCATGGTGGTCAAGCCCGGCGAACGGGTACCGGCCGATGGCGTGGTGCTCGACGGCCTGAGCCACGTCGACGAGTCGCTGCTGACCGGTGAGAGCCTGCCGCTGGCCAAGGGGCCGTTGGATGCGGTCGTCGGCGGCGCCGTCAACGCCGACGGCCTGTTGCTGGTGCGGGCCACCGCCGTCGGCAGCGCGACGATGCTCGCGCAGATCATCCGCATGGTCGAAGATGCGCAGGCCGCCAAGGCGCCGATCCAGCGCCTGGTCGACCGCGTCAGCGCCGTGTTCGTGCCGGTGGTGCTGGGCATTTCGCTGGTCACGCTGCTGGCCTGGGGCATGACCACGGGCAACTGGCAGGGCGCACTGCTCAATGCGGTGGCGGTGATGGTGATTGCCTGTCCGTGCGCGCTGGGGCTGGCCACGCCGACGGCGATCATGGTCGGCACTGGCGTGGCCGCGCGCCATGGCATCCTGATCAAGGACGCCGAGGCGCTGGAAACGACGCACGCCGTCGACGTCGTCGTATTTGACAAGACCGGCACGCTGACCGAGGGCCGCCCGCAGTTGCTGGCGCTCGAAGGGCCGGACACGACCCGTCTGCTCACGCTGGCCGCTGCGGTTCAGCAAACCAGCGCCCATCCGCTGGCGCGCGCCGTGCTGGATGATGCGGCGCAGCGCGCTGTGAGCGTGCCGGCGGCGACCGACGGGCGCGCATTGCCGGGGCGCGGCGTCCAGGCCGACGTCGATGGCGCGACGATCCTGCTTGGCAACCGGCGCCTGATGATTGAGCTCGGCGTGCCGGCGGCCGGTGCCGAGGCGCATGAAGCCGCCGGGCGCACCGTGTCCTGGCTGGCCGAGCGGCGCGGCGACGCCGTCACCGTGCTTGGCCTGCTCGCGTTCGGCGACCAGATGAAGCCGGGCGCGCAGGACGCCGTCGCGCGGCTGGTCGCGCAAGGCATCACGCCGGTGCTGCTGACCGGCGACAGCGCCGGCGCCGCGCAGGCCGTGGCAGATGCGCTCGGCATCACGCGCGTGCATGCCGAAGTGCTGCCGGCCGACAAGGCCGCCGTCATCACGGCGCTGCGCCAGAACGGCCACAGGGTCGCCATGATTGGCGACGGCATCAACGACGCGCCGGCGCTGGCCGCCGCCGATGTCGGCATGGCGATGGCGACCGGGACCGACGTGGCGATGCACAGCGCCGGCATCACGCTGATGCGGGGCGATCCGATGCTGGTGGCCGACGCGCTCGACGTCTCGCAGCGTACCTGGCGCAAGATTCGCCAGAACCTCGGCTGGGCCTTCGTGTATAACCTGATCGGCGTGCCGCTGGCCGCTTTTGGTCTGCTCAATCCGGTGCTGGCGGGCGCCGCGATGGCGCTCAGTTCGGTCAGCGTCGTGGCCAACGCCTTGCTGCTGCGCCGCTGGCGCGCCGCGCCCCATGCCACCCCTGTCACCGGGGCACCTGCGCCCGTGACCAACCCCATTCCTGCACCCCCAACCAAAGGAGACCTTCCCATGTATGAACTGACTGTTGCCGACATGACCTGCAAACACTGCGTTGGCCGCGTGACCGCCGCTGTCCACGCTGTCGATCCGTCCGCCGGCGTGACCATCGATCTGGCCAGCGGCAAGGTCCGCATCGACAGCACGGCCGCACTGCCGCCGCTGGTCGCAGCCATCGACGGCGCCGGCTATCCCGTGACGGCCGGCGCCTGACGCATGCACTGCGGGTAACGCCGCGCAGTGCGTTTCCTGGACGATAAGCGGATAAATACGCCACCAAACAATATTCATTTAGGCTATATTTTGTAGAAAGAACAATACCAACCCCTGTGCATCCCCGACCGACCTCGTCAGCGGAATCCTCATGAGAGATGGTGTGCTCGCAGAACCGATCGACCTGGTCAGGCACCCGCCCGGCAGCGCCCAGCTGCGCAGCGCCGTGCTGGTGCTGGCGGGGCTGGCGCTGGGCTTCGCCGTCCTGGTGCCGGCGGCCGGCGTGCCCTTGCCGCATGCGCCGGAGTTCATGCCGATCTATCTGTCGACGCTGATCGCCAGCAACTTCGTCACCGGCATCCTGCTGCTCGGCCATGTGCACACGCGGCGTTCGCTGGCCCTGGGCATTCTCGCGCTCGGCTACCTGTTCACGGCGCTGATCGCGGGCGCCCACATGCTCACGTTCCACGGCCTGCTTGGCAACAAAGGCGTGCTCGGCGGCAATCCGCAGACCGCCGCCTGGCTGCACGCCACCTGGCATGCGCTGTATCCGCTGTTCGTGCTCGGTTACTCGCGCAGCGCGCGCGGACGCCTGGCCGGGGCGCCGCTGCCGCCACACTTCATGCGCATCGGTGCGCTGCTGACCTTGCTGTTCGTGTCACTGCTGGTGCTGGTCGGGACGACCGGCGCGCCGTACCTGCCCAGGCTGATCGATGGCACGCGCACGCTGCCGCTCTACCATGGCATCTCGGCCGGCATACTGGCGCTGTCGGTCTACGTGCTGTACGCCACCGTGCAGAAGCGTCCGCGCACCGTGCTCGATGTCTGGCTGACCGTGGCGATGGCGGCCTGGGTGTTCGAAGTGGGCCTGTCCTGCGTCTTCAATACAGGGCTGTTCGACCTGGGGTTCTATGCCGGTCGCCTGTATGGGCTGTCCACGTCGCTGTTCGTGCTGGGCGCGCTGGCGATCGACAATATCGCGCTGCACGCGCGCCTGCATGCCACGTTCCAGGAAATGCTCGAGACGCGCGCCCACGCCCAGTGGCAAAGCCTGCTCGGCACCGTATTGCGCCAGCTCCCCGATGGCGTGCTGATCGTGGATGCCCAGGGGCGCTGCGTGATGGCCAACGACCAGGCCACGCAGATGGCGCGTCACTTCGCCGCCGACGGCGTCGGGGGCATGCTCGACCTGATCCGCGAACCGGTGGCGCGCGCGCTCGGCGGCCGGGCCTTTCACGATGCGATGATCGAGAGCGTGCACGAGGGCGCGCGCCGCGTGTACGCCGTCAGCGGCGCGCCGCTGCGCGAGAGCGCTGCCGCACTGGCCTCCATCGTGATCGTCATCGACGACATCACCGAGCGCACCGAGGCCAGTGCGGCGCTGGCCCGCGCGCTGGACCAGACCCGCTACCTGATCGAGAACACGCCGCTGGCCGTGATCGAATGGAACTGCGACCTGGTCATCACGCTGTGGAATCGCCGCGCCGAAGAGTTGTTCGGCTGGTCCGCCGGCGAGGCCATCGGCCAGCGGATCGACCGCATCGGCATGATCCACGAAGGCGACGCCAACCAGGTCAATGCGATGATCGCGCGCCTGGTCGATTCCGGCACGCGCTACGCCAAGTCGGCCAACCGCAACCGCACCCGCGACGGGCGCGCGTTGTGCTGCGAATGGTACAACTCGGTGCTGGTCGACGACGCAGGCCAGATCGAGACCGTGTTTTCGCTGGTGCTGGACGTGTCCGAGCGCGAAGCGGCGATGCACAGCCTGCGCGAAGCCGACGGGCGCAAGGACGTCTATATCGCCACCCTTGCGCACGAACTGCGCAACCCGCTCGCGCCGATCGCCAATGCGGCGTCACTCCTGCGCAGCAAGGCGCTCGCGCCGGAACGCATCGCCTGGATTGCGGCCATGGTGTCGCGCCAGACCGACCAGATGGCGCGCCTGCTCGACGACCTGCTGGACGTGTCGCGCATCAGCCGCGGCAAGATCGAGCTGCGCCGCGTGCGGGTGGACCTGGGCCGCTTGCTGCGCGAAACCCTGCAGACGAGCATGCCGCTGATCGAGGCAGGGCGCCACCAGGTGGCGCTGCGCGTGGCCGACGAACCGCTGTGGGTCGACGCCGATCCGCTGCGCCTGACCCAGGTGTTCGCCAACCTGATCACGAACGCGGCGAAATACACGCCACCCGGCGGCGGCCTCGAACTGGGCCTGCGGCGCGAAGAGGACCAGGCCGTGGCCTGGGTATCCGACAGCGGCGTGGGGCTGGCGCCCGACATGCTCGAGCGCGTGTTCGATCCGTTCGTGCAGGCGGGCAGCGCCAGCCACCTGGCGCAGGGCGGCCTGGGAATCGGTCTGTCGCTGGCCAAGGGGTTCGTCGAACTGCATGGCGGCAGCATCCGGGCCGACAGCGACGGGCCGGGCCGAGGCGCGACCTTCCTCGTGCGTCTGCACGTGTGTGACGGGCCGGCCATGGCGCCGGGCGACATTCCCCCCGTGCCTGATGGCGCGGCGCTGGGCAAGCATATCCTGGTCGCCGACGACAATGTGGATGCAGCCGAATCGCTGGCCTGGCTGCTGCGCTCCGAAGGCGCGACCGTGATGGTGGCACACGACGGTGCAGAGGCGCTGCGCCTGCACCGTGAACGGCCGGCCCGGATCGCCGTGCTCGACCTGGGCATGCCGCATATGGATGGCCTGGAACTGGCGGGCATCCTGGCGCAGGACGCGCCGCGGCCCTACCTGGTGGCCGTGACGGGGCGCGGCAGAAAGGAAGACCGGGCCGCCTCGCTGGCGGCCGGCTTCGATGAACACTTCACGAAGCCGGTCGCGCCGCCGCAGCTCATCGCGCTGCTGCGCGAGGTGCCCGACGTGCCCGAAGCCCCCGCCGCCGGCTAGTGGTGCTCGTGGCCGGTCATGTCCTTCGTGCCGGGCTTGCGCGCATCCATGGCCTGGCCGGCAGGCGCCGGCGCAGGGCGGGCGTCCGGCGCGCGTGGCGCTGGCGGCAGCGTGCCAGCGCCGGCGCCCGTCCATTCGCGCGCAACCGTGCCGGCCGGATGCCGGTACCAGCCAGGGTCGCTGTAGTCGCCGCGTTTGAGGCCTTCGCGCACTTTCAGCACCGTGAACATGCCGCCCATTTCCAGATTGCCGAACGGGCCCTCGCCGCTCATCATCGGCAGCGTGTTGGCCGGCAGCGGCATCTTCATGTCGCCCATCGAGCCGCCCTTGTCGCCCATGACCATATAGCCCGGCACCAGCTTGTTGATCTTCTCGGCCACGCCCCGATGGTCGACGCCGATCAGCGTGGGCACGTCGTGGGCCATCGCGTTCATCGTGTGGTGCGATTTATGGCAGTGGAAGGCCCAGTCGCCCGGTGCGTCGGCCACGAACTCGATCGCGCGCATCTGGCCGACGGCGACGTCGGTCGTCACCTCGGGCCAGCGGGCCGACTTCGGCACCCAGCCGCCATCGGTGCCGGCCACCTCGAAGCGGTGTCCGTGCAGGTGGATCGGGTGGTTCGTCATCGTCAGGTTGCCCACGCGGATGCGCACCTTGTCGCCCAGGCGCGCGACCATCGGGTCCAGCCCAGGGAACACGCGGCTGTTGATGGTCCACAGGTTGAAGTCGAGCATGGTGTTGGTGCGCGGCGTATAGCTGCCCGGCTCGATGTCGTACGAGGACAGCAGCATCACGTAGTCGCGGTCGACGGCGTGCTGGCGCGGGTTCTTCGGGTGCGTGACCCAGAAGCCCATCATCCCCATCGCCATCTGCTGCATCTCGTCGGCGTGCGGGTGGTACATGAAGGTGCCCGCGTGGCGCGCGACGAATTCATAGACGAACGTCTTGCCGGGCTGGATGCCGGGCTGGGTCAGCCCCGTCACGCCATCCATCCCGCACGGCAGCAACTGGCCGTGCCAGTGCACGCTGGTGTGCTCGGGCAGCTTGTTGGTGACGAAGATGCGCACCCGGTCGCCCTCGACCACTTCGATGGTCGGGCCCGGGCTCTGGCCGTTATAGCCCCACAGGTTGACCTGCATGCCGGGCGCGAATTCGCGCACGACCGGTTCGGCCACCAGGTGGAATTCCTTGATGCCGTCCTTCATGCGCCACGGCAGGGTCCAGCCGTTGAGCGTGACGACGGGGTTGTACGGGCGCCCGCCCGTCGGGGCCAGTGGCGCGGCGGTGGCGCTCGACGTGTGGGTCGGGGCTTCCGGCAGCGACGCCGCGCCGGCACGGCTCACGAGCGAGGCGCCCAGCGCCGTGATGCCGGCGCCGGCGCCGGTCAGGAACGATCTGCGGTTGGTCATGGTGATGCGTCCTTCTTGTCAGTATTGGATGGCGTCGGCAGGAGCGTGCCGATGGCGGCTTCCAGGTCGACCTGGGCCAGCCAGAAATCCTTCAGCGCCTCGATGGTGGCGTGGACCGCCGCGGCCTGTTCGCGCGCGTCGGCCAGCAGCTCGAACGGACTGGCCAGCATGCCGTTGTAGCGCAGCAGCGTCTCGTCCGAGATCTGCTTGCGCAGCGGGATCACGTGGTCGCGGTAGTGGCGGGCCACGTCGTAGCTGGCGCGGTAGCCGAGGTAGCCCGCGCGCGCTTCGCTGCGGGCATTGACCGCGACGTGCGCGACCTGGCCGAGCGATTGCATGTACAGCGCTTCGGCGCGCGCCACGCGGGCGCCGCCCCAGTCGAACAGCGGCAATTCCAGGCCGATCTCGTAGCCGTCGCTCTTCGGCTCGCCCGTCTCGCGCTTGTCGGCATAGCCCAGGTCGAGCACATTGACGAAGCGCGTGGTGCGCGTGAGACCCAGGTCGGCGGCGGTGCCGCTGGCGGCTGCGCGCGCGGCCTGCACGTCCAGGCGCTGGCTTAGCGCCGTGCGCTCGATGCCGGCCAGTTCGACCGGCGTCGCCGGCAGGTCCGGCAAGCGCTCGGGCAGCGTGTAGAGCGCCTGCGCGCCCCACAGGCCGAGCTGGCGCGTCAGGCGTTCGCGCGCGGCATTGGCGAGGCGGTCAGCGCGCAAGACGCCGGCGGCGGCTTCGGCGTGGAAAGCCGCTTCGCGCGCCAGGTCCAGCGCGCTGGCATTGCCGGCCTGGGTCATGCGCGCCATCAGTGCGTTTGACGCGTCGGCAGCATCGGCCACCTGACGCGCATAGGCCAGGGCCTGGCCCGCCGCCACCGCCTCGACCCACGCGCGCCGGGTGGCGTTGATGTGGTGCTCGATCGCGGCGGCCACGCGCAGTGTCGTTTCATCGAAGCGCCGCGCGGCCATGCGCTGGCGCAGCGGCATCGTGAGCAGGCCGGCCAGGTCGATCGACACAGAGCGTTCGGTTTCCCGGTTGCCGCCGCCATCCATGCGCGAGAATCCGACGCCAGGATTGCGCAGGCGCGCGGCCTGGGCCACGTCGGCCTGGGCAATGCCGGCTTCCCAATAGGTAGCCTGCAGGCCGGGGTGGTTCAGCGCGGCGATGCGCACGGCAGCGTCCTGCGTCAGCGGCGCCTGCAGCCACGCGTCGATCGTGGCCTGCAAGGCCTGGCGGTCGGCATCGCTGCGCAGCAGGCGCGCATCGACGCCCGTGCGCGCCTGCGCGGCAGCGGCGCTGGCCTCGAAGGCGCGCTCGGGGGCGACGCTGGTGCAGCCCGCCAGCAGCAGGCCGCATGCGAGCACCGGTGCGGCCCGCCATGAGGTTGGGCGGGCCATCAGTGGTGCTCCTTGTGCTCTGGCTGTGCAGGTGCAGGTGCAGGTGCATGCTTGCCTTCGTGATGGTGCGCATGCGGGTCCGGTGCCGGCTTGCCGTGGCCGGCATGGCCAGCCTGGCCTGCCACGATGCGGTTATGTTCCTGCCACAGGCGATCGGGCGTGGCGGTCGCGGCGGCGGGTGCGTCGGGTGCACGCAGCACGTGCGCCGGCTGGTAGCGGGTTTCCGGTACGGCGGCGTCCGGATCGGTGACGCGGCTGGTCTGCGCTGTGGCAGGCGTCAGGGTGCTGCTGGCCAGTACGCAGGCCAGCAGCAGCGACTGTCGTCGGTGTAGGGTCGACATGATTCCTCGTTCGGTGAAATGCAGTGATGCCGCGCAGCGGGGCGCGGCGGCTTGCGGATTCAGGCGAGCGGAAAGCGGGGCGGTCGTTCGGGCAGGGCCAGGTCGACGGCCTCGAGGCGGCCGGTGGCCGTATCAGGCAGCCGGGTCGACAGGGTGTGCGGCGCAGCAGGAATCGTCGGCGTGCCCGCCATGGCGGCGCCGATGCAGCAGGCGGCGCAGGCGCTGCAGCGCTCTTGGTCATGGCCCGCGGACGCATGGTCCTTGTCCTTGGCGACCTGCGGGCCGGCGTCGTGGCAATGTTCCGTGCTGGCCACCGCGTGCTGCTTCGCTGCGGGGGGCGCAGCGACGCCATGCTGCACGGACGCGTGCGTGCACGCGAGCATGCCTGCCGAAGCAATGCCCTGGAAGGGGATTGCCAGCAGCAGCAGCAGCCAGACGAGAGCACGGCGCAGGCAGACATGGACGGTAGCATTCACGGGGCGATTTTAGCATGGCGTCGGCACAACACTGTCGTGACGCTGGCAGCCGCGAGGCTTGCGGGGCCGGGGATCGGCTGATAGCATGCGGGGTTGATTCAATGACAATCCAATGACAAGGGCAGGCATGGTGTTGATCGAGCGGCTGCTCGCTCTGCGGCGCAGGAAAAACCAGGAAGAAGTGGCGGGCAGGGCGGCCGAAGTCATCGCGCAGGTGCTGTTCGACGTCGGCGTCGACCGCTTCCTGAACGGCAGCATGCTGCTCGATCGCCAGTTCCGCTTGCGTTTCTATGCCGTTCTCCCGCCGGCGTCCGACGAGATGCTGGCGGCCATCGCGCTGTGCGACCTGCCCGAAGCGCAGTGCATGCGCAGCTGCATGGCGGGGGTGGCATTCGATGCTGCCGTCGTGGCGTACCACACGCCGGGCCTGGCCGAGGGATTGATGCGCGAACTGCTCGTCCGTTCGGCCGCGCTGCGGGCGCTGCCGGAGCGGCGTATCGGCGCCGTATTCGCCTTTCGGTAGCAGTTGCGCTGGATTTTGTGCGCGCTGCGGCGCGCCGTGGCGTTATGCTGGCGTTACTTGACGCCACTGACGCAAAGGTCCCACCCATGTCGCATGCCGCCTGCTTCCTGAACCGCCCGGCCATGCCGCGCACCTCCCCGGTGGGCCCATGAGTGTCCGCAACCTGCAGCACCTGTTCGCACCGCGCTCGGTAGCACTGATCGGCGCCTCGGCGCGCCCCGGCAGCATGGGCGCCACGCTGCTGGCCAATCTGCAGGGTGGCGGCTTCAAGGGCAAGCTGTTCGCCGTCAATCCCAAATACGACCAGCTGGGCGACATGCCGTGTTACGCCAGTGTGGCCGACTTGCCCGAGGCGCCCGACCTGGCCGTCATCTGCACGCCGGCCGCCACCGTACCGCAACTGGTGCGCCAGTTGGGTGAACGGGGCACGCGCGCCGCCGTGGTCCTCACCAGCGGCCTGGCGCGCGGGCGCGATGCGCGGGGGCGCAGCCTGCGCCAGGCCACGCTCGACGCGGCGCACCCGTATCTGCTGCGTCTTCTCGGCGCGAACAGTGCGGGCCTGCTGGTCCCGGGTCTGGGCCTGAACGCCAGCGTGGCCCACAGCGGCGCTTTGCCGGGGCGGATCGCGTTCGTCTCGCAGTCCGGTTCCCTGATGACGGGCGTGCTCGATTGGGCGCGCACGCGCGGCATCGGCTTTTCGCATTTCATCTCGCTCGGCGAATCGGCCGACGTCGACCTGGGCGACGTGCTCGATCACCTGGCCAGCGATGGCAACGCCGGCGCGATCCTGCTGTACGTCGACCAGCTGCGCTATGCGCGCAAATTCATGTCGGCCGCGCGCGCCGCCGCGCGCAGCAAGCCGGTGATCGTGCTCAAGTCGCGCAGCGATACCGACGGTGCGCGGCCGGCCGCCAGCGAAAGCGGGGCGCTGGCCACCGAGGATGATGTGTTCGACGCCGCGATCCGGCGCGCCGGCATGCTGCGCGTGCACACCACCGAGCAGCTGTTCGCGGCGGTCGAGACGCTGGCCTATGCGCGCGTGCTGCACGGCGAGCGCCTCGCCATCGTCAGCAACGGGCTCGGCCCCGGCGTGCTGGCGCGCGACGCGCTGCGCTATGGCGGCGGCGTGCCGGCGACGCTGTCGCCCGAATCGATCATGCGGCTCGACGCCGTGCTGCCGGCCGGCTGGAACGGCGCGCAGCCCGGTAATGCGGTCCGTGCGAATCCGGTGAACCTGTTTGGTGGCGCGCCGCCCGAGCGCTACGCCGCTGCGCTCGACGTGCTGCTGGCCGATCCGCAGATCGACGCCGTGCTGGTCGTGCATTCGCCGACCGCCACCGTCGACAGCCGCGAGGTCGCCAACGCGATTGCGCCACTGGCGCGCGCGGCCTCGCGTCCGATCCTGTCGTGCTGGCTGGGCGGCGCGTCGGTCGTTGCCGCGCGCGCGATTGCAGCCGAGGCGCGCATGCCCACGTACCGCACGCCCGAAGACGGCGTGAACGGCTTCCTGCAACTGGTGAACTACCGGCGCAACCAGAACCTGCTGATGGAAGTGCCGCCGTCGATGGCGGGCCACATGGCGCCCGATCGCAGCGCTGCGCGCGCGTTGGTGCGCGAGGCGATTGCCGCCAAGCGCCTGCTGTTGTCTGATCCCGAAACCAAGGCGATCCTGCGCGCGTATGGCCTGGCGCTGGTCGAAACACGCGCCGCCGCAGATGTCGATGCGGCTGTCGCGGCGGCGCGCGCGATAGGCTTCCCGGTCGCCGTCAAGATCCTCACGCCCGACGTGATGCACAAGTCCGACGTCGGCGGCGTGACGCTCGATCTCGATTCGGAAGACACCGTGCGCGCCGCCGCGCTGCGCATGCGCGCGCGGCTGGGCGAGCTGTTCCCGCAGGCGCGCTTCGACGGCTTCTCGGTGCAGGCCATGTGCCGCCGCACGCACGGCCACGAACTGATCGTGGGCGCGGCGCTCGACCCGGTATTCGGGCCGGTGCTGGTGTTTGGCCAGGGTGGCGTGGCGGTCGAGGTTCTCGACGATTACTCGGTCGGCCTGCCGCCGCTGAACCTGGTGCTGGCGCGCGACCTGGTCGACCGCACGCGCGTGGCGCGCCTGCTGGCAGGCTACCGCAACCGGCCGGCCGCCAATCTCGACGCCGTGCTGGCGGTGCTGATCCAGGTCTCGCGCCTGATCTCGGACATTCCCGAAATCGTCGAGCTGGACATCAATCCGCTCGTCGTCGACAGCCGCGGCGCCATCGTGCTCGATGCGCGCATGCGGCTGGCGCTGGCCGACCGTTCGGGCAGCACGCTCGACCGGCTCGCGATCCGCCCCTATCCGCGCGAACTGGAAGAGACGATCGAGTGGCAGGGCGCGCCGCTGCTGCTGCGCCCGATCCGTCCGGAAGACGGCCCGGCGCACCTGGCGTTCTTCGATGCGCTCACGCCGGACGACGTGCGTTACCGGATGTTCGTGCGCATCCGCGAGCTGCAGCCATCGCAGCTGGCGCGCTTCACGCAGATCGACTACGACCGCGAGATGGCCTTCATCGCCACCCGCAAGAACGCGGACGGGGTGTTCGAAACACTGGCGGTCGCCCGTGTCGTGGCCGACCCGGACAACACCAGTGCCGAATTCGCCGTCACCGTGCGCTCGGACCTGAAAGGGGTGGGGCTGGGGCGCATCATGATGGAAAAGCTGATCCGGTATTGCCGCGCGCGCGGCACCGACGAGATCGTGGGCGAAGCGCTGCCGCAGAATTCGCGGATCGTCGCGATGGTGAAAAAGCTCGGCTTCGAGGTCACGATCGACCGCGAGGACGGCACGCGAAAAATGCGCCTCGCATTACGTTGACAATTTTGCGCACCGTGTGACATTCGGAGGATTTTGGGCCTGCCTGCGGTGGTATCTTGGCGTTGTTGATTGCCCTGTCACGTCGTGACGATTCGCACCGCCTCTTGCCAACAGGGCCCGACCCTGCGTTCCCGATGTCCCGACTCGGTTTGTTGTTGTGCACGCCGTACGCGATGTTTCTGTTCGTCTGCGTCGGCATTGTTTCGCTGACTGGTGGTGACGTCGGCTCGCAGCTCGCTTTCCTGCAGATGCCGATTGCCGGCCAACTGGGGCTGGCGCAGGCGCTGGGCCTTGGCCGCGTGATCCGCTTTCTGTCGTGGCCCGAAGCGTATGGCTTGTTCGTGATGCCGGTGTTCCTGCTGCTGTACGCCATTGGCGCGTTGCTGGAGCGGGGCCTGGCGCGCCGGCGCGGGCTGGCGCCTGCGCACCGCGGCGCTTGATACGGGCCGCTCAGCGCCGGAAGCGCACGTCCTCGCTGACCACCGGCGCATTGCCCTTGGGCTTCTTCGGTTTTTTTGGCTTCTTGACGATCTGGCCCTTCGCATCAGTGACCGGCACCCGGTGCTCCGGCGCATAGCCCGGTTCTTCCACGCGTTCGAGCGTCTGGCGCGTGAGCACTTCAATGGCCGCCAGTTGCTCGACCTCGTCGGCGCACACCAGCGAGACCGCTTCACCGCTGGCGCCCTTGCGGCCCGTACGGCCCGTGCGGTGCACGTAATCCTCTGCCACGATCGGCAAGTCCACATTGATCACGGCGGGCAGGTCATCGATGTCGATGCCGCGCGCGGCCACGTCGGTGGCGATCAGCACGCGCACCTCGCCGGCCTTGAACCGGTCGAGCGCGCGCAGGCGCGCGGGCTGCGGCTTGTCGCCGTGGATCGAGTCCACCGGTATCCCCTTTGATTCCAGCAGGCCAACCAGTTCATCGACACCCTTGCGGGTGCGGGCGAAGGCCAGCACCTGCGCCCAGTCGCGCCGTTCGAGCAGGTGGACGAACAGCGCGGCCTTGCGCTTCTTGTCGACCGGGATCACCCACTGGCGGATCGCGGCGACCGTCGTGTTGCGCGGTGTGGCCTCGATGCGCACCGGTTCACGCAGCATCTGGTTCGACAGCGCCCGGATCGGGTCCGAGAACGTTGCCGAAAACAGCAGCGTCTGGCGCTTCTTCGGCAGCAATTTCAGGATGTTGTCGAGCTCGCGCGCAAAGCCCAGGTCGAGCATGCGGTCGGCTTCGTCCAGCACCAGCGTTTTCACTTCGTTGAAGTGCACCGCGTTCTGCCGGTGCAGGTCGAGCAGGCGGCCGGGCGTGGCCACCAGCACGTCCACGCCCTTGCGCAGCGTCATCATCTGCGGATTGATGCTCACGCCGCCATACGCCACCATCGAGCGCAGCGGCAGGTCGGCGCCGTAGGTGCGCACGCTTTCGTGCACCTGCTCGGCGAGTTCGCGCGTGGGCACCAGGATCAGCGCGCGCGCCGCATTGTTGCCGACCTTGCCGCCCATGACGAGGCGCTGCAGGATCGGCAGCGTGAAGCCGGCAGTCTTGCCGGTACCAGTCTGGGCGGCGGCCATCACGTCGTTGCCAGCCAGGATGGCCGGAATGGCCTGTTCCTGGACGGCGGTGGGCGTGTGGTAGGCGAGGGCGTCCAGGGTGCGGACGATCGGCTCGATCAGGCCGAGGGAAGCAAACGACATGGGCAGGAAACCTTGCGACAAATAGGGACAGGCCGCAGTTTAACCTGCCGTGGCCGGCATGGCGATCATGACGCAGCCCGGGCAGGGTGGAACGCCCGGCGCTGCGGGGTCAGGACAATGCGGCTGTGGTTGCCGACTGATGCGCGATCGGCTGGGCCGGTGCATTGTGTTCGCGGCAACCGCCGAGCAACAGGCAGGCCAGTGTCAGCACAGCGGCGGAAATGGTGCGTGGTTGCATGATGGAACCTCCGTAGGGCGAACACCCATCATACGCCCGACGCAAGTGCGCTGGCGCGTCATTGGGCCGTCCCCGACCCGCGTCAGTCCAGGATATCTTTTTTCAGTGGAACGTAGTGGTAGGGTGCGCCGTCGGCAGGCCCGTCGCAGCGCGCACGCGCCGCCGATGCGTCGAGCAGGACCCAGTCGCGCCGGTGGGCTGCGCCCAGGGCGCGTTGCCGCGTCTGGTCGAAGCACTGCAGCGCCAGGTGAGCGGGAAGCAGCAGCACGCGCGCCGGATCGGCCCGCATCCAGTGCCAGGCACGCCGTTCCTGCAGGGCCAGCGGCGCCAGATAGCTGAAATGGACCAGCGGTCGTTCGGCAAACAACAGGAACTGTTCCTTGAACTCGAGCAGGCCGACCTGCGTGTCGGGCCTGACGCTGCGTTCGAGCTGCTGCATGACGGCGCGGGGCGTGCGATGCGGGTTCAGGGCCGGCCACAGCCAGAAGCCGATGAACAGCCAGGCCAGCACACTGGCCAGGGCGAGCTGCTCGAACAACGCGCGCCTGCGCAGCAGCACGACGATGCCGGCCAGCGCCAGTCCCAGCAGCAGCAAACCCGGCGCCAGTGCCACGACGGCGTCGGCGACATCGTCCGCGCGCGATGGCAACCGGTCCGGCGCCAGCAGCGCCACGGCTGCCAGCGCCGCCAGCAGCAGGCCCATCAGTACGAGCGCTGCGCGCAACAGCCGCGACGCGACGCGGCGGGTCCGGGCTGGCGCCTGCTCCCAGACAAAGGCCAGCCCCAGGGCGAACATCGGCAGCGCCGGCAGGATATAGACTTCGCGCTTGCCGGGACTCAGCGAAAAGAACAGCAGCACAAGCGCAACCCAGCTCAGCAGGATGCGCAGCACGGTGCTCGAGGCCCACACGTGCCGGATACTGCGTAGCTGCAGCACGAACAGCACGATCAGTGGAAACCACATGCCCGGCAGCGCAATGGTCAGGTAGTAGTGCCAGGGCTTGATGTGGTGCCAGGCGCTGGCATAGCGTTCAGCGGTTTGCCGGAACAGGATGTTGTCGCGGTAGGCCAGCAGTTCCGGGCTGTGCACGCGCTCGACCGTCAGCCACATCGGCACCAGCCACAGCGCGAGCGTGCCCAGCATCAGGGCCGGCCCCCACCATGCGCGCATGCGCCACACGGCCTGACCCGACAGGTTGGCCGGCTGGCGCCAGAGGGCCAGCGGTATCAGCATCAGCACCGGTAGAAAACCGACGCCCTTGGTCATGATGCCCAGCGCCATCGCCACCCAGGCGGCGGCATACCAGCCCCAGGCGGGGCCGAGCACAAAGTGGCGCACCAGTCCGTAGCAGCCTAGAGTGATCCAGAAGCAGACCACTGCATCGATTTGCGCGCCCTTGGCCTGCAGCAGGAATTGCGGCGTGAACACGAGGGCCAGCACGGCCGAGCGTGCGACGTCTTCTCCCCACAGGCGGCGCCCCAGGTCGAATACCAGCCACAGCGTACCCAGTCCGGCCAGCGCACTGGGCAGCAGGAAAGCGATCTTCAGTTGTCCGCTCAACTGGTAGCAAAGGGCAATCAGCCACATGAAGACCGGCGGCTTGTCCGGATAGAATTCGCCGCCACGCGTCGGGAACAGCCACTGGCCCGATTCCACCATTTCGCGGGCGACCTGGGCAAAGCGCGGCTCGTCCGCTGGCCAGGGGGCGCGCAGCCCGATGCCGGCGAACAGCGCAACGAACGTCAGCGCAACGATCCACGGCCACCAGCTGGCCTCCCGGCTAAGGTCGGGGGGAGGCGGACGTTGCATGCGTGTGTCTCCGGAGCGCCTGCAGCCGCTGCTTGAACCCGTGGTGATAGAGATAGAGTACGAGCAGCGTGGACAGCGCCAGTGTCAGCAGGCTGAGCCAGAGCTGCTGCTCGTCGTGCAAGGCCAGGCCGGCGCCGGCAAAGCTGAACAGCAGCATTTGCGGCAGGTAGCCCAGCAGGCTGCCCCAGAACACCGCCGGTGTGCTCAGCCTGGTCAGCCCGACGGCGATATTGGTTGCCAGATTGCTGCCGACCGGCATCAGGCGCACGGTGCAGATCCACAGCCACGTGTCCTGGGCCAGCAGCCGGCCGATGAGCGCGACCCGCTCGCCGTAGCGCGCCTGGATCCAGGTCGTGCCGATGTGGCGCACGCAAAAGATGGCCAGCATCGCGCCGCAGCCGGTCAGCAGGGTGCTCAGCACTGCGCCCGGCACGCCACCCATCAGCCAGCCGCAGGTGAAGGCCAGTACCTGGCGCGGGCCGCCCAGCGCGGTGTAGACGATGCCGATGAGCGCGAACACGGGCCAGGCAATCGCCCGGTGCTGCCGGAACAGGTTCTCCAGCAGGTCCAGTTCGTTAAACGCGCCCCACCACTGCCAGTGCAGCGACACGAAGCCCAGCGTCAGCACGCCGCTCAGCAGCAGCGGCTTGATGAGCAAGCGCAGTGTGCCTGTCACTGCCGGACGTCCAGGCGCTCGATCAGCGGCAGCCTGGTGCGGCGGATGAGCCAACTGACCCCCCACATGTCGACGATGCCCACCCACAGCCGGTTCCAGGCCGTGTATTTCGAGACGCCGGCAGTACGGTGGCGATGGTGTACGGGCACGACGGCAATCACGCCGCCCAGGCGCTTGACCAGTGCCGGCACGAACCGGTGCATGTGGTCGAAATAGGGCAGGCACAGCCAGGTGGCGCGCGGCACCAGCTTGAGGCCGCAGCCGGTATCGGGCACCCCGTCGTCGAGGATCCGGCGGCGCACCGCATTGGCGATGCGCGACTGGAGTTTCTTCCAGCGCGTATCGCGCCGGTTCTTGCGAAAGCCGGCAATGCAGAAATGCCGCTGCGTCTCGCTCAGGGGCAGTGCCTGCGCCACCAGCGCCGGAATGTCGGCCGGGTCATTCTGGCCGTCGCCATCGATCGTGACGATAAAACGCCCGCTGGCATGCCGCGCCGCGGTCCAGAGGGCAGTGCTTTGACCGGCACTGTGCGCGTGGCGGATCAGCCGCGCAGGCATACCCCATTGCTGGCACTGCTGCAGGAATACGATGCCGGTCGCGTCGCGGCTGCCATCGTCCACCAGCACGACTTCGTAGGCGAAATGGCCGGTGAGGGCGTGATGGAGTTCGTCCACCAGATGCCCGATATTGCCGGCCTCGTCCTTCGCCGGGATCAGTACCGATACCAGGTACGTGTGCGTGTCGTTCGTCTGGTCAGTCATGTCACCCAATCTGTTCTAGCGATCGAAGAAAACATTCTGTGAATCAGGTCATGACAGCCCGGCAGCCATTCACTCTGCCGTGTAAATACAGTGCAGTATAGGTGCGCGGGAAGGCGAAGGACAGCGAAACCTGCCCTCGGGCGCATGGGGGCCCACATTTCATCCGGCGCAGGTAAGAATGCGTTGCTGGCGGGGTTGACGCCGCGGGGGCCGGTTTCGTCGGCCCAACCGCGGCTTCGTCGCATAATGCTGTTTTTCGACCCATGGCCTGCCTATGCTGGCGACATTCTTCAACACCTGAAAGACCCATCATGATGTCGAGTTTCTTCCACCATGGCCGCCTGGTCGTTGCCTGGAGCGCGGTGTACCTGGCGCTGAGTATCTTCATCAGCGAAACCGTCCTGCACGATATCGATCTGAACATCGAGGGGTATGTCGCGCTGTTCGGGTTTGCGCTGGCCGGCTGGGTACTCCTGATCGCGTTCTCGCACACGCGCCGCGTGCGCCTGGTGGCCGGCACCGTGAACGCGGCCACGCTGGCGAACCGCCAGCGGCGCCAGATCGAGATCCCGTTCGAAGCCGGCGAAGCCTTCGACATGATCGACGCCGCGATCCGCGAATTGCCTGGGGTGACTGCCGTCGACAGTGCCCGCGACAGCCTGCAGGTGCGGGCCAAGGTCGAGCGCACCGACCTGTATGGCGGCAATGCGTCGGCCGGGGCGGCGCTGGCCCGCCTGTCGACCTGGCGCAACCAGATCCGCGCCACGATCACGCCCAATGGCGACGCGGCCGGCAGCGTAACGCTGATCTGCGAGCCGGAAGACCCGGCCTGGATCGACTGGTTCCTGGTCGACCAGGGCAGCAACCTGGAAAACGCCGACGCCATCGTGCGCGCCATCACGCGCCGCATTGCCGAACGGCGTCGCCTTGAAACCCAGGCCGTGCGCGAAAGCGCGACCGAGAAGGAATTGACGGTGGCGCGCCTGAACCTGCTGCACGCGCAGGTCGAGCCGCACTTTTTGTACAACACGCTGGCCAGCGCCCAGGTGCTCACGCGCACCGATCCGGCGCGCGCCGACGCCATGCTCGGCAACCTGATCCAGTACCTGCGCCATTCGCTGCCACGCACCGAGGATGCGCCGTCGACGCTGGGCGAAGAACTGGAACGGGCGCGCGCCTACCTCGACATCCTGGCCATCCGGATGGGGCCGCGCCTGGCCCTGCAGGTCGACGTGCCGGATGAACTGCGCCGGCTCGTGTTTCCGCCGATGATGCTGCAGACGCTGGTCGAAAATGCGATCAAGCACGGGCTGGAACCCAAGCCTGGCGGGGGCACCGTCTGGATCCTGGCGCGTGCGATCGACAATGCGGCGGCCGTCACGGTGGCCGACGACGGCCGCGGTTTCTCGCTCGAGACCGCCGGCACGGGCATCGGCCTGCGTAATGTGCGCGAGCGCCTGCGCCTTGGCTACGGCAGCATGGCGAGCTTTGCGATCGTCGCCAACTTCCCGAGCGGCGTGGCTGCCACGATCACGGTGCCGCTGGCGCTGCAGGGCGCGGGTGTCCGCTCCGGGGTACAGCCATGACCCGCTGCGTGATTGCCGAAGACGAGCTCCTGCTGCAGGAAGAATTGATCAAGCAACTGGGCGACGTGTGGCCGGGCCTGCAGATCGTGGCCGCTTGCGACGATGGCGGCAGCGCGCTCGACGCGATCGTCACCCACCAGCCGGAGGTCGCGTTTCTCGACATCCGCATGCCGGGCCTGTCCGGGCTGGAGGTTGCCTCGAGCGTGCTGGCGGCCGGCCTGCGCACCGAGATCGTGTTCGTGACCGCCTACGACCAGTACGCGCTGGAGGCGTTCGACCGCGGCGCCGTCGACTACCTGCTCAAGCCCATCGGGCGCGAGCGCCTGGCTGCGACCGTGGGCCGGCTGCGCGAGCGGCTGGCGCGCGGTGTGGCAGATACGACACAGCTGGCCGCGCTGCTGGCGCGCCTGCAAACGGTCGCGCCGCCGGCGCCGCGCGCCCAGCCGCTGGTCTGGCTGACGGCCAGCCGCGGCGTCGAAACGCGCCTGATCCTGGTCGATGATGTCGCGTATTTCCAGTCCGATTCGAAGTACACGGTGGTCATGACGGCCGAGGGCGAGTCACTGCTGCGCAAGCCTATCCGCGACCTGCTCGAGGTACTTGACCCGGCCATGTTCCGGCAGGTGCACCGCTCGACGATCGTCAACCTGCGCGCTGTCGCGGGCGTGACGCGCGACGAGAGCGGCAAGGGGATCATCCGGCTGCGTAACCGGCCCGAGACGCTGACAGTCAGTCAGCCGTTCATGGCGCTCTTTCGTCACATGTAGGGACAGGTCAGCGCGCGCGACGTTGCCGTAGTAAAATCTCAGATGGCCATCAGCCCGGCGTTGTTGCCGGACGGGGCATCAAGAAGGAGGCAAGCTTGCGTAGCGATATCGTGATCGTGGGTGGCGGCGCTGGCGGTCTGGAGCTGGCATGCAAACTGGGCCGTAAACTCGGCCCGACTAAGGTGACGCTGGTTGACAGCCGCCTGTACCACATCTGGAAACCGTCGCTGCACGAAGTGGCGGCGGGCACCCTGGACATCCACCAGGAAGGTCTGTCGTACGCGATGCTCGCGCACGACAATGGATTCAATTTCGTGCTCGGTCCGATGACCGGGCTGGACGAGGCCGGCCAGGCGATCGAGATCGGGGCCGTGTATTCCGCCACCGAACACGACGAAGTGCTGCCGGCGCGTCGCTTGGCGTACTCGTCGCTGGTGATTGCCATCGGCAGCACCTCGAACTATTTCGGCGTGCCGGGCGCGCAGGAACACTCGATTTCGCTGAATGCGACCGAAGACGCCGAACGCTTCCGCCTGCGCATGCTGCGCCTGATGCTCGCGGTCGAGCAGCAGCGCGAAGAGGGCCGCGAAACGGGCCTGGACGTGGTCATCATCGGTGGTGGCGCAACCGGCGTCGAGCTAGCCGCAGAACTGCGCGAAGCGTCGGGCGCGTATGCCCGCTACGGTTTTGCGCGCATGGACGTCAAGCGCGACGTGCGCATCACGATCCTCGAAGGCGCCCCGCGTATCCTGGCGCCGCTCCCCGAGCGCGTCTCGAATGCCGCGCTGGGCCTGCTGAACAAGCGCGGCATCCGCGTCGTCAGCGATTGCCGCGTCACGGCCATCGAGAACGACAAGGTGCTCGACGCGAATGGCAATGTGTATCCGGCCGACCTGTGTGTGTGGGCAGCGGGTATCCGCGCGCCCGAAATGCTCGGCAAGCTCGGCCTGCAGACCGCCCGCGGTGGTGGCCTGGATGTCGATTCGCACCTGCGCGTCAAGGGTACCAAAGCGATCTGGTCGCTCGGCGACTGCGCCGTGTGCATCGACGGCAACGGCTTGCCGGTGCCGCCACGCGCGCAGGCCGCGCACCAGCAGGCCGACTACCTGGTGACGACGTTCCTGCGCATGGACAAGGGCCAGCCCGCCTTGACTGCGCCCTACGAATACCGTGACTACGGTTCACTCGTGTCGGTCGGGCAGAATACGAGTGTCGGCAGCCTGATGGGTTCGCTGCGTGGCGCGAGCTGGTTCGTGCAGGGCGGCATTGCGCGCCTGATGTACGCCAGTCTGCACCTGATGCACCACCGCGCCGTCATGGGCATCACCCGCACCGGCCTGCTGGCCGTGGCGCGCTTCCTGATCCGGCGCAGCACGCCGCTGGTCAAGCTGCACTGACCGGGTAACCGTCAGCACGCAAACGACAACGGCGGCCAGTGGCCGCCGTTGTCATTGGTACGCAGCCCGCTGGCTGTCAGGCCGGCAATTCGCGCGGCAACGTCATCTGCAGCATGGCGCCGCCGTTCTCGGCGCGCACCAGGATCAGGTTGCCGCCCAGCGTGCGGGCGCGTTCGCGCAGCAGGCGCAGGCCGTGGCGGTCGCTGGCACCCAATGCATCGGCACCCGGGCCAACGCCATCGTCGCGCACCGTCAGCATGGCCATCTCGCCATCGTCGTCCAGGATCACGTCCACGCGCGTGGCCTGTGCGTGGGCGGCGGCGTTGCGCAAGCCTTCTTCGGCGCAGCGCAGCAGCAGCACGGCATGCTCGCGCGACCACGCGCCGTCTTCTTCGGGCAGGCTGGCATGCGCCTTGATGCCGTGCGCGGCGCCGAACTCGGGCACCAGCTCGGACAGGGCCGTGCGCAACCCCAGGAATTCGAGCTTGTCGTTCCACAGCGCGAGCTGCATCTGGCGGTTGGTCTCGATGACGCCGCCCAGCAGGTGTTTCATTTGTGCGGCGCGGTCACGCAGCGCCTTGTCCTCGGCCGGCAGGCGCTGGGTGAGGAGGGCAAGGTGCATCGTCAGGGCCGTCATCGACGAACCCAGGCTGTCGTGCAACTGGCGCGCAAGCTGGCGACGCTCCTGGTCCCAGCTGTTGGCCAGCCAGGACACCATGTCGGAGAGTTCAGCAGTGCGCGCCGCGACCAGGCGTTCAAGCTCCGGGTCGGGATGCGGTGGGACCGGTTCAGTCATCAGGGTCTCAATTAAATGTTTCCCAAATCATACAACAATTGTCATTTATCCGTCGCGCATTGGTTACCGCAAGAGCGGTTCGTGCTGTTGGCGCCGAGTGTGAGGTCGCGAACAGTGCGGATGGCGCGGCAGGCGCACTCTGGCAATGTGGCCAACGAGTCATCATTCAACCAACAATACGGGGGTAATACCATGACCAAAGCAACGAGCAAAAAGACAAGCGGCCCGCAGGATGCGCTGGAACTTCTCAAGAGCCAGCACGACGAAGTGAAGGACATGTTCGACAAGTACGAAGAGCTGGGCGATCGTGCCAACGTCAGCAAGAAAAAACTGGCGAACGAGATCTGCGAAGCGCTGATCATGCACACGTCGATCGAAGAAGAAATTTTCTACCCGGCGCTGCGTGAAACGTCGAAGGAAATGGAAGACATGCTGGACGAAGCCTTCGTCGAGCACGCGTCGGCCAAAGACCTGATCGCCCAGGTGCAAGAAGGCGAGCCGGACGACGATTACTACGACGCCAAGGTGAAGGTGCTGGGCGAATATGTGTCGCACCACGTCGAAGAGGAAGAAGAAGAAATGTTCCCGAAAGTGCGCAAGCTCAAGCTCGACCTGGACACGATGGGCGCCGAAATGGCGGCCCGCCGCGACGAAATTCTCGCCGCCGTCTGAGGCGTCGCTGCAGTACCGGCCGGCCTTCCCGGGGCCGGCTTTTTTACGTCTGTATGGCGCGGCGCGCAGGTCGGGCAGGCTGTGACGGAAGTGCAATCTGGCAAATAAATCAACCGTGTGGCCAAGACGTTCGCTGCCGCACATACGTGTTGTTGCCACCATGCGATATTGAAAGCAAGCCGGTTCCATCGAGGACGGGGGCGTTACATAAGAGAGGACACACCATGAATATCGATACCATCGTAAATGAACAGTTCCGCGGCAAGACTTTCCGTGAATTGGCCGACGCGCCATTGTCCGCACTGCGCGGCATTGGCGAGCAGCAGGCCACTGCACTGGCCGATACGCTGGGCGTGAAGACCATCGGCGACCTGGCAAGCCTGCAGGCAGTTACCTTCGCTGTTGCCATCAAGGCGCTCGCCGGCAGCGAGACGTCGTCGAGCAAAGAGAAGGCCGAGCAGACGCTGCTCGATGACGCCGTCGAAATGACGTTCCCGGCCAGCGACCCGATCTCGGTCGATGCCGGCATCACCCGCATTGAAGTCCCGCCAGAGATGGTCGACGCAGGGCGTGATCACCAGAACGCGCGCTCGATCGAAGAGACCAGCACGATTCGCGATTGCCCGCCTGGCGAAAAGCGTTAATCACATTTTTTGCGTACCCAGGCAGGTCACGGAACGATGGTTCCGTGACCTGTTTTTGTTCGTGCATGCAAGGTTGCGGGTTGCACCTCAAAAGCAAACCGGGGCGATCGCTGATGCGAACGCCCCGGTCGGTGGTCAGGTACAGAGAAGGATGGTCTCAGCGATGCGGTGTTGCCAGTTCCGGGACGGGCGCCGCCATTGGGGCGCCGGTGGTTTTGGCCGCAGCCTGGCGGTTGGCCGCTGGCGAGCAGAAGCGGTTCTTGCCGGCGCGCTTGGCTTCGTACAGCGCGTAGTCGGCAATATTGATCAGCGCATCGACCGATTCAGCATCATCCGGATAGATGCTGATGCCGATCGACGTCGACAGGCGCAGCGTCAGGTCATTGATGAAGAATGGTTCGGACAGCGATTCGACCAGCTTGGCGGCCGGTCCCTGCGCGTCGACCAGACCGTGGATATCGCCCAGCACGACCATGAATTCGTCACCACCCAGGCGGGCAACCGTGTCTTCCTTGCGCGAACTGGCCAGCAGGCGCTGAGATACTGCTTTCAGGATCTCGTCACCATAGGCATGGCCGTAGGTGTCGTTGATCGCCTTGAAGCCATCCAGGTCGAGATACATGATCGCGGCCTTGGCGTGCGTGCGGTTGGCGTGCTGCAGCGCCGTCTCGATCCGGTCTTCCAGCAGGCGGCGATTCGGCAGGCCGGTGAGGGCGTCGTGCAGCGCCAGCTCCTGCTGGGCCTTCGAGTACTGCGCCAGCTCCTTGTACAGCAGGCGCACTTCCAGCATGTTATGGATGCGCTTGTGCACTTCGAGCAGGTCGAACGGTTTGCTGATGAAGTCGCGTGCACCGGCTTCGAGTGCGGCAATCTTGAAACTTGGCTGGGCCGTCAATGCCAGGACGGGCAGGTAGCCGCCCTGTTCAATTTCCTTGAGGCCCTTCATGACTTGAAAACCGTTCAGGCCCGGCATCTGCAGGTCGAGCAGGATCAGGTCGTAATTGTGTTCGCGATGGAGCGGGCACACCTGCTCCGGCAGCATGGTCGAGCTGACGCAGGCGTAGCCTTCTTCGCGCAATATCTCTTCCATCAGCTCGATATTGTCGGGCGAATCGTCTACCACCAGAATTTTGGCGTTCAAAATGTCTTGTCTGCTCGGCATGCTTATCTCTTTATCGAAACTGGGCGGCGCCCCATTTCGGGGTGGAATCTAACGATACCTTACCTCTAATTAGTGTATCAAGGACCACAAAATTTCTTGTAGGACAGCGCCGCGTCCGCAGGTAGGAACATCATCGACTATGGCCGCGTCCGTTTTCCGCGAGCAATCGTACAGCAGGTGGCGTGCTGACCATGCCGATTGCCGTCATCAGTTCGCTCTGCTCGACCGGCTTCGACACATGCGCAGAGAAACCGGCTTCCAGTGCCCGCAAGCGGTCTTCCGAGCGCGCGAATGCAGTCAGCGCGATGGCCGGAACCAGGCCGCCGGCGTCGCGCGGCAGGGCGCGCACGCGGGCGAGGAACTCGAGCCCGTTGACATCGGGCATGCCGAGATCGCTGATCAGGAGGTCGGGCGGACTGGCGCGCAGCTGCTCCATGGCGTCCTGCGCGCTGCTGGCCAGACGCACGCTGGCATGGCAGTCGGACAGGATGCGGGCAATCAGCTCGCGTGCATCGCGGTCGTCATCCACGACCAGTACCGACATGCCGCGCATGTCGCGCACCACCGGTTCCGGCGCTGGCTGCGGGCCGGGGGAGGGGACGCCCAGGTCGGTGCGCAGGTCGGCGCCGCTGTCGGCACCGCGCACTGGCCGGGGTATGCTCGACAGCGCCGCCGGCAGTTCGAGCGTGAAGCTGGCGCCCTGGCCGGGCCCGGCGCTCTCGGCGCGCACCGTGCCGCCGTGCTGTTCGATCAGGTGCTTCACGATCGACAGGCCCAGGCCCAGGCCGCCATGGCTGCGCGTCATCGAGGCGTCGCCCTGGCGGAAACGCTCGAACACATGCGTGATGAATTCGGGCGCAATACCCGAGCCCGTGTCACGGATCGTGATCGCGACCTGCCCGTCGTGGTAACCCAGTTCGATCGTGACCAGCCCGTCGCGGGGCGTGAACTTGATCGCGTTCGACAGCAGGTTCCAGACCACCTGCTGCAAGCGGCCCGGGTCACCCGCAACGGACGGGATGGCAACGCCTTCCGGGTAGCGCCGCTCGATCCGGATGCCCTTGGCGTCGGCGGCGGGACGCACCGTTTCAATGGCCGCATCGATGAAGCTGCCCGGGGCCAGCGTCTGCATGTCGAGCAGCACCTTGCCCGACGTGATGCGGCTCATGTCCAGCAGGTCTTCGATCAGTTGCGCCTGGGCGCGCGCATTGCGCTCGATCGTCGACAGGCCGCGCTGCAGATCGGCGCCGTCGCGGCTGCCGCGGCGCAGCACCTGCGACCAGCCGAGAATGGCCGACAGCGGCGTGCGCAGCTCGTGCGACAGCGTGGCCAGGAATTCATCCTTCATCTGGCTGGTGCGCTCGGCTTCGGCGCGTGCTTCGCGCTCGTTTTCGAGCAGCACCTTGCGTTCTTCGGCGGCGCGGCTGGCCACTTCATACAGGCGGATATTGTCGACCGCGATCGCGGCCTGGGCAGCGATACCGCTGACGATGCGTTCGCTGCGCTCGGTGAAGACGTTCGGTTCCGGGTGCCCGAAGAACATCGTGCCGAGCAGCTCGCCGGAACGCGCCATGACCGGCACGGTCAGGTAACTGCGCACCGCCGGCTGCTCGCCGTCCAGGCCGAATTGCAATGCGCCGCCAGCCTTGACCGGATCGGCCGCCAGATCGGCCACGCGCTGCAGGCCGCCGGTGCGCAGGCCCGGGCCGAACAGCGCGCTGGCGCCCGGTTCAGCGAAGTCCTTGAATTGGGCCGACGTCGCACCCGACAGCGTATGGCGCAGATACAGCGTGCCCTCGCCATCCGGGCCGTAATGGACAAAGGCGGCATGGCGCGCGCCGCAGACGCCACCGGCGACATCGGTAGCAGCCTGCATCACCGAGCGCAGATCGCGCGTCGAGGCCAGCATGCTGCCAGTGCTGTTGAGCAGCTCGAGCACGTGCGACTCGTCGCGCAGTGCCTGCTCGGCGCGCTTGACCTGATCGACGTCGGTGTTCGTGCCGAACCAGCGCACGACATTGCCGTCGCGGTCGTGTACGGCTTCAACCCGGGTCAGGAACCAGCGGAAATTGCCGTCGGCGCCCCGGATCGGGAATTCCATTTCGAACGCGGTGCCGGTGCGGACCGACTCGTCCCAGTGTTCGAGCACGGCGGGCAGCACGGCCGGGTCATACACTTTTTGCCAGCCCCAGCCGGTCGATTCTTCCGGCGTGATGCCCGTGTATTCGTACCAGCGCTCATTGAACCAGACAATCGAACCGTCGGGATCGGCCATCCATGCCAGCTGGGGAATGGTATTGGCCAGCGCGCGCAGTTCTTCTTCGCTCTGGCGCAGGTGGTCATCGGCCGCGCGCCGGGCACTGATGTCCTGGGCCATGCCCGTCATGCCCAGCACGCCGCCGCCGTCGACGGCGCTGGCGTAGTCGGGGCGGCCGACCAGGGCCACGCAGTGCGCCGCGCCACCAGCCAGGTTGCCGGGCGGGAGCAGGCGGCATTCGAGATCGAGGTCGGTGCCCTGCGAGAACGCGGCGAGCACGGCGCGGCGCACGACCTTGCGGTCTTCGCGCTGCAGCCGCTCGCGCAGGCGCGGCCAGGCCAGCGCGACGTCGGCCGGCAGGCCGAGAATCTGGGCGGCGCGCGCGCCGAACGTGACGCGGTCGGTGGCCGCATCCCAGCGCCAGTCGCCCAGGCGCCCGGCGGCGATCGCCAGTTGCAGGCGGTTGTTGTTGTCGATCAGTGCCTGCTGGTCGAGCTTGCGCGCCGTGATGTCCTGGAAATACAGGGTCAGGCCTTCGGGGGACGGGTAGACCCGCATGTCGAGCCAGGCATTCAGGCGACGGTAATAGAATTCGCGGTTGACCGTGACGCGCTGCTCCATCGCGCGCACGCAGTCGAGGGCGACGGTGGTGCCGTGCAGGTCTTCGAACTCGTCCCACAGCCTGGCCCCGACCAGGTCGCCACGCCGCTTGTTGAGCGGCTCGACCATTTGCAGGGCGCGGCCATTAATGTAGGTGATGTTCCAGTCGCGGTCCACTGCGCAGAAGCCGTCAGTGAGGCTCTCGAGCATGTTTTCCATGCGCTCGGTGGCGCGCCGGAGCGCGTCCTGCGCGGCGACCAGATCCTGGCCGGACACGTCGCGGGCAATGCTCATGCCTGCCTCCGGAGGTGGCACGCAATGCGACGGACGTGTTGTGATGAAGAGTTCATGCCGGGGTTGCCATGCGCCCGAAGCCGGGCAGGATGCGTTTCATTGTAGACCAGCCGGGCGCGTCCGACCCACACTTTGTGAGTGCGGGCCGTTGCGCCTGAGGGTCAGCGTCGGCCCGGTTGACGCACTACCTTGGCCAGTGCATCCTGCAGCTGGTCGATTTCATAGGGTTTTTGCAGCGACTGGTACGGAAACTCGAGGTGACGCAGCAGTGTGTCGCCATAGCCTGACGCGAAGATGATCGACAGCGCCGGATCGTCGCTGATGGCGCGCTGCACCAGTTCGACGCCGGACATGCCCGGCAGGCTGACGTCGGAGAACAGCACGTCATAGCGCTGTTGCGCCAGCAGGGTCAGCGCATCGTCGGGATGCGCCACGCCATCGGCTTCGTGGCCGAAGGCCTTCAGCATTTCGCATACCAGGTATTGCGAGTCGACATTGTCTTCCACGACCAGAATGCGCAGGCCCGCGTCGTCTACCGGTTCCGCGGCCGGCTGCGCAGTGGCCGGGGCCAGCGCGATCTGCACCCCGCGCACGGCGCCGGTCTCGTCGCGCACCGGCGACAGGCGCAGGTCGAAACGGTTTTCCGCACCGCCGTCAGGGCGGCGGAAGGTCAGGGCGGTGTCAGCCAGCACGCCAGCTTCACCACGCCAGGCTGCGGCCAGCGTCGGGCCGGCCGCAGCCAGCGGTGGTGGCATGACGGGCGGTACCGAGCCGCCCGGCACGCGTCCGTAGCCAGGGCCGGCCAGGGCCGCATATGCCTCGTTGAATACCAGAACCGTTTCCGGTCCCCACACCAGAAGCGTTGGCAGCGGCGAATTGAGCAGCAGATCGCTGCACAAACGCAGTGGGAGGGGCCAGCGGGCGGCATCGCCCAGGGCGGTCGCGCTCCAGTCGTAGGAAGCGGTGCTCCGGGCGGAAAGGTCGAAATCTGGCATGGAATGTTGTAAAAACGAAAATATGGGCGGCATCCTACACCAAACCGCACGCGCCTGCTCGGGCAACCGTGCGCGCGCGTCCGTTGCGACGACCTCGCGAACGGGCAATCAGGACCGGCCGGCCGTTACGGACAAAAAAAAGCCCGCTTCATACGAAGCGGGCTGAATCTATTTCCTGGGAGGAGAATAGAGGAGACAGTGCAATCATGCTGCATTGCGTCAAATCAGTCCAATTTATATTACCAATAACCGTCATTGCTTTAATCAATATCCCTGAGCCTTGTCAAGGATGGCGTTGTGGTGTGTGCGCACTTGGTGCGAACGAGAAAATGTTCTACGATGGCAACTATGCCATTTTCTCCGTTGTACGCCTGCGTCGTAGCCGCCCTGTTGTCGACCGCTTATTCCCTTGATGCGCACGCGCATGACGAGCCGGGCGCATCGCCTTCGGCTCCGCTGCCCTGGGCTGATTATTCTCTAGAACAATTGTCCGATATTGCCGTGACCTCCGTGTCGCGTCAGAGCGAGCCGCTGGCACGCGCGGCAGCGTCGGTGTTTGTGATCAGCGCTGCGGACATTGCCCGCTCGGGCGCCACCACGTTGCCGGAGGTCCTGCGCCTGGCGCCAAACCTGCAGGTGGCCCGTATCAACACCCATGAGTACGCGATCAGTGCGCGCGGGTTCCTGTCTCCCGTGTCCAACAAGCTGCTCGTCATGATCGATGGCCGCAGCGTGTATTCGCCGCTGTTCTCCGGCGTGATCTGGGAGATGCAGGATGTCGGGCTGGAAGACGTCGCGCGCATCGAGGTTGTCAGCGGGCCGGGCGGCACCGTATGGGGGACGAACGCCGTCAACGGCGTCATCAATATCATCACCCGCAGCGCCGCCGAGACCCACGGCGGCGTGGTCACGGCGTACGCGGGGCCGGACGAGCGTGGTGCCAGCGTACGCTACGGCGGGCAGTTCGGGAACGGGCCGCACTGGCGCGTGTATGCCAGGCAGGCCCGGATCGAGGCCGACCGGGCTGACACGGCGTCCGGCGCCGACAACCGCATGACGCGCGAACAGGCGGGCTTCCGACTCGACTGGGAAGGCAGCCAGAATGATGTCGCGCTCAGCGGCGACGTGTACGACGGGCGCCTGCGCAACACCTCGCTGTTGTCGAGCGGGACGATGTCCGGCGCCAATCTGCGCGCAGAGCTCGAGCGCGACCTAGCCGCTGCCGGGCAGGTGCGCCTGCATGCGTGGCTCGACCACACGCGCCGCAACAAGCCGGGCGTGGGCATGCAGCAGATCGATACCGTTGATATCGAGGCCCAGCATCTGGTGCGCCTCGGTGCGCATGGCGTCACCTGGGGCGGCGGTTATCGCAACAGCCGCGACCGGATCGACGGCGGTCCGGTGCTGCAATTCACGCCGGCGCACCGCAACCTGCGCTGGTCGCACCTCTTCGTGCAGGATGAATTGACCCTGAGCCCGAGTCTGCGCGCCGTGGCGGGGATGCGTGTCGAGCACAATGTGTACACCGGCAGCGAGTTGCTGCCGAACCTGCGGCTGGCATGGGATGCCACCGACCATGCGACGCTGTGGGCGGCGCTGTCACGCACGGTGCGCGCGCCGTCGCGCATCGACCGCGATCTGTTCGTCATCAATCCGGCCTCGCCGGGGCAGTTCCTGATCGCCGGGGGCGCCGATACCGTGGCGGAAACGGCCCGCGTGGCCGAAGTGGGATACCGCGCCCAGCCCATGCCGACGCTGTCGTATTCGGCCACGTTGTTCTACACCGACTTCGAGCGGCTGCGTTCGCTCGAGCCCGCAATGCCCGGCGCAGGCTTGCCATATGTCATCAACAGCCTGGGCAAGGGCAATTTGCGCGGCATTGAATTCTGGGCCAGCTGGCAGGCCGCGCGAGGCTGGCGCCTGCACGCCGGTGGTGTGCTGCAGGATGTGGACATGGGCCGCGAACCGGCCAGTCGTGACACCACGGGGTTGTCCGGCCTGGGTGGCAACGACCCCAACCTGACCTGGACGCTGCGCAGCGCACACGACCTGAGCGAGCGCATCTGGGCGGATTTTTCACTTCGTTACGTCGCACGGCTGCCGCAGCTGGCCGTGCCAAGTTATCATGAGCTCGACGCGCGTCTCGCATGGCAGGTGCGTCCGGATCTCGAGCTCGCCCTTGTCGGGCGCAACCTGTTGCATGCCCGCCACGCCGAATTCGTCGGGGCAGGCAGCCGCCAGTTGCTCGAGCGCACGGTGTTTGCCAGCGCAACGCTGCGTTTTTGACGTGCGAATGGATTTCATGACTATCAACCCACCAGATTGTCTGCAGCGCCGCAGGATGTGCCGGGCCTTGATGCTGCCGTTGCTGGCCAGCCTGGGCGTGCCTGTGCTTGCCGTCGGGGCCGAGACTGCGCCCGGGCTCGAACGCCGCGTCAAGGCAGCGTTCCTGTACAAGTTCCTGGGCTATGCCGATTTTCCGGCCGGTTCGTTTGCCGATGCCTCCACGCCGGTCAGCATTGGCGTGGTCGGCGCCGACGACATGGCGGCCGAACTGACCCGGATTGCCGCCGGCCGCCTGGTGACCGGGCGCATGATCACGGTGCGCGCGCTGCGCGAGCAGGACCTGGCGCAGCCGCTGCATGTATTGTTCGTCGCCGGCCAGGATGATGCGCGCGCTGCGCGCCTGCTGCGCGCGGCCAATGCGCAGCTGACCGTGACCGAATGCGACGGTGGGCTGCGCAGTGGCAGCGTCATCAATTTTACGATCATCGACGATCGGGTCCGTTTTGACGTGTCACTGGATGCGGCGGAGAAAAAGAATGTGAAGCTCAGTTCGCGCCTGTTGACGGTCGCGAACCGCGTGCAAAAAGGAGCCTCCTGATGTCTATGCACGATACCGGCTCCGTGCGCAGCAAATTGATCCTCATGGCGGTGTCCACCACCGCAGTGGCGTTGCTGTGCGCGGGAATCGCCATGCTGTTGCTCGACCTGCGTACCTTCCAGCGTTACTGGATCGATGACCTTACCACCCAGGCCGACATCGTCGCCAGCGTCACCGCGCCTGCCGTTTCGTTCAACGATCCGGCCGACGTGGCGCAGAGCCTGACCCTGCTGCGGGTGCGCCCGCAGATCGTGGCCGCGGCCGTGTTTACCGCCAACGGCACGCGCTTTGCCACGTACGTGCGCACCGGCGTCAAGGCCAGCCTGCCCGAGCGGCCCGAGCCGGCCGGCTACCGCATCGAGCGCGGCGAAGTCGTCCTGTACCACGACATCGTTGAAAACGGCGAGCGGGTCGGCACCGTCTACCTGCGCTCGCGCTATGGCGTGCTGGACCGCGCCCTGAGCTACGGTGCGATTCTTGGCGGCGTGCTGCTGGGCGCGCTGGTGATTGCCGCCGTCGTTGCCTCGCGCCTGCAGGCCTCGATCACGCAGCCGCTCGAAGCCGTGACCGACATCGCGCGCCAGGTGATGATGCGCCGCGACTTCAGCCTGCGCGTACCGGGCCACGAAAAGGGCGAGATCGGCGTGCTGGTCGAAGCCTTCAACGACATGCTGGCCGAAATCGGCCGGCGCTCGGATGCGCTGCAGACGGCCAACCGCACGCTCGAGCACGAAATGGATGTGCGCCAGAGAGCCGAAGGCGCGCTGATCCTGGCGGATCGCCGCAAGGACGAGTTCCTCGCGACGCTGGCCCATGAGCTGCGCAACCCACTGGCGCCGATCCGCACGGGCCTGGACATCCTGCGCATCCGCAGCGGCGACGCGCAGGCCACGCAGCGCGCGACCGACATCATGGAACGCCAGCTGCGCCAGATGGTGCGTCTGGTGGACGACCTGCTGGATGTCTCGCGCATCAATACCGGCAAGTTCACGATCAAGATGGGCCGCGTGGAACTCAAGGCCGTCGTCAATGATGCGCTCGAAGTCGTGCGCTCGTACATCGAGCTGCACGGCCACGAGCTGGTGCTTGAATTGCCCGACCGCCCCGTGTTCCTGCACGGCGATGCAACGCGCCTGGCCCAGGTGCTGTCGAACCTGCTCAACAATGCGGCCAAGTACACGAACCGCGGCGGGCGCGTCGTGCTCAAGGGCGAGGTGGACGAGAACACGCTGATCCTCGAGGTGGCCGATACCGGCATCGGGCTGGCGCCGGAGATGCTCGACTCGGTGTTCGACATGTTCGTGCAGGTCGACTCGACGCTCGAGCGCAGTAATGCGGGGCTGGGTGTGGGCCTGTCGCTGGCGCGCAAGCTGGTCGAACTGCATGGCGGCACGATCACGGCGCACAGCGAAGGCCTCGGCCATGGCAGCCGCTTCGTGGTGCGCCTGCCGATCGTCGTCGAACCGGAGCCGCCCACCAAGCCAACGCCGGCGGCCTTCATCAGCGCCGAGAGTTACCGCATCCTGCTGGCCGATGACAACGTCGACTTCGTCAACAGCATCGGCGCGCTGCTCACGGCGATGGGGCATAGCGTGGTCATCACGCACAACGGGCCCGACGCGCTGGCCGCCGCGGCGCGGTTCTGCCCGGATTATGCGTTCCTGGATATCGGCCTGCCGCACATGTCCGGTTACGACCTGGCGCGCGGCATCCGCAAGCTGCCGGCCGGTGCGCTGACTGTGCTGATTGCGGTCACGGGCTGGGGCCAGGAAAAAGACCGCCAGCTGGCGTTCGAGTCCGGCTTCGACCATCACATGGTCAAACCGGTGCGCTTCGAGCAGATCGAGGAAATCCTGGGCAGCCGCAGCATCATCAAGAAGCTGCGTACCTGAGCATGGCACGTCATCCGGAGGGCAGGGCCAGCCTGTTCTCCGGATGACGTGGTCGTCCTTGCGTCACCGGGAAAACTGCAGACGCAAAGAAAAATGGCTCAGAATTTCTTCTGAGCCATTCTCTTGAAACTTTGGTGCGGCTGGCAGGAATCGAACCCACGACCCCTTGGTTCGTAGCCAAGTACTCTATCCAGCTGAGCTACAGCCGCCCGAAGCACGCATTATAGCAGCATGTCCCCGATTGGCAAAGTCGGCCGTGTTTCTGCGTGATCGCTTGCAGCGAAATGTCCCGGGCAGGAAACGGACGCGCAAAAGAAAAATGGCTCAGAATTTCTTCTGAGCCATTCTCTTTGAAACTTTGGTGCGGCTGGCAGGAATCGAACCCACGACCCCTTGGTTCGTAGCCAAGTACTCTATCCAGCTGAGCTACAGCCGCCCGAGGCACGCATTATAGCGGGGCGTGGTGATCTTGGCAAACCCTGATCAACAGATTGTGGTGCCGCCATGCGTGCAGTGGCCGATCCGGCGCAGCGCGTCGATGATGGCCGCATCGTTCGGGTTGCCCAGCACCGTGTCCAGCAGTGCCATCGGCACCAGGTGCACGGCCTGGCTTTCCCAGCCCATCAGCGCCGGATTGCCGCCCAGGCGCCGGGCCAGGTAGTAGCGCGTCATCGTTTGCGTGCGCCGGCAATCGATCAGGTGGCGGACGATCTGCACGCGCAGCCCGGATTCCTCGAACGCTTCGCGGATGGCCGTCGCCTGCAGGCTGATGTCGGGGTCGACGCGCCCCTTTGGAAAGGTCGCGTCATACCCGCCAAAGCGGTTCGACGGCGCGACGGCCCACACGCGGCCATCGTCTTCCTGAATCACCACACCCGCAGCGGGCGCGAACGCCGCTGGCACGACAAAGGGCGGCTCGTCGATCGCGGCCTGGCCGGCGACCGTCTGCCAGTCGGCATTGCTGGCGGGGAGGTCGAGCCAGGGCGCAAACGGCACGTCGTTCAAGACGGCGGGAAGGGCGCCGAGCGGGATGACCGTGGCGACGCTGGCCGGATCATGCCAGGAAGCGACTGTGGTTGGCGTCGACGGATGTGCGAGACGCACCGGCGCACCGTGTTCATCGGGTTGGGGGTGGAAGGTGGTCATCGTCGGGGAGTGTATCGGGAGGAGCGTGTGACACGGGCCCAAATGCAATAAGGGCACTTCTTGCGAAGTGCCCTTATCTTGAAAAGGTTTGGTGCGGCTGGCAGGAATCGAACCCACGACCCCTTGGTTCGTAGCCAAGTACTCTATCCAGCTGAGCTACAGCCGCCCAATGCGAGCATTATAGCGGGTGGTGAGCATCTTGCAAAGACTGAATATTCACGCGTCATTGTCAGTACACGCGGTGCCCAGCAAAAAGCGCAGCGCGCGCTGCTGATCACCGACAGCCTTGCCGCCTGTCGCGCCTTTTCACGCAAGCACGGGATTGCGCACCGGGCGGGCAAACAGATAATGTTGACTGCGCCATGAAAAAGGGCCAGATCTCGCGATCTGGCCCTTCGTATTTTCTGGTGCGGCTGGCAGGAATCGAACCCACGACCCCTTGGTTCGTAGCCAAGTACTCTATCCAGCTGAGCTACAGCCGCCCGAGGCACGCATTATAGCAGCGACATTTTATTTCGGGAAGACTCAAATTATTTCACGGCAACAAAGTCCTCTGGTAGATTGGCTGCAGCGCACATTGATCGGATGACCATGCCAGGTTCTACCTGGGCCGCCCCGAGCGGCCTGTTTCGTTTCACGTTCTTCCTGCTGCTGGCACTGGCCTTGCCGGCCGACGCCAGCCAGCGCAACCTGCGTTTCGAGCGGCTGTCGGTCGAGGAAGGTCTGTCGCAGCACTCGGTGATGAGCATCCTGCAGGATCGCCAGGGATTCATCTGGTTCGGCACCCAGGCCGGGCTGCATCGCTATGACGGCTACCGGATCGTCATCTACCGCAACGATTCCAAGGATCCCGACAGCATCCCCGACAATTTCATCTCGGCCTCGTATGAGGATCCGGCCGGCCGCCTGTGGTTCGGCACGAAGGGCGGGCTGGCGCGCCACGATCCCGCGACCGGGCGCTTCGAGCGGTTTGCGCTGACCCAGCCGGGCCGCACCGTGAAGCGCTCGGTGGGCGCGATCGTGCCGGGGCCCGATGGCGCGCTGTGGCTTGCAACGAACGACGGCGTGGTGCGCTTCGACCCGCACACGGGCCAGCAACGTTACCATGTGACCGACCCGGACAACGCGGCCAGCCTGCGTGACAACCGTGTCAATGCGCTCGCGTTCGACGAGCGCGGTGCGCTGTGGGTCGGCACTGCTGCCGGACTCGACCGGCTGGACCCGGCCAGTGGCCAGGTCGCGCACTTTGCGATGGCGCCGGCCGCTGACGCCGAGCGTAACGCCGTGCTGGCGCTGTCGATGGGGCCGCGCCAGACGCTGTGGATCGGTACCGCGGGCGGCCTCGAAGCCTGGCGCATCGACGGCGATGTGCCGCAGCGACGGCGCTTTGGCGCGGCCGAGGGCATGCACGGCGCGCGGATCCGCACGCTGTACCACGACAGCGGCGCCCAGCTGTGGGTTGGCACCGCGGCCGATGGCTTGAAGTGGCTCGATCCGGTCAGCGGCCGCTTCACCGGCTACCGCCATCTGCCGCAGGACCGGCACAGCCTGTCCGACAACCAGGTGTCGGCGGTGCTGGTCGACCGCACCGGCACGCTGTGGGTCGGCACGTATTTCGGCGGGATCAACCGCACCGACCTGGCCAGCGGCGGGTTCGCGCGCTTCGGCGAAACGGAAGGCATGGGCCGCGCCAGGGTGCGCGCCATCGTCGACGACCCGGCCGGGCGCCTGTGGCTGGGTACCAGCGGCGATGGGCTGATGCTGCTCGACCCCGCCACGCGCACGACCCGGCGCTTCGGCACCGATGCCGTCACCGGCAAGGTCGTTACTGCGCTGGCGCTGGCCGGCGGGCGGCTGTGGATCGGCGCTCCCACTGGCCTCGCGTGGCGCGACGCGCGCGGGCGGATGGGACGGATCGAACTGGGCCAGAGCCCCGGCGCCATCCATGTTCAGGCGCTGTGCGAGGGCCGTGATGGCACGCTGTGGGTGATGACGCGGGATGGCCTGTCGGCCGTCGCCCCGGGCGCGACGACCGCGCGCAACTGGCGCAACGTGCCGGGCGACGCCACGAGCCTGGGCGACAACTATGGTTTCGCCCTGGTCGAGGACCAGCGCGGCGTGCTGTGGATCGGCACCGAATCGGGCCTGGAACGCTTCGACCCCGCCACTGGCACCTTCAGCCGCTTTCGCCATGATCCAAACGACAGTACCAGCCTGCGTCACAGCCGCGTGTACCACCTGCTCGAGTCCAGGGCCGGCGACCTGTGGGTCGGTACCGCCGGTGGCCTGCACCGGATGGTGCATGCAGGCGGACGCACGGCCTTTCGCTATTACCCGTTCAGCAGTCAGGACGCACAATCGATCGGCGCCATCCTCGAGGACAATGATGGCGTCATCTGGGTCAGTACGACCGCCGGCATCACGCGCGTCGATCCGGTCACCGGCCAGACCAAGAGCTATAACGCCAAGGATGGCCTGATCGACGGCGCGTATTTCGTGGGCGCCGGCCGGCGCGGCGCCGACGGACAGCTGCACTTTGGCGGCGTGAGCGGCGTCACGTCGTTCAACCCGGCCGACGTGCACGACAATCCTTTCCCGCCCACGGTCGCCATTACCGACCTGCAGGTGCTGAACCGATCGCGCGGAATCCACAACCTGGCGGCGCAACGCGAGATCACGCTGTCGCACCGCGACTCCGTGATCTCGCTCGAATTCGCGGCGCTGCACTACGCTGACCCGATGGGCAACCTGTACGCCTACCAGCTCGAGGGCTTCGACGCCAATTGGGTCAATACCGGTGCCGGCCGGCGTTTCGCCACCTACACCAATCTCGACCCCGGCCACTACGTGTTCCGGGTCCGGGCCAGCAACAAGGACGGGGTCTGGAGCAAGGAGGCGGCCACGCTTGCGCTCACGATCACGCCGCCCTGGTGGAAGACATGGTGGTTCCGCACGCTGGCCGTGGCACTGGTGGTGACGTTGTCGTACCTGGCCTACCGGCTGCGCATCGGCGCGCTCGTGACACGCCAGGGATTGCTGGCGCGCGAAGTCGACGCCCGCACCGGCGAACTGCTGCTGCAGAAAGAAGCGGCCGAGCGGGGCAAGCGCGAGGTCGAACGCCAGAAGGAATCGGTCGAACGCGCGCACCGCAATATCGCGCTGCTGTCGGACATGGGGCGCATGCTGACCACGAACCTCGACCACGAGGCGATCATGCTGACGCTGTACCAGCACGTCAAGGCGCTGATGGATGCACCGCTGTTTGCTGTCGCGCTGCGTCACGGCGAGCGCGGCGTGCTCGAGTTGCCGTTCGCGATGGCGTTCGGCCGGCGCGAGGCGCAGCGCGAGCTGGTCTTCAATCCGGCCGCGCACCTGCTGGCGCGCTGCGTGGACGAGAACCGCGCATTCCTGCTGGCGGACGTCGACGCCGAGCTGCGCGCCTGCCTGCCCGGCGCGCCGGACCTGGCCGCGGCGGTGGCGCTGGTGGTACCGGCCGATGCGCTGCCGATGCCGGCTTCGCTGCTGTGCGTGCCGGTGACGGCGGGCGAGCGCGTGCTGGGCGCACTGACGGTGCAAAGCCTGGAGGCGGGCGCCTACGGCCAGGTCCATCTCGACATGCTCGGTACGCTGGCCGCCTACGTCGGCGTAGCGATGGACAATGCCGAAGCCTATGCACGCCTGAAGGAAACCCAGGTGCAACTGGCGGCGCAGGAACGCCTGGCGTCACTGGGTTCGCTCGTGGCCGGGGTGGCGCACGAACTCAATACGCCGATCGGCAACAGCCTGCTGATGGCCAGCACGCTGCAGGAGCGCACGCACGCGGTGGCGGCGCAGTTCGAGGCGACGACGCTCAAGCGCTCCGACCTGGCCGACTACATGGGGGCGGCGCGCGACGCGTCGCAGCTGATCGTGCGCAGCCTGCACAATGCGGCAGAACTGGTCAGCAGCTTTCGCCAGGTGTCGGTCGACCAGGCCAGTGCGCAGCGGCGCCGGTTCGACCTGGCCCAGGCCTGCCAGGAAATCGGCGCGACGCTGATGAACACGGTGCGCCTGGCCGGGCACCGCCTCGACATCGACGTGCCGTCCGGGATCGCCATGGACGGCTTTCCCGGCCCGCTGGGCCAGGTCATCATCAATTTCGTCAACAACGCGATGCTGCACGCGTTCGATGGGCCGGGCGGTGTCATGACGCTGACGGCGATGGAAACCGATGGCCGCGTCGCGCTCACGTTCCGTGACGACGGGCGCGGCATCGACGCGGCCCATCTGGGCCGCATCTTCGATCCGTTCTTCACGACGCGCATGGGGCAGGGCGGCACCGGCCTTGGACTGAACATCGTCTACAACATCGTCACCACGCTGATGGGCGGGACGATCCGCGTGATGAGCCTGCCGGACGCCGGCACCGCCTTTCTGCTCGAACTGCCGCAGAAAGCGCCCGAGGCCCTGGTACCCACGGCCAGCGCTGTCGCCTAGACGACGTTGGTCGGCGTGCCGGCCTGCCACGCCTCGATGTTATCGACCAGCATGTCGGCCAGCGTCTGCATCGCACCGAAGCTGGCCCACGCGATGTGCGGCGTGAGCAAAAAGTGCGGCAGGCGCAGGCGCAGCAGCGGATTGTTGGAGCCGGGCGGCTCTTCGCTCAGGACATCGAAGCCGGCGGCGATCCGGCCTTCCATCAGCACGCCTGCCAGCGCGGCCTCGTCGACCAGGCCACCGCGCGCGGTGTTGATCAACACCGCGCCGGGCTGCATCAGGCCGAGTTCGCGCGCACCGATGATATGGCGCGTTGCATCGGAAAGTGGCAGGTGCAGGCTCACGACCTGCGAGGTGGCCAGCAATTCGTCCAGCGGCAGTTCCGTGACGTTCGTATCGGTGACCGGCGAGCGCGAGGTGGCGACGACGTCCATGCCGAAGGCGCGCCCGATGCTGGCCACCTGGCGGCCTAGCGCGCCGTAGCCGACGATGCCCAGGCGCGTGCCGGCCAGGTCGCCGATCGGATGGTCGAGCAGGCAGAAGCGGCTCGAAGTTTCCCACTTGCCCGCTTCGACGTCGGCCGCGTAGGCGCGCAGGTTGCGGCGCAGCGCCAGGATCAGCGTGAAGCAGTGCTCGGGCACCGATACCAGCGAATAATTGCGGATGTTCGCCACCACGATGCCGGCTGCGCGGCAGGCCGCCAGGTCGACGTTGTCGGTGCCGGTCGCGGCGACGGCGACCATTTTCAGGTCGGGCAGGCGGGCAATGGCGTCGGCCCGCAGCGGCACCTTGTTGGTGATGGCCACCGTCGCGCCGGCAAGGCGCGTCACGACGTCATCAACCGGGGTGGCGGCATGGTCTTGCCAGGTATGCTCGAAAGCGGGTATGCGGACATTCGCGCGCAGGCTGTCACGGTCCAGAAAAACGATTCGCTGCATGGTGTCCTTTCGCGGTTGGCGGCTTGCGTTGATGATAACAGCCCCCGTCAGCGTGAGTTGCCGTACAGTGAATGGTGCGCCACAGCGCTACGCTGGCACGATCGAACTTCCCTGGGGTTGCCATGACGGACGCGCTCAAAGCCTACAAAGCCAAACGCAATTTCGCGATCACATCCGAACCGGCCGAGGGCGGGGAGGCGGGGCAGGACGTGCTCACCTTCGTGATCCAGAAGCACTGGGCCAGCCGCCTGCATTACGACCTCCGGCTGGAGCTCGACGGCACGATGAAAAGCTGGGCCGTGCCGAAAGGCCCCAGCTACGACACGCATGACAAGCGCATGGCGGTGGAGGTCGAGGACCACCCGATCTCGTACTCGGATTTCGAAGGCACGATTCCGGCCAAGCAGTACGGCGCCGGCAAGGTGATCATCTGGGACAAGGGCACCTGGGAGCCACTGGAAGACCCGCGCGCGGGCTTTGCCAAGGGCAGCATCAAGTTCGCGCTGCACGGTCACAAGATGCGCGGCCGCTGGGCGCTGGTGCGGATGAAGGGGCGCGGCGAGAAGCAGCCGCCCTGGCTCTTGATCAAGGAGAACGACGATTACGCGCGCCCGGCCGCCGAATTCTCGCTGGTCGACGAACTGCCCGACAGCGTGAAGGCATTGCCGATGCCCAAGCGGGCCGCGCAGAAGGTTGCAGCGCTGCGCAAGGATGCAAAGGCGGCGCCTGCGAAGAAGGCACCCGCCAAAAAAGCAGCAGCAAACAAGGCGCCGGCAAAACGTGCCGCAGCCGATGACGCCAAGGTGCCACTGCCCGCGAAATTTGCCCCCGAGCTGGCCACGCTCGTCGATGCGCCACCGCCCGATCCTGAAAACTGGCTGTTCGAAGTCAAGTTCGACGGCTACCGCATGCTGGCGCGCATCGAGGAGGGCGCCGTGCGTTTGATTACCCGCAACGCCAATGACTGGACCGACAAGCTCACGCCGCTGAAGGAAGAGCTGGAACGCATGGCGCTGCCCGACGGCTGGTACGACGGTGAGATCGTCGTGCACGACGAGGATGGCAAGCCTGATTTCGGCCTGCTGCAGGCAGCGTTCGACGGCAACGGGGCCGCCGACATCGATTACTTCCTGTTCGATGTGCCGTATTTTGATGGCCACGATTTGCGCGAGATGCCGCTGGTCGACCGGCGCACGGTGCTCGAACAGGTGCTCAGGAAAGCCAAATCCGACAAGGTGCGGTTTTCCGCCGAATTCGGGGCTAACCCGGACGAACTGATTGTCGCGGCCTGCAAGATCGGCCTCGAAGGCGTGATCGGCAAGCGGCGCGACGCCCGCTATGTGTCGCGCCGCTCGCCCGACTGGATCAAACTGAAATGCGGCCGGCGCCAGGAATTCGTTATCGGCGGCTTCACCGATCCGAAAGGCGCGCGCACCGGCATCGGCGCGCTGCTGCTCGGGGTCCATGACGAAGACGGCGTGCTGCGCTACGCCGGCAATGTCGGCTCGGGCTTCAACCACGCGACCCTGACCAGCATCGCGACACAACTCGAGACGCTGCGCACCGACACCAGCCCGTTTCCGCCGCGCGCCGTGCCGGGACGCGCGCACCACTGGGTCAAGCCGGTGCTGGTGGCGGAAGTGAGTTTTTCGGACTGGACGAGTGGCGGCGCCGTGCGCCATCCGGTGTTCCAGGGCCTGCGCAAGGACAAGCCGGCCAGGAACATCACGCGCGAGCAGGCGCTTCCCGTAGAGGACGTGGCGGCGGATGACGAGCCGGTGGCCGCGCAGGGCAAGCTGCCTGCATCGCTGAAGATCACCAACGGCGAGCGCGTGATCGACAAGTCGACCGGTGCCACCAAGCTGGCGCTGGTGCGCTACTACGCGCTGGTGGGCGAGCTGATGATGGTGCACCTGAAAGGCCGTCCGGTTTCGCTCGTGCGCGCCCCTGAAGGCGTGGGCGGGGAGCTGTTTTTCCAGAAGCACGTCGACGTGCGCAAGATGGCTGGCCTGCGCGACCTGGACCAGGCGCTCGACCCGGAACATCCACCGATGCTCGAAGTGGCCACGCCGCTCGGCATCCTGTCGTCGGCGCAGTGGAACGTGGTGGAGATCCACACGCAGAATGCGTTCAAGGGCAGTTACCGGAAACCGAACCGGATGGTGTTCGACCTCGATCCGGGCGACGGTATCAAGTGGCCTGAGATGCAGGAAGCGGCGCAGCTGATGCACGCGTTCCTGGACGAACTAGGTTTGCCGGCGTTCCTGAAAACCAGCGGCGGCAAGGGCTTGCACGTCGTCGTGCCGATCAAGGGCAACCACGACTGGGACACGGTCAAGCGCTTCTCGCAGGCGATCGTGCACCACATGGCGCAAACGCTGCCGGAGCGCTTTGCCTTCAAGAGCGGGCCGAAGAACCGGGTGGGGAAAATTTTCATCGATTACCTGCGCAACGGGCAGGGCGCCACGACGGTGGCGGCATGGTCGGCGCGTTCACGCCCGGGGTTGGGGATTTCCGTCCCGCTGGCCTGGGATGAACTGGAGACGCTGACGTCGAGCGACCAGTGGACGATCACCAATGTGCACGAGCGGCTCGATGTCGGGAATGCGCCGTGGCAGGACTATGCCACGGCAGCGAAGACACTGACCAGAGCGATGAAGCAGCTCGGGTTCGTGCCGTAGGGGTATGCGAGCGAGGTGCTCTATGCTTCGTTCCTGAAGATGCCGCGCACGTTCATGGCCAGCAGCGCCACCTGCAGCGCGATGAGCGCCCACGCTTCATCATGCCAGCCCCAGACGATCCACAACACATTGCTGAAGATGAAGGTCCAGAAACCCAGGATGCGGCGTTCGGCGCGCTTGGCGCCGACCAGGTAGGCGGCAATCAGGCTCACGGCCATCGCAGGCCACTGAAGAAAGTCGATGAATCCGTCCATCCTCACGCCGCTTTCTTGCGCGCAGGCGCCCTGGTTGCGGACTTGGCCGCCGCCTTTTTTGCTGCCGGCTTGGCTGCCGCCTTGGTGGCCGTGGCGCGCGCGCCCGACCTGGCCGGAGACTTGCGCGCCCGCGGCGGCGGCATATCGTCGTCGCTGTCCTCGTCATCCGCCGGTTTGCGCGACTTGCGTGGCGGCGGATCATCATCATCATCGTCGTCATCAAGTGCTTCCAGCGCCGCCTTGGCCGGCTTCTTGCCAAGGCTGGCCTGCAGCAGCGCGACGAGGTCGATGACCTTGCCGGTGGTGCGCTTTTCCTTCTCCGGCTCGGGCTGCGTGATGGTCTTGGTCTGTTTGGCCTTGATCTTTTTCTTGACCAGGGCCAGCACGTCTTCGCGATAGCTGTCGTGGTACTGCGCCGGCGCCCAGTCTTCGCTCATGCCCTCGACCAGGGCCATTGCCATCTTGAGTTCCTTGACCGTCACGGCCGCCGTTTTCGAATTGGGCGACGGGATCTTGAGTTCGCCCGCATCGCGCATCTCGTCCGGGTAGCGCAGCGTATTGAGCACGATCGTGTCGCCCACGCAGATCAGCGCCGCCAGATGCTGCTTGACGCGGATGACCACGTGCGCGATGCCGATCTTGCCCGCTTCGCGCAGTGTCTCGCGCAGCAGTGCATAGACTTTCGCGCCACCCTTGCCGGGCGCCAGATAGTACGGCTGGTCATAGTAGATCAGCGGTACATCGCCGGCATCGACGAACGCCTGGATGTCGATCGTCTGCGTCGCTTCCGGGTTGGCGCGGCGCAGATCCTCGTCCGACAGCACGACGTACTCGCCGTCCTCGTACTCGTAGCCCTTGACGATGTCGTCCCAGACCACTTCCTTGCCATTGCCCTTGTTGTAGCGTTTGAACCCGACCGGCGAAAAATCACGCCGGTCGAGCATCGTCAGGTCCAATCCCCTGGGTTCGACCGCGGGGTACATATCGACCGGAATGTGGACCAGTCCGAAACTGATCGCGCCTTTCCACATGCTGCGTGCCATTGCCTGCTCCTCGTTGTGCGAACGTTATTCGCCGACCACGCCCGTCACCGGCAGCACGATGCCGGTGATGTAGCCGGAACAGACGGGCGAGGCGAGAAAGACATAGGCCGGCGACAGTTCTTCGGGCTGGGCCGGGCGCCGGTAGTCGGTGCTGGCGCCGAACCCGGTGATGTCGTCCGGGCCCTTGTCGGCCGGGTTCAGCGGCGTCCAGACGGGGCCGGGCGCCACCGCATTCACGCGGATGCCCTGGTCGAGCAGGTTGCCGGCCAACGACATCGTGAACGCGTGGATCGCACCCTTCGTCGACGAATAGTCGATCAGCTTGGACGAGCCTTTCAGGCCGGTGACCGAGCCCGTATTGATGATCGACGCGCCGCGCTTGAGGTGCGGCACGACGGCTTTGGCCATGTGGAAGTAGCCGAAGATATTGGTGCGGAAGGTTTCCTCGAAGCGTTCTTCGGTGATGTCGAGGATCGAATCGGCGTGCTCCTGGAATGCGGCGTTGTTGACCAGGATGTCCAGCCGGCCGAATGCCTTCACCACCTGCTGCACGGCGTCGTTGCAGAACGCCGGATCCTTGACGTCGCCCGCGATCGTGATGCAGCGGCGGCCCTCGGCCTCGACGCAGCGCTTCGTTTCTGCGGCATCGACGTCTTCGTTCAGGTACATCACGGCCACGTCGGCGCCTTCGCGTGCGAACAGCACCGCCACCGCGCGCCCGATGCCCGAGTCGGCGCCGGTGACGATCGCGGCCATGCCGTCGAGCTTGCCACTGCCCTTGTAACCCTCGGCCATGAACTTCGGCTTGCTTTCCATGTCCGCTTCGAGTCCCGGCTTGGCCAGGTGTTGCGCCGGCATCGGCGGCGCCGGCTGGTCGACGCCGGTCTGGACGGCGTCTTTACTCTCGGACTTTTTTTTCCTGGCGTCGCGTGCATCCTGCTCTTGCTGGATGGCGCGCTGCTTTGCTGCTACATCGTCCTGGTGTGCCATCGTCATTCTCCCGTAATTGTGCATTCGTTCACGAGAGTATTCGGCGCGCACCGTGGCACGACGGTGCGCTCCCACACACAGGGGTGACAATTGCTATGCCGGAGTCGTCCGCTTATGGCAAACTTGCCATGCAGCCATACCGGAACGGTGCGGCTGGACCCAATCTGGAGAATGACCATGTATCAAGAAGGTGGCGCGCGTGACGACTTTACCTGCGTCTTCGTCAATCCGGTCGGCCAGCGCCGGGCCGATTTCCAGCACTGCTGCGACGGCATGTTTGCCAATCTGCGCGTGGCCGCCGGCGCCGAGCAGGCGCGCGGCCTGCTGGTGCGCGAGCCTGCTGACCTGCTCGTGCTGGACCTGGAACGCTGCGATCTGGGCGTCGACCTGGCGGCGCTGGGCGCCCTGATCGGCGCACGCGCCGGTGCGCCCGTGCTGGTGCTGTGTCCCTTCACGAATGCGCGCTGGCTGCCGGCGCTGATGGCGTTCGGCCCGCTCGACTACGCAATCGGTCCGCTGCGCGCGCAGCAAACGCGCGCGCTGCTGGCCGCGCGCATGCGCACCGGCTTTGCCGTCGCAACGCCAGCTGCGTCCACGCCGGCCGACGCCGAACTGCGCGCGCTGCTCGCGTTGCGTACCGCCTGCCAGCAGGCGCTGGACGACGCCGACGACAGCGCGCGCTTTGCCGCGCACCTGTGCACCGCGCTGACAGGCTGGCCGGGCGTCGTGCATGCGGCGCTGTTCCAGCATCGCGACGGCGACCTTCACCTCGAGGCCGAGCAGGGCGTGGCGGGCCTGCACCTGTCGGCGCTGCTCGGGCAAGAAGGCAGGCTGCTGCAGTCGCCGCTGCGCCATGCCTTCCCGGGGTTGCTGGCGGCAATGACGGGCGAATTGACGCTGCTCGATGCACCCGACAAGCCTGGTGAGCCTGCGCTTGCTGCCTGCCTGCAGGCGTGTGGCGCGCGCATGGCCGTCGGTGTGCCGATCCCGGGGCAGGGGCCGGGCGGCCCAATGGGTTCCCTGTGCCTGCTGTTCGGTAACGCCCGCCCGTTCTCGCTGGCGCAGTTACAGGCGCTGGACGACCTGGCCGGCCTGGCCGGCTATGGCCTGCGCATGGCCGAGGTCACGCGCGAGAACGAGGCGCTGCTGGCGCGCGTCACGCACCTGGCCTCGACCGATGCCCTGACCGATCTGGCCAACCGGCGCCATGGCGAAGCCTTGCTGGAACAGGAGATCAGGCGCGCACGCCGCTACCGGCTGCCGCTGGCCCTGATCGCCCTGGATATCGATCGCTTCAGCCAGATCAACGACACCTTTGGCCAGCCGGTGGGCGACCTCGTGCTGCGCACGGTGGCCGACACGGCGCGCGCGATGCTGCGCGCGAGCGACGTGCTCGTACGGTCGGGCGGCGAAGAATTCCAGGTCATTGCCTCGCACACGAGCGCCATCGACGCGCTGAAGATGGCCGAGAAGCTGCGCGCGGCGATCGAACAGGTGGAAATTCCCGGTTGCGACCACGTGACGATCAGCCTCGGGGTGGCCCAATTGGGCGAAGGCGAGAGCGGCGACTCGATGGCGGTGCGGACCCACGCCGCATTGGCGCGCGCCAAGCGGGCCGGCCGCAACTGCATCGAGCTGGCGATGTCCTGACGCGTTCGGGTGCAGCGCGCACCTTCGCGGTGCGCGCCGCTTGCAAAATAAGCGTCCCACGCCACGTCAGGACGCTGGCACACATCGTGCTGTTTCATCAAGCATGCGCGATTGCACCTCCACCGATGCACCCACCGTCTTCCCCGCCTGGCAAGCCAGCCTGGCGCTGGGCTTCGCGCGCGATGGCGACACGACGCGCCTCGTACGCCGCGCGCACCGCGGCCCGCTGCGTGTGCAGAAGGCGCTGTATCCGGAAGGCCCCGGCGCCTGCCACGTGATCGTCGTGCACCCGCCGGGCGGCGTGGTCGGGGGCGACCGGCTCGAAATCGACATTGACGCCGGTCCTGCCTGCAGCGTGCTGGCCACCAGCCCCGGCGCGGCCAAGTGGTACCGCGCGAACGGCCGCGTGTCGCAGCAGGCGGTACGCCTGCGCATTGCTGCCGGCGCCGCCATCGAGTGGCTGCCGCAGGAAACCATCTTCTATGACGCGGCCAGCGTCGACCTCGAACACGACGTCGATCTGGCTGCCGGCAGCACCTATATCGGCAGCGAAGTGCTGTGCTTCGGGCGCGTGGCGGCCGGTGAAGCGTTCACGCGCGGGCAGGTACGCCAGCGCACGCGGATCCGCCAGCATGGGCGCCTGTTGTGGTGGGAGCAGGGCATCCTGACCCCGGACGGCATCGCCAGCCCCCTCGGCATGCGCGGTCACGCGGTGTGCGCGACCTTTCTTGCCGTCGGCCGGCCCGTGCCCGCCGCGCTGCAGGCGCGCGTGCGCGCGCTCGACCCGCAGCTGGCATCGAGCCAGGTGAAATCGGTGTTTGTCGCGCGCTTTCTCGGCGACGACGGCGAAGCGGCGCGCGCCGTCATGGCGCAGGTATGGGCATTGCTGCGCCCCCATCTGCTCGACCGCCCGGCGTGCCCGCCGCGCATCTGGCTTACCTAGACTGGCTTACCTGGAACGGACCCGCCCATGGACCTGACGCCCCGCGAAAAAGACAAGCTGCTGATCTTCACTGCCGCGCTGCTGGCCGAACGCCGGCGCGCACGCGGCCTGAAGCTGAATTACCCCGAAGCCGTGGCACTGATCACGGCGGCCATCATGGAAGGCGCGCGCGATGGTCGCAGCGTGGCCGAGCTGATGAGCGAAGGCACCATGATCCTCGCGCGCAGCGACGTGATGGAGGGCGTGCCCGAGATGATCCCGGACATCCAGGTCGAGGCCACGTTCCCGGACGGGACCAAGCTCGTGACCGTCCACCATCCGATCCCCTAGCCGGAGCCCACCGTGATCCCAGGCGAATACTTCCTTGACGACGGCGATATCGAACTCAACGCCGGCCGGCGTACGGCCACTGTGGTCGTGGCCAATGCCGGCGACCGGCCGGTGCAGGTCGGCTCGCATTATCACTTTTACGAAGTCAATCCGGCGCTGCAGTTCGAGCGCGACGCTGCGCTCGGCATGCGGCTGAATATCGCGGCCGGGACTGCGGTGCGCTTCGAGCCGGGCCAGCGCCGCACGGTGGAACTGGTCGACCTGGCCGGCGAGCGGATCGTGCATGGCTTCCAGGGGCGCGTGTCGGGGCCACTGCCCGTGCCTCTGGTATCGGGAGACGCATGATGGTCACGCTCAGCCGCCAGGCCTACGCCGACATGTATGGCCCGACCACGGGCGACCGGATCCGCCTGGCCGACACCGACCTCTTGATCGAGATCGAACGCGACTTCGCCACCTACGGCGAAGAAGTCAAGTTCGGCGGTGGTAAAGTCATTCGCGACGGCATGGGCCAGTCGCAGCGCCTGCGCGACGGCGTGATGGACACCGTGATCACCAACGCCGTCATCGTCGACCACTGGGGCATCGTCAAGGCCGACATCGGCATCAAGGATGGCCTGATTGCCGCCATCGGCAAGGCCGGCAACCCGGATATCCAGCCGGATGTCACGATGGCCATTGGCGGGGCCACCGAAATCATCGCCGGCGAAGGCATGATCGTCACGGCCGGCGGCGTCGATACGCACATCCACTTCATCTGTCCGCAGCAGATCGACGAAGCGCTGTACTCGGGGATCACGACGATGCTGGGCGGCGGCACGGGGCCCGCCGTCGGCACCGCGGCCACGACCTGCACGCCGGGCGCCTGGCATATTCATTCAATGCTGCAGGCGGCGGACGCGTTCCCGATGAACCTGGGCTTTTTCGGCAAGGGCAACGTCAGCCAGCCCGGCCCGCTGGAAGAGCAGATCCATGCGGGCGCCGTGGGCCTGAAGCTGCACGAGGACTGGGGCAGCACGCCCGCCGCGATCGATAACTGCCTGTCGGTGGCCGAACGACTGGACGTGCAGGTGGCGCTGCACTCCGACACGCTCAACGAGGCGGGCTTTCTGGAGTCGACCGTGGCAGCGTTCAAGGGCCGCACGATCCACACCTTTCACACCGAGGGTGCTGGCGGCGGGCACGCGCCGGACATCATCGCGGCCGTTGGCTACGACAACGTGCTGCCGTCGTCGACCAATCCCACCCGGCCCTTCACCGTCAACACGCTCGACGAGCACCTCGACATGCTGATGGTCTGCCACCACCTCGACCCGGCGATTGCCGAAGACGTGGCGTTCGCCGAATCGCGCATCCGGCGCGAGACCATCGCCGCCGAAGACATCCTGCACGACCTGGGCGCGATCTCGATGATGTCGTCGGACTCGCAGGCGATGGGCCGTGTGGGCGAGACGATCATGCGTACCTGGCAGACGGCGCACAAGATGAAGGTGCAGCGCGGCGCCCTGGAAGGCGACTCGTCACGCAACGACAATGCGCGCGTGAAGCGCTACATCGCCAAGTACACGATCAATCCGGCCATCACGCATGGCATCGCGCACGTCGTCGGCTCGCTCGAGGTGGGCAAGATCGCCGACATCGTGCTGTGGCGGCCTGCGTTCTTCGGCGTCAAGCCGTCGATGGTGGTTAAGGGCGGCATGATCGCTGCCAGCCTGATGGGCGACCCGAATGCCTCCATCCCGACGCCGCAGCCGGTGCATTACCGGCCCATGTTCGGCGCGTTTGGCGGCGGCTTGCGCAAGTCGTTCACGTTCGTGTCGCACAGCGCATTCGACGCCGGCATCGCAGGCGCGCTGGGCTTGAGCAAGACGACGATCGCCGTGCGTGGCACGCGCGGACTGCGCAAGCGCGACATGATCCACAACGGCGCCACGCCGCACATGGAGGTCGACCCTGAAACCTATGAAGTGCGCGCCGACGGGCGCCTGCTGGTGTGCGAAGCGGCCAGCAGGCTGCCGCTGGCGCAGCGTTACTTCCTGTTCTAGAGACTATCGATGATTTCCCTGCATACCCGTATCCCCGTCGCCGATGTCGTCCACGACACGCTGCTGCTGCCGTTCGAACAGCGGGAGCGCTGCCGCCAGCGCGCGCGCCTGGCCTCGGGCGAAGAGGTCGCGCTGTTCCTCGTGCGCGGCACCGTGCTGCGCGATGGCGACCTGCTGCTGGGCGAAGGCGGGCGGGTGGTTCGCGTCGAGGCCGCGCTGGAGCCGACCTATGTCGTGCGCTGCGGCGACGCGACGCTGCTGGCGCGCTGCGCTTTCCACCTGGGGAACCGCCATACGCAGACCCAGGTGGGGCCAGGCTGGCTGCGCATCCGTGTCGATCCGGTACTGCGCGAGATGGTCGAAGGGCTCGGCGCCGACGTCGGTGAAGAAATGGCCAAATTCGAGCCGGAGGCAGGGGCGTATGGCGGCGGCCACGGTCATCATCATGAGCACGGGCCGGGCGGCCTGCTGGCCCCGGTGCCGCTGCGCCAGAAGATCCACCGGCCGTCGGATGGCGCGCCGGTCGCGCCGGTCGAGCCAGGGCCGCCATGAACGCCGCCAGTCTGCTGCACCTGCTGCAGTTTGCCAGTCCGGCCTTGCCGATCGGCGGCTACAGCTATTCGCAGGGCCTCGAAGCGGCGCTCGAAGAAGACCTGGTCACGGACGCCGACAGTGCCCGCGCCTGGATTGCGTGCTACCTGCATGACGTGGTGGCGCGCTGGGATGCGCCCGTGTTGTGGCGTCTCCTCGGCGCTTTTGCTGCGCGCGACGCCGACGCGATCGCGCACTGGGGCCAGTGCTTCCTCGCGTCGCGCGACACCGCCGAACTGCGCGCCGAATCGGTCCAGATGGGGTATTCACTCAGTCGCCTGATCGCGGAGCTGGGCGTGGCCGACACGCGCGCGCTGGGCGAGGACGTCACGCTGCCGCTGGCGTTTGCCTGCGCCGTCGACGGACTGGCGATCCCGCACGAAGAAGCGTTGCTGGCGATGGCGTTCGCGTGGGTCGAGAACCAGGTGCTGGTGTGCGTCAAGTCGGTGCCGCTGGGGCAGGTAGCCGGCCAGCGCCTGCTGCTGTCGCTGCGGCCCGACATCGAGCGCGCCGTCGACATGGCGCGGTGTTTGCAGGACGACGAATTGTCGAACTGGGCGCCCGGCCTGTCGATGCTGTCGATGCGCCACGAAGTGCAGCATGGCCGCCTGTACCGATCGTGATCATCCATCAAGAAGGAGTAACCATGACAACCTCCAATCCGCTGCGGGTCGGCATCGGCGGGCCGGTGGGCTCGGGCAAGACCGCGCTGTGCGAACTGCTGTGCCGCCACATGCGCGACGATTACGACATGGCCGTGATCACCAACGACATCTACACGCGCGAAGACATGGACATCCTGCTGCGCGCCGGCGCGCTCGCGCCCGAGCGGCTGATGGGCGTGGAGACGGGCGGCTGCCCGCACACGGCGATCCGCGAAGACGCGTCGATCAACCTGGAAGCCATCGCGCGCCTGCAGGCCGACTTTCCCGACCTGGAACTGGTGCTGGTCGAATCGGGCGGCGACAACCTGGCCGCGACCTTCAGCCCGGAGCTGTCCGACCTGACGCTGTACGTGATCGATGTCGCCGGCGGCGAGAAGATCCCGCGCAAGGGCGGCCCGGGCATCACGCGCTCGGACCTCCTGATCATCAACAAGACCGACCTGGCGCCGCATGTGGGGGCGGACCTAGCGGTGATGGCAAGCGATGCACGGCGCCAGCGCGGCGAGCGGCCATTCGTGTTTACCAATATGCGCACGGGCGAGGGCGTGCAGGACGTGGTCGCGTTCATCCGCAACCAGGGCCTGCTCGACGCAATCCACCAATAACACCAGGGAGATGACCATGACGACACATCCGGCTTCGCTGCGCCACGCGATCCGACGCCACCTGGCCCGCGCGGGCGTGGCCATGACCACCCTCGCAGTCTCGCTGCCGGCGGCCGCCCATCCGGGGCACGCGCCCGACAGCGGCTTCGCGGCCGGCCTGCTGCACCCGGTGACGGGCGTCGACCATCTGCTGGCGTTGCTGGCCGTGGGCCTCTGGAGCCGCCAGCAGCACGGCTACCTGCTCGCGCCGACCTTCCTCGTGATGATGGCATTGGGCGCGGCCAGTAGCAGCGGCGTGGCGTTGCCGGCACTCGAACTGTCGATCGCGGCGAGCGTGCTGCTGCTGGGCGGGCTGGCGGCATGTGCGCCGCGCCTGCAGCAGCCGCAGATAGCGGTCCTCACCGTCGGCGCCTGCGCCTTTGTGCATGGCCTTGCGCACGGCAATGAACTGACCGGCATGGCCAGTGGTGCCGGCTTCATCCTGGCCAGTGCAGTCCTGATGCTGCTGGGCGCCATCCCGGGCGAGCGCCTGCGCCGGCCGCTGGGCGCGGCGATCGGCGTCGCGGGCATCTGGCTGGTGGCGCTGGCCCGTTGAAACGTCGGTCCTGAGGCTCGGCGTGGGCTGGTAATCATGCTACGCTAGCGCTCTTTTTACTGTCGGCCGTCCCGGCCAGGACTTTCCATGCTTGAGTGGTTGCGCCCCTACCGGCGCGCCGCGTTGCCGGGCGATATCAGTGCCGGCATCGTGGTGGCGATGATGATGATCCCGCAGGGCATGGCCTACGCACTGGTGGCGGGCCTGCCGCCGGCGGTCGGCATCTACGCCAGCATTGTCCCGCCCTTGCTGTACGCGCTGTTCGGCACCAGCAGCACGCAATCGGTCGGACCGATGGCGATCATTTCCCTGATGACGGCGTCCACGCTGGCGCCGCTGGCAACGCCCGGCACGGCGCTGTACGGGGTGCTGGCCGCGCAACTGGCCTTGCTGTCCGGCCTGGTCCTGCTGCTGTGCGGGCTGCTGCGCATCGGTTTTCTCGCCAATTTCTTTTCGCGGCCCGTGATGAGCGGCTTCACCATCGGCTCGGCGATCGTCATCGCGTGGGGGCAACTGCGCACGCTGGTGGGCAGTCCCATCGAGGTCGGCATGACGCCGCACTGGCCCAGCATCCTGCTGGGCGTCGGTTCGCTCGTCCTGCTGCTGGCCGCGCGCAGCCACCTGGCCCCGCTGCTGCGCCGGTTGCGCATCCCGGCGGCAGCGGCCGACGTCGGGGCCAAGCTGGCGCCGATTGCCGTCGTGCTGGGCGCGATGGCCCTCGTGCAGCAGCTGGGTCTCGTGCAGATGGGCGTGGCCACGACCGGTGCCGTGCCGACCGGCCTGCCTGGCCTGAACCTGGCGACATCGTCGCAGCATTGGCAGGCGTTGCTGCAACCGGCGCTCCTGATCGGCTTCATGGTGTTTTTGATCAGCATGTCGGGCGCGCAGGCGCTGGCGCTCAAGCGCGGCGGCGAAAAGCTGGTCAGCAACCGCGAACTGGTCGGCCTTGGCGCCGCGAACGTCGGCAGTGCGCTGACCGGCGGTTTCCCCGTCACCGGCAGCCTGTCGCGGTCGGCCGTCAATTTCGCGGCCGGCGCCAACACGCAGCTGGCGAGCCTGATCACGGCGGGCCTGCTGGCGCTGGCGCTCGTGCTGCCCACCGGCTGGCTCGCGCTGCTGCCATTGCCGACGCTGGCGGCGACGATCATCGTGGCGGTGCTCGGGATGCTCGACCTGTCGACGCTGCGCACCGCCTGGCGCTACGACCGCGCCGATGCACTGGCGCTGCTGGCCACCGCCGGTGGGGTGCTGGTCCTGGGCGTCGAAGCCGGGGTGCTGGTGGGCGTGGCGCTGTCGATGGTGGTACTGATCTGGCGCGCCAGCCGGCCGCATATCGCGGTGCTGGGCCGCATCCACGGCACCGAACACTTCCGTAACGTCGACCGCTATTCGGCCGAAACGACGCCGGGTCTGCTGATGCTGCGGGTCGATGCCGGCCTGTTCTTCGGCAATGTGGACGCCGTCAACGAGCGCATCGATGAAGAACTCGTTGCCCATGCGGGCACGCGCCATCTGGTGCTGGTGCTGTCGGCCGTGAATGCGATCGACACGTCGGCACTGTTTGGCCTCGAAGAATTGAACAGCTCGCTGAACCGGCGCGGTGTGCTGATGCACCTGGCCGAAGTGAAGGGGCCGGTCATGGACCGGCTCAAGGAAAGCGACCTGCTAAGCAAGCTCAACGGGCAGATATTCCTGAGCGCCGCCATTGCGTGGGACCAGCTGGCCGGATCGCGTGCAGCCGGCACGCCGGCAGCGGCCACGCAGCCGCCGGGTGCGCCGTAGCAGTCCTCGTGCGCTGCTGGGCTCAGCGTCAGGGATACTTACAAGGCGGCTGACTGCTCTGCAATGAACTCCCTGAACCATTGTTGGGCGGGGTTGCTGTCGCTACGGCGATGCCAGATCAGGTGGAACGTGATGTCCGGCAGCGCCAGGGGTGGCGGGACCATGACAAGCCGATGGCTGGCCTGCGCCTGAATCGCTGCACGCTCGAGGATGGTGGCAGCCATCTGCGTGCGCGCAATGACCGCGGGCACGGCAAATAGTTGCGGCACGGTCAAGGCAAGCTTGCGTTGCTTGCCCTGTTGCGCAAGGGTTTGATCGACGAGACCATGCAACTGCCCTTCGGGTGACACGAGCACGTGCCGCAGGTCGAGATAGGTGCGCAAGTCCATCGGACCACTGGCCGCCGGATGGTCGGCCGACACGACCGTGACAAACGCATCGCGCATCAGAGGCCGCGTCAGGATGCGGGCATCCATCAAGCCCGGTGCTACGCCAACGGCGACGTCGATCGCCCCGGCATCGAGCAGATCGACGGCAGTGTCACGGTCGTTATACGCGAGAATATTCAACGATATGCCGGGCGTGGCGTGTTCGAGCGCGTCGACGAGCGCCGGCAACAGGACCAGCGTGGGATAGTCCTGCAGGCCCAGTTTGAAGGTGACCGACGCTGTCCCGGGTTCAAACGCGGGTTGGCTCAGCATCGCCAGCGCGATCTGATGCAGGGCCGCGGCCACGGGCTGCGCCAGGTCGCGGGCGCGCGCAGTCGGGACCAGGCCGGCACTGCTGCGCTGGAACAACGGGTCGCCCAACAAGTTACGCAAGCGCGACAGGGCAGCGCTCATCGCCGGCTGACTGACGCCCACCCGGGTCGCAGCGCGCGTGACGTTGCGTTCGCTCATCAAGGCGTCGAACGCGACCAGCAGATTCAGATCGATGCCATGAAAATCCATGAACCGAATAATACGGTATATCGCTTATCTGTTGGACTGATTGAACTGCGCAGAACACACTGGCGCTTCGTTCAACTTCAAGCAGATCCTTCCGATGACGATGTCAACCACCGCCTTGTCGCACCAGTTACGCACCGAACTTACCGCCGTGGAAACGCTGTACCGCGCGTTCAGCGAGCAGAACCCGGATCTTGTCGATGCCGTACTCGCCCCGGCATGGGAGGACATTCCACTGGCCCCGGGCCAGGAGCAGGGCCCTGCTGGCATCAAGCCGATCATTCGCATGGTGGCAGCCGCATTTCCGGACGTGCACATCACGATCCACGACACGATCCAGGCCCCCGGGAAGGTCGCCGTGCGCGCTGAAATCAGCGGGACGCATCTGGGCGAGCTGTTCGGCATCGCGCCAACCGGCAAGCAGGTCAGCTTCCGGTTGCACGAATTTCACACGCTGGCCGGCGGCCTGATCACCACCACCTGGCACATGGAGGACTGGTTCGGTCTCTTTCTGCAGCTTGGGCAGTTCCCGCCACAAGGCTGAACCTGCTTGTTGCCACTGAACGGCGTCAGGCGCGCTTGCGCTGCGCCGGCTGTTCGTCGCGCGGCGGGGCCAGCACGATCGGCGCCGCGTTTTCCGGGTACAGCGCCTGGCTGCCGACGTAGACGGCGCGGATGGCGTCCATGTCGCGTTCGACGTCGCCGGTCGGCGTCATCGTGTCGACCAGGCTCAGCTCTTTCTTGCCATAGTCAAAGCGCACCAGCACCATCGGCACGTTGGCCGTCAGGGCCAGGTGGTAGAAGCCGCTTTTCCAGTTGGGACGATAGGCGCGCGTGCCTTCAGGGGTGATGCCGATCCAGAACGATGGCGCGGCCAGCATCGTGTCGGCCAGCTGGCGCGTCGCGCCCATCGGTGCACGGCGGTCGACCGGGACGCCGCCCCAGTGGCGCATCAGGCGGCCCATCGGTCCACGGAACAGCGTGTCCTTGGCCAGCCATTTGAACTGCGTGCCCATGGCCCATGTGGCCAGCAGGCCGATCGGGAAATCCCAGTTCGACGTGTGCGGATAGATGACGCAGACCCCGTGCGGCCCTGGCAACGGTTTGAAGAACACCTTCCAGCCAAACAATTGCAGCACGCGCAGCGCGGCGCGCTGGCGCAGGGTAGGCAGGGCTGCAGGGCGCAGCAGGTAGTCGGTCATCTGGTCTCCAGGGTGGCGTCAGCACATTGCAAGGCTTGCAGTTGGCTACGCGCAAGAAAATCAAGCGTGCGATTCTAGCCCGTGCGGGGAGGGGGTACAAGCAAAATAGTGATGACGGGTATGCGCTGTGGTTATCATGTGCGTGTCCGATCCACCACAACCTGACAGGAAACACCCCTTTGCTATGACCATGGCCATCACGATTTACCACAATGCCCGCTGCGGCACCTCGCGCAACACGCTGGCTGCCATCCGCGAAGCCGGCCACGAACCACAGATTGTCGATTACCTGGTCAATCCGCCAACGCGTGACACGCTGATCCGCCTGATTCAGGAAGCGGGCATCACGGCGCGAGAGGCCGTGCGCAGCAAGGAGACAGTGTTCACCGAATTGGGGCTGGGCCAGCCAGGCGTCGGCGACGATGCGCTGCTGGACGCGATGGTCGTGCACCCGATCCTGATCGAGCGGCCATTTGTCGTGACGCCCAAGGGTGTGCGGCTGTGCCGGCCATTCACGCGCGTCAACGAGATCCTGTAGGCGGCCCGCCCACGCTCGCCGACACAATCACCGGCATGTAGGTCTCCAGGAATTCAGCCGGCATGCGGCGTGGGCGCCCGCTCGACAGTTCGATGCAGACCAGGTCCCAGCGGCCCCGCAGCACGGTGGCGCCATCGCTGTCGCGCACGAGCTGGAAGCGCCGTTCCATCGACAGCTTGCCGTCGCCGCCCACGAGCCAGGTGGCCAGGCGCAGCGCTTCGCCAACGAACGTGGGCAGCAGGTAATCGTACTCGCCGCGCCGGATTGCCATTGCCCGGTCCAGGCGCCGGTAGTCGTCGAGTGACAGGCCCAGGCTGTCGGAATGCGCCCAGCCGGCCTGCTCGCACCAGCGCACATACACGGCATTGTTGGTGTGGTTCAGGCCATCGATGTCGCCGGTCTGCGGCGTCACCGCCAGGATGAACGGTTGCGGAAAATCCCAGTCCAATGTCTTGTCTCCATGCGCGGCAGCGCCGCAAACCCGGCCATTCTACGGCAGGGCCGCCAGCGCGGGTGCGCGCGCTGCCAGCGGCTCAGTTGGGCTTGAATTGCACGCGCGTCGGGCATTGCACCAGACCAGCGAAGCCGCCACCACCGGCCTTGTCGAACAGCGCCGCGCCGCCGCCCTGGGCGCCGAACGGGCTTGGCCTGATGTCGCCGCCGGTGCGGCACCAGGTGCGGCCGCCCAGGCGGAAGCGGTAGACGACGACGCCGTCCGGCCCCGTGTAACTGTCCGATGTCAGCGTGCGCGAGGTATCCACGCGTGCGTCGCCGACCGCCTGCGCAAAGCGCTCCCACTTGTTGTCGCCCGGCTCGAGCGGCGCGAGTTTTCCCTTGCGCAGGTCGTGGTCGATGGCGCCTGCCGTGCGTTTGCCGCGGCTGGCCAGGCTGTCGTCGCCTGTGGCAGTGCTGTCCTGTGCTGCCCCGGACGGGGTGGGGAAGGGATCCGCAGCAGGTTCGCTGATGGCCGCAGTCGCTGGCGTGACCGGTTGTGGCACCGCTGGCACTACGGCAGGAACGGCAGGAACGGCAGGAACGGCGCGCGCAGCGCTTGCCTGCTTTGCGCGCGGTCGTGCTGACGCTGCGGCAGCGGGTGCAGTGGAAGGACGGGAAGGCGCCGGCGCCAGCACCGCCACCACGATGAATTCACGGAGCGCCGGCACATCCGCCGGCAGCACCCGCACGCCCGTCGCCTGCAACCACCACCAGCCCAGCAGCAGGTGCAGGCCAAGGGTGAGCGCAAGCGGCCAGCCGGGCCTGCGGCGCGGCGTCAGGATCCCGGCAGCCAGCATGTGGCGATCAGCCTTTCGGTGCGCTCAGCTTTGCCTTGATTGCCACGCAGCGCTGATCGTCCTGCAGCGTGTCGAGCAGCGTGCGGCGCGTGAACGCCGACAGGTCCGTCATCGTTGCCGCTGCGCGGCTCAGGCGCGCCACGCTTTGCGGCGTGCAGGTCGCCGGGATCATCGTGCCGGCATACGCGCGCATGAAGACCGGGCCGCCCGTCTTGTCCACCTGCGGTAGGCGTGCCAGGCGCGCATCGGCGTCGCGCTCATTGAGCGCGCCCTGTTCGGCCGGGAAGATGCTGCCCATTGCGGTGCGGATGCGCGAGAACGGCAGCGCCGTCTTCTGGTCTTCGATCTGCTTGACCCAGTCCGCCTTGACAGCGGCGTCAGGGCGGACGACCGTCGCTGCCACGGCCGCGATCTGCCCGGCGTCCGACTTGTCACGGCTGGACTCCTGCGCGATCAGGTCGAACGCGCCCGGATAGTTGTAGCGGTTCAGGCGTGCGATGATCGACCAGCGCTGTGGCTGGCCCACCGGCACGCCGGCCGCATCGACCTTGCCATCAAGGATGCCTGCCAGGCGCGCCAGCGCGTCCGGGCTGCTGGCAACGCCGATGTACTGATTGAACCAGCGGCGCTGGAAGTCGGCGTTGCCCTTGTTGGCCAGCACGCCGTCCCATGCCATCTTTTCCAGTGCCAGCGTGGTCTGGCGCGTGTAGGCGTTATCCAGGTTCATCGCATTGAGGTAGGCCTTCGACTCGCTGACCTTGCCCAGTACATCGCCCAGCAGCGTGTAATCCTTCTCGAGCGGCGCATTGTTCAGCGCCACGGTGATGAAGTCGTTCAGTGGCAGCTCGGCATCGCGCACGCCGTCCCACAGGCTTTGCCACAGCATCGCGCGCAGCAGCGGATCGTCGACCTTGGCCAGGTTCGTGCGCGCGGTGGCGAACGAGCGCCCGTCCAGCTTGACCTTGGCATAGCCCCAGTCCTGGTAGTTCGGGTAGACCAGGTCAGGGCAGGCGGTGCCGTTCATCTCCGGCACCGCGGTTTTGGCGCCCGTGTAGGTCACGGGGACGTTCTTCACGAGCGTCAGCTTGCCGCCGTCGATCTTGAAGGCGCCCACCTGCACGCGCTGTTCGCGCAGCGTCGGCAGCTCTTTCGATGGCGCGGTCTGCGCCAGCGTGAAGTTGCGGATCTTGCCGCCGCTGCAGCTGTAGTTGGCGGCGATGGTGTTTACGCCGGCGTTGTACAGCCACTGTTTGGTCCAGCCGGACAGGTCGCGGCCTGCTGCTTCACCGAGGCTGCCGATGAAATCGTCGAGCGTCGCGTTCTTCCACGAGTACTTGACCAGGTAGTTGTGCACGCCCTTGCGGAACACGTCTTCGCCCAGCAGGTGGCGCAGCTGCTTGAGCGTCGAGCCGCCTTTGGAATAGGTGATCGCATCGATGTTGTCGAAGGCATTGCTCGACGACGGCACCGGCACTTCGATCGGGTGCGTGCTCGCGGTCTGGTCCTGGATGTAGGCGCGCTGCTTGCCGCTCTGGTAGAACTTCTGCCACGAATCCTTGAACTCGGTCGATTCGACCGTCGCCAGCACGCCCATGAACGACGCGAAGCTTTCGTTCAGCCACAGGCCGTTCCACCACTTCATGGTCACCAGGTTGCCGAACCACTGGTGCGCCATCTCGTGCATGATCACTTCGGTCAGCGACTGTTTCTGCTCGGCCGTCATATTGGCCACGCCGTAGCGCGCTTCGGCAAACGTGATCGCGCCCGCGTTTTCCATTGCGCCGTACAGGAAGTCCGGCACGATCAGCTGGTCGTACTTTTCGAACGGATACGGGATGCCGAAGTATTCCTCGAAGAAGCCAATGCCGGCCTTGGTCTGGCGGAACCAGTCCGCCGGGACCACCAGTTTGGCCAGCGACTGGCGCGCGAACAGGCGCATCGGGTACTTGCCGCTGTTGTCTTCCCAGACCTCGTACGGGCCGGCGTGCAGCGAGAAGTTGTACGGGCTGAGGCGTTTCGTGGTCTTGAAGGTCCAGTGGCGGTTGGCGCCGCGCTCGTCGATCTTCGTTTCGCGCGTGGTCGTGACGACGTGCCAGTCGCGCGGTGCGGTGACCGACACCGTGTAGCTGGCCTTCAGGTCGGGCTGGTCGAACACGGCGAACATCTGCTGGGCGGCGACCGGCTCGAAGTGCGAATAGGTGTAGACGCGGCCGTCGGCCGGATCGACCATGCGGTGCAGGCCTTCGCCATTGGTGCTGTGCAGGCGCTCGTAATCGATGACGACCGTGTTGCGGCCCTTGGCGAGGCTGGCCGCGTCGAGCGTGACGAACCATTTGTTGTAGCGCGTGGCGACCGATTTGCCGTTGACGCTGACCGATTTGACGGTGGCGTCCTTCAGGTCGAGCGTGACGGGCGCGTCGGCATCCTTCAGGTCGAACGTGACGGTCGTGGTGCCGGCGAAGGTTTCCTTGCCGGTCAGCGTGAAGTCCAGCACATAGTCCACGTTCGATACGCGTGCGGAGCGGGCAAAGGCGTCGACCTGCGACAGGAACGGCGTCTCGGCGCGCACGCCCTGGGCTGCCGGCGCAGCGTGGACGGCGCCGCCCAAGGCGATGGCGGAAGCGATGGCAAGCGCCATGGCGCGGTGTGCTGGAACGTTCACTGAAAATCCTCTCTCGGTAGGCGCATCGACGCGTGCGCGCAGTAATAATCTAACAATCTGACAATCGCGCAAGAATATCACTAACGTTCGTGGCTGGACACCCACCGTGACGAACCTTTTTCTTGCATGCGTATGGCATACATATGCTTCATTCGGCCGTCAATACGAAAAAAAACAGGACCCGCAGGTCCTGTTCGAAGAAGCGCCGCCCCTCGCCGGCAAGAGCGGGCGAGGGCGCGGAGAAAGGGATGCTTACACCGTGGCCGGCAGCGCCGGATAATCGGTGTAGCCGGTCGCGCCCGGATGGTAGAACGTGTCCGGGTTCGGCTTGTTGAGCGGTGCGTTCAGTTGCAGGCGTTCCACCAGGTCCGGATTGGCGATGTACAGCTGGCCCCACGAGACGGCATCGGCCGTGCCGCTGGCGATCAGTTCCTCGGCCTTTTCCTTGCTCAGCTGCTGGTTCGCGATCCAGACGCCGCCGAATTCCTTCTTGATCATCGGGCCCAGTTCGTCCGGGCTTTGGCCTTCGCGGGTGAAGATGAACGCGATCTTGCGGCGGCCCAGTTCACGCGCGACGTAGCCGAAGGTCTCGGCCGGCGTCGAGTCGCCCATGTCGTGCGAGTCGCGTGCCGGCGCCAGGTGCATGCCGACACGGTCGGCGCCCCAGACGTCGATGCAGGCATCGGTCACTTCCAGCAGCAGGCGTGCACGGTTCTCGATCGAACCGCCGTATGCGTCAGTGCGCTGGTTGGTCGAGTCTTGCAGGAACTGGTCGAGCAGGTAGCCGTTCGCGCCGTGGATTTCCACGCCGTCGAAGCCGGCCAGCTTGGCATTCTCGGCGCCCTTGCGGTAGGCCGACACGATGCCCGGGAGTTCTTCGATGTCCAGCGCGCGCGGGGTGACGTATTCACGCTTCGGACGGAGCAAGCTCACATGGCCGTCCGGCTTGATCGCCGATGGGGCCACCGGCAGCTGGCCGTCCAGGAACGACGGGTCGGAGATACGGCCCACGTGCCACAGTTGCAGGAAGATGCGGCCGCCGGCGGCGTGCACGGCATCGGTCACGAGCTTCCAGCCTTCGACCTGCTCGTCGGACCAGATGCCCGGCGTGTCGGCGTAACCCACGCCCATCGGCGTGACCGAGGTGGCTTCGGACAGGATCAGGCCCGCCGAAGCGCGCTGCACATAGTATTCGGCCATCAGGGCATTGGGGACACGGCCGGCATCGGCGCGCGAGCGGGTCAGCGGCGCCATGACGATGCGGTTTGGCCATTCGAGGGCGCCGACCTTGATCGGATCAAACATGGTAGTCATCTTGTTTTCCTAGATTGCGTTGTTCAATTGGGCGAGGAAGGCCGCAATGGCTTCCTCGTTGCGATGATAAAAAACCCACTGGCCAACGCGGCGCGTGCCCACCAGGCCCGCGCGCTGCAGCGTGGCCAGGTGCGCCGACACGGTCGATTGCGACAGGCCGGTGCGCTGGTCGATCAGCTTGCAGCACACACCCATCTCGAGCGGGTGTTCCTGCTCGCTGAAGTGCAACTGCGGATCTTTCAGCCAGTGCAGGATCTGGCGCCGCACCGGGTTGGCCAGGGCCTTGTGGATCGCGTCGATGTCCATCGGTTGGTTCCTTATATCGGGATCTTTCGATCCGAATATCGTCATCTTACGATATTCAAAAAAAGTCTGCTGGCGACGGTCCGATTTTGCAACGGAGGGCCGATGGTATACTCGCCGCCTTTTGACGCGACAACGTGCGAGGAACCCCATGAGCTGGATCTATCTTGTCATCGCCGGCCTGCTCGAAGTGGCCTGGGCCGTCGGCCTGAAATACACGGTGGGCTTCACGCGCCTGTGGCCATCGGTGTTCACGGTGACGACGATGGCGGCCAGCGTCGGCATGCTGGGCCTGGCGCTGCGTCAGCTCCCGCTGGGCACCGCCTACGCCATCTGGACCGGCATCGGCACCGTCGGCACGGCGATCTTCGGCATGCTGATGCTGGGCGAACCGACCGGCGCGCTGCGCCTTTTGGCGATCGCGCTGATCATCAGCGGCATCGTGATGCTCAAGCTGCTGTCGCCGGCTTGACGACTAGCTCTGTTCACGCCCGAACCGCGGGTTCGGGCGGGTGAGGTAATACCACTCGGTATTGGCGGCGGCGCTGGCTGCCGGGAACAGGATGCGGCCGCCAAACTCGGCGGTCACGGGCGTGCCGTCGGCGCGGGTGCCGATCAGTTCACCTTCTTCCACCGGATCGAAGCTTTTCCACGGACGCGAGAACGCGTCATCCGCGTGCAGCTTGTCGTGCACGACCACCATCGACAGCGCTTCCATGGCGTCAAAATCAACGGGCACCGGGTCGGGCGCGGCAATCAAGCCCAGGTGCGCCAGCGTATTCATGATCGCGCGGTACGCGACATCGGGCGCGGCCGGATCGTCGTGCTGGCCCGCTTCGAGCGTCAGCGCGTAGCCACCCGTGCTGCGCATGTACTCGGTCGTGCCCACGCCATAGCGCAACACCGTTTCCAGTTCGTCGGCACTACGACTGCGCCGCTGCACGCCGTCGCCATAGGTCGCCAGCCAGCCATCGACGAAACGACGTACGCCCAGGCGGCGCGCCCAGGCACGCTCGTTTTCGGCGTGGCGGAACGGCTGCAGCGTGCCGTCATTGTCGAGCGGGCCGACCATCACGAACGGCTCGCCCGTGGCGGCAAACGAGTGGATATCGAGCAGCACGTCGTGCTGGCCGAGCAGGGGGCACAGCCAGTTCGCGATCTGGTCTTCGAAATCCTGTGGATTGGCTTTCGGGAACAGGTCGCGGTTCAGGTTGCGGTCGCCATTGCGCGTGACCTGCTGGTACGCCAGCGGATTGACGATCGGGACGAACGTCAGGCTGCCGGCGGCGATGTGCAGCGCGCCGCTGTCGATCTCGTCCATCACGCGCCGGATGGCTTTGGTGCCGCACACCTCGTTGCCGTGGGTCGCGCCCATGATGATGACGCGCGGGCCTGGCTGCAGGCCGGTGTAGTTGATGGATTTGAACTGGAACTGGCGGGCAGAGGTCATTGTCGGGGCGAATAAGCGAGTAAGCGAGAAGCCGGTATTTTATCGGGAAATACTGCCTGGACGGGAAGTCGCTGCAGACGCCTTCCACTGCATCATCGAAAAAGATGACTTGTGGCTACAGCGTAATTACAATGCTCTTTTTTCAATTTCCTGGTAGATACTGGCATGGCCGATGATTACGCGAACGATACGACAACGACAGGCAGTCTGCCGGACGGCGGGACGGTATGGGGAACGCTTGAACATCGCGATGACGCCGACTGGTTTCGCCTGGACCTGAAACAAGACCATGGTTACCTGTTCACGCTGCAAGCGGAAAACGGCAATCAACCGATCCTCACCGTATGGAATGCGCAGACAAAAATGATTGCGTACACCACGCAGCCCGATACCTTGTTCACCGATGAGCTGGTCAACCCGTTTGTCCCTTTTGAAGCCGGGCAGTACTACCTGGAGATCAAGGGCGGGCAGCCTGGCGCTTACCGGGTCGGCATGCGCCAGGCGCCGGACGATGCCAGCAACGAGCCGGCGCTGGCGCGAACGCTGACCAGCGCGGCCCCGGTGGCGGCGGTCTTCAATTACGCGTTCGATCATGACCAGTTCAGGATTACTGCAGTGGCCGGCTTGACCTATACAGTCTCGGTCAGTGCCGACGGCGGCAACCTGGGCAACGCATCATTTCTCCGCCTGACGGTCGACGGCAATTCGAGCTCGACCGTGAAGGATGCGGTTACCACCAGCCATAGTTTTACCGCCACGCGCAGCGGTGAGTATCTGGTTGCCGCCGAGATGGCTTCGTGGTATCCACCGGCAGCTGGCGGACTGCCTTACCATATCAGCTTGAGCGCGGCCGATCGCACCGGCCCGACAGTCGTCGCGGGAACCGGGACCGTCGATGGGGCTATCGTGGTGACCTTCGACGAGCCGGTACAAATTACCGGCAATGGCAGCATCGAGATTCGCGGTGGCGTGTCGACACTCTCCTGGGCGTTGAACGATCCCCGCGTCCACGTGTCCGGCAATACCCTGACGCTCGATCCTGTGCTCACCGGTGCGCTTCTGCCCGGCGAATATCATCTGGGATTCAGGAATGCCACGTTACGTGACACCCATGGGAATGCCGGCTACGTCAACTTCTTTGAAGTCATCGACATCGAGGGAACGGCGGGTGGTGGCGTGGCGACCCAAGGACGATACTGGATGCCGCCGTCGGGTGGTTCGGCCAGCACGGCAGACGCTGTCGTGTATGACGGCGTGCGCTCGGACTACACGATCGTGCACGGCGCCGCCGGCTTTCAGATCAAGTTGGGCGCGCGCGACCTGTTCGACCTGAAAGGCTTCGAGAAAGTGATGTTCACGCAGAGCAATGAGGTTGTCGCGCTGTCCCTCGACGGCGATCTCGGCCAGGCATTCCGGCTGTATACGGCAGCATTCGACCGCGCGCCCGATCAGAAAGGACTGGGGTTCTGGCTCCATGCAGCAGAGCACGGCATGAGCCTGCCGGAGATGGCCCGCGGATTTATTTCGAGCAGCGAATTTGCCGGCCTGTATGGTGCGCGCCCCGACGACAGCGCCTTTGTTGCGGCGCTGTATCAGAACGTGCTGCACCGCGCCGGCGATGCCAGCGGTGTCCTGTATTGGAAGGACGCGCTGGCCAAGGGCGCAGATCGGGCCGACATCCTGGCTGCATTCAGCGAAAGCGCCGAAAACCAGCAGCAGGCGATCGAACTGATCGGAAATGGCATCGTCTATACCCCTTACGGCTGACTTGATGGGGCGCTGAAGGCGCCCCTTGCCAGGCTTAGCGCGCCTCGATGACCCCGAAGCCTGCCGGCGCATCACCCAGATACGCCAGCACCGCATGCGCCTGGATGTTCTCGTCGAATTGCGCATTGGCCGCGATCGTGGCGCGCAAGCCCGGCACGATGTCGGGTGTGTGCGGCTGACGGTACGCCTTGATCAGCAATGCCACCAGATCGGCTGGCGCATCGGCGCGGCGCAGGCGCGCGTCGATGATGGCCAGCAGCGCGCGCTGCATGCGTGGGGTCGGATTGCGGATCGCGCCAAACACCCAGGGCGTGTTGGCAATCGCCGCGCAGATGATGGTTTCCATCCGCTCGGCCTTGAGGTCGGACGGGATATCGAAGTAGGCCTTGTTCCAGCGCGTATGCGGGTGGGCATGACCGCGCGGGAACCGGTCGGCGTTTTCCAGGCCCATGGCATAGCTGGCGCGGGCGAGCAGGTCGCCCAGGGTGTCTAGCAGTGCCATGGCAGGCTGTGTTGCGCTTGTGTCATCCCGAGAGTGTAGCGCATGCCTGCCCACGCGTTCAATGAACGATGACGATGCGCTTACGCGAAACGCCCGGCGCGAAAATCCTCGACCGCCTGATGCAGCTCGGCCTGGGTATTCATCACGAACGGCCCGTACTGCGCGATCGGCTCGTTCAGCGGGCGCCCGGCCAGCACCAGCAGGCGCGTCGGGGCGCTCGCCTTGATCCGCACGCCATCGGCGCCGGCGGCATTGTCGAGGATCGCCATGCGCGTTTGCGGCACGCCTTTTCCGTCGATCACGGCTTCACCACGGAACACATAGACGAACGCATTGTGCCCGGCCGGAATCGGCTGCTCGAACGTCACGCCGGCCGGGATCTCGAGGTCGAGATACAGCGGCTCGGTGTGCGCCCGCTGCACTGCACCGTCGACGCCATGCGTGTGGCCGGCGATCACCTGCACGGTCACGCCGTCGGCGGTCGTCACGCGCGGTACTTCTTCCAGCGGGATGTCGCGGTACCACGGCGCCGTCATCTTGTCGCTCGCGGGCAGGTTGAGCCACAGCTGGAAGCCTTCCATCAGGCCGGCGTTCTGCTCCGGCATCTCGGAGTGGATCACGCCGCGGCCTGCCGTCATCCACTGCACGCCGCCATCCGTGACCAGGCCTTCGTTGCCGGCACTGTCGCGGTGGCGCATGCGCCCGGCCAGCATGTAGGTAATGGTCTCGAAGCCCCGGTGCGGGTGCTCGGGAAAGCCGGCAATGTAGTCGCCCGGCTTGTCGCTGCCGAACGCATCGAGCATCAGGAACGGGTCAAGGCGGCGCTGCAGGGGACCAGTCAGGATGCGGTTGATGCGAACGCCCGCGCCGTCCATCACGAACTGGCCGTTGATGAGGCGCTCGACGCCACGGCTTTTTGCGAGGGGCGCCGTGGTGACTGGCTGCGTGACGGTAGCGGTCAATCTGTTCTCCTGGTGGTTGGGCCGCCTGATGGCGGCCGGGGTACTGCGGGTGTTAAGCCAGCGCCGCTTCGACGGCGGCATTGGCCGCTGCCTGGCCCGCAGCCACGGCGTCCGGCCCCATTGCCATGCCCGACGAGTAGATGTAGGTCTGGTCGACCAGGCCCAAAAAGCCCAGCAGCGCGCGCATCTGCGGCACTTGCGGATCCTGCGCCTCTTCGTAGACACCGCCACGCGCTGCGGCCACGTAGACCTTCTTGTTCTTCAGCAGGCCTTCCGGACCAGTCTCGGTATAACGGAACGTCACGCCAGCGCGGGCGATGGCGTCGAACCAGCTTTTCAGCTGCGCCGGCATGGCGAAGTTGTACATCGGTGCACCCAGCACGATCACGTCGGCCGCCTGCGCTTCGAGGATCAGCGCATCGTCCTGTTCCACGCGCGCCACTTGCGCGGCGCTGCGCTGGTCGCCCGGCGTGAACAGCGCGCCCAGCGCCGCGCCGTCGAGCAGCGCGACCGGGGCCGCGCCCAGGTCGCGGCGTACGATCGTGGCGCCCGGGTTGGCGGCGACCAGCTTGTCGACGATCTGTTGGGTGACGCGGGTCGATTCGGAAGCGTCGCCGCGGATGCTCGAGGTGATGTGCAGGATGTTCATGGTGGTGTTCCCTTCGGGGTTGGAGTTGCGATGGGTCTACTTTAGTCTTTCCAAAAACAATGCGAAAGCCCGTAAAATGGATAACATTATTCTGCTGATGGGACAATCATGGACGTCGAACCGAATGACCTGCTGCTGTTTGCCCGCATCGTCGAGGCGGGGAGCTTCACGCGCGCTGCCGACCGCGTCAATTTGCCGAAGTCGACGGTCTCGCGCCGCCTCGCGCTGCTCGAGACGACCCTGGGCGAGCGCCTGCTGCAGCGCACGACGCGCAAGCTGGTGGTGACGGAGTTCGGCGCCAGCCTGTATGAGCACGCGCGGCGCCTGGCGGACGAAGTGGAGGCGGCCGGCGCGCTGGCCCAGCACCGGCAGGGCGAGCCAAGTGGCAAGCTGCGCATCTCGGCGCCGGGCGACTTCGCCAACAGCACCCTGAATCACGTGATCGCGCGCTTTCTCGAGCGCTATCCGGCCGTCACGCTCGAGATGGACCTGACGCCGCGCCGGGTCGACCTGGTGGCCGAGAACTTCGACATCGCCATCCGCATGGGCGACTTGCCGGACGATGCCACGCTCAGTGCGCGCCCGTTCATTCTCGAGCAACCGGGCCTGTTTGCATCACCCGCCTACCTGGCCCGGCACGGGATTCCCGAGCATCCGGACGACCTGGCCACGCACGACGTGCTGTGCATCCTGAGCCGCAGCGGTGGGCCGATGCCATGGACGCTGATTCGCGGGAAGGTGCGCTGGCAGCGCGCGCTGCCAAGCCGATTAACTGCCAATTCACCGGACCTGCTGGCGCGCATCGCCGCGCGCGGCGCCGGGATCGCGCTCAGCTCGACATTGTTTGCCGAACCGTATATGCAGACGGGTGAACTGGTGCGGGTGCTGCCGGAGTGGGAAATGCCGACCGCGAATGGCTGGGCCGTCTTCCCGAGCCGCAAGCTGATGCCGGCCAAGACGCGCGCATTTCTGGCGATGATGGAAGACACCTGTACGGCCCATGGTCATGGGCCGGAGCAGATCGCAGCGGCCTTCAGGGCGAAGGCCGCATTGGAGGAGGGTGCGCCGGACGTTGCCTGAGAACGATCAGCGCAGGGGCCGGTTGCCCATCACATCACCCAGGCGTACCTTGCCCTCGGGTGCCCAGGCCGGATTGAAGCGGATCGCGCCTTTCTGGAACAGCATCACGACGGTGGAGCCGAGCAGGAAGCGGCCCATCTCGTCGCCTTTTTTCAGCGTGACCTGGCCCGGCTCGTACTGCCAGTCGCAGATGCGCGCCATGCGCGGCGGATTGACGACGCCATGCCAGACGGTGGCCATGCTGCCGACGATCGTCGCGCCGACGAGCGTCATCACGAACGGCCCGAATTCGTCGCTGTCGAACACGCACACGACGCGCTCGTTGCGCGCGAACAGCCCCGGCACGCCGCGCGCCGTCGTCGGGTTCACCGAGAACAGCTTGCCCGGCACGTAGATCATGCGCGTCAGGCGGCCGTCGCACGGCATGTGGATGCGGTGGTAATCCTTCGGGCTCAGGTAGACGTTGGCGAAGTGGCCGTGCTGGAAGTGCGCCGCCAGCGTCTGGTCGCCGCCGACCAGTTCGGCCGTGGTGAACTTGTGGCCCTTGGCCTGGAAGATCTGGTGGTCATCGATGTCGCCGAACTGGCTGATCGCGCCGTCAACCGGGCATACGTAATCGGCCTGCGCCAGTGGACGCACGCCATCGCGCAGGGCGCGGGTGAAGAACTCGTTGAAGCTCGGGTAGCTGGCGATGTCCGGATTGGCCGCTTCGCTCATGTCGACGCCATATTTGCCCACGAACCAACGGATCAGGCCAGTCGTCATCGACCCGCCACGATGGCCGGCGACGCGCCCGGCGAGGTTGGTCATTGCCTGCTTCGGCATCACATATTGGGGCAGGACTTTGAGTCGGGACACGGTCGATCGCCTTTCGCGGAAAAGTGCGCATTATAGCTGGGCATGTCAAAAGGAAATTCTGTTGCCGCTTTTAACACTGTTGAGGCGAGTGTACCGCAGGTAGCCGTGGGATGGCGGACAGCGCAGGTGTGCGCTGTGATGTAATCTGAATATGCTATTTAATAGCAACGTCAAGTTCTTATGTGATGATTTAAATAGTTCTCTATTTACGTTTACATTTTGCTACATAGTGGCATATTCTGGCTGGGCCTGTTCAATAACCTGGAGAAGCCGCCGTGAGGAAACTGCCAACGCACTACACCGTATCGCTGTTGATTGTTGCAAATGTCCCGTTGCTGGCGGCTGCCCAGGCCGGGCCTGGCATGCCGCAAGTGGACATCCGGGGCAGCGCCGCTGGCTACGATCCACGCCGTGACGACACGGCCACCCGCATCGTCATCAAGCGCGACGAACTCACACGCTACGGTGACCGCTCCATTCTGGATGCGCTGCGGCGCGTGCCTGGTGTAACGATCGACGGCAGCAGTGGTCAGGGCGGCACGATCCAGCTGCGTGGCCTGGGTGCCGGCTATACGCAGGTACTGATCAACGGCGAACGGGCACCTGGCAACTTCAGCTTCGATACGCTGTCGCCCGAGGTGGTCGAGCGCATCGAGGTGCTGCGCGCCGCGACAGCAGACCTGTCGACGCAGGCGGTGGCCGGGACGGTCAACATCGTCCTGCGCCACGTGGCCAAGACGCGGGAGCGCGAACTCAAGCTGGGCATGCTCGGTTCGGATGTGTTCAGGGGGCCGAACGCGTCCCTGCAACTGAGCGACCGGCGCGAGGGCTTCGCCTGGTCGCTGGCTGGCGACGGCGTGAGCGAACGGTTCGATCGCGTCAATGGGATGGTGCTGGAAAACACGGGAACCGACGGCGCCCTCGACCTGCTGCGCACGACGGCGACCGATGAACGTGGCCGCATGCGACGCCTGAACCTGACGCCGCGCCTGGAGTGGACACTGGCTGGCGGCGACAAGATCACGTCCGAAACGTTCGTGAACGTGACCCGGTTTCGCAACCGTGGCCATGCCCTTGTCACCACGCTGATCGGCGGCCCGCCACCTGCGCCCGACCTGGTCACGCACTACCGCGCCGATGACGAAACAGCGCGCACCGACCTGCGCTGGAGCAGGGGCTTTCCGTCCGGCGCCAGCATCGAAGCCAAGCTTGGCCTGACGGGTGAGCGCAGCGAGAATGTGGGATTGCGCGATGGGCGCGACGCTGCCGGCAATCCCGAGACCGATGGCCGCATCGACGGTGCGCGGCGTGACCGCGGCATCAATTCGACCGGCAAGGCGATGCGCAAACTCGGCAGCGGTCACGCGCTTGCCACTGGCTGGGACGGCAGCGTCATGTGGAGCGACGAGACGCGCATCGAACAGGATCGCGTGCGCACGTTTCCGTCAGGGCTGGCGCTGGACGAAACGTTCGAGGCGCGCGTGACCCGGTTGGCCATGTACGCCCAGGACGAGTGGGACATCACGCCGCACTGGTCGATGTACCTGGGGCTGCGCTGGGAGGGGATCCGCACGCGCGCGTCCGGCAATTCGTTTGCCTCGACCCGCACGGGCTCCGGGGTCTGGAGCCCGGTCATGCAGACCTTGTGGAAGATCCCGGACCGCAAGGGCGACCAGGTGCGCTTCGCACTGACCCGCACCTACAAGGAGCCGGAGATATGGAACCTGCTGCCGCGGCGCCAGGCGTTCGAAAACAACAGCGCCACCGAGGCCGACTTTCAGGGCAATCCGAACCTCAAGCCCGAACTGGCGTGGGGCGTCGACGCCGCTTACGAGCATTACTGGGCCGAGAACGCGATGGTGTCGATCGCCACCTCGCTGCGCCGGATCGACGACTACACGAGCAACCGCATCTATTTTGACGGCTACCGCTGGATCTTCACACCGGTGAACGACGGCCGCGCCGAGACCCGCTCAGTGGAACTGGAAACGAAGTTTCCGCTCAAGTCCCTGTTTGCGGACGCGCCGGAGATCGACGTGCGGGCGGGCGTGGCGCGCCACTGGTCGCGCGTCGAATCGGTACCGGGCCCCGATAACCGTCTCGAACGGCAAACGCCACTGTCGGCCAACCTGGGGATCGATTACCGCCGGGGCGCGCTGACGCTGGGCAGCAGCGTGGCGCACAAGCGCAATGGTTTCGTGAGGGTGACGGCCAATCGCGGCTATTACACGGCACCGCGCACCGACCTGGATGCATACGCCGCCTGGCGCATCGACGCCAAGCGTTTGCTGCGGCTGTCGCTGGCCAATCTGCTGCGCGAAAACCAAGGCTTCGAACCGTCGTACGCCGACCCGGTGACGGGCCTGGAAAAGCGCCGCTTCTACTACGCCGGCCCGCTGCGCGCCACGCTCACGTATCAGCTGGCATTTTGACGCTGCAATCCTTGAAGCACACCCAAAAAAGCCGGGGTCAGGTCTGACATTCGGACACGAGCTCAGCATTATTTTTGGAAAAGACAATAATTTCCGAACTGGTATCTCAACGCACGTTGAAATTGCAAAATCATCATTCAATCAGACGCTTAAAGCCGAGGTCGTGTCCAAATGTCAGACCTGACCCCGGCTTTTGGCTTGGTTCGGGTCCATATTGTGGTGGCGGAAGTAGCGCCAGGCGACGATCAGTGCCAGCAGTTGCATGAATGCGCACAGGTAGAAGCTGCTGCCGACGCGCCAGTCTGATTGTGGCAAGTGGCTGACGGCGCTGAGGATGCCGGTGCCGAGCAGCGGGGTGATGATGACGGCAAGGCTGCCGATCGCCTGCAGGGAGCCCATCAGCTCGCCCTGCTGCTCGGGTGGCGAGGATTTCGAGACGAGGCCTTGCAGCGCCGGGCCGGCGGCGTAGGCGAGCACGTTGCACATGATGAAGACGTACATCATCCAGCCTTCGGTGGCCAGGCCGTAGGCGGCATACGCCAAGGCACCCGAGCCCAGGCCCAGCAGGGCCAGGCGCGGTTCGCCGAAGCGCCGGATCAGGATGCCCAGCAGCCCGGCCTGCACGATGACGGATGTCAGGCCCACGCAGAAGAGGGCGATGCCGTTGTCGCGCGGCGTCCAGTCGAAGCGGAAGGTGGTGTACAGCACCCAGGTCGATTGCAGCATCATCTGGGCGAAGGTGGCCAGGAACACGGCAACGACGAGGCCGCGGATGTCCTGGCGCCGCACGAGGCGCATCAGCGCGGTGAACGGGTTCAGGCGCGCCCATGCGAAAGGCGGGCGCGCGCCGGGCGCCAGCGACTCGGGTACGAAGAAGTAGCCGTAGACAAGGTTCGCGCCGGACAGCGCGGCCGCGACGTAGAACGGCAGGTGCAGGTTGGTTTCGCCGAGTACGCCGCCGAGCATCGGGCCGCAGATGAAGCCCAGGCCGAAGGCGGCGCCGATCTTGCCGAAGCTCTTGGCGCGGTTCTCGCGGGTTGAGATGTCGGATGCATAGGCTGACGCCACCGACATGCTGGCCGACGACATGCCGCCGATGACGCGTCCGAGGAACAGCCAGGCCAGGCTGGGCGCCCAGGCGGTGACAAGGAAGTTCAGGCACATGCCACCCATCGAATACAGCAGCACCGGGCGCCGGCCAACGCGGTCGCTCAGCGCGCCCAGCGCCGGCATGAACAGGAATTGCAGCAGGCCGAATACGGTGGCCAGCACGCCGTACCAGAGCGCGCGCATGTCGGCGCCCTCGACGAACTGCCCGACCAGCAACGGCAGCACGGGCACGATCAGGCCGATGCCGAGCATGTCGATGAACACGCAGACCAGCACGAAATTGAGGTTGCCGCTTGACGCTTGCGGGGTGGTGGTCGTACTGGTCATGGACACCTCGGCGGTTGGCGGTCGCTTATCTTAGCATTGCGGCAACGCCTGCATGCCGTTGAACAACGCTAGACGCCACTCCACTCGGCCGCGAATTGCGCCCGGAACGTCATCAGCTGTTCGAGGCGTTCGCGGCCCACGGCGCGCGCGGCCTCCGTCTGCATCATGTCCGGCAGCTTGTCGAGCTTGACGACGATGTGGTCGAGCGCGTAGCGGCGATCGTCGTGCGCGCGGTCGTCGCCCAGCGGATCGGTCGGATGCGCCAGGCCGCTTTCCATGCGCCCCGCGATATAGAACATGCGCGCCAGTCCCACCAGGCCCAGGCCGTCGAGACGGTCGGCGTCCTGCACGATCTTTGCCTCGATCGTGGTGGCGGGAATCGCCGCCGAAAAGCTGTGCGCCTCGATGGCATGCGCAACCGCGTCGAGTTTTTCGGGCGGGAAACCCAGCGGCGCCAGCAAATCGCGCGCCAGTTCGGCCGAACGGCGCGACGCCTGGTTGCGCGCAGGGTCGTTTTTCGGCAGATTCACCAGGTCGTGCAGGTAGCTGGCTGCCAGCACCACGAGGCGGTCGGCTTCCGGATGGTGCGCAAGCAGCGCCTGCGCGTTGCGCCAGACGCGCTCGAGGTGGGCGCCATCGTGGGCGCCGTCGGTGCCGGCATCCTGCGCCGCCAGCGCGACGAGCTGCGTGCGCCAGGCGGCGAAATCGGTGGGAGTAGTCTCTAGCATTCGGTTGTTTCCGTTAAGGGTAGCGCCGTGGCGCGCTGCGACAGCGCATCGGCCTCGAGATTTTTGTGACGCGGGATCCAGCGCAGCTGCGCCTGCGGCAGATGGGCGAGCAGGGCACAGGCGCGGCTGCGGTAGTCACGCAGGCTCGGCGCACTTGCGCTGGCAGGACCATTCACGTCGTCGATCACGACCTGGCTGTCCCCGACCACCAGTACATCGTGCGCGCCGTGCGCGACGGCGGCGTCCAGTACGGCGATCAGGGCCAGGTATTCCGCTTCGCTGCTGTTGCCGTAGCCGGCGTCGTGCGAGATGGTGATGCGCACGCCGCCGGGGCCCTCGAGCACGGCGCCGATGCCGCAGCGACCGGGATTCGGGCGCGCCGAGCCGTCGAACCAGGCGCGCCACGCCGTTTTGCCGGCGCCAGTGCCGCGCGTGCGCGCTGCACTGGCCAGCGCAGCGCGCCGCTCTAGCTGCTGCGCCGCATGCAGGCGCAGCGCGGCGCGCTCGGCCAGCAGGTGCGCGAGGCCGGCGACGCCGGCGCTGTGCGTGAGCGTGCGGGTCAATGCCTCGAATTCGCTCAGGCCATCGCGTGCCATCAGGCGCGCGCTGGCCGCCAGTTCGGTCTTGAATGCGGCAGCGCGCAGAAGGCTCAGGTCGTTCATGGCGAGAGCATAACCGATCTTGATTCGTTGACAGAAGTTAAGACTTTTGAAACACTGGATTGGTGCTGTCCAACCTGAGGAGAAGCGATGCGTCCGTCCCGCCATGCAGTCCGATTGTCCCTGTTCGCCGTGCTGGTCGGCGCCGTGTCGATGCCGTTGCAGGTCAGCGCGCAGGTCGTCGTGAAGGCGCCGCTGAAACAGAACAAGCAGGTCAAGCGCTACACGATCGAGCAGTTCATGGCGACGACGTCCGTGACCGGCGCGTCGTTCAGCAAGGACGAGCGGCAGATCCTGTTCAGCAGTAACGCGTCCGGCATCTTCAATGCGTACACGCTGCCCGTGGGTGGCGGCACGCCGCGCGCGCTGACCACGTCCACCGGTGATTCGACCTACGCGGTGGGCTACTTCTACAACGATGACCGTATCCTGTTTACACGCGACACGGGTGGCGACGAGCAGAATCACCTGTACGTGCTCGAACCCGGCGGCAAAGAACGCGACCTGACGCCCGGCAAACTGAAGGCCTCGTTCGCCGGCTGGAAGCCTGACGGCAGCGGCTTCTACGTCGCCACCAACGAGCGCGATCCAAAATTCTTCGACATCTATCTGTATGACGCGGGCAGCTACGCCCGCACGATGGTGTACCAGAACGACAGCGGCATGAATGTCTCGGACATCAGCCGCGACGGCAACTGGCTCGCGTTCGACAAGTCCAGTACCACGTCCGACAGCGACGTCTACGTGTACCACCTGCCGACGCGCACGATGAAGCACATCACGCCGCACACCGCGCCGGCCAGCCACTCGGCCGCCACGTTCGATCCGCAATCGAAACGCCTGCTGTTCACGACCAATGCCGGCGGCGAGTTCACGCGCATCGCCGCATACGATCTGGCCAGCGGCGCGACGAGCGATGTCGAGAAAGCCGACTGGGACCTGCTCGACACCAGCTACTCGCGCAATGGCGCCAACCGGGTCAGCATCGTCAACCGCGACGGCAGCATCGACGTGCGCGTGTTCGACGCCGCCGGCAAGCCAGTCGCGTTACCGAAACTGCCGGGCGGCGAGATGCGCCAGGTGACGTTCTCGCCCAGCGGCCGACTGATGGCGTTCTATCTGAACGGCGACCGCTCGCCGAACAACCTGTACGTGCACGACTTTGTCAGCAAGAAGACCACCCAGCTCACGCGCAGCCTGAACCCGGCCATTGATCCGAACGACCTGGTGGAAGCGGAGGTCGTGCGCTTCAAATCGTTCGACGGCACGGTGATCCCGTCGATCTACTACAAGCCGAAGGGCGCGGCGCCGAATGCCAAAGTGCCGGCGGTCGTGTATGTGCATGGCGGGCCGGGCGGACAGACGATGCGCGGCTACAGCGCGCAGATCCAGTATCTGGTCAATCACGGGTACGCGGTCCTGGGCATCAACAACCGGGGCAGCTCGGGCTACGGCAAGACGTTCTTCCGCGCGGACGATCGCAAACACGGCATGGAGCCGCTGTGGGATTGCATCGAAGCGAAAACGTGGCTGGCCAGCCAGTCGTACATCGATCCCGAGCGCATCGGCATCATGGGCGGCAGCTACGGCGGCTACATGACGCTGGCGGCGCTGGCGTTCCGGCCCGAGGCATTCAAGGTCGGCATCGACATTTTTGGCGTGAGCAACTGGGTGCGCACGCTCGAGAGCATTCCGCCGTATTGGGAAGCGCAGCGCAAGGCGCTGTATGACGAGATCGGCGACCCGGTCAAGGACAAGGCATTTCTGATCGAGACATCGCCGCTGTTCCACGCGCACCGCATCATCAAGCCGCTGATGGTGATCCAGGGCGCGAACGATCCGCGCGTGATCCGGCCCGAGAGCGACGAGATCGTGGAAGCGGTCCGCAAGAACAAGGTCGACGTCGAGTACGTGGTGTTCGACGACGAGGGCCATGGTTTCTCGAAGAAGAAAAACCAGACCGAAGCGAGTGCGAAGATCCTGGCGTTTCTGGACAAGCACCTGAAACGCCAGGAGACTAATTAACGTCGATAAGGATTGTCTGGCCGGTTGTCATGCCGGTTGCGCACACCGTCGCCATCGCGGTCCCGGTCATGGCGGTTGCGGATGCCGTCGTTGTCGCGATCGCGGTCGCGGTAGTTCGGCACGCCATCGCGGTCGAAGTCTGGTCCGCGCCCGCGGCCGTTGCCGTGATGCCGATCGCGATCACGGTCGCGGTGGTCCCGGTAGCCGCGGTCGCGGTCATAGCCGTCAGGCCCGCGCACGTATACAGGCTGCGGGCCGTAATGGTGGCCCGGGCCGCGGTTCCAGCGCGACGGTTCCATCACCCAGCGGTTGCCGCGATGGTGCCAGCTCGGCGGCGCATACACATAACCGGGCCGCGCCACGACGTAGTGGCCGGGCACCCAGTCATGGCGATGGCCGCGCCATTCCCAGTAGCCGGGCGCCCAGACGTGGCCGCGACGCGGACCGGGGATGCGCTCGTAGATGGGGGCGGGCGGGGCGCTGCTGATCACGACCGAGACATGTGGCTGGGCCTGTGCAGACAGCGGGATGGTGGCAGCCGCGCCAATGGCGATCAGGGCTGCAAGAATAAGCGGGGATTTCATGGTCGTCTCCAGATCCGTAAGCGGATAAGCGGAATATAGCAATCCGGGATCGGTGACGCGAAGCCTGAAGCAAGTTATTACATCTGACACAGATTGGTGGCGTTTGCCGTCCACCTGGCCGCCGCGCGCCGCCCGTTGGCTGCGCCGCGACGACCGACCGCGCTCACAGCCGGCTCGCTGCAGTGACGGTATCCAGTGCCAGCAGCTGCGATTTCTCGGCGCTGCTCAGGCGCTTGGCGGTGACGGTCACGGTGGCGACCTTGGCGCCGCTGGCGATGGCCGCGCTGCTTGCATTAAAAGTGTTGGCGTTGGCGTCCGATACCTTGACCAGATAGCCGGCAGGAACAGCGATCAGGGCGGCGGCGATGAAGACGGCTTCCATGTGTTTGAGGACGTTCATTTTGCTTCTCCTTGGTGGGTGAGTGGTGTGTCGATGTGTGTACTGTAGGCGCGTCCCCGCAAGGCTTCCAGCGGTGTGCGACGAGCCGCAGAAAATGAGGGGTGAGCTGCATCAGGGCGGCCCTGAACATGGGCGCGCGTCCCCGCTTCGCTCAGCGGTTTCACCGTCCCTCCGCTAGCCCTGCGCAAGGGCGCATGGGCGCCACGCTAGCCACTGGACTCGTGCATGACCGGCCCCTTTGCCACCCTGACCCGCAACATCGCTGCGTCGCGCACGGCGCGGCGGCGCGCCCGCAATCTGCGCCGCGGCTGGACCATCTCGCTCGGTCCGGCCTGGGCCTGGGCCGCACTGGCCCTGGTGATCGGCGGCGCGGTCGCGCTGGCGCTGCACGCGCGTGCCTTGCCGAACGAGGCGCAGGACGTCCCTGGCGCGCAGGCGCTGGCGGCACTGCAGCCGCTGGCGCCGGGACTGGAGCTCGTCGTGCCGGTCGACAGCGGCGTCTCGCTGACGCAGCGCGGTGCGCTGGCGCTCGTCATTGCGAGCGGCATGCAGGCCGGTCCGGCGGTACGCGTCGACCTGTGCACGCAGATGCTCGACCCGGCAAACGGACGGCTGCTGCCGCTGCGTGTCGGCTATCCGTTCAGCGAAGCGGCGGCGCTGGCGCGCAGCAGCAACGGGCCACCGCGCAGCGTGCTGCTGGCGCGCGACGGCTCCAGCATGCCGCGCATCGACATCACGGGCATTGCCACGACCGGACTGGCGATCGCCTGGAATGCAGGCTTTGGGACTGCCAGCTGGATCGGCGATGCAACGGGCGGGGTCGCGACGCATGCGCGCCAGGGCCAGGCTGCGCTGGGCGGTGCAGGCTGGCTGCTGTGGCGCGGCGAAGCGCTGCGGTTCACGCGCCAGCCAAGCGGCGCCTGCCCGCAAGCCGGTGAACTGGTGCTGCAACATTTTCAGCCTGGTGAACAGAAGGCGGCGGCAGCGCTGGTGCAGGCCTTCCCGGCGGTTGGCGCGCCCGTCACGCTGCGCTTGCGCCCCGGCGTCTGGACCGTGCCGCTGGTCCCGGGCGCCGGCCTGGAAGACCAGGCGCTGTTCGAGGCGCTGCGGGCACGCGGTCTGCTGCGCCTTGGCCGCGATGGCCTGATTGAGCTGGCACCGCGCGATTTGCTGGCCTGGCTCCAGGCTGACGAATCCGTACGCGCGCCGCTGCCCGGCTGGCAGCATTTTCAACTCGATGCCGGCGACCGGCGCCTGCTCGAACGTCTGCATCACCGGGCCGACGGCGCCTTCGTGCGCGAACAGGTGCGCGTCTTCAACAGCGAACGGCGGCTGGTCGCGTGGCGCGTGCGGCCCGGTGCAACGGCGATCTGGCAAGCCGCGGTGGCAGGCAGCCCGGCCGTGCGCGAGGCAGGCCTGCCGCTGGCGGCGATGCGCCTGTTCGCGCAGCTGCCGCAAGGCTGGGCGCCGTGGAACCGTGTCGGCGGCTGGGAAGGCGGGCGGCGTGACAGCCTCGTGATCCTCAATACACGAGCAGAAGGCAAGTCGCTGGAACTGCTGGTCGCCGGCCGCGTGCGCAGCGTGCTGGGCGCGAGCGTTGCGGCCCGTGGCACCTGCGACGGGCGCGCCTGTCCCGATCCGGGCGCCGTGCAGCACCTGCTGCTGTCGCCGCTGCCGGGCGCGACCTCGGTCAAGGTCGAGATCGAGCCGCTCGACCTGGCCAGACTGTCCGGCGGCGCCGACGCCGCCTACCGCCATCTGAAGGTCGAGCGGGGCGCGCTCGCGTGGCAGGTGCTGCCGGCTGGCAGCCGCAGCGTGCGGCCCGCTGGTGCCGCGGTTGGCCTGGTCGACCGCAACGGCGAAGCCTTGTGGCAGGATGGCGCGCCGTCAACGACGGCCACGCTGGCTGGCCTGGCGCCGCTGCTGGGCGTGCACCGCCAGCACGACGGCAGCGTGGCCGGCATGCTGGCGCGCCTGGGCGGGACCGACCATGCGGCAAGCCTGACGCTCGACCTGGCGCTGCAAGCCCGGGCCCAGGTGCTGCTCGACTGCATTGGCCAGCAGGGCGGCCAGTGGGACGGGCGCGTCTGCCGTGGCGCCCAGCCCGCGCCCGCCGAGCGGCGCGCCGGCCTGGTGCTGCTCGATGCCGGTACGGGCGACATCCTGGCGGCGGCATCGAGTGGCGGCCACACTGCGGCGCCAGACAACTGGCCCGAGGTGCGCGACTTCGACCGCGCCGATCCGGCGCGCAGTCCGTTGCGGATCGCCGCATTCCAGCACGACGGCGGCGCCCACCGCGCGCCCGGCTCGACCTTCAAGGTGATCACCGCGCTCGGCCTCGAGCAGGCCGCGCAGCGCGACAAGGAGCTCGATGCGCTGCTGGGCGGCTTGCCCCTGGCGCAGGTGGACCGCATCGCGCGCGATGGCGGCTACGACTTCCGCACCGACGCGCCCAGCTACCCGGCGGACGGCACGCGCGCCCGCATCACCAATTTCCGCGACCAGATCACCGGCGCACGTGCCGCCGACGGCCGCCTGGGGCTGGCCGGCGCGATGGCGCACAGTGTCAATACGTGGTTTGCCTGGACCGGTGAACTGAGCGACCGCACGCTGCTCGGCCAGCCCGACGGCGGCATGCCCGGCGCCGCGGCGCTGGAACCGGGGGCGCTCGATGCGGCCCGTCCGGTGGCGGCGATGGCAACGCGCCTGGGCTTTGGTCAGCCGCTGCGGCTCGATGGCGGCTTGCTCCCGCCCGACTATCGGTGGAGTGAATGGGATGCGCTGTCGGCGTCCGCATCGCAGCTCGATCCGGTCCACAGCCGGCATGAACTGCGCCAGATGGCGATTGGCCTGCGCATGCAGACGACACCCTTGCAAATGGCGCTGGTGGCGGCAAGCGTCGGCGAAGGACGCAGCGTGACACCGCGGCTGCTGCTGGCGCTCGACGGCCGCGACGCGGTATCCAGCCAGGGCGCGCGTCTTGGCGTGCGGCTGGACCGGGTGCGCGCCGGCATGAAGGGCGTGATCGACTATGGTACAGCGGCCGGCGCGTTCCGCAGCCCGGCATTTGCTGCGCTGCGCCCCGGCCTGTATGGCAAGACGGGCACCGCACCGGCCGGCAAGGACGATCTGGCCACGGTCTGGTTCATGGGTTATCTGGAGCCGGGCAGCCTGCCGGGCCAGACCCGCCGGCTGGCATTTGCCGCCTTTGTCAGCCACTCGGCGCTGACGGGCGGTGGTCATGCGGCGCCGGTCGTGGCGGCGCTGCTCGCATCGATGGCCGGGCAGTCGTTGGAAAAGAGGCACAAATAGGGGTCTCCAGCGCGCCTGAATGCTGTGGTTGTATGGCATCATCTATTTCACTGTGCAACACGTGCGCAGCGAAATCGAGGACGAGGAAGGTATGCGTTTACCGGGCACCCGGTATCAGGAGCACGGCTGGGAGCAGGTCCGCAAGTTGCTGGGTCAGTGTTCCCTGCAGGCGCTCGCCCGCATCGACCCCGCCAGCCTGCTGGGCGCCGGTACGGACGGGTCGCTCGCCGCGTACGTCGAGGCGGTTGCGCCGGTCCTGCACGCGGGCGGCAGCCGGGCCCATGCCCCCGGCAACAGCTATGGCGAGACGACCGCCGAACTGGCCCTGAGCCTCGTCTACGAATTGCAGGCGCGGCCCGCCGACTGGGCCGCACTGTGCGCGGCCGTGGCCACCGAATCGGCGCGCATCGGCCCGTTCTGGACGCAACCTGGCGGCGAAGCGCTGCTGCGCAAGAAATTCAACGACCTGTACGCGGTGTTGCGCGACAAGGTCGACAGCGATCACTATCAGGTGGCGTGCGGCCGGCCCTGCAGCCCGAACCGCATGTACGCGTACCGGATGCTCGACACGGCCTACCACGACATCGCGCGCCTGTTCGAGGGTTGGCGCGAGCATGCGGCGCAGGTCGGCGCAATCCTGGGCCGCAGTGTCGAGGCGATGCCGATCGAAGTGCGGCAGCTGCGCTCGATCGGCGACTGCAAACCCGAATGGATCATGCGCTGGAGCGAGAGCCTGGAAGCGCACACCGGCGCACCCGGCCCATTGCACACGCGCTCGAAACGCTTCGCCAGCCTCAAATCGAATCCCGAGAAGATCGGCGCGATGCTGCGCGAAATCGGCGAGTACGACGCGCTGTCGGCCAACCGCGACAGCGACTGGTTGCAGGACGCCAGCGCAGCGGATGCCTGGCTCGACGATTACTGGCGCGTGCTGAACGAGTCCGAGCAGGGCAGCACGCCGGGCCCGGACCAGATCCTGGAAGCGCACCAGGAAGCGCTGGGCATCGACCTGGATGCAGAGCCTGAAATCGAAGCGCCAATGACTGCACCATTGAACTCCATCGCGCCCTGCGTTTCACTGCCCCCCAACTACCTTGTAGCGGCAGCGACGGTCGAAGACCGCGCCAGCTGGGCGGCGCGCCGGATGGCGCAGGACAGCTTGCCGGTACGCCTTGCGGTGTACCTCAAGCTGCTGGGGCCATTCGACGACTGTTACCCTTCCGAATGGTGCGATCCCGCCACGGGCGAATTGCCGACGATGGGCCAGCTGGCCCAGCTCGACGGCGTCTCGCTGCCGACCCTGCGCAAGCGGCGCGACGCCGCGATACTGCGCCTGAACGAGGTGGCTGGAACACAGGAGGAACAACGATGGGCATGACGAATCTGGATCGCAAACTGCAGTCCGGCGCGCTGCTGGCGCGCCGGGTGGAGGGCGATGGCCTGCTGCTGGCCGACGCCGTCCTGCTGCAGGCATTGGATGGCAGCCGGCCGCTGACGCACGGTGAACGCGCGGCGCTGCAGGCGTCGCCCCTGACGCTGCGCCGCATGCGCCATCTGGCCGATGTGCGCCGCACGCAGCACATGACCTGGACCGGCAGCGCGGGACTGCTCCGCGCCGCCGACAGCGGCGCCCCGCTGGACGTGCTGCGCACGGACGACCGGATGTGGCGCCTGCACTTCGTCGATCAGGGCGGCGTAGCCGGCGTGGTCGTCCAGCTCGATCCGGCCGCGCCGGGCGCGGCGCAGTTGCTGGCAGCGCGCGCGACGATCGCCGTGCGCGACGGCGCCGGCAGCGTGATTGTGCAGGGCAGCCTGGACGCGGACGGCGAGTGCGAAGGCCCGTGGCCATTTGCGGCTGCACCGGCAGTCCATTTTCAACGGCATGGCGCGCGCTTCGACGTGACGCCGGTGCCCCCATCAACATAGTGCATTACCCGCAATCCTCACAAGGACAACGATGCTAGGTTCACTGTTCAGGAATCCCCTGCGACGCCCGCCACGGCAGGATGCGTTCGACGCGACCCTGCTCGGCAGCGCGGCGATCGCGTTGCCGGCGCCAGCCGGCATCACCATTCCTGCGCCGTGCGCCGCCGTGCTGGTCGACCGCGGTGGCCGCAGCCGGCGCCTGGCGGCCGGCAGCCGCATCGCAGTGCTGGAAGGGGAAACCGCCTGGTGCGTTCATCCGGGACCGTACACCTGTGACCTCGTCCCGTTTGCCGGCGCGCCCGAGATCGGCCTGCGCGTGAGCTTTGCCGTCGACGCCAGCGATCCGCGCGCCACGCACCAGCGTTTCGACCTGTTCCTGGCCAGCGAGGCGGGGAGCGCAGTCGACCTCGCGGGCTTTGGCGCGCTGGCGCAAACGGCGCTGCAGCGCGAGCTGGCCCAGGGCAATCTCGAACTCCCGCCCTGCACGACACTCGAAGAATGGAACACGTTCAGATCGGGGTTCAATCAGTTGATGTACACGCGCTTTGGCGTGACCGTTGACGATTGCGTGCCGGTCGATCTTGGCGCGACGCACGATTACCCGGCGCTGCTCGAAGCACGGCTGGCGGCGCAGGCCGCGCCCGTAACGGCGGCAGCATCGGCCGAACCAGTGGCTGCGATGCCAGCCGGAGCGTTCGTGCCGGCCTGCGAAGATGCCCGCGCCCTGCGGCGCCTGTTCCTGGAGTTGCCATGCCTGATGTGCGCGGTGCGCATGGCAGTGCTGCCGGCGGACCAGGGGCGCTTCCGCCAGCACCAGGAATTGCTGCGCCGGCTCGATCTGGTCAGCCTGTCGGTCGGGACGATGCCTGCGCTCGAACTGGCTGCGCCCGGCCAGCCATTGGCGCCAGAGGAGCAGCTGCGCCGCGCGCGCCACAGCCGCCGCGCCGCCGCCGCGCTCGACGAAGCATGGGCACTGCTGGCGCGCATGAAGGTTGCCGGCGAAGGGCCGCTCGATGTGCTGTTCGACGAAGCCGACCGCATCGTCGCCAATCTCGAAACCGAGACTGGCGCGCGCCGCGTCACGCACGTGCACGAAGAGGTGATGGCATGACGGCGCCCGTGTTCGAAGCGAGCTGCCACAGCATCCTGCCCGACGGCAGCATGCTGACGATCACCGCGACGCGCCGCCCGCGTGCCGGCCGCGCTGACGTCAAGTGCAGCGTGCCCGGTGCGCCGGCGCAGGCCGAACGGATGCAGCAGGTGGTGCGCCTGGCGCGCCATACCGAGCCGCGTTACGACAGCCGCGACCAAGTGGTGCTCAGCGCCGACCGCGCATTCGATCCGGCAGCGCGCGACTGGGAACTGGCCGCCGTGTTGGCCGACCGCATCGTGCGTGGCGTGTTGCAGGCTGCGCGACCCATGGTTGCCAATGGCTGGTCCGACGCCTGGCACCTGGGGCGGATCGACGGCCGCGCGCTGGTCAATGTGCCCGATGGCGTGCTGGCGGGCGGCCCGGATGGCATGCCGCACCTGGGCGCGCTGACCGGCCAGCCGGATCCGGGCGCAGCGACGGCCAGCGCGCGCGCCTGGTTCCCGCTGCACAGCGGCGGCGACCACGATGATCTCGGCTGGGTGGAAGTGAGCGTACGGCCGCTGGCCAGCGCCATGGATGCCGACGACGATGCGATCAGCGTGCCGGACCTCGACGCACTGCGCCAGGGCCAAGTACGGGCCGTGCTGGCCGGTGCGCGGCATTTTGATGGCCGTGGCCAGGGCCAGTGGAAAACCACCGTGCGCTTTGGCGAGACGGGCTTTTCGGGCGATTCGTACGGCCTGGCGCTGGTGATGGCCGACCGTATCGCGCGCGGCCGTGAATTCATGACGCGGGGCAGGGTGATCGCCACCGGCACGTCGAGCGCCTGGCATGCAGGCAAGGTGGAGACGGTGGACGCGCTGGCGCCGAAGTGCGCGCTGATCCTGCGTGAAGCGGGGCCGGGCGACCGTATCCTGCTGCCCAAGGCATGGGAAAGCGCGCTGCCGCAGGGCATGCGCGAAGCGTTGCGCGCGCGCGGTGCGAGCCTCGCGTGTGTGGAACGCATCGGCATCATTTGAGATCACGGGTTTGACATCACGGGCGTGCGCAAGCGCACCGCGAGCGTAGATCGTGCGCTGCTAGAATTGGCAGGTTCGTCGACAGGTTCGACAGCAGGTTGGCAAGAAGAAGGCAAGAGAGAAAACGGAGTCGGCTATGTTGCACATGTTCGGAGTAAACGGCGCCAGCTGCCCGCGGTGCGAGCGCAGGAACGGGGTCGATGCACATTACTGCGCTGGCTGCGGCGTGATCCTTGGCGCGCCGCGCAGCAAACCGGTGCTGGTCGAGAACCGCTGGGTGCCGGCGCCCGATGAACTGGCCGTGTTCTTTGGCCTGCGCGAATTGTCCGGGCTGTTTGTCAAGACACTGCGCGTGCCCGCCACGGCGCGCGGCTTCATCCTGCAGGGCGACAAGGCAACCGAGGTGCCGCAGGGCGAGTACGAACTCGAAGGCTTCTTCACGCGCCTGAACCATCTTCTGCGCGACCAGCACGCCGAAATCCTCGTCACGCGCACAACGGCGTTGCCGGTGCCATTCGAGTTCGACGACATCCCCACCTGCGAGCAGCTTGCCATTTCAGTGCGCTTCACGGTCAGCATCAGGATCGAGAACGTCCCGGCCTTTGCCCGTCACTTCATGACGACGCCCGGCACCATCGGCACGCCCGAGTTGCGCGAACTGCTCGCCCACCCGGTGCGCCAGCTGGCGCTGGAATTCATCGGCGCGCGCTCGATCCGCGAGATGGCCGCTGGCGGCGCGCTGCGCGAAGAACTCGACGAACGCCTGCAGGGCGGCCTCAAGCTCCTGCTGGCCGACTACGGCCTGGCCGTCACCAGCGTGCAGACGGTGGAGCTGCGCCACGACAAATACGACGCCAACCGCGCGCGCGTGGGCAGCATGTGGCTGGCGGCCGACGAGCAGCACGTGCAACTGGCACACAAGCGCCACCTGGACGAGCTGTACACGGCCGAAGAATGGCAGGGCATCAAGCGCAATGAAGAAGAAGCGCGCCTGCGCATCCGGCGCGCCGAGCTGCGCCAGGACGACGCGATCGCGCGCGCCGAGATGTCGCTGCAGGGTGCCGATCGCGCACATGGCGTGCGGGCACGCCAGATCGAACTGTATGGCCGCATCCTCGAAGCCACTTCGCGCGAGCAGGCGCTGGCACAGGGCGCGGGCGAGGTGCTGGCCGAACTGCAGCACGAGGCCGCGCAAAAAGGGGCGCAGCGCGCCGACGAAGCGGCGCAATGGCAGCACCTGCGCGCGCTGGCCGGCGTGCACATGCGCGCGGAAGTCGCCAGCGCCCAGCAGGAGGCGCAGCATGCGCGCCAGTCGGCACAGCAGCGTTTCTCGCAGCAGTTGCTGCAGCAGCAGATCCGCCACAAGATCGACCAGGCGCGCCTGATCGAGGACGCGACGCGCCAGCGTGACGAACTGATTCGCCTGCGCGAAAGCGAAGCCGAGGCGGCGCGGCGCATGCGCGACATCGACGAAGCCGAATACCAGGCGCGCTACCAGGCCCTGAAGCTGGCCAACGACGCCCGTCTGCGCGAGGCCGGCCGCACGCAGGAATGGGAAGACGAACAGGCGCGCCAGCGCATCGAGGGCGCCCGGCGCGGCGCCGGCAGGCTCGATGCCGAGGCCCAGCAGGACAAACTGCAGCGCACGATCGAACTCGAAGCATTGCAGGCGCGCTCGCTGCAGGACGTGACGCTGCACGCCGACGAACGCCGCGCCGGCCTGGGCGAAGCCGCCCGCGCGGGCGAGCGGGCACACGAAATCGCGCTTGCCCGGCTGGCGCTGGAACGCGCCGCAGCACTGGGCGCGATGGACGATACGGCCAAGCTGGCCCTGGCCGATGCCGCGAATGCCGTCGTGCTGGCCGATTACCTCAAAACGCGCGTGCATGCCGACATGGATGCCGACCAGTTGACGGCGCTGGCCGGCGTGGCCGCTGCCGGCAAGGTCGACCTGGGCGAGGCGGCGCAGATGGTGCGCGACGAACAGGCGCGACGCGAAGGCGAAGTCGACAAGGACCGGCGCCACCAGCTCGACCTGCTGACCCTCCAGAATGACGTGAACAAGGCCGCGCTGCATGCACAGGCCGGTGTGGCGGGCGCGCGCCAGTGCGTGCGCGGTCACGCCCTGCAACGCGACGATCGCGTGTGCGGCGCCTGCGGCGGCGCGCCGGCTGCCTGATCGATCAATGCAAACAGCCATCGACAAGATCCGCGAACTGCGCGCACTGCACGACGACGGCCTGCTGAGCCGGCAAGAGTTCGAGCTGCGCAAGAACGCGATCCTCGACGCGGCCTACCAGCCGGGCGAGCGGCCCATCGACCCGGATGCGCTGTACGACGCCTCTGCGCCTGCACCTCGCCCGGGCACCGAAATCGGCCTGATGACGGGCCAGGAAATCGGCCCGCAAAACCGGCGCTACCGGCTCGAACGCCTGATCGCGCATGGCGGCATGGGCCAGGTGTGGCAGGCGACCGACCTGGCCACGCACGCCGAACTGGGGCACAGCGCGCAAGTGGCGCTCAAGATCCTGCCGGCGCATGCGACGTCCGCCGCCAGTCACGCCAAGCTGCTGATCCAGGAAGCCACGCGCGCGCGCCGCCTGGCGCACGAACACATCGTGCGCGTCTACGAGTGGGCGCAAGACCCGGCCACGTCGAGCTTTTTCCTGATCATGGAATACCTCGAAGGCGAAGATCTCGACGCCGTGCTGGCGCGCGAAGGCCGCCTGCCACTGGCGCGCGTGCTGGCCTTGCTCGACCCGGTCGCCGCTGCGCTCGACTACGCGTGGGACCGCCATCACCTGGTCCACCGCGACATCAAACCCGGTAACGTCTTCGTCACGAACAAGGGCGACGTCAAGCTGCTCGACTTCGGCATCGCCGCGCGAGCGCGCGCTAGCGGCCCTGCGTCAAAGCTCGACGCACCGGCCACGTCGGGCACGGCCGGCTACCGCGCGCCGGAAGCCGTAATCGAAGGCCGCACGCCAGAGCCCACGCTGGACGTGTATGCGGTTTCCGTCATGATCCACCAGCTGCTCACCGGCGTGCTGCCCGGCGAACCGGGTGGCACCGTGCCCGAGACGCTGGGCGCGCGCCAGTGGGAGGTGCTGCGCAGCGGCTTCGGGCGCGTTCCGGTAGCGCGCCCGGCCAGCGTGCACGCGCTGCTGGCGGCGATCCGCGCAGCGGCCGGGCCGTCGGCCGTCGAACTGGCAGCGCAGGATGCCCGCGAGCGGATCGAGCAGGAGCGCGTGGCGCGCGAACTGGCGGCGCGGCGTGCGATCGAGGCCGAGGCGGCTGCCGTCATCAAGGCGCAGCAGGACGAGCAGCGCCGCGTGCAACTGCGCGAGCAGCAGCGGCGCGAACGGCTCGAGGCGGAACAGGCCCGCCTGGCGCGCAAGGAATCGCTGCGCCAGCAATTGCTGGCGCGGCGCGACGAAGAAGTCGCGAAGACCCAGGCTGCCAAGGAAGAAGCGGCGCGCAAGGCAGCGCAACTCAAGGCTGCGGCAGCGTATATGGCGCAGCAGAAAAAGGCGCGCGAGGACGCCGCCGCCAGCACCGTGGACGAGCCTGTCAGCCAGGAGCGGGCGCCCGACGCCGCTGCAGCCGTGGCGGTGGCAGATGCCCCAGTGGCGCCACCACCACTTGCCGACACCGGCATCCTGCGCGACGCCTTCATCGACGGCAGCGGCAGTGGCCCGGCCATGGTGCTGATCCAGACGGGCCGCTTCCAGATGGGCTCTCCGGAGCACGAGCGGCGCATCGCGATGGCGGCCGGCTCGCAAAAGAACTGGATCGCGCGTGAAACGCCGCAGCACTGGGTCGGCATCGAGCGTCCGTTCGCCATGGGCCGCTATCCGGTGACGGTGGGCGAGTGGCGCGCGTTTGCACAGGCCAGCACCTGGCAGCCGGCCGGCGAGGTCGACTGGGCTGCGCCAGGCTTTCCGCAGACCGACGACCATCCGGTGGTTGGCGTGACGTGGTTCGACGCGCTGCAATATGTGGCGTGGCTGAGCGCAGCAACGGGCAAGCGCTATCGGCTGCCGAGCGAAGCCGAATGGGAATACGCGTGCCGCGCCGGTACGAAGACCGCGTTCAACACGGGCGACACGATCGCCACGACGCAGGCCAACTTCGACGGCACGTTCACCTACAACGGCGGGCCGCGCGGCGAGTTCCGGCACGGGACCACGAAGGTCGATACCTTCGCACCGAACGCCTGGGGCCTGCACGACATGCACGGCAACGTCTGGGAATGGGTGCAGGACGTCGTGCACGAGAACTACGACGGGGCACCCAACGACGGCAGCGCCTGGGAAACGGGTGGCGACCAGGTACGCCGCATCCTGCGCGGCGGCTCGTGGCTGTACAACCCGCGCTACCTGCGCTCGGCGCTGCGCAACGGCTTCTCGGCCGTCCTGTCGAACGATATCGTCGGCCTGCGCGTGGTGCGCGAACTGATGTAGGCAGGACTGGAAGACGCCGGGCAATCCGGTGTACAGTCAGGTCTCACCTTTTCTTTTCAAGACACCTGCCATGGCCATTGCGCACCTGTTTCGTTCCCACGACAAGGACCTGGGCGGCGGTTTCACCGTGCGCCGCCTGTTGCCCGCTGCGGCCCGCCAGTCCATCGGCCCGTTCCTGTTTTTCGACCATATGGGGCCAGTGGAAGCACCGGCCGGCGCCCGTCACGATGTGCGGCCGCACCCGCACATCGGGCTGGCCACGGTCACCTATCTGTTCGAGGGTGCGATCATGCACCGCGACAGCCTGGGCACCGAGCAGCGCATCGAGCCTGGCGCCGTCAACTGGATGACGGCCGGCAGCGGCATCGTGCATTCCGAGCGCACGCCCGAGGATCTGCTCGAGCGCACGCGCCGCACGCACGGCCTGCAATTGTGGGCGGCGCTGCCGCGCGAGCATGAAGAAACGCCCGCCGCGTTCAGCCACACACCGGCCGACCGGATTCCCGAAATCGCACTGCCGGGCGCCACCGTTCGGCTGCTGGTGGGCAGCGCGTTCGGCCAGACGTCGCCCGTGCCGACCTTCAGCCAGACGCTGTACCTGGACGTGCAACTGGCGCCCGGTGCCGCCATCGAGCTGGATGACTTGCCTGATGAAACCGCACTGTATGCGCCGTTCGGCACGATCGAGATCGACGGTGAGCCAGTCGCCGCCAACACGATGGCCATGCTGGAGCCGGGGGCAGCGGTGCGCGTGAGCGCCGCTGCCGGCGCGCGCTTCGTCGTGATCGGCGGCGAACCACTGGACGGCAAACGCTTCATTTTCTGGAACTTCGTGTCGAGTAGCCGCGAGCGCATCGAACAGGCGGCGCGCGACTGGGAAAACTATCGCTTCGTGCCATTGGCCGGCGACAACGAACGCATCCCGCTGCCGCAGTGGCCGCCAAGCTGGCGCCGCGACTGATCTTGCCGCGCGGCTAACGCGCGCCCGTTCCGTGGGTGCGGGCGTAATCTGGCATCACCCTGTGCGTGTCAATACGAATGAGGTGATGCCATGAAAATTCCTGAACATCTGCGGGCGCCGGCGATCGTGTTCGCCCTGCAGGCAGCGTTGCTGGCCGGTGCGGCACTGGTCTTTCTGGTGCTGGTGCCGTCGTACGGCTGATCAGGCGCTGAGAGCGTCTGCAAGCAGGCTGCGACGGTCGATGCCGCGCCGGTCAGTGCGTGCCTCGGGATAGGCGTTGGGGACGAAGCGCGCCGCCATGCCCATACACGACTGCTGCACGCGGTCGAGCGCGCCAGTGATGGCCAGCGGCGCGTCGCGGCCGCTGGCGCGGTCGCGCTGCCAGAAACCGCCGTCGCGATGGAACAGCAGCGGCAGGGCAACCGCGCGTGGCATCGCAGCCGGCTGGGCGCCAGCACTGGCGCCGTTCAGCGCCGCCTGGCCTGCAGGCGGCACGGCGTCCGGCGCCATCAGGTAAAAACACTCGGCGCGGGCGCCGGCGTCGAGCCGGTGCAGCACGACCGCGTGTGCCAGCAGGGCCGTCACCTCAAGCGTGACGATGCCCTTGATGCTGGCCGTCAATTCGATGCGCATGCCCAGGCGCAGCTGGACCGGCATGTGCTTGCCGGGCCAGACACCGTCGAGCAGCAAGCCATAGCGCGACACGTCTTCGATCTCAAACCCGGCGCGGCTGCGACGGATGATGGCGTGGCGGCCGGACAGCCGGCGCGTCAGGCCCCCGGCATCCATGCCCGTTTCGCCGTGATGGGCCAGCAGCACATCGGCGTCGGGTGCATCGTGTTCAAAGCGGCCCAGCATGAATTCGTCGAGCGCGAACAGGCGCACGTGGCGCTGCGTGGCCGAATCGGCCTCTGCGTGCACGAGGCAGCCGCTGTCGGTCAGGCACGGGTGCGCAGGCGGTTGGGCCGGCAGGTCGATTTCGATCAGGTCTTCGTCCCAGGCAATGGTGGTCATGCCCATGTCGATCTTGCCGCTACCGTTGCCGCCGTCCAGGTTCAGATGGGCGATCGACGCATTGCGGGCGACGACGTCGATATCGATGCGGCCGCCGCCCGGCGCGTTGACGCGCGCAATGCCGGCGTCGTCGGCCGTGACGCGCACGTTCTTGTGCGTGGCGAGGAACGTCTGGTGGATTTCGCCCAGGCTCGCATCCTGGCGCGGCACGAGGATCACGGGTGAGCAGGTCCAGGTGCGGCTGGCCTCGGGCGCGTGCGCGTGGCGGCTGTGCAGTTCGATCTCGATACGGTACTGGCCGTGTTCGAGGCCGCGCGAGGAAAATTCGAGAAACAGCGGGCGCCAGTCGCCGCGCGAGGTGCGCTGGAAGGCGTAGCTTTCGCCGCCGTGCAGGCGCAGCGCCGAGTGCACGAGCATGCGCACATCGGGCGCACAATCCATCGGCATGCCGCGCAACTCGAGCCGCAGTGCCTGGCGGCCGCCGGCTGCGCGCGGGTCGAAGCCGCTGATGTGCAATTGCGGACGCTGCAGGCCGGATGGCGCCGGTGCGGTTGCCGGCACGACCGTGTCGCGGCGCGTGCGCACGGCGCTGATCGTGTCGAAACTGGCGGGCAAGCCACCGACGACCGGAGGTGCCGATGCCGGTAACGGCGCGGCATGTGCCTGATACGCGCCGGCCGCAGCCTCGGGCTGGGCATGCCCGTGCGCGCACCGCACCTCGCCGGGGGCGACCCAGACGGTGCAATGCGGATGCGCGGGGTTACGGCAGCGATTCATGGCAAATTGATCAGTCAAGAAAAGTGGAAAGCAGTGTTGCAAGCTTACGCTGTTTTCAGCAGGCACGGCGCACCAAGCTCGTTGATTAACAACATTATTTTCCTACAGCATCAAATTAATTTGTTATCTTTCCAACGTTCAATAACTCGCGTCGTCGTCGTCCAGCGGCAGGGCGGTCTCGTCGGCGTGGCGCGGCAGGGGGCGCAGCACGAGCGCCGTCAGATTATCCGGTTGCAGGCCGTCCGGCGGCTCGTGCTCCATCAGTCCGAACAGGCGCTCGACCAGCGTCGCCGCCGCCGGCGCATCGGCCAGCAACGCTGGCCAGCGCGCGACCAGCGCATCCGGGTGTGCGCATGACCAGAACCCGTCGGTGGCCAGCAGATAGGCTGCGTCGGCCCGCAACTGCAGTGCGCGGCGGTCGGGCAGGTGGGCCAGCCAGCACGGCAGGTTGGCGGGGGTGAGGGCGAACAGGCCATCGGACAGGCGCGACGGATCGGCAAACGCATTGCCCAGAATGAAGGCCTGGGCAATCTGCGGCGCGTGGCGACCATGGACGTCGCGCCACCAGTCGGCTTCGCCAAGCCGGCCGGCCAGTGCCGCGCCGGTGGCGGGCACGTGGTCGACCGTCAGCGCGGTAGCCTGCCGCGCATCGAGTTCATACAGCCGCGAGTCGCCCACGTGATACAGCAACGGCGCAGCGCCGGGCGGCAGCTCCAGCAGCGTCAGCGTCGTGCCGGGCCGGCCCGTGGCACCGGCGCCGTCGGCAAAGCGCGCCTGCAGCGCCGCATGCAGCACATCGAGATGCGCCGTCAAGCCATCGAGCGACGTGCAGGGCGGCATCGCGAGCAGACCAGCGGCAAGCGCCTCGGCCGCTTCGCGCCCGTGACCGTGGCCGCCCATCCCGTCCAGCACCGCCAGGCGCCCATGCCCGGCGGGCCAGCCGGCAATCGTCATGGTTGCCGGCTGCTGGTCGTGCAGATGGCAGGCGCGCCCGTCGAAATCGATGACGACGAGATTGTCCTGGTTTTCAGCGCGGGTGGAAGCACCCACGCCCACGCGGCTGGCCACGGCGACGTCGAAGGAGGGGGCAAAGCGGAAATCGGCAAGCGTCGGTGGCATGGGCAGGGAACAGGATGGTGTAATGCCACTGTACTACTGTTTGCGGGCAAGTCATGCGCTGAACAGATGCCATTCCCGGTGCCACCCACGGGCAATGAACTGGTCATCCGATACATGGCTTATGGTATGTTGACGTTTCCAACGCCACCTTGTCGACACGCGCCATGGACATTCGCCCACTCGATGTTGCCGATGTGCCGGACCTGGTGCCGGCCATGGCCGCGCTGTTGCGCAGCCTGGCACTGGAATTCATCGTGCACGAATCGACACCGGTCGGCGCCGCGGCGTTCCTGGCCGAGAATGACGAACACGGCATTCGCGGATACCTGGCGCGCGGGCACGTGGTCCACGTGGCGCTCGACGGCGACCGGCTGGCCGGCTTCATCGCGATCCGCGACAACAGTCATCTGTTTCACCTGTTCGTCGGTACGGCCTGGCAGCGGCAAGGGCTGGCGCGGCGCCTGTGGCACGCCGCGCGCGCCGCCGCCATCGCGCGCGGCGGGGACGGCAACTTTACGGTCAACGCATCCAACTACGCCGTGGCCGCCTATGAACGGCTCGGCTTCGTGCGGGTAGCGCCGACCCAGTGCCTGAGGGGCCTGTCGTTCAACCCGATGCAGCTCGCCTGGGCAGGGGATCGATCTGGCCGTTCGCTCTTCGCGCCACCGGCCAGGTAGTACGCTGTGCACTTTCAGTATATATTGCCGCTCGACAAAAGTTTTCGTTTTGGCAGCAGGTTACAATGGCGGTCGGTCCGTATCGATCGGGCGCAAGCGGCGCATTGGTGCGCCGTGCCCGACGAGCTTTGATGATGATGATCCTGAATAACCTGATCCGCCAGCTTCCCGTAACCCGCCTGCCTGGGGCAGCACGTGAGGCATGGGCATGAGCGCGACAGCGTCGTCGGGGCCTTCCATTTCGCGCGCGTTCGGCAAGACCCTGATGACGACCATGGGCATGACCGTGGTGGGTTTCATCTCATCCGTGATCACCGCGCGCATCCTGGGGCCGGAAGGGCGCGGCCTCCTGTCGGCAGCCATCCTGGTCTGTTCGCTGTCGGCCGGTGTGGCGCAGTGCGGCATGGGCAGCAGCTATCTGTATCACTTCGGTGCGGCGCGCCAGTTTCCATATCTGCGCTTCCTTCTCCTGTCGCTGCTGAGCATCTGCATCTTTGCGACGGCCCTGGCGGCGGCCGGACTGCAATTGAGCGACGCGGTGCAACTGCACCGGTTCATGTGGCTGATCCTGGCATTTGCCGCGTTCATGGCCAGCCAGACCTATATCTTCTCGCTCACGCAACTCCATTCGGATCTTCATTTCTTCAACATCCTGCGCTTTACGCAGGTGTTCGGGAATCTGGTCCTGATGCTGCCACTGGTGCTGTGGTTCGACGTGGTGACCTTCGAGCAGATCCTGGCAACGCAATTGCTGATGCTGGTCGGCGTCACGGCCATGGGGTTGTGGTGGGCGCGCAAGCACCGGATCTGGCAGCTGAAGGTGGAGGTCAAGGCGCCGGTGCAGCCGTGGGTCGTCCTGCGCTACGGTTTTCACCAGCAGGGCATTGGTCTGCTGAGCATTTTCCTGGTCAATTTCGACAAGCTGTTCCTGCTCAATCGCGGCACCATCCAGGAATATGGTTTCTACGCGCTGGCATTCACGACGTCGCGCCTGATCGGCGCGGTGCAGGAGTCGGCATCGGTCGCGCTGTTTTCACGCTTTGCCGGCCGGGATGAGCAGGCACTGAGCCAGGCGGTGCGCACCACGTTCCGCGTGACGTTCATGCCGTTGATGGTGCTTGCCGCGATCGGCGGCGCGCTGTCGCCATGGCTGCTCAACCTGATCTATGGCAAATCGTTTGCGGCGATGACGATGCCGTTTGCCATCCTGCTGTTCGAATGCGTGATCGGCGGCGCCAGCTGGACGCTGGCGCAACGTTTCACTGCCGCCGGTCAGCCTGGCCTCGTGCTGGCGCGCCAGATCATCGCGGTGATCCCGGTGCTGATCGCGATCCCGTTTCTGCCGCAGGAAAACACCTACGTCTGGCTGGCGGGGCTGATGCTGGCGGGTGCGTGCCTGCGCCTGATCACGACAATCATCCTTGGCGTGCGCCGGCTCGGCGAGCCGATGCCCGACTTCATTCCGACCCGCAGTGACGTTGCCCTCCTGCGCCGGCTGTTGACGCGTTCGAAATAACTGCTTTTTCCGGGAGTAGCCTTGAATAACCATCGTTCGATGATGCTGGACCTGCAAACCCGGCATGACGCCATCCACGATCTGCTGGCCGGCAGGGACTTTCATTACATTGATATTCCGATGCACGACAATATCGGTGATCTGCTGATCATGCAGGGCACGCTGGCGTTCTTCAAGAAGAAGCGCCTGTCGCCGCGGACGATCTCGACCTCGTGGGCATTCGATCCGTCATGGGTCAAGCCGGGCGACATCCTCGTGTTTCACGGCGGCGGCAATTTCGGCGACCTCTACGCGAACATCAACGAAATACGCGAAGACATCATTACGCGCTTTCCCGAGAACCGCATCGTGATGCTGCCGCAAACTGTGTTCTTCGGCAGTGAGACGACCCGTGACCGTTCGGTGGCCGTGTTCCGCCGCCATCCGGATGTCCACATCTTTGTCCGGGATAAGGCGTCGCAGCAGATTGCCAACCTGTTTTCCGATCACGTGTACCTGGCGCCCGACATGGCGCACCACCTGTATCCCATCGCCAGCAAGGGCGACGGCACCGGCGTGCTGCGCATCGAGCGCGTGGACACGGAAAAGCCGGTGGTGCCGGCATCGCTCAAGGATGCACGTTTCGACACCCGGACCGACTGGATCGAGGTCGTGGGCAAGGAAAAGCGGCTGATCGATTTTGCCTGGCGCATCCAGGCTGCCTTTATCAAGCGCGGCTGGCAAACCTGCAAGAAGCTGATCGGCCCTCTGTACTGGATACCGGTCGCGCAGCGTTTTTCGTCCAGGGCGGTGGCGCTGTTCGCGCGCCATGAGCACATCGTCACCGACCGCCTGCACGGCCATATCCTGTCGTGCCTGATGGACAAGCCACATACCGTGATCGACAACAGTTACGGCAAGAATTCGACCTACATCGACGAATGGACTGCGCACAGCGATCTGGTACGACTGGTGAAGGTGTGACCGCATGCCCGCTTATTTCCAAGGACAGTAACCCATGACCACCTCCGCACCGACTGTCCTGATCGTCGACGATGAAGCAAGGAGCCGCGATCGGCTGGCCGGCCTGCTGGCACCCGGAGGCTATGAAACGACCAGCGCCGCCAGCGGCGAAGAAGCGCTGTCCTCGGTGGCCAGCGACGCGCCGGACCTGATCCTGATCGCGCAGACGATGCCGGGCATCGACGGCTGCCAGGTGGCCACCATCCTGAAGGCCGATCCGGCAACGGAGAACATCCCGATCATCATGGTCACCGGCGTGGAGGATATCGGCATGCGCCAGGAAGGGCTGGCCGCCGGGGCCGAGGAATTCCTGAGCAAGCCCGTCGATCCGACGGAGCTGGGACTGCGGGTGCGCAATCTGCTGCGCCTGAAGGACATGGGCGACCTGGAAGACCAGGTCCTCGTGCTGGAGCAGAAAATCGCCGCCCGCACCGCCGACCTGCTGCGCTTTCGCACGGCGATGAATGCGACGCCCGACGCCCTGATGCTGGTCAGCCGGGACACGATGCGCTTCGTCGAAGTCAACGACACCACCTGCGCGATGCTGGGCTACACGCGCACCGAAATGCTTGCGCTGGGGCCAGTGGCGTTGGGCGCGGCGACGCACGACGAACTCGAGGCGATGTTCGAACCCGCACCGGGTGGCCGCATCAAGCCCCGGCTGAGCGAGGTCACGCTGCACTGCAAGGATGGCGGCCTGGTCGACGTCGAGATCCACCGCCAGGCCCTGTTGTCCGGGAATGACTGGATCATCGTCAGCGTCGTGCGCGACATCACCGAACGCCGGGTCGCGCAGCAGATCCTGCAGTACCAGGCCAGCCACGACGTGCTGACCGGCCTGCCCAATCGCGCCTGGTTCTACGAGGCGCTCCACAGCATTGTCGGGTCAAGCCAGGACGCCGGTGCGCAGGTTGCGGTGGTCTTTCTCGATCTCGATCGCTTCAAGAACGTCAACGACACGCTCGGCCACGCCATGGGCGACGAACTGCTGGTGCAGTTCAGCGCCCGCCTGGCCACGTGTGTCGGCGCGCGCGATACCGTCGCGCGCCTGGGCGGGGACGAATTCGGCCTGATCCTGATGCTCGACCAGGACCCGGCGCGCGCAGCCACGGTGGCCGGCCGGATCGCCGAGGTGCTGTACCCGCCGTTCAACCTGCGCGGCTTCGAGGTGATCGTCACGGCCAGCGTCGGCATCACGGTCCATCCCGGGGACGGCAACGACCCCGAGGTGCTGATCAAGTACGCCGACACCGCGATGTACGAGGCCAAGCAGGCAGGGCGCGACACCTATCGCTTCTTCACGGCGCAGATGAATGCCGATGCGCTGCAACGCCAGGACCTCGAGCACGCGCTGCGCAAGGCGGTCGAGAACGAGGAGTTCGAACTGTATTACCAGCCCAAGCTGCTGCTCGGCGCGGACACCATCGTCGGTGTCGAAGCGCTGCTGCGCTGGGACCGGCCCGGCCACGGGCTGGTCTCGCCGGGCCTGTTCGTGCCGGTGCTGGAAGAGACGGGGCTGATCGTGCGCGTCGGCCGCTGGGTGATCGACACCGCCTGCCGCCAGATCAAGGCCTGGATGCTCGGGGCGACGGGGCCGATGCAGGTATCGGTCAATATCGCGGGGCGCCAGTTCGCCGAGGGCGACCTGGAAGGCGACGTGATGCACGCGCTGGCCGTGCATGACGTGCCGGCCGCGCTACTGGAGCTGGAACTGACCGAGACGTCGCTGATGATCAACACCGAGCGCACCATGCAGTGCCTGAGCAACCTGCGCGCGCGCGGCATCCAGGTGTCGGTCGACGATTTCGGCACCGGTTACTCGAGCCTGGCCTACCTGCGCCGGTTCCCGATCGACAAGCTCAAGATCGACATCGCCTTCATTCGCGACGTGACCACCAATGCCGACGATGCCGCCATCGTCAACGCGATCATCACGATGGCGCACAGCCTGAACGTGCGGGTCGTCGCCGAGGGTGTCGAAACGGCGGCGCAGAAGGCCTTCCTGATCGCGCACGGGTGCGACCAGATTCAGGGCTACCTGGTCAGCCGCCCGTTGCCGGCGCACCTGATCACGACGCTGATGGCGCTGCGCGCCGCCAGCGAACAGCCAGCGGCAGCGTGAGAATTGTTGAGTAAGTAGCAGCACCGGGCTGGCTATACTGGGCAGATGAACCGGGCCACCTGGCGTTACCGTTGCACCGACTCCCGCAGCGCGGGCCTGGCGGCCATGCTGCTCGTGCACGGGCTGTTGATGCTGGCGTGGCAACTGGCGCGCACCTTGCCGGCGCCGGTCGCGGGGGACGACGCGGCGATGCTGTGGCTGCGCGTGCCGTTGCCGGTGACGGTGCCGGTGCCACGGATGGTCGATGTTCCGTCGGCGCGGCGGGAGGCTGCGACGACGCCGAGGCGCAGTGCGCCGCTGCGGCCGATGCCTGCGGCGCAGGCAGAGACGTCGGCACCGCAACAGCGATCAGCAGACGCGCCGGCACCGGATGCGCCGGCCGAACCAATTACCCCCAGCACCGCTGCCATCATGGACAATGCGCGCCGCAGCATCGGCGACATCGACCGGGCACTGCGCAAGGAACGCCAGCCGTTGATCGTGCTGCCCCCGGACAGCCCGCAACTCCGCCTGCGCCGCGGCATCGAGCATGCGCGCGAGATGGCGCCGCCGCGCTTGTGGGAGGCGCCGCGGGTCGTTGAACTCGTCAACAACACGGGCGACGGCGCGCGCCGCACCCGTGTGATTACCGGAAACGGCACCTACTGCCTGACGGACCGCGCGCCGACGACCGATGTCGAGATGTTTGAGAAGCACGGCAAGCAGCGCTTCACGACCTGCCCGAAAGATGAAGAACCCGCGCGGCAGCAGGAATGGCGGACTGCGCGTGACTAAGCCATGTACCGGAGACCCTGATGAAGACCCCCGTGTTGCTCGCGATCGTTGTGACCTGCCTCGGGGCGCCGGGCGCGCTGTACGCGGCCCCTGTCGTCAGCCATTTTCCGCAGCAGGGGCTGGGACCCTTCCTTGCCAGTCACTTCGACCTGGCCAGTATCCGAAGCTCGTTCGGGCCGCGCCGGGACCGGCGTGGACAGCGCACGTTGGCCGACTTCGGCATGACGCCGACCACGGTGCTGGACAATGACCTGATCTATGACGTGCCCGGGGACTGGTATCTTCGCATGCAGGTGACGGGGCGACGCGACGTCAATGGCGACGGCATTGAGGATCTGGAGGTCTGCTTTACCGATCTCGCGCAGAACGGCGGTACGTACCGCAGCGTGCAGGGACTGGTGATCACGCGCTACGCAAGCGATGCGTACGCGCTGGCGCTGAGATTCAGCGCGAACGACGAGGTATGCGGTGGTACGCAACGTGATTAGCGTTGGCCTGTGCGGCGCAGATATGCGCTGCCCGCACAGCCTTCGACCCGCAGGTTGGACACCTCCCGTACCGGTGGCCAGGGCGCCAGTCGCCAACGAGAGTCGATCACCAACGTTGTCGGGATGGAGGAGACCCGCACGCCGTCAACATGCGTCGCGGCGCCAACCGGGCTACACTGATCACTCCCATTTACGGCAAGTCTGCCGGCGCCTTTGCAGGCCGCGACTTCTTACGGAAAACGACCATGTACCGTACCCTCCTGCGCAATTGCCGCACCCACCGTACGCTCCCCATCCTGCTGGCCTGCCTGTCGGCGCTGACGCTGCTGTCGTCCGCCAGTATCGATGCCGTGGCGCAGGCAGCGCCTGCCGCTACGCGCTACGAACGTACGGCACCCAGCGCGGATGGCATCGGCAAGCGTTACATGGGCCGCGAAATTTCCGGTGTCATGGGATGGGAGGGGGCGCAGTGGCTCGAGCGCGAAAGCCGCGCACGCGAGGAGCGGCCGGAATTGCTGTTGCGTGAACTGGCGCTGGCACCCGGCATGACGGTGGCCGACATCGGCGCCGGCACCGGCTACTACACCTGGCAACTGGCGAAAAAGGTCGGGCTTAACGGCCGTGTGTATGCCGTCGATGTGCAGCCACAAATGATCGCCATGCTCGACAGCCAGATGGCAAAGCGTGGCGTGCGCAACGTGGTTTCGGTACTCGGTAGCGACACCAGTGCAAAACTGCCGCCGGCCAGCGTCGACCTGGCAATCATGGTCGATGTCTATCACGAGCTCGCGTATCCCGCCGAAGTCCTCGACAGCATCGTCGGCGCGCTGAAGCCGGGCGGGCGCGTCGTCTTCGTCGAATATCGCGCCGAGGACCCGGCAGTGGCGATCAAGCCGCTGCACAAGATGAGCGAGCAGCAGATACGGCGTGAAGCCACGGCGCATGGCCTGAAGTGGGAGCGCAGCATCAAGTCGCTGCCGATCCAGCATGCGATCGTGTTTCGCAAGCCCTGAGCGCAGATGGTCGCAAGTAACGCAGCATGCAGGGTGGGGTATCCAGGCCCTTAACGTTCGTCTGCGCGCCGCAGCCACAAGCTGCTCGCCCAGCCCTCGACGTGTTTGCCATCGAGGTTGGCGCGCACCTGCCACCAGTCGCCATCGCGCTGGCCAGTGGCAATCACCCGCGTACCGCCCGGTACCACCAGCAGGCGCTCCGCGCCGATGCCGCCCGCCACGCGCAGATTGAGCGCATCGCGCACCCGGTAGTGGGCGCCGGCCACGGGCACGTCGGCTGTCGGCAGTGGTGCCTCGGCCAGTTCGACGGACGGCGGCAGCGTGAGCGGTACGCCGAACAATGCCAGCAACAGCGCGCCGCCAGCCACGGTGCCAGCGGCCAGCACGCCCAGTGCGCGGGCGTTCGGCCGGTGCCACCAGGCGCGGGGCGTGAGCCACGCGCAGGCGCACAGCGTCAGCACGAGCGCTGCGCCGAACGCACCAAGGTAGGTGGCGATGTGGGTCGACGATGGCATGCTGGCCTCAGGCGTCGAAACGCAGCACGTAGTGGCCGGCGACCAGGTGGTGGCCGGGCGGGATCAGGTACGGCGCATCCTGGGCGGCCGCGTCGATCTGCGCCACCAGGGCCAGCTCGGCATCGAGGTGGTACAGCGCCTGGCTCGGCGACAGGCGCACCACGCGCAGGCCATCGCTGGAGGCTTCCCAGCTGAAGGCGCTGCGTGACAGGCCGAGCCGGTCGGCGCTGGCGGCGGCACCATCGGCCTGGCGCACGAACTGCGGCGCATCGAGCACGCGCAGCGCGGCCAGCGACGGCATGCCGCGCCCGAACGTCAGGCGCGAGCCGCCTGCCGCCGGTTGCGACGGGCCTTGCGGCAGCACCAGGAGGGCGCTGTAGCGCTCCGCCATCGATTGCGGCGCGGCGAGCAAGCCGATGCTGGCACCGTCCATCGGCGAGAACTGCGACGGCACGGCGATGCGCTGGCGACCAGCTGGCGTGATCGCATGCAGTTCGTCGGCGTCGTCGATGGCGAAGCGGATCACGTTGTCCTTGCCCGGCGCGACCGGTACGAGCTGCGCGTCGAGGCCCACTTCGAGCGCCTGTGCACCCGTGTCGCGGTAGCGGCTCAGGCGCGGCAGGGCCAGTGCAGCCAGCGTGATGCGATGGCGCGCGACCGGCGCGTAGGTGGCATCGGCTTCGGTTGTCGGTGCGGGCGTGGTGACGGGGACGGGCGCTGGTGCGGCCAGCGGCATCGCAGTCAAGTCGGGCGGCGGCGTGCTGCTGCGCGATTTCCAGACGGCGGGGCTGCGCTGCGGCGCAGCGGCTGGTGCGGCTGCTGCAGCGGGTACGGATGCCGATGGCTTCAGGGCCGATCCAGCGCGATTGATCCTGAGCAGCAGGCGCTGTGCGCTCGCGCCTTTGCCGCGCAGGACGTAATAGCCATTGGCGGCGTCGAAGACGCAGTCGAAACTGTCTTTCGGGCGCACCTGCAGTTCGAGTGGCGCGTCCGGCCCGTCGTTCACGAGCAGCAGGCCGCCGTCCGGGCCGAACGGCCAGCCCGGCACGGCGAACGTGGCGTTGGCGGGGTCCATGCCCACCAGGGTCAGGCGCTGGTTCGGGTAGATGGCGCAGACCGGCTGCCAGATCGCGCTGTCGCGCGAGGCGGTTACCGTGTACTGCACCTGTTCGCCCGGCGCCGGCAGGTAGACAGCGTGGCCGAACTTGACCTGCACTTCGCCCGGCGCGATGCGGTCGTCGCCCGAGATGAAATAGCGCACTTCATCGCCGCCGAGCAGGTCGCCGAAATCCTTCTGGTGCAGCGCGGCGAGCGACTGCGCCAGGTCGCGCACACGGGCGCCGCGGGTCAGGTGGCGGTCGTCGTCGACGTCGTCCTGCGGCAGCACCAGCGTCACGTGCGAGAAGCAGCGCGTTGCGGCGCGGCCGCGCAGCTCGCGCGGCGAGCGTTCGAGCAGGTCGCGCAGCAGCGCGCGGCGCGAGAACAGCGACAGGCCGGGCGCCTGCCACAGCGCGTCGGCATTGAACACGTCTTCTACCTTGCCCAGGACTTCGTGTTGGACATAGACCGGCATGATTGAATCTCCTCGTTGAATGGGGTGCTTGCCATGCCAAACGCTAGCAGGGGGCAGATGAAAAACAGCAGGTGCGAGCCGCCGGCCGACAGAAAACTCATCGGCTGGCCCATGATCGGGAACATCGCCAGGTTGGTGCCCCACGACAGCAGCAGGTGGCCGGCGACGAACGCGGCGCCGCCGCACAGCGCGAAGCACTGGAAGCGCCCCAGCCAGGCACGCCGGAAATCGTTGGCAGCCAGCGCCCGGCCCCAGGCGCCGGCGGCCACCCGCACCAGCGCCACCAGGAACAGCGCCTGCAACGTCCACAGCGCCAGGCCAGCGGCCAGCCCATGGCGCTGCAGGAGGAAGGCCGGCGCGAAGTCGTCCTGGATCGCGGGAATCGCCAGTGCGTCGCCAGCCGCGCCGCCCAGGGCAGCAAGTCCGAACGCGCTGTCGGCGCCCAGCCAGCCGCCCTGGGCGATGGCGCGCGCACCGAGCAGCATCTGCTGGCCCGTGTGCGGATGGATCGTCGGTGCACTCCAGACCTGGAACCGCTCGGGATAAAAGCCGAGCGCACCGAGGATGGCCCCGCCGCTGCGCATCGCTGCGCCGCCGGCCACCATCAGGCAAACGGCGACAGTGACCGTGACGAGGGCAGCGCGCCGGCCACGGCTCGCGCACCAGACGAGCGCCATCGCGCTGCTCCAGACCAGCAGCAGCACCAGTGGTGAATAATCGTCGACCCGCACCAGCGCAACGCCCAGCAGGAACACGAACAGCAGCACCGGCATGGCCATACGCAGCCAGAAGCGCCAGTTGCGCTGCTGGTGCGTCGCGCCGCCCGCGATCAGCGCCAGGCAATGGGCGCTGAGCGCGGCCAGTGCGAACTTGGCGAACTCGAATGGCTGGATGTCGAACACGCCCGTCTCGCTGCCGAAGCAGACCTGCAGCAGCACGCCCACCAGCGCGATCCCGGCCAGCGTCAGGAGTACGCGCTCGGTGACGGGGCGCGACAGGCTGTTGCGGCCGACGCTCGATAACAGCAGCAGCGCGCCGGGCAAGCCCAGGCCCAGCAGCGCGGTGGAATTCTGGAAGTGGCGCAGCCAGGCGGTGTCGCTGGCGCCCAGTCCCATCTCGAGCTGCACCAGCAGGCCGGCGCCCAGCAGCAGCACGGCGGCGGCGGGCAGCAAGCTGATGCGCGCCTGAAAGCGCAGTGTCAGCCACAGCGTGGCCCAGGCCAGCAGCAGCGAGATGCCCACACCGGGCGCGCCGCTGCTGCGCTGGGCGACCAGCAGCAGGGCGGCGGTGGCCGCGACCAGTGCGGTGAGCAGCGGCAGGATGATGCGTGCGCCGGCAATGCGCTGGCGCAGCAGGGGCAGGACGCTGAGCGCACCCAGCAGCAGCACGCCCAGCGCGGCGGCCCAGGCCAGCGGCGTGGGGGCAGGCAGCGCGAACAGCGTGCGTTCCTGCCACTGCCAGCGGACGGCGTCCGGTAACTGGACCTGCGGCGCATTCGACAGCGCGACCTGGCCCGCTGGCGTCAGGCGCAGCATGTCGCCATTCGGGACCAGCGTGAAGACGGTGCGGCCTACGGCAAAGGTATCGGTGTCGGCCAGCGGCAGGTCGCGCTGGGCGGCGTCTTCCCAGCCGTTCTCGGTCGAGACGAGCACCGGCTGGTCACCCCGTACCGACAGCGCGATACGGCCATCGGGCAGGCGCGCCAGCATTGCTGTGCCCGCCTCGAACGTGCTGCTGGCCAGCCGGTTGCCGCAATACAGCAGGCCGCCCAGGCTGACGGGCCGCGCCAGGCCCAGCGCGTGTGGCGTGACGCGGTTCCATAGTGCGAGTGCGCGGCTGGGAAGGGGGGCGTCGGGGCAGGCCGGCTGCAGTGCGCCATCCTGCAGCAGCGTGGCGCCGTCATAGCGCCAGGTGCGCTCGCCGTTCGACAGCGTCACGCTGTCGGCGTCCTGCGCCAGGACGGCAAAGCGGGCGGCGCCGGCCTGGATCTGCTGGCCGTGCGCCAGCGGCACGTCGCTGCTGCGCGCGCGCGCGTCACCACGGCGCAGCACGATCGGCTGGACCGGCTCCAGATTGCGCAGCCACCAGGCACCGGCGGCATCACGGCGCAGGGTCAGCTGGCGCGCAGCGGCGCGCGGCGCGCCCAGTTCCGCGCGGCCCAGCACGATCGATTCGCCCGGCTGCAGGTGCACTGCGATCTCGCGCGGCAACCAGGCGGCCGGCGCACGGAGCACGGCCAGCAGCTGCACGGCGCACAGCAGCGCAAGCAGGATCGTGGCCGTCGCGGCGCCGAAGGACATCCGGCCAGGCTTCACGCTGCGCTCCTGATGTGCGGCGCGCCGAGCAGGCTGGTCGCTTGCCCCAGCAGGCGGCTGATGTCCAGCGCGTGCTGCGGTCGTTCGGCAGGGCTGTCGGCCAGCAGGCGGCGCAGCAGCGCCAGGCCCGGGACGGCGGCCGGGCCCAGGTGGCCGGCGAACAGCGTCGCCTCGTCGAGCTGCAGCACGGGCGGGCGCGCCTGGTGCGTGGCGAGCAGCGTGGCTGCGCCCTCGCGGCCATGCGTCTGCCAGGCCTGGCCGCAGGTGCTGCTGTAACGCAGCAGGCGGCCGCAGACGAGGTAATAGAAAAGGGCGCCCAGGGCGAAGTAATCGGTACGTGCCTCGGTGGCATAGCCGTTGGCGTCGGTGTCGGGGAAGAACTGCTCGGGCGCCTGCCAGTTGGCGGTGCCGGCGTAGGTATGGGCGCGCAAGTCGTCCAGGCGCCGGTTGGTGCCGAAATCGGCCAGCTTGAGGGTGTCGGCGGCGCGGTCGAGCAGCAGGTTGCCCGGTTTCAGGTCAAGGTAGCGCCAGCCATTGGCATGGACCTTGGCCAGCGCCTGGTTGACCTGGCCGATCCAGGCGAGGGCGCGGGCCGGGGCGATCGTGCGACCGGCGGCGGCTTCCTCCGCCAGGTAAGCGGCCAGATCACCATCGAGCAATTCCAGCGCCAGCGCCGGCAGGCCAAGATGCTCGCCACTGTCGAGCAGGCGGACGATGTGGCGGCCGTCCCATGGCGCGAGGCTTTGCAGGAACGCAATTTCAGTGCGCGCGCTCTCCAGCCACCGGCTGCGCAATGCTTCCGGCGCGCGCGCCATCTGGTCGAGATTGACAAGCTTGAGGGCAACTGCGCCAGTAGCATGCAGGCTGTCAGCGCGCCAGACAACGCCATAGGCCGCGCCAGCCAGCGGTTCGCGCAAGCGGTACTGGCCGCCGATGAGCGAAATGACGGTGCCTGCGTCGTACATGGTGTCCCCCGAGCATGGCGCAAAGCGCCGATGGGGAAGCAGAGCGGAGGGAAGGAGAAAGGACTGGAAAAGCCGGGGTCAGGTCTGACATTCGGACACGATCTCGACAGTCGCCGGTAGAAAAGCCGGGGTCAGGTCTGACATTCGGACACGATCTCGACAGTAGCCTGGGTCGACTTGGCTGGCAAAGCGCCGGGCTAGTACTGGGGAGTTACCGATGGAAGCAACTAAAGCAGAGTCCGTGTCCGAATGTCAGACCTGACCCCGGCTTTGTGACCCAGGTTTGGACAAAGAAAAAGCCGCGCGGTGCGCGGCTTTCGGGGTTAGCGGCCGTAGCCGCGACGGTCATCGCGGTCCCAGCGGTCGTGGCGATCATGACGGTCGCGGCGGTCATGACGGTCCCAGCCGCGGCCACCGTCGCGGTATTCGACGTAGACGGGACGCGGCTGCACGTACACGGGCCGCGATTCGACGTATACCGGACGCGGTTGGACATACACCGGGCGTGGCTGGACATACACCGGGCGCTGCTGCACGTACACCGGTTGCGACTGGTAATACCCGCCGCGATTGTCATAGTAGCCACCGCGATCGCCGTAGTGGCGACGGTCATTACGCGAGTGGACGGAGTTGCCCACCGCCGCGCCGATCACACCGCCCGCCACTGCGCCGCCGGTCCCGCCGACAGTGTGGCCAACGACTGCACCGAGCACGGCGCCAATTGCCGTATTCGTACCACGATCGCCGGCCATTGCCGCCGGCGATACGGCGACGGCGGCCAGCAGCACAGCACCAAAGGTCTTCGATTTCAACATGGCTTTTTCCTCTTAGGCCCGGCGGAGATCGGAATGATGTTCTCGCTCACCGGGTAGGAATCACTATATTCTTGCTTCTTGATAGTGCCATCTGCTAATACAGATTTTTACAAGTCATGCCCGGTCTGTAACATCCTCGCTTGTATCCCGGCCCATGTGCCCCATGTAGCTCATATTGCTTTTCATCTATTCCACTCATGCGTCCAAGCCGAAGCTTTCTCGTCGTTCTCTTCCTGATGGTCATGTTGCTGGTGTATATCGGCGTGCGCCTGATCCCCGATCTGGCCTTTGGCATAGCCGGCAACCTGATCGCCGGATTGCTGTTGTGCCTGCTGGGCATCCTGGTGCCGGTCGGGCTGATGTCGGCCTCGATGCGCCGGCGCCGCTGGTCCGATGGTGTCGCCTGGGTCGGCTTGCTGTCGATGGGCCAGTTCTCGTCGCTGCTGGTGGCGACTGTGCTGCGCGACCTGGTACTGCTGGTCATGATGGTCGTTGGCGCCGTGACGGCGCCGGTGCTGTACCTCAGCGCGCTGGCGGCGCCCCTGGTGGCGCTGGCGGTGACGCTGATCGGTTACGCCAACGCACGCCGGGTCGCCCGCATCGTCAGGGTGGACGTGCCGATCCGCGATTTGCCCCAAGCGCTGCACGGCTACACGATCGCGCAGATTTCGGATGTGCACGTGGGCCCGACCATCAAGCGCGCGTACCTGGATGCCATCGTCGACAGGGTCAATGCGCTGGAAGCGGATGCGATTGCGGTCACGGGCGACCTGGTCGACGGCAGCGTGCAGCGCCTTGCGCCGCACACGGAACCGCTTGGCCGCCTGCGCGCGGGTGACGGCGTGTACTTCGTGACCGGCAACCACGAATACTACTCGGGCGCGCTCGAATGGGTTGCCGAAGTGCGGCGCCTGGGCCTGAATGTGCTGATGAACCAGCACGTGATCGTGCACAAGGGCGACGCGCGCCTGATGATCGCGGGCGTGGCCGACTACCACGCCCACCATTTCCATCCCGAGCACAAGAGCGATCCGCAACGCGCCGCAGCAGGCGCGCCCGCAGGTATCGGCGCGCGCGTGCTGCTCGCGCACCAGCCGCGCAGCGCGACGGCGGCAGCGGCGGCCGGGTTCGACCTGCAACTGTCGGGCCATACGCACGGTGGCCAGTTCTTCCCCTGGAATCTGTTCGTGCCGCTGCAGCAGCCCTTTGTCGCTGGCCTGAACCGGGTGCGCGAAATGTGGGTGTACACCAGCCGTGGCACCGGCTACTGGGGACCGCCGAAGCGCTTCGGTGCGCCGTCGGAGATCACGCTGGTGCGCCTGGTCGCCGCCTGAAAGCAGGGGCAAGCCTGGCCCCGCGATCAGGAATGTCGGGGCACAACCTTGCCGAATGCGCTATTGTTTGAATCCTTCCAATACAGCAAGGATTCCCGCATGAACTTCCCCGTTCGCCATCTTCGCCGCCTTCCCCTGTTGATCGCCATGGCGGCTGTCGTGAACAGCGCGCCGGCCTTGGCCGCCAGTCCCGGCAACGATCCCGCTGCGCTGGTCAAGATCCGCGAGGCGGCAATGGCGAGCGACTACGCCTGGCAACGAACGGAAGACATGACGGACCTGATCGGCCCGCGCCTGTCCGGTTCGCCCAGCGCGGCGGCCGCAGTAACCCAGGTCGCGGAGGCCATGCGCAAGCTTGGCGCGAAGGTGACGCTGCAACCGGTCAAGGTGCCGCACTGGGTGCGCGGGATCGAGACGGGCGAACTGGTCGACTACACGGGCCGGCCGGCCGGCATCACGCAGCGCATCGTGCTGACCGCGCTGGGCGGCTCGGGCGTCACCCCGGCCGAAGGCCTCGTCGCACCGGTGCTGGTACTGAACAGTTTCGAGGAACTCAAGGCGCGGTCGAGCGAAGTGAAGGGCAAGATCGTGCTGTTCGATGTTGCCTTCGACCAGCACATGGCCGACCGCGGCCTGGCCGGCCCGGCCTACGGCGCGGGGTCGAACTACCGCCGCAACGGCCCGCGCCTGGCCGCCGAGCTGGGCGCCGTCGGCGCGCTCGTGCGCTCGGTCGGTGGCGCCGCTTACCGGTTGCCGCACACGGGCTCGTCCGGCCTGTCGGATGACGCGCGCATTCCGGCAGCGGCCGTGACGGCGGAAGACGCCATGCTGATGGCGCGCCTGGCCAAGCGGGGACCGGTCAAGCTCAAACTCGTGCTGACGCCAAAGAACCTGCCCGACGCCGACAGCTTCAATGTGATCGCCGACCTGCCGGGCACGGAAAAGCCGGAGGAAATCGTCATCGTCTCGGGCCACCTCGATTCGTGGGATTTGTCCCCCGGCGCGCACGATGATGCCGCCGCCGTGGCCAGCGCGATGGCCGTGTTCGACGTCCTGAAAAAACTCGATTACCGGCCGCGCCGCACGATCCGCTTCATCGCCTGGATGAACGAAGAAAACGGCATGCGCGGCGCGAGCACCTATCTTGCCGCCGAACAGGCAAATGCCGCCAGGCACTTCGGCGCCATCGAGAGCGACAACGGCGTCGGCCGCCCGTTCGGCCTGCGCGCCAGCGTCACGCCGCAGTCGGTCAAGCTGTTCGCACCCCTGCAAGCGGCCCTGCAGCCGATCGGCGCCGGCGTGTTCCAGCGCCAGGACGTGCTGGCGACGGGCGATCTGGCCGGCCTGGAACGCGCCGGCGTGCCAAGCTTCGCGCCGATCGTCGACACGGCGAACTATTTCGACATCCATCACACGCCGGCCGACACGCTGGACAAGGTCGATCCCGACAGCCTGCGCCGCAACGTCGCATTGATGGCTGCGACGGCCTGGTACCTGGCCAATATGGAGCAGCCGATCGGTCGCTCCAGCGTGCCGGCACCGTGACGCGGGTCAGACCACGGGTGAGGCCACGGATCAGGCCACCGTACTGATGCGCCGTATCGCGCGCGCATGCCCGCGGTACGGCCGCCCGTAGATGGTCTGGATGCCGCTGGCGAAATTCTGGCCCCAGACCAGCTGGACGCGCGTCGCGTGCGGCTCGCTGGACCAGTACCAGTCGCGCTGGAACGATTCGCGCAGGTTGGCGAACAGCAGCGCCAGTTCGCGTCGCGTGGGCAGGGCGCCCCTCTGGCTGGCGGCCCAGTCGGCGGCGGTCGGCCAGCTGACATCGGCGCTGTCGCCTGGCAGCAGGACCAGGTGATAGTCGGGGTCGTCTTTGCCCAGGATGAGACCCGCGTATTCTTCACCCTCTTGCAGCAGGCCCCGGATTTGCATGTATTCGCCCATGGATTCACCTCACGTGTGGTAGCAATCCATTAAGACTGCCGAACCCGGCGTTTGGTTGCATCCCCGGTTCGATCCAGATCAACCAGGGGCCTCATTCCAAGACGTTCATCGCACCAGGGCGTCGCCAGCGATCGCCTCAAGCGTCGCTGTCGATGGGCTGCGCGACCTCGGCGCCGCCGGCGCCGGCGCGATTGACCTGCGTACTCACTTCGTGCCACGTGAACGCGTCCGGGGGCAGGGCGGCCGAGCGGGCCAGCGCCAATGCGTCTTCGCTCGACAGCGCCGGATCGAGCCAGCGCCCGGCGTCCTGCGCATCCAGCACCACCGGCCGCCGGTCGTGGATATCGAGCATGCCGCCCGAAGCATCGTCCGTCACGATGACAAAGCCTGCCTCGGCGCGGTTTTCAGTAAAGCTGCCGAAATTGGCCAGCGCCAGCATGAACAGCGGCGCACCGTCCTTGCGGTGGATATGCCACGGCTGCTTGCTGCCCTTTTCGCCCGTCCACTCATACCAGCCCGAGGCCGGCACGAGCGCACGCCCGGACTTGAGCAGGCCGCGCCAGTAGCGGTTGTCCAGCTTGTCCAGGCGCGCATTGATCGTCACCGGCACCTTGCCCTTGGCCCAGCGCGCCTGGTAACTCCAGTACACGTCGTCCACGCGCCGCTCGCCGTCCTGCAGATGCAGCACGGGGCGATAGGTGCCGGGCGGCACGTTATAGGCCGGTTCGGATTCGCTGTCATACACGGCGTCGAGCCAGCCGATCACGCTGGCGTAGTAACGGGCCGTTTGGCTTTGGTCAAGTCGTCCACACATGGGGATGATGGTAGCGCAAGGCGGCCAGGTGCGTCGCACCGCGTTCCGCTGGCGCGCGACGCGTGTGGCATTTGGCCGCAGCACGCCGCAATGGTATGCTCAGGAATACAACGATTGAAGAGGAGCAGGTATGGCAGCAGGTTGGTGGACAGTATTAAGAACCGTTCCCTGGAGCGAAGTCATCAGCGCAGCGCCGCAGGTGGCAAATGGCGCGCGGCGTCTGTGGGACACGGTCAACCGCAACCGGCAGGGCATGCCCGATGGCCCGATGGGCATGGCGCCCGAGATGGCGGGACAAGAAGACGACGTGTTCGACGTCCTGATCCGCAGCGTCGAGCGCAATGATGCCGAGATCACCGATCTGCGCAACCAGATGCGCTCGGCCTCCGAAATCATCGCCAACCTGGCCGACCAGAACGCGCAGCTCATCGCCAAGGTCGATGCCCAGCGCCAGAAGATGACGTGGATGGGCGTGACTGCGGCGCTGTCGGGCCTGCTGTCGGTCGTGGCGCTCGTGCTCGTGGCCGTGCGCACCTGATCAACCAAAGGCCGTCATGAAAGTCGTCCTGATTTGCGCGACGCTGTTCGTCTTTTTCTCGATGCTGATGAACAGCGCGCGCAAGCGCGGCAAGCTCGGTGACAACGCCAACCGCGCCGTCACCGGCCTGGCCACGTCGATGCGCATCTTCGTCTACGGCCTGCTGTGCTGCGTCGTGATCCTCTGCTGCGCCATGGCCTGGCACATGCTCGGCCAGCAAAGCTGAACCCGTGATTGCACCACTGCCCGAACCCGGCGCCGGGTTGCTGTCCCGTGTGCTCGATCTGCTCGATTGCGGCGTCATTGTGCTCGACGCGCAAGCCTGCATCGTCCACTGGAACGCCTGGCTGGTGCCACGTTGCGGCCGCGGCGCCGCGCGCGTCACGGGCCATCCGTTGATCGAGATCTTTCCCGGCCTGCGCGGCTCGCGCGTCGAAGCTGCCGTGCAGGCGGCACTGAGTGACGGGACGGCGACCTCCCACGTGCCCGATGCCGGCAACCGCACGCCATTCCCGCTTCGGCCCGCCGGCAGTTTTGACGGCGATCTGATCGATCAGGCCGTGGCGGTCACGCCGCTCGGCGAGGCCGGCCAGCGTTTCTGCCTCGTTGAAATCCGCGACATCAGCGACACGGCAGAGCGCGAACGGCGCTTGCTGGAACACGCCGAGGCGATGCGGGCGCGCTCCTTCATTGACGGGCTGACCGGCATCGCCAACCGGCGCCAGTTCGACGTCACGCTGGCGCGTGAACTGCGCCGCGCCCAGCGTGCCGATGCGCCACTGGCGCTGATGCTGTTCGATATCGATACATTCAAGGCCTATAACGACCATTTCGGCCATCAGGAAGGCGACGCTTGCCTGATCCGTGTGGCGCAGGAGATCGCAGGCTTGCTGAAACGGCCTGCCGACCTGGCCGCGCGCTACGGCGGTGAAGAATTCGCGGCGATCCTGCCCGACACCACGCGCGAGCAGGCGCGGGTGATGGCCGACCGCATCCGCACCCATATCGCCACATTGAACCTGCCGCAGGCTCCGGATGCGTGCCATCCCCATGTCACCATCAGCGTGGGCGTAGCCGCCTTCGAACGCGCTCGCCTGAATGACGAAGCGGCGCTGATCGCAGCCGCGGACCAGGCGCTGTACGCCGCCAAGGATGGCGGGCGCAACTGCGTCGTGGTCGACGGCGACTAGACCGGCAGCGGCATCTTTTCCAGCAGCTTGTCGAGCGTGACCGGATACTCGCGCACCCGTACGCCGGTCGCGTTGTAGACCGCGTTGGCAATCGCCGCCGCCACGCCGCACAGCCCCAGTTCACCGACGCCCTTGGCCTTCATCGGCGACGAATACTCGTCTTCCTCGTCCAGGAAGATCACGTCCTGATGCGGAATGTCGGCATGCACGGGCACCTCGTAGGTTGCCATATCGTGATTGGCAAAGAAGCCCAGGCGCTTGTCAACCACCAGGTGCTCCATCAGCGCACCGCCCACGCCCATCGTCATCGAGCCGATCACCTGGCTGCGCGCCGACTTCGGGTTCAGGATGCGGCCTGCCGCGCAGACGGCCAGCATGCGCCGCACGCGCGTCTCGCCCGTGATCGAGTCGACCGCGACTTCGACGAAATGCGCGCCGAAGGTCGAGAGCTGGTTCTTTTTCGCCAGCTCGCCGAATTCGATGACGTCCTCGGCCACCAGTTCACCACCTGCCGCCGCCTTGGCCAGCGGCTGGCTTGCGCTGCCAGCCCGCACGACGCCATCGGCGAACACCGGGTCCGTCATATTCAGCTTGACCGCGATCTGTTCGCGCAGCTTGATGCAGGCGGCGTACACGCCGGCCGTCGCGCTGTTGGCGCCGAACTGGCCGCCCGAGCCGGCGGACACGGGAAAATCCGAGTCGCCCAGGATGACTTTCACGCGCTCGAGCGGCAGGCCCAGCATCTCGGCGGCCGTCTGCGCAATGATCGTGTAGCTGCCGGTGCCGATGTCGGTCATGTCCGTTTCCACGGTCAGGATGCCGTCCGTGCCCAGGCGCACACGGGCGGCCGACTTGACCACCGGGCTGTTGCGAAATGCGGCCGCGACGCCGTGGCCGATCAGCCACTGGCCTTCACGCACCTGGGCCGGTTTGGCATGACGCGCCTTCCAGCCGAAGCGTTCCGCGCCGGTGCGCAGGCATTCGACCAGGCGCCGTTCCGAAAACGGACGGTTCGGCTTTTCCGGGTCGACCTTCGTGTCGTTCAGGATGCGCAGCTGCACCGGGTCCATGCCGAGCTTCTCGGCCAGTTCATCCATCGCGATTTCCAGGGCCATCAGCCCCGGCGCCTCGCCCGGTGCGCGCATCGAATTGCTCTCCGGCAGATCGAGCACGGCCAGGCGGGTCGTCGTCATCCGGTGCGCGCCCGCGTACAGCAGGCGCGTTTGCTGCGTGGCGACCTCGGGCCGGCCGCCTGGGAGGTTGCCATTCCACGTTTCATGGCCGATGGCCTGGATGCGGCCATCGCGGCCCGCGCCGATGCGCAGGCGCTGGATGGTCTTGGGCCGGTGCGTCGTGTTGTTAAAAATCTGGTGGCGCTGCAGGGCCACCTTGACCGGGCGGCCGGCGGCGCGGGCGCCCAGCGCGGCCAGCACGGCGTCGGTGCGCAGGAACAGCTTGCCGCCGAACCCGCCGCCGATGTAGGGCGAGACGACCCGTACCTTGTCCTTGGCGATGTTGAGCGTTTTGGCCAGATCGGTGCGGCACCAGTCGACCATCTGGGTCGAGGTCCAGACCGTGAGCTTGTCGCCATCCCAGCGCGCGGTGGTCGCATGCGGCTCCATCATCGCGTGCGCCTGGTCGGGCGTCGTGTAGGTGGCGTCGAGCTTGACCGGGGCGCTGTCGAACGTGCGCTCGAAGTTGCCGACGCGGGTGTCGGGCGGGTAGTCGCGTTCGGGCTTGGGCGGCACACCCGTGTCCTTGACGCTGGCCAGGTCGAAGCTGCCCCTGGCCTCGCGGTAGCTGACCTTGACCAGATGCGCGGCAGCGCGCGCCTGCTCGAACGTCCCGGCCACCACGAGCGCGACGGCCTGGTGATAGTGCATGACCTCGGGCCCGCCCAGCAACAGGGCGGTGTTCTTCTGCCCCTTGCCCAGTTTGCCCGCGCTGGCAGCGGTGACGACGGCCAGCACACCGGGCGCGCGGCGGGCTGCGGCGTCGTCGATGGCCAGGATCGTGCCCTTGGCAATCGTGGCGCCGACCATCACGCCGTGGGCGGCGTCCGGGACGGTCGCGTGGTGTTCATAGGCATACGGTGCCTGGCCGGTGCACTTGAGCGGGCCATCGATACGGTCGTACGGCTTGCCGACGTGGCGCAGCGTGTCGATGGGATTGGTGGTGGCGGGGGTATTGAATTTCATGGGCTCGTCCTTCGTTCGCCTCCGCGTGGCGCGGGGGAGGGGTTCGGTGCACCGGAAAAAGAGAGGAGCGCCTCGTGCCAGCCGGGGACGGCGGCACGAGGGCATCGTGGCGAACGGCATCACGCCGCCGCCACTGGAACATCAAGGCAGCATCAAGCCGACAGCGGCATCTTTTCGATCAGCTTGTCGAGCGTGATCGGGTATTCGCGCACGCGCACGCCCGTTGCGTTGTAGATCGCGTTGGCCACTGCCGCAGCCACACCGCACAGACCCAGCTCGCCGATACCCTTGGCTTTCATTGGCGACGAAATTTCGTCTTCTTCCTTGAGGAAGATGACTTCCTGGTGCGGCACGTCGGCGTGCACCGGCACCTCGTAGGTTGCCATGTCGTGGTTCGCGAAGAAGCCGTGGCGCTTGTCGACCACCAGGTGCTCCATCAGCGCGCCGCCGATACCCATCGTCATGCCTCCGATGACCTGGCTGCGTGCCTGCATCGGGTTCAGGATACGGCCTGCCGCGCAGACGGCCAGCATGCGGCGCACGCGGGTTTCGCCCGTGATCGAATCGACCGCGACTTCGACGAAGTGCGCGCCAAAGGTCGACAGCTGGTTCTTCTTGTCCAGGCCGCCGGTGAATTCGATCGTGTCTTCGCCGACCAGCTCACCGCCTGCTGCTGCCTTGGTCAGTGGCTGGCTGTTGCTGCCCACGCGCACGGTACCATCGACGAATTCGGCGTCGGCTTCGTTCACGCCCAGCTTGGCGGCCACCTGCTCGCGCAGCTTGACGCAGGCTGCGTACACGCCCGACGTCGCGCTGTTGGCGCCCCACTGGCCACCCGAGCCCGACGAGGCCGGGAAGTCCGAGTCGCCCAGGCGCACATCGATGCGATCGAGCGGCACGCCCAGCATTTCGGCCGTGGTCTGCGCGATGATGGTGTAGCTGCCGGTACCGATATCGGTCATGTCGGTTTCCACCGTCACGCGGCCATCCGTGCCCAGCTTGACGCGGGCGCCCGATTTCATCACCGGGCTGTTACGGAAGGCGGACGCCACGCCGTGGCCGATCAGCCAGCGGCCTTCGCGGACCTGGCCTGGCTTCGGATTGCGCTTGGCCCAGCCGAACTTGTCGGCGCCCATGCGCATGCACTCGATGAAGCGGCGCTCCGAGAACTTGCGGATCGGCTTTTCGGGATCGACCTTGGTGTCGTTCAGGATGCGGAACTGGACCGGGTCCATGTTCAGCTTTTCGGCCATCTCGTCCATCGCCACTTCAAGCGCCATCATGCCCGGCGCTTCGCCTGGTGCGCGCATCGCATTGCCTTCCGGCAGATCGAGCTCGGCCACGCGGGTGGTGGTCATGCGGTCCGGACCGGCGTACAGCAGGCGCGTTTGCGCGGTTGCCACTTCGGCGCTACCCTTTGGCAGGTTGCCGTTCCAGGTTTCGTGGCCGATGGCCATGATGCGGCCGTCACGGCCGGCGCCGATGCGGATGCGCTGGATCGTCGCGGGACGGTGCGTCGTGTTATTGAAGATCAGGTGACGGTGCAGGGAGACCTTGACCGGGCGCTTGGCTGCGCGCGCGCCCAGGGCTGCCAGCAGTGCATCGGCGCGCAGGAACAGCTTCGAGCCGAAGCCGCCGCCGACGTACGGCGAGATCACGCGCACTTTGTCTTTCCCGACGCCGAGCGTCTTGGCCAGGTCGCTGCGGCACCAGGCGATCATCTGGTTCGACGTGTAGACCGTGACCTTGTCGCCTTCCCAGAAGGCGGTCGACGCATGCGGCTCCATCATCGCGTGCGACTGGTCCGGCGTGTGGTAGGTAGCGTCGAGCTTGACGGGCGACGTCTCGAAGCCACGCGCGAAGTTACCGGCCTTGGTGTCTGGCGGATCCTGTTCGCCGGTCGGCTTGACGGCATTGCCTTTTTCGGCGGCCAGGTCGTAACGGCCCTTCTGGGGCGCGTAGTTGACCTTGACCAGGCCGGCGGCAGCGCGCGCCTGCTCGAACGTCTCGGCCACCACCAGCGCAACGGCCTGGTGATAGTGCTGGATGTTCGGGCCGGCCAGCAGGTGGGCGGTGTTCATGTCGCCCTTGCCCAGCTTGCCGGCGTTTTCGGCCGTCACGACGGCCAGCACGCCTGGTGCGCGGCGCGCGGCCTCGATATCGATCGATGCGATGCGGCCCTTGGCGATGCCGGAGCCGACGACGAAGCCCTGCGCGGCGTTCGGCACTTCCTTGTGGTGCTCATACGCATACGGCGCACTGCCGGTGGTCTTGAGCTTGCCGTCGATGCGGTTGGTTGGCTGACCGACATAGCGCATGCGGTCAATCGGATTGGTGGTTGCTGGAGTAATGAATTTCATGGCTTATGCTTTCTTTGCGTCTTGCATTGCGGCGGCCAAAATACGGTGCACCAGAGGCACCTTGAAGGCATTCTCTTCGGTGGTCTTCGCGCCGGCCATCAGGCGATCGGCCACGGCCTTGGCGCCGGCGCCCATCTGCTGCTCGGCGGCTTCGACGCGCCATGGCTTGTGGGCCACGCCGCCGACGGCCACGCGACCGGTGCCGTCCGGCAGGATCACGGTGGCGACCGACACCAGCGCGAACGCGTACGACGCGCGGTCACGCACTTTCTTGTAGGCGTGCACGCCGCCCAGTGGCTTCGGCAGCGTCACATACGTGATCAGCTCACCTGGCTCGAGGACCGTTTCGATGTGCGGGGTATTGCCCGGCAGGCGATGGAAGTCGGCGATCGGAATCGTGCGCTTGCTGCCATCGGCGCGCACGGTTTCGACCTCGGCATCCAGCAGGCGCATGGCCACGGCCATGTCGCTCGGGTGCGTGGCGATGCAGGCATCGCTCGTGCCGACCACGGCCAGGTTGCGGGTGAAGCCACCGATGGCGGCGCAACCGCTGCCCGGCTGGCGCTTGTTGCACTTTTGCGCGGTGTCGTAGAAGTACGAGCAGCGGGTGCGCTGCAGCAGGTTGCCCGACGTGGTTGCCTTGTTGCGCAACTGGGTCGAGGCGCCCGACAGCAGGGCGCGCGACAGCACGGCGTAGTCCTTGCGCACGCGCGCGTCGGATGCCAGATCGGTATTGCGCACGAAGGCGCCGATGCGCAGGCCGCCGTTGGCGGTGGGCTCGATCTTGTCGAAGCCCAGGCCGTTGATGTCGATCAGGGCGCCCGGCGTTTCGATCTCGAGCTTCATCAGGTCGAGCAGGTTGGTGCCGCCGGCGATGAAGCGCGCGCCTGGCGTGCGGGCCACGGTTTGCGCTGCCTGTGCGGGCGTGGTGGCACGTTGGTAAGTAAAGACCTTCATGCTTTGACCCCTCCCACTTCCTTGATGGCATCGATGATGTTGGAGTAGGCGCCACATCGGCAGATGTTGCCGCTCATGCGCTCACGGATTTCTTCCACGGTCATCTGTGGCTTGGCATTGAGGTCGGCCGTGACGTGGCTTGGCATGCCGGCGCGAATTTCTTCGATCACCGACACGCTCGCACAGATCTGGCCCGGGGTACAGTACCCGCACTGGTAGCCGTCGTGCTTGACGAAGGCGGCCTGCATCGGGTGCATTTTCTCCGGCGTGCCGAGGCCTTCGATCGTCGTGATCTTGGCGCCGTCGTGCATGATCGCCAGCGACAGGCAGGAATTGATGCGGCGGCCATCCATGATGATGGTGCAGGCGCCACACTGGCCCTGGTCGCAGCCTTTTTTCGAGCCCGTCAGGTGCAGGTGCTCGCGCAGCGCGTCGAGCAGCGTCGTGCGGGTGTCGAGTTCGAGCTTGACGTCCTTGCCGTTGACATTGAACGACACGCCGACCTTGACCGGCTCCGGATTCGCGGCCGGTGCATTCGCCGCCGTTTGGGCGCTTGCGCCGGGCATTGCCACGGCCGACGCCGAGACCGCGCCGGCGATCAAGACATCGCGCCGGGACAGCTTGATTTCCCTGAATTGTTCCATGTTTGGAGGTTCCTTCTATACAGTACGTTGTTCACCGTGGCGTGGGTGCCGATGCGCTGGCGCCAGCCGGGCGAAATGAAATGACAGGATAATGAATTGATTTTATGTCAGCTTGCCGGAAGGCCGCGCTCCCTTGAAACCTGAAGCACTTTGTCTGAATAGCCACATTGAGAGTGGGTATTCAAGGCAGCTCAGCCACTAACACCCGTGTTGCTGCACGTAGTACAATCCTGCCGGCGCGGGCATGGCGAAATTGGTAGACGCATCAGACTTAAAATCTGCCGCCGTGAGGCGTGCCGGTTCGATTCCGGCTGCCCGCACCACGAATTACTCATTGATTACTCCGTGGGATCCCACGCGATCTTCGCGCATCGATTCGCAGCTGCGCGACCGGCCATCCACACGGCCGGCGCAGGCACCGGCAGCCGCACCGTCCGGATGGTGTAGCATGCCTTCCGGCACGCCAGCGACGGCGCCGCACGACGACCATCTCCCCGTACGACAAGCAAGGACCCGAATTGAATATCACGATCAACGACGAATTGCGTGCTTTCGTCGATCCGCTCACCGCCATCGAACGCGAGGCGCTCGAGCGCAGCCTGCTCGCTGAAGGTTGCCGCGACGCATTGGTGCTCTGGCGCGATACCCTGATCGACGGCCATAACCGCTATGAACTATGCCAGCAGCACGGCATCCCGTTTCGCACCGTCCACAACAACAGCTTCGACACGATCCAGGACGTCATGCTGTGGATGATCGATAACCATCTGGCGCGCCGCAGCGTGTCCGACTTCCAGCGCGGCGTGCTGGCGCTGAAGAAAAAAGAAATCGTCACCGCGCGCGTGGCCGAGCGGCCGGTCGACGACACCGCCGACGCCGATGCGGCGCCGGACGCCACGTCGCCGCCATGGAACACGCGCGAAGACGTTGCGCGTGCGGCGCGCGTGTCGAGCAACACGATCAGCCAGATCGAACGGATCCAGAAAGCCGCCACGCCCGAACTGCGCGAAGCCGTGCGCGCCGGCACCATCTCGATCAATGCCGCCGCCAATGTGGCGCAGTTGCCCGAATCGGCGCAGCTCGCTGCGGTGGCGGGCGGGCGCAAGGAATTGCAGCAGGCTGCGCGCCAGGTGCGCGAACAGAAAAGTGCCGCCCGCCCGCGCAAAGAGAAAGAAGTGGTCGATCCGGCCGACGAGCTGGCCACGCTGCGCAGTGAACGCGCCGCGCTGAAAGACCGCCTGGCCACGCTGCTGACCGAAAACGAACGCCTCAAACAACGCCTCGTCAACGCCGGTCTCGGCGCAGACTAACCCGCCACGCCCTGAAGGAGCCCGCCCCATGCCCACGTCACGTTCGTTCACGCCGGCATTGCTCGGCTTGCTCCTGATCGGCGCCGCCGCGCCAGCGCTGGCCGTCGCCCCGAAGAAGACGCCGATCACGGCGGCCAGTGCCCAGGCTGCGCCAGGCGCCGACACGGTCGCGCGCTGGAAGGCAGCGGCCGAGCGGGTGACGATCCTGCGCGACAAATGGGGCATTCCGCACGTGTTCGGGCGCACCGATGCCGACACCGTGTTCGGCACGCTGTACGCGCAGGCCGAGGACGACTTCAACCGCATCGAGCTCAATTACATCAATGCGATGGGGCGCCTGGCCGAAGTCGAGGGCGAGGCCGAGATCTGGCGCGACCTGCGCATGAAGCTGTACGTCCAGCCGGCGGCCATGCAGGCGCGCTATGCCGCCAGTCCCGCCTGGTTGCAGAACCTGATGAAGTCGTTCGCCGATGGCCTCAACTACTACCTGTACACGCATCCTGAAGTTACGCCCAAGCTCTTGACCCACTTCGAGCCGTGGATGGCGCTGGCCTTCAGCGAGGGCAGCATCGGCGGCGACATCGAGTCCATTGAGCTGGCCGACCTGGCCGCGTTCTATGGCAAGGCGCCCGCTGTGGCCCAATTGAGCGCACAACGCGACGACCCGCGTGGCTTCGCCCCCGAACCGCGCGGCTCGAACGGTTTTGCCATCGCGCCGAAACTGAGCGCCAATGGCCGCGCGCTGCTGATGATCAATCCGCACACGTCGTTCTACTTCCGGCCCGAAGTGCACATGGTCAGCGAAGAAGGCCTGAATGCCTATGGCGCCGTGACCTGGGGCCAGTTCTTCATCTACCAGGGTTTCAACGACAGGCTGGGCTGGATGCACACGTCCGGTGGCGGCGACGTGATCGACGAGTACCTGGAAACGGTTGTCGACCGCAACGGGGAGTTCTTCTACAAGTACGGCAAGCACGAGGCGCCGATGCGCAAGGTGGCGATCGCGCTGCCGTACAAGATGCCCGATGGCACCATGGCCAGCCGCAGCGTCACCGCGTACTTCACGCACCACGGCCCGGTCGTGCGTGCCGAGGGCGGCAAGTGGGTGTCGGTCAAGCTGATGGATGACCCTGTCAATGCGCTGACCCAGTCGTACACCCGCACCAAGGCGCGCGACTACAACGCGTTCTACAAGGCGATGGAGTTGCGCACCAATGCGTCCAACAACACGGTGTATGCCGATGCGAAGGGCAATATTGCTTATTTCCACGGCAATTTCATCCCGAAACGCGACCCGCGCGTGGACTGGACCCGCCCGGTGGATGGCAGCAATCCCGCCAACGAATGGCAGCGGCTGCACGAGATCAACGAGACGATCACGCTGTTCAACCCGGCCAGCGGCTACATCTTCAATACCAACAACTGGCCCTGCACGGCGGCCGGCGTGAGCAGCCCCAAGTGCGCAAACTACCCGGCATACATGTGGTCGCTGCCCGAGAATGCGCGCGGCCGCAATGCTGCGCGCGTGTTCAGGGAGGCCAAGGGGCTCGACATCGACGGCCTGATCGCGGCCTCGTACGACACGCGCCTGCAGGCGTTCGAGCCGCTGGTGCCGGCCGTGATCGCCGACTACGACGCCTTGCCGCCGGACGATCCGCGCAAGGCGGCGCTGGCCGAACAGATCGACGTGCTGCGCGGCTGGAACATGCGCTACGCCATCGATTCCGTGCCCACGTCGCTGGCCGTCTACTGGGGCCAGGACCTGGTGGCGCAGCACGGCGCGCGCGCAAAGCTTGAAACGATCCCGCCGGTCGACTACATCGCCCAGCGCTTGAGCCCGGCGGACCGGCTCGACGGCTTGCTGCGCGCGTCGGACAAATTGACGGCCGATTTCGGCGACTGGCGCACCCCGTGGGGCGAGATCAACCGTTTCCAGCGTCTGTCGGGCGCCGTCGACCAGCAATACGACGACAGCAAGCCCAGCATTCCGGTGGCATTCCCGTCGGCCAACTGGGGTTCGCTGGCGTCGTTCGGCATGTCGGCCAAACAAACCACGAAGCGCATCTACGGTGACCGCGGCAACAGCTTCGTCGCCGCCGTCGAGTTCGGTCCGAAGGTGCGTGCCAAGAGCATCCTGGCCGGTGGCCAGAGCAGCGATCCCCGCTCGCCGCACTTCAACGACCAGGCCGCGATGTATGCGCGCGGCGAGTTCAAGGACGTGCTGTTCTACAAGGAAGATATCGAGCGCAATCTCGAGCGCAAATACCATCCGGGCAAGTGAAGAACCGGCGGCGATAGGCTGGCGATGCAGGTTGCCGGCACGCTATAATCGCAGCCTTCGTTGCATCGGATAGACAGGCAGGACAGGGCAGTGGCCAAACTTTATTTCAGGTACTCGGCGATGAACGCCGGCAAATCGACGGCCCTGTTGCAGGTCGCGCACAACTATGAAGAGCAGGGCCAGCAGGTCAAGCTCTACACGGCGGCGATCGACAACCGCTACGGCGTCGGCGTGATCACGTCGCGCCTGGGCGCGCAGCGCCCGGCCGAAGTCTTTCATGCGGACACCAACTTCCTCGACCAGGTCGGGAACGTGGCCTGCCTGCTGGTGGACGAGTCGCAGTTCCTGACGGCGGCCCAGGTCAGCCAGCTGCACCAGCTGGCCCAGCTGCGCGGCGTACCCGTCATCTGCTACGGCCTGCGCAGCGATTTTCGCGGCGAGCCGTTCCCCGGCTCGGCCTACCTGCTGGCGCTGGCCGACGATATCGAGGAAATCAAGAACATCTGCACCTGCGGCAAGAAGGCGACGATGAATATCCGCGTCGACGAGCAGGGGCGCCGGATCCGCGAAGGCGAGCAGGTCAGTATCGGCGGCAACGAAAGCTACCGCCAGGCGTGCGGGCGCTGCTTCTACGCACGCTGACGCGATGGCTGCCGGCTGCAGCGCCTGGCTTCCCGCCGCCGCCTGCGCTCTGGCCGCGCCGTCGCTCGACATCCTGATCTACCTGATCCCGTCGGCCGCGCTGGCGTTCCTGCTGTGGATGGCCTCGGCTGCGCACCCCGTCTTTTTCGTCTTCACCGCCGCCGGCACGCTGTGCCACGAGCTGGCGCACTTCTCGGTCGGCCTGCTTACCAATGCCGAACCGGTCGGCATGAGCGTGCTGCCGCGCCGAATCAGGCGGGCGAAGGGCAGCAAGGCGGGTGGGCACAACTGGGAGCTGGGTTCGGTCACGTTTGCCAACCTGCGCTGGTACAACGCGGCCCCGGCCGCGCTGGCGCCGCTGCTGGTGCTGTTCGTGCCGCTGGGGGTCGCATGGTGGCGTACACGGCACGGTCTGGCGTTCGAACCGGTCGACCTGGCGTTGATGGTGTTTCTGGCGCCCCAGTTCCTGTCGTTCTGGCCATCGCCCGTCGACTGGAAGCTGGCTGCCCGGTCCTGGCCCTGGGCGCCGCTGCTGGTCGTGCTGGCGCTGCTCTGGTATTACGGCGGCGCGCTGACAGCGCTTGTCAAAGGGTAAAGAAAGGGGCCAAAGCAGGCTTACGGCAACCTTAATTCACTGCATTTGCGATGGCGCAAGCGGGTCAGGCTGCCTCTTGAGCGCCGTTCTACCTGTAGAATGGACCGAAAAGCGCGGTATGGCAGGTATGCCTGGCGCCATGCCGCAACCGCAACAGGAATCCCGTTCGGAGAATCGCAGAATGAAGAAGCACGTGCTCCTCGCCGCCATGGCGTTTGCCATGTCCGCCCATGTGGTGACCGCGCAGCCCGAGAAATCCGCTGCCGTCGCAACGCCACCGGCTCCGGCCAAGCCCGCCGATTCGGCGAAGTCTGCAGCCAAGCCCGCCGGCAAATCCGCCACCCCGGCCATTCCAGCCGACATGAAGCCGATCGCCGCCCAGACCCAGGCCGCCCTGTGGGCCTCGCGCGTGCTGGGCCGCTACCACTACAGCCCCGTTCCACTCGACGACGCCATGTCGGCCAAGATCTTCGATAAATACTTCGAAGGCCTCGACAGCGAAAAGCTGTATTTCGTCCAGGCTGACCTCGACGGCTTCGGCGCCCTGCGCACGAAAATGGACGACGCCATCAACAACGAAGACCTGAGCGCGCCGTTTTCGATCTACAACATGTACCAGAAGCGCTTCGGCGAACGCATGGCGTACGCGCGTAGCCTGCTCAAGGGCAACTTCGACTTCTCGACCGAAGAAACGATGCAGCTGGACCGCGAAAAAGCATCGTGGGCCAAGAGCGAAGACGAGATCCAGGATCTGTGGCGCAAGCGCGTCAAGAACGACTGGCTGCGCCTGAAACTCGCCGGCAAGGACGATAAATCGATCCGCGAAACGCTCGACAAGCGCTACGAGAACTACGTCAACCGCATCGGCAAGCTGAACAACGAAGACGTGTTCCAGATGTTCATGAACGCGTACGCCACCGCCATTGAGCCGCACACCAATTACCTGGGCCCGCGCTCGGCCGACAACTTCGATATCGCGATGCGCCTGTCGCTCGAAGGCATCGGCTGCGTGCTGCAGTCGCGTGACGATTACACGATCATCCGCGAAGTCGTCCCTGGCAGCCCGGCCGAAAAATCCGGCAAGCTCAAGGTGGGCGACCGCATCGTCGGCGTCGCGCAGGGCAATGCGCCATTCACCGACGTGCTCGGCTGGCGCCTGGACGACGTGGTCGCGCTGGTGCGCGGCGAAAAGGGTACCACCGTCCGTCTGGACGTGATCCCGGGCGACGGCGGCGTCGACGCCAAGCACGTGAGCGTGTCGATGGTCCGCAACAAGATCAGCATGGAAGAGCAGGCTGCCAAGAAGTCGATCATCAAGGTCAAGGAAAACGGCGTCGAGCGCCGCATCGGCGTGATTGCGCTGCCGACCTTCTACCAGGACTTCGAAGGCCGTCGCAAGGGTGAAAAAGACTTCCGCAGCGCCACACGCGATGTCGAACGCATCCTGGTCGAGCTCAAGAAAGACAAAGTCGACAACGTCCTGATCGACCTGCGCAACAACGGCGGCGGTTCGCTGACCGAGGCCGTCGAACTGACGGGCCTGTTCATCGACAAGGGCCCGGTCGTCATGCAACGCACGGCCGAAGGCCGCGTTGAAGTCGAAAGCGACGTCAAGGCCGGCCTGGCGTGGGATGGCCCGATGGGCGTGCTGATCAACCGTGGCTCGGCCTCGGCGTCCGAGATTTTCGCGGCGGCGATCCAGGATTACGGCCGCGGTCTGGTCATCGGTGAGCCAAGCTTCGGCAAGGGCACGGTCCAGACGCTGATCGACCTCGACCGCTTCGCACCCGGTGAAAAAGCCCGTTACGGCGAGCTGAAGATGACGATCGCCCAGTTCTTCCGCATCAATGGCGGCACCACGCAGTTGCGCGGCGTGACGCCGGATATCAAGCTGCCGGTCATGACCGATCTCGACAGCTTTGGTGAATCGTCGTACGACAACGCACTGCCATGGGTGGCGATCAAGCCGGCCACCTATATGCCGGCGGGCGACCTGAAAGAACTGGTGGCGCCGCTGCAGCAACGCCACGAAGCGCGCATCGCCAAGGACAAGGATTTCCAGTTCCTGCAGGAAGACATCGCCGAAGTGCTCAAGCTGCGCAAGGAAAACGTGATCTCGCTGAACGAAGCCGTGCGCCGCAAGGAGCGCGACACGCAGGATGCCCGTTCGAAGCTGCGTGAAGCCCGCCTGGGCGGCACGTCGGTAACGCCGGACGAGCCTGCCAGCGGTCCGGGCAGCAAGGAAAAGCGCGCCGAAACGCCCGATCCGACCAAGGCCAAGAAGTCGGTGGTGGCCGTGCGTGGTGCCCCGCGCCAGGATGACGGCCTGCAGGCAGACGAGCGCAATCTGCAGTCCGAGCTGGCGGCAGAGAAGGCGGCCAAGGATGCCAAGGACGTCATGCTGCAGGAAGCAGCCAATATCCTGGCGGACGAGGTAGGGATGCTGAAGACGGACGTGCGGATGGCATCGCGCGTCATGCCCTACATGGCGGTTGTTCCCACGGCTGGCGGTACCGTCAGCGCAACTGCCAAATAGGTGTCATGTTTGCGGGCGGTCGAGTCCGCCCTTGATGATCAAGGCTGCATCCTTCGGGATGCAGCCTTTTTTGTTTGCATCTTACTTGCCATGGGTAATCGTGACAAAATTACACGACAATTGTCATGAATGTATCAACGTTGCTTTTTGGATGGTGATTGAATAAACATCAAATAATCCCTGAAAATATAAAAATTGTTCTATGAGGATGGCATTCTAGAGAAATGAATTACTCATTTATGCCCAGGAGATGGCATGCACAGTTTAATTGCAACTATTAGTCAGCTTTCCTCAACGCATGCTAGGATGGCTTCGTGCTTGCAAAAATAATAAATTTTTAATTTCCTAGGAGTTACTTTCATGTCAATTCGCCACCTTGTTGTTGCTTCGCTTCTGATCTCCGCCGGGGTAGCCCAGGCTGATGTCGTCTCTTCTGCCCCGCAGGCTGCGTTCCAGAGCGGCTGGACTACGGCTAACGGTTCCAGCGTGATCGGCTCCGGCGTGCTGGGTAGCGGTGTCAGCCTGGTTGGCGGCATTGCACATAATGCAAACTCGGACATGACATCGGCACTGGTCGGCAAGGCCAGCGCAAGCCTGTCGCAGTCCGATGCCCAGAAACTGTTCGTCCAGCAAGGTATCGACGCCAGTTACGTGCTCAGCGCCGGCAACGGCCTGCTGGCAGCACGCTTCGGCAATTCGGCAGCAGTGATCAACGACGGCGACGGCGTCAAGATCGTGCAAGGGCAGACGGGCCAGAGCGGTAGCGGCGCGACGTCGCCTGCAGCCGGCGGCTCGGCCGGCGGTGGTGCAGCAGTCGGTGGCGGCGGTGCGCCGGCTGCCGGCGGTAGCGGCAGTGTCGACGTCAGCCTGCCGCCTGTTACGGGCGATACGGGCGGTGGCAACGCGACCCAGCCAGGCACCGATCCGGTTGCAGCAGTGCCTGGCGATCCGAGCCTGATCCTGCCGAACGACATCAATGAAGTGCCTGAGCCAGGCACCATCGCACTGATGCTCGCTGGCCTGGCCGGCGTCGGCATGATCGGTCGCCGCCGCAAGGCTGGCTAAGCCGTCCTCACCGGCGGTGCAGAGCGGCCCGCGGGCCGCTCGCGAACACATGGCGCCAGCCTGGTCTGGCGCCATCTGCATTTGCAGGGCCAACGCTGGCCCTTGTTTGTCAGTCTGAAATCCCGCGAATCGCCATCCCGCTATCGTTTTGCTAACGATCGGCGATGACACTGACGCCAAAAGCCGACACATTTTGATTCCGTGAGTCAATTTTTATTCTTTCTGGCATAGAATCTACGCTGCAAGAATTTGACCAAGGAACGGTATGGCAAGGCCAGAGAAAGTGCGTCTCGGCGAAGTGTTGATGCAACAAAAGTTGTTGAGTGAAGAGCAACTTCAACAGGCGCTGGCGGACCAGAAGCGCACCGGCCGCAAGCTGGGGCGGGTCTTCGTCGAGAGCGGCTTCGTCACCGAAGACCAGATTTCGGGCGCACTGGCGCGCCAGCTCGACATCCCCTACATCAACCTCAAGTTCTACAACATCAATGCCGACCTGGTTCGCCTGTTGCCCGAGACGGCTGCGCGCCGTTTCCGCGCACTGGTGCTGGAGGACCGGGGCGACGCGATGCTGGTGGGCGTGTCCGATCCGACCGACCTGTTTGCCTATGACGAAATTGCGCGCCTGATCAAGAAGGGCGTCGAACTGGCCGTGGTCAACGAGACCGAAGTGCTGGGCGCGATCGACCGCATCTACCGCCGCACCGGCGAGATCACGGGCCTGGCGCGCGAGGTCGAGGCCGACCTGGGCGACGTGTCCATCGACTTCGGCGCGCTGGCGGCCAACCCGGGTCTCGAAGAAGCGCCGATCGTCAAGCTGCTGCAATCGGTGTTCGATGACGCGGCCCAGGTGCGCGCATCGGACATTCACATCGAGCCGCAGGACGGGCGCCTGCAGATCCGCTTCCGTATCGACGGCGTGCTGCACCTGCAGACCGAGGCCGACCTGAAAGTGGCCACACCGCTGGCGCTGCGCCTCAAGCTGATGGCCGACCTGGACATTTCCGAGAAGCGCTTGCCGCAGGACGGACGCTTTGCCGTCAAGGTGCGCAACCAGCGCATCGACGTGCGTATCTCGACGATGCCGACGCAGTACGGCGAATCGGTCGTCATGCGTCTGTTGAACCAGGGTGGCACCAATCTGCGCCTGGACGCCATTGGCATGCCGGCCCGCCTGGTCGAGCGCTTCCGCGCGATTGTCGCGCGCCCGAACGGGCTGGTGCTGGTCACCGGGCCGACGGGTAGCGGCAAGACGACGACGCTCTACAGCGCGCTGGCCGAGCTCAATTCGGTCGAGAAAAAGCTGATCACGGTGGAAGACCCGGTCGAGTACCGCCTCTCAGGCATCAACCAGGTGCAGGTCAACGACAAGATCGAGCTGTCCTTCGCGCGCGTGCTGCGCTCGGCGCTGCGGCAAGACCCGGACATCGTGCTGGTGGGCGAGATGCGCGACCAGGAAACCGCGCAGATCGGCCTGCGCGCCGCCATGACCGGTCACCTGGTGCTCTCGACGCTGCACACGAACGATGCCGCCAGCACGCCACTGCGCCTGATGGACATGGGTGTGCCGCGCTACATGGTCGGCGGCTCGCTGCAGGCCGTGCTGGCCCAGCGTCTGGTGCGCGTCATCTGCGAGAGCTGCACGGTCGACTACCAGCCGGTGGCGAACGAAGTCGAATGGCTGCGCTCGGAGCTGAAGGAACTGGCGGCAACCACGCGCTTCTTCCACGGCAAGGGCTGCTCGCACTGCAACGGCACCGGTTACCGGGGCCGCACGGGCGTCTACGAATTGCTGGAAATGACGCGCGCCGTGACCGAGGCTGTCAACCATCCGGACCCCGGCCACTTCCTGAAAGTGGCGCAGGCCGAGATGCGCGGCGACACGCTGCGGCGCCATGCGGTGAGCCTGGCCGTGCAGGGGCGCTCGACGATCTCCGAGGCGATGCGGGTCAGTAACCAGTTCGACGATTGAGGCGAGGGCCGATAAACGATGCCATTTTTCGCCTATAAAGGCCGCGACGGGCGCGGCGAGTTGCTGCAGGGCGTGCTCGAAGGCGCCGACAGCGGCGCCGTCGCCGACCAGCTGTTTGGCAGCGGCGTGACGCCGCTCGAGATCAGCGTGACCAAGCGGCGCGCCACCAGCGGCGGCAACGGCAGCAGCGTCGGCTGGCGCGAGCGTCTGTTCGAGAAAAAGGTCACGTCGATGGACGTGCAGCTGTTCAGCCGCCAGATCTACACGCTGCTGAAATCCGGCGTGCCGATCATGCGCGGGCTGGCCGGGCTGCAGGAGTCGGCCATCAGCACGTCGTTCGCGCGCATCATCAAGGATCTGCGCGAGTCGCTCGACGCCGGGCGCGAGCTGTCCATCGCAATGGGCCGGCACCCGGCCGTGTTCACGCCGTTCTACCTGTCCATGGTCAAGGTCGGTGAAATGACGGGGCGCCTGGAAGAAGTGTTCCTGCGGCTGTTCGACCACCTCGAGTTCGATCGCGACATGCGTGACCGTGTCAAGACGGCGATGCGGTATCCGACCTTTGTCGTCATTGCAATGGTGCTGGCGATGGTCGTCGTCAACGTATTCGTCATTCCCAAATTCGCGGCGGTGTTCAAATCGTTTGGCGCCGAGCTGCCACTGATGACGCGCATCCTGCTGGCGACCTCGGAATTCACGGTGGCCTGGTGGCCGACACTGCTTGGCGCAGCGGTCGCCGCGTGGTTCGGCTTTCGCACCTGGTCGCGCTCGCCGACAGGGCGCCTGACCTGGGACCGCTATAAATTGCGGCTGCCAATTGCAGGCAAAATCATCCACAAGGCAACCATGGCCCGCTTCGCGCGCAGCTTCGCGCTGTCGATGCGCAGCGGCGTGCCGATCGTGCAGGCGCTGACCGTCGTGTCGCAGACGGCCGACAACGCGTATCTCAGTTCGCGCATCGAGCAGATGCGCGACGGCGTCGAGCGCGGTGAAAGCATCCTGCGCACCTCGACTGCCGCCAATGTGTTCACGCCAATCGTGCTGCAAATGGTCGCGGTGGGCGAAGAGACCGGGTCGCTCGACGATCTGATGGACGAAATCGCGCAGATGTACGAGCGCGAGGTTGATTACGAGCTCAAAACACTGTCGAGCCAGATCGAGCCCATTCTGATTTCGTTTTTGGGGGCGATGGTCCTGGTGCTCGCGCTGGGTATCTTCCTGCCAATCTGGGACCTGGGAAATGCCGCTTTGCATAAGCAGTAATCCGCAAAAATGGACGACTGGTTATCGCCTGGATTTGATTGTGTTGTAGGTATGCAGCAAAGCATTATTTATTTGAATTAGTTTAGAAGATTTGCTGCGTGGACATAGAAAAGTCATGGGATCACGGTAGAATTGTTCCTGATGTTTCCATGCGCCAACAATGGTGTGGGGAATTAAAAGATCAGAATCAGCAGACGCGCCATGACGGTGCAAGCGGCTCAGCGTGAGCACCGGGCGATCGAACGTCCACACAATATCTTCGGAGAGAATCGATGAACAAAGGTTTCAACAAGGCAGGTCAAGCAGGTTTCACACTGATCGAACTGATCGTCGTGATCGTCATCCTCGGCATCCTGGCTGCCACTGCCTTGCCGAAATTTACCGGCCTCAGCGGTGACGCACGCAAGGCGTCGCTCCAGGCAGCCCGTGGCGCACTGAGCGCATCGTCGGCGATGCTGCATGGCCGGGCGCTGGTCGCGCCGACCGAAAACGCTTTCATTGTTGAAGGCAATATCTCGGTGGGCATGACCAATGGCTACCCGACCGCCACTACCGCATTTGCAAACGCAGCCGGCCTGAACGATGACTATAAAGCCACGGCGACAAACGGCGTGTTGAAGATTGAGCCAAAGAATATTCCAGCCAGCATGACCAATTGCTACATCACTTACACGCAAGCAGCTTCGGCTGGTGCCTCGCCAACCTTCGCAACGCCAGAAGGCATGACCTGCGAATAAGCGTTCTCACACGTATCACCAAGCGTTGAATACGAGAATGGCGCTGCGCAAGCAGCGCCTTTTCTTTTTTCGGCGCATCTGCGCCACAGTACAGAAGCTTCTTTGCCGGTACTGCGACATTTTATGATTCTCGGCGGCACTCTTGTCTATAATCAAGACTTCTGTCGGTATCGACTTACACTGCGATCAACACTGGCTGTTTGCATGCGTCTGTTTAAAAGAGCGAAGAAAAAAGATGGCTGGCTTGCTGTCGCCATTGCGCGCGATGGCGTAGCGATCACGAGCATCAAGCGTGTACCCGACGCCAAGCCACTCGTGCATTTCGCGCAATTCTTGCCGGGTAATTCTGGTGTCGAGATGATCGAAAAAGCGGGCCGTGAAGGCCAGGCGGCCGTCCGTCACTGCACCACGCTGCTAAGCGGCGGCGACTACCAGATCCTCAACGTCGAAGCCCCGAACGTGCCGCGCGAAGAAATGAAAACGGCGGTGCGCTGGCGCCTCAAAGACATTCTCGACTTTCCGGCCGCCGAAGCGACCATCGACGTGCTCGACATCGCGCTGGACGCCAACTCGCGCGCCCAGCAATCGGTGTTTGTCGTCGCGGCAAAGAACAGCATCATTGCGCCGCGTCAGAAGCTCTTTCTCGATGCAAAAGTCGAACTGACCGCGATCGATATCCCGGAAATGGCCCAGCGCAATGTGTCGGCCATGCTCGAGCCGGAAGGTCGTGGCATCGCCATGCTGTCGTTCGGCGACGACGGCGGCCTGTTGACGGTGTCTTACCGGGGCGAGCTGTACCTGTCGCGCCGCTTCGATGTCACGCTGACGCAACTGCTCGAACCAGACCACGACCGCAAGTACGCCAGTTTCGACAAGATCACGCTCGAACTGCAACGTTCGCTCGACCATTTCGAGCGCCAGTATTCGTTCATCAGCGTCGCCAAGCTGATCCTTGGTCCATCGTCCGTGACGGGGCTCGAGGAGTACCTGTCGAGCAACCTCTACACGCCCGTCGAAACGCTGAACCTGGCGACGCTGTTCGACCTGTCGCGCACGCCCGATCTGGCCGATCCGGTGCAGCAGCAGCGCTTCTTCCTGGCCATTGGCGCCGCGCTGCGTGACGGGGAGGGCGCATGAGCCAGCAAATCAATCTGTTCAATCCGGCGTTTCAGCCGCAAAAGCACGTGCTGTCGGCGGCGCAACTGGCACTGGCTGCCGGGGTGCTCGTCGCCGGCATCGCCGGCCTGGCGCTGCTGGGCAGCCTGCGGACGGCGGAACTGCAGCAGCAGGCCAATGCCGGGGCCGTGCAGCTCGACGCGCGGCAGGCGCGCCTGGCGGCGGTCAACACCGAATTCGTGCCGCGCGCAAAGGATGTCACGATGGACGGACAACTGGTCGACACCGACCGCAAGCTGGCCGCGATGCGCCATATGTCGGGCGCGCTCGCACGGGGCGAACTGGGTGACACGAACGGCTTTGCCGGCTACTTCAAGGCGCTCGCGCGCCAGAGCATGCAGGGCTTGTGGCTGACCGGCGTCACGGTCGATGCGGGCGGCGCGCAGATCGGCATTCGCGGCCGCGCTCTCGATCCGGCGATGGTGCCGGGCTACCTCAATCGCCTGACGAACGAACCGCTGATGCAGGGCAAGTCGTTTGCCAGCCTGCAGATTGGCGAAGCAGCGCCGCTACCGCTGCCGGCGGGCGTGCCCGGCGCCGACGGTCAGGTACCAACCCGCGCTGCGCCGTACGTTGAATTCAGCCTGCAGTCGGTCGCCGCGGAGCCGCAGCCATGAGCGCACCGATCAGGCAGCGCGTGCTGCAACTGGCAGCGCGCATGGATGCGCTGTCGCTGCGCGAACGCGGCATGGTGTTCGGCGCCACCGTCGCGGTGCTGTCGTTTGCCGGCCATACCTTCGTGCTGGCGCCGCAGGACGCGAAGCAGGCAGCGCTGCGCTCGCAGATCGACCAGCAGCAGGCCGCGAGCGCCGCTATCGATGGCGAGATCACGGCGCGCGTGGAAGGCTCGCGGATCGATCCGGACGCCCAGTCACGGGCGCGCCTGAATACGATGCAGCAAGAGATGGGGCAGCTGGGCAGCCAGTTGCTGGCGCTCGAACACGGCCTGGTGCCGCCCGAACGCATGGGACCACTGGTCGACGGCATCCTGCGCGCCAATGGCCGCCTCAAGCTCGTCTCGATGCGCACGCTCCCCGCCGAGCCGCTGGCCGCGCCGGGCACCGCGCCGGCAGCGGCGGCCGCACCAGCTGCGAATGCAGGCGCTGCACCCGCAGCCGCCAGCGACGTCCCGTTGCTGTACCGGCACGGCGTCGAAGTCACGGTGCGCGGCAATTACCTCGACATGGTCGACTACATGAGCGCGCTGGACGCGATGCCGACCCGGATGTTCTGGGGCCGCGCCCGGCTCGACGTGGAAACCTATCCGGGCGCGCGCCTGACGCTCACGCTGCATACGCTCAGCCTGGACCGACAATGGATGAAGCTGTGAAATACCTGACCAGAACCCTGCTGGCCGGCCTCGCGCTGTGCGCGCTGGCTGCCAGCGCGCAGCCGTTGCAGGACCCGACCCGCCCACCCGCCGGCATGGACCGGATCGCGCTCGATCCGGCCGTGCAGGCCAACGTCCCGCGCCTGCAGTCGGTGCTGATTGCACCGCATGCGGGCGGGCGCCACGTGGCCGTCATCGACGGCGAGACCCTGCGCCTGGGCGAGCGTTACAAGGGCGCACGGATCACCAGTATCAAGCCCGGCGAGGTGGTCCTCGTGCGTGGCAACGAGCGCCAGGTGCTGCGCATGGATGCACCGCTGTCCGGCATGACGCCGGTTGCCCGCTAACCGATGAAGTACGTACCCACCATGACACCCAAGTTTGTAAAGGCGCCGCGCGCGCTGGCCGTGGCGCTTGCCGTCACCGTGCTCCTCGGCGGCTGCCAGAGTGCGCCGCAGAACGCCACCTATGACGCGATCACGAAAGAGCTGACGAAAGCCAGCACCCAGCAGGGCGCACGCCCCGCCGTGGACGATGCGGTGGCCAACGCGCTGCTGCCGCCGGCAGCGACGCTGGCCAGCCAGCTGCCCAAAGCCAGGCCAGCGTTGGAGGAACGCTTCAACGTCGCCTTCAACAACGTGCCGGCGCAGCAGTTCTTCCGCTCGATCGTGGCCGGCACCCGCTACAACATGCTGGTGCACCCGGACGTGACGGGCAATATCAGCGCCAACCTGAAGGACGTGACGCTGGTCGAAACGCTGGAAGCGGTGCGCGACATGTACGGCTACGACTACAAGATCGACGGCGCCCGCATCGCGATCCGCCCGCTGACGATGCAGACCCGAATGTTCCATGTGAATTACCTGACGGCGCAGCGCAGCGGCAGTTCCAACCTGCGCGTGTCGTCGACGTCGGTGGCCGACGCCGGCAATGGCAATAACAATAACAACAATAACAACGGCGGCGGCAACAACGGCGGCCAGAACAATGGCAACCAGAACGGCAACAACGGCAACAACAATAACAACAACAACAGCAGCAACGGCCAGACCCAGACCAACAGCACCGATGTGCGCACGCGCTCGGATAACGATTTCTGGGGCGACCTGAAACTGTCGATCGCCGCCATCGTCGGCTCGACCGAAGGCGGGCGCAGTGTCGTCGTCAGCCCGCAATCGGGCGTGCTCGTGATCCGCGCAATGCCGGATGAATTGCGCAACGTCGACGCCTACCTGAAGGCCACCCAGTTGTCGGTCGACCGCCAGGTGATCCTGGAAGCGAAGATCCTCGAAGTGGAACTGAACGACAGTTTCCAGAGCGGCATCAACTGGGCCTCGTTCGCCTCGTTCCGTGGCTCGCACCCGAACCGCGTCTCGGGCGGCCTGATTTCGCCCGGCGCCAATCTCGCCCCACTGCCGTACACGGGTGGCCAGCCGGCCGTCATCAACAGTGGCCAGGGTCTCGCGGCCAGCACCGGCTTCTCGCTGTCGAATGCTGCCACGGCCACCGGTTCGCTGTTCGGCTTTGCATTCCAGACGAATAATTTTGCGGCGCTGATCACGTTCCTCGAATCGCAGGGCAGCGTGCATGTGCTGTCAAGTCCTCGCATCGCCGCGGTCAATAACCAGAAGGCCGTGCTCAAGATCGGTACCGACGAATTCTTCGTCACCGGCGTGACCAACAACATCACGACCGGCGACAACGGCAGCATCGTCAGCCCGAGCGTGACGGTGCAGCCGTTCTTCTCCGGCGTCGTGCTCGACGTGACGCCGCAGATCGACGCCAGCGGCAACATCCTGCTGCACGTGCACCCGTCGGTGAGCCAGGTCACGACCGTCAACAAGGATGTCGACCTGGGCTCGGGCGGCACGCTGCGCCTGCCGCTGGCGGCATCGAGCACGTCGGAACTCGACAGCATCGTGCGCGGCCGCAACGGACAGGTGGTCGCCATCGGCGGCTTGATGCGCCAGGCGTCCACCGGCGACACCGACCAGTTGCCGGGCGCCGACAAGATCCCGCTCCTGGGCAACCTGTTCCGCAACAAGAACCGGACCAACCAGAAGCGCGAGCTGGTCGTGCTGATCAAGCCGACCATCGTCGAAGGCGCCAGTGACTGGAGCGAAGACATGATGGACGCGAGCCGCCGCATCGAGCAGCTCGATCCCCGCCGCCGTGCGCCTGGCCTGGGCGTCGACTGATGTACGCGGCACATTTTGGCCTGCGTGAGCTGCCGTTCGGGATCACGCCGGACACCAGTTTCTTCTTCGGCAGCCCGCGCTCGCAGGAAGCGCTCAACACGCTGCTGGTGGCGGCGCGCAGCGGCGAAGGCTTCATCAAGATCACGGGCGAAGTCGGCACCGGCAAGACGCTGTTGTGCCGCAAGTTCATGGCGACCCTCGGTGAAGGCTTCGTCACCGCCTATATTCCGAACCCGTATCTGGAACCGCGCACCTTGATGCTGGCGCTGGCCGACGAACTGGAGATCGTGCTCGAACGCGACGTCGACCAGCATCAGCTGCTCAAGGCGATCAACCTGCGCCTGCTGCAACTGGCCGCGCAGGATCTGCGCGTGGTGCTGTGCCTGGATGAAGCGCAGGCGATTCCCGTCGACAGCCTGGAAGCCCTGCGGCTGCTGACCAACCTCGAAACGGAAAAACGCAAGCTGCTGCAGATCGTCCTGTTCGGCCAGCCTGAACTCAATCGCAAGCTGCAGCTCGATTCGATCCGTCAGCTGGCCCAGCGCATCACGTTCCATTACCATCTGGGGCCGTTGAATCGCGACGACATCGATTTCTATGTGGCGCACCGGCTGCGCGTGGCCGGCTTCACCGGCGCGCGCCTGTTTTCCAGCGCCGCGATCCGCAGCCTGTACAAGGCCAGTGGCGGCGTGCCGCGCCTGGTCAACATCATGGCGCACAAGGCGATGATGCTCAGTTACGGCCAGGGCAAGCAGCAGGTCGCGGGCGGGCATGTGGCGATTGCTGCGCGTGACACGGTGGGCGTCGGACGCGCGATCCGCCAGTGGCTGACGGGCGGCGCGATCGTCATGGGCGCCCTTGGCGTGTTTGCCTGGATGGTGGCGCCATGAGCCTGATTAACACGATGCTCAAGGATCTCGATGCGCGCGCCGGCCAGCCCGGCGCGGCGCCGCTGCCCGCCGACGTGCGGCCGGTGACGGCACCGGAGCGCCGCGGACCGGTGCTGCGCGCGGCGCTGGTCGGTGGCGCGCTACTGGCAGTCGGCGCCGGTGTGGTTGGCTGGAAGACGATGCAGATGGCGCCAACGCCAGCGCCAATGCCGGCACCCGCCGTGCTGGCAGCTGCGCCAGTGGTGGCACGCACGGCCGTCGTGGTCGACCTGCCGGCAGCGGCACCGGTCCAGGTGGTCGATGTGGCGCCAGCCGCGCCGGTTGCAGCACCGATGCCGGCGCCGGAACCGGAACCGGAACCGGAGCCAGCACCGGCACCGCCAGCCAGGCCAGTTGCGCCGGTCAGCAAGCCGCCGGTCGCCAAGCCCGCACCGCGCACGTTGTCCGTGGCGAAGACGGTACCGCCTGCACCTGCTGCCGGCCGCACCGCCACGTCGTCGCAACGTGCCGAAAACGCCTACCGGCGTGCGCTTGGCGTGCTGGAAGACGGCCGCGTGACGGAAGCCATCGCCACGTTGCAGGCGGGCCTGCAGATCGATCCGCGCCACGAAGCGGCACGCCAGACGCTGGTGGGTCTGCTGATCGAAGCGGGCCGCCCTGACGACGCGATGCGCCAGTTGCAGGCGGCGCTCGCGATCGACGCGCGCCAGCCGGCGCTGGCGATGCTGCTGGCACGCCTGCAGCTCGAACGTGGCGGGCCGGCCATCGAGACCCTGACGCGCACCTTGCCCTATGCAGTGGGCAACGGCGAGTACCACGCTTTCCTGGCCGGCGTGCTGCAGCGCGAAGGCCGCGCGCATGAAGCGGCCGAGCATTACCAGGCTGCGCTCAGGCGTTCGCCCGGCAATGGCGTCTGGTGGATGGGCCTGGGCATTGCGCTGCAGGCCGACAAGCGCGATGCCGAGGCGCTTGCCGCGTTCGCGCGGGCGCAGGCCAGCGGGACGCTGTCGCCCGAACTGCAGGCCTTCGTCGAACGCCGGCTGGGCCAACTCGGTCGTTGAGGCCGCCGCCGGGGAGGGCGGGCATGGTAAAGTGTCATGCCTGCGCGGGTACCCCTGCGCGGTTCCCCGGTCAACGAGCGTGACCCAATAACAGTACCCCGGGTGTCCCATGAACTTGTTCGAACATTTGGCCTTGCTGGCCGTGCTGGTGCTTGCGGCGGGCTTCCTGTCGCTCACCGAAATCTCGCTGGCAGGCGCCCGCAAAATCAAACTCAAATTGCTGGCCGAGGCGGGCGACGACCGTGCCCGCAAGGTCATGGCGCTGCAGGCGCATTCGGCCGATTTCTTCGCCGCCTCGCAGCTCGGCCTGAACGCCATTGCGATCCTGGGCGGTATCCTGGGTGAAGGGGCATTGCGCCCGTTCTTCCTCGAGTGGCTCTCCGTGTTCTATGCGGGCCCGGGGCGCGAGAACATCGCGTTCACGCTGTCGTTCGTGTTCGTCACGACGCTGTTCGTGCTGTTCTCGGACCTGATGCCCAAGCGCCTGGCCTTGATCTCTCCCGAAACGACGGCGATGGCGGTGATCCGCCCGGTGCTGTTCGTCATCCGCCTGTTCAAGCCGTTCTCGTGGACGCTGAACGTGATCGCCAACGGTTTGTTCAAGCTGTTCGGCATCAACATGACGCGCGAAGACCGCATCACGTTCGATGAAATCTCGGCCGTCGTGGAAGCAGGCGCGCAGGCTGGCGTGCTGCAAAAGCAGGAGCAGCACTTCATCGAGAACGTGTTCGAACTCGAGTCGCGCGCCGTGACGTCAACGATGACGACGCGCGAAAACATCGTGTTCTTCGACCTGACCGAGCCGGAAGAAAGCGTGCGCCAGAAGATCGCCGCACACTCGCTGTCGAAATTCCCCGTCTGCGACGGCGTGATCGACCGCGTGGTCGGCTATGTCGACACGCGCGACATCCTGGTGCGCCTCTTGAACAACCAGTCGCACTTCCACCTGAGCGAATCGACCATCCGCACGGTGCTGATCATCCCGGACAGCCTGACGCTGTCCGAACTGCTCGACCGCTTCCGCTCCAGCAAGGAGACCTTCGCCGTTGTCATCAACGAATATGCCTTCGTGGTCGGTGTGATCACGCTGTCGGACATCATGGTGACCGTGATGGGCCGCTGGGGCAGCCCGCTGGAAGCGGATCAGCAAACGATGCAGCGTGAAGATGGCTCATGGCTGATTGACGGCAGCACGCCGGTGGCCGAGATGAAGCGCGTGATCGACCTGCAGTCGCTGCCGGAAGAAGAGCGCTACGAAACGGCGGCCGGCTTCATGATGTTCATGCTGCGCAAGGTGCCCAAGCAGACCGACAGCGTCGAGTACGAAGGCATGCGCTTCGAGGTGCTCGACGTCGACCATCACCGCATCGACCAGATACTGGTCAAGCGCCTCGACCCGGGGCAGAAGGCGCTCGGGGCAGCGACGCCTGCCGCCCACTAGATTTGTTTTACAACTGTGCGAGACGCTCCAGCGCAAGCTGCAGCGTCTCGTCTTTTTTCGCGAAGCAGAAACGCACCACGCGCGATTCCTTTGGCTGGCTGTAGAACGCCGAAACAGGAATGGCGGCCACCTTGATCTCGCGCGTCAGCCATTCGGCAAACTCTGCTTCGCTCAGGCTTGATATCGCGTCGTAGCGCACGCACTGGAAGTAGGTGCCATCCGATGGCAGCAGTGTGAAGCGCGATTTGGCCAAACCGGCGCGGAACAGGTCGCGCTTGGCCTGGTAGAACGCGGGCAGGTCGCGCCACGGCGCCGGGGCGTGCAGGTAGGCCGCAATCGCGTGCTGCATCGGCGCGTTGACGCAAAAGACGTTGTACTGGTGGACCTTGCGAAACTCGACCATCAGGGCGGCCGGCGCGGCCACGTAGCCGATCTTCCAGCCGGTGACGTGGAAGGTCTTGCCGAAGCTCGAGACGACGAAGGCGCGTTCGGCCAGCGCCGGATGACGCGCTACCGACGCATGCGGCTCGCCGTCGAACACCATGTGCTCGTAGACTTCGTCGGACAGCACCAGGATCTGCGTGTCCTGCACGATCGCCACCAGCGCGTCGAGGTCGGCCTGGCGCAGGATCGTGCCGGTCGGGTTGTGCGGCGTGTTGATGACGACCATGCGCGTGCGCGGCGTCACCGCGGCCCGCACGTCATCCCATTCCACGCGGTAGCCATCGGCGTCCAGCCGCATCGTCACCGGCACCACCACGCCGCCTGCCAGCGCAATGGCCGGCGCATAGCAATCGTAGGCGGGTTCGATGACGATCACCTCGTCGCCCGGGTGCACGACGGCCAGGATCGCCGACTGGATCGCCTGGCTGGCGCCGGCGGTGACGGTGATTTCGGCGTTCGCATCGTAGCGGTGGCCGTAGGTGGTCTCGATCTTGGCCGCAATCGCCTGGCGCAGCGCCGGCAGGCCGGTCATTGGCGGGTACTGGTTATGCCCGGCGCGCATCGCCTCGGTCACCAGGTCGACCAGCGCCGGGTCGCACGCGAAATCGGGGAAACCCTGGCCCAGGTTGACGGCGCCATGGTCGATGGCCAGCTGCGACATGCGGGTGAACACGGTGGTGCCGACGTGCGGCAGGCGGGAGACCAGCGGTGGAAGGCTCATGAATGCATCCTGATCGAAAGCAGTAGGGGTAAAACCTTATTTTAGCGCGCCTTCGGCCCTGGCCTGGCGCCACGCGGCGACCCACACTTCCGGCAGCATGATGCGAAACAGGCCCGCCTGCGCCGTCTTGCGGCCGAGCTTGAGCAGCGCCTTGTCCTTGCTGATCAGGATCGACGCGCCGGCATCGCGCGCGAGCTCCATGAATTTCTGGTCGTCGCGGTCGGTGCACACGGGCAGGCGGATCGCCTTCGAATCGACGGCGACAACGCGCAGCAGGGCGTCGAAGCGCGCGGCGGCTGCCAGGCGGCTGTCGTCGTCCAGCGGCAGGTGCTTGTAATGCAGCACGGCCAGGTATTCGTCGCGGCAGTCGGCGCGCGTGATGGCGTCGATCTCGCGCGCCTCGATGGCGGCGAGCAGGTCGGCCCAGCGCGGATCGTGGAACACGAACAGGTCGAGCAGCACATTGGTGTCGATGACGATGGGTTGGGCTGGAGCGGTTATCATGTCGGTTGTTTATTTATGGAAAAGTTTCGTACGGCCATGCTGATTGTCCTGTCTCCTGCCAAGTCCCTCGATCTCGAATCGCCCCTGACCACGCCGCACCAGTCCACACCCGACTTCATTGCCCACGCGGGCGAACTGATCGAGGTCCTGCGCGGCCATTCGCCCGCATCGATCAGCGAACTGATGGACCTGTCCGACGCGCTGTCGATGCTCAACGTCGGACGCTATGCCCACTGGGACGCCGACCATGGCGAAGCGCGGCCGGCGATCATGTCGTTCAATGGCGACGTGTACACGGGATTCGACGCGCGCACGCTGACGGCGGATGCGCTGACGTTTGCCCAGCGCCACGTGCGTATCCTGTCGGGCCTGTACGGCGTGCTGCGGCCGCTGGACCAGATGCATCCGTATCGGCTGGAAATGGGCACCCGGCTGGCCACCCCGCGCGGCAAGGACCTGTATGCGTTCTGGGGCGAAACGATCACCACGGCCCTGAACCGGCAACTGGCCGAGACCGGCTCGACGGCGCTGGTCAACCTGGCGTCGACCGAGTACTTCAAGTCGGTCAAGCCGAAGCTGCTTGGCGCACCCGTCATCGAACCCGTGTTTCAGGACTGGAAGAACGGCAATTATAAAATTATCTCGTTCTACGCCAAGCGGGCGCGCGGGATGATGGCGCGCTATGCGACTGAGAACGGGATTACCGATCCCGAGGGGCTCAAGGACTTTGATGTGGATGGCTACGCGTTCGAGCCGGCGGCGTCAAACGAGCGCGCATGGGTATTCCGGCGCCGCATCGCCGACGCTATCGGGTAAACGTCGTAGGGTGGGCGGGTACCCCGCCCACGCGTTCAACCCGCCTTCGCATACCACAACGCGAGGTTGGTGTGAACGCGTGGACGGCACAGCCGTCCACCCTATTGGACTGCATCCTTCGGCGCCGCCTTGGCGCCACCCTTGGACCAGAACTTCCACCACGGCGCATCGCCGCGTGCGTTCGGATTCAGGAAGTAGCTGTCCGGATAGTTCAGCGCGAACACACGCTGTGTATCGTCGCGCAGCAGCGGCATGCCAAGCTTGTCGTACGAGCGGATCATGATGAACAACGCTTCTTCGCGCGCCGGGGCGTCGGTGTAGTTGGTCACCGCATCCTGGGCACGATTGAGTGCTGCCAGGTACGAGCCGCGGCGGTAGTAGTAATTCGCCACGTGCACTTCGTACTGGGCCATCGCATTGATCAGATAGCTCATGCGCTCGGTGGCATCGGCCGCGTACTTGCTGTTCGGGTACTTGTCGACCAGCGCCTTGAACGCCGCAAACGCTTCACGCGTTGCGCGCGGATCGCGCTCGGTCGGGTCCTGCGAGTACACGAAGCTGAAGAACCCGAGCTGATCGTTGAAATTGATCAGGCCACGCAGGTAATACATGTAGTCGACCTGGGGGTGGTTCGGGTGCAGCTTGATGAAGCGCTCGACCGCTGCCAGTGCTTGCGCCTGGTCAGCCGACTTGTAGTGGGCATACGCCACTTCCATCTGCGCTTGTGTTGCATACACGCCGAATGGGAAGTTGGTTTCGAGCCGCTGGAACAACGGGATTGCGGCTTCGTAGTGCCCACCTGCCATCTCTTCGCGCGCCTCAGCGTATAATTTCTCCGCCGACCAGTTTTTGGACTCGTCCTTGGCCTTTGGCAGCATACTGCATGCCGACAGACCGACGAGGGCGCAAGTAGCGACCAACACAGACAATTTTTTTTGCATAGCTTTTTGCAAGAAATGTTTTACCTAGATTCAACGAACGGCTGATTATAGCCGATGGGACTCACGTGATATTAACTCCTGCGCCGAATCCGGCGGATTTACCGATTGACCCTGATTTTGACGATGAACTGGAGATCGGGTTCGTCCCGTTGCCAGGCACCGATCTGTCGCCCATTACCCTGGCGCTGCAAGAAGAACACTGCGGCCAGCGCCTCGACAAGGTAGTGGCTGGCCTCGTGCCCCAGTTCTCGCGCAGCCGCTTGCAGCAATGGTTCGAAAGCGGCCACATCACGGTGGACGGCAAACCGGCCCGGGGCAAGGACACGGCCTATGGCGACGAAGCCATTGTCGTCGTGCCACAAGCTGCGCCTGAAGACACGGCGTTCGCGCCGGAAGCGATGGACCTCACCATCGTGTACGAAGACGACGACATCATGGTCGTCAACAAGCCGGCGGGCCTCGTCGTGCACCCGGGTTCCGGCAACTGGACCGGCACGCTGCTCAACGGCCTGCTGCATCACTGCCCGCAACTGGTCGGCGTGCCGCGCGCCGGCATCGTCCACCGTCTCGACAAGGATACCAGTGGCCTGATGGTGGTCGGCAAGACACTTGCTGCCCAGACCGACCTCGTGCGCCAGCTGCAGGCACGTACCGTCAAGCGCGAATACTTCGCGCTGGTGTGGGGCACGCCGCGCCTGTCGGGCACGATCGACAGCCCGATGGGGCGCGATGCCAAAGACCGCGTCAAGATGGCGGTCTCGAGCAGCCCGTTCGCCAAGCCGGCCATCACCCATTACGAGCGCGTCATTTCGGGCGAGCTCGATCGGCGTCCCGTCACGCTGGTGCGCTGCCGCCTCGAAACTGGCCGCACCCACCAGATCCGCGTGCACATGCAGTCGCTGGGCTTTTCGCTCGTCGGCGATGCTGTCTACGGCAAGCGTCACCTGACGCCGGTGTTCCCGCGCCAGGCGCTGCAGGCGCGCCGCCTGGGTCTCGTGCATCCCACCACCGGTGAGCAGTGCGAATGGACCGTGCCGCTGGCCGACGACTTCGCCGAGCTGATCGCGCGCGCAGGCATCGAAGAGCCGGAGCTGGGCGAGTTCGGCACGGCGACCGAGGATGCAGCGGACGACGACAACGGCGTCGTCACCTACCGCGCATGAGCACACTGGACCGGTCGGCCCTGGTCTGGCCCGATTGGCCTGACTTGCCGGCAACCGTCGGCGCGCTGGCGACCAGCCGCGATGGCGGCGTCTCCGTCGGTCCGTACGACGACGGCAAGGGTGGCGGGGGCCTGAATCTGGGCCTGCACGTGAACGACGCGCCTGACGCTGTCGCCGCCAACCGCGCCATGCTGCAAGGCTGGCTGCCGGGCCGTCCGGCCTGGATCGCCCAGGTGCATGGCGCCGATGTCGTCGACGCCGCCATCGTGGGGCCAGGCCAGCCGGTGCGCACGGGCGACGCCAGCATCGCAACAACACCTGGCGTCGTCTGCGCCATCCTGACTGCCGATTGCCTGCCGGTGCTGTTTGCCGATCTGGATGGCAAGGTGGTGGGCGCGGCGCACGCCGGCTGGCGCGGCCTGGCCGGTGGGGTGCTGGGTGCCACCGTGCGCGCGATGCGCGCGGCCGGCGCCGGCGAGATCACGGCGTGGATGGGGCCGGCAATCGGGCCCGATGCGTTCGAGGTCGGCGACGACGTGGTGGCAGCCTTCGCCGCGGCGCTGCCCGGCGACGCAACACGTGCCTGCTTTACGGCCTACCCGGGTCGACCGGGTAAATATCTTGCCGACATGTTCACACTGGCACGCTTGACCTTGGCGCGTGACGGCGTCGACCGCGTGCATGGTGGCGGGCTGTGTACGGCCAGTGCGCCTGAGCGCTTTTATTCCTATCGCCGCGATGGCGTGACCGGCCGCCAGGCCAGTCTCATCTGGCTCAACCAGACCTGACGTGCGATGCGGTACGGCTCAGTCGCCGTCACCGCCGCCGTCATCCATGTCGTCTGCGGACGACTCACGCCGCGTAGCGACCTGACGCCTTGGCTGCTGCATTCGCCCGCGCTGCCGGCGCCGTTTCGCGCCAGTGATATAAAAAAGTATGGATAATGGCAGTGCGCAATAAAACGCGAACGTCATGATGCCGGCCACGACGGTCGGTTCGGTCGCCGCCATGAGCACCACAACGTATATCCAGGCAATGGCAACGATCCACATGCTGTAGTTCCTTGTTGTAGTTCCTGGTTGAAGAGACGCGATTCTAACAACGGATGCCCACATGAACATGCCTGATCCACAAGCACTTGCCGCTGCCTGGTTGACCCAATGGTCCGATCCCGCCGCATGGCAACCCTGGATGACGATGATGTCCACCATGCCAGCGATGCCCGCCCCGGGCGGCGCCGGTCCGCTGGCCGGCTTCCTGAAAGATGCCGGCGCCGGCATTGACACGGCGCGCATGGAAGCGATCCGCGACGATTATCTCAAGAAAGTAACGCAGCTGTGGCAAGACGTCATGCTGGGCAAGACGCCAGAGCTGAGCGACCGGCGCTTCGCCGCCGCCGAATGGCGCGGCAATCCGCTGTCGGCGTTTTCGGCGGCCTCGTACCTGCTGAATGCCGAATGCATGATGGCCATGGCCGACGCGGTCGAGGTCGGCCCGCGCGAGCGCCAGAAGCTGCGCTTCTCCGTCCAGCAGATGATCGACGCGATGTCGCCGGCCAATTTCCTGGCGACGAACCCGGAAGCGCAGCAGCACATGATCGAGACCCAGGGCGAAAGCCTGACCAAGGGCCTGGCCAATATGCTGAGCGACCTGCAGAAGGGCCGCATTTCGCAGTCCGACGAAGCGGCCTTCGAAGTGGGTCGCAATGTCGGCAACACGGCCGGCCAGGTCGTCTTTGAAAACGACTTGTTCCAGCTGATCCAGTACACGCCCGTGACACCGAACGTGCACAGCGTGCCGCTGGTGATGATCCCGCCGTGCATCAACAAGTTCTACATCCTCGACCTGCAGCCCGAAAATTCGCTGGTGCGGTACGTGGTGGCGCAGGGCCATACCGTGTTCATGGTGTCCTGGTGCAATCCGGACCGCAGCCAATCCCACTTGAAGTGGGACGATTATGTCGAAGACGGCGCAATCCGCGCGCTCGACGTTGTCGCCGAGATCACGGGGCAAGAAAAAGCGCACGTGTTCGGCTTCTGCGTCGGCGGCACCATTGCCGCGACCGCGCTGGCCGTGCTGGCTGCGCGCGGGCGCCAGCCGGCCGCCAGCCTGTCACTGCTGACGACGCTGCTGGACTTTTCGGATGCCGGCGTGCTCGAAGTCTTCATTGACGAAACCCAGGTGGCGCTGCGCGAGCAGAAACTCGCCGCCGGCGGCCTGATGCCGGGCCGCGATCTGGCGACCACGTTTTCGTCGCTGCGCCCGAACGATCTGGTCTGGAACTACGTCCAGCAGAATTACCTGAAGGGCAAGGAGCCGCCGGCATTCGACCTGCTGTACTGGAATGCCGACAGCACTAATCTGCCGGGCCCGATGTTCTGCTGGTACTTGCGCAATATGTACCTGGAGAACAAGCTGAAGCAGCCGGGCGCGCTGACGGTGTGCGGTGTCCCGGTCGACCTGGGCGCCATCGATGCGCCGGTATTCGTGTACGGCTCGAAGGAAGACCATATCGTGCCGTGGACGGCGGCCTTTGCCTCGATGCAGCTGCTCAATCCCCGGAACCCGAAAGCGAACCGCTTCGTGCTGGGCGCGTCGGGCCATATCGCCGGCGTCATCAACCCTGCCTCGAAAAACAAGCGCAGTCACTGGGTCAACGACAAGGGCGGCAAGTCGCGTCCGAAGACGGACGCTGCCTGGTTCGAGAGTGCTGCAGAGCACAAAGGCAGTTGGTGGCCGGCGTGGGCGAACTTCCTTGCCGAGCATGGCGGCGCGCAGGTGCCGGCCCCTGTCGCTGCCGGCAGCAGCGACCATCCACCGTCGGAGCCAGCGCCGGGGCGCTACGTGCAGGTCAGGGGCGACTGACAATCGGTGTCATGTATTGACATAAAAGCCATACTTGTGATGCATCTGGTAATTGCTGCAACCGCCACAATTGCGTGGTAAGGTGTCTGGTATCCCCACGGTCGATCCGGCCGTGGATGGGTGGAGACCAGTCGGCCACGCCGGCCAGAATAATCATAAGTGCGCGGCTCATGAAGCGGCGCCGCAAACCATGGAAACAGAGATGAGCAGTGTGAAGAAGAGTGCAGAACGCCTGATCAAGAAATATCCGAACCGTCGCCTGTACGACACGCAGACCAGTTCCTATATCACGCTGTCGGACGTCAAGCAGCTGGTGCTCGACGCCGACGACTTCACCGTGGTCGACGCCAAGAGCAGCGAAGACCTGACCCGCGCGATCCTGCTCCAGATCATTCTTGAAGAAGAAGCGAACGGCGTGCCGATGTTCTCGAGCTCGGTCCTGTCGCAGATCATCCGCTACTACGGCCACGCGATGCAGGGCATGATGGGCTCGTACCTGGAAAAGAACGTCCAGGCCTTCACCGACATCCAGAACAAGTTCACCAGCAACGCTGCCGGCGCCATCGAGGGCAAGCCATTCAGCCCCGAGATGTGGACCCAGTTCATGAACGTCCAGGGCCCGATGATGCAGGGCATGATGAACAACTACATCGACCAGAGCAAGAACCTGTTCATCCAGATGCAGGAACAGATGCAGAGCCAGAGCAAGGCGATGTTCGGCGTGTTCCCGTTCCCGGGCATGACCCCACCGCCGACCGACAAGAAATAAACCACCCGGTATTCGGGCACCAGGGCCTCACCTTCGAGGCCCGGTTCAGGTACAATCGCGGATTGCCCAAACACTTTTCCGCTGCCCATGACTGAACTTCGTCGTAGTCCTTCCGCCAACTCCAGCAGCGTGGCTGCCGCAGCCAAGGCGCCCGCTATCATCATTCCGGCGCCAATGCCCGGTGTGGTCGCGCCGAAGGTCGGCTTTGTCTCGCTTGGCTGCCCGAAAGCGCTGGTCGATTCCGAGCAGATCCTGACCCAGTTGCGCGCCGAAGGCTACCAGACCGCCAACTCGTACGACGGGGCGGATCTCGTCATCGTCAACACCTGCGGCTTCATCGATGCTGCCGTGCAGGAGTCGCTCGACGCGATCGGCGAAGCGCTGGCCGAAAACGGCAAGGTGATCGTCACCGGCTGCCTGGGCGCCAAGAAAGACGCCGCGGGCGACGACATCATCACCAAGGTGCATCCGAAGGTGCTGGCTGTGACCGGCCCGCATGCGCTGGCCGAGGTGATGGACTCGGTCCACCTGCACCTGCCGAAACCGCACGATCCGTTCATTGACCTGGTGCCGGACCACGGCGTCAAGCTCACGCCGAAGCACTACGCCTACCTGAAGATTTCCGAAGGCTGCAACCACCGCTGCAGCTTCTGCATCATCCCGTCGATGCGCGGCGACCTGGTGTCGCGCCGCATCGACGAAGTGCTGGTCGAAGCCGAGAACCTGTTCAAGTCGGGCGTCAAGGAACTGCTCGTGATCTCGCAGGACACCAGCGCCTACGGCGTGGACGTCAAGTTCCGCACCGGTTTCTGGAATGGCCGCCCGATCAAGACGCACATGACGCAGCTGGTCGAAGCGCTGGGCCAGCTCGCGCGCCAGTACGACGCGTGGGTGCGCCTGCACTACGTCTATCCATACCCGCACGTCGACCATGCGATCCCGTTCATGGGCGATGGCCATGTGCTGCCGTACCTCGACATCCCGATGCAGCACGCGCACCCGGATGTCCTGAAACGCATGAAGCGCCCGGCCAGCGGCGAGCGCAATCTCGAGCGCATCCTGAAATGGCGTTCGATGAATCCGGACCTGACGATCCGTTCGACCTTCATCGCCGGCTTCCCGGGCGAGACCGAGGCCGAATTCGAGTACCTGCTCGACTTCCTGAAAGAAGCGCAGATCGATCGCCTGGGTTGCTTTGCCTATTCGCCGGTCGAAGGCGCAACGGCCAACCTGCTCGACAATCCGGTACCGGAAGAAGTGCGTGAAGAGCGCCGCGCGCGCGTCATGCTGCTGCAAGAAGAAATCTCGGCCAAGCGCCTGCAGGCCAAGGTCGGCAAGACGCTGCGCGTGCTGATCGACGAAGTGGGCGCGCGTGAAGCTATCGGCCGCTCCAGCGCCGATGCACCGGAAATCGATGGCGTCGTGCACATCAAGCGGCCGCTCGTGCCGGGCAAGAGCAAACTGGTCGTCGGCCAGTTCGCCGATGTCGTCATCACGAAGGCCGATGCGCACGATCTGTGGGCCAATCCCGTCTAAGCTGCTAAGCCCATGAGCGCCAAGTCGATCCAGACCACGCTGGTGCATAGCGACTATGTCGCACCGGCGGGGTTCGATGCCTTCCCGCCGGCGACGCACCGCGCGTCGACCGTGCTGTTCGCGAACACGGCGGCGATGCGCGCGAGCCAGTGGAAAGACAAGACCGCCTACACCTACGGCTTGCATGGCACACCGACCACGTTCACGCTCGAAGGCAAGCTGGCCGAGATCGAGGGCGGCAATCACTGCCTGCTCACGCCGTCGGGCCTGGCCGCGATCGCGATGGTCGATTTTGCACTGCTCACAAGCGGCGACGATGTGCTGTTGCCCGAGAACGTCTACAATCCGAACCGTGAACTGGGCCGCTGGCTCAGCGCGGATTTCGGCGTCACCGCGCGCTACTACGATCCGATGATCGGTGCCGGCATCGCCGCGCTGATCCAGCCGAACACCAAGCTGCTGTGGGCCGAGGCGCCGGGCTCGGTGTCGATGGAAGTGCCCGATCTGCCGGCCCTGTGCCACGCGGCGCACGCGCGGGGCGTGCTGGTAGCGCTCGATAACACGTGGTCGGCGGGCCTGGCGCTGCGCGGGTTCGACCTTGGCGCCGACATCGTCATGCATGCGCTGACCAAATACCAGTCCGGCGGGGCCGACCTGTTGATGGGCGCGGTGATCACGCGCGACCGGGCGCTGAACGACCGGCTGGCGCTGGCGCACATGCGCCTGGGCCTGGGCGTGAGTCCCGACGATGCGTACCTGGTGCAGCGCGGCTTGCCGACGATGAAGATGCGCTTCGAGCGGCACGACGCCAGCGCGCGCGAGCTGGCCGCCTGGTTCAAGGCGCGGCCCGAGATCGCGAAGGTGCTGCATCCGGCGTTCGAGGATTGCCCCGGCCATGCGTTCTGGCAGCGCGACTTCACGGGCGCGGGCGGCCTGTTCTCGGTGGTGTTCGATGCGCGCTTCGACGAGGCGCAGGTCGATCGCATGGTCGATGCGCTGACGCTGTTCGGCATCGGCTATAGCTGGGGTGGGCCGAACAGTCTCGTGATGCCGTACCGGATTAGCAGCTTGCGTGACCGGTGGGAGGGCGGGGTGCTGGTGCGCTTCAATGTGGGGCTGGAAGACCCGGCCGACCTGATCGCCGATCTGGCACGGGCCTTCGATACGTTGTGAACAATGGGGCCGCTGGCCCCATTTCTTTATACGGGCATCGCGCGGTTGTTGTTCAGGTCAATGAAGCCGCGGATCAGGCGATACGCTTTCCAGACCCACACGACGAACCAGACGACCCAGGCGCCCGGGATTCCGATAATGGTGGCAAACAACACGGCGCCAACCGCCATCCACACGACGTACCACCAGAACGAGCGGATCATCCACGTGTGATGGCTGTAGACCATCGTGCCAACGGTTTCCGGGCGCTTGATGTAGTTGACGATCACCGGCACGATCGACAGCATGCCGAGCGAAAAGAAGAACGTCAGCGCATGGATCACATACAGGATGCGCGCCCAGTGCTTGCTGTCTTCAACGCTTCGTTCCAGAATCAGTTCTTGCGACATACCGTCTCCTGTTACGGGGCCAACCCCCTTTGTTGCCATTGTAGCAGCACGATCCCCGGTGGCTGCCTCTCCGTTTTACCCGATGTGCTGGCGCACCCAGGCGCTCAGGCGCACTGCATCCATCGCGCCGGACTGGCGTGCGATTTCGCGGCCGCCCTTGAACAGGGCCAGCGTCGGGATGCTGCGGATCGCAAAGCGCGCCGACAGGTCCTGCGCGCGCTCGGTGTCCACTTTCAGCAGGCGCACCGCCGGCTCGAGTTGTCCGGCTGCCTGGGCATACGCCGGCGCCATCATCTTGCACGGGCCGCACCATTCGGCCCAGAAGTCCACCAGCACGGGGATGTCGTTGCGGCCGATATGCCGTTCAAAACGCGCGCTGTCGACATCCAGCGGGCGCCCCGTGAACAGCGGCTGCGCGCACTTGCCGCAGGTCGGCGCGTCCTGCAGGCGTGACTGCGGCATGCGGTTGACGGCGTCGCAGTGCGGGCAAACGATGTGGGTTGGTTCGGTCATGCTGGCATCCTCCGGTCGATATGATGTCGTTATTGTAAGCGGGGGCCGGCATGGGCGTCGCCTGCACGTCGCCAGCCTTGCCATGCGCCGCGCGCTGCCTTCGCTCGGTAGAATGGTTGCAATAATATAAATGAGACGATCGCATGCCTGAGCAGAATATGCCCGGCCGCCTGCTGACCGGTTGCGCCGGCTGGAGCCTTGCAAGCAAGGACTTCGGCGCGTTTCCGGCGGAAGGCAGCCACCTCGAGCGGTATGCCGCCGTGTTCCCGGCAGTGGAAATCAATTCGTCGTTCTACCGGCCGCACAAACCCGAGACCTATGCGCGCTGGGCCGCCAGCGTGCCTGAGCACTTCCGCTTCTCGGTCAAGGTGCCGCGCGCGATCACGCACGACGCCCGGCTGCGTGATGTCGACGCGCTGCTCGACCGGTTCCAGGGCGAGGCCGGCATGCTGGGCGACAAGCTGGGCTGCCTGTTGATCCAGCTGCCCCCGCGCTTTGGTTTCGACGACGTGCTGGCGCATGCATTCTTCGGGCAGGTGCGTGCGCGTTTCAGCTGCAGCATCGCGTTCGAAGCGCGGCACGCAAGCTGGTTTTCGGAGGCCGCCACGGCGACATTGCGGGAGTGCGGCGTGATCCGTGTGATCGCTGACCCTGCCGCGGGCCAGCCCGGGGACCACGTGCCGACGAGCGATACCGAGGTCTACATACGGCTGCACGGCGCGCCACGCATCTATTATTCGGCGTATCCGGACGAGGAGATTGCCCGCTGGCGCAGCCACATCGATCGCGATCTGGGGGCGGGTCGGACTGCGTGGTGCATCTTCGATAATACCGCCGAGGGCGCCGCCGTGCCCAATGCGCTCGAACTGTTGGGGCGGGATGGCGATAACTCGGGTGGCCGGGGCAGGGTAGAATCAGCAGGTCACAACGTCATGGCGCCACCCGTGTGAACGTATCCAGTACCGTCCAGTCAGAGTCGGGCCCAATCGCCGGCAGTGTCGCTGCCGCCGTGCCCCTGCGTGTCGAGTGCCCACCAGGCGCCTGCGTCTGCGACCGCGCGCGCGTTCTGGCCGACCCGGAACTGGACCAGCGCCCATTGATGATCACGCGCCAGCAAGAGCTCAAGCTCATCGAACGGATCGAGCGCATCGACAGTTTCGCCGACCTGCAGCACGTGCAGGCGCTGATCCACAAGAACATCGGCGCGACGCTGCACATCGCGCCGGGACCGAACGAAGTGCGCAGCGTGCGCGGCATCGTGATCGTGCTGGAAGACCGCCCCGGTCTGTGCAAAAAAGTGCGGCAGTCGGTACCAGCCGCGGTGCGGCGCTGCCTGAACCTGCGGCCCGAGATCGCCTGGGCCATTCTCGACGCGCACGACCTGTTCGGCAGTTAATCCACAAACCGCGTTTGCGCGGCAGATTGTACAGTCGAGGTCAAAGCCGGGCTTACAAAGCCGGGGTCAGGTCTGACATTCGGACACGGCCTCAGCCTTAGAGCCGGGGTCAGGTCTGACATTCTGAGAGCCGGGGTCAGGTCTGACATTCGGACACGACCTCAGCCTTGGCCATTTAAAATGGTACCTTGATCAGCATTAGCATTGCCCGGTGCCAGCGGGGTTTGACTACCCTGTTGTCGAGATCGTGTCCGAATGTCAGACCTGACCCCCGCTCTTTCCCGGGCACATGCGTTTGAGTGAAGCAGCGAAACAGTATGAAAGAGACATGACATGTTCGAAGAATGCACATGGCTTGAAACGCCACCCGAATATCAGATCGACCGAGACACACTGAAAGTCGTCACCAGCGAAAACACGGACTTCTGGCGCATCACCGAATACGATTTTATTCACGACAATGGCCATTTCTTTGGCAGACCTGTCGATCATGCGTTCACCGCCCAACTGCACGTGCGGGCGGATTTTCAGGCGTTGTACGACCAGGCGGGTTTGATGGTGAGGATCGACGAGACCCGCTGGATCAAGATCGGTGTGGAGTTCTCGGACGGTCAATTGATGCTCAGTACCGTGTTGACGAACGAAAAGTCTGACTGGGCGGTAATGCCTGCGCCATCCATCAGTGACGGGTTCTGGATCCGCGTCACCATTGGTTCCGGCACCGTCAGGGCGCAGTATTCGGTTGATGGCATCGTCTGGCCATTACTGCGCCTGGCGCCGTTTCCTGTCGCCGACCTTTATCTTGTCGGCCCCATGTGCTGCACGCCCAAGCGTGGCGGTCTGGAGGTACAGTTCAGCAAGTTCTCGGTGCAGCCAGCACTGCAGAAAGATTTGCACGATTTGTCGTAAGCGCGACGACGCGGCACAGCCGGGGTCAGGTCTGACATTCAGACACAAACTCAGCCTTATCCACGTTCAATGGCTTCTCGAGTAACAGTAGAATGGCTTGGTGCCATCTTGTTTCGACAGCCAACTGTCGAGATCGTGTCCGAATGTCAGACCTGACCCCGGCTTTTTTGCTGGTTTCGACAACCAACTGTCGAGATCGTGTCCGAATGTCAGACCTGACCCCGGCTTTTTTGCATGAAAAAAGCCGGCATTTGCCGGCTTTGCTGTGCATTATCTGCGGTACGGGAAGTGGGTCCCGATGCTGCCACCCCAGCCCCGGCCACGGTGGCCGCGCCAGCTGCTGCGGCCGAAGTCGAAGCCCAGCCCGATCGAGATTGGCGGGTACCAGTAGTTTGGCTGCTCGACATATACCGGCTGCGGGACGTAGACAGGCTGCTGCTGGATATATACGGGTTGCTGCTGGACGTAGACCGGCTGCTGCGGCGTGTAATAGGGCGTCGAGTACGTGGTTGCGGGTAACGGGGTCGAAGTGACGGTGGGCCCGCCCGACGATGCCACACGCGCGCCAGTGCCGATTGGCACTGGCGTCACGGACACAACGCGCCATTGGCTCGGGTCAGCCGGTTGGGCGTAACCCTGGTTGCTGTAATAGGGGCCGGGCGCGGCGCAGCCGGCCAGCGCGCCCAGAGACACGATAATGATGGCGAGATTTTTCATGGCGCTCCTCCTGATCAACCCATCATACGAGCTTGCTGGCAAGGCGGCGCACGGTTTTACAAGGTGTTACAGCGAGCAGACATCCGGCGCGTGGGCGCCGTCGCTCATTACCTGAGAATCGTCAGCAAGCCATCCAGCCCGGAAAAATTCAGCGCCACATCGGCCTGCGCACGCACGACCGGCTTGGCGCGAAACGCCACCGACAGCCCGGCAATGCTCATCATCTTCAGGTCGTTGGCGCCGTCGCCCATGACGACCGCCTGCGATGGCGCGATACGCAGTTCCGCGCACACGCGTTCGACGGTGCGCTTCTTTTCCTCGGCATCGACGATTCCGCCGACGACCCGCCCGGTCAGCTTGCCATCTTCGATCTCCAGCACGTTCGCGTGCGTGTAATCCAGGCCGAGACGCGCGCCGAGCCGCTCGGTGAAGAAGGTGAAACCGCCCGACACCAGCAGCGTTTTGATACCAGCCGCCTGCACGGCGTGCAGCATCGCCTCGCCACCCGGCGAGATGCGCAGTCGCTCGTCGTACACCCGCTGCAACGCGCCCGCATCCAGTCCCTCAAGCAAAGCCACGCGGCGCCTGAGGCTTTCCGAAAAATCGAGTTCGCCCCGCATCGCCGCCTCGGTGATCTCGGACACTTGTGGCTTGAGGCCCTGCATGTCGGCGATTTCGTCGATGCACTCGATCGTGATCAGCGTGGAGTCCATGTCCATCGCCACCAGGCGCACATCCGCGAGCGAGCGGCCGACCGCGATGAAGGTGGCGTCCACGCCAGCCTCGAACGCTGCGGCGTCGACACGGGTTTTCAGGTCGGCGCTGAACGCCACGCCTTCGCAGCGCAGCGCATGCGCACCCACGTCCGTGGTGCGTTGCGGATTGGCCAGCTGCGCCAGGCGCGCCAGCGTGGCGGGATCGGCCTGCGGGCCTTGCAGCACCAGATTCATCGTCGTGTTCATGCGAGTAGTTGTTTGATGGTCTGTTTGATCTGGTTCACGCGTGCCGACAGGTCGGGCATGCTGGCCGTGATGCGCAGCTTGTCCTGGCCGGCCAGCTTGACGTGGCGGTTCTTCTGGATCAGCGTGATGATCTTGATCGGATCGATCGGCGGCTTTTCCATGAACTGCAGGCTGGCTGCTTCACCGTGGGCGTCGATCTTGACGATGCCCACGGCCTTGGCGGCGATGCGCAGCCGGTGCGTCTCGACCAGCGCTTTCACGGGCTCGGGCAGCTTGCCGAAGCGGTCGATCAGTTCTTCCTGCATGCTGTCGATGCGGTCAAGCGTTTCGCAATTGGCCAGGCGCTTGTAGATCGACAGGCGCTCGTGCACGTCGCCGCAGTAGTCGGCTGGCAGCAGCGCCGGTACGTGCAGGTTGATTTCGGTGGTCGACGACAGCGGCGCCGCCAGGTCGGGTTCCTTGCCGGCCTTGAGCGAGCGTACCGCCTCGTTGAGCATGTCCGAATACAGCTGGAAGCCGATTTCGAGCATCTCGCCGGACTGGTTCTCGCCCAGCACTTCACCCGCGCCCCGGATTTCCAGGTCGTGCATCGCCAGGTAGAAGCCGCTGCCCAGTTCTTCCATCTGCTGGATGGCGTCCAGGCGGCGCTGCGATTGCTTGGTCAGGTTCTGCACGTCGCTCACCAGGAGGTAGGCATACGCCTGATGGTGCGAGCGGCCCACGCGCCCGCGCAGCTGGTGCAGCTGCGCCAGGCCGAACTTGTCGGCGCGGTGCATGATAATCGTGTTCGCGGTCGGCACGTCGATGCCGGTCTCGATGATGGTCGTGCACAGCAGGATGTTGAAGCGCTGCGCCACGAAGTCGCGCATGACTTTTTCGAGGTCGCGCTCGTGCATCTGGCCGTGCGCCACGCCGATGCGCGCTTCCGGCAGCAGCTCCTGCAGCATCGCGCGGCGGTTTTCGATGGTGTCGACTTCGTTGTGCAGGAAGTAGATCTGGCCGCCGCGCTTGAGTTCACGCAGGCAGGCCTCGCGGATGATCGAGCCGTCTTCGCTGCGCACAAAAGTCTTGATCGCCAGGCGCTTTTGCGGCGCGGTGGCGATGATCGAAAAGTCGCGCAAGCCTTCCAGCGCCATGCCCAGCGTGCGCGGGATCGGCGTGGCGGTCAGCGTCAGCACGTCCACTTCGGCGCGCAGCGATTTCAGCGCTTCTTTCTGGCGCACGCCAAAGCGGTGCTCCTCGTCGATGATCACCAGGCCCAGGCGCGTGAACTTCACGTCGGGCGAGAGCAGCTTGTGGGTGCCGATCACGATGTCGAGCGTGCCGTCGGCCATGCCCTTGATCGCGTTGTTGATCTCCTTGCCGGTGCGGAAGCGCGACAGCTCGGCGATCTTCACGGGCCAGTCGGCAAAGCGGTCGGCGAAGGTCTGTGCATGCTGCTCGGCCAGCAGCGTCGTCGGCGCCAGGATCGCGACCTGCTTGCCGCCCATGACGGCGATGAACGCCGCGCGCAGCGCGACTTCGGTCTTGCCGAAGCCGACGTCGCCGCACACCAGACGGTCCATCGGGCGGCCCGACGTCATGTCCTTGATGACGTTGTGGATCGCCTCGGCCTGGTCGGGCGTCTCTTCGAAGCCGAAGCTTTGCGAGAAGTTTTCGTAGTCGACGTTCGAATATTCGAACGCGTGGCCCTGGCGCAGCGCGCGGCGCGCGTACAGGTTCAGGAGCTCGGCGGCCGTATCGCGCACCTGCTCGGCGGCCTTGCGCTTGGCCTTTTCCCACTGGCCCGAGCCGAGCGAATGTAGCGGCGCGTCTTCGGCCGCCGTGCCCGAGTAGCGCGCGATCACGTGCAGCTGCGACACCGGCACGTACAGCTTCGTGTCCTTCGCGTATTCCAGGTGCAGGAACTCGGTCTCGCCTTCGCCCAGGTCCATGCTGGTCAGGCCCATGTAGCGCCCGATGCCGTGGTTGATGTGCACGACCGGGTCGCCGATCTTCAGCTCGGACAGGTCGCGCACCATCGACTCGACCTGGCTCGTCGCTTCCTGCTTCTTCTTGCCGGCGCGCCGGCCCGAACCGGCATACAGCTCGGTCTCGGTGATGAAGACCAGGTGGCCGGCGCCCGCATCGAGTAGCTCGAAGCCGGCCTGCAGCGGCGCGACGCCCAGCGCCAGACGGGCATCGCTCGCGCGGAAGCCCTCGAAGCCTTCGACCGGTACCAGATCGAGCCTGTATTCGCTGAAGTACTGCTGCAGCGTTTCGCGCCGGCCGGCCGAATCGGCGCAGATCATCACGCGCGTGTCGCTGCGTTCGAGGTAGGTACGCAGGCTGGCCAGTGGATCGTCCAGGCGGCGGTTGACGGCGACGTCGGGAATCGGTGCGGACAGCTCGGACGCCGGTGCCAGCGGGTCGCGCGCGATATTCCAGCGGCCGTGCGGCTTGATGCAGGTGAACAATTGCTCGGCGCTCAGGAACAGTTCGGTCGGTTCCAGGATCGGGCGCTCACGGTCGCTTTTCAGGAAGCGGTAGCGCGACTCGGTGTCCATCCAGAAGCGGTTGATGGCGCCTTCGATATCGCCGACCAGTGCCAGTGGCGTGCCGTCGGGCAGGTAGTCCAGCAGCGTCGACGTCGTGTCGAAGAACAGCGGCAGGTAGTACTCGATACCGGCCGCGGCGATGCCGTTGCCGATGTCGCGGTAGATCGGCGAGCGTGACGGGTCGCCCTCGAAGCGTTCGCGCCAGCGGCCGCGAAAGCCTGTTCTTGCCGCTTCGTCCATCGGGAATTCGCGGCCCGGCAGCAGGCGCACTTCGCGCACCGGGTACAGCGAGCGCTGGGTGTCGGCATCGAACGTGCGGATCGATTCGATCTCGTCACCGAACAGGTCAAGGCGATAGGGCAGGGCAGAACCCATCGGGAACAGGTCGATCAGGCCGCCGCGCACCGAATATTCGCCCGGCGACATCACCTGCGACACGTGCGTGTAGCCGGCCAGCGTGAGCTGCGCCTTCAGGCGTGCTTCATCGAGGCGCTCGCCCTGGCGGAAGAAGAACGTGTACGCGGCCAGGAACGACGGCGGCGCCAGGCGCACCAGCGCGGTGGTGGCCGGCACCATCAGCACGTCGCACTGGCCGTTGCGGATCTCGTGCAGCGTGGCCAGGCGTTCGGACACCAGATCCTGGTGCGGCGAGAACGCATCGTACGGCAGCGTTTCCCAGTCGGGCAGCAGGTGGCAGGCCAGCTTGCCGTCGGCGAACCACGGGATTTCATCGAGCAGGCGCTGGCCATCGCTGGCATTGGCCACGACGACGGTGAGCATCTGGCCCTGGGCCTTGAGCGCGAGGGCGGCAACCGCCAGCGCGTAGGCGTCGGACGAACCGTGGAGGAGCGGCAGGACGAAACGATGGCCTGCTTTGGGGAGGTGTTTCTCGAGGTCGAAAGGCATGCCGCGTGCTTGAGGTATCCGTGAAAAATGCGCTGGAAAGTGATGGACAATTATAGTCGAACGCGTGCTCTCCCGCCGCGCAGCGTGGAGATCGGCAGCTTGTCCTGAAGCCGGATCCCGGGCATGATTGCGCTAACATAAAAATGATGGAGATGCCATGCGCCCTGCTTACACAGTCTTGCCACTGCTTGTTTCGTTCCTGTTGAGCGCAGCGGCCAGCGCGGCACTGCCAGCGCCAGTGGTCCTGTTCGACAATGCGTCGCGACCCGGTGTCGACATCCTGGCGTTGGCGCCGGATACAACGCACCTGCTGGATGGCGAGAAGGTCACCGCCGACGCCGCGCTGCGCACCACCTTCCCGGACAGCGCCATCGAACTCGCGCGCAGCAAGCGGGCCGATGGCGGCGCCGCGCTTGCGCTGCAGTGGCGCCAGATCTGGAAAAGCGGCGTGGCGCTGCAGACGGCCCCGCAGGACCTGCGGCCATTCCTTGCGCGCGGTACGCTGGGCTTCGACCTGAAGGTCGATGCGCTGGGCGCCGGTGGCCTCGTGGTCAAGGTGGGATGCGGGGCTGGCTGCGAGCGCCAGGTGCCGTACGTACTTCCGGGGCGCGCCGCGCAGGGCAAGGGCTGGCAGCGCGTCGTGCTGGCGCTGTCGTGCTTCGCGCGCGACGGCGACGATTTCTCGCAGGTGGCCAGGCCGTTTGCACTGGAAGGCACGGGCAGCGGCCAGGTCAGCATCGCCAATGTGGTCATCGCACCGGGCGGCACGCCGAATACGGCTTGCCCGGACTGGCGCACGGTGGCGGTCACGCCGGCCAGGCTCGACGAAGCGTGGTCAATCGACTGGTGGCTGCCCCGTCATCGCCAGAAGCTGGCCGACGCGAAGCAGATGGTGCGCGAGGCCCGCAGCCCGCAACTGGTGTTCATCGGTGACTCGATCACACAGGGCTGGGAAAAGGAAGGGGCGCCCGTCTGGCAGGAGCGTTACGCGCGATTCGACGCGCTGGACCTCGGCTTCGGCGGCGACCGCACCGAGAACGTGTTGTGGCGGTTGCAGAACGGCGCCGTCGACGGTCTCGATCCGAAGGTGGCGGTGCTGATGATCGGCACCAACAACACCGGCTTGCGCGGCGATTTCGCGGCCAGCACGGTGGCGGGCATCCGCCGCACTCTCGACGAGATCAGGCACCGCCTGCCGCGCACGCGCATCCTGCTGGTGGCGATCTTCCCGCGCGATGCGACCCCCGAGAGCCCACTGCGGCGCACCAACGACGCGATCAACGCGCAATTGCCGGCGCTGGCCGATGGCAACCGGATCGTGTTCCTGGACGTGAACGGTGCGTTCCTGACGCCGGACGGCACGTTGAGCAAAGCGATCATGCCCGACCTGCTGCATCCGAACGAAGCGGGCTACGCGATCTGGGCGAAGGCAATGCAGCCTGAACTCGACCGCCTGATGGCGCTGCCGCGGCTCTAGGAACCCTCGACGATGCGCCGGTTGGCCACACCAAACGGCACGTGCACCATCGGCACCGTGCCGCCCGGGCCGGACTTGAGGTGGGTGAGCTGGTCGTCGAAGAAAATGTGCGGCTTGAACACCGACAGCACGCGCGCCTTGTCCATCCCGCCCAGGAAGAAGGTCTCGTCGGCCGAGACGCCCCAGCTGCCCAGCGTGGTGACGACGCGCTCGTGCGCCGGCGCGCTGCGCGCGGTGATGATGGCGATCCGCACAATCCGGCGGTAGTCCGGGTCGGCCTGCTGGGCGGCGTGTTCCAGCTGCTGCAGCATGGCCAGCTTGCGAAACATCCCGGCCAGCGGGCCTGGCTGGTGCGGGCGCGCCATGTGCAGGGTTTCATGGGCGTGGAATTCGCTCAGGTCGTTGTTGCGCTTGTAGACTGCTTCGGATTCATCATCGGCAATGACGCCGTCAAAGTCGAAGGCGACGCGCAGTTCGATGTCGGTGTCTTCATCGGCGATGCCCGATGGCAGCACTAGGCCGGCCGGGTAATCGACCGCGATCGCACTCTTGACGTCGTCCTCGTTCGCCGACAGGAACAGCGCCGTGTTGAAGGCCGGCAGATACGGATAGGGCGACTTGCCGCTCATGAACACGGCGCGCGAAATGTCCAGGCCATAGTGGGCGATCGAGCGCATCACGCGCAGGCCTGTTTCGGGCGAATTGCGCGAGAACAGCACCACCTCGACGGGCGCTTGCTGTGGAAAACACCGGTTCAGGCTCAGGAAGCGCCGGATGAACGGGAACGCGACGCCGCGCGCCAGGATCACGTCACGCTGGCGTTCCTGGTGGCTGCGGTAGGCTTCCGGCCCGTCGTCCAGATAGACTTGGTGCGAATCGGACAGGTCGAACAGGGCGCTGGAGGCGACACCGATCACGAGTTTTTCTTCGATGGGAAATGGCATTCAGGCGTCCTGGTGACCGGCGTGGTCAGTGTCGTTGAAGGAATCGTAGATCTGGCGCAGGCCTGCGGGCAGCGCCGCCACGGCAGCCACGAATGCCGGCTGCCCGCCCTGGGCCAGCATGTAAAGCTTGGCCAGGCCATCTGCCTCGCCCAGTGCGGCAGGCAGGCTGGCGGCGGGCGTCGCAGCATCGCCGATATGGGCAATCGCATGGACAATCGCCGGGGGCAGTTCCCACTGCCCCGCGATGCCCGCCGACATCTGGCGCGCCGCCTGCACCAGGCGCAGTCCGAAGGCGTCGCTGTCGGGCAAGCCGCCGCTCGGTACCAGGCCATCGATCACGCGCAGGGCCACGACCAGTCCAACGTTGTGCATCAGGCCCGCGAGATAGGCCTCGAACGGATCGGCGCCGTGACCCTCTGCCAGCAGGCTGGCGGCCTGCGCGCATTTCTCGGACTGGCTCCACAGTTGCGGCGCGACCAGGCGCGCCAGGCGGCTGGTCTGCAGGCTGATGATCCGCCGGAAGGCCACGCGCGCCAGCAGCATGCGCAAGCCGTTCTGCCCAAGCAGCAGCAGCGCGCCTTCCAGGTTGCGCACGGGTGCGCCGGGTTGGTAGTACGGGCTGTTGACTTCGCGGATCACCTCGGCCACCAGGACGGCGTCCTGTGCCACCAGGCGCGCGAGGCCGGCCGGCGAGCCGGTGTCGTCGCGCAGGCTGCGCAGCACTTGCGGAATCACGGCTGGCACGCGCGGAACGAGGGCGCTCGCTGCGAGTGGATCCCGTGCCAGCCGCGTCAACTCGTCGAGCACCAGGGTTTCGTCGCCCGCCGCGCCGGCAATGTGCGGCCCGGCCAGCCAGTGGAAGAACGCGAGATCCAGGTCCAGTGCCGGCTGGTCATCAAGAGCCGGCATGGACAGTGCATCGGCCGCAGGCAACGTGGACGGGGAAGGTGCGAGGTCGACCGGCCCTGCGGGCGCGGCGCCGAACAGGCGTGCGAGCCAGCGTTTCATGGGGAGGGAATCACAAAAGAGGTGGGCATGGCGCGATTCTACAGCGCCAATGCCGCGCACGACCGGGAGCCCAGCCATGCGCAACGGCGATTACTGCTTCGTATCCGAACTGGTGGTCGTGTGACCGGTGTTGGTTGGCGTGGCTGCAGTGCCGGTGGCGGTATCGGTTGGCGCCATGCCCATCTGCGCATCGACGGTCGGATTACCGGTGGAACCGGATGCCGTCGTGCCCATCGAGGACGAACCGGTGCTGCTGCTGGTGCCCATGGTGTCGGTCGTATTGCAACCGGCCAGGACGAAGGCAAACATGCCGCCAATGAGTGCAGTGTGAAGCGTTTTCATAGCATTTCTCCTTGTGGGGTGAATGGCATGGCCGGATGCGGCTACCAGTGAAGGAGGCCGCCCGACCACCCACGCGCGCGCGGTGGCGCGGGTGGGATGGTGCGCCTGCGCTGTCGATCAGCGGCCGGTTGCCGAGTTGGTCACTGGCTCGTTGTTGCTGGTGGTCCCGGATGCGCTGTTGACGCCGGTGGCGCCGGTGGCGCCCGAATTCCAGCTACCCTGGCCTGCGGTCGTGCTTGGGGTCTGCACCGAGCCGGTCGTCGACATCGTGCTGCTCGAGCCGCTCATCGAATCAGTGGTCTTGCTTGGGGTATCGCATGCGGCCAGGCCGAATGCCATCATGCCTGCGATCAGTGCGGTTCCGAGGGTGCGTGTCATGGTTGTCTCCGTGATGATTAAGTTGTCTTATCATCAAGCAACCACGGGTTTAGACCCATAGGAACACAGAGTCCATTCTTGTAGGACGACACGCCCAGCGCACGTCAGCGCAGGCGTAATTACGATCAGTGGATGGCTGCCTCGTGACTGGCCAGCCAGGCCAGCAGCTCGGTCGCCGGCAAGGGCCGGCTGTAGAAGTAACCCTGCACCTTGTCGCACAGGTGGCTGCGCACCACGTCCAGCTGCGATTGCGTCTCGATGCCTTCGGCCACCGTCGTCATGCCCAGGCTGCGTGCGACCTTGACGGTGGCTTCGATCAGCACCCTGTGGTGGGCACTGGTATCGGCCTGGCAGACGAACGAGCGGTCGATCTTGACCGTGTCCACCGGCAGCAGATGAAGGCTCGACAACGACGAGTAGCCGGTGCCGAAATCGTCCAGCGCCAGTTTGATGCCCAGCGCCTTCAGGTCGTGCAGGCGTTGCTGGATGTCCTGGCCCTGCGCGGCCAGGCTCTCGGTCACCTCCAGCTGCAGGCAGCCCGGCGGCATGCCGGTGTCGTGCAGGATCCGGCGCACGCCGTCGATCCATCCCGGTTGCGCCAGCTGTGCGCGCGACAGGTTCACCGCCATCAGGCCTGGCGCGCGCTCGCCCAGGCGTGCGCGCCAGGCGAGGAAATCGCGGCAGGCGCGTTCGAGAACGAAGTCGCCCAGCAGGCCAATGAGGCCGCATTCCTCGGCCACTTCGATGAAGTCGATCGGCGGCACGATGCCGCGCACCGGGTGGCGCCAGCGCACCAGCGCCTCGACGCCGGCAGCGTAATCGACGCCGCCGCAGGGCAGCAGCCGCACTACCGGCTGGTACACGACGAACAGCTGTTCTTCGACGAGCGCCTGACGCAGTTCGGCCTCGATGCCGGCGCGGCGCGCGGCGCGCTCGCGCATGCTCGGCGCGAACACGACGTGGCGGTTGCCGCCGGCCCGCTTGGCCTCGACCATCGCGATGCCGGCGTCGCGCAGCACGTCGTCCGGCTCGCGCAGGGCGATGTCCGGGTCGTCCATGCTCCAGGCCATGCCGACGCTGGCGCCGCAGACGATGTCATGGCCGTCGACCACGTACGGCTCCGCCAGCGCATCGAGCAGGCGCAGCGCGATGCGCTCGGCATCGGCGCGTCCGCGCAGGCCATCGAGCAGGACGACAAATTCGTCCCCGCCCGTGCGGGCCGCCAGTTGCCCGCTCTGGGTGCCCGGTTCGATCCGGCCCAGCGCCGGGCGCAGCGCGCCGCGCAGGCGATCGGCCATGTGCATCAGCAGATGGTCGCCGACGGCCTGGCCCAGGCTGTCGTTGAGCTGGCGGAAGCGGTCGCAATTGAGGGTGAGTACCGCGAAGCCGAAGTCCGACACCGGCTGCGCCAGCAGGTGCTGCAGCGCGTCGCGCACCGCCTCGCGGTTGGGCATGCGGGTCAGTGCGTCGGTGCGCGCGGCATTGCGCAGGCGGCGCGACAGCACTTCCTGCTCGCGCTGCACTTCGAACGTGGCATCGGCCACGGTCGCCATCAGGCGTTCGGGGTCGAGCTTCATCAGGTTCAGCGCCAGCACCTGCAGGCTGCCGCTGGCGGCGTGCGGCACGCCCACCGGCAGGCGCAGGCCTTCGCAGATCATGCCGGATGGTTCCAGGAATGCTTCGACCATGGACGCGAGGTGCGGCGCCACCGGCGCCAGCACGTCGAACAGGTTGTCCAGGCCCTGCGCGGTGGCCAGCGGCATCAGGAGCCGCGACGCCATCGGGTTGAGCATGTCGACCGTGCCGTCGAGCGAGGTCTGGGCCAGGCCGATCGGCGCCCGGTACAGGAACTGCACCAGCGCTTCATAGGCGTCGACCGCGTCTTGCTGCACTTTAGGCTCCATCGAGCGCCTCCTGGGCATCGGCCGGAATCGTTTCGGGCTGCCACACCAGGGCGCGGTTGCGCCCCGCGCGCTTGGCCGCGTACAGGGCCTGATCGGCCTGTTTGATGAGCAGGTCGACGCCGCCATGGCCGTCGGCAGCCACCGCCACGCCCGCGCTGATCGTGCACACAATCGCCTGGCCGTCGAAGCTCTTGGCGTCCAGCGCAACGCACGCGCACAGGCGCTCGGCCAGATCCAGCGCATGCGCCAGGTCGGTCGATGGCAGCAGTACGGCGAATTCCTCGCCACCGATGCGCGCGACGACATCGACTTCGCGGAAGAAGTCGAGCAGGATCGCCGCCAGGTGCTGCAGCACGGCGTCGCCGCCCGGATGGCCGTAGCGGTCGTTGATGGCCTTGAAATGGTCGGCGTCGAGGATGATCATCGCCGTCGGACGCGGCGCGGCGCGGCTGCGTTCGAGCTCCTGGCTGGCGGCGTCGAACAAGGCGCGCCGGTTGGCCAGGCCCGTGAGGTGGTCGCTGAATGCCTCGCGCCGGCGGCGCTCGGCGATGTCGCGCTTGTCGGTCACGTCGCGCAGGATCAGGCAGTAGGCCGGGCCCTCTTCACACGGCAGGCCGGGGGCGCCATCGGTGGTGTCGCGGTCGGCTTCCGGCAGCGGCGCGATCATCACGCTGCCCCAGAAGGCGCTGCCATCGGCGCGCAGCAGGCGGCTCTCGTCCAGCGCCCAGCCATCGGCATCGGCTTCGCGCAGGCGGTCCAGCGCGTGCTCGGGCGTGATCGCATCGGCCGGATAGAACATCGTGTAGCTTTGCCCCTCGGCGTCCTGGCCGAAGCCGGTCACGCGGCCGATGCTCGGGTTCCATTCACACAGCCGGCCTTGCGCATCCAGGCTGGCCAGCGCGTAATCGGTGATCCCGGTCAGGACCGCATTGAGCCAGGCGTCGTTCTGGCGCTGACGGCATTCGCGCCGCACCTGCTCGGTGATGTCGTCGATGACGGCCATGATCCGGCTGGCATCGAGCCGGAGCAGCGTGATCGACAGGATCTGCGGCATGCGCTTGCTGCAGCCGCTGCCGGCATGCAGGTGCACGTGCATGCCGTCGCAGATCTTGCCGCTCTGGACCGTGCTCTGCTGGCACAGATTGCGCAGATCGGGCGCGATGTCCTCGAGGGCGACGAACAGGTTATCCAGCCCGCCGTTGCGCGAGTGCGGCATCAGGAGCTGGGCCGCGATCGGGTTGATCATGGCAATCTCGCCATCGGCGTCGAGCTGGACCAGCCCAACCGGCGCGAGGTACAGGAACTGGATCAGCGCCTCGTATTCCGCGCTGAGCTGGGCAAGGTCGTCACTCACTTTGGTTGCCGCTTGACGAGAACGTAGCGGGTGGCGCTACCGGGGCTGGACAGCAGGCGCAGGGCGACTTTCACCGGGCGCATGCGCAGGGTCAGGACGTAATCGACGGTTTCGTCGAGGGCGATGTTCTGTTCTAGCGCATCATCGAAACGCTGCGCCACCATGAAGTTGTTCATGCAGGGGGCGACGTTCGTGAACAATGGCTGGCCCAGGACGCGCTGCGGCGACAGGCCGGCAGCTTGCGACTCGAACGCGTTGTAGCGGCTGACCTCGGTGTTCGCGTCGAAACCAATGACGCCGAAATCGAGCTGGTCCAGTTCTTCGGCAGAACACGCATCGAGTCGGCTGGCCAGCTCGGGGAAATCAAAGGTTAAAATCATGAAATGGGTGCCGACGCGCGGCCAGTAGATATTGGTCATCGATGTTGCCATGTGCCATAAACGCGTGTCAATTGCCACACTGCAACAAAACATGATTTTACTGTGAGAATCTGCGATTTTGCACGTCGTGTCGCAAATTGACAGCCTGCTGTTTCGACGTCACCATGCCCGTCTCATTCTATTCTCCCATGTCATGACACCTCATCCGGACGACGCGGCCTGCTGGTGGCGCGATGCGCCAGGCCTGCAACGCGTGGTTGCCGACCTGCTGGCCGCCGAACTGGCGGCGCTGCGACCCGGCCGGCAGCTGCAGGCGCCGCCCTGGCCGGCAGTGTTCGACCTGCGCCGTGATCTGGGCGCCGATTCGCTCGAGCTCATGGGGCTGGCATCCGCGCTCGAAACACAATTGCATCTGCACGGCAGCGCTGACGCGCCGTTGCTGGCGCATACCCGCCTGGCAGACTGGCTCGCTGCGGCGCGCGCCGGTCTTGACGCGGACGGGAGCGCGCTGACGTTTCGTACCTCGGGCAGCAGCGGCGCGCCCAAGCCGTGCACGCATCCGCTGGCGCTGCTGTGGCAAGAGGTCGAGGCGCTCGCCCGGTTGCTGCCCGGCCGGCGGCGCATCGTCAGCCTGGTGCCGGCGCATCATATCTACGGGTTCCTGTTCACCATCCTGCTGCCGCGACGCCTGGGGATCGACATCGTATGCGACTTGCGCGACCACGCGCCGGCGGCGCTGGCAGCCCGGCTGATGCCGGGCGACCTGGTCATCGGCTATCCGGACGTGTGGCGCGCAGTCGGCCAGGCGGCAGGGCCGCTGGCGCCGGACGTCGTCGGCATCACATCGACGGCGCCGTGTCCGCCCGAGGTGGCACGCGTGGCGCTGGCGACAGGATTGGCGCGGCTGGTCCAGATCTACGGCAGCTCGGAGACTGCCGGTGTCGGCTGGCGTGATGCGCCGGAGGGCGGCTACACGCTGTTCCCGTATTGGTCGCGCGAGGTGCAGGCCGATCTGCAGGCCGAAGGCCTGGTGCGCCAGTGGCCGGACGGTACGCGCCGGCCAGCGGCGTTGCAGGACCGGCTGGTGTGGCAAGACGACGGGCGTTTCCGGCCCGACGGGCGCATCGACCAGGCAGTCCAGGTGGGCGGCGTCAATGTGTTTCCGGGTTACGTGGCCGATGTGCTGCGGCTGCATCCTGCCGTGCTGGACGCCAGCGTGCGCCGCATGCGGCCGGATGAAGGCCAGCGGCTCAAGGCCTTCGTGGTGGTGAAGGAAGGCGCGGCGGCCGATGCGGCGCTGCAGGCGGCCTTGCACGCCTGGCTGCGCGAGCGCCTGACGGCGCCCGAATGCCCGGCGGCCTATTCGTTCGGGCCGGGCCTGCCGCGTGGGGCGAGCGGCAAGCTGGCCGACTGGATCATCGACAGCGACGTCTAGGGGCGTGCGCCCTACACGGCGACGAATTGCTCGAAGCCGCCAAAGAACATGCGCTTGACGTCGAACGGCACGCCACCCGGCTGCATCATCGCGGCCAGGCGGGGGTCGTTCATGACCTTTTCGTTGACCTCGTCGCGATGGGCGCGCGATGTGTAGACGGCCCAGGCGAGGATCACCGTTTCGCCCTCTTCGAGTTTGACACTGCGGGGGAACGACGTGTGTTCGCCAGTCGGCACATCGTCGGCGATCCACTCACGGTATTCGAGTGCGCCGTGTTCCCGCCAGACGGCGCCCGCCAGTTGCGCCTGGGCGCGGTAAGTCTCGATCTGTGACTTGGGAAGCGGAAGGACAAAACCATCGACATATGCCATGTGGATCTCCCTGAACGTTGGATGTGCGCAGCGCGCCTGCCATTGACTGGCAGGCGGCCCGCAAGGTTGCCGACGGTGGTGTCGGAAACCTCAGGCTACCACACGCTGTTGTCGGGCGGTGGCGCTTGCGGGGGCTGTTGCGGTGGCAGCGGTGGCGGCGTGTTCGACGGCGCTGACTGCTGCAGCGGCGGCGCCGGCGCCGGCGCAGGTGGTGGGGCAAGGTGGGGCAGGGCCTCAAGCGGTGACGTGCCGTCAGGCGGTGCCTCATCGAGTGGTTGCTGGAACTCGTCGACGGGCAGCGCTGGCGGCGCAATTGCGATGTCGATGGTGCGCGTCTCGGCCGCATCGGCATATTCCGGATAGATCCAGTCGCGGCCATCGTTGACCAGGTCCTCTGGCGGCGTCCGTTCCTGCGGCGCGACCTTGGCCAGCGCCACGCGCATGTAGTCGATCCAGATCGGCATCGCCAGCGTTGAGCCGAATTCGCGGCCGCCCAGCGAGCGTGGTTCGTCGTAACCCATCCACGATACGGCCACCACCTTGCCCGCATAGCCGGCGAACCAGCCATCGATCGCATCGTTCGTGGTACCGGTCTTGCCGGCCAGGTCGGTGCGGCCGAGCTGCTTGGCCGAGCCGGCGGCCGTACCGAAGCGGGCCACGTCGCGCAGCATGCTGTCGACGACAAACGCATTTCTTGCCGTGATGACGCGGTTGTCTTCCTGCGGGCCCTGCGACGGCGGCACGTCGGCGATCACGGTGCCATTGCCGTCGACGATGCGCTGGATCAGGTAGGGCTTGACGCGGTAGCCGCCGTTGGCGAACACCGAGTAGGCGCCAGCCAGCTGCAGCGGGGTGACAGCGCCCGTGCCAAGTGCCATCGTGTAGTTGCGTGGATGGCGCGCCAGGTCGAAGCCGAAGTGCTCGAGGTACTGGTGCGCGAAATCGACCGACACCGCGCGCAGCACGCGCACGGTCGGCACGTTCTTCGATTTGACCAGCGCCTGGCGCAGCGTGACTTCGCCGTCGAACACGCCGTCGTCGTTCTGCGGGCGCCATGGATTGTCTTCGCTGGCGCCGGGCAGTTCGATCGGCGCATCGAGAATCCGTGTAGAGGGCGAATAGCCTTTTTCGAGTGCGGCCGAATACACGAACGGCTTGATGCTCGATCCCGGCTGGCGCCACGCCTGCGTCACGTGATTGAACTTTTGCAGGTTGTAGTCGAAGCCGCCGACCAGTGCGTGGTAGGCGCCGGTGTCGGCGTCGATGGCGACGAACGCCGCTTCGACCTGCGGCACCTGCACGATGGCCCAGTCGCCGGCCTTGTCCTTGCTGACGCGGATGATGGCGCCGGGCGTGATCCGCAGCGACTCGCGCGCCGCTGGCTGCAGGCCCGGGCTGGCGAACTTCAGGCCGGCGCCCTTGATGACGATGTCTTCGCCGGACAGCAGCGTCACCCGTACCTGGCTCGTGCTGGCTGCAAGCACGACACCGGCCAGCAGGCCATCGCTGGAACGGCGCGCCTGCAGGGCATCGGCAATGGCCTCGTCGCGTTGTTCGGGGTCAGCCGGCAGCTCGACGCGCGCCTCGGGGCCGCGGTAGCCATGGCGGCCATCGTAGGCCAGCACATTGCGCCGCACCGATTCGTACGCCGCCTTCTGCTCGGCCGCGCGGATCGTTGTCGTGACCACGATGCCGCGCGTGTAGGCCTCCTCGCCAAACTGTTCGTAGACCGCCTGGCGCGCCAGCTCCGCGACATACTGGGCCGGCGTGTCGAATTTCTGGCCGGCGTCACGCTTGACGCGCAGCGGCTCGGCCAGCGCGGCGGTGTACTGCGCCTCGGTGATCGTGCCCAGCTCCAGCAGGCGCTTGAGGATCGCGTGCTGGCGGGCCGCCGCGCGTTTCGGGTTCGATACAGGATTGGTGCGCGCGGGATTCTGCGGCAGGCCGGCCAGCATCGCTGTCTCGGCCAGCGACAGCTGATCGAGCGTCTTGCCGAAGTAGCTGCGCGCGGCGCTGGAAAAACCATACGAGCGCTGGCCCAGGTAGATCTGGTTCATGTACAGCTCGAGGATCTGGTCCTTGGTCAGCGAGCGCTCGATCTTGTAGGCCAGCGCGACTTCGGTCAGCTTGCGCGAGAGGGTTTTCTCGTTGGTCAGGAAGAAGTTGCGCGCGACCTGCATCGTGATGGTGGATGCGCCCTGGCGGAAACCGCCGCGCAGGTTGGCACGAGCCGCGCCCATCGCCCGGATGAAGTCGATGCCGCCGTGTTCATAGAAGCGCGTGTCCTCGATCGCCAGCACAGCGTTTTTCATCATGGCGGGGATCTTCGTGATCGGCACGAAGTCGCGGTGCTCGACGCCGAACTGGCCGATCAGCACATTGTCCTGCGTGTAGATGCGCAGCGGGATCTTGGGGCGGTAGTCGGTGACGGCGTCGATCGGCGGCACCTTGGCGCTGATCGCGCTCCACACGCCGATGGCCAGACCGGCCGCGATCAGCACCAGCGCAGCGAAAACGATCAGGACGATCGCGTACGCGCGCTTCATGCCCAGCAGGGTTTTTGCGGACTGTTGGTTGGTCGCTTTCAATGCCGAACTCTCATCTAAAACTTGCTGCAGACCACGTAGTGGGCCAGGATCGGGCGATTATAGTCCGCTTTCAGCGCGCGCTTTCTTTCCGTACGTGCATGTGCGATATTCCTGCTTTCGGTTCGTCCGCAGCGGCGAGCTACGCCCGCAACCAAGGACACCATGCCGCCCGATTCAAGCTTCAGACCCTATATTCCCGCCCATGCCCAACTGGCTGAAATGACGCCGCGCGCCCTGATCATGGGCGTCATCCTCGGCATGATCTTCGGCGCGTCGTCGCTGTACCTGGTGCTCAAGGTCGGCCTGACCGTCAGCGCCTCGATCCCGGTGGCAGTCATCGCGATCACGCTGTTCGGCGTAGCAAAGCAGCTCGGTGCGCGCGAATCGACGATCCTCGAAAACAGCATCGCGCAGACAGCCGGATCGGCCGGCGAATCGCTGGCCTTTGGCCTGGGCGTGACGATGCCGGCGATCCTGATCCTGGGCTTTGACCTGGAAATCTCGCGCGTGCTGCTGGTGGGCGTGCTCGGCGGACTGCTGGGCATCCTGATGATGATCCCGCTGCGCCGCACGCTGATCGTCGATCAGCACCGCGAACTGAAATACCCGGAAGGCACAGCCTGCGCCGAAGTGCTCAAGGCCGCCGCGACTGACGTCTCGCGTGACGCAGCGGGCGAAGTGCGCATCGCCGGCAGCGACGCAGCGCGCATCGCCAAGCGCCGCGCGCTGCTGATCTTCGGCGGCTTTGGCATCGGCATCCTGTACAAGACGCTCAGCGTGTCGTTCAAGGGCTGGCGCGATACGGTCAACTTCGAGTTCGGCGCGCCGCTCAAGACGGGCAGCATCGGCGCCGAGATCTCGCCCGAGCTGGTGGGCGTGGGCTACATCATCGGGCCGCGCATCGCCTTCACGATGGCCGCTGGCGGCGTGCTGGCGTCGCTGATGCTGGTCCCGATGATCAAGTTCTTCGGCGAGCTGGCCAGCACGCCGCTCTCGCCCGGCACGATCCCGATCCGCGACATGACGGGCGACGATATCCGCAGCGCCTATATTCTCTATATCGGCGCCGGCGCCGTGGCCACGGGCGGCCTGATCTCGCTGGCGCGCTCGCTGCCGACGATCTGGAACGGCTTGCGCGGCGGCCTGGCCGGCATGAAGAACGGCAGCAGCGCCGATGCGTCGCTGCGCACCGACCGCGATATCCCGATGAAGTGGGTCGTCATCGGGTGCCTGGCGATCGTCGCCGTCATTTCGCTGGCCGCGCCGCTGCACATGAACGTGCTTGGCGCGGTGCTGATCCTGGTATTCGGCTTCCTGTTTGCGACCGTGTCGTCGCGGCTGGTCGGCGAGATCGGGTCGTCATCCAATCCGATCTCGGGGATGGCCGTGGCGACACTGCTGTTTACCTGCCTGATCTTCTTGCTCATGGGCTGGACGGGCGGCCAGTATTACGTGACCGCGCTGTCGGTTGGCGCCATCGTCTGCATTGCCGCCAGCAATGCCGGCACGACGTCGCAGGATCTGAAGACGGGCTACCTGGTCGGCTCCACGCCGCGCATGCAGCAGTACGCGATCCTGTGCGGTGCGTTTGCATCCGCGCTGATCCTGGGGCCGGTGCTGCTCAAGCTGAACGACGCGGGTACCGTGTACGTGCCGGCGGCCCAGGTGGCGCCGGGCCTGACGGTCGATGCGTCGAAGCTGACCGACACCGGCACGCTGCAAGGCCCGCAAGCCGAAACGGACAAGAACACCTATAAAGTCTGGCACAAGACCGACACGGTCGGTGGCCCGGCCGGCAAGTACTTCGTCGACACCGCGGGCAAGGTCGTGTACCTGGTCGACCCGGGCATCAACGGCCACCACAAAACGCGGCCCGACGGCACCGAAGTGAAGAAATACGATGCGCCGAAAGCCGTGCTGATGTCGTACATCATCAAGGGCATCCTTGACCGCGAGCTGCCGTGGACGCTGGTGCTGTTCGGGGTGATGATCGCGATCGTGCTGGAAATGGCGGGGATCGCATCGCTGGCGTTTTCGGTGGGCGTCTACCTGCCGCTGGTGGCAACGCTGCCGATCGCGATCGGCGGCACGGTGCGCTGGCTGGCCGACCGCCGCAACAACAAGCTGCCGCAGAACCTGGGCCTGAACGAAGAAGAGCGCCAGGCCGCAAACGACCGCAGCTCGGGCGTGCTGCTGGCATCCGGCTACATCGCCGGCGGCGCCCTCGCGGGGATCATCATCGCGATCACGGCCGGCGTACTGACAGACTTCGACGCCGCCGCCACGCGCTGGGCCGAAACCTACAACCCCTTCTTCGACGGCGACAGCGCGAACGTGCTGAGCATGCTGCCATATGCCGTCATCGTGGCGCTGCTGTTCTGGGTAGCCCGTGAAAAACCGGTGAAGTAGGGCGGGCTCCCAAGGCAACAGCTGGGGTCAGGTCTGACATTCGGACACGACCTCAGCCCTAGCACTTCCAACAGCTGGGGTCAGATACCGTCTTGAATTGCAAGCCGATTCGATAAGAAATTTGCGTCGAATGGCTTGCCTGTTCGAATGACGCCGTAGATCAGATGGGCCAATTTGTGCGTAACGGCG
>NZ_JCASII010000006.1:0-312434 GCF_059686035.1 Telluria sp. ZT3P26 | reverse complement strand
AACGTATTTCTTTTTTGTGAACATTTGATAATTTAAGTAATCAAGAACCGAAGTTCTTGGCACCTTCATCAAACGCCCACACTTATCGACTGTTAATTTTTAAAGAACTTATTCGGTACTGCCTTGCTGCGCGGTGCGAATCGTTTTGTTCGCTGCAGCAGAGAAGAGAGATTATGCTGCAATCCTACAATCTCGTCAACCCCTTATTTTCGCTTCGTTCCGATTTCTCTGGAGACCTTGCTCTCGTAACCACTTGATTACGTTAACATTTTCGGTCAGTGCCGAAGCGGAGGCGAACTATACCAAACCTGTCACGCACTCCGCAAGGCCTACAAGAAAAAGAATTTGTCCTACAAGAGCCAGTCGATCGGCAGCCAGCCCAGGCCATGTACCGCGGCCCGCTTCCACCAGGTCGTTCCAGGCTCGACGTCGTGCCGGATGATCTTGCCGTCACGGCCTTCGAGCCAGTAGACATTGCCCTTCTCATCCAGCAGCACCTCATAGGCGCGCATCGGCAAGGTCTCGTCCAGCGTCTTGCTCAGGCGATCGGCCAGCTCGACGCTGTCGATCACCATCCCCATTTCGGTATTCAAATGGATTGAGCGCTGGTCGAAGTTGAACGAGCCAACAAAGATCCGGTTGCCATCCACGCCGAATGTCTTGGCATGCAGGCTCGCATCCGAACTGCCAAAGCCGGCGCCGCTGCGTTTCTTCTTGCGCGATGGCTCGTCGGTCGATGCACGGCGCAATTCGTACAGCGCCACACCCGCCTCCAGCAGCGGCTTGCGCCACTTGGCATAACCAGCATGAACGGCGGCAACGTCGGTAGCCTCGAGCGAATTGGTGAGTACCCGGATTTTTGCGCCCTTCTTGGCCATCTCGACCATTGCAGCCGCCCCATCCTTGCCGGGCACGAAATACGGCGACACCAGGTCCAGATTGCGTTCCGGCTGGCCGAACAATATCGCGAGCCTGGCCGCAATATTCTCATCCGGCGACGACTGGTCCAGTACCTTGGCCGGATCGTCGCTCAGGAAACGCGCATGCGCCCATTCCAGCGGCAGCGTCCCGCTCATGACCTTGTTCAAGAATGCGGATTGGCCGATCGCATCCAGATACGCTTTGGTCTCGGCATCGACCGTGGCCGGCGGCGGCGCCTTGGCCTCTTTCACCATCAGCGCCAGCGGATAGGCCGACGGACAGTTCCAGTACAGGTCGAAATCGGCGGAGACCTCTTTTACCACCGGACCGGTAGTGATCACGTCGAGGTCAGCGAACGAGATATCGCCCGCTGCGCCGAAATACTCGTCGCCTACATTGCGCCCGCCAATGATCGTGACCTTGTTATCGGCGGTGAACGATTTATTGTGCATGCGCCGGTTCATGCGCCAGAAGTCGGCGACCATGCCAAGCGGGCGCATCGAGCGGATGCCGTTCGGATTGAACAGCCGCACTTCGATCTGCGGATGGGCATCGAGCTGCGACAAGATTGCGTCGAGGCCGCCTGTATTGTTGTCATCCAGTAGCAGGCGCACCCGCACGCCACGGTCCGCCGCCTTGCGCAAAGCATTGAACATCAGCATGCCGGTCGTGTCGTTACGCCAGATATAGTATTGAACATCGAGGCTGCGATCGGCAGCCTGCGCCAGCACCGCGCGCGCGGCAAAGGCGTCGCGCCCATCGGGCAGGCTGTGAATGCCGGCCAGGCCGGGATGCGCCGTGGTCAGCGGCAACAGCGCCTGGCCGAGCCGGGTATTGTCCGTGTCAGTCAGGGCCGAGCTCGCGACGCGGCCCTCCAACGGCGGCAGAGACGAGCAACTCGACAGCGTCAGTGCGCCTGCAAGCAGCGCCGCTGGCACCAGCAGCCATAATTTGGCGCGCTTGGTCATGGTTCAATGTCCTTCGAAGTCAGGTTTGCGCTTTTCAAGGAATGCCGACATGCCTTCTTTTTGCGCAGGGGTGCCGAAACCGGCATGGAAATAGCGGCGTTCATAGGCAACGCCCTGGCTCAGCGTCATCTCATAGGCCTGGTTGACGCAGTCCTTGATCTGCATGGCAACCGACACGGGCATCTCGGCAATGCCCTGTGCGATCTTGATTGCCTCGTCCATCACATCGGCCGCCGGGTACACGCGCGACACCAGCCCGGTACGCTCCGCCTCGGCGGCGTCGATCATGCGCGTGGTGAGCAGCATGTCCATCGCCTTCGACTTGGAAATGGCGCGCGGCAGGCGCTGGGTGCCACCGGCGCCCGGCGTCACGCCGACCTTGATCTCGGGCTGCCCGAACTTCGCGCTGTCGGCGGCGATCAGGAAGTCGCACATCATCGCCAGCTCACAGCCGCCACCCAGGCAATAGCCCGAGACCACGCCGATGACGGGCTTGCGGATGTCGAGGATATGTTCCCAGTTGCGGCCGATATAGTTATTGCCGTAGGTTTCCTGGTAATCGTATTGCGCCATGGCAGCGATGTCGGCGCCGGCAGCAAAGGCCTTCTCGCTACCCGTCAACACGATGACATTGATGGCCGGATCCTGGTCGAACGCGCGCAGCGCATGACCCAGCTCGTTCATCATATTGTCGTTGAGCGCATTCATCGCCTTCGGACGGTTCAGCCGTACCACAGCGACCTTGCCGTGGTTCTCGATCAACAGGTCAGCATATTCCATGGGACACCTTTATCTGGTTGGATAGTATCGTCGCGATTGTAGCGCTTTCCGTGTACGTCAAGTAGAGCGGCCCGATCCGCCGGCATGCATGCGACGCAGCCCATTACAGCCCTGCCGGCGGCAGCACGACCGGCTGCTCCGGGCAGCCCATGGCCTGGCAACCATCGGGCTGCGTCCGCAACCAGGTGACGATCGACTCCACCGACACGGTCTGGATCCGTCCCTTCCAGCGCAAACTGGACGGATGATCGTAAAACGCAATATTCGCCTTCGAGATCCGCGCGCCCAGGCGCGTCATCGTGCCCAACGCCAGCTCGGTTGGCTGGTAGCCGTTCGCCGCGAGCCACGTCTGCGCCGTGGCACGGGTCCTCACGGCGTCCTCGGGCGCGATGGCGTAGGCCAGCATTTCCAGCACCCAGCCATTTGAATTCTGGTAACGCGTGCTGAACGGATAGGCAGCCAGGCTGTACTGGGGCTCGTGGTAGTCGCGCGCTGTCGTGCCGAGCAGTGCGGTCTTGAGCCGGGCCTGCACGGCAGGCGCCAGGCGCCAGATCCCGGCCTGATAACGCACTGGCGCGTCTGAGAAGAAATTGATCAGCCCTTCGTCATACAGCGCCGACGTCGCCGTGCCGCACGCATTGAGCTTGTGCACCACCGACCAAGGGCCAGCGGGATGCGCACGCATGGCAAATGCCGCGTGAGAATAGGTCAACCGGTAGGCCGACAGATCCTGCCCCACGCGCGCGATCAGCACGACCTCGTCGCCGGTGCCTTCGAGCGCCGTACGCGTCAGATCGGCCATCTGCATGCTGCGGATCAATAGCTCGGGCGAAGCGACCTGCTCTTCGCACGGGGTGCCGGCCACAGCCGTCGATGCTGCCAACGCCAGTGCGGCCGCAGCCACGGCGCGGCGCATCCTAGCTGCGCGGGCGCGAGTGGGCCATGCCGGTGCCTGGTTCGGCCAGCACGGCAATCGTCGACTTGCCCTTCTTGACGACGTAGCCAGCCTTGCCGACCGCTTCGATGTCAATGCGGTCGCCGGCCTTGATTGCCTCGTTCTGCGCAACCCGGTTCTGGATCGCCATCTCGATTTTCAATTCCTTGTCATCGCTGTGCAGTTCCAGCGCCGTCTTGTCGCCTTCGGGCCGCACTGCCGCGACGCTCCAGCGCCTGGACACGTCGATGACGGCCTGCGAGCCTTCCGCCACTTTCTTCGCGCTCAGGTAGACCACACTGAACGGCACCAGCAGCACGATGCTGCCCACCGACAGCGCGGTATCGGACGGACCGGGCGCAGCCGCCTGGCTGGGCGCGGCAATGGCCGCGGCAAGGGTAATGGCAAGGAGGGAATGCAGACGCATGAACAAACCTGTCGAGAGTGAGATCAACGCCACGTCACCACTGGTCAACGACGGCGAACAATTGCAACGTGGAAATTGAAGCAAAAGTCAGAGTAGCCCGATTCCTTTATTTATGCAACGAAGGTTCACTTCGGCAGCAACACCCACATCGTCCCGCCCTGCTTCATCAGCCCGGCACTTTCTGTCGCTTCCGGCCCGAAACCGAAGAAGAAGTCGGCCCGCACCGCGCCGCGAATCGCGCCGCCCACATCCTGCCCCATCACCAGACGCTGCAGGGGTGCGCCATCTTTCGGCATCGTCGTCGACAGCCATACGGGCGCGCCCAGCGGCAGGATCGTGCGGTCAATGGCAATCGAGCGGCCCGGCGTCAGCGGCACATTGAGCGCGCCACGCGGCCCGACGCCCGGGTCGGCCACCTTGGTCTCCGTGAAGAAGATATAGCTCGGGTTCACATTCAACAGTTCCTGGCGCCGCGACGGATTGGCCACAATCCAGGCCCGGATCGACTGCGCAGACACCTGGTCAGGGGTCATGAGTCCCTGCTCGACGAACCAGCGCCCGATGGCTTTATACGGGTGGCCGTTCTGGTCGGCATAGCCCACGCGCACGGTCTCACCGGTATCGAGCTTGACGCGGCCCGAACCCTGCACTTCGAGAAAGAACGCATCCACCGGATCGCTCACCCACAGCAACTCCTTGCCGCTCAATGGCGCGCGGTCGATGTCGGCGCGGCTCTGGTACGGGATCACGGTCTTGCCGGACAACCGCCCCCGCAGGCGGCGGTTCTGCAAATCCGGATAGATGCTGCCCAGGTCGACCGTAACGAGGTCGTCCGGCACCCGGTACAGCGGCGTCTGGAACGCCCCGCCCCGCTTGCGCGAACCGTACAGCATCGCTTCGTAATAGCCAGTGATCAGCCCGGTCTCGGCGCCATCCGGGTTGCGCACCTGGTTCGGCACGAAATGCGTCTCGAAGAAGCGGCGCACGGCTGCCACGTCCTTCGCGTCAACCCCGCCGGCCGCCGCGCACGGCGTCTTCCAGGGCGCCTGGCGCGACGCCAGCACGCTGCATGATTGCAGGAAGGCCGGCCAGGCCTGACGCACGTCATCCTGTTGCCAGCCGGGCAGCGCGGCAAAGGTGGTGGGCGTAAGCGGTGCTGTCGGCGCGACCGGCGCTGACGGCTGAACTGGCGGCGCCACCACCACCGGCCCGACCGGCGGCGGCATCGTGACCGGCGGCGGCGCCGAGGGCGCCGTGGGCTTCGGCTCGGTCGAGCAGGCACTCAGCAGGCTGACGAGCGCGATCAGGACAGGTACACTGCGGCGTATTGTATACATGGGAACCATGGGGACCGATATGTGGATCTTGATGGTGGAAGCCGGCGTCGCACTGTTCCTGTTCGTGTTCATCGTCTGGTGGACCATGTTCGCCGGCCGCAAGGATGACGACCGGGACGACAGCGACGACACCCCCGCCCCGTAGGATCAGTGCAGGGAGCGCGGTGGCGACAGCACGAATTCGGGAATGGTGGCCTCAAAGCGGTGGCCATCCTCGGCCACGCAGAAGTATTCGCCGCGCATCGTTCCCTGCGCGGTGCCCAGGTGCGTGCCGCTCGTGTATTCGAACTGCTCGCCCGGCGCCAGCAACGGCTGGTGGCCGACCACGCCCAGCCCTTTGACTTCCTGCATCTGGTTATTGGCGTCAAGAATCACCCAGTGACGGGAAATAAGCTGGGCAGGAATGCTGCCGGTGTTCTTGATCGTGATCGTGTAGCTGAATACGAACTGGCTCCGGTCCGGGTCGGACTGCTCCGCCAGGTATTGCGTTCTGACGGTAACAGCGAAATCGTAGGCGGGCATCGAGGTTCCTTGCGTGATCGTGGACTCGGCCGCTGCGCCATTCGCAGGGGCCGGCGCGCCATGTGGCGCAAATAACAATCATACCGCCTGTGGCCGCCAAGCGCCGACGCGCCGTGGCATCGCCAACGCTGGAGGCGCCAGCGTGACCGGCGTAGAATAGCGGATTCCCATCAAAACACGCTCCGTCGCCCCATGACCACCTACCGCATCGCTCCCAGCATCCTGTCCGCCGATTTCGCCCGCCTGGGTGAAGAAGTGCGCAATGTCGTTGCCGCCGGCGCCGACATCATCCACTTCGACGTGATGGACAACCATTACGTTCCAAACCTGACCATCGGCCCACTCGTCTGCCAGGCGATCCGCCCGCACGTGGACGTGCCGATCGACGTGCACCTGATGGTCAAGCCGGTCGACCGCATCATTCCCGATTTCGCCAAGGCCGGCGCCAACATCATCACCTTCCACCCGGAAGCATCGGAACACATCGACCGCACGCTGCAGCTGATCCGCGATCACGGTTGCAAGGCCGGCCTGGTCTTCAATCCGGGCACGCCAATGCACTACCTCGAGCACGTGATGGACAAGATCGACATGATCCTGATCATGTCGGTCAATCCGGGCTTCGGCGGCCAGTCGTTCATCCCCGAAGCACTCAAGAAGATCGCCATCGCGCGCCGCCTGATCGACGAATCGGGCCGCGACATCCTGCTCGAGGTCGATGGCGGCATCAAGGCCGAGAACATCGCTGCGGCCGCCGCTGCCGGCGCCGACACGTTCGTGGCCGGCTCGGCCATCTTCGGCAAGCCTGACTACAAAGCCGTGATCGACGCCATGCGCGCCGAGCTGGCCACGGTCGCGCGCTGATGCGAGCCGGCGCAGCAGGTATCCGGGCCGTCATCATCGACCTCGATGGCACCATGCTCGACACGGTGCCCGACTTCGAGGCGGCACTGAACGGCATGCGCCACGACCTCGGCCTGGCGCCGATCAGCCAGGCCATCATCAAGCCGCTGGTCGGCAAGGGTTCCGAAAAGCTGGTGCGCGACGCGCTGCTGCTCGACTGGGATGCCGCGCGGGTCGATGCGGCGTACGCCGACGCGATGGCCGGCTACCAGCGGCATTACCTGGCCATCAATGGCGACCGCAGCACGCTGTACGACGGTGTGCTGGACGGCCTGGCGGCGATGCAGGGGCTGGGCCTGCGCCTGGTCTGCGTGACCAACAAGCCCATTGCATTCGCACTGCCGCTGCTGGCCCAGAAAGGCCTCGCGCCGTATTTCGAGCACGTGTTCGGCGGCGACTCGTTCGCCAAAAAGAAGCCGGACGCCATGCCGATGCTGGGTGCCTGCGCGGCGCTGGATATCCCGCCAGCGCAAGTGGTCGCGATTGGCGACTCGTCGAACGACGCCGAAAGTGCCCGTGCGGCAGGTTGTTTCGTGCTGACGGTACCGTACGGTTACAACCACGGCCGTCCTGTACAAGAAATTCAATCCGATGGTATAGTGGATTCGCTGCTGGATGCAGCACGCCGCATCGGCGCGCACAATGCAACGGCCAGCTTAACCAACTAACTTCTCTCACCATGTTTTTCACCAAAAAACTCACTGTCAACCAAACCGGCGCCCCTGAGGCCTGGGTCTGGCGACGCTGGCAATCCTGGGCTGACTAAGCCGTACCGATTGCTGCCGGGTGGGCGTGCGACTGCGCGCCACCGGCGGGTTTTTTGAAGCACACCACCGCCCTCTTCCCCCGTGGCGGTCCGGAGAAAACATGACCGAACTCGAATTCAAGTCCCTGGCAAACCAGGGCTACAACCGCATCCCCCTGATCGCGGAAGCCTTCGCCGACCTCGAAACCCCGCTCACGCTGTACCTCAAGCTGGCGCAATCGCAGAACACCGGCAAGAACACCTTCCTGCTCGAATCGGTGGTGGGCGGTGAACGCTTTGGCCGCTACTCGTTCATCGGCCTGCCGGCGCACACGCTGCTGCGCACGACCGGCAACCTGACCGAGATCGTGAAAAACGGCGAAGTGATCGAGTCGCACGAAGGCAATCCGCTCGATTTCATCGAACAGTTCCAGGCCCGCTTCAAGGTTGCGCTGCGCCCTGGCCTGCCGCGCTTCTGCGGCGGCCTGGCCGGCTACTTCGGCTATGACACGGTGCGCCACATCGAGCACAAGCTGGCCGCGACCACCCCGCGTGATGAACTGGGCCTGCCCGACATCCAGCTGATGGTGACCGAAGAGCTGGCGGTGATCGACAACCTGTCGGGCAAGCTGTACCTGATCGTGTACGCCGACCCGGGCCAGCCCGAAGCGTATTCGCGCGGGCGCCAGCGCCTGAAAGACCTGCGCATGATGCTGCGCCGGAGCGTCGACGCGCCGGTCACGTCGGCCTCGGTGCGGACCGAATCGGTGCGCGACTTCAGCAAAGAGGATTACCTGAAGGCCGTCGCCAAAGCCCACGAATACGTGATGGCCGGTGACCTGATGCAGGTACAGATCGGCCAGCGCATCCGCAAGCCGTACGTCGATTCGCCGCTGTCGCTGTATCGCTCGCTGCGTTCGCTGAACCCGTCGCCGTACATGTATTACTACAACTTCGGCGACATGCAGATTGTCGGCTCGTCGCCCGAAATTTTGGTGCGCAACGAGTCGCTGCCCGAGGGCGGCCGCAAGGTCACGCTGCGCCCGATCGCTGGTACGCGCGGCCGCGGCGCGACGCCTGAACGCGACGCCGCACTGGCCGCCGAACTGCTGGCCGATCCGAAGGAAGTAGCGGAACACGTGATGCTGATCGACCTGGCGCGCAACGACATCGGCCGCATTGCCGATACCGGCAGCGTCAAGGTCACCGACCGCATGGTCATCGAAAAATACTCCCACGTGCAGCACATCGTCTCGAACGTCGAGGGCAAGCTGAAAGACGGCATGTCGAACCTCGACGTGCTGCGCGCGACCTTCCCGGCCGGTACCCTGACCGGTGCGCCGAAGGTGCGGGCGATGGAAGTAATCGATGAACTCGAGCCAGTCAAGCGCGGCATCTACGGCGGCGCCTGCGGCTACCTGAGCTTCGGCGGCGAGATGGACGTGGCGATCGCGATCCGCACCGGCGTGATCAAGGACGGCAACCTGTACGTGCAGGCCGCCGCCGGCATCGTTGCCGATTCGATCCCCGAGATGGAATGGCAAGAGACCGAACACAAGGCGCGCGCCGTACTGCGCGCGGCCGAACAAGTGCAAGATGGCCTGGATGGAGAGTTCTGACATGCTGCTCATGATCGACAACTACGACTCGTTCACCTACAACATCGTGCAGTACTTCGGCGAACTGGGTGAAGACGTGCGCACCGTGCGCAACGATGAGATCACGCTCGAAGAGATCGCGGCCATGAAGCCCGACCGCATCTGCATCTCCCCGGGCCCGAAGGCGCCGAAGGATGCCGGCATCTCGCTCGACGTGCTGCGCGAATTCGGCGGCAAGCTGCCAATTCTGGGCGTGTGCCTCGGCCACCAGGCCATCGGCGAAGCTTTCGGCGGCAAGGTCATTCGCGCCAAGCAGGTCATGCACGGCAAAACGTCAACCATCGCGCACATCGGCGAAGGCGTGTTCCAGGACCTGCCGAGCCCCTACACCGTGATCCGCTACCACTCGCTGGCGATCGAACGCGCGTCGCTGCCGGCCTGCCTCGAAGTGACGGCATGGACCGACGACGGCGAGATCATGGGCGTGCGCCACAAGACGTTCGACATCGAGGGCGTGCAGTTCCACCCCGAGTCGATCCTGTCCGAGCACGGCCACGCGCTGCTGAAGAACTTCCTGACGCGCTGATGCACGTCATTCCCGCGAAGGCGGGAACCCAAGCTGGTTGCGTGCCCGGGATGCTGATGACGGACAGGCTGCGGCGCTGACTTGGGTTCCCGCCTGCGCGGGAACGACGTACGAGCGAATACTGACACCATACTGGACCCCGCCATGGCGATCACCCCACAAGAAGCGCTGCTGCGCTGTATCGAACACCGCGAAATCTTCCACGACGAAATGCTGTCGCTGTTCCGCCAGATCATGTCGGGCACGATGTCGCCGACCATGGTCGCGGCGCTGACCGTGGGCCTGCGCGTGAAAAAAGAGACCATCGGCGAAATCACGGCCGCCGCTCAGGTGATGCGCGAGTTCTCGACCAAGGTGCCGATGGCCGACACCACCGGCCTGCTCGACATCGTCGGCACCGGCGGCGACGGCGCCAACACCTTCAATATCTCGAGCGCGGCGATGTTCGTCGCTGCCGCCGCCGGCGCGCGTGTGGCCAAGCACGGTGGCCGCAGCGTCTCGTCGTCGTCCGGCAGCGCTGACCTGATCGAAGCCTTCGGCGCCCACATCGACCTGACGCCCGAACAGATCGCGCAATCGATCGCGCAGACCGGGATCGGCTTCATGTTCGCACCGAACCACCACGCGGCGATGAAGCACGTGGCACCGGTGCGGCGCGAGCTGGGCGTGCGCAGCATCTTCAACATCCTGGGCCCGCTGACCAATCCGGCCGGCGCGCCGAACATCCTGATGGGCGTGTTCCACCCCGACCTGGTGGGCATCCAGGTACGCGTGCTGCAGCGCCTCGGCGCCCAGCATGCGGTCGTGGTCTGGGGCCGCGACAATATGGATGAAGTCTCGCTCGGCGCCGGCACCATCGTCGGTGAACTGGTCAACGGCGAAATCCGCGAATACGAAATCCACCCGGAAGACTTCGGCCTGCAAATGGTCTCGAGCCGCAACCTGAAGGTGGCCAACGTCGAAGAATCCAAGGCCCGCGTGCTCGAAGCCCTGCGCGGCGAGCCCGGTCCGGCGCACGACATCGTCGCGCTCAACGCCGGCACCGCGCTGTATGCGGCCGGCGTGGCCGACTCGATCGGCGCAGGCCTGGAGCAGGCGCGCGCCGCCATCGCCTCGGGCGCGGCGGTCGCCAAGCTCGAACAGTTCGTCCAGGTCACGCGCCAGCTCGGCGCGGCCAACTGATACCGAAAGCACCAGCATGTCCGACATCCTCGACAAGATCCTGGCCGTGAAGGCCGACGAAGTGGCCGCCGCGCGCAAGCACCGCGATTTATACAGCCTGCGCCACGAAGTGGAAAGCGATGGCGATGCACGCCGCAGCCTGCGCGGCTTCGAGCAGGCCTTGCGCGCGAAAATCGCCGCGGGCCAGGCCGGCGTGATCGCCGAAGTCAAGAAAGCCTCGCCATCGAAGGGCGTGCTGCGCGCCGACTTCCAGCCGGCCGCGATTGCGCAGAGCTACGCCGAACATGGCGCCGCGTGCCTGTCGGTGCTGACCGACGTGAATTTCTTCCAGGGCTCGAGCGAATACCTGCGCCAGGCGCGCGCCGCCTGCGCACTGCCGATCCTGCGCAAGGATTTCATGGTCGACCTGTACCAGGTCTATGAAGCGCGCGCGATGGGCGCCGATGCGATCCTGCTGATCGTGGCAGCGCTCGACCACGGCCTGATGGCCGAACTGGAAGCCTGCGCGCTGGAGCTGGGGATGGACGTGCTGGTCGAAGTGCACAACGGTGAAGAGCTGGACACGGCCCTGCAATTGCGTACGCCGCTGGTGGGCATCAACAACCGCAACCTGCGCACGTTCGATGTCACGCTCGACACCACGCTCGGCCTGCTGCAAGCAATTCCGCCAGAGCGCCTGGTGGTTACCGAATCGGGCATCCTCGGCCCGCAGGATGTGCAGCGCATGCGCGACGCGAACGTGCATGCCTTCCTCGTTGGCGAAGCCTTCATGCGCGCCGAAAACCCGGGTCAGGAACTGGCGCGCCTGTTCGCCTGAACGGTTGAACGCTCAACGCACATTGCACGGCGCAGGCGCCGCGTGACTACCGTCATGCCGCGTGCGCGTCGTGCAGCGCTTGCAGAAACGACGGTTGCGCAGGTGCGCATACAGCAGCATGAAACCGCTGAGGACAGCGACAGCCGCTTCGGCATGCTCGCCCAGCAGCGGGCTGACAATGAACACGGCTGCCAGAAACAGCGCCAGGCCCGCCCAGCCAACCAGCAGCGTCGCCTTGTCGCGGTGCCGCAGATAGCCGGGCACCAGCGCCAGCAGCACCGGCAGCGTGATCGCCGCGATCAGCGTGTCGTGGAAGGTGTCATGCGCGTGCGCGAGTCCCAGCATCGGAAACGCCAGGATCACGAGCGGCATCGCCAGGCAATGCAGCAGGCACAGGACCGATGCGGTCATGCCAGCGATATCGCCGAATTTGATCAGTGCGGTTTTGGTCAGAGCGTTCTTGCCTGGGTTGTTCATGGCCCTGTTCCAATCATCATTAGAATCTAATGATAACCCATTATCGTTAGCGATTCAACGCGCATGATGAATCGTGCATGCGATATCAGGCCCCAAACGACAAACGGCGCACGGCAAAATCTGCCGTGCGCCGCTGCGGATCCTTCAATCAGCGTCAGAACATCACGCGAATCCCTGCCGTGATATTGCGGCCGGTTAGCGGCGCCGCATTCTTGATGAACGACGTATGGCTGAACGCCAGTTCGTCGGTCAGGTTGTTCAGGCGCGCATAGAACTGCGTCGGCACGCCGCCGATGCGGGTCGAGTAATGGGTGCCGACATTGAGCATGTTGTAGCCGCCCGTTTCGGTCTCGTACTCGGCCAGCTTGTCCTGCTTGCCGACGCGGTACAGCTCCACCATGCCATGCCAGCCGTTCCAGTCGCCATCGAATTTCACGCCGATGCGGCTGGCCGGAATGCGCGGCAGGTTGCGGCTGCCATCACCACCATCGAAGCGGGCGCGCACGTAGTCGCCGAACACGGTCGCGCTCAGGCTGGACGACAGCTTCTGGCGAATTTCGCCTTCCACGCCGGTGAACAGGGCGTCACGCTGCGTGTACTGCACCAGCTGGAAACCATCCTGGCTGTCCAGCGTGCGCGCATAGATGTAGTTGTCGACCTTGTTGCGGAACGCGCTCACCGAGAACGTCGTGTCGCCGTCAAACTTGCGCAGCGTGAGGTCGACGTTGTTCGAGGTTTCCTTGTCCAGGTCCTGGTTGCCGATCTCGTAGGTGGACGTGGCCAGGTGGGCGCCGTCCGCATACAGTTCTTCGGCGGTCGGCAGGCGATGGCTGCGCGAGAGCGACGTGCCCAGCGAATAGCCCGGCGTGAGCTTCCACACCGCGCCCACCGACGCCGACGTGCCGCGCGCATCGGTGTTGGCCAGACCCGGGGCATCGACCTCGATGTCCTGCCACTCGTGGCGGAGGCCAGCCTCGAAGCGCCAGTCCTGCAGCTTGTATTCCTCGGTCAGGAATGCCGCATGCTTTTTGGTGAGGGTCGGCGGCACGTACGCTTCCTCGCCCAGCGCCGAGAAATCGCGGCGCGTGGTCTGCAGGCCGAACACGCCGCGCACACCGGCAATCGGCGCATGCACCGCCTCGAGGCGGGCATCGATGCCCTTGTTGCGGAACGACGTCGAGACCACGTTGTCTTCCAGCTCATCGTGGACATACTCGGTGAACGACGCACGCATGCGCACGCGCTCGATACCGGCCACCGGATTGCGGTACTCGCCGCGCACGTCCCAGCGCTCGCTGTCGAGTTTCACGACCGGGACGTCGCTGTGCTCGTGTTCATGCTCGTGCCCTTCTTCCTCGTGGTCGTGGCCCTCTTCTTCTTCATGGCCGCCGCAGTGCAGCTGGACACCATGCGGATGGCAGCCTTCGAATTCGTGGTTGTGGCCAGGGATGCCGTATTCGGTGCGCTCTTTCGTGAAGGCCGCGCCAAGGTAGCCGTTCTTGCCGATCCACGACAGGCCGACGGTGCCGGTCTCGCCTTCCTTGTAGCTGCCCAGCACGCGGCGGCCATCGACCCAATCCTTGCCGACGCGGTAGTCGCCCGCATCGCGCTTGACGCCTTCCAGGTGCAGCGCGACGTTGCTGCCGGCGGCCGTGGTGAATTCAAACGCGCCGGTCTTTTCGCGCGCCGCCGAATTGGCGCGGATTTCGGCGCTGCCTTCCAGGCCGTTTTCCGGTATCGCGGTCGGCACCTTGCGGTCGATGATGTTGACGACGCCACCCACCGCGCCACCACCGTAGGCCAGCGCCGACGGGCCACGCAGCACTTCGATGCGCTCGGCCAGCACGGGTTCAAATGCGACAGCGTGATCGGGGCTGATGGTCGAGGCATCCTGGATCTCGGCGCCATCCGACAGGATTTTCACGCGCGGGCCATCCATGCCGCGGATCACCGGGCGGCTGGCGCCGGCGCCGAAGTGGCTCGACGTGATGCCCGGCTGGTGGGCCAGCGTTTCGCCCAGCGTCGATTCGCGTGCGCGCACCAGTTCTGCGCCGCCGAGCGAGGTCACCGGCGTGATCATGTCGTCGTGCACCACGCCCAGCGCGCTGGCCGACACCACCACGGTCGGCACGCTGTCCGGATCGGCCGCCATGCGGCCCGTCGTCGTCTGGGCATGGGTGACCAGCGGCGCGCCGAAGGCCAGCATCAGTGCCAGGGTCAGTGGCGTGCGCTTGCAGGTGAAATGCGACATGGTGAAATCCTTGGTGATGAGATGAACGGCAGGCGGCAGGTCACCGGGCGCGGACGCGTCTAGTGATAAGCCATTATCATTAACGTCGAGATGATAGGCCATTATCAATAAGGATTCAACCCCCTTCTGGCCGAAGGGTCTCGCTTTCAGGTATTCTTCGGCTATGCAACGCAATACACGCCAAAAATCAGCCATCCTGCACGCGATCGAGCATGCACGCCGTCCACTGTCGCCACAGGAGATCCTGGCCGAAGCCAGCCAGGCCGTCAGCCAGATCGGCATGGCGACGATCTACCGCAACCTCAAGTCGCTGGTGGACGACGGCGCGCTGAAGGTCGTCACACTGCCGGGCGACGGCGCCCGCTACGAATCGACCAGCGTGGCCGAACACCATCACCACCACTTCCAGTGCACCAACTGCCAGCGCGTGTTCGACGTGCATGCGTGCCCGGGCGACATCGACCACATGGCCCCGAAAGGTTTCAGCGTCGAGCGCCACGAACTCACGCTGTACGGCCGCTGCGCCGATTGCATCAACGTCTGACGCCAACAGCAGCGCGGCCCGTCGAGGGCCGCGTCATCCTTCTTATTTACCCAGCATGTTCAGCACCGCCAGCGTCATCGCCTGGGCGCTCGTCTTGATCGACGGCTCCGGCACCGGCGCATAGAACGGCGAGTGGTTGAAGGCGATCGGCTTGCCGCCGGCCTGTTCGGCCGCGGCGACATCCTTCGGGTCATACACGCCGGTAAAGAAGAACATCGACGGCACGCCTTCGTTCGCGTACAGCGAAAAGTCTTCGCTGGCCGTCATGGCCGGCATGCGATGGGCCTTGTCAGCGCCGAATGCTTCCTTGAACACCACCTCGGTCTTGTTGACCAGCTCCGTGCTGTTGACGATCGCCTGGCCACCGCCGCCGATCAGCATCTCGGGCTTCGGTGCGCCGGCCATCGCGGCCGATCCTTCCGCCACGCGGCGCACGCCCTCGAGCAGCTTGGCCCGTACCTGCGGGCTGTATGAGCGGATGGTGCCGCGCACCTGCACGCTGTCGGGGATGATGTTGCCCACCGTGCCGCCCTGGATCGAGCCAATCGTGACGACGCCGAATTCCTTCGGGTCCTTCTCGCGGCTGACGACCGTCTGCACGTCGACGACAAAGCGCGCCGCGATGGCGATCGGATCGACGGTCTTGTCGGGCGCCGAACCATGGCCGCCACGGCCCTTGAAGGTGATCTCGAGCGAGTCGGAATTGGACGATACCGGGCCGTCGTTGTAGCCGATCGTGCCATACGCCAGCGGCCACGAATGCAGCGCGAACGCGTAGTCGGGTTTCGGGAAGCGCTTGAACAGGCCATCGTCCAGCATGGCCTTGGCGCCGGAAACGATTTCTTCGGCCGGCTGGCCGATGAACACGAGCGTGCCCTTCCACTGCCCTTTCAGTTCGACCAGCGTGCGCGCGGTGGCGAGCCAGCTGGTCATGTGGATGTCGTGGCCGCAGCTGTGGGTCACGAAGCTGTCGCGGCCTTCGCTGGTGGCGCGGGCGCGACTGGCGTACGGCAAGCCGGTCTTCTCTTCCATCGGCAGGCCATCCATGTCGGTGCGTACCAGGACCGTAGGGCCGGCGCCGTTCTTGAGCACCGCGATGATGCCGGTCTTGCCGACCTTCTCGGTGACGGTGAAACCGAGTTTGCGCATCTCGGCGGCCAGCTTGCCGGCGGTGCGCACTTCCTGGAACGCGATCTCGGGATGCGCGTGCAGGTCCTTGTAAATCGTGTCGAGCCACGGATACATGGCGTCCACGCGCGTGACGACATCGTTCTTGAGCGGGGCGGCCGGTTGGGCCAGGGCGGAGGTTGCGGACAGCGCCAGGAGCGGCGCACAGGCTGCGGCGGCGATGCGGGTCAGGATCGGCATGGGCTCTTGCGGTCAATGTTGAACAAGCCACAACGATAGCATGCTGCAATGCGATATGGGACGGGCGGCGGGTCGTGCCCGCCGCCCGGTATGACTAGACGGGCTAGACGGCGCTCGGCCGCTTGAGCGCTGCCGGCTTGCGCCCCGCCACTGCCTGTGACAGCGTGATGACCGGCACCCGATCACCCTGCAGCGTGACGTCGAACGCCATCAGTTCGTCGCGCCGGAATGCGTGCACCGGCACCCGGTCGCCGACGCGGTAGCGCGCCAGCAGCGCATCGACATTCGACGGATTGCCGTTCACGCGCAGCCCGTCGATGGCAATGACCACGTCCAGCGCTGACAACCCCGCCAGGTGCGCGGCGCCGCCTTCGTGCACCTGCGTGAGCTTGGCGCCCAGCGGGTCGCGTCCAATGCCGGCGTCGAGCGACGCCTTGCCGGTCTTGCGCTCGTCGGCCAGCTTGACGCCAAATGGTGCGTACAGCTTGGCCAGTGGCAGGTCTTCGACGCCGCGCACGTAGCGCTCGAACAGGTTCCTCAGTTTCAGGCCGCTGACGTCATCGAACAGCGCTTCGACTTCGTGTTCGGTCACGCCGCGCCCGACGCTCGGATAAAAGTCGCGCCCGTAACGCTCCCACAGCGCCAGCATCACGTCGTCGAGCGACTTCGCGCCGCCCGTCTTGGCGCGAATCGTCAGGTCGAACGCCAGCGCAATCAGCGAACCCTTGGTGTAGTAGCTGATGATCGCATTGGGCGAATTCTCGTCCTGGCGGTAGTACTTGCTCCAGGCGTCGAAGCTCGACTCGGCCACGCTCTGCTTCAGGCGCCCGCTGCCGCGCAGCACGCCACCCACTGCCTTGGCCTGCAGCTTGAAATACGTCGCTTCGCCGATGATCCCGGCGCGCACCAGCATCAGGTCGTCGTAGTAGCTGGTGAAGCCTTCGAACAGCCACAGGAGCGGCGTGTAGTTCTCGACCTGCAGGTCGTACGGCGCGAACACGGCCGGCTTGATGCGCTTGACGTTCCAGGTATGGAAGTACTCGTGGCTGCACAGGCCCAGGAACTGCAGATAGCCTTCGCCCGGCTCGCCGGGCTTCTGGTTCGCGGTGGTGGGCAGGTCGGCCCGCGCGCAGATCAGTGCAGTCGAGGCGCGGTGTTCCAGGCCACCGTAGCCGTCGCCCACGGCCATCGTCATGAACACGTAGCGCTCGAGCGGCGCGCGTTTGGTCAGTGGTTCGAAGAACGCGATCTGGGTTTCGCAGATGGCTTTCAGGTCGGCCTGCAGGCGCGCCATGTCCAGGTTGGGCACGCGCCCGGTGATGACGATGTCGTGCGGGATACCGTGCGCCTCGAAGGTCGCCAGCTCGAAGTTGCCCATCTCGACCGGGTGGTCGATCAGCTCATCGTAGTTGGCTGCGCCATAGGTGCCGAAGCCATAGCGCTTGGCGCCCGCTTCTTTCATCGAGGTCGCCACGCGCCAGGTGCGGGCCGCCGCATCGGCCGGCCGCTGGATGTCGACCTGGTGCGCCGTCGCTTCCTGCCCCACCACGCGCAGGAACACGCTGGTGCCGTTGAAGAAGCCGTGGGTCTGGTCCAGGTGCGCGGCGCGCACCGACAGGTCCCACGCATACACCTCGTAGTGCAGCGTCAGCGGGCCGGCGCCTGGTGCTGCGCGCCACGTGTGCTTGTCGAGTTTTGTCAGTGCCACGGCGGCGCCGGCCCGCTCGGCGCGGATGCGCACGATATTGCGCGCGAATTCGCGGATCATGTAGCTGCCCGGGATCCAGGCCGGCAGCGCGAAGGTCTGCCCGTCAGGATCGGGGTTGGCCACCGTCAGCGTGACGTTGAACAGGTGACCGGCCAGGTCCCGCGGGACGATGGTGTAGAAAATTGCGCTCTGTTTTTTTTGCGATGGCTTTTTCATGATCTGGGGTTGGTCTCGGGTCGCGCCGTATGGACAATAGTGTAAGCGGATTCAGGCTGGCAGATCGCCCTGGGTATCGATGTCGCGCAGGATGCCGGGGTCGGGCACGGCGATCGTGGTCACCGGACTGTTTGCGAGCAGGCGGCGCGCGCCCTGGTCGCCGTCCAGCGCCAGCAGGGCCTCGTGGTGGATGGCGCCAAACGCGACCGGATTGCCACGGCGGCCATCGAACAGCGGCGCCGCGATCCCGGCGCCATCGTCAACCGCATGGACCAGCGCCTGCAGCGTGGCTTCGGCCACGAACGGCATGTCACCCAGCGCCACGAGCCAGCCGCCAGCGCCCTGCGCAGGGAGCGGCGCATGGCGGATCGCATGCGCCAGCGACAGGCCCATGCCGCTGTCGGCATCCGCGCACACGGTAACGGTGCAGCCAAGCGCGCGCAGCGCATCGGCCACGCCACCATCGCTTGGTGGCACCACCGCCACCACACGCGGCAGCACCGCCAGCAACTTGCGCGCACTGGCCACGACGACGAAGTCGCCGCCCGGCAAATGCTGGAGCAGCTTGTTGCGCACGCCGGCCGGATCGAATCGCCGGCCGCGCCCTGCGGCCAGCAGGATGCCGGTGAGCGTGCTGCGGTCGCGCGGCGGCACGCCGGTTACTTCCCGGCCTTGCCTTCGAGCGAATCGAACTTGCCTTCGAGCGCCTTGAGGTCGATCGCGCCCGGAATGCGCGAGCCGTCGGCGAAGAAGATCGCCGGCGTACCCGTGATGCGCAGCTTCTGGCCCAGCGCGAGAACCTTCTCGTTCGGCGATTCGCATGCGGCCGGCGTGGCCGGCGGCACTTTACCGGCGATCATCCAGTCGTCCCAGGCCTTGTTGCGGTCGGACGCGCACCAGATGTTCTTCGACTTCACCGACGAATCCTCGGACAGGATGTTGTACATGAAGGTGTAGATCGTGACGTTGTCGATGTCCTTGAGCGTGGTCTGGCGCAGGCGCTTGCAGTAGCCGCAGTTCGGATCCTCGAACACCGCGATCACGCGCTTGCCGTTGCCCTTGACCTGCTTGAGCGCCATCTCGAGCGGCAGGTCGGAGAACTTGATCTTGTTGACTTCATCGATGCGTTCGCGCGTCAGGTTGCGCGAGCTTTTCACGTCGTACACCTGGCCGATGACGAGGTACTCGCCCTTCTTGTCGGTGTACAGGATGTCGCCCGCGACGCGCACTTCGTACAGGCCCGAATACGGGGTTTCCTTGACCGACTCGATCTTCGCGCCGCTCAGGCGTGGCTCGAGCGCCTTCTTGATGGTCGATTCGACGTTGGTCTGCGCATCGACGCACGATGCGAGAAGGCCAGTCGCCAGCAGGACGGCGATCTTCATTTTAAGCATGCTTGTAATTCCTCAGATTGATGACTTGCCCATGGCATGGGCCATCAGGCGCCGCTTCAGTGCCGGCATGTTATTGAGCAGGTTCAGGCCGATATTCCGGACCACTCGCAGCGGCTCCAGGTTCGCGCCGAACAGGCGTTCGAGTCCGTCGGTGGCCAGTTGCATCAGCAGCACCTCTTCCTTGCGCTTGCGAGCATAGCGCGCCAGCACCCGCTCGTCGCCGATGGCGCGCCGCTCTTCGCGGTCACGCACGATGGCCAGCAGGTCGACGATGTCGCCAAACCCCAGGTTCATCCCATGGCCGGCCAGCGGATGCACGGCGTGCGCCGCGTCGCCCACCAGCGCCACGTGCGGCGCCACCATCGCATGCGGCTTGATCAGCGCCAGCGGCACGGCGGCCACGGCGTCGGGCTGCAACGGGCGCAGCGTGCCGAGTTTGTCGTCGGCGTATTCGCCCAGCCGGATCGCCAGCTCGCCCAGCGACTCTTCCATCAGCGTAGCGGCCAGGGTTTCCGGGGCCGACCACACGAGCGAGACGCGGTTGCCCGGCAGCGGCAGCAGCGCGATGATGCCGTCCGAGCCGGTGAACCACTGGTGCGCGACGCCGTGGTGCGGCTTGTCGCAGGCAAAGTTGGTGACGATGGCCGTCTGGTGATACATGCGGTAATCGACGCCGATATCGCACTGCCCGCGCACCCACGATTCGCGCCCGTCTGCGCCGACCAGCAGCGCGCACTCGACACGGCGTCCGTCTTCGAGGCGCACGGCGGCGCCGCTGTCGCTGCAAGTGAGCTCGCAGGCGCGGCCTTCGACCCGCTGCACATTGTGCGCGAAGCGGAGCGCGGCATCGAGCGCGCCGTTCAGGTTCTGGTCTTCGACGATCCATGCAAGCGTGCCGACCCGGGCGCCAAAGGCATCGAAGCCCAGGCTACCAGCATCGGCACCGTCGCCATGCACATCCATCGCATCGACCGGCGCGATGCGCGCCATGTCGAGGGCGTCCCATACCTTCAGGGACGACAGCAGGTCGTGCGCCGTGTGGTTGAGCGCATACACACGCACGTCCCACGGTCGCTCGACGCCCGGTGGAGTAGCTGCAGCAGGCGCCTGCCGGGCCGGTGGCGCCAGCAGCGTCACGCTGTGGCCGGCCTGGGCGAAGCCGAGGGCTGCCGTCTTGGCGATGGCGCCATTGCCGACGATGCAGACGTCGGTCCGGATGGTGGAGGTCGTGGGCGTGGTCATGAAGGCATTATAGCGATATGCCGGTGCCGGAGGCCGGGCGGCGGGTTCGCGCCGTCGCAGGTGAGCGGGACAGGCCGCTCAGCCGGGCAACGATGCACAGGCCACGTTTGTGCTGCCGCGCGCGCAAGAGGACTTGCGCAACTGAAAATCGATGGCTATAATCGTGCCTCTCTTGGCCTGGTAGCTCAGTTGGTAGAGCAGAGGATTGAAAATCCTTGTGTCGGTGGTTCGATTCCGCCCCGGGCCACCAAGAATTCAGCAACACGTAAAAACGCCACCACCGAGTGGCGTTTTTGCATTCCAAGGCCACTCATGCATACGCTTCCGCCCTGCCCTCTCTGCCAATCGGCCTACACCTATGACGACGGCGCCGGCCAGTACGTCTGCCCGGAATGCGCGCACGAGTGGCCGATCGCGGGTGCAGCCAGCACCGAGACCGCGCGTGTCTACAAAGATGCGTCGGGCAACATCCTCCAGGATGGCGACACTGTCACCGTGATCAAGGATCTCAAGCCAAAAGGCTCGGGCGGCGTGATCAAGCAGGGCACCAAGGTCAAGAACATCCGCCTGGTCGACGCCGACCACGACATCGATTGCAAGATCGATGGCTTCGGCGCCATGAGCCTGAAGACGGAGTTCGTGCGCAAGGTGTGATGGCATGGTGTCGTAAACCATGCGACACCATTGCGGCTTTGTCACTATTCTGGGAACCTTCAAGATCACAAGAGGTTCCCATGTTTGCCAAGCCATCGTTCCTTGCCGCGTGTGCCACGCTCGCCCTGTCCGGCCTCTGCGCCGGATCGGCATTGGCTGCTGACGCCGCCAAGCCATTGCAGCCGATCGAATCGCTCGCGGTGCCCAGATATATGGGCGTCTGGTACGAAATCGCCAAGTTCCCCAACGAATTCCAGAAGAAATGCGTGGGCGACACCAGCGCGACCTATAACCTCGACAAGGACGGCCGGGTCAAGGTCATCAATCGCTGCCGCACGGCCGACGGCAAGATCGATACCGCCGAAGGCGTCGCGCGCCAGCCAGGCGCGGCCACCTCGCCCAAGCTCGAGGTGCGCTTCGCACCGGCCATCCTGTCCTTCATCCCGATGGTCTGGGGCGATTACTGGGTGATCGATCTGGACAACAAGTACCAGCTCTCCGCAGTCAGTGAGCCCAAGCGCGAATACCTGTGGATCCTGTCGCGCACGCCCCAGGTCGCCCCGGCCGAATACAACGCCTTGCTGGCACGCCTGAAAGCCCAGGGCCTGGACACCTCGAAACTCGTGCTCACGCCGCATACGGCGGCGCCGCAATCCGGGCAGTAACAGTCTGGTAAAGCGATCGGTCATGCGTGCTGCCCTGTTCGGGCTCGGGCTGCTGACATCGATCGCGCCAGCCTGGGCCCAGCCGCTTGCCGCCGATCCGCTGGCGGCGCTGATCAATGCCTACCGCGTCAAGCCGGCCGACTGCGACGGCGCATCCGTCGCGCCGGTGGCGCCGCTGGTTGCCGAGCCGGTCCTGGCGCAGATCCGCATCGGCTTCGGGACCTTCATCGAATCAGCACTGGAGCAGGCCGGCTACGCCACCGATGGCGCGGATTCCGTCGACGTTACCGGTCCGGAAGACGCCGCGGCCGCCATGCGCGTGCTGCAGCAGAGGTATTGCAAGGTGCTGCGCAGCGAACGATTCTCGGCCGTGGGCAGCTACCGCGAAGGCACGACCTGGACCGTCGTGCTGGCCCGGCCGGCGCCGCCCTTGCCATCGACCACGTATCCGGACTGGCGCGACGCCGGCCGTGCCATCCTCGAGGCAGTCAATCTTGCACGCGCCAGCGCCCGCATGTGCGGCGACCGCGCGTTTGCGGCGGCGCCGCCCTTGCAGTGGAACGCGCTGCTGGGCGAGGCCGCGCTGGCCCACAGCCTCGACATGGCCACGCGCCGCTACTTCAACCACTACGCGCAGGACGGCAGCGATCCGGCCGATCGTGCCACACGCGCCGGGTATCGCTGGCACCGCTTGGGCGAAAACATTGCCTTCGGCCAGCACTCGCCACAGGAAGCGGTCGACGGCTGGATCGACAGCCCGGGGCACTGCGCCAATATCATGCAAGCGGACTTCACCGAGATGGGCGCGGCCTACGGCGTCACGGCCGACCGGCAGGCGGGCATCATCTACTGGACCCAAGTGTTCGGCACGCGGCGGTAAAGTGCCCCGCTTTCGACCCTGCTTCCGATCCCGGGCGCGCCCTGCGCCACCCTGCTTCGGCTAGACTTGCCTGCACCATGACCCTGATCGCCACGCAACCACACCTCGGCCTTGTCTGCATCACCGTCTCGAAAGAGGTGCGGTATCGCACGATCACGCGCAAGCGCCTGCTCGACCTGTCCGAAGAAGGCCAGCAGCGCGCGCTGGAAGAGATCTACCGCGACAATATCCAGACGCTCGACAACGCCCTGCGCTACTGCGAGCGCGAAGGCATCCGGCTGTACCGGATGCCTTCGTCGATCTTCCCGTTTGCCGACGAGCCGTTCGGCCTGGCGATCCTGGAAAAATTCAAGGACACCCTGGGCCGCTCGGGCCGGCGTGCGACGGAGCGCGGCATCCGGCTCGTGATGCATCCCGACCAGTTCGTGGTACTGAGCTCGGATTCGGAGAACGTCGTCGCCAACAGCGTCAAGATCCTGCAGATGCACGCCGACATCATGGATTTGCTGGAGCAGCCGCGTTCACCCTGGGCGCTGCTGGAAATCCACGGCGGCAAATCCGACCGCGAAGACCAGCTCGTGGCGCGCATCGCCGAACTGCCCGAGGCGATCCGCAGCCGCCTGTGTCTGGAGAATGACGAATACGCCTACAGCGCCGACGAGATCCACGCCGTCTGCGTGCGCGCGGGCATCCCGATGGTGTTCGACGCCCACCATCACATCGTCCACGAAAAGCTCGACAGCTACGACCACCCGAGCGTCGCTGAAACGCTGGCCAAGGCCCGTGCGACCTGGCCCGATCCCGCGCACCAGCTGGTGCACATCTCGAACGGCCGCGAAGGTTTCAACGACCGCCAGCATTCCGACCTGATTTCGGTGATGCCGTCGTCTTACCTGCAGGCGCCCTGGATCGAGATCGAGGCCAAGCACAAGGAAGACGCGATCCGTGGCCTGCACGGCTGGTGCGAGAAAGTTACGCCCGCCGCGGCGTAGTCGTTCAGCCGGCGTGCAAGGCTGACACGCCTTCCAGCCACGGCGTCAGCACATCCGCCAGCGCCTGCGGCGCTTCGAGCGGGATCATGTGGCCGCTGTCGTCGATGACGGCAAACGTGGACCCGGCAATCCCCGCATGCAGTTCCTGCGATTCTTCCAGACTGCGCAGGCGATCGTGGCCGGCCGCGACGATCAGCGTCGGGCAGCGGATCTGGTCCAGCAGATGCAGGTCGCCGGGCCGCTCGACCATCGACTGGTTGCGAAACGCCTCCGCCCCCAGCCGCACACCCATCTGGCGCACGCGCTCGATCAACGACTCGTCGCCCGCATTTTTAGGATGCAGCGACGTGGCGATCGCCGTGCGGCTCAGCCCCGCGAACGACACCGACGGCGCAGAGCGCGCCACCGAGCGCTTGCCCTGCCTGACTGCATCGGTATCGGGCCGGGTCGAGCTGGCGATCAGGGCCAGCGCCTCCACCCGTTCGGGCGCCTGGCGCACGATCTCGCGCGCGACATAGCCGCCCATCGAAAAGCCGACGAGGATGAACGACGGCGGCGCATCGCGCAGCACGCGCGCCGCCATCGCTTCGAGCGAAGCGTCGTGGCGCAGGTCGGCATGCACGAGCGGGCCGAATGGCGCGAGCGGCGCGCGCAGGTCGTCCCACAACGTGTCATCGGCCATGTAGCCGGGTACCAGCAGAATCGTCATTGTCCTGCTGCTCAGGTATTGCGCATCTGCGCCTGCGACACATTGCTGCCCGGCGGGACGCTCTGCGTGAGCCAGACATTACCGCCGATGGTCGACCCGGCGCCGATGGTGATACGGCCCAGGATGGTGGCGCCGGCATAGATGACGACGTCGTCCTCGACGATCGGATGCCGTGGAATGCCCTTGACGAGCGCGCCGCTGTCGTCGACCGGGAAGCGCTTGGCGCCCAGCGTGACCGCCTGGTACAGGCGCACGCGCTCGCCGAGGATGGCGGTTTCACCAATTACGACGCCGGTGCCGTGGTCGATGAAGAAGCTGCCGCCGATCTGCGCGCCGGGGTGGATGTCGATGCCGGTGAGCGAGTGGCCAATATCGGCCACCACGCGCGCCAGGAACGGCACGCCCAGGCGCGTCAGGCAATGCGCGATGCGGTGGTACAGGATGGCGATGGTGCCGGGATAGCACAGCATGATCTCGGCCACCGAGGTGGCCGCCGGGTCGCCCGCGAGTGCGGCCTGCACGTCCGACACCAGCAATGCCCGTAAACCAGGCAGGCGGGCCGCGAACTCGCGCGTGATCGCGCGGGCACGCTCGGCCAGCACGAGGTCTTCACGCTGGGCGTCCGCACCGGTCAGTTCGGACGGCGCCGCGGGCGAAAACCGCAGCGCACGCCGCACCTGCTCGACCAGCCGGTCGAGCGCCACGTTGAGCGTATCAGCAACGTAGTAGTCGATGCTCTCGTCGTTCAGGTCAGGGCGCCCGTAATGCGTGGGAAACAGCGCGGCCGACAGGCCATCGACGATCTGGCGCAGCACATCGCGCGACGGCAGCTCGCGCACGCGGCCCTGGTGCCGGATATTGTGGGTCGACTCGCGCGACGTGCGCAGTGCATCGATGACGGGACCAAGGTGCCACTGCACCGATCCACCTTGGTATGGGAGTTCGCTGTTCATTTGCCGAGCCTAGCGGGTTTGCATGGTGATGCCACGATTTTATGGGTATTTCGGCAAGCGCGTTTGTCGGACTACTTTTTCACCGGGTCAGCAGATCAGGGACCACCACCGCTGACCTTGCCGCGAGGCAGTTTCTGAGGCAACATCAGCACTCGCCCAGCCACTTGTATTGATTGCAACCATGAACCTGCCCTCCCACCAGCTCAGCATGACGGTGCTGATGACGCCCGACACGGCCAACTTCTCCGGCAACGTGCACGGCGGCACCATCCTGAAACTGCTCGACCAGGCAGCCTACGCCTGCGCCAGCCGCTACGCCGGGCGCTATGTGGTGACGATGAGCGTCGACCAGGTGACCTTCCGCCAGCCGATCCACGTCGGTGAACTGGTGACCTTCCTGGCCGCCGTGAACTATACCGGCCGCAGCTCGATGGAAATCGGCATCAAGGTGATTGCCGAGGACATCCGCAGCAAGGCCGTGCGGCACGTGAACAGCTGCTTCTTCACGATGGTGGCGGTGGGCGACGACAAGAAGCCGGCCTCGATTCCGCCGCTGGTGCCGTCGACACCCGACGAAGTGCGCCGCTTCGAGGAAGCCAAGGGGCGCCGCGACCTGCGCCTGGCGCTTGAGCGGGATCATGCGCAGCGGATCAGCAGCAAGGGTTGAGGTTCGGCGCGGGAGGATTGTCTGCTTGCCAAAAACGCTGCTATAATTGCGCGCTCTTGGCCTGGTAGCTCAGTTGGTAGAGCAGAGGATTGAAAATCCTTGTGTCGGTGGTTCGATTCCGCCCCGGGCCACCAAGAACAAATAAAACGCTACCTTCGGGTGGCGTTTTTGTATTTCGGCGCTGTATTTCTTCCTATCCGGTTCATTTCCGGTATGCCGTTTCTTGCGGCCTAGTTCAAAAAGCGAGCTACCCTGGCCAAGACGTCCAGCCAAACCGGACAACAGCCAAACCGAGACAGGCAGCCCTCCTCTATTGGTGGCCGAGTCTCACCACATTGGACTGGCCGAAATATTTCATAGAGCATGCCAGAACTTCCGTTTTTTCAACCACGAATGCGGTACAATTTTCGGAAGCCACAACTCTGAAGGAGTGCTTTCATGTCGGTCACCCGAATTGTAGATGCACAGCAGGACGTCGATGCGCGTTTAGCCGAGCTAAGACTTGATCAATCAATAATCTCAGAGGCACTCCGCCAAGCCAACTTACATTGGGTGCGAAAAACTGACCACCACCCTCGGCTTTATAGGCATCAGATTATGTGGGGTGAAACTGTGGCTGCCCTTCGCGACTTGCTCGCCCCCATGGGTTGGCGTAAATCTGATGAGGGCAACTATGAACTGACTGTTAACTCTGCTGGCGATCTCGCCATCGTTATAGCATCAGGGGACTCAGGAACCGCGAACCCGAATCGCACCCCATCTAACAAGAGCCCCAAAGGACGTCATACAGTTGATGCAGTTGCGGCAAATCGGCAAAGCGATATGTTTGCTGAACTGCTGCCTGTGGAGCCTTCATTTGAAAGAAGCGTCTCGACGTGGGTACTGTTGCATCACCGAAGCGCCAACAAAATTCACGTGGAATTGTCGAAGCCGAACGAGATCGACAAAGACGGAATGATCATCTCTTGGTCTGAGAGACTTCTATTGAGTGATATCCCCTTGGACGGTGAGACAATCACCGTAACCCCACCTCAACTTCCAGATATAAATATCGAAATTAGCCGTAAATCCGCATGACAATAATGTTTAATCCAGCGTGTTTTTCGCTCGCCAGACGTCGACGAGGAATGAAGAAAAAGGAACTTGCCGAACGTGTCGGAGTCAGCGAACGTTCGGTTTCCTCATATGAAAAGGGCGAGCAACAGCCCGAGCAGCAGACATTAAAACGCATCGCAGAAACGCTTAATTTTCCTGAGGCTTTTTTTTGCGCAGCGGATCCAGAGGAGCTAACACCGGACATCGCTAGTTTTCGGTCCATGTCGAAGATGAGCGCACGACAGCGCGATGTTGCGCTCGGCGCTGGATCTATCGCTCTTTTGCTAAACGAATGGATCGAGAAACGATTTAATCTGCCAGTGCACAATCTGCCCGACCTCGGACGTGAGCCAAGTTCACTGACGATTCTCGAAAATCGTGCAGATTATGAAGACAACGTCCCCTTCCCTACTCAGCAGTCTGCGCAACACCCTGAAGCGGCCGCCGAGGCGCTACGCTCCTATTGGGGGTTAGGGGAGCTTCCCGTGAAAAACATGGTGACCCTCCTAGAATCGAAAGGGATTCGCATCTATTCTTTGGCCATCGATGCGAAGGAAGTAGATGCTTTCTCGATGTGGTACGGCGGGAAACCCTTTGTTTTCTTAAACACATTTAAGTCTGCTGAACACTGTCGATTTGATGCCGCTCACGAACTCGGTCATCTCGTTCTCCACAGGCATGGACAAGCTCACGGACCGGAGCTCGAACGCGAGGCCAATGCGTTCGCCTCAGCATTTTTAATGCCCCGAAAAAGCGTTCTTTGTAATGGGCCGAAATCGGCCACGTTGCCTGGAATTGTTCAGCATAAAAAATACTGGGCAGTTTCGGTTGCAGCCCTGAACTATCGACTGCACGCTCTAGGTATGACCTCCGATTGGACGTATCGCACTCTTTGCATTCAACTTGCGGAAGCTGGTTACCGAACCCAGGAGCCGAATGGGTGCGTCCATGAGAAATCGATTGTGTTGGAAAAGGTTTTCTCGGCATTACGCGAAGAGGGAATCACGAAAGCCGCTGTCGCCGAGGAACTCCTAATCCCTGCTGAAGAAATCAATGCGCTTACCTTCGGATTGATGTTGAATGTTCTGAAGGGTGGGCTGGGGGTTGGAGACGCTCGCGGGAGAAACATGCCAAGCCAGCTCCAGCTCGTTCCGCCTATTGAGAGCTAGGTGAACACAAGACCTCATTGTGTGAAGGCTAGCGTTAGAATGGCGTAACAAGAAGAGCGGCCTGGCCACAAAAAATTGGAGACTGAATGACTAATATCCGCACGCTTGATATGATGTTTATCGACGATATCTTTGACATGGGTGGAGGATATGTTCTCACTTTCTCTGATCGGACACTTTCACTATTCTTTGCCGAAGAACTCAACATAGACATCGACAATCCCACGTACGCGAAAAATGGGGCCTCCAAGGCAAAGCGCTTGCGCTGCTTCCTGCAGACAGTGGACAAGCCAACAGTCGTAAGAACCCTGAAAGCACTTTGGGAATGTCGCGAAGCCCTACGTCAACGCGCCGGCGACGTCGAAAAAATTGAAAATGCCCACGGTCGATTTCTTTCACTAATAAATCGGATCGAGGGACGACCGGACGCGGGTCCCATTGCACAAAATCCTCCAATTCAAGCCTTTAATCGACAAACACTCGCGCAAATTAAGGCAGATCTACTTTCGATTTCTAGCCTCGCTCCCCAGCCGAGAGGTTTCGCTTTCGAAAAATTGCTGAAGCGACTTTTCGATGCCTATGGTTTGGCTGCGCACGACCCGTTCAGACTTCGCGGTGAGCAAATCGACGGTAGCTTCCAACTCGCCAGTGAGACATACCTAGTTGAAGCGAAGTGGCAAAATCTTCCGACCGGCGTCGCTGACCTTCACACTTTTCATGGAAAAATTGAACAAAAAGCCGCTTGGACCCGTGGCCTCTTTGTAAGCAATAGCGGATTTACTCCCGACGGGCTCATGGCCTTCGGGAGAGGGAAACGAGTAATTTGCATGGACGGACTGGACCTTTACGATACCCTAGACCGCGAAATTCCACTCAATCAAGTTCTGGAACGCAAGGTTCGACGTGCAGCCGAAACCGGCGCACCGTTCATTCAAGTTCGCGAACTATTCCCGTAGTTCGCCAGCAATTCCGCCCAAAAAAAGGTTCCAGCTAATATTGCACATTACTTGGTTACTCATCTACAATGTGTGGGCCGTCCCGGTACAGACTTAATTTGGTCCGCGTTAACGCAGACCTTGCAGTGAGGTGTCCCCGACGCTCGACTATTATCGCCATCAGCATTATCGCGCGAGGTATAGGTGAAAGTTATCGGGACGGCACTTTCAAAGGGTACTATGCCAAGCACGCTGCTCCCCATGCCAACATTCGTCTTTCCTTCTCATGCAGTTCGCATTCGGACGGACGTGGAATACATGTCAGCTCACTTGCTTGGCAAGCCGTACGGTGACGTACAGAAGATCATCTACCCTACTCCACCGTACAAAGTTTTCTTGATTAGTAAGCGAAGTGGTGCACCGCGACTCATTCAAGAGCCCCGCGAGCGACTGAAAGTGCTTCAAATGAAGGTGCTCGAGTTCTTGGAAGAACATGCCTCAAAGCCCAAGCCCTGCGTGCATGGGTTCACAAAGAGACGCAGCATCGTTACAAATGCTCGGAAACACTGCTCACCACAAGTTCAGCATTTGTTGAACATTGACTTGAAGGATTTTTTTCCTTCGATAGGCTTCTTTCGCGTTCGCGGAGTTCTGCAGAAAAAGCCTTTTGAGTGTTCGCACAATGTCGCGACGGTGCTGGCGCAAATATGTACCCATCGCAATGAACTTCCCCAAGGCGCACCAACTTCGCCATTTCTAGCAAATCTCGTATCTCGTCGACTGGACACCGATTTAATGGACCTCGCGCGTCGTCATCGTGCGACCTATACACGTTATGCTGATGATCTGACTTTTTCCTTTTCTGTTCGCACCGCTTCACGGTTACCAGAAAACATCTGTGAATTTGAAAGCGGCGGCCTGACTCTCGGACACGAGCTGCTATCAATAATTGAGCGCAACAATTTTCAAGTAAACCCTGCGAAGAGCCGGATGAGCACTCGTTACCATCGACTTGAGGTCACAGGCATCACGATCAATGAGTTCCCAAATGTTAAGCGAAACTTTATTGATCGAATTCGCGGGGGGCTGCATGCATGGGGGAAATACGGTTACGAAAGAGCGCAAACAGAGTGGAAACGGCGGGTAACTGAAGGCAAGGCGGCCTCTTATGAAAAGCGGCCTTGGAAGCGCCAACGGAGGACACGAACCCTACCAAAATTAATAAACGTCCTTTGGGGGAAACTGCTTTATGTTCGAATGGTGCGGGGAGCGCACGATGTTATCTATACTCGGCTAGCCGAGCGTTACAACGAATTGTGCGCAAAGGAACACGCCCTGGACGGTGGATTTTCGTACTCTAGGCTGCCAGTAGAGCAAATCGTTCGAAACTCGGAGGATGCGGAGCGCGCAGTGCTGGTAGTCTCCTGGATGGGTGATTACCAACCAACCGGGGCTGCGGAACCCGACGCTGTGGGATCGCAAGGGTCCGCGTTCCCGTACAAATCTAGCAATCGGCTTATCACCTGCGATCACGTGCTGCGCTGGGAAGGCGATGTCAATGGTTCTAATGTAATGACGGACTACAACTCTGCCGACGTTCACGGCGCGACAATAGAGGTGATTCAGGCGGGAACCGGAGCCCGCTGGCCCGTCCGGGTCGTCCACCGCGACATGGAAAAAGACTTAGCAATTTTGGAATTTGTTGGCGCCCCACCTGCCCTTCGTCACTTCATAGGGCTAGACGCCCCCATAAGAAGAAACGAAAATGGCGTTCTTATTGGGTATCCGAACTGGAATGCCGGGCGTGTCGCCAATCAGATCGATGCTGTCGTAGTGAATCGTTTCGCACGTCGTGCTCTTCAACGTTTGGAAATATCAACGATGATTCGACAAGGCAATAGCGGGGGGCCATTCGTTGATGAATTATTTCGGGTTGCTGGCGTCGCCCAAGAGGGCGCTACTCAGGATAGCGGCAATGATGAGTGCCTCTGCGTAGAAGAGCTTGATAAGTGGATCGCCTCTGTCGAATCAGGTGTACCGACATTGACAGCGCCCTAACTGTCGTCCCGTCCAATTGCATATTCGCCAGTGCAGAATTCACAGCGCTGCTCATACTCCCCATCCTCAGTTTCCCAAGACGCCATTTCGCCACTCAGGCTAAGAGCCCCACAACAATCACAAAGCACTTCTATTTCGTCACTTTCTTCGTTGCCACAGTTCATGCAACGATAGCCCGTGCCTGACGTGGCCTCAGTGATCATCGTGTTCTCTGAACATTCCGGGCATTCATACACCTTGAAGTCGACCAGTTCACGAAACTTGTGCCTTACGCCTCTGAATGCATCATCTTCTTTCTCCTTTACTTCAATCTTTGCCTCGCGTAAATGGTGCTCGTATTCGTCCGCTAGTTGATGATACAGCTCGTTGTTCTCAGCGCTGATTTTCTCGGCTAGCACAAATAGCGAGAACAGGTCTACAAATTCCTCTGCGCTACGAACGATTCTCCCAAGACATAACCTAACCTCCTTGGGCTCGATCTCAAATTGAAAATGCTCGATGTTATTACGAAGACCCTTCAACCAATCGATGTCAGACATAAATTTAGCATCGACAAAAAGGTTTCCTGTGGTCGAACAACGCTCATCTTTCGCAAGAGACAAAGCCTGGTGAACCATAATGGTTTTCGGTGGTCCCTGATGAGTGGACTTGGGGGCGATATAAGAGAAGCCGGCGGCCTTCATCGAAGCTAGATAGGCCAAAATCGAACTGCCCCCCGCTTTCTTGCACTCGTCTTTAAGGTGTTGATAGTTGGCCAGATAAATCAGATTTTCGTCCAAGCTTTGCACATAAATCTTTAATACTAACTCCAGAAAGTGAGCCATATGTAGTATTGCGAACTTGTATGCACGGACTTGACCGCCCTCGCCTTCTCGATACTTCGCAAGGGCTTCGTTGAAGCTGTCGATTGAATTTTCTTGGATTCCAAGTTGATATGGCATAACGAATTTTTTTGATTAGCGAACATCAATCATATCAAACTAATGTTTAAGGAAGTGTCTCTTCGCAGAAATTGAAGAGCACTTCGTAGATATATTATTTCTGGGTAGACCTCGATCTAGGGAGACGCTGATTAATTCGGCCGCTCCGGTTCCTCCCGATGCTGCAACCTGAGACAATAACGCCACGTTCCTCGCCCGCGATCGATCATGCAAAAGAGCTTCTCCGACCTCGAATACGCCGCCAAGAAAAAGCTAACGCGGCGCGACCTTTTTCTCGCTAAGATCGATAGCGTGACACCGTGGAGCAAGCTGCACAAACTGGTTGAGCTGTTCTATCCGAAGGTTAAAGTCGCTGGGGGTACACCGGTCGGGCCGGCGCGAATGCTGCGGATGTATGTGGCCTAACAATGCTTCGGTTTGTCGGACTAAGGCATTGAAGATGCGATCTACGACAGCCAAGCCATTCGCGCTTTCGTCGGCATCGATTTGGGCCGCGAGTCTGCGCCAGACGCGACGACGCTGCTCAAGTTTCGTCACCTGCTCGAAGCGAAAGATCTGACGCGTCAGATCTTCGATACGATCAACCGACACCTTGCCGAAAAGGGTTTGATAATGCGCGAGGGGACCATTGTTGACGCCTCGCTGAACGCCGCCCCACCGTCGACGAAGAACAAGGATGGCAAGCGTGATCCGGAGATTCACCAATCGAAGAAGGGCAATGACTGGCACTTCGGGATGAAAGCGCACATTGGTGTTGATGCTGCGTCTGGCCTGGTGCATACCATCGTGGGCACGGCTGGCAATGTCTCCGATGTGACGCAAGCACATGCACTTTTGCATGGAGACGAGACCGCTGGGATCGGCGACGCCGGCTATCAGGGCGTGGAGAAGCGCCCGGAAAATGTTGGCAAAGCGGTGACCTGGCATGTCGCCATGAAGCGCTCTAAATGCAAGGCGCTGTCCAAAAAAATAACTGGGCCGCATGACGGAAAAACTGGAGCATTTGAAGGCCAGCGTGCGCACGAAAGTCGAGCATCCGTTCCATGTCATCAAGAACCTGTTCCGTCATCGGAAGACACGCTACCGCGGCCTGGTGAAAAACACTGGGCACCTGTTTACATTGTTTGGCTTCGCCAATTTAGTGCTGGCTGGCCGGCGATTTAGAGTCAGTGAAACCCGAGTTGCGTCCTGAGCGCCAAAAGGCGCAAGGGATACCGCTATATCGCATAAAAACAGGCTGTAGTGATCTCTAAAAAACGAGATCGCAGCTGGAGCGCGGCCGCGTCGCCAAAAACTCGGAGATCCCAAAATCATCAATTGATCAGCATTTCCCTAAGATTGAAAATCCCTTGTGTCGGTGGTTCGAGTCCGCCCCGTGCCACCAAGAACATACATTGCACAACGCCAATCCATCGTGATTGGCATTGTCGTTTCTGGGATTCGCAGGCCTCGGCTCCGGTTAATTGTCACTTCGGTCATCCACAAACACCGCACGGCAAGCTCATGCGAAACAGCCGTGAGGGAAGTAGCGCGCAATGCCGGTGAGACGTTCACGCAGCGGATAAAGGGAGAATTCTGTCGGCGGGCCTGGTTCATTAATTCGAGCGAGTCATTGGTTTGACAAGCGTCCAGTCCAATCTGCACGGGTCGCGGATAATCGCCACGGGCTGTCTGTACCGCGCGTCGGGTCTAGCAGGCGGCCGCCGACGGCTGCGTGATTCTCCACAGACGCCACAACGACCAATCCGATGTAATCCCAACCAAGGATGAACAACATGCCTCGCCCCTCCTTTATTGCTGCATGGGCAGCTTCGCAACGAATTTATGACCCCGTCAATTTAGGCGCCAGAGTAGCAAAGGTGATAGGAGGAAATGTTGAGAAGAATATTAATAATTCCACTGACGCACATCGCTGGAATAACACCTGCGCCGTGCGGATGAGTTATATCCTTGGCGAGGCAGGCCTGATGATTCCGAGCATCCTCGGACAGACAGTGTCCGGGGCGGACGGGCGAAAATACTTCTTCCGTGTACGCGACCTGATTGGTTTTCTGAAACAGCAATGGGGCAAAGCTGAGGTTGTGAAATATCCCGCTTCCGGCGGCGGCACGTTGGTTGGCAAGAAAGGGGTCATTCTGTTTGAGGTATCTGGCTGGTCGGATGCGCAGGGGCATGCCACCCTTTTCAACGGCCAATCCTGCTATGACCACTGTTATTTCAATGAGCCGGAAGCAAAATATCGCACGGACCGTGCGAACTTCTGGGGCTTGCGATGAAGTCGATCCCGTTGTGCCTGGCGCTTGTGACCTCCACGTTGCTGTCATTCACAGTTCACGCCTCCGATCAAGCCCTCATTTCTCCACAGGCTGGCTCCCGCACCTATGCGCAAAATTATAAGGACATGGTGCTGGCAACCTGTATGACACAGGCATACCGGAATGACACGGGTGCGGCCACTGATGCTGGAAGCAGTGCCAGTGCCTTGCGTGATTGGACCTACTTCGATATGGAGAAGAGTCCCGATGCGGTCAAGTCGCTGGTGGACCGCTTTCTGGCGCGGGACTATTCCAATCCGCTCGTCGAATCGGAAATCAAGGGAGTCAGGTTCGATTTCCTGAAGTGCATGGACCTGTACCATAGCAAAGCGCTGGAAGACCTGGTCAAGCAGTTGGTCATTCACCCGAAACGTACTTACAGGCAGGAAAACCCTTCTCGGGCAAACGCTCCCGGCGCAGCCGCCAGGTAACAACTGGCTGGCTACGAGCACCGTCATACCAAGGTCAAGTGCATGCGTAATCGAGGCGACGCTGGCCGCAAAAGTCCTTACCGCATAAACTAGACCAAGCGGGCTTCCTGACCTCCGCGATCCTTGTGTCCGGCCCAGGAAATAATTTCCCTGACCAGTTCCCAAGGGAAATAATTATGCTATCGTGAAATTTCAATGTCACCCCATCGCGCGACCGTCAACCTGTCGCAGCGGCGATGTTCCGTTGGAGAATAGTCATGAGCGAGTTATCGTCTTTTTTTCAAGCAGTAAAGTTGCCCGTCATTTCAGAAGTCGCCCACGCATTGATCAAAACCCTCGATGACGAGGATGCGTCGGCCACCCGAATCAGCGCGATCATTGCACGCGACCCCGCCCTCACTGCCAAACTGATGCGCCTGGCCAACAGCGCCCGCTTCGGCGTCGCGCGTGGTGTCACGTCACTCGACGATGCCATCGCGATGGCCGGCCTTGGACACGTGCGCACCCTGGCCCTGGCTGCCTGTTTCGCCGAAACCTTCCCGGATCTGCCGGGCCTCGACAGCGACGAGTTCTGGAAAAGCAGCATGGCCTGCGCCGGCTACGCCAAGTGGCTGGCCGTCTGCCTGGGCGACGATGGCCAGGATGCCTGGCTCGCAGGCATGATGATGCGGCTTGGCGAACTGCTGATCTACCAGGCGGCGCCGGCAACGTTTGCCGAGATCGAGGAGCACCCCCACCTGCCGGGCGGACGGTGGGAACGCGAAACGCGACTGCTGGGCTTTTCGGAGGGGCACATTACCGCCGAACTTTGTCGTCGCTGGAATTTCCCGGTCGTCATTGTGAACGCATTAGAAAGCGCATCCGATCCAATGGCCGCCCACCCGTTCAGCAAACTCGGGGCCATCATCCACCTGGCCGGCCTGCTGGCCGACACACCGAGCGACGATCCGGCCATCCTCGAGAGCTTGCCGCAGGACGTCGTCACCGCGTTGCAGCTGAACCGTGAGTGGATGCACAAAAAGTTTCCATCCCACGCGTCCTTCTCGGCCGCGCCATGAATCGCTTGGTCGCGCTTACCGTCAAAGCCGTCTGGCGATGCGCGCGACCGGCAGCCTGGGCAGTCGACTCGCAAGCCTGCTTGCGAACGGTGTTATTCAGGTCATCGGCTACGCGCGCCTGAAACGCCACGCCTCATGGCGTCCTGCAGGCCCGGCACCGCGCCGGTAAAAGTGTATGCTTTTGCCATGCCCACTGTCCGAGGAAAGCGTGCCATGACTGCCCCCACCCGACCACCCCGCCGCGCTGCCCGGCCAAGGCGCACACGACAGCTGATGGGCCTTGCCTGCGTCGTGGGGCTGGCGCTGGCACTGCTGCCCGCAGCCAGCCACGCGGTCGAAGAACCCGCCTACACCATTGTGCGGTCCTACCCCGCATTCGAGATTCGCCAGTACGGGGCCTACACCGTCGCCGAGGTGGTGATGCCGCCGCCCGCCGACGATGCGGGGAATCGCGCCTTTCCCATTTTGGCCGGCTATATCTTTGGCAAGAACAAGGGCGAACGCAAGCTTGCCATGACCGCCCCGGTGACCCAGGCCCCGGTCCCGGCCAAGCTGGACATGACGGCGCCCGTCACCCAGAGCACGGTTCCCGACGGTATCCTGGTGCAGTTCGTCCTGCCCAAGGACATCAATATGGACAATGCGCCGCTGCCGCTCGATCCGAGCATCAGGCTGCGCGAAGTGCCGCCCACACAGGTGGCGGTGATCCGGTATTCCGGCTTCTGGTCGCAAGCCAATTACGACGAGCACCTGGCCGAACTCCAGGCGGCGCTGCGTGCAGCCAATATCCGCTGGACGGGCGAGCCGGTGCTGTCGCGCTACAACGGCCCGATGACGCCATGGTTCATGCGACGCAACGAGATCTGGCTGACACTCGACTGAACGCTGCCGCGCCAGCGCCTGCTACCGACGCGCGGGCATGCGCCTCCATTTGACCAGGCCGACAACGGCGAACACCAGCGCCAGGCCGAGCAGCATGGCAAGCTCCGTGCGCACCTCGTGCAGCGAGGCGCCCATCTGGTTGGTGGCGACGAAGCCCTGGATCGCCGCAGTCGATGGCAACAGCGCGCCGAGTGCGCGCAGCGGCAGCGGGATGGCGCTTGCCGGCCAGGTCAGGCCCGACAGGAACATGATGGGCAATGAGGTGGCAACGAGCAGCTGCATGCTGCGCTCGCGGGTGCGGAAGAACATGCCGGTCAACATGCCCAATGCCGCCACGCTGTAGGCGAACAGCAGGGTCAGGACGGCCGTGCCCGCCAGGTTGCCGCCGCGCGGATAATCCTGCCACCAGAAGACGAAGCCAAAAAAATACGCCGCATTGAGCACTACAACCAGCGCAAACGCACTCAGGGCGCCGCAATACGAGGCCGCGTCCTGCCCGTACGGGAAGGATTTGTCGCTCGCCCAGCTGCCGAACAACAACCCGATTCCGAGCAGGAAGGTTTGCTGCATGACCAGCACCATGACGCCAGGCACGACATACGAGGCATAGCCTTCGCGCACATTGAACAGGGGCAGCGCCTCAACGGCCAGCGGCTGGCGCGCCGCTTCGGCCTGCATGCCGGACGGGGTCGCCGCGCCCAGGCGCTTGAGTTCGATCCCGGCGGACACCGTGCCGACGACCTCGGCCAGGCCGTTCAGGACCACCTTGTTCAGCAAAGGATAGGAACCGTGGCCGCTGACCTCCACTTCGGGCTGCATGCCGGCCAGCACCTTGCGGCTGAAGTCGGCGGGAATGAACAGCGCGCCGGCAGCCTTGCCCTGCCAGATCAGCGCCTGCGCGTCTTCCGGCCGCGTGCTGACGCCGGCCACGACCAGGCCGGGGTGCGCCCCGGCATAGCGGATCAGCTGGCGCGACAGGGCCGACTGGTCCTGGTCGACCACCGCGACCGGCACCCGGCGCACCGTTTCCGCGCTATAGGGCAGCGGATAGAAGAACGAATAGATGATGCCGGAAATGAAAAACAGCAGCAGCGCCGCCTTGTCGCGCAAGATGGCTTGCCAGGTCAGCACGAACGCGCCCCAGGCGCGGCGCGGGGCGCTCATTGCTTGCCCCAGGTGGCAGGCTGGTGCATGCGGCGCGCCAGGCGCAGCCAGGCAGCCACGCCCAGGCCGAGCGTAAAGGCCAGCAGGATCGCCAGGTGCGTCATGTTGTAGCGCAGCGGCGCGCCCCCGGTCCAGGTGTTGTTCAACATTTGCAGATAGTGTGTCAGCGGCAGGGATTCAGCCCAGATGCGCGCGCTCAGCGGCATCGACAGCAGCGGAAAGCCCTGGCCGGCGAACGCGAATGCGGGCGCCGTGATGAAGGCGCTGGCCGACAGCGCCGCGCGCAGCGATGAGGTGAAGACGGCGATCGCCGCGCCAAGCGCGAGGCAGGCCGTGATGAACAGGGCGGTGCCCACCAGCATAGCCGTGGCGCTCCCCTGCACCGGCCAGCGCAGCACGACGCCGAACAGCACGAACAGCAACAGCGCATGCACGGCGAAGCAGGCACAGGGAATCAGCAATTTTCCCAGCAGGGCCATAGCCGGCTTGCCGTGGGCGGCGGCCAGCCAGTCGGGCACCGTGGCGGCGCGAAATTCGCGGCCAATCGCCGTCACCGCCGCCAGCGTCACGAACATATGCAATAGCGTAAATGCCACCGGCAGCGCAAGCGACGGGATGTAGCTGCCGTTTTCATTGAACAGCGTGCTGATGCGGGTTTGCACCGGCTCGATCTGCACGCCGGCCTGGCCGGGCGCGGCGCCGCGGCGCGCGCGCGCCTGCAGTTCGATGCCCGCCGACAGGGTGGCCACCACGGCGCGCACGTCGCGCGTCATGCTGCCCGAATGCGCCGAGAACTGGGCGTTATAGGCCCACTGGACCTTGGCGCCCCGGCCCGCAAGCACCGCCTCCTGCAGATCTGCAGGAATCGACACCAGGCCGAATGCCTGGCGCGCGCGGATCAGGCGCATCGCCTCGGCCTCGTTGTCTGCGACGAGCACCACGTTCAGTCCGGGCGAGGCGTCGAGCATGCGGATCAGATTGCGCGAGACGACGGTATGGTCGCGGTCATGCACCACCAGCGGCAGGTCGCGCGCCACGCCGGCCGAAAAGGTCCACCATGTCAGCAGGTAGAGCGCGAGCGGGATCGCCCCCAGCATGGCGATATCCCACGGATCGGCGCGCAGGCGTGCCCATTCGCGCCGCAAGGACGATGCGATGGCGTTGCCGGATCGGGTCATAGGCCGCGCTCAGTGATCGAACACGACCGTCATTCCCGGGCGCAATCCGGGCACCGGGGCAGTCGGGCGCAGCCTGACCTCGAAGGTGCGCAGATCGGTGCCGCCCGGACGCGCCGCGCGCCAGGTGGCAAAGGCCGGCAAGGCGGACACCGTGGTGGCCTTGAACTGGACCCGTGTGTTGAGCGCTGGGATCGTGGCCTCGTGCACCGAACCCTGCGCATACGCCTTGAATGCATCTTCGCGCACGGCCACCACGGCCCAGACATCGGCCAGGTCGACCAGGGTAATGACGGGGAAGCCCTGCGGCGCCAGCTCGCCGGCCTGGATCGCGAGCTTGGTCACCTCGCCCGCGGCGGGCGCCGTGATGCGCGTCTCGTCGAGCGCGGCGTCTGCTTCATCCGCTGCGCCGGCCACCTGCCGCGCCTGCGCCTCGGCGGCCTGGCGGTCTTCGGCACGGGCGCCCTGGCGCGCCAGCGCGTATTGGGCGCGGGCCGCGGTGGCGAGCTCGCTCGCCGAGCGCGCCTGGGCTTCGGCCTCGTCGCGTTTCTGGCGCGCGACGACGCCTTCGGCATACATCGCCCCGATGCGCTCGAACGTGACCCTGGCGAGCCTCGCGCCCGCCTCGGCGCGCTCCCAGTTGGCGCGCGCGGCGACGATTTCTTCCGGCCGCGCGCCGGCCTGCACCTTCTGGCTGGTCGCGCGCGCCGCGTCGCGCGCGGCTTCGGCCTGCGCCACCTTGGCCCGTACCTCGGGGCTGTCGAGCTCGAACAGAAGATCGCCGCGGGCGACACGCTGGCCCAGTTGCACATGGACCTGGCCAACCCGGCCCGGCACCTTCGACGACACATTGATTTCCTGCGCCTCGATCTGGCCCTGGAGCGGATCGCGGACCGGCTGGAAGGCCAGGTACAGGCCCCAGCCGAGCAGGGCAAGAATGACGATGCCGGTGCCGCCGGCAAGCAGGCCTTTGGTGGAAGGTTTTGCCATGATGCTTATTCTTTCGTGAGGTCGACGATGTGCGTGGCGGTTCGGGACAGCGCGCTCAGGCGCTCAGGCTCGCCGCTGGTGCCCAGCAACCTGGCCAGCGCCATGACGTAGTCGTAGCCAGCCTGGGCGCGCTCGAGGGACGTTTTGGTGTAGTTGAGCGACGCGTCGGCGACGTCGGTCGACGTGGCCTGCCCGTTCTGGAACCCCACCTGCGCCAGGCGCTGCGTCTCGGCTGCCAGCGCGATTGCGGACCCCATCGCCAGGTAGCGCTGGCGGGCATCCTCCATGGTGCGCCACTGGCTTTCAGCCAGGGTCGGGATATCGCGCCCGGCCTGTTCTGCCGCGACCTCGACGCGCTGCTGCTCGAGCCGGGCAGCGGCGGTCATTTTTGCGCGGTCGATGCGCTCGACCAGCGGGACGCTGACCGACACCCCGACCAGCCAGTTGGCGCGGCTGGAGCTGCCACGGTTGAGGTTATAGTTGGCGATCCCGATGACGGTCGGGCTGAATTCCCGGCCCTGCAGTTGCAGGGCGCCGTCCGCCTGTTTGCGCTTGCCTGCAATTTGTTTCCAGGCCGCGTTCGACGCCATGGCCGCATCGATGAACGAGGCCAGCGAGCCGGGCGACTCGGCATGCACGAACAGCGGCGTGGTCGGCGTGAGGGCGCCGTGCGCGTCGAGCAGGCGGCGCAGCGCGAGCTGCGCGATCTCGAGGTCGCTGCCCGCCTTTGCCGCTTCCCTGACCGCATTGTCGACGGCAACATCGGCTTTCAGGCGCTCGACCTTCGCGATCAGGCCGCTACGCTCCATCTTGCGCGCCATGCGCTGGTGTTCTTTGGCAAGCTCTGCCGCCGAGCTGCGCAACTGGCTGGCCTTGGCAGCAAGTTGCACCGTGAAATAGCGCTGCGCCAGCTGGATCGAGGCATCGTCCACGGCCGCCTGCACGCTCGCATGGGCTTCGTCCGCGCGGCCGGCGGCGATCTGCTTGACCGCATCGAGGCGCCCGCCCGTGTAGAGCGGCCAGACCGTGTTCAGGCCAAGCGAATGCACATTGAACACGCGGTCGACATTGATGGCCGGCGGAATCTCCGGCAGGTTCAGGGCTGGCAGCGGCGGCAGCGAGTCGAGCACCGGGTTGGCCAGCTGCGTAATGGCGCCGGTGTCCACGCTGAGCGTGGTCGATACCCGCCCGGCAAAGCCGGACAGGCGCACATCCGGGCCATCGATGCGGCGCAGCGCCTCGGCCTGCAATTGCCTGGCCTGGAAATCGAGCCGGGCGCCATTTACGGCACCCGCACTGGTTTGCATCCGGCGCAGCGCCTCGGCATAGTCGATGCCGGTATCGGCCCGCGCGGGCAGGGTCAGCGCCACAAGCGCGGCGGCTGCAATTGCCCTGGGCAAAATAGCCTTCACTTTCATGCATTGCTCCGGTATTCAGTCGTCGATCCGCCCGCCTCAAGGCGGATGCTGTTGCTGGTCATGAATCTTGCATGACAGGCATCATGGACGTAATGATAACGCCTCGATCGTATTGACGGCTACCTGCTTGCGTTCGCCGTTGCGGCTGGCAATCGTCCTAACGGACGCAGTCGTTATCCCTGCTGCGGTACGCTTGCGGCAGACGCACACCCGTGCGATGGGAGATCGATCATGCATCACATTCGCTGCGGCAACGGCAAACCATTGCTTCTGATTCATGGCCTCGGTGGTCACTGGCAAAGCTGGAATCCCATCCTGGCCGATCTCGCGGCCAGGCGCGAAGTCATCGCGGTAGACCTGCCCGGCTTTGGCCAGACGCCAAAGCTGGCCGGCGAAACCTCGATCCGCACTCTGGCGGATGAAACGGCGGCCTTCCTCCACGCCCAGGGCTTGACCGGCATCGACGCCGTCGGCAGCTCAATGGGGGCGCGGCTGGTGCTGGAACTGGCACGGCGCGGTGGCGTCGTTGGCGGCGTGGTGGCGCTCAATCCGGGCGGCTTCTGGCAGGGCTGGGAGCGGCACGCGTTCTTCAGCTCGATCTACCTGTCGATCCGGCTGTTGCGGCTGCTGCGCCCCGTGTTGCCGGCGGTCTGCGCTAACCCGATTGGCCGCGCCCTGTTGCTGGCCCAATTCTCATCCCGGCCAACGAAGCTGGCGCCGGACATCGTGACCGATGAATTGTGCAGCTATGTGGCCTCAGCGGCGTTTGACGAGCTGCTGGCCCAGCTCGCGTATGGCGAGGAGCAGCAAGGCGCGCCCCGCAACAGCATCACGCAGCCGCTCGTGATTGGCTGGGGACGACGTGACCGGGTCTGCTTCCCGTGGCAGGCCAGACGGGCACTGGCCCTGTTCCCGGATGCCCAACTGCACTGGTTCGAGCGCTGCGGCCATTTCCCGCACTGGGATGCGCCGGCGGAAGCCGCGCAGCTGATCCTGAGCGCACTGGCCGGCGGCCACGCCAATGCTGCGGCCGGACTGTCACACGCACGCGATGCAAACCACGCTGCACACGACTTGCATTTACACTTGCCACAATCGACTGGCTGATCGGCACGCACGTTCAGCCCACCTGTTTATCCAAGCAAAGGAACGCAATGACACAACAAACTGAAACCGCAATCCTGGCCGGAGGCTGCTTCTGGGGCATGGAAGACCTGCTGCGCCGCATGCCTGGCGTGCTGTCCACGCGCGTCGGCTATACCGGCGGCGACGTGCCCAATGCAACCTACCGCAACCATGGCACGCACGCGGAAGCGCTCGAACTGGTATTCGATCCCACGAAGATCAGCTATCGCCGGATTCTCGAATTCTTCTTCCAGATCCACGATCCGACCACCCCGAACCGCCAGGGCAATGACCGGGGCATGAGCTATCGCTCCGCCATCTATTATCTCGACGACGCACAAAAGCAGATGGCCGAGCAGACCATTGCCGACGTGGACGCATCCGGCCTCTGGCCCGGCAAGGCGGTTACCGAGATCGCGCCGGCAGGGCCTTTCTGGGAAGCCGAACCGGAGCACCAGGATTATCTCGAACGCATTCCAAACGGCTATACTTGCCACTTCATCCGTCCGGACTGGAAGCTGCCTTCGCGCCCGGAATCGACGTAAGCCCGGCACGGTCGGGTTAATCTTATCCGGTTGATCCTGACCATCGGTTGCACGCTGAAGCGGAACTCCAGCGGATGAACATCAGTCCAAAAAAGACGTTCATCCCGGAGGTGCAACCATGAGATCGGTCTTGAAGTGGCTAGGTGCGTTGAGTCTGGCGGTTCTTCTGTCGTCGTGTGGCAGCAGTGATGACGATCTCGGCAATGTGGCCGAGGTCGCCCAACGGAACGGTTTTACGGCATTGCTGGCGGCAGTCGACAAGGCAAGCATTGCCGGTACATTGACTGCTGCCAATGCCGACCTGACAGTGCTGGCGCCCACCGACGCGGCCTTCGGCGCACTGGCGACACAGCTCGGCTTCACCAATGCCGGCGCCATGGTGGCAGCACTGCCAGCGGCCGATCTGGCCAAGATACTGCGTTACCACGTACTCCCCGGCGCCACGTCCTCAGCGGCGCTGGGCACCGCCGGCGCCACCCTGCCGACAGCCTACGTCTACGACGGCGCAGCCGCCCGGCTCGCACTGAACACCTCTTCCGGCGTCGCGTTCACCGACGCCGTGCTGGCCAGGGCCAGTGTAACGACGCCCAATGTGTACGCCGACAACGGCATCATCCACGGAATCGACAAGGTCCTGATACCACCGGGCGTGCTCAATGTCGTGCAGATGGCGCAGGCCAATCCGGCCTCTTTCAGCGCGCTCGTCGGCGCCGTCGTGACAACCGGCCTGGCACCGGCCCTCAGCGGAAGCGGGCCGTTCACTGTCTTCGCCCCCAACAATGCCGCATTCGCCGCGGCGCCGACAGGCCTGACAAGGTCCCAGCTCACCTCGGTCCTGACCTATCACGTGTTGCCGGCACAGGTCCTGTCTGGCGCCATACCGTTCGGCACGCCGGTGGCCACCCTGGCGACGACAGCCCTCGATGGGTCGACGGTTCCGGCCCAGACCATCACGATCAACCGCAATCTGACGATCACCGACACCACGGCCGTTCCGGCCACCATCCTGGCGACGGATGTACGCGCCAGCAATGGGGTCATTCATGTCATCGGAAAGGTATTGATTCCCAAATAGATCCACGACAGCGTCTTGGAATCTTCTCCAGGCCAGGGCGCTCGCCAGCCAGGCAGGATGCACCAGCCTGCGCTGCTGTACTGCGCTGCTGTACTGACGCTGCCGTACTGACGCTGCCGGCTGCCAGCGTCCATGACGTTGACGACACCCTTGCGCCCGGCGATACTCGTTGCTCTTCGACCAATGCGATGCACGCTGCATGCCCGTCATTGGTCCCTGACGCGAATAACCTGGAGCGCGCATGCCGCCTGTTTCTGCTGCCATGATTACCAACGATGCCGTCGTCTTCGGCATGCTTGCCGCCATACTCGGTACCGTCCTCTGGACCGCAGCGCGTCCGGACGGTTTCTGGAAAAAGTTCTACAGCTATGTACCCGCCCTGCTGCTGTGCTATCTGCTGCCTTCGCTGCTGAACACGCTTGGCGTCATCGACGGCGCGGCCTCACGCCTCTATCCGATGGCGCGCGACTACCTTCTGCCCAGTTCTCTCGTGCTGCTGTGCGTGGCAATCGACTTCAAGGCGATCGTGCGCCTCGGCCCCAAGGCCATCATCATGTTCCTGACCGGCACCGTCGGCGTCATGCTCGGCGCGCTCGTGTCGTTCGAGGCCATGCGCGTGATCCATCCCGAGACAGTGGCCGGCGACACCTGGCGCGGCATGACCACGGTGGCCGGCTCCTGGATTGGCGGCGGTGCCAACCAGGCCGCGATGCGCGAGGTCTTCAACGTCGATGCCACGATGTTCGGCCAGTTCGTCGCGGTCGACGTGCTGGTCGGTAATTTGTGGACGGCCGTGTTGCTGTTCCTTGCCAGCCGGGCCCAAGTCTTCGATCGCTGGACAGGCGCGGACCTCACGGCGCTGAACCGCCTGCGTGACAGCATCGAGCAATACCAGGCGCAGCACGCACGGATCCCGACCCTGGCCGACATCATGGTGATTCTTGCCATTGGCCTGGGCGCAACTGGCCTGTCGCATTTTCTGTCGGAGCTGCTGGTCGGATGGATCACGTCCCTGCCGGCTGAATGGCGCCTGCAGGACTACAGCCTGACGTCGGGCTTCTTCTGGATCGTCGTGATCGCCACGACCATTGGCTTGCTGCTCAGCTTTACCAGGGCCCGCACGTTCGAAGGCGCCGGCGCGTCGCGCATCGGCTCGGTCATGCTGTACGTGCTGGTCGCCACGATCGGCATGCAGATGGACCTGAGCGCCCTGGTCGATCGTCCCTGGCTGTTCCTGCTGGGCCTGATCTGGATCGCCTTCCACGGCGGCTTGATGATCCTGATGGCCAAACTGATCCGTGCGCCACTGTTCATGATGGCGGTCGGCTCGCAAGCCAATATCGGCGCAGCCGCATCGGCGCCGGTGGTTGCCAGCGCCTTCCACCCGGCGCTCGCGCCGGTCGGCGTGTTGCTCGCCGTGCTGGGCTATGCACTGGGCACCTACGGCGCCTACATCACGGGGATTGCCCTGCGCGCGATCGCTGGCGGGTAAACACGGGCCGCTGGCACGCGCGGCTTAAGGGTGACCTCATTAGCGGGCTGTTAGAATTTGCGACAATCTTTCCCTATTTATTTGCAGGAGTACTCAAATCCTCGGCTTTCTCGTCAAAATGGCCATCGGCAAGCCAAAACTGGTGCTTGCCCTGGTGGTAGCGCTGCTGGCAGTGCTGGCTGGCACGATCACCTATACCGGCTACCTCGTGATCGGGGTCGTGGCCGAGTATCTCGGCACGGGCCGGTTCGTGGCCGGCTTGCTGCTTGGTATTCTGTTTGCCAGGTTTCCTTCGGTTAGCCATGGCAAGCTGCGCCTCGTCGGGCTGCTGCCCAAGCCTGTCCGTCGGCCACTCATCGTGACCCTGGTCGCACTCTGCCTGCTGCACTTCGTGTGGCAAGGCGAGTACGTGCCTGCCCTGTTCACCGGATTTGTGACGACCTTTCTTGTTGCCTTCCCCTGGTTGCGCAAAACCCTGTTTGACCGGGTGTCCTCGTCGTTCTTCAAGTTCATGCCTGGCCGGCGCCCGCCTGAGCGCAACGACGACATGGTGATCGAGGGTGAATTCAAGGAGCGCAAGGACTAAGCAGCTGCGCTTGCCCTTGCCAAGGCCGGGAACGCGCTCAGGGGGTGCAACCGCATCCCTGTTGCATGCAACCCGTATGGCCCACAGTGGTATGCTTCGCCCTTAAACTCCGAAGCCAATGCCATGACCAATAAAAAACAGCCTTCCGCCCGCCAGCCAGCCGAGTCACCCGCCGGCCGGGTCGAAAATCCCTTCCTGGACGTCGAGTTCTACCAGCGCATGCGCGACTACACCGAGCGCGACGCCGCCTTTTCGAAGGAGCTGAAGGCCATTGGCGACAGCGGCGCGGGCAAGCACAGCACCGACATTCGCGAAGCACCGTCACTGGCATTGCTGCGCGCCGTCGTCAAGAAGGGCTTGTCGCTGGAGACCATGTTGGGCCGCATGGCGCAGGGTGTGGAACTGGGCTTGTGGGAGCCATGGATGAGCGCCTTCGGCATCGAGATCCGCGGCGTCAACTACGCAAAAACAGAGCAGCGCAATGCCCGCCTGGCGCTCGACATGAGCCTGGCGTGCAAGGTCAATTCGGTGTTTGCCAATGCAGGCGTCGTCAACTGGCGCAGCCTGGTGGCGCAGGATTGCGCGCAGATCCAGATCGACAAGCCGACCGAGAAATCCGGCGCCAAGGTGTACGCCATCTTCTTCCTGGATGCGCCAGGAAAATAATTTTTAACAGCGTGATGCGCACCATCTGATCATTCAACCAGCCCCGCCACCAGGAGCCCCCATGGACCGACGCCACTTTCTCGCCGCACTGGCGGCATGCGCAGCGCCCGTGGCCGGGGCCGCCCCATCACCATGGCCGCTGCTCCAGCGCGGCGGCTACGTCATCCTGATGCGCCACGCCGCGACGGTGCCGGGCATCGGTGATCCGCCCGGTTTCAAACCCGGCGTGTGCAGCACCCAGCGCAACCTGTCGCAGGCAGGTCGCGCGGATGCCACCAGCATCGGGGCAGCCTTTCGCAAGCATGGGGTGCCGGTCGGCCCGGTGCTGTCGAGCCGCTGGTGCCGCTGCCTCGACACCGCCCGCCTTGCGTTCGGCCGGGTCGAACCCAGCGAGATGGTCGATTCGATGTTCCAGGACGACGATGCGGCGCGCGAGCGCAAGCTGGCGCAGCTGCGCGTCTATCTGGCGGGATACAAGGAGCCCGGCAACCTGGTGCTGGTGACCCATGACGTGAACATCCGCGCGCTGGTCGGCAAGTACGTCGAACAGGGCGACATCGTCATCGCTACCCGCGGTCCCGATGGCGCCTTGCGCATCGAAATGACAGTGCCGGTGGCGCAGCTGACGGGCTGACCGACCCTACCAGGGCAGTTCGGCGCCGTTGTACGATCTGAACGAACCGCTGTCGGCCGGCGTCAGCGCATCGAGTACCTGCAGCATGTCGGTAGCAGCGGCCTGGGCCGGTCGCCCGATGATCTCGCCCCGGAACGGTTTTGACAGCCGTGAATTCACGGTCCCCGGATGCAGGGCGACCAGCACACTGTTCTTCTGCGTACGCGCGACTTCGATCGCCGCGGTTTTTATGAGCATGTTCAGGGCCGCCTTCGAGGCGCGGTAGCTGTACCAGCCACCCAGGCGGTTATCGCCGATGCTGCCCACTTTGGCGGACAACATCGCCATGATGGCGCGCTCGCCTGCCAGCAACGGCGCGAAATGGCGCATGACCAGTGCAGGACCGAAGGTATTCGCCATGAAAGTTGCCTGCATCTGCGGGTAGTTCAGGTCGGCCAGGCGCTTCTCGGGCATCGTTGCGCCGTCGTGCAGTACGCCGGTTGCATTCACGATCAGGTGGTAGCGCGGCCCGCTGGCAAGCGCCTGCGCCGCGTCGGCAACACTGGCCTCGTCCGCGAAATCGATCGCCGGATCTGACTGGCGGTGCAGCCCCCGCACCGAGGCGCAACGCGGCGACTGTTCCAGCAGATCGACAAAGGCCGCGCCGATCGTCCCCGAGGCGCCGATGACCAGCGCATGAAATTGATCCGGCAAACTGTTCATCATGATGTCGTGCTCCGCGTTTGTACGTGTATCGAGTGTACCGAAGGCAGGTCGCGGCATCACCGTCATGCGACGATAACGCCGGGTCAATACGCGGTCTGACCCGCGCTGCTGCGCGCTCATTCCCCGGCAGCCCCATGTTATTCTTGCATCGCCCCGACCACCACGAGACCCCATGACCCGCTCGCTTCCCCTGCTCCTGTGCACCCTGCTGTGCGCCGCCCTCCCCGCCATGGCCCAGGTCAAAACGCCGGCCACGCCGGAAAAAATGAACCAGCTGTACGCCGAATACTGGGAAGACTACCTGCGCGAAAATCCGATCGCCGCGACCTTCAACGGCGACGCGCGCTACAACGACCGCTTCGGCCCCGTCTCGTCGGCCGAGGAGCGCAAGCAAAGCCGCGCACTGTCGGAAAAATACCTCGCGGCCAGCGCCAAATTCGATCCGGCGCCACTGCCGGCCGAAGACCGCATCAGCTACGATCTGCTGCGCTACCGCCTGCAGCAGGTGCTCGATGGCCTGCGTTTCCCGTCCGACCTGGTGCCGGTGGACCAGTTCTCGGGCCTGCACCTGATGATGGCCCAGCTGGGTTCCGGCGCCTCGACGCAGCCGTTCCAGACCGTCCAGGATTACGACAACTGGCTGGCGCGCGCTGCTGGCTATGCCCCGGCGGTCGACAACGTGATTGCCGACATGCGCCTCGGTATCAAGCAGGGCATCGTGATGCCGAAGGCGCTGATCAGCCGCGTCTTGCCGCAGCTCGAGAGTGTCGGCAGCGACGATCTGGCGACCAGCACCTATATGGGCCCGGTCAAGAAGTTCCCGGCCTCGTTCAGCGCCGCCGACAAGGCGCGCCTGACCGACGCGTACGGCAAGCTGGTGCGCGAACAGCTCGCGCCTGCCAACCGCAAGCTGCTCGCGTTCATGCGCGACACTTACCTGCCAGCAGGCCGCACGACGGCCGGCATCGGCGCCCTGCCCGGTGGCAAGGAATGGTATGCGTTCCGCGCGCGCCAGTCGACCACGACCGACCTGACGCCGGCGCAGATCCACGACATTGGCCTGTCGGAAGTGGCGCGCATCCGCGCCCAGTTCGAAGAAGCCAAGGTACGCGTGGGCTTCAAGGGCACGCTCCGGCAATTCTTCGACCACCTGAACAATGCGCCCGAGCTGCGCTTCAAGTCGCGCGAGGAAATCCAGGCGGCCTACGAAGGCGTGCGGCCGCAGGTCGAAGCCAAGGTGGGCCAGCTGTTCGCGAACGTGCCGAAAGCGCCATTCGAAATCCGCCCGGTCGAAGCGTTCCGCGAAGTGAGCGCGGCGCCGGCGTCGTACCAGCGCGGTTCGGTCGACGGCAAGCGGCCCGGCATCTTCTATTACAACGCCTACAAGCCCGAGACGCGCACGCGCTTCACCACCAATGCGTTCTTCCTGCACGAAGCGATTCCCGGTCACCACTTCGAACGCAGTCTGGCGCAGGAAACGACCGGCCTGCCGGCCTTCCGCCGCTTCGGTGGCAGTACCGCGTTTTCGGAAGGCTGGGGCCTGTACAGCGAAATGCTGGGCCAGGAAATCGGCATGTACGACGATCCGTGGCAATGGATCGGGCGCCTGACGGCCGAGATCTGGCGCGGCGTGCGTCTGGTGGTCGACACCGGCATCCACGAGAAAGGCTGGACGCGCGAACAGGCCATCGCCTACTTCATGGACAACGTGCCGCAGAACGAAGTGACGGCGGTGCAGGAAGTCGAGCGCTATATCGCGGTGCCGGGCCAGGCGCTGAGCTACAAGATCGGTGAACTCAAGCTGCGCGAACTGCGCGCACGCGCCGAGAAAACGCTGGGCAAGGACTTCGACCTGCGTGCCTTCCACAACGAGGTGCTGTCGCATGGCGCGGTGCCGCTCGACGTGCTGGAAGCGGCGACCGATCGCTGGATCGCGGCGCAGAAGAAAGGCTGAGCGGCCGCTAGTTACCGCCCTGCGCCTGCGCCATCTCGATCGCGGGCAAGGTGACCGTCAGGAATGACGACACCTGCCCGATGAGTTCGGCAGCTTGCTGCCGGACTTGCCCCATCTGCAGGATCGACAGCTCGGCCTGGCGTACTGCCTGCTGGAGCAGCGTGCGCCGCTGCACGAGCGCGTCCAGCAAGGCGACATCGGCCGAGTCACCGGCCAGTGTCGAGACCACCGCCAGAGCGGCTGAATGCAGGCTCAGGTTCTGCGCGGATGCTTCCAGATTGCGCGTGGCGATGTCGCTGTCGGCGATGAGCTGCACCAGTTGCGCGCGGGCGGACGTCAACGCCGGCTTGAATTCAACGGGCGACGTCGCGCGCCGAAACAGCTTGCCGAACATGCCCGCCGGCGCGCGGGTAGTTTCGAGCGCCGCGTCGAGCAAGGCCGGCACCGCCATCTGCGTGAACGACAGCACCAGCTCGGTCACAGGCCGCAGCAACGCAGCCTGCTCCATCAGCGGGCCCTCGCCCCACTCCGTGACCAAAGAAAGCTTCACCGGCAGAAAGCGGCGGAACAAGGCGGCAAAGCGTTGTTCGGCGTGCGCAAACAGGACTGGATAGTCGGCCTTGGCAATGGCCAGCGCGTCACGCACCGCGGGATGATCTTCGCTGTCGAACAGCGCCCTGGGCGCGGCCTTGACGGTCGCGCCCGATACGGCCGGGACGGCTGGCAGGTCGTCGAATGACAGCGGCCTGGGCGGGCTGGCGGGGGCCGCCGGTGCCGAGGCGGCATGCGTGTCGCCGAAATCGAGCGCGCGCGGCGTGGCCGGCGCCTTGACCGGATCGGAAGGCGCCTCGCCCGCGTCACCGAAATCAAATGGCTTGGGCATCAGCGAACGGTGAGCGATAAAACGCGCGCGATCGGCCTCAGACCGTACCGCCCAGCTTGCGGATGAACGTCGCCAGATTGAGCTTGAAGCCGGCGCCGACCGCCTGGAAGCGCCATTCGCCATCCCGGCGATACAGCGAGCCGAACTGCAGCGCAGTCTTGTCCGAGTAGTCTTCGTTCAGGTCGTATTGCGCGATCGTCTCGCCCGTGTCGTCGTTGTACACCTTCACGTAGGCGCCACTGACGCGGCCGAAATTCTGCTTGCGCACCTCGGCGTCGTGGATCGTGACGACGATCGGCATTTCCACCACGGCCGCTTCGACCTTGGCCAGGTCGACGATGATGACTTCGTCGTCGCCATCCTTGTCGCCCGTGCGGTTGTCGCCCGAGTGCACCACCGCGCCGTCGGGCGACGTGGTGTGGTTGTAATAGACGAAGTGGGCGTTGCTGATCATGACCGGGTGGTCGTCCGCATCCTTCCTGCACAGGAAGACGGATGAATCGAGGTCGAACGCCTGGCCTTCGGCCGCATTGACCTTCCAGCCCAGGCCGATACGAACGCGCTTCAGGCCCGGCGCCGTCTTCTCGAGGTTGATGCGGTGGCCGGTTTCGAGCGTGGTCGACATGGATATTCCTTTATGAATGTAATGGGTCAGGTCGTGCTTACTGCGCGCCGGGCGTTGATGCCGACGAGAAGCGCGTGATCAGTTCGCGCTCGAGTTCCTGCAGCTTCGGCAGCTCGTCCCTGCGGCGCTGCTGGCCTTCGTTCGAGATTTGCTCGAGCTTGTCGAACGCGGTCATCAGCTGCGTCTGCACGTGCTGGGCGGTTTCGAGGCTGACGATCGAGCGCTGCTTGACGCGGGCCACGGTCTCGGTGTTTTCCAGGAGCATGTCGGCCTGGGTGCGGAACGCCGCATCGGTCGCATCGTAGGCGGCGTTGGCCACGGCCGCACTCTGCTTGGCTTCGAGCTGCAGCAGGTACAGCGAGAACACGTTGCGCCAGGCCGGGATCGACACGTTGACGATATCGGTAAAGGTGTCGGTCAGTGCGCGCGCATTGTCTTGCGACAGACGGATTTGCGGCACCATCTGCGTGGCCATCAGCATGGCGCGGCGCAGGTCGTCGATGCGCTTTTCGAGCCGCTCCAGACGGCGCCGCAATTCGGTCGCCTGTTGCGCCTCGAATGCATTGGCCGGCGCTGCCTGCTGCGCAACCGCCTGCTGCAGCTTGGCGGCCCAGGCTTCGCCCTTCTTGACGTCGGCATCCAGGCCCTGGTAATAGATTTCCAGGCCCTTGTACATCTCGTCGAAATCATTGATGCGGCCGCGGTGCACGTTGGCATGGCGCGTCATCTCGGTCACCAGCGTGTCCATGCGCGACTCGACTACCTGGTACTGCGACAGCATCTTTTCCTTGACCGAACCGAACATGCCCGTCACGCGCGACATCAGGCCGCTAGAACGCAGCTTGGCCGGGTCGAGGCCCTTGGCGGTGGCGATCAGTTCGTTCAGCTGCGCACCGAAGACATCGGAGTCGGAGGCGCGCACGGTGCCCAGCAGCTTGGCCGACACCTTGGCCACGCTCGCACCGGTGGCGCCGCCGAGGGACTCGATGGCCTTATCGTCGATGCCGGAAAGATCGACGCGCACCAGCGGCACCGCGCTCGCTTCCGGACGCAGTGCCGGCAGCGCATCGGTGCCGGCAGGACTGAACAAGGGCGGCAGCGCCGGCGCCGGGGTTACCGGCACTGCGGATGCTGCGTTCGCTTCTTCTTCGGCGGAGAACAGCGGCTTCATGGCAATCCTTCAGGTGTGAGGTGACAATATTGATAGCTTACCACCGGTCAAACCGGCTGAGCGAGTGTCACCTGACGACTGCGCCTGACGTCGTCGTCACGATATGGATGCCGTGTGTCGGCGCGCGCCCGCAGCCGCTACAATCCCTCCATGAAGATGCGCAAGAAATCCGAGCTGCCCACCAAGATCTGCGCCCACTGCGCGCTGCCGTTTGCCTGGCGCAAGAAGTGGGAGCGCGACTGGGAGCAGGTCAAATATTGCTCGGAGCGGTGCCGTCGTGCGGCGCCGTCGGACCGGTCACCACCACAGTCCGGCTGACGGCGGACCTGCGTCCGTCGCGCCCCACCACCGTCGCTGTGACCGCATACACGCCAGGCACTGCAAAGCTGTGACTGGCGCTCGCGCTGCCGACGCCGCCCTCCTCCACGATCTGGCGCGCCGTCCCGCTACTGCCGTCACCCCACGCCCACTCGACGCTGCGCGTACCCGTCCGGTCGCCGTCGACGAAGCTGACCGACGCCTGCAGTGGCACGCCCGCCTGCGCCTGCGCAGGCAGAATCAGCGGCCCTAACGTGTGACCGCATGTACATCCCCGATCTGGCCTCAGCAGCACCAGGCCGGCATTCGACCCCGCGACGATCGCGCCGTTGTCATTGATCGCCAGCGCCTGGTCCAGCACGAGACCCGGCGGCGCATGGCGCAGCGCGCGGTTCAGGTCGAGCATACCGCCTGCCGCGCTCCAGACGAAGGCGCGCATGGCACCGAGCCGGTCCTCGGCAAAACCGACAATCTGGCCGCGGGCGTTGACAGCGCGCGCGGCGGATGTCCGCCCGCCCAGCGTGCCGAGCTCACGCATGCCACCCTGGCGCGTCCAGGACATTGCCCTTTGATGCCCATCCGGATACCCGATGCTTCCGGCGATGTGCAGGCCGGGCGTCATTGCATGGGCCGATGCGGTGGAACCGCGGCCGGTGCCGAGATCGACCATGCCGGTGGCGCGCGTCCACAGGAAGGGGCGCTCGCCGCCGTCATCGAACGACGCGAGCCGGTTGCCTGCCACCTCATTACCGGCCCCCACGGCCACCGGTGACGATTCGACGCTGCCCAGCGTATCGATGTCGATGAGCCCATCCGAACGTGTCCAGACGAAGGTGCGCGTGAACTCGTCGTCGATCGTCGTCACGCCGGCAACCAGGCCGGCGTTGTTGATCACACGGCCGGACGCAGGCGCCGGGATGCCGGGCGTGACGCCCAGGTCTTCGACGCCGCTGGCAACGCTCCAGCGAAACGGATGCGCCGCATCGCCCATCGCGCCGGTGACGACGCCGTGGCTGTTGATGGCCCAGCCATATGAACGACCACGGGATGGGGCGGCGCGCAGGTCGAGCATGCCGCCGCGCGCGCTCCAGACGAACGCATTCTCGACGCCAGCGTCATTGAGCGACGTGCCGGCCACCTGCCCGGCATCGTTCAGGTCGTTTACATACACGGTGCGGCCGCCCAGCGAACCCATCCCTCGAACGACATTGCCGTCGTAGAAGTAGCCGTCCGTACGATCGCCGTGGATCAGCGAGAACGCAACGTGCCCTGACGCATTGATGCGTGGGTAAGTCGCGATCGCGCCCGTGCCCAGATTGATCACGCGGTAGGCGGCTGGTGCTACGCCAGCACCGCCGTTGGCATGGATGGGCGCTGGCGCCGGCTGCGCCAGCGCGGGACTGGCTGCCCCAAGTAACAACAGCCCCGCCCACAAGCCCGTGCACGCCAGACATCGCATGGCGCTGACAACCGACATTCCCTTCCCCCGAATCCAATGCATGATTTCTCCCGTCAATATTAGGCAGCGCCAATCGGTCGAGACCCGGCACCATCGCGATGTCGGGCAGCGCGGCAATCATGCACGGCGCCGCGCACGCACGGTACGGCGCGCCCTGAAATCGCGCGATGGTTTGTGCTGCGCCAATGTACGCGGAGGCTGTCAATTTTCTGCAGACACGAGATGCACAGTCCATGGAACCTCGCACCGCACACGGTGTCCTACCAACACCTGCGGCCGTCGACACTGCCACCACGTTCTCCACCGATATCTGCTGGTGTCCGCTGCTGTTTCATATTGCACTAGTGATCCGAAGGAGAGCACGATGAAAACCTACGGCGCCGAGTTTCTCGGCACTTTCTGGCTGGTGATGGGCGGGTGCGGCAGCGCGGTGCTGGCTGCCGCATTTCCCGAACTGGGCATCGGCCTGCATGGCGTCGCCCTCGCCTTCGGCTTGTCCGTGCTCACAATGGCGTATGCGATCGGCCACATCTCGGGTTGCCACCTGAATCCGGCGGTCTCGATCGGACTGTGGGCCGGGGGCCGCTTTCCCGCGCAAGAGCTGTTTCCTTATATCGTGGCGCAGCTCGCCGGCGGCATCCTCGCCGGCGGCGTGCTGTATGTGATTGCCAGCGGCGCCCCTGGCTTTGACAGCGCCAATGGCTTTGCTGCCAATGGCTACGGCGATCATTCGCCAGGCGGCTATTCGCTGCTGGCGGGGCTGCTGAGCGAAGTGGTCATGACCACGTTCTTCCTGCTGATTATCCTGGGTGTGACCGACCAGCGTGCGCCCAAAGGGTTTGCGCCGGTGGCAATCGGCTTCGCGCTGACCCTGGTTCATCTGATCAGCATCCCTGTGACCAACACGTCCGTCAATCCTGCGCGCAGCACGGCCGTTGCCGTGTATGCCGGCGACTGGGCCGTGGGGCAGCTATGGCTGTTCTGGATCGCGCCGATCGCCGGCGCGTTACTCGGCGCCGCGCTCTACCGCGTCATTGGCGCGCAGGCGCCGGTGTCGGAACCGGTCGACGCGCCCGCCTATGGCCATGTGGAGCGCCGTCAGCGGCAAGTGCGCGGTAGCGGCGGCGTCCGTGAGCAAGGCCAGCATTTACGCCCGGGCACCTGATCGCGCCAGACAAACGGGTCAGCCTGTCACTGGCCGCCGGGCCGCCGGGCCGCCGGGCCACCGGGCGCCGGACCACAGCACCAACAGATCACGCCACTTATCGGCGGTGGTCTGTTGTTTTTTCTGCACATTTTTTCTCGCCACTGGTGCGCACACCAAGGGCATAACGGGCGCGCGTACAGGGGGCGCACACGATATGAGGCATTGTCTTACATGATTCAACCCACATCGCATTTACTGTTAGATTGTTAATACACCTTCACCTCCAACCTCTCTATCAGTGCTGCTATGAAAACCTTTCACTGCGACAAATGTTCGCATCAGATCTTCTTCGAGAACACCCTTTGCTTCAATTGCGAAAGCACCCTGGGTTACCAGCCTTCGCAGCGTTCCATCAACAGCTTCGAGCAAGCTGAAGACGGCCTGTGGCGCAGCCTGAACCGCAAGGACGAAGGCAAGCTGTACAAGCAGTGCAGCAATTATGTGCAGCACAATGTGTGCAACTGGATGCTGCCAGCGGATGACCCGCATGAGTTGTGCGAATCGTGCCAGCTGACGGTCGTGATCCCCGCGCTGACATCGGAGAAGAACCGCGTCCTGTGGTCGCGTCTTGAAACCGCCAAGCGCCGCCTGCTGTTCTCGCTGGCGCAGCTGAACCTGACCCCTGCCTCGAAAGAAATCCAGCCCGACACCGGCCTGGCATTCCAGTTCCTTGAAGACGGCGTGACCGACCAGTGCGTGATGACTGGCCACGACAATGGCCTGATCACACTGAACATCGCCGAAGCCGATCCGGCCGAGCGCGAGCGCACGCGCGAACAGATGCACGAACGCTACCGCACGCTGCTGGGTCACTTCCGCCACGAGAGTGGCCACTATTATTTCGACCGCCTGGTGGCCGATACCCCATGGATCGACAGCTACCGCGCGCTGTTCGGCGACGAGCGCCAGGATTATGGCGACGCACTCAAGCGGCACTATGAAAACGGGCCGGTCGCCGACTGGGAAGAGCGCTTCGTGAGCAGCTACGCCGCATCGCACCCATGGGAAGACTGGGCTGAAACCTGGGCCCATTACCTGCACATGATCGACACGCTGGAAACCGCGCACTCGTGCGGCCTGTCGCTCAAGCCAGCCAAGGCCGACGAGCCGGAACTGGACAAGATCACGCTACCAACGAAATCCGGCGCGTTCGAAGAAACGCTCAGCGACTGGTTCGCGCTGACCTACGTGCTCAATAGCCTGAACCGCAGCATCGGCATGCCGGATTCGTACCCGTTCAAGCTCAGCACGCCGGTGCTGGAAAAGCTGGAATTCGTGCACAAGGTCGTGCGTGATCAGATGGGCAAGCCGTCTCTGGCGGCGCAGGCGGCGCAGGCACCGGCGACTGCACCTGCACCGGTTGCACCAGTAGCACCGGCAGCACCGGCACCAGCCGCTGTCTGACTCGATGTAGGGTGGACGGCTATGCCGTCCACTCGTTCAAATCAAGGTGAATTTGTGGCGCGCCGAGAATCGTTGAACGCGTGGACGGGAAACCCGTCCACCCTACTGGCGGGGAGATCGTCAACCTGGCGCCCCTTCCAGCAACTCCACCGTCACCTGCATCTCATGCAACGCCAGCGCCGGTCCGAACTGCGTGAAGATCGCCACATCGGCGGCATCGCGCCCATACCCCACCGTCACGCGTCCACCACGCGGCCCATCCTGCGTCGCATCGAACGTGTACCAGCGCCCTCCCACATATGCCTCGAACCACGCATGCAGGTCCATCGGCACCAGGCCGTGCAGGTAACCAGCCACGATCCGCGCCGGAATGCTCAGCGCGCGGCACAAGGCGATGCCCAGGTGCGCCAGGTCGCGGCACACGCCTTCGCGGTATTCATTGACCTCGGTCGCTGACATCTGGTTCTGGTTCGATGCAGGATTGAAGCGCACCTCGCGCCGTATCCAGTCGCTGATGCAGGCGACCTGGTCGTACCCTGGCGCGACGCCCGCCACGATCGCGCTGGCCATCTCGGCGAACCGGTCGGATTCGCAGTAGCGGCTCGGTAACAGATACAGCAGCACGTCCACCGGCAAGGTCTGCACTTCGTCAAACGGCGCACCGGGCGCGACGTTGATGACCTGGTCGGTCAGCACATCGGCCGACGTCTGGATCGAAAAGTCGCCGGGCAGCGCTGTCAGGCGCTGGCACAGGTTGCCATAGGCATCCGTGTATTCAAGCACCTGCACGCTCGGGGTAAGCGTATAGGATTCGCGCGCCACCCATTGCTGCGCACCGCTGCGGGGACGCAGCATCAGGATGAATGGCGTAGGCTGATCAACGCTAAAACTGAGCTTGCAACCGGTTCGCAGCCACATCGCAGGCCCGCCTTCCTTCTTTAACTGTGCGCACCGTCATGACGCACGCTCGCCATGACGGTGCGCGGCGCCACGGTTTGGTGCGCGGATTGATCAGCGCGTCTGCGACTGTGTTTGTGATTGCGTCTGTGACGATGTCTGCGACGAAGTTTGCGACTGCGTCTGCGACTGCATCGGTGCAGGCACCGGCACAACCTCCGGCAACTCCGGCGCCACTGGCAGCAGGAAGTCGCGTCCGATACCGTTGCCAAGATCGCCAATACTGGCAAGGAACCTGGTCAGGAACTCGTGCAGGCCTTCGTCGAGAATCTCGTTGATCTCGGCCGACTTGAGCGACGCATGCAGTTTTTCCGCCAGCCGCTCGGTGTCATGCGACAGCTCGTTGCGCACGTCCTGCAGCACGGCGACGACGGCAGCCATGCAGGCCACCAGCGAGCGCGGCATCTTGCCTTGCAAAATCAACAGTTCGGCTACACGCGTCGGCGTGATCGCGTGGCGGTACACCTTGCGATACGTCTCGAACGCGGATACCGAGCGCAGCAGCGCGGCCAGGTAATAGTATTCGCCCTGCGCGCCCTCCTGGATCGTGTCCGATGCCAGGAACCGGAACTTCACGTCGAGGATCCGCGCCGTGTTGTCGGCCCGTTCCAGGAAGGTGCCCAGGCGGATGAAGTTGAATGCTTCATCCTGGAACATCGTGCCCAGCGTGACGCCGCGCGACAGGTGCGAACGGTACTTGACCCATTCCAGGAACTGGCCGGGATCGCGTTCGAACATGCGCTCGCTCAGGTGCTTTTGCAGCACGAGCCAGGTGGTGTTCTCGGTTTCCCAGACTTCGGTGGTCAAGGTGCCGCGCACGGCGCGGGCATTCTCGCGCGCGGCGCGCAGGCAGCTGGCGATCGACGACGGGTTGTCCGGGTCGCGCACCATGAAGTCGATGACGTTCTTTTGCGTCAGCGCGTCGTACTTGGCGTCGAACTGGGCTTCGAGTTCGGACACGCTCAGCATCGTGCGCCAACCTTGCTGCTCGGCCTGGGCCGATTGCGGCATCAGCGAATACTGGACGCGCACGTCGAGCATGCGCGCCGTGTTTTCAGCCCGCTCGGTGTAGCGGGCCATCCAGAACAAATGATCTGCGGTGCGGCTCAACATGCTAGTTCTCCAGTATCCAGGTGTCCTTGGTGCCGCCGCCCTGCGACGAATTGACCACCAGGGAGCCTTCTTGCAACGCCACGCGGGTCAGCCCGCCCGGCACCATCGACACGCTCTTGCCCGACAACACGAACGGGCGCAGGTCGATGTGGCGCGGCGCGATGCCCGATTCCACATAAGTCGGACACGCCGACAGCGCCAGCGTCGGCTGGGCGATGTAGCCATCCGGATTGGCCAGCAGGCGGCGGCGGAAGTCTTCGATCTCGGCCGTCGTCGAGGCCGGTCCGACCAGCATCCCGTAGCCGCCCGCGCCGTGCACCTCCTTGACCACCAGTTGCGGCAAGTTCGCCAGTGTGTAGTCCAGGTGCTCTTTTTTGCGGCACTGGTAGGTCGGCACGTTGTTCAGGATCGGCTTTTCGCCGAGGTAGAACTCGATCATGTCCGGCACGAACGGGTAGATCGACTTGTCGTCGGCCACGCCGGTACCGATGGCATTGGCCAGGCCGACGCGGCCGGCGCGCACCGCGTCGAGCAGACCCGGCACGCCCAGCGTCGATTCGGGACGGAACGCGCGCGGATCGAGGTAATCGTCGTCGATGCGGCGATAGATGACGTCGACCTGCTTCGGGCCGCGCGTCGTGCGCATGTAGACGGTGTCGTTGCTGACATACAGGTCTTGCCCCTGCACCAGTGCCACGCCCATTTGCTGGGCCAGGAACGCGTGCTCGAAGTAGGCCGAATTGTGCATGCCAGGCGTGAGCACGACCACGGTCGGATCGTCGCCGCCACGCGGCGCCACGGTCCGCAGATTGTCCAGCAGCAGGTCGGGATAATGGTCGACCGGTGCCACGCGGTTGCTCGCGAACAGCGCCGGGAACAGCCGCATCATCATCTTGCGGTTTTCCAGCATGTACGACACGCCCGACGGCACGCGCAGATTGTCTTCCAGGACGTAGAACTCGCCCTCGCCCGCGCGCACGATGTCGACGCCCGCAATGTGCGCGTAGATGTCCAGGGGCACCTTGACGCCTTGCATGGCCGGCCGGTACTGCGCGTTATTCAGGATCTGTTCAGCGGGAATGACGCCCGCCTTCAGGATGTTCTGGTCGTGGTACACATCGTGCAGGAAGCGGTTCAGCGCAGTCACGCGCTGCACCAGGCCAGCCTGCAGCTTGGCCCACTCGGCGGCGTTGATCACGCGCGGAATGATGTCGAATGGGATCAGGCGTTCCTTGCCGGCGTTGTCGCCGTACACAGCGAACGTGATCCCCACGCGTTGGAAGTTCAGCTCGGCTTCTGCCCGCTTCTGATCGATCAGATGTGGGGGCTGCTGGGCGAGCCAATCCGCGAACGCCTGGTAATGAGGTCGTACGGTTGCTGCCGTGGAATACATTTCATCGTAAAAGTTCGACATCATTGCCTCCTGTGCCAGAATACTAACAAGAAACGTGCCAGCCACCCCGTCCGACTCGCAAGTCAAACGAACGCAGGTATGAATCATGCTTAAATGCTTCTATCTTGCGCTTACTTAGTTGCGCGCAAACCAATACGACCAAATTCAGAGCGCCGGCATCGATCGCGCCCCAATCGAAAGGCACTACCGCATGGCTATCCGCGTTGCGCTTCATCACAAGACCAGCTACCGTTACGACCGCCTGGTCAATCTGTCACCGCATGAAGTGCGCCTGCGTCCGGCGCCACATGCGCGTACGCCGATCCTGTCGTATTCGTTGACCGTCCTGCCGAAAGAGCATTTCATCAATTGGCAGCAAGACCCGTACGGCAATTACATCGGCCGTTTCGTGTTCCCCGAACAAACCGACGTGCTCGAGTTCACGGTCGATCTCGTTGCGGACATGACGGTGATTAACCCGTTCGACTTCTTCGTCGAAAAGTACGCCGAGACCTTCCCGTTCGCCTACCCGGACCTGCTGCAGTCGGAACTGAGCCCGTACACCAGGTCGCAGGAACCTGGCCCGCTGCTGACCGAGTGGGTCGCCGACGCGCGACGCGAACTGCTGGCCCAGCCGATGGGCACGAACGACTTCCTGGTGGCCATCAACCAGCGCCTACAGCGCGATATCGCGTACCTGCTGCGGATGGAACCGGGCGTGCAGGAGCCGGAAGACACGCTGCAGAAGCGCTCCGGCTCGTGCCGCGATACCGGCTGGCTGCTGGTGCAGATCCTGCGCGAGATGGGTCTGGCGGCGCGCTTCGTGTCCGGCTACCTGATCCAGCTCACCGCCGACCAGGAAGCGCTCGACGGGCCGAGCGGCACCACCGTCGACTTCACCGACCTGCACGCCTGGACCGAGGTGTATGTGCCGGGCGCCGGCTGGATTGGCCTCGACCCGACCTCCGGCATGCTGGCCAGCGAAGGCCATATTCCACTGGCCTGCACGGCGATGCCGTCGTCGGCTGCGCCGGTGACCGGCTTTACCGACAAGGCCGAGGTCACGTTCGTCCACGAAATGACGATCACGCGCATCCACGAAGACCCGCGCGTGACCAAGCCGTACGCGGAACACGACTGGGACAAGATCAACCGCCTGGGCCAGCAGGTCGATTCTGACCTGATGAACCAGGACGTGCGCCTGACGCAGGGCGGCGAGCCGACCTTTGTCTCGATCGACGACATGGACGGCGCCGAATGGAACACGCTGGCGCATGGCGACAAGAAGCGTGAGCTGGCGGGCAACCTGATGCACCGCCTGAAGAACCATTTTGCACCGGGCGGCATGATCCATTACGGCCAGGGCAAGTGGTATCCGGGCGAGCCGCTGCCACGCTGGGCGCTGAACATCTTCTGGCGCGTCGACGGCCAGCCGATGTGGTTCGATCCATCGCTGTTCTCGGACGAGCACATCGATGATGGCTACGGCAGCGAGGATGCCGGCCGCTTTGCCGCGGAGCTGGTCAAATCGCTCGGCCTGCCGGCCGGCTGCGCCATCCCGGCCTATGAAGACGTGCTGCTGCAAGCCCAGCGCGAGCAGGCGCTGCCGCGCAATCTCGATCCGCTGGACGCCGACCTGAAAGCACCGGGAGAGCGCCGCCGCCTGGCGCGCCTGCTCGAACGGGGCCTGGGCCAGGTGGCCGGCTACGTGCTGCCGCTGAAAGCCCGCGAACACGATCCGTCGGTCATGCTGGGCACCAGCTGGCGCACGTCGCCGTGGCCGCTCAAGCGCGAAAACCTGTACCTGATCGAGGGCGATTCGCCGATCGGCCTGCGCCTGCCGCTGGCCACGCTGCCATGGGTGCTGCCCGAAGAGCGCGATCCCGATTTCGATGTCGACCCGTTCGCGCCGCGCGGCCCGCTCCCGGTCGGCAAGAAGGACCGGCGCCCGGTCCTGAGCGTGGCGCCCGGAAAATCGACGCACAAGACGGCGCCTGCGCCGGCCGACCCGGAAGCGCGCGAAGTCATTCACACCGCGCTGTGCCTCGAAGTGCGCGCGGGCCGCCTGTACATCTTCATGCCGCCGCAAAAGCGCATCGAGGATTACCTGGCGCTCGTGACGGCGGTCGAGAACACCGCGGCCAAGCTGAAGATGAAGCTGCGCATCGAGGGTTATGCGCCACCGCGCGACCCGCGCATCAAGCTGCTCAGCGTCACGCCCGATCCGGGTGTCATCGAGGTCAATATTCATCCGGCCGCGAGCTGGCATGAGCTGGTCCACAATATGACCACGCTGTATCAGGAAGCGCGTCTGACCCGCCTGGGCACCGAGAAATTCATGCTCGACGGCCGCCATACCGGCACCGGCGGCGGCAACCACGCAACGCTGGGTGGCGCCACGGTCGAAGACAGCCCGATGCTGCGCCGGCCGGATCTGCTGAAAAGCCTGATCACGTACTGGCAGATCCACCCAGCGCTGTCGTATCTGTTCTCGGGCACCTTCATCGGCCCGACCAGCCAGGCGCCGCGCGTGGATGAAGCACGCGACGACAACCTGTACGAACTGGCGATCGCGTTCCAGCAAATGGACAAGGTGCTGCCGACCATGCACCCCGGCGACAAGCCGTGGATGGTCGACCGCCTGCTGCGCAATATGCTGGTCGACCTGACCGGCAACACGCACCGCTCGGAGTTCTCGATCGACAAGCTGTATTCGCCGGACGGCCCGACCGGCCGCCTCGGCCTGGTGGAATTCCGCGCCTTCGAAATGCCGCCGCACGAGCGCATGAGCCTCTTGCAAATGCTGCTGCTGCGCGCCCTGGTCGCACGCTTCTGGCGCCAGCCGTTGCAGGCCAAGCTCGTACACTGGGGCACGGCGCTGCACGACCGCTGGATGCTGCCGCACTTCGTCGCGCAGGATATCCGCGACGTGGCGAAAGACCTGCGCGCGGCCGGCTATGCGTTCGAGGATCACTGGTTCGAGCCGTTCATCGAGTTCCGCTTCCCGCGCTTTGGCACCGTCGTCTACGAAGGCGTCGAGATGGAACTGCGCCAGGCGATCGAGCCATGGAATGTGCTGGGCGAAGAAGTGTCCGCCGGCGGCACCGCGCGCTACGTCGACTCGTCGGTCGAGCGCATGCAGCTGCTGGTGCGCGGACTGACCGATGGGCGCCACGTGGTGGCCTGCAATGGCCGCATGCTGCCGCTGCATCCGACCGGCGTGCCGGGCGAATACGTGGCCGGCGTGCGCTTCCGCGCCTGGAGCCCATGGTCGGCGCTGCATCCGAGCATCGGGGTGCAGGCGCCGCTCGTGTTCGACCTGGTCGACACCTGGAGCGGGCGCTCGATCGGCGGCTGCACCTACCACGTCGTGCACCCGGGCGGGCGCAGCGAAACCGGCTCGCCGGTCAATGCCAATGCTGCCGAGGCACGCCGCTTTGCCCGCTTCTGGCCACACGGTCACACGCCGGGCCCGTTCACGGTGTATAAGGAAGACCTCAATCCGAGCTTCCCGATGACCCTCGATTTGCGCTGGCAGCCGATGTAAGCTGGCATTCGTTTCAACCGTAAAGCTGCACGCCAATGCCCAATCAACTGCTTGCCCACTATCTGGCTGCGCCGGATGGTTTCGATGAAATGCTGGGCGCCGACAAGGCGCCGCGCGCGCACTGGCGTGCGATGCTCGCCAACCTGGGGCACGAAGCACCGGACATGATGCGCCAGCGGATGGAGATGGTGCAGCGCCAGGTGCGCGAAAACGGCGTCAGCTACAACGTGCTGGCCGATGCCGGCACCCGGCCGCGCCAGTGGGACCTGAACGTGCTGCCGCTGATCCTGCCGCACGAGGAATGGAGCGGCATCGAAGCGGCCGTGATCCAGCGCGCCACGCTGCTCAACAAGATCCTGGGCGACGTGTATGGCGAGCAGGCGATGCTGCGCGAAGGCTTGCTGCCGTCGGCGCTGATTCATGGTCACGCGGGCTTTCTGCGCCCATGCCACGGCATGCGTCACCACGACGACGTGGCGCTGCATTTCTACGCGGTCGATCTGGCGCGCGCGCCCGATGGCCGCTGGTGGGTGATGGCCGACCGCACGCAGGCGCCATCGGGCGCCGGCTACGCACTCGAAAACCGCTCCATCATCGCCCCCACCTTCCCCGACCTGCTGCGCGAACTGAAAGTGCAGCCGGTGTCGCCGTTCTTCCGCACGATGCACGACAGCCTGGTGCACTGGGGCCGGCTCTGTGCGGCCCATGGCGACAAGCCGGCGCCGCTGCGCGAGGGCGAGATGCCGCTGATCGTGCTGCTCACGCCGGGCCCGCGCAGCGAAAGCTATTACGAGCAGGCCTACCTGGCGCGCTACCTGGGTCTGACGCTGGTCGAAGGCGGCGACCTGACGGTGCGCGACGGCGTCGTCTTCATCAAGACGCTGGCCGGGCTGCACCGGGTGCACGTGATCATGCGCCGGGTCGACGACGAATCGTGCGATCCGCTCGAGCTGCAAAATTCGCTGCTTGGCGTGGCCGGCCTGACCCAGGCCGCCATGCGCGGCAATGTGGTGGTGGCCAACAGCCTCGGTTCGAGCCTGCTCGAGTCGGGCGCCCTGCTCGGCTTCCTGCCGGCGCTGTCCAAGCGCCTGTTGGGCGAGCCGCTCAAGATGCCATCGGTGGCCACCTGGTGGTGCGGCGAACCGGCCGCGCTGGAAACCGTCATCGCCCGGCTCGATCGCCTGGTGATCAAGCCGAGTGGCGCGATCCCCTTCCAGCCGGCCGTGTTCGGCCAGGATCTCGACGGCGAGGCGCGCGCGGCGTTCATTGCCAATCTGCGCGCCAATCCCAACCACTACATCGCCCAGGAACTGGTGCGCCTGTCGCAGGCGCCGGTGTGGAAGGATGGCCGCGCGCCCGGCCTGCAGGCGCGCGCGGTCGGCCTGCGCGTGTTCGCGTGCGCCACGCCGAATGGCTACGTCGTGATGCCGGGTGGCCTGACCCGCGTGGCCACCGGACCCGATGCGCGCGTGCTGACGATGCAGATGGGCGGCGCCAGCAAGGACACCTGGGTCCAGGCGCGCGCCCGCGTCGACACGCACCGCCTGCAAAAGAGCAGCATCACGGGCGAAGACCTGGTGCGCGAAGACAGCAACCTGTCGAGCCGCGTGGCCGAAAACCTGCTGTGGTTCGGGCGCCATGCCGAACGCAGCGACAATATCTGCCGCCTGCTGCGGGTCGCGCTCAATATCCTGTTCAATGTGCGCTTCGACCAGCGCGGCGCTGAGTGGCCGACCGTCGAGGCACTGTGCATCTGGTTCGGTTTGCTCGATGCGCAGCGCAAGCCGGCTGCGCCCGCCGTGGTGGGCTCGGCCACATTGCCAGGCACGGCCAGCGCCCTGCCGGCCCCGATCTTCACCGATGCCGAGATCGAATCGGCGCTGCTGCTGGCCGTGGTGTCGCCCGCCGTTCCGGGCCTGGCGCGCCAGCAGCAGCAATTGCACCGGATCGCCGGTCAGCTGCACGAGCGCTTCTCGGTCGACAACTGGCGCGCCCTGAACCGCATGGTGCAGCCGGTCGCGCCGCCCGGCGAGCGGCCGTCGCAGTCGGGCGTCATGACGATTCTTGACGATGCCGCCGCGGCGCTGATGACGCTGGCCGGCTTCGCCCTCGACGGCATGGTGCGCGACCTCGGCTGGCGCTTCATGTCGATCGGCCGGCGCCTGGAGCGCCTGCAGTTCCAGGCGGTCGTGCTGCAGCGCGCACTGGCGATGGACGAGAACGGCAATCTCGACTGGGTGCTCGAACTGTCCGACAGCATCATCACCTACCGCGCCCGCTACCGCGCCCAGCCCGAATGGCTGCCGGTACTCGACCTGCTGCTGCTGGACGAAACCAATCCGCGCTCGATCGTGTTCCAGTTGAACGGCATCATCGGCACGCTGGGCAAGGTCACGCAGGCCCAGGGCGCCGGTGGCTTGGACCTGTTGACGCCACTGAAGGCCGAGCTGACGGCGCTCGATCCGGGCGTCGACCTGAAGCACGGCAATGCGCTGCTCAGCGACCTGCTCAGCCGGATCGGGCAGGCCAGCGCGGCCTTGTCCGAGCAGATCGGCGTCCAGTTTTTCAGCTATACCGCCAACGGCCGGCAAAGGAACCGTACCTCATGACCGATTTGCTGCCGGGCGCCGTGGGCGCCGATGTGGTCGCGCGCTATCGCGTGGTGCACGAGACGCGCTACAAGTACAACAGCATGGTCACGCTGTCGCAGCAGTACCTGCACCTGACGCCGCGCTCGTTTTCGTGCCAGCAGACCGAGTCGCACCTGATCTGGCTCGACCCGGTGATCAACGACAGCAACGAGGGCGTCGATTACTTCGGCAACATCACGCGCCACGTGGCGCTGACCGTGCCCCATGACAGCCTGCTCGTGCACGCCGAATCGACAGTCTCGCTGCGCGCGCGCTACACGCTGGCGCAGATCGCCGGTACGCTGCCGTGGGAAAGCGTGCGCGACATGATGGGCAAGGAAAAAAGCGCGGCCACGCTGGAAGCCTGCCGTTACCTGTACGCGTCGCCCCATGTCGCCCTGTTCCCCGAACTGGAAGCGTATGCGCGCGAGAGCTACGTCCCGGGCCGCCCGCAGCTCGACGCAGCGCTCGACCTGACGCACCGGATCTTCGACGATTTCGAATTCGACAGCAAGGCCACCGACATCTCGACGCCGCTCGACCAGGTGCTGCGCGGCCGGCGCGGCGTGTGCCAGGATTTCGCGCAGCTGATGATCGGCTGCCTGCGCAGCATCGGCCTGCCGGCACGCTATGTCAGCGGCTACATCCTGACGCATCCGCCGGAAGGCAAGCCGCGCCTGATCGGGGCCGATGCGTCGCATGCGTGGGTGTCGGTGTTCTGTCCGGCACTGGGCTGGGTGGATTTCGATCCGACCAACCGTTGTCTGGTGCAACACGAGCACATCACGCTGGGCTGGGGCCGCGACTTCAGCGACGTGACGCCGATGCGCGGCATCGTGCTGGGCGGCGGCAAGCAGGAATTGGACGTGCAGGTGACGGTGACGCCGCTGCCGTTGACGGGTTGAACCGCAAGCGCTGGCAATGAATAGCAGGGCCGGGGAATACAGCCGGGGTCAGGTCTGACATTTGGACACGGACTCTTCCTTAATCCCTTCGCCAGGGGGTTTATAGATAGATTTTTGTCGAGCTCATGTCCGAATGTCAGACCTGACCCCGATTGTGTGGTTGAGCTTGTGTCCGAATGTCAGACCTGACCCCGGTTGTGATTTGACCCCGGTTGTGATTGTGACCCCGGTTGTGATTGGGGGCCATGCCGCTTGCGGGCGCATGGCCGGTGCTGCGTTAATTACATCGGCAGTTCCGTACCGCGGTAGCCGATTGCGCCTTCGCCGTTGTAGGTCATGCCACCGTGCAGGTCATTCCCCTGGTTGCCGGACGTGACATTCAGCGCCACGCTGGGCTGGCCGGCGCGGCAGCCGATCAGCCAGACACCGCCCGGATGCCATGCGGACGACGTGTCGCCCCACTGGTTTTCGACCTGGTAGTTGTTGCCGGCGACCGCCGTGGCGCGCACGCGGATCGGGCCTTCGCCCGCATACGTCATCGTGCCGGTCAGGGTCTTGCCGCCATCGTTCGAGGTCAGGTCGACCGCGAGCACCGCCTGGTCGCGGCAGCCGAGCACGGAGATGCCGCCCTGGTGCCACGGCGCGAACGCGCCACCCCACTGGTTTTCGACAGCGTACACGGCGCCGTCGCTCGTCTGGCTCTGAAAGCCGATCGGGCCTTCGTCGCTGTAGGTCATCGTCCCCTTCAGCGTGGCGCCATTGTCGCCCGATTCAACATGGATGGCGACCACGCTCTGGCCAGGGCGGCAGCCGATCACCCACGTCCCGCCCGGATGCCACGGGGCCGACGAACCGCCCCACTGGTTTTCGACAGTGTAGGTGTTGCTCTGGGTGAGCGTGGCGCGAAAACCGATGGCGCCTTCGCCTGCGTATTTCATTTGTCCGGTGAGCGTCTTGCCGTTGTCGCTGGAAGTGAGATCGAGCGCCACCACGTGCTGACCGGGCCGTGCGCCGATGATCCACATGCCGCCTTCATGCCACTGCGCGGAGGTACCGCCCCACTGGTTCTGCACGTGATGCAGATTGTTCGTGGCCTTGCTTGTTTTGGACATGCCTGACTCCTTCTTGACCTGCGCAGCAGAACGGCGCTGCCCCGATAACGCGCAGGCTGGCTGCGCCTGACGACCCTGTTGATGGTGCTGTTTTGAAGCCGCTAAATCTCCTGAGCGAACTTTATTTTGCGCTAGTTATCCGAGTAAATTATTATCAAAAACGCAGGTTTCTTAAAACCGGAATCTTCCTACGGATGTGCTTCGTGATTGCCTGAACGGGCACCCCGTGCGCATGACGCCACGCCCGGACCCGTACACCGGATTCTGAGAGCGAATGTCATTTAGAATATGTTCATGGAATACACTGTCCGCGCCCCGATCGCCAACTTCACGGACCTGCTGCTCGACGCCGTCTGCATGGTCGACGCCGGCGGGCGGTTCGTGTACGTCAGCGCGGCCGGCGTCAACATCTTCGGCTATACACCTCAGGAAATGATCGGCATGCGGGTGATCGACCTGGTCGCACCCGTCGACCGCGACCGCACGCTCGCTGCGGCGCAGGACGTCATGAATGGCAAGGTCCACACCAACTTTGAGAACCGCTACCTGCGCAAGGACGGCAGCATCGTGCATATCATGTGGTCGGCGCGCTGGTCCGAGGCCGACCAGCTGCGCGTGGCCGTCGCGCGCGACGTGACCGTCCTCAAGCAGGCGCAGGCGATGCAGTCGGTGCTGTACGCGATTTCGGAGGCGGCCCACGCAAGCGACGATCTGGCAGGCCTGTTCGAGCGCAGCCACGCCATTGTCCACGAGCTCTTGCCTGCCTCCTGTTTCGGGGTGGCGATGTGCGGCAAGGCCGGCCACGACATGCACTTCGACTACCTCGTGGACGACGGCGCCCCGTGCGATGCCACGTTGATGCTGCTGCTGTGCGAGGCAGTAGCGCAGCGCGCTGCGCCACTACTGCTGCCGCCGCCGCCGGGCGCACAGGACAGCCTGCCGGCGCCCTTGCGCGCAGCGGCGGCGACCATGGCAGGCAGCGCGCTGGCCGTGCCAATGACGACGTCCGATGGCGTCGTCGGCGTCATCGCGCTGCGCAATGGCCCGGATGACATGCCGTACCGGACGCAGGACCGGGACCTGCTGGTGTTCGTGGCCGATCAGCTCGCCGCTGCTGTCGGACGCCGGCAACTGCATGCGCAACTGCAGTTCATGGCCCTGCACGACGAGCTGACCCGCCTGCCGAACCGGCGCCTGTTCAACGACCGGCTCGACACCGCGCTCGCGCATGCCCGGCGCCAGCAGGAACGCCTGTCGCTGCTGTTCATCGACCTCAACCGGTTCAAGCAGGTCAATGACCGTTTTGGTCACGCCTGCGGCGACCAGTTGTTGCAGGAGCTTGCCCGCCGGGTCTCCGGCTGCCTGCGCAATAGCGATACGCTGGCGCGCCTGGGCGGCGATGAATTCGTCGTCCTGCTGGAAAACGTTACCCTGCCGGCCGATGCGGAGCCGGTGCTGGACAAGATTCACCTGGCACTGGCGCCGCCGGTCGAACTGGGCGACGGGCACCGGCTGCAGATGTCCGTCAGTGTCGGTGTCGCGCATTATCCCGAGCATGGCGGCACGCGCGACGAACTCCTGTCGCATGCGGACAAGGCGATGTACGCCGCCAAGGCGCTCGCAGCGCTTGCCGGATCAGGGGCGCATCAGCCGGCCTGATCGGCGTCCCTGCGTCCCGGTCCCGACGCCAGCCCGATGGCCATGCCACCACCGCCGCCGCCGCCATCGGCATTGCCCCCGCCATTGCCACCACCCCGGTTACCGCCAGCCTCCCCCTTGCCACGCGCTGCGCCGCCCTGGGTGCGCGTCGGCCCCTGCAGCGGGATCAGCACGTCGGCCGGCATCGGCCCCAGGTCCAGCGCGCTGCGGATGAAGCCGCGCAGGCTGATCACCAGGTCTGCCGTGTGAATCGGCCGGCCGGCGGCCATGTCGGCCGCAGCCTGCCCCGCCAGCCGGCAATGCTCTTCGGTGCCCAGCAGCAGGATGTCCGCCAGCGCGGCCTCGACGGCATCGCGCATGCGGCGCGACCGTTCGGAGCTGAAGGTTTCTGCGGCCACGGCAATGTCGCCCTCCCCGGCCCGGGTGCGCTCGTGCAGGTCGCGCAAATGGGTCGGGTCGACCGTCAGCTGGCCGGTGAACGAGCCGCCCAGCGTGCGGTAGGCTGCGATCAGCGTCTTGAGACGCTCGTTGATCTGGCGGTTCATGCGCTCGCGGCGCTGCTGGATCGTCTGCATGATGATGAGGCGAATCCCCACGCCAAGCAGGGTAATGATGGCAAGGCCGATGATGGTCGTCATCGCCCCTTGCCACGAGCTGAAATCCATGGAACGCATGCTTGCCTCGACAAAGTCCGGAGAATACCAGTGTACCGATTCGGCGCCCGGCCACACGCCGTTTGTCATACCCCTGTCATGACAGCGCCCGATGATGACGTACAGTGAGCACCGGCAAGGTTGGCAAGCCGGTCCGGTCAACGGCATCGGGAGCGCTGCACATGTACAACAGTGATAAACGGCTTCTCATTCTCGACGCGGATGGCACCACCATCGATGCTTTTTCCGCGATCGCCATGGCCTTCGGGCAGCACGGCTGCGTGCTCGGCGCCGAAACGGCGTTCCAGAAACGGCACCACCTGCTCAAGTACGTGGGCGGCCTGAAGCAATTCCCGTCGATCATCAAGAAAAACCTGCGCAAGAACAGCCGCGCCAAACTGGTCGACACGCTGACTGACATCTACCGGCAGGAAGCCCGGCTGTACGACGGCATCCCCGACCTGATCCGCGAACTGATCGCCGCGCCCGGCATCACGGTGGGCATCGTCACGCGCAATATCACGATCGAGCCCCTGGAAACGCTGCGCCAGCTGTTCCTGCGCCACGATATCGATATCGGCGCACTGGATTTTCTGGACCATATTCCACTCAAGGACAAGAAGACGGCGTCGTTCCGGGCGGTGCGCGAGCGCTTCGGCATCAATCCGGCGCGCGGCTATATCTGCGGCGACGAGCACAAGGATTTCACGGCCGCCGCCCATACCGGCATGCACCCGTTCATGGTCTCGTACGGCTTTGAAGACTACGATCGCCTGACGAACAAGTTCGACATTCCGCCGGAGCTGATTTCTCGCACGTCGGGCGAGTTATGCGGGCGCGTGCGCCATGCGCTGGACCTGGTTCAGGCGCCGTACCAGAACAGCAGCATGCTGACGGCGCCGAACAGCCAATAATCGATCGGTGCGCCCAGCGCCCAGCGCTTGTGCCACGCCACATGCACCTGCTTGAAGCGGCGCCAGCCGAAGGCCGGGTTGATGACAAACCACAGGTAATCCTCGACGATCCAGAACAGCATGATCGACGCCATCACCGTGGCCTCGAGCTGCCACGACCACTGGCCCATGACAAACAGCGGGAAGTGAAACACCAGCCCGATGAACGAAAACATCCACAGGTGGTAGCCGGTCAGCGCTCGACCGCCCCAGAAGATGTCGAGCAGCAGATGCTCCTCGATGCGCCAGGTCGGCAGATTCGCCGCCCAGCCCGCCTCGCCTTCAATCTCCACTTCCACGCGCGCGAACAGATACGCCAGCGCCAGCACGGCGCACACGGTCGCCACGAGCCTGGCGCCATCGGCTAATTCAAACATGGGCGGCATCCTGTTGGCGGGCGGCTTGCACCAGGACGGTTTCGACGACATGACGCGCAGCCTGCGGGCGGCCAAGGGAGCGTGCGCACGCGGCCATCCCGGCCAGTTTTTCCGGGTGCGCCATCAGGTAGCGGATGCGGTAGTCGAGCGTCGGCAGATCCACCGCCTTGAGCGCGGCGCCATGCTCGAGCAGATAATTGGCATTGTGTTCCTCTTGCCCCGGGATTGGCGCGTTGACGATCATCGGCACGCCCATCGCCAGGCATTCGGCCGTGGTCGCGCCGCCCGGCTTGGTGATCACCAGGTCGGCGCACGCCATCAGGCGCTCGACGCGGTCGGTGTAGCCCTGCGGCGCCAGCCGGCCCGGGAAGCGCACGGCCAGCCGCTGCAGCGCGGCCAGTTCGGCGGCATTCTTGCCAGCCAGGACGATCAACTGGAAATTGCCGGGAATCGCCAGCAGCTGCTGCGCCACGCGGTGCAAGCCGCCCAGACCGGCGCCGCCGCCCATCAGCAGGAAGGTCGGCAGCGCCGGATCCAGGCCCAGTGCGCGCGCGCATTCGGCGCGGTCGTGGGTCACGGAAAACGCCGGCATCGTGGGAATGCCGGCGACGTAGATGGCATGGGCAGCAACACCCTGCCCGTGCATGCGAAACGCCACCTCGTCGTTGGCGGCGAAATAACCGGTGACGTGGGGCTGCAGCCACATGCGGTGCAGGTCGAAGTCGGTCACCTGCACCCAGAGCGGGCACGTGAGTTTTCCGGCGGCGATCTGCTGCGACAGCACTTCGGCCGGCTGGAAATGGGTGCAGATGATGGCGTCGGGTTGCAGAGCGGCGATTTCATCGGTCAGGGCGCGGCACGCACGCCGTTCGATCCGGCGCCGCACACGACTGAGCAGGCCATCCGGGCGGGCCGCATCGGTCCAGCGGTAGATGTAACGCCACAAGCCCGGCGCGCGGGCGATCAGGCGAAGATAGAAACCGGTGTAGACCTTGCGCAGCAGCGGTGTGGCGAAGGCCATCGCATCAAGGTGGATGACGGTGGCATCGGGATGGTCGGCCGCGGCGCAGGCGCGGATGGCCTCGGCAATCCGGGTGTGGCCGGCACCGGCGGGGACACTGAGCAGAACGATGGTCTTGCCGGCCATGCTGCGCTGGAGTTCGCCCTCTTTCACGAGGGCCGCTTTCCGGCCTGCGCCAACGCTGCCATCCGGTCAGGCGAAGATTTCTGCTTCATGCACACTCCATCGCAACGTGATGCGACAGAGTGTGAAGGCCGATTATGACCCGGCCATGACCATCAAAAAGTTAAACCACGCTGTTCCACGGCTTGGACAGGCGCATCGCGCAATTGATCAGGCCAACCATCGAATACGTCTGCGGGAAATTGCCCCACATTTCACCCGTGACAGGATGCGTGTCTTCCGACAGCAGGCCCAGGTGATTGCGCGCCGCCAGCATGGCTTCGAACACGACGCGTGCTTCGTCCTCGCGGCCGATCCGCGCCAGCGCATCGATGCGCCAGAACGTGCAGATATTGAAGGCGGTTTCGGGCTTGCCAAAGTCGTCCGGCGCTTCATAACGGCGCATGTACGGGCCGTCGCACAGCGATTTTTCCAGCGCGTCGACAGTGGCGACAAAGCGCGGATCCATCGGGTCGATGAAGTTGATCTCGGCCATCAACAGCACGCTGGCGTCGAGGTCGCGTCCGCCCAGGCTTTCGGCAAACGCCTGGCGCTCTTCGCTCCACGCCTCGGTCAACAGACGATTGCGGATGATTTCCGCGCGCTCGCCCCAGAACGTGGCGCGCTCGGGCAGGTTCAGTTCTTCGGCGATCTTGGCCAGGCGGTCGCAGGCTGCCCAGTTCATCAGCACCGACGAGGTGTGCACGCGGGCGCGCGTGCGCAGTTCCCACATGCCGGCATCCGGCTCGTCGTACAGGCGGAACGCCTGTTCACCCACGGCTTCGAGTTGCACGAACTCGGCATGCCCGGCACGGCGGAACAGGCGGTGATCAAAGAAGGCCTGCGCCGCGCCGAGCACGATATTGCCGTACACGTCGTGCTGGAAGTGCTCCTGCGCCTGGTTACCCACGCGCACCGGCCCGTTGTTGCGGTAGCCGGGCAAGTGCTCGATGATCGATTCGGGCAGCTCTTCTTCCAGCCCGATGCCGTACAGCGGCTGGATATGCCCGCCCTTGGCGCGCGCCACGACATTGCTCAGCCAGCGCAGATAGTCTTCCATCGTGCCGACTTCCGACAGGCTGTTCAGCGCCCGGATCACGAAGAACGCGTCGCGCAGCCAGCAGTAGCGGTAATCCCAGTTACGCTCGCTCCCCGGCGCTTCCGGGATGCTGGTCGTCATCGCGGCGATGATCGCGCCGGTGTCTTCGTACAGCGACAGTTTCAGCGTGATCGCGGCGCGTATGACGACGTCCTGCCACTCGAGCGGCAGCGCCAGGCGGCGCGACCAGGTGCGCCAGTACGAAATCGTCTCGAGCTCGAAGCGGTGCGCGGTGTCCTTGATGCCGTCGGCCAGCGTTTCGTCCGGCCCCAGCATGAAGTTCAGCGGCCGGTCGAGCAGGAAGAACGACTCCGACATGACGTAATTGAGCGACGCGTCCGTGTTCAGGCGCAGCGTCTGGTCGGGACCGACGTAGCGGATGTGGTGGCTGCCCTGCGTGATCTCGGGCGCCTTGGCGCCGTACTCGAAGCGCGGTCGCATGATCACGCGAACGCGCACGCCACTGCCCAGCGGACGCACGCGGCGTACCAGCATCAGCGGGCGGAACATGCGGTCGCGGCTCAGGAAGCGCGGCGCGAAGTCGGTGATCTCGATGCCGTTGCCGCCGCTGTCGAACAGGCGCGTGCGCAGCACCGCCGTGTTCGGTTCATACACCTGCTCGCTGCGGGCGAAGTCTTCCAGCTCGACGCTCCACAGGCTGCCCTTCTCGCTCGGATCGAGCAAGGCGTTGAAGACCGGGTCGCCGTCAAAGCGCGGCAGGCAGCACCAGACCATCCGGCCCATGCGGTCGACCAGGGCGCTGAACGCGCAGTTACCGATCACGCCGCAATCGAGCGAACCGGTGGGGTCGATGGTGCCCCGTGCTTCGAGGGGGTTCGGTAGTGCGGTGCTCATGGTCGACTCGTGGGAATCATCATTCATGGGGTATGTCCTTTCCAATGGTTGGCGCGGCGGCCGCTTGCGACAGTACGATGCGCAATTGTTCCGCCGACGCGATGCGGCACTGGGCCACAGTGGGGCCCGGGCCGACCTTCAGGCCGATCCCGCCAATACTTTGTACTTGTGCAAAACCTGCTTCATCGGTCGTGTCGTCGCCGATGAACAGGGGCCGGTAACCGGCGAACGGCGCGTCGGCCAGGAAGTCGCGGATCGCCGTGCCCTTGCTGACGGCGTTCGACTTGACCTCGACGATCATCTTGCCTTCCATCAGCAAGAGACCCGGGCTGGCGTCCACCGCCACGCGCATCGCGTCGGTGCACAGCGCCTGCAACTCGGGCGCCTGGCGGAAGTGCAGCGCCAGCGCGCCGTGCTTTTCTTCGACCCACAGGTCGGGATGGCGCGCCGCCAGTCCCTGCGCGGCCTGACGCACCAGGTCGAAGTCGGGCGGCGCCAGGCGGCGCACGACGCCGTCGACGCCGCGCCGCTCCATGCCGTGCACGCCGGCCGCAGGGAACGTCAGCGGTGCCAGCAGTTTGTCGAGCTCGTTGATGGGCCGGCCGGACACGAGGGCCAGCCGCCCGTTCAGGCGCGCCTGCAGCAGCGGCAGCGCGGCGTGCAGCACGTCGGTGACGATCACCTGGTCGGGCAGCGGCGCGATGTCGACCAGCGTCCCGTCGAAGTCGAGAAACAGCGCGCAATCGGGCGCGGCCAGCAGGTCGAGTGCGGCCTGCAGGTTGTCAGTGGCAGTGGTCATGCTTCCCCCCTGCGCACGCGGTCCTGGCTGAGCGAGACGATGCGCGACTTGACGCGCTCGCGCTGGCGCAGGCGCGCCGCATCCTGCAGCATGCGACCGGCCCAGCGATACACGTTGAAATCGCGCACCCGGCGGCGCATGCTGCGCATCCGTTCGCGCTGTTCGTCGCGCGGCATGCGCAGCGCCTGGTACAGCGCTTCGGCGCCCTCTTCGATGTGGTACGGATTGACGATCAGCGCTTCATGCAGCTCGCGCGCCGCGCCGGTGAACTGGCTCAGGATCAGCGCGCCGCCTTCGTCGTCGCGGGCAGCGATGAATTCCTTGGCCACCAGGTTCATGCCGTCGTGCAGGCTGGTCACGCTGCAGACGTCGGATGCACGGAAGTACGTGCGCAACTGGCGCTGTTCGTGGTGCTCGGTCTTCAGCACGATCGGCAGGTAGGTGCCGCTGGCGTAGCGGTCATTGATCCGCTGGGCCAGGCCGCGCACGCGCGTTTCCAGGTTCTGGTATTCATCCAGCGACGAGCGGGTGGGCGCGGCGATCTGCACGAACGTGAACTTGCCGATCATTTCGGGATACAGCTCGAACATGCGCTCGACGGCCTCGAAGCGCTCGACGATGCCCTTGGTGTAGTCGAGGCGGTCGACGCCGATGCCCAGCAACTGGTCGGCCGGCAGCGACAGCGCCTCGCGGATCTCGGCGCGGCAGGCGGCGATATCGGGTTCGCCCGGGATCTCGTCAGGCCATGCGATGGAAATCGGGTACGGCTTGACCTGCGTCAGCTGGTTGCCGTAGCTGACGGTCGAGGCTTCGTCCTCGATGCGGGTTTCCAGGTAGCGGTCGACCGTGTCGAGGAAATTCTTGCGGTGGAACGGTGTATGGAAGCCAAGGATCGTGCTGCCCAACATGCCATCGAGGATTTCTTCGCGCCATGGGCAGATGCCGAACGACTCCGGATTCGGCCATGGGATGTGCCAGAACGTGATGATGGTTGCCTTTGGCAGCACCGCACGCACCATGCGCGGCAGCAGCGCGAAGTGATAATCCTGCACCAGCACGACCGGGTTGTCGGAGCGCGCTTCGGCGATGACGGCGTCGGCAAAGCGTTGGTTCACGCGCACATATTCGGCCCAGTCGGTCGAGCGGAACACGGGGCGCACGTGGGCGATATGGCACAGCGGCCACAGGCCTTCGTTGGCAAAACCGTAGTAATAGCCCTGCTCTTCTTCCTTCGACAGCCAGACGCGGCGCAGCGTATAGCTCGGGTTGTCCGGCGGGACCGGCACGTGGTCGTTGGCGTCGACTGTCTCGCGGTCGGCCGAACCGGCGCCGTGCGCGATCCAGGTGCCTGAGCAGGCGCGCATTACGGCTTCCACCGCCGTGACCAGGCCGCTGGCCGGACGCTGGACTTTCACGCCATTGGGTGTGGCCACGTGGATGTAGGGCTCGCGGTTCGAGACCACGAGGATCTGGTCGCCAGCCAGGTCCTGGTTCAGCAGCTGCTTGAGCGTTTCGGGACTCCAGGTCGTTGACTCGACCGGGCTGGCGGCCAGCTCGCGCTGGTAATCGTTGAGCATGGCGCGGAACTCGCTGGCCAGCGGCGCCATGTCGCCTTCGGCCGGCACGAGCTCGGTCGCACCGGCACGTGGCGAGCGCGGCAACAGTTCACCGCGCAGCATTTCACGCATGCCGGCCACCCAGCCATGCCAGCTCAGGTGGGCGATGATCACGGTGATCATGGAAATCGCACCGGCCATCAGCACGAACAGACCGAGGACGTATTTCTTGGTATCGGCGCTGCGGCGCTCGATGAAGCTCATGTCCTGCACCAGCACCAGGCGGCCGGCAGAGGCACCGTTCTGCATCAGCTCGCGCGTGGAAACGTGGACCGGACCTTCTGCCAGGCGCACGACCGGATTGGACGTCGAGCCATCTTCCTCGTTGCTGATCTGCCCGTCGCGGCAACCGAGCGTGGCCGGATAGGTCGAGGTCTTGTACAACAGGATGCCGTCGGTCGAGCACAGGGCCAGCGCGTACAGGCGCTCGTCCTGTATGGCGCGCTCGAACGCGTCGTTGATGCGTTCGCCGGAACCATCTTCGAGATAGGTCAGCAACGGCTGTTGCAGCGTGCTCGACACCAGGCGCGAGCGCGTGTCCAGGTCACGCACGAACCAGCGCTGGGTGAGATTTTCCATCCACGGAATGGCAAAGTACCCGAACAGGGCCAGCACAAGGGCCAGGGGAACGATGAACCGCAGGGAGAGTTGAATGGATCTGAAGCGCATGGAGCTCTTTCAATGGGACGAAGCCGCCGACCGATTGATTATAGCTATCTAAAAATTATCTTGTCGCAATGGCATGCAACGGTGTCGAACGGGGCGGGATTGGCTGGCAAAAGCGCCGCGCCCGTCATGCATCATGCGGGCAGGACGATCTGGTCAGCGATCGCGGCAAGCGTCATACCGCGCATGCGCTCGAGCATGAACGCTTCTGTCGCCCCGAACAGCGCACCGAGTTCGCCGACCACGGCATGCTCGACCGGACAGACCGGGTGATCGACCGCGGCCGCGATCGCGATTGCCTGCGGCGAACCCAGCGCCTGATAGACATCCAGGATCGTGATGCTGCCAATGTCACGCTGCAGCGACCAGCCGCCTCCGGCACCGCCATCCGATTTCACCAGGCCGGCGTGCTTGAGCGAACCCATCGTACGTCGCACGACGACCGGATTGGTCTTGAGCATCAAGGCAATCGTGTCGGACGTCGTCCTGCCACCGCGTTTGCTCATGTGAATCAGCACATGCAGCATGCGTGACAGTCTTGCGTCATATCTCATCATTACCCCCACGTAAGCAATTTTAAATCCGTAACACATGATGTTACGCCACTTGACCCAAGCCAATCCGAAACATATGATGTTACGCATCGACTGAACAATGGAGGGCAGCATGCGACGCAACTCGGCCAACGTCAACGGCATCACCGTGTCTTATCTGGAGGCCGGCAACGGCCCGACCCTGCTGCTCTGCCACGGTTTTCCGGAAACGGGCGATGCATGGCGCGCGCAGATCCCGGTACTCGCCGCGGCTGGGTACCGCGTGCTGGCGCCGGATCTGCGTGGGTTTGGCGCGTCGTCGGTGCCACTGGAAATCGATGCTTATACCGTGTTTCATGCGGTGGGTGACCTGATCGGCCTGCTCGATATGCTGTCCATCGAACGCGCCATCGTCGTCGGTGCGGACTGGGGCGCGACAATCGCGTGGCAGCTGGCACTGATGCGGCCAGACCGTATCGCAGGTATCGTGGCCCTGGGCGTGCCGATGATGGCACGCTCGCCCATCCCACCCACGGGCCTGTTTCCCCGTAAGGATGACGCGCTCTTCTACACGCTGTATTTCCAGGAACCCGGCATTGCAGAGCAGGAACTGGAACGCGACATCCCGGCTACCCTGCGCAAGATCTACTACGGCGCGTCGGGCGACGCCGGCCCGCGCTGTGCGGGCGACAGCACATCCAATCCGTTCGGCATGGTCGCGCCCGCGCGCGGCATGCTTCACGATCTGCCCGACCCTGCCCAGGTGGCCGACTGGCTGGCATCCGGCCTGAATGCGGCTGTTGCAGCCTTCCAGCGTGCCGGATTCCGTGGCGCCCTGAACTATTACCGCAACCTGGACCGCAACTGGCAGTTGCAGGGCAGCCTCGACGGCATGCAGGTCAGCGTCCCTGCCGTGTTTGCCATCGGATCACGCGATCCAGGCATGTCGATACCGGGCATGGACCGCATCATTCTTGATATGCCCAAGCTGGTGCCGCAATTGCACGACACAGTGACCATCGACGGTGCCGGTCACTGGCTGCACCGGGAGCGGCCCGGCATCGTGAATGATTTGATCCTGTCATTCGCTGACACGGTCCGGGCCGATAGTGCGACCTGAACGCTGTTTCAACCCGGCACGCGTTTCATGACGAACTCGGCGCGTGGCCTGGCGTGTCGTTCCAGGCGGTAAGTGAGCACGGTGCCATCCTCGCTGACGGTGACGGTCCACAGATTGGTGTCAGCGCCGGGAACCAGTCTGGCGGTGTAGGCGTCAGCCAGGAATGCCTGCGAGCGTGCCGTGCCGCCGCGCTGCGCCATGCCGCCATACATCGTGACCCTGTCGGGCGTGCCATCGGCGTGGCGGTGGTCATGGCGCAGTTCCAGCCCTGCTGCAGGGTTCGTGAAAATCCATGTGCGCGAACGGTCTTCGCCAACCTTCACCGGCATGCGCACATCCGCCGTGCTGCAGATGACTTCGGTCGAGATGGTCTTGTTGGCAAATTCGTTGTTAGGATCGACCGCATAGGTCTGGCCGCCCTCGAAGCGCTGGCCGCACATCGTCCTGAGTGTCGCCATGAAGCTGTCGCCATCGACCGGCGCCGGAGTAGCAGCGCAACCGGCCAGCAGGCAGGTGGCCGCAAGTGAAATAAAAAGAGGATGGATCATGGTCAAGTTCCAGAAAAAAGCACTGCGCGCCTCGCCTGTCGCCACACTGCCAAAAAATCAACAAAACCTACTGAATGGCAACAAAATAGCGCGAGCGCATGAATTGAAAAATAAAGTGTCGTTATTTTTGTGACAAGCGTATGAAATTTGTCGGAAAATCTTACAATTATTTACGAAATTTTCATTCTGAAAGAAATTCCTCATAGAAATCAACGCGTTGTTTTGCTGGCACGTAATGTGCATTAGCTCGCATAGTCGTCGAATGATCGTTACGACACCCGATACAGGGCCTGTGACACGAATGCAGTCCCGTTCATCGTACACACTTGGAGCGCATCAGAATGAAGAAAGCACTTGTAGCATTGCTGGTTTCCGGAATGATGTCCTCGGCGTTCGCCGGGGTCGTGATCAACGAAGGTTTTGATGATGTAAGCAGCCTGCAGAACAAAGGCTGGATTCTGGCGAATAACAGCACCCCGGCCGGCACCACCCCAGGCTGGTCCCAGGGCGACCAGAATGTATTCGCGGCCCAATCCGGCGCACCTGAGAGCTACATTGCGGCGAACTACAACAATGCTGCTGCTGGCGGCACGCTCAACAACTGGCTGTACACCCCGGAATTCTCGACCCTGGTCGGCGTCACCGTATCGTTCTGGCTTAAAGCAGCAAACGATGAAGGCTTCAGCGATCAGATCGCCTACGGTTTCGCCAGCGCGAGCGGCGTTGCAGCTGATCTGGTTTCCCTGACCGTCGGCAAAGACGGCTGGACACAGTACTCGGCCTATATCGGCCCACGCGAGGGCACGTCCCGTTTCGCGTTCCAGTACTTCGGCGCTGCTGACGCAGCAAACTATGTTGGCCTCGACTCCGTCGTCGTCGATGTGCCTGAACCGTCGAGCATCCTGATCCTGGCCGCTGGTGCCATGGGCCTGGTTGCCGCACGTCGCCGCAAACGCGCCTGAGCAAACCAGGTCACGTAGTCCGCCGAAGCGCGCTGCGCTTCGCACATTTTGCATCGAATATGTTTTTCCAGGAGATTGTCATGTTCCAGAAACAACAAGGCGGCCTGCGCGCACTGCGCGCCGCCGGTATTGCTCTTGCCCTGATGGGTTTCGCCGGCCAGTCCGCCATTGCCCAGGAAGCACCGGTCGCCGCGAATGAGTCGCTGACCGTCGTGCGCGATGCCGAATCCGGCAAACTGCGTGGCGCCAGCGCTGCCGAAGCCGCTGCACTGAAAACGCAGTCCGTCCGGGCGACCGCACGTATCGCACCGAAAGCAACGCTGCAGAAATTTCACAGCAGCGGCGCGCGCGGCGCGCGCCTGACCGACGAGTTCATGACCACGTCGGTGGCAGTGCGTAACCCAGACGGCAGCATCACCGTCACGCACGGCGACACCCAGAATGCCGATTCGACCGGCCACGTTCACACCATTACGCCTGTCACGGAGTAATCATGCGCACCCCATCCTTCTCGCTCACCGCCGCACGCACCGTGCTGGCCACCGCCAGCATCCTGACCTGCATCGCCGCGCAAGCTGCGACCATCACCATCGAGAGCCGCGATCCTGCAGGCTTCGGCTTCAACGATCCGACCCCGGTTGCGCCAGTCGGCGGCAACATGGGCACGACGCTCGGCCAGCAACGCATGAACGTGTACCGCTACGTTGCCGATATCTGGGAACGCAATCTCCAGAGCGACGTGACGATCACCGTGTCGGCCGGCTGGGAAGCGCTGACCTGCACCGCCACCTCGGCCACGCTGGGCAGCGCCGGTGCCTGGAATATCTGGAATAACTTCCCAGGCGGCAAGCCAAACACCTGGTATCCAGCAGCACTGGCCAACAAGCTGGCCGGCGTCAACCTGACCAACGGCATCCCTGACGACGGCACCGGCTACGGCAACGTCGACATCAAGACCCAGTTCAACGTCAACCTGGGCCAGCCGAACTGCCTCGCAGGCAGCACCTTCTACCTGGGCCTGGACGGCAAAGCCGGCGGCCAGGTGAACTTCGCCGCGACCCTGCTGCACGAGCTGGGCCACGGCCTGGGCTTCTCGGTCGTCAGCGTGCAGACGTCGACCGGCTTCCGCATCAATGCTGCAGGCTCGGCCTATGTCGCCAATGGCGGCCTGCCAAGCGTGTGGGAAGAGTACATGTACGACAACACGGCCAAGAAGAGCTGGCTGAACATGACGTCGGCCGAACGCCGCGTCTCGGCAATCAACCCGCTGGGCCTGGCCTGGACCGGCGCCAACTCGGTTGCCGGCGCCAGCATCCTGCGCGGCACGCCACTGCTGAAATCGGCCAGCCCGGCCGGCGCCATCCCGACGATGGAATTCAATGCGTCGTCCTTCGGCCCGGCAGTGCCAGCTTCCGGCAAGCTTGGCGTGCTGGCCACGATCGCGCCTCAGGAAGGTGAAATCGGTCCTGGCTGCTCGCCATTCGATGCAGCCAATGCCGCAGCTGTCCGTGGCAAGGTACCGATCATCAATCGCGGTGCCTGCGCGTTCGCCCTCAAGGTGAAGAATGCGCAGGACGCGGGTGCGATCGGCGTCGTGCTGGCGAACAACGCAGCAGGCGCGCTCGTTCCAGGCGGCACCGATGCTTCCGTCATCATCCCGTCGGTGGGTATCACGCAAGCGGAAGGCGAACTGCTGAAAGCGGCCGTGGCTGCTGCCAAGCCATACGGCTCGCGTGCACAAGCCGGTGCGGTCACTGCAACCTTTGCCGTTGACAACACCCGCAAGGCCGGCGCCGATGCCCTCGGTCGTCCGCTGCTGTACACCCCAGCGACGCTGGCGCCAGGTTCGTCGGTCTCGCACTGGGACGTGACGGCATCGCCAAACCTGCTGATGGAGCCAAGCATCAATTCGGACCTGACCCTGTCGGTGTCGCCACCGCAGGATCTGACGCTGCCGCTGCTGAAGGATATCGGCTGGTAATCGTTGGGCAGATCGTTTCACGGCGCCTGGCGCCGTGAAACGCGCAAATAAAAACGCCACCTCGAAAGGTGGCGTTTTTATTTGCTGAAACCGGATCGTCGATCAGAAGATCAGGTACAGGATCACCAGTACAACGACCGGGATACCCAGGAGCCAGCCAATGAAAAATTTACCCATGATAGTGTTCCTTCCGTGTTTGCAGTGTCGATGGGTCCATCTTGCGCCCCATGGCGTTCCCGTTCAGTACGCTACTACACGTCCACCGGCAATTTGATCCATTTGGTATCCCGCCATTTCACCAGGCGCGCACGGCAGGAACGCGGTGCGACGTGGATTTTTTGACAGGGCTATACTTAAATCATCACTTGTCGCCAGGCAGGGAACGCGGGCCGATGCCGTGCATCGTTCGTGTCCGCCACTGCCGGCGATGGCCTTCATGCGCATCGCGCCAGCCGGGGCCCAGGCTTCGCAGCGCCCGATGCGCCCACTCACCATTCAATCAGGGGACTCTATGCCTACAACCTGGATCATCGCGGCCAATGCCGGTCGTGCACGTATTTTTGCCGATGCCAAATCTGCCAAGTCGCTGCAAGAAGTGGAAGACATGGTCAATCCTGCTGCGCAGCAACGCGTGAGCGACATCGTGACCGACCGCCTGAGCCCGCGCTCGGCCGGCAATAGCGGCCACAATATCGGCGGCGGCCAGGGCGGCGGCTTCGAGCACGCGGCGCAGGCAGGCGCGCCGGGCAGCGATTACCAGCCAGCCGTTACGCCAGCCGAACACGAAGCGCAGAAGTTCGCCAAGGACGTTGCCGCGTACCTGTTGCAGGGGCAGCAGAAAGGCCAGTACCAGCACCTGATCGTATCGGCGTCGCCCGAGTTCCTGGGCTTGCTGCGCACCGCAATCGATCCGCAGGTCAAGGCGCTGATCACGCATGAGCTCAACAAGGATTACACACACTCGAGCGGCCATGAACTGCGCGGCCAGCTCGCGGCGCATCTCGAAAAAGCCTAAGGTCGACAGACCGCAAGGTCGCACGAACCCCGACAGGCCCGCCATTCCGGCGGGCCTGTTGCGTTATGGCCGTGCGTGGTCGACCGGCGAGAAGATCTCGCGCAGGTCGTCGGCCCCGATGGCCGGCGCCAGTTCGGTGTCCCCTGCCAGCAGGGCGTTGGCCAGATCGCCCTTGCGGCGCTGCATTTCCTGGATCTTTTCTTCCAGCGTGCCGCGCGCGATCAGCTTGTAGACGAAGACCGGCTGCGTCTGGCCAATGCGCCAGGCGCGGTCGGTGGCCTGGTTTTCACTGGCCGGATTCCACCATGGATCGTAATGAATGACGGTATCGGCCGCCGTGAGATTGAGGCCCACGCCGCCCGCCTTCAGGCTGATCAGGAATACGCCCACCTGCCCCGCCTGGAACGCAGCGACCGGCGCGGCGCGATCGACCGTGCTGCCCGTGAGTTCGACATAGGCGATGCTGCGCGCGTTCAGTTCATCGGCGATCAGCGCCAGCATGCTCGTGAACTGCGAAAACACCAGCACCTTGCGCCCTTCGCTGATCAGGGTGTCGAGCAATTCCATCAGCGCCTCGAGCTTAGCCGAACCGCCCGCCGCGCCCGTCCTGAGCAGGCGCGGATCGCAGCATACCTGGCGCAGCTTGAGCAGTGCCTCGAGAATCACGATGTGGCTGCGCGCCAGGCCCTTGCGGTCGATCTCGTCGCGCACCTTGCGGTCCATCGCCACGCGCACCGTTTCGTACAGGTCGCGCTGGACGCCGCCGAGCTCGACCGGCAGGATGATCTCGGTCTTGGGCGGCAGTTCGGTCGCCACCTTGTCCTTGGTCCGGCGCAGCATGAACGGTTTCAGGCGCCGCACCAGCAGGTCCTTGCGCCCGCTGTCGCCGCCCTGCTCGATCGGCTTGCGAAACACGGTGTTGAAGCCCCGCTCGTCGCCCAGCAGGCCCGGCATCAGGAAATGGAACTGCGACCACAGTTCGCCCAGGTGGTTCTGCACCGGCGTGCCGGTCAGGCACAGGCGATGGCGCGCATCGAGCAGGCGCGCCGTCTGCGCCGCCTTGCTGCGGCTGTTCTTGATGTACTGCGCTTCATCAAGGATCAACAGGTGATAGCGGTGGCCGCGCAGCGCCACTTCGTCGCGCCCGAGCAGCGCGTAGGTGGTCAGGACCACGTCGACGTCGCCGATGCCATCGAACAGCGCCGTGCGCTCCTTGCCGTGCAATAGCAGCACGCGCAGGCCAGGCGTGAAGCGGGCCGCCTCAGCCTGCCAGTTGGGCATCAGGCTCGTGGGTGCCACGACCAGTGCCGGGCGATCGAGCCGCCCTGCTTCTTTCTCGACCAGGATATGGGCCAGCGCCTGGATCGTCTTGCCCAGGCCCATGTCGTCGGCAAGGATGCCGCCGAACTCGTACTCGCGCAGGAACTGCAGCCAGTCCAGGCCGCTGCGCTGGTAGGGCCGCAGGTCGGCCTGCAGCCCGGCGGGCAACGCGACCGGGCGGATGCCGTCGAAATCGCTGAGCTTGCGGCCCAGTGCGCGCAGGCGCTCGCCGCCCATCCAGCGCAGGTGCGCGGCGCGTTCCAGTTCAGCCAGGCGCGCCGCATCCATCACCGGCAAGCGCACCCGGCTGCCCATGCGCTCACTGAAATACAGCTCGCCCAGCGTGTCCAGGATCGGCTTGATGCGGCCCCAGGTCACGGCCACGCGCGTTTCGTCGTCGAGCTCGATGACCAGGTCGCCATCGTCGGGGCGCGTGGCCAGGGCCACCGGATCGAACTCCTGCGGCGCGGCCCGGATCATCTTGAGCAGCAAGGGCAGCAGCGCGTGCCGCTGGCCGTTCACGACGATGCCCAGTTCGAGCGCGAACCAGGCTTGCCCGCCCTCGCCTTCCTCGTCGAGTTCGGCGTACCAGTCATCGACCTCGGCCAGGTGGTAGCGATAATCGGCTTCGATCTCGACCTGCCAGCCGGCCGCCTCCAGGCGCGGCAGCGCATCGCGCACGAAGCCGACCCAGGCCGCCTCGTCGGCAAGCTGCAAGGCGCCGGGCAGATCCAGCAGTGGCGAGTCGGGTGGCGGTTCGGCAAACCCGAACCCGGTCAGCAGCGCCCGCGCCGCCGCCTCGAGCTGGGCATTGCGCACGATGAGCTGGACCTTCGTGTTCTCGACGCGGCGCAGCACCGGCCCGTCGTCAGGCTCCGCGATCCAGCCGTCGTAGTCGAACATCAAGGTGGCATGGTCGTGCCAGCGGTAGTCGCCGCGCTGCCTGGCCAGCATGCTGTCGAGTACCAGCAGGGGCTTCGGCGCCACATCGCTGCGCTCTCGCGTTTCCAGCACCTGCGGCAACGGGAACACGCCATCCAGACCAAGCTCGGCCATGCGGGTCGCGACGCTGGCGCGGTGCTCCGGCCACAGCAGCGGCGCCTGCTCCACCGCGCCGAGCAGCATCTCCAGCGGCAAGGGCGACAGCAAGGCCGGCAGCGTCAGCTCCCCGATCAGGTCGCCATCGATATAGCAGGCTGGTTCGGTTGGCAGTACCTCATGGGGAATCTGCCGCTCGCGCGCGCTGCCACCGGCAAATTGCCAGCTCAGCTGAAGCGCCTCGGGATCGTCGTCCAGGGGATGCCAGTCGATCACGGCCGCGCGCTTCGGACCGGCCAGCAGCGGCGCGACCCGGCCGCGCGCCAGATCCTCTGGCGTGTGGGCGCGCAGCAGCCGGCCCTGCGCGACGAGCTGGGCCAGCAGGCGTGCGCCCAGCGCGCCTTGCGGCCGCGCGACGCCCAGGCCGCCCGAGGCCGCCGCCAGGCCGGCAAACTGCCGCAGCAGTTCGACATCCCCGGTGGCGATCCAGGCCGGCGGGTCGCGCAGCAGGCCGTGGTGGTTGACGTCGCCGGACGTGGCGCCGATGCCGCTGCGCTTGCCCTGGCGGCCCTTGCGCAGGTGCAGCCGCGAGGCGCCGCCGGGCATGTCCGGCACCAGGACCCAGGCCAGGATGGTCACTGGGCCCGTGCCCGAGAGGGCCGGTTGCGAGACCTGGCGCAGCTGTGAGAGCTGCATGAGCCAGTGCTGCGCGACGGCGTTGGCGGCGCCTGGCGCCTGCCGCGCTTCGCGTTCGCGGCACTCGATGTCCTTGATCAGGACCGCCACCACATGCTTGCAGTTGTAGCCCACCGGGCAGGTGCAACGACCGTCGAAGTTGATCTCTTCGCGGCGCGTGAATACGCGGATGGTCTGGTGGTAGATCGCCCCGCCGCTGCCGGCCACTTCGCCGACCAGACGATCGGCCTGCCACTGCGCGACCAGGACATGGCCATCGTCGGCGTAGTCGTGGCCACGCTGCAGGGCGCCGGGGTCGAAGTTGTGCGTCAGGTCGGCGTAATCGTAATGCATGGGCAAATCGGGCAATCATGGCGGCGAAGCCACCATTATCGCCCGAACACGTCAGTTCTTACTGCGCGACGACCTTGATCTGCTCGACGTCCACGGTAGAGTCGCCGAACATTTCCTTGTCGAACTCGCCGGTGAGTTCCACCAGCGTGTTGTGATCGACCGTCACGCCGGCCGGAAAGCGGTCGGCATCGATCTCGACCATGATCTTGCCGCTGGCGTCGGTGAACTCGTAGTTCTCGTCGCCCTTGTGGCTGGTGAGCTTGCCCTTGAGGCGCACGTACTGGTCATCCTTGCCATTGGCCAGCAAGTCCTTGGCGGTCATCAACGGTGCGCCCGACGGGCCGGCATAGCCCGATGTTGCGGCCTTGGTGACCGGGGCGGTGGTCGGGGTTGCAGTCTGGGTTGCAGCGGTCTGGGCGACAGCAGCGGCCGAACCGGTGATCAACAGGGCGATGCAGGCGATGTGCGAAATACGTTTCATGGTCAGTCCTCGGTAGTTGGTGGGTCGTTGCCTGCACAGCGTTGGCAGGCACAGACGCATTACACCGGCGCGACATTAAACCGATCTTAAGGGCGCATCGAAGTCGAGCGTGACACCAAGACCGCGCCCGTCCAGGCCTGCGCCGAAGGCCAGCGCGATGCCGTGCAGATCAGCGATGCGCCTGACGATCGACAGCCCGAGCCCACTGCCCGGCTGGCCCTGGCCCAGCACGCGGAAGAAGCGCTCGCTCAGGCGCGCGCGGCTGGCTTCGTCGACGCCCGGACCGTTGTCGCGCACGGCAATGCGGTCGAATCCGCCGTGCCGGTGCGCATCGATCGCAATGCGGCTGCCGTCGGGGCAATAGCGCAGCGCGTTGTCGAGCAGGTTGCGCAGCACGATCTCGAGCATCTGCGGGTCGGCCTCCACGTGTTCGAGCTCGCAGTGCACGGCGATGCGGATGCCGCGCGCCGCCGCTTCCTGCGCATGCGCGCCCACGAGGCGCTCAAACAGGGCCGGCAGAGGCACCGGCTGGCGCACCAGTTGTTCGCGCGCCAGCGGGTCCAGGCGTGCCAGCGTCAGGAGACTGTCGACCAGCCCGGTCGTGCGCGCGATATCGTGACGCAGCTTCTGGAACGGCGCGGCCAGTTCGGGATGCTGGCGCTGCAGCAGCTGCACATGCATGTGCAGGCCCGCCAGCGGCGTGCGCAGCTCGTGCGCAGCGTCGGCCGTGAAGCGGCGCTCGGCCTGCAGCGCTGCTTCCAGGCGCCCCAGCACGCCATTGAGTGCCTGCACGATCGGCAGCACTTCGCGCGCCTGGCCGGCAGTGGCGACCTGCGTCAGGTCGTGCGGCGTCTTGGCCGCGATGCTTGCCGCCGTCTGGCGCAGGGGTTTCAACACGCGCCCGGTGAGCACCCAGCACACGAGCGCCAGCAGCAGCAGGAAGCCCAGCACCGGCAGCCACAGCGATTCGGCCAGCTCTTCCAGGATATCGAAGCGCTTGCTCTGCTGCTGGCCGACCTGGACCTCGACGCTGCGCGCCGCATCGCGCACGACGAACACGCGCCAGGGCTGGCCGTTGTTGCGCACGTCGGCAAAGCCGTCCTGCTCGTCGAAATCCGTCACGAACGGCTGGGCGGGCGCGCCGCCGGTACGCTGGATCACGCGCCCGTCCGCCACGATCTGGTACTGCATGTCGACCTTGCGGCCGGGCCGGCTCTCGAGCCCGGGCCGCAGCAACAGCCCGCGCTCGTTCCAGTCGGTGGTGGCGGCCATGATCATGTGGCCCGATTCCTCGAGCGCGTCATCGAACACGTCATTGGTTTCCTGCCAGGCGATCACGGTGACGATGCCCAGGCTGGCCAGCCACAGCACGGTATTGGCGGCCACGATGGCGATCAAGAGGCGCCGGCGCAGCGACCATGGTTGCACCTGCACCTCATTCACCATCGTTCTTCATCCGGTAGCCCAGGCCGCGCACGGTGACGATGCTGTCGCTGCCGAACTTCTTGCGCAGGTTGTGCACATACACCTCGATCGCATTGCTTTCGACTTCGTCGCCCCAGCCGTACAGCGTTTCTTCGATCTGGGCGCGGGTGACGATGCTGTTCTTGCGCAGCAGCAGCGCATACAGCACGTTGTACTCGCGCGCCGTCAGCGCGACGGGCACGCCGCGCAGGCTGGCCGCCTTGGTGTCCAGGTTCAGCGCGATCTCGCCATGCACCAGGTCGTTGCTCACCTGGTTCGCGCCACGGCGCACGGCCGCGCGGATGCGGGCCGACATTTCCTCGAGCTCGAACGGCTTGACCAGGTAATCGTCGGCGCCCAGGTCCAGGCCCTCGACGCGATCGGCCAGCGCATTGAAGGCCGTGATCAGGATGACCGCCACGCCGTTGCCGGCGGCGCGCAACTGGCCCAGCAAGGCGTCGCCAGTTAAACCCGGCAAGCCCCGGTCGAGCAGCACGCAATCATAGTGATGGGTCATCAGGGCCGTCTGCGCCGAGTCGCCGCGCTGGACCCAGTCGACGGCGTGGCCATCGAGGCGCAACCAGGCCTGGATGGTGTCGCCAAGGGAGAGGTCGTCTTCGACAAGCAGAATGCGCATGGGATCGGATGAATGAATGGTGAAATGTTCTCTTGCCATGCTGGCGCGGCAAGATGAACCGAATCTTAAGGCATGGTTGGCATCGATGAGAATGCGTGAGTTTTCAACAATCTCGATGCCGTAGACTGGCAATTTTCCAAGATCGAATTCAAGCCATGCCATTCCGACTTGCATCCACCCAATTTACCGCATCCGCAGCGTCGTTGATGGCCTGCCTCGGCATGCTGGCAACCGGCCCGGTGCTGGCTGCCGACGCGAATTTCTGTACCTCGATGTGCGAATCGGCGCAGCGCGAATGCCGCGTCGACGCCAGCTCGGGGGGCAAGGAACGCTTCGTGCCACCGCCTGAAACTGCCGCCCGCAACCCGCTGGCGCGAACGGCCGAGGGCGCAGTGCCCGGACAAGGCGCCCGGGCGTTGCAGGCAGCCGGCGACACGCATCGCCGGCTCGACCGCACTGGCGCCTGTGACAAGTCATACCAGCAGTGCAAGCGCAGCTGCGTCGTCCAGACCGGGACGACACAGCATACCGCGCCGGCGCAGCGCTGATCCTCGGACCAGCACGGGCAACTACGCTTTCTTCAGCGCCGACGCCTTGTGCGCCGCCTCCGCCCCGGTCTTGTCGCTGACCACCAGGTATTCCGGATGTTCCTTGGACGCCGCGACATGGTGACTCTTGATGTCGGTCGGCGCCGTCAACTTTTTCTTGACCTTGCCGGTGACCGTGCCCTGGGATGACGCCCATTCCACCTTGTCACCGGCCTTGAACGTCGTCGTCATGGCCCGCTCCTCTCAGATATGCGATGGACCGGGACAATCCCGGCCCATGTTGAAACTTACTGACCCGGCTTGAGAATCACCTTGGTCCAGCCATCAGCACGCTCATCGAACTTCTTGTACGCGTGCGGCGCTTCGTCCAGCGACAGCTCGTGCGAGATGATCTGCGATGGCTTGGCGCGGCCAGCGTGGATCAGCTTGGCGAGGCTGCGGTTGTAGGCCTTGACGTTGGCCTGGCCGTTGCCGATGCGCTGGCCCTTGAACCACAATTTGCCGTAGTCAAACGCCAGCTTGCCTTCCTTGGCCAGCTCGTCCTTCGCACCCGGATCTTCCGGCAGGAACACGCCCACCACGCCGATGCCGCCGGTTGGCTTGACTGCTTCGACCAGATTGTTCATCGTCAGGTTCGGCACTTCCTTGCCGTGCTTGTCGCAGCACTGGTAGCCCACGCACTCGCAACCGCAGTCGGCACCCTGGCCGTCCGTCAGTTCCTTGATCTGCTCGGCGCCATCGCCTTCGATGTCATTGATGCCGATCGCGCCCATCTTCTCGGCCAGCGCCAGGCGGTCCTTGTTCGGGTCGACAACGAACACGCGGCTCGCGCCCTTGAGGAAAGCCGACATCGCCGCCATCAGGCCCACGGGACCGGCGCCATAAATGGCCACCGAGTCGCCCGGTTTCATCTGCGCCAGTTCGGTTGCGTGGTAGCCGGTCGGGAAAATATCCGACAGCATCACGTAATCGTTTTCCTTCTCTTGCGCATCCTTTGGCAGCACGAGGCAATTGAAGTCGCCGTACGGCACGCGCAGCAGCTCGGCCTGGCCGCCGCTGTACGGCCCCATGCCGGCAAAACCGTAGGCCGCGCCCGCATTGCCCGGGTTGCAGGTCAGGCAAAAACCGGTCAGGCCGCGCTCGCAGCTTTCGCAAAAGCCGCAACCGATATTGAATGGGAGGCACACCATGTCGCCGACCTTGACGCGGTCGACGGCCTTGCCGACGGCGATGACTTCACCCATGTTCTCGTGACCGAGGATGCGGCCCGTTTCCATGCTGGTACGGCCTTCGTACATGTGCAGGTCGGAGCCGCAGATGTTGGTCGTGGTGATGCGCACCAGCACATCGGTCGGCTTCTCGATCGTGGCATCCGGCACGTTCTTGATCTGGACGTCACATGGTCCGTTGTAGACAAGTGCTTTCATTGGGTTCCCTTCGTGAGGCGTTCGGTGAATAAAACACCTACTTTGGGAGTCGCACGATTGATGCTCTGTTCGCCAGGTCACAAACCGGGCGGCAGCGGCGCATGCGCCTACGTGACATTGTCCATCAGCACGCCAAGTCGATAACGAAAGGAAATTCGACTGCTCGCTGGAGCATCAGCACATGAAAAAACGGCCAGCCCACAAGTGAGGCTGGCCGTTCGTGTCGTACGAGATTGACGCTTACTTCTCGACGATCTGGCGCACGCGGCGACGCAGTTCGCGTTCCTGCTTTTCGTGCGCGGTCCAGTCTTCAAGCACCCCGCGCCAGAGCGAGACCAGCATCAGGATGATGACCAGCGAGAACGGCACGGCAAACACGATGGTCGCGGTCTGCAGCGCCTTCAGTCCCCCTGCCAGCAACAGGCTGATCGCAATACCGGCGATCAGGCCGCCCCACAGCAGCTTGCTGCGTGTCGACGGATTCGGATTGCCGCCGCTGCTCATCATGCTCAGCACCAGCACGGCCGAATCGCCCGATGTGACAAAGAACACCACCACCAGCAGCGTGGCCACGCCCGACATGAGCGTGCCAAATGGCATGGCATCGAACATCGCGAACAGCGCGGTGGCTGTATCGGCGCGCACGGCATCGGCAATCGGGATCTGCTGCCAGATCTGCATGTGCAGCGCGGTGCCGCCAAAGATCGAGAACCAGATGAACGCGGCCAGTGTCGGCGCCAGCATCGTGCCCAGGATGAATTCACGGATCGTGCGGCCACGCGACACGCGGGCGATGAACAGGCCCACGAATGGCGACCATGAAATCCACCAGGCCCAGTAGAAGATGGTCCAGCTGCCGACCCAGGTGCTGTCGCGGAACGGCGTTGCGCGCAAGCTCATGCGGACGAATTCGGTGACGTAGTTGCCCAGGGTACTGGTCAGCGTATCGATGATCGCCACGGTCGGGCCGAGGATGAACACGGCCAGCGCCAGCAGCGCGGCCACGGTCATGTTGGCGTTCGAGAGTATCTTCACGCCGCGCGCGACGCCGGTAACGGCCGAGCCCAGGAACATGACGGTGGCCAGCACGATGATGCCGATCTGCGACGCTTCGCTCACCTGCAGGCCGAACACGGTATTCAGACCGTTGTTGATCTGGAGCGCACCCACACCAAGCGAGGCCGCCACGCCGAAGGCGGTTGCCACCACGGCCAGGCCGTTGAAGAACCCGCCCATGTGCTTGACGATCGGCCATGGCAGCGCGTCCGTCACGGTGCTGACGAGGGCGACACCGCCGCGCCGGTACTGGAAGAAGGCAATGGCCAGCGCCACGGCGCTGTACACGGCCCACGGGTGAATACCCCAGTGGAAGAAGGTGTAGCGCATGGCGGCGCCCGCCGCTTCCGGCGTGTTCGACACGGTGCCGGGTGGCGCTTCGATGTAGTGCGAGATCGGCTCGGCCACGCCGAAGAACACGAGGCCGATGCCCATGCCGGCGGCAAACAGCATCGAAAACCAGCTGCCGAGCGCGAATTCCGGCTCGTCGTCTTCGCCGCCGAGTTTCAGGTTGCCGTAACGACTGAAGGCCAGGAAGGCAACGAACACCACCATGCCGAGGACGACCCAGAGGTAGAACCACCCGAAATTGCGGGTGACGGTAGCAAGTGCGGTCTCGAACAGCGGACCCATGGTGTCGGGCGAAATGACGCCCCACAGAACAATGGCGAGGATAAAGCCCGCCGATAATGCTGTCTGCATAGTTTCTCCAGAGACAGAACGCGCGGGGCGTTGTGATAGTTAAATGACCACGCAATTGTAAGTGATTTGTAAATTTGCTGCGGCGCAGCAACTGTATGGCGTGCGCGATGTGTATGCAAAACGCATCAGACCGTCAATTATCTGGACAGGGATGTGCAGTTCCGCAATAGTCACGGCCATTACGATATTCACTGGATTTTTCGCATGATCAATGCCCTGCTTCAAAGCACCGGTCCCGGCCCCGTCCCCGTCAACCTGACCGGTACCGAACAGAATGACACCATCCATGGCAGCGACCAGCGCGACAATATCGATGGCGGTCAGGGGAATGACACGATCTACGGTTACGGTGGCAATGACGACCTGCGGGGCGGCGGCGGAGACGACCACATCGAAGGCGGCGACGGGGATGACCGGATCGAAGACAGCCTCGGCGCCAACCACTTCTTCGGCGGCAACGGTGACGATATCTTGACCGGTTCCAGCGGCAGCACCTACGCTGGCGGCGCCGGCAACGACTATATCCAGATCAGCTGGTTCACGAACGGCGTGGCAACCGTCGCCGATGGCGGCGCCGGCGACGACACCATTGCAATCGATGTCGCGGGCGTCATGGTGGGCACCGGCAACCTGGCCGGTGGTGCAGGCAGCGATCGCTTCGTCCTGAGCCAGTTTGGTCCGCTTGATTTCTCGCAGGAGATCGTGATCACCGACTTCACGGCGGGCGCGGGCGGCGACCAGATCGACATCCGCCGGATGTTCAACGTCGAACCGGTCGGCAATCCCTTCGACACAGGCATCCTGCGACTGGCCGCGTCCGGCGCCGACACCCTGCTGCAAAAACAGAGCACGGGCGATCCTGGGCTCTATCTCACGTTGGTCACGCTGCGGGGTGTCACGCCCGGGCAGATCGGCGCAGCCAATTTCGTCGATGGCTTCGATCCGCGCGGTGGCAGTACCGGCATGCTCCTGACCGGTACTGCCGGTAACGACACGCTCAACGGCACGGTACTCGACGACCAGCTGCTTGGATTGGGCGGCAACGACGTACTGTTCGGCGGCGCCGGCAACGACATGCTCGACGGTGGCGACGGCGATGACATGCTGCGCGACGGTGCCGGTGACAACGTCCTGCGCGGCGGCGCAGGCAAGGACCGGATCGAGAGCTACTCGGAAGGCACCAACCTGCTCGAGGGGGGCATCGGCAACGATTATCTGTCCGGTGGCAACGGCGCCGACACCATGCTGGCAGGCGCCGGCGACGACTATCTGCACCTGCACGGAACCGGTGCGCAGGGCCGCACCATCACCGTCGACGGCGGAGAAGGCAACGACACCCTGGTGTTCGACGAGACACGCAACGCCGTGGCGATCCGTGCCAGCGGCGGGGCCGGCGCCGACCTGTTCGACGTCCTGGCAACCGGTACGAACCTGATCATCACCGACTTTGGCGGCGCCGACCGCATTGACCTGAGCCGTGGTCTTCCGTATGGCCTGACGGACAATCCCTTCGGCGCTGCCGGTTACCTGAGCGCACGCCAGGAAGGCGCGGACGTTGCGTTGTACATCGATCTTGACGGTGTCGCGGGCAGCACGCATGCGTCCGAGCTGGCGGCCGTCCTGGCCAATGTCTCGCTGGCATCGCTCGGCAGCACGCAGTTCGTCAACGGCTACCACCCCAATGGCAGCAGCCAGGGCAGCGTGCAGACCGGCACCGCTGAAAATGATGTGCTGGTGGGCGACACACAGGACGATACGATCGATGGCGGCGATGGCGACGACCAGCTCGACGGGCGCGCCGGCAACGACACCCTGCGTGGTGGCGCGGGCAACGACACGCTGGACGGCAACGTTGGCAATGACCTGCTGCAGGGCGGCGCAGGCAACGACCAGCTGTCCGGCGGCGACGGGGACGATACCCTCGAGGGTGGCGATGGCAACGACGACCTCAGGGACGCGCAGGGCGCGAACATCCTGCGCGGCGGCGCCGGCGACGACCGGCTGCGTGACGATGGCGTCTGGGTGAGCGGCGCCGGATCGCTGCTCGATGGCGGCGCCGGCGACGACAGGATCGACGTCGGCGGCAGCGCGGTCAGAAAGATCATCGGCGGCGCCGGCAACGATGAGATCACGCTGAGTTACGGCAGCGAACCGGCCGGCGTGCCGGGCCTGCAGATCGATGGCGGCGAGGGCGACGATACGATGAGGTTCCAGTACCTGGACACGTCGCGCCGGATCGACGTCACGGGTGGCGACGGCAGCGACCATTACAGGTTCAACGAATTCAACGATCCGGGCGCAGTGATCACGGTCCGTGATTTCCAGACCGGCGCCGGCGGCGATGTGCTGGACGTTTTTTCCTTCTTTTACTACCGCGCCGACAATCCCTTCGGCACGGGCGGCGGCGCGCGCATGGTCCAGGATGGGAGCCGCGTGCTGCTCCAGATCGATGCGGACGGCGCTGCCGGTCCGAAGACGTTTGCCACCCGGGTCGTGCTCGAGAACACCACGGTCAGTGCGTTCACATCCGACAACTTCCATGAGGGCAGCCATCCGGACGGCTCGTCGCGCGGCCAGACGGTCGTTGGCAGCCTGCTCGACGATCGCCTCTTCGGTGGCCGACTCGACGATCTCCTGCGCGGCCTGACCGGCAACGACACCATCGACGGCGGTGCTGGCAACGACGTGCTCGAGGGTGGCGACGGCAACGATTTCCTGCACGGCGGTGAAGGCAACGATGAATTGCGCGGCGGCGGCGGTAACGACGTCCTGGACGGCAACCAGGGCAACAACCGGTTGTATGGCGATGACGGCAACGACGTGTTCATTGGCGGGGCCGGCGACGACCTGCTGCATGGCGGCGCCGGGATCGACACCGCCCGTTACGCGGCCGGGCGCGACAACTACACGATTGCCGGCTCGACCGCGACCGGCACCTGGACCATCCATGAACGGGTAGCAGGCCTGAACGACCACCGCGACCAGCTCGAGTCCATCGAACGTCTGCAGTTTACCAACCGCACGCTGGCCCTGGACCTGGACGGCGCAGCCGGCCAGGCATACCGTATCTACCGCGCCGCGTTTGACCGCGCGCCCGACGAGATTGGCCTGGGTTACTGGATCGCAGCGCTTGATCGCGGCGCATCGCTCGGCGCCGTCGCCGGCGGGTTTGCCGATTCGCGGGAGTTCCGTGACATGTACGGCGCGGCGCCGAGCAATGCCGCCGTGGTCACCCTGCTCTACCGCAATGTGCTGGACCGTGCGCCGGACGACAGTGGCTTCGCCTTCTGGCTCGACGTCCTCGACTCGGGCCGCGACAACGTGGCGGGCGTGTTGGCCTCGTTCAGCGAAAGCGGTGAAAACGTCGCGGCAGTGGCGGACCTGATCGGCCAGGGCATCGCTTACCAGCCCTGGGACTGATGAGACGCGGTGAGACGCGGACTGTATTTTCCAGGCTACACATAGTTCGCCACGGCAGCGGGTTTGGTCGCATAATTCAGTAACGCTGTCATGACGATCCGCGATATGCCACCGACCCACGCCGCCCTTGCCCACAGCATGCCTCCTGCCGTCCCGTGCGTGACGCCCCGGGTGCCGGTCTCGCGCCTGTCGCGCCTGTACGAGGTCATGGACCTGATGCTCGACTCGGTCGGCGATCCGCTGGCCCTGGGCAGCCTGGCGGCATCGGCCAGCTATTCGAGCTACCACTTCGACCGCATCTTCCGTGAACTGACCGGCTTTTCGGCGGTCGAATACCAGCGCAAGCGGCGCCTGCGCCGCGCCGCGCACCTGCTGCGCCATGAACCGGACGTGCCGGTCGGGCGCATTGCGCAGGATTGCGGTTTTCCGTCCAACGCGGCATTCGCGAAGGCCTTTCGCCAGCAGTTCGGCATGCCGGCCAAATCCTGGCGCGACGGTGGCTGGCGCGTATACATGGATGCCCAGGTCGGGCGCGAAAGCGATGTCAGTTTCTTTGTCGCCGAGCCGGGCGAACTCACCGCGCTGAACGCCCCTTACTGCGCGCCCGTGCCGGGCAGCGTTGCCGCGCGCGTCACGCTGCGCCAGTTACCGGCCGTGCAGCTGCGCTACCAGCGCTTCTTCGGCCAGTCCGGCGCGGCGCTGTCGCTGGCATGCAATGCCTTCATCTGCGCGCAGGAAAGCGCTGGCATTCCCCGCGGCGCGCCGTGGTACGGCGTATTCGACGAAGATCCGGGATTTACGGGCGAGCGCGAATACTGCTACGACTTTGGCTTCGACGCCGGCGTGCTGGCCGACCCGGGCCTCGGCCTGCGCGTGCTGCCGGCCGGGATGGTGGCAATCCTCGAGTTTCGCGGCGAGTGGCCGCGCTTTCGGGCGATGTACGAAGACTGGCTCGAGCACCAGAGCGTATGGCGGCTCGATGCAACGCGGCCCCATGTCCAGAAGGTCGCGCGCACCGAAGATGGCGGGTGGCAGGGCTGGCTGGCCCTGCCAGTCAAGCGGCGCTAGTTTTTCTCCACCGCGTTATCAGGCGCCTCGATGCGCATGAAGCGGCTCAGCACCAGCACCGGCAGCGCCGCCACCAGCACCCACAGAAAGAAATCGCGATAACCCAGCGCCTGCTGGATGTCGCCGCTGATCGTGCGAAACAGCACAAACCCCAGTTGCATGAAGCCGGTGCCCAGCGCGTAGTGCGCCGCCTGGTACGGGCCACTGGCGACCACCTGCATGATGAACAGGATCACGCCCACAAAACCGAAGCCATAGCCGAACATCTCGAGCCCCAGCGCACTGACGATCAGCGGCATCGAGACGGGCTGCGCGTCGCTCAGGTACCAGAACACGGCGTTGGGCAGGTTCATCGCCAGGATCAAGAGCGGCAAGGCGCGCTTGAGACCCAGCCAGGCCGTGAAGTAGCCACCGGCAATGCTGCCGATCAAAAAGGCCGCGGTGCCGACCGTGCCATACACCCAGCCCACCTGGGCGGTGCTCAAGCCCAGGCCACCGGCCTCGCGCGCGTCGCGCAGGAACAGCGGGCCGATCGACTGGATCTGCCCTTCCCCGGCGCGAAACAGGATGATGAACAGGATCGCCATCCAGATGCCCCGCTTGGCAAAGAACGTCTTGAACACGTCGACCAGCGTGGCCTTGACGTCGCGCGCATGACGGATCCGTCCCGCGAGCTTGGGCGTGGCCGGCAGCGCGTGCCAGTGGTACAGGCCCAGCGTCACCATCAGGCCGCCCAGCAGCAGGAATACGACAGTCCAGGCGGAAGCAATGCCGAAGCGTTCTTCGAGTTCGCCGGCCAGGATCAGGAGCCCGCCGAGCGAGAGGAATTTGGCGGCGTTGAAGAACGCGCCCTGCCAGCCCGCATACGCCGCCTGCTCGCGCGATGTCAGGCTGCTGATATAGATGCCGTCGGCGACGATGTCGTGCGTGCTCGAGGCCAGCGACACGATCGCCAGCAGCCCAAGGCACAGGGCAAACCACATCGGCAGTTGCAGGGCCAGCGCGACCAGGGCCAGGCACGCGCCGCCGAAGATCTGGCACGTGACGACGGCCATGCGCCGGCTCGGCGCCAGTTCCAGGAACGGACTCCACAACGCCTTGAAGGCCCAGGCCAGGCCAAGAAGCCCCGTCCAGCGGGCGATCTGATCGTTCGGCACGCCCATGCTCTTGAGCATCTGGCCGGCGACCAGCGCCACCGCATAGAACGGCAAGCCCTGCGCCAGGTACAGCGTGGGCACCCACGACAGCGGATGGCGCCGTGGCGCATGGTGGACCGGGGCAGCGACCAGCGTCTCGTTCATGGCGATTCCAGGTGTAGGGTGACGATGCGGCTCACGCGACCGTGCGTGTCGATGCTGGCCAGTTTCACGATGCGCACGCCGTGCACAGGCACCGGGTCGGCGTAGCGCGGGCTGGTGGTATCAGGGTCGGAGCCATCGACAGTGTAATGCAGGCCCAGGCCGGGAAAGGCGGTATTTGCCCGCAGCAGGCCGTCCTCCACCAGGGCGCCCGGCGGCGGCAGGCGGTAGCGCCAGCCGTGGCGATCGAGGCGCGGCAATTCGCGCCGGCCAAGACGGTTGGCGAATTCGTTCCAGTCCGGATGACTGTCCTGTGGCGACCACGCGCGTTCGGCCAGCCCGAGCAGGCGTGGCATCGCGAGATACTCGAGGCGCGCGCGCGAACACACGTTCTCGCCCCAAAGCTGGCCTTGCAGTCCCGTGATGCCGGCGCTTGGGGCCAGATCGAACGCATCGCGCGTGCCGACAAAACCGGCCCAGTAGTAGCCCGGCTCCAGCGGATGCTTGGCGTGGGCGAAATCGAAATACAGGCTGGTGGCATTGGCCAGCACGACGTCGAAACCGGCCACGGCCAGTTCGGTCGCGCAATCGCGTTCATGCGGCAAGCCGCCGTTGTTCCAGACGTAGACGTGAAAATCGCGCCCGGCCTGGCGCCGGTCAGGCGCCAGCATGCCATCGGCGCGGGGTGTCAGCGCCGTTTCTTCCCAGCCCGCAAACGCAATGCCATGCCGCGCCAGGATCGCGCGGCAGCGTGCCTGGAAGTCGTCGCGCAACGCGCGCACATCCGTCCAGCCATGCGCGCGCATGCTGGCCTGGCAGACGGGCGAACCGACCCAGGCGCCGCCAGGGACTTCGTCGCCGCCCGTGTGCAGCACCTGCAGCGGCATATCGGCTGCGCGGTACAACGCAGCCACTTCAGTGACGACGGTGTCGATGAAGCGGTCGACCGACGGCAGCGCGATGCACATCACGTTGTCGTGCCACAGCTGCACCGATTCGTAAGCCGACGTATCGGCCGGATCGCTCAGCAGATATTCCTCGGCGCCGGCAAGGTCGCCCGCCGCCAGCAGGCGCGCATGGCGCATGCGCATCGCTTCGACCGCCGCGCGCGCGTGGCCCGGCAGATTGAATTCGGGGATGACGTCGATGTGGCGCGCTTTCGCATGGCGCAGGATCGTCATGAACTGGTCGGCCGTATAGAAGCCGCTGCCGCTCGATGCATCGATGGCGGCGCCGGAGCCGAACGACGGTGGCAAGCAAGCGCCAACACCGCGCTGCGCGCCGACGGCGGTCAATTCGGGCAAGGCGGCAATCGCCAGGCGCCAGCCTTCGTCGTCGGTCAGGTGAAAATGGAAGCGGTTGAGTTTATACGCGGCCATGCAGTCGAGCAGGCGCAGCACGGTGTCGACGCTGGAAAAGTGGCGGCCGACGTCCAGCATCATGCCCCGATAAGCGTAGCGCGGCGCATCCTGCACCGCCCCCAGCGGCAGCACGCCATCGGACGACACCAGCTGCGCCAGGCTTTGCAGGCCGTTGAAGACGCCGTGCGCACTGGCGCCCCTGAGCACCACGCCCTGATCATCGATGTTGAGCGAATACGCTTCATCCCCGGCTTCAGCGACCGGGCCGATGGCGAGCGTCACCGCGCCCTCGCCCGGCGGCAGGTCGGCCAGCAGCGCGCGCAGGAACCGCACTTCGTTGTCCAGCCCTGCCCCGTCCACGATCGCCGCGTCGCGTCCCAGCCGGTACTGGCCGCCGGTGAAGCGTGCCGCCCGTGGACGCGGGGTGAGGCGCCCGACCTCGGCCTCGGGCAGGTACGACAGCGCCGCGTTCTGCGCAAAGCGCCAGGCCGCATCGGCGGTAGGCACCGCGTCGCTCCGGTTGCGGTGCCGCTGCTCGGGGCGCACGAACGGCGCGATAACCGGGTCGCCCAGGTCGACGGCCGTGCCGCCCTGCCCCGGCAGCAGGTAAAAGCCCAGCGGCGCATCGGTGATGCTGATTGCCCAGTGCAGCGCCTCGTAGTCGAGCATGTGCGTCTGCCCCGGCAGCCAGGCGTCGCCCCCTGGCATCGACAGCGCAAACAGGTCGCCATTGACGTGCGCGATGGCGTAGCCGGTGCTGACCGTCTCGGCCAGGATCTTGCGGCAGGTGTTGAAGTACAGCGTCCAGCCGGATGCGATGGGGGCGGCGCCATCGTTGCGCAGCACGAGGCGCGCAGCGAACGCGTCGTCGCGGATGAAGTTGCTCAGGCATTCCCAGGCGATGTGGATCGCCGGGCCGCCATCGGATCGGTCCGTCATGAGTGTCCAGTTGAAGGCGGGGCGGCCAAAGCCGCCCCTGGGCTGATTACAGCTTGCCGCGCAGGCCGAGGTAGAAGGTACGGCCGTTCGAGTAGAAGGCGCGTGGCCGGTCCTCGTTTTCGGCGTACATCTTGATGGTCTCGTTGGTGAGATTGAGCGCATCGAACGTGAGCGTGAAGCGTTCGCTCAGCTTGACGTTGATCGAGCCCGCCAGCGACGGCATGTCGTCCACGTGCTGGCTCGCGCCACGGTCCACGCCGGCCTTGTACTTCGAGCGCCAGTTGTAGGCCAGGCGCGCCGAGAAGCGTTCGTTCTCGAAGTAGCCGGTCACGTTGTAGGTGTTGCGCGACGAGTTGATCAGTTCACCGCCATCGTCGAGTTCACCGTCGGCGAACGTGTAGTTGACCAGGAAACCAAAGTCACGCGCCACCGGTTGCTGCCAGCTCAGCTCCACGCCGCGATTGCGCCCGCTCGTGTTGTACGGCGACGTGATCTGGTACTCGGTCAGCGTGCTGCGCTTGTTGTTGTAGTAGGTGCCGGTCGACGTGCCCTGCGCCACGATCGAGCGCAGGTCCATGTAGAACAGGCCCGCCGAGAGCAGCGCTTTCGGCGCGTAATACCACTCGGCGCCGATGTCGAAGTTGGTCGAGCGCACCGGTTCCAGATTGACGTTGCCGCCGTTGCCGCTCAGCGCGTCGTCGTTGAGCGACACCGAGCCGCCCAGCGCGCTGTAGTCGGGGCGCGCGATGGTCTTGGCCAGCGCCGTGCGCAGCACCAGGTCGGGCGTCACGTTGTACTTCAGGTTGGCGCTTGGCAGGTAGTCGCGGTAGGTGCGCTTGAACGTCGTCGGCGTGTAGGCGCCGAAGGCGGAACCGGTGATCGGCGCCGGGCCGCCCGGCAGGTTGACGATCGTGTTCTGGCGCGTCTCGACGGCGCGCAGGCCGACATTGCCGCTCCAGCCATCGCCGCCGAAGTCGACCATGCCGTACAGCGCGGCCGTCTTCTCGCCCACTTCGAATTCGTTCATCCAGTTATGGCGCAGCACGTAGTCGAGCAGGCGGTTGCCGGGAATCGCGCCCCAGGCGCCCAGCGCCGCGCCGTCGTACTTGAAGTAGTTCGATGCGACATTGCCGCCCAGGTCATTGCCGAAGTCGCTCGGGTACAGCTGGCCGTTCCAGGCCGGACCGGGATTGGAAAAGCCCAGCGGGCCGGGGCGGGTTTCGAGCGGATGCTCGGCAGTGCGCTGGTGATCGGTCCAGCGCGCGCCAAAGCGCACCGCCTGGAAGGTCGGATTGTCCAGGCGCAGCTCGCCGTCGAGCTGTGCGTACTGTTCCTTGTCCACCGATTGCGATTCGCCGCCGCCGGCCCACGCGGTCGAGCCGGGCGAGACCGTGTTGCCGCCGGGGTAGCTGACCGAGGCCGGCGACAGGCCGTTCAAGCCATACACCATGCCGCCGTCGACATTGTTCTGGTAGTAGACGTCGTCGCGGTCCCAGCCCACGCCGCGGGTCTTGCCCAGCTTGCCCGACAGCGAGAAGCGCTCGTTGACGCGCCACTTGCCGTTCAGGTCGAGGTACCACGATTCGCCGCCCGCATCCGGACGATAGATATTGTCGACCTCACCCGCATTGCGGGTGAATCCGGCAGCCACCAGCGTGTTGTTGCGCACGACCGGATTGATGGGAATCAGGTTCAGGCTATTGATCGAGTTGGCTGGCGCGGCCAACCAGTTGGTGTTCTGGTGCGGCGCTTCGAGCTTCGAATAAAAGCCATTGAAGTCCAGCGTCAGGTCGCGGTTCGGGCGCACTTCGATATCGAAGGCGCCGCCTTCGCGCTTCTTCTCCTGCTCGAACAGCGCGGCGCCGATGAAGGTCGGCACGACCACGCCGGCCAGCGCCGGATTCGCGATCGCCGCGGCACTGGTCGCACTGATCGGGGTGTAGCCGAGGATTTCCTGGCCATCGCGCCGCACGGATGATTTCTCGGAGAATCCCTGGATCAGGATGCCGGCCGTGTTGGCGGCGTTCTTCCAGTTCACGAGGCCCGACAGATGCGGCTTGGTCTCGCCGGACAAGTCGTTGTAGTTGGCCTGCACCGAACCTTCGACGGTCAGTTGCTGGCGGAAGTCGAGCGGGCGGCGCGTGATGACGTTGATGGCGCCGGAAACGCCGCCTTCGACCAGGTCGGCGGTCGGGCTTTTCTGGACCACGATCGAGCCGACCAGCTCGGACGGCAGCAGCGAGAAGCTGCTCGAGCGGCCGACATTGCCGCCGATCTGGTTCAGCACGAACCAGTCGCCGGTGCTGATCGCGTGGCCGTTGAACAGCGTCTGTTGCAGGCTCGGGCTGGTGCCGCGCAGGCTGACGCGGTCGTTTTCGCCGAAGCCGCCTTCGCCACCGGCGGACGACTGCGTGTTCACGCCGGGCAGGCGGGAGATGGCGTCGGCCACGTTTTTATCGGGCATCTTGCCGATGTCTTCCGCAGTGACCACCTCGACGACGGCGTCGCTGTCGCGCTTCTGGCGCAGCGACTGTTCGAGCGCAGCACGCACGCCCGTCACCACCACGGTCTGCGGCGCCAGCACCGGCGCTTCCTGCGCGCCTGCCCCGCTCACCGCCAGGATTGCCACCGCCGCTGCGATCGCGGTCCGCTGATACTGCCGTGCCTTCAACTCATTCATGTGCGCTCCAAAAAACCAGGTTGGCTATCGGGTGTTAGAGAGCGCATTGTGGTGGCATCCGGGATGCCGTGTTTGTCAAATCTTGCTATCCGGAAGAGGAATTCATCACACTGACATATGAATGTGGCAGCAGATTCAGGGCGCCGGGAACGGCACCAGCGCCAGCCCGCGCTTGAGCGCATCGAAGCAGGCCGGGTCGAGCGCGGTGCCCACGGTCTTTTCCATCATCTCGAGTGCCTGCGGGATCGGGATCGCGCCGCGGTACGGGCGCTCGGCGGTGATGGCGTCGAAAATGTCGGCGGTGGTGATGATGCGCGTTTCGAGCCGGATGTCGTCCGCATGCAGGCCGCGCGGGTAGCCATTGCCGTCGAGCCGCTCGTGGTGGGCGCCGGCAATCGACGCCAGTTCGGCGAACGCCGCGATGCGGCCCAGAATGGTTTCGGTGTACTCGGCATGCTGGCGCACGGCGCTCCATTCGTCGCGGTCGAGCGAGCCGGCTTTGTCGAGCACGCTGTTGCTCACGCCCAGCTTGCCGACGTCGTGCAGCAGCGCGCCACGCTTGAGCCAGCGGCGGCGCTGCGCCGACAACCCGAGCGCCTCGCCGATCATGTCGGTGTACAGCGCCACGCGCGCGCTGTGGCCGCTCGTGTACGGACTCTTGGCGTCGACGACCTGGCCGAAGGCGGTGGCGATGTCATCGAGGTAGTCTTCGTCGAGCGCGACTTCGTGGCCAGCCGGCTCGAGGGCGAACACGGCGCGGTCCAGGTCCGGCGCGGCGAGCTTGCGCCAGAACGCGTCGTCCAGCGCGACCTGTTCGAACGCTGCCACCAGCACCGGATCGAACCAGCTGCCGGCGCGCGCGGTGGCTTCGCGCAGCGCAGCCTCGCGTCCGCCATCGGTGTGGAACACGTCGATCACCTGCGCCAGCAGCGCAATGCGCGCATAAATCGGGATCGCATCACCCACGAGCTGGGCCGGCTTGCCCTTGCCGTTGACATGTTCGTCGAGCGAATAGATGCCTTCGGCCACGCCTTCGGGGAAGCGCAGCAGGCGCGCGATGTCGGCGCCGCGCTGGCAGCGGGTGGCGATCAGGCCCTGTGCAATCTCGGGACCGTCGCGCAGGATCGTCATGACGCTGCGGAACCGCTCGGCCAGTCCGGCTTTCAGGCCGGTATGCTTGAGCACGAACCCGAGCACCTGCGGCAGGCTGTCGCCTACCGTCTTGAAACTGCGCTTGAAGTCGAGATCGTCAGTCATATACAGCTCGCAGATGCGGGCCGCATTGCTGCTGCAGCCAAGGTCCTTGAGCAGCAGCGTGTAATACAGCTCCCACAGTTGGTTGTCATCCAGGCCGGCGACGCGACCGATATGCATCCCGATCCAGCAGCAGCGCACGCAGTGGCCAGCAGGCTGGCCTTCGGTAATGTCGAGCGCATAGCTCAGCGCGCCGATCAGCTCGGAGAGCTTCATGGCGCTCGGGGCCAGCATCTCGTGCGGCGCGTCGGGGTGCATCATAATTAGTTCCGTATGGCAATAATTATGAATGGTACGCCACAACATCCGTGGAAAATCACCACGACCATAATATTGACAACCGATGCGGCGCGGATACCACAGATGATCGTCGTACGCGGTTGGTACGCCGCATACGACAACACCGGCGCGAGGCCGGTGTTGTGCTGGTGGCGGCTAAGCCACCCTTAGTGCTGACGCATTGCTTGTGCTATCAATAACCGCGGCCGGTGGTGCCGGTGGTGCCCGTTCCGGTGGTACCCGTGGCAGTACCGTTGCCGGTGGTGCCCGTGGTGCCGGTGCCTGCAGCGCCGCTGGTGCTGCCGGTCACGCCGGTCGTGCCGTTATTCATCGTACCGGTCATGCCGGTGGTGCCCGTAGCGCCGCTGGTGCTGCCGGTCACGCCGGTGGTGCCGCTGGTACCGGTAGCACTGCCGGTGGTGCCGGTCATCCCGCTGTTACCCATCGAGCTGCTGGTGCTGCCGGTCACGCCCGTGGTGCCGCTGGTGCCGGTACGGCCCGTGGTACCGACCGTGCCTGCACGGCTGTCGACGACGCCTGCCGAGCCGGTGGTGCCGGTCATCGGCGTGGTGCTGCTGCGGCGGTCGGTTTGCGGCGTCATCGTGCTGGTGCCGGTGGCGCTCATCGACGAGCGGCCCGTTGCATCCTGCATGCTGCTACCGGTCTGGCTACCGACCTGGCCCGAGGTGCCTGCCATGCCGGTGCCCGTTGCAGTACCGGTACGGCCCGTGGCGCCTGCCGTCGTGCCCGTTTGTGCGTGGACCGCAGTGGCGCCCAGCATGGCGACCGTCAGCGATGCGCCGATCATTCCTTTGAGTAGCTTGTTCATGGTGTTCTCCTCAATTGTTTTGTATCGCGTGCCCGACACATGATTGCGTCAAGTCATGAATCGAGTGTACGGGCACCGTCAATATGGGCGCGCACAATACCGCTCGGAAATATTAAATCGTCGCCCAACAGCGCGCAATTTGCCGCCAAATGCCGCCATTTTTTTGTTTATTGTTGAGCTGACAATGCTGCAACGGCCGACAGTGTCCCGAGCTCGTCGTAGAGTGGCAGGATGCTGTTGCGGTCGTCTGGATACACCCGGTTGGACAGGAACACATAGAAGCTGCGCGTCTGCGGATCGACCCATAAAATGCAGCCGGTAAATCCCGTGTGGCCGTAGCTGCCGACCTGGTAATGCCTGCCGCGCGGCCGACGCGCGAACGGCGAATCGATGTCCATCCCCATGCCGCGCAGTGCCGCGATACCCGGTGGCGACTGCGCAGTGCTCAGCAGGCGCACGCTGTCGGCGTGCAGCACACGCACGCCATCGAGCTCCCCGCCGGCAAGCAGCATGCGGGCAAAGCGCGCGACATCCCGCGCGGTCGAGAACACACCGGCCGAGCCGGCCACGCCACCCATCCTGCGTACTGTCGGATCGTGAACATGGCCTTGCAGCACGGCGCCCGGGGCCAGATCGCGCTGCGCGCTGGACATGCTTGCCTCGACATCCGCCGCGCCACGCTGGGTGGGTGCGATCGTCCGCCCGTCGCAGCGCGCCAGCGGCCGATAGCCGGTGTCCCACATGCGCAGCGGCGCAAAGATGCGCTGCCAGGCAAACGCGTCCAGCGGCACGCCGGCCACGCGTTCGATCACCACGCCAAGCAGGATGTAGTTGATGTCGGAATAGCGAAATACACTGCCCGGCAGATGCGTCACGCGTTCGAGCGAAGCCAGCAGCAGCGCCGCTTCCCTGCCCTGCCACGCCGGACTTGCTGGCAGGCCGGCCCGCAAGCCCGACGTGTGCGTGAGCAATTGACGCACCGTGATCGCATCCTTGCCGCCGCCCGCGCACTCGGGAAGGTAGCGCAGCAACGGGGCGTCGAGGTCGATCTGGCCGGCTTCGTGCAGCAGCAGGATCGCCGGCGCCGTGACCAGCACCTTTGTCAGCGATGCAACGTCGAACACGGTGTCGCCGGTGACGGGCGCGGCATCCGGCCCAAAGTCGAGACGGCCATACGCGCGCTCGGCACATGCGATACCCCGTTCCAGCCGGTACACCGCGCCGGGCAGCGACCGGGCCGCGACGGCAGCGTCGATGGCAGCATCGATTGCGGCCAGATGATACCCGTTAAAGCTATTTTGCGCGCTCATGGCGACATGATAGCTTGACAAGCGGCCAGTGCCGTTTTGGGGACCCTCGCACGCGTTTTTTCGCATCGGCGTATCATTGTTCCATGATCCCTTTATCGATACTCGACCTCTCGCCGATCGTGCAAGGCAGCGATGCGGCAACTTCCTTCAAAAGCTCCCTGGACCTCGCGCAGCACGGCGAACGCTGGGGTTACAACCGTTACTGGCTCGCCGAACACCACGGCATGCCGGGCATTGCGAGCGCCGCAACTGCGGTCCTGATCGCCCATGTGGCGGCCGGCACGTCCACAATCCGCGTGGGCGCCGGCGGCATCATGCTGCCAAATCATGCACCGCTCGTGATCGCCGAACAATTCGGCACGCTCGCGTCGCTCCATCCGGGCCGGATCGACCTCGGCTTGGGCCGGGCGCCTGGCTCCGACCATACCACGGCGCGCGCGCTGCGCCGCAACCTGGCGTCGGATGCCGACGAGTTCCCGCAGGACGTCGTGGAACTGATGGATTACTTCGCCGGCTCGAGCCGCCGGCAGGTGCTGGCCGTGCCGGGCGCAGGCCTGGACGTGCCGCTGTGGATTCTCGGTTCCAGCCTGTTCGGCGCGCAACTGGCGGCGCATCTCGGCCTGCCGTATGCGTTTGCGTCGCACTTCGCGCCGCAGATGATGATGCAGGCAATCGACATGTACCGCAGCAACTTCCGTCCATCGGCGCAACTGGCCGAGCCGTACGTGATGCTCGGTTTCAATGTGTTCGCGGCCGATACCGACGAAGAAGCGCATCTGCTGGCCACCTCGATGCAGCAAGCGTTCGTCGCGCTGCGCACGGGCAATCCGGGCAAACTCAAGCCGCCGGTCAGCGGTTACCTGGAAGCGCTGGACATGCCCGAGCGCATGATGCTCGACAGCGTGCTGGCCTGCTCGGCCATCGGTTCGCGCGACACCGTGGCCGCCCAGCTGCACGCGTTCATCGACAAGACCAAGCCGGACGAGATGATGATCACGTCGCAGATCTACGATCATGCAGCGCGCCTGCATGCGTACGAGATCACGGCCGACATCCGGCGCAACAGCTGATTGTTGAGACGTAAAAAAAGCCCACCCGGCGCATGCCGGGTGGGCTTTTTTACGTTCGTACCACGTGATTACAACGGCTTGCCATCCGCATCAATGCGGCGCACCTCGCCCAAGTTCAGCGCGCGCACGTCCTTCTCCACCTTGCTCATGTCCCCCACCACGACCCACACCAGGCGATCGGTCAGGAAGCTGCGCGCGGCCAGCGCATTGGCCTGCTCGGGCGTGAGCGCCAGCGCCTTCTCGGTGTAGGTGTTGTAGTAGTCGTCCGGCAGGCCGTACTGCACGATGGTCGTGTAGGCGCCGCCCAGCTGGCCGGCCGTCTCGAAGCTGCCCGGCAGGCGCAGCGTGCGGTTGTCCTGCGCGAATTTCAGCTCGGCGCCCGTGATCTGGCGCTCACCCGCCACGCCCTTGTATTCGCGCACCAGTTCCTTGAGCGCGTCGCCGGTCCTGTCGGTCTGCACCGGCGAGATGCTCATGAACGTACGCTGGCCGACGGCCGGCTGCACCAGGCTGCGCACGCCATACGACCAGTGCTTGTCTTCGCGCAGGTTCATGTTGATGCGCGAGCTGAAGGTGCCGCCGAACACGTCGTTGACGATTTCCAGCGGCAGCGACTCGGGGCTGTTGCGCGGCGGCGCCAGTTGCGCGCCGACGATCACGCTTTGCAGCGCGCCCGGGCGGTCGATCAGGTACACGAGCGGCTTGCCTGGCGCGGGCACGGTGGCGATCACTTTCTTCGGCACCGCGCCGCCCTTCCAGCCGCCGAATGCTTTTTCGAGCATCGGCGTGATCTCGGCCAGCGTCGTGTCGCCCACGACCAGCAGCGTCGCGTTGTTCGGCTTGAACCAGGTCGCGTGGAAACTGGCCAGGTCGTTCCGGGTCATGCGGCCCACGGCGTCCTCGGTACCGTTGGCGGTACGCGCATACACGTGGCCCTGGCCATACATCAGGGCCGGCACGACACGCAGCGCGATGCCCTGCGGATCGACTTTCTCGCGCGCGATCGCGGCCAGGCGGTCTTTCTGCAGGCGCGCGAACTCGTTCTGCGGGAACGCCGGATTGCGCACCAGGTCCGCGTACAGGCCGAGTGCCTGCGGCAGTGTCGCCTTGAGCGCATTCATGCCGACAAAGGCGCCATCCAGATTGATGCTGGCGCCGAAGGTCGCGCCAAGGCGTTCGAGTTCTTCGCCGATCTCGAGCGACTTGCGCGTGGCCGTGCCTTCTTCGAGCATGCGCAGCGTGAGGCTGGCCACGCCCGGCAGGGCGGCGCTGTCGGCCGAATAACCGCTGTCGACCATCATCTGCAGGTTGACGACCGGCGCTTCATGGCGCTCGGCCAGCACCACCTTCAGGCCGTTGGTCAACGTAATGCGCTGCATCGGCGGCAATTTGAGCGACATCGCCTTGCCGGCGACCGGTTCCTTGCTGCGATCGAGCTGCGTGTCGGTGGCGGCCAGGCCGGTCGGGAACGGATCGATCTGCAGCACGTAGTCGCCGTCGCTGAGCCAGTCGTTCATCGCCTTTTTCACCGTGGCCGGCGTGGCCTCCTTGATGCGCTGCAGATAGACCTTGTAGCAGTCCGGATTGCCGGTGAAGGTCTGGCACGAGGCCAAGAGGTCACTCTTGCCGCCAAAGCCGCCGACGCGCTCGATCATGCGCGTGTACTGCGCCAGGATCGTGGTTTTGGCCAGGCGCAGCTCGGCGTCCGTCGGGCCGGTTTTCATCAGCGCGCGCAATTCGTCGTCGGCAGCCTGTTCCATCTTCTTGACGTCGGCGCCGGGGCGGGCCGTCAGCGTCAGGTCGAACTGGCCGCCGATTTCCGACGAATCGTCGCTTGCCGTGGCGCTGGTGGCCAGCTGGTCCTTGTAGACCAGGCGCTTGTACAGGCGCGACGTCTTGCCGCCGCCCAGCACGCGCGCGCCCAGGTCGAGCAGCGCTTCTTCCGGCGTGTGCGCGCCTGGCACGTTCCAGGTGCGGTAGATGCGCGTTTGCGGTACGCGGTCCTGCGCCAGCGTGCGGTGCGTGCCGGTGCGCTTGGCGATCCAGGCATCGTGCTTGGCCAATGGCGGGCCCGGTGGAATCGCACCATAGTATTGCTCGACCTTCTTGCGTGCTTCTTCCGGCGAGATGTCACCTGACAGCACCAGCACCGTGTTGTTCGGGCCGTAGTTCTGCTTGAACCAGTCCTGCACATCGGTCATCGAGGCGGCATCAAGGTCGGCCATCTTGCCGATCACGGTCCAGGAATACGGGTGGCCAACCGGATAGGTGTTTTCCACCAGCAGCTCGTAGGCGATGCCGTAGGGCTGGTTCTCGCCCTGGCGTTTTTCGTTCTGCACGACGCCGCGCTGGATATCGAGTTTCGTCTTGTCGACCGTGCCCAGCAGGTAACCCATGCGGTCGCTCTCGGCGAACAGCGCGTAGTCGAGCATCGAGGTCGGCACGTTCTGGAAGTAGTTCGTGCGGTCCTGGCTGGTGGTGCCGTTCAGGTCAGTGGCGCCGACCTGCTCCATCGCATTCAGGTAGGTTTTCTTGAAGTTGTCGCTGCCGCTGAACATCAGGTGTTCGAACAGGTGGGCAAAGCCGGTCTTGCCCGGCTTCTCGTTCTTCGAACCGACGTGGTACCAGGTGTTGACGGCCACCACCGGTCTCTTGCGGTCTTCGTGCACCAGCACGGTCAAGCCGTTCTTCAGCGTGAACTTGGTGTACTTGATGTCCGGGATCGGGATGTCGGGCGTGCTGGCAGCGGTGGCCGAGGCGGCAGGCGCGGCTTGCAGCGCGGAGGCGCCGAAGATCAGCGCAAGTGCTGCCGCGAGGTGGGTGATGCGACGAACGGGAATTGCCATGCTGCGCCTCCTGAATGGGTCGGGAAAGAACCATTCTAGGCACGTTTCAGTTGGTCAACAAACAAAACAGCGTATGCATGTCTCGCGGAGCGACAACCCATGCGCAGCGCATCGCGCGCCACGCATGGTGCATGGTGTTACTTGGGCACGATCCGCAGCAGCGTGCTCCTGGCTTCATCGGTCAGCACGTACAGTTGGCCATCCGGCCCCTGGCGCACGTCGCGCACACGCTGGCCGACCGGGATCAGCTCTTGCGCCGTGACCTTGCCGGCAGCGTCAAGCTGCACGCGGCGCACGTCCTTGCCGGCCAGGCTGCCGCTGAACAGGCTGCCCTGCCACTGCGGGAATGCCTTGCCGGTGTAGAAGGCCAGGCCCGACGGCGCCGGCGACGGGGTCCAGACAACGATCGGCTGCACGGTGCCCGGCACGACCTTCTTGCCGATCGGCTCTCTGGTCGAATAATCCAGCGTGTAGCTCTGCAGCGGCCAGCCGTAGTTGTTGCCCGCTTCGATCAGGTTGATCTCGTCGCCGCCGCGCGATCCGTGCTCGCTGGCCCAGACTCGCCCGGTTGTCGGATCGAGCGCCAGGCCCTGCACGTTGCGGTGGCCATGGCTGTGGATTTCGGCCAGACGATTCGGCTGCGCTTCGTCCGCGCCGGTGCCGACCGGCTTGCCGGCGTCGGTCAGGTGCAGGATCTTGCCCTGGTGCGTGGCCAGGTTCTGCGCCTGGTCGCGGGCGAGCATCGTGCCCACGCGCTGCGGTGTGTTGCCGCCATCGCCAATGCTCATCAACAGCGTAGTATCGGGCAAGAACAGGATGCGCGAACCGAAGTGCTGGCCACCGTTCTTGGCTTGCCTGACGGAGAACACTGTCCTGATGCCGGTGACGCGCTTGCCATCGAACGTGCCCATCACCAGCGCCGTGCGGTTCCTGGCATCGGTGCCGCTGGCGATCGTCATGTAGATGCGGGGATTGGTCTTGTCGCCGGGGTGCACCGCGATGTCGAGCAGGCCACCCTGCCCGCCCGTAAACAGGTTCGGCAGCGGATCCATCTTCACGCGCTGGAACGTTTTGCCATTGAGCATATGCAGCGTGCCGCCCTTGCCCGTGACGAGCATGCGGCCATCGGGCAGCCAGGCCATGCCCCAGCCCTGCGGCACGCCAGTGGCGACCGTTTCCAGTTGCCAGCCTTTGGCCAGTGGCGGCTTGTCGACGGGAGCGACTTCCTGGGCCAGTGCAGCGCCTGCCAGCTGGGCCAGTGCGACTGCCAGGGTGACGCGCAAAACCCGGTTTTTGTGCATGAATTTTGCGTCCGTACTCGGCATAAGCAAATCTCTCAAAAACAGTTAAATACTTGACATCGTAGCTGAAATGTCGCGATTTTCTGCAAATTGTCTGCACGATTGCGGCAAATGGCGTATCATCGATTGCTCACTGAACCAGCGCAAGGACTCCCTTCAATGATTCAACGACGTACCATCCTCAAAAGCGGTCTCCTCCTCGCAGCATCCTCCCTCAGCCTTCCCACTCTTGCCAAAAATTCATCGATTGCCACCGGCGATTGCTGTTTGCGTTTCTACAATACGCACACCGGTGAAAAGCTGACGAGCACGTTCTGGGAGCAAGGCGAGTTCATCCCTGATGCGCTGGGCGACATCAACAAGGTGCTGCGGGACCACCGTACCAACAAGATTGCGGACATCGATCCCGAACTGTTGCTGCTGCTCGGCCAGCTCAATGGCAAGCTTGGCAACAGCAAGGAATTGCACATCATTTCGGGCTACCGCGCGCCGGAATCGAATGCGTTCCTGCGTGGCCATGGCAGCGGCGGCGTTGCCAAGCGCAGCCTGCACATGGAAGGCAAGGCCATCGACATCCGCCTGCCAGGCACCGATCTGCGCAACCTGCAAAAAGCGGCCATGTCGCTCAAGGGCGGCGGCGTCGGCTATTACGCCAGCTCGCAGTTCGTCCACATGGATACCGGCCGCGTGCGGTATTGGTAATCACTTGATGCGGTCGTCCATCGTCCGTGTCGTTGCCGGACTGGCCATGAGCGGCCTGTTCATGGCTGCGGCCGCAAACCTGCCGGCGCATGCTGCCGGCCAGAGTACCGTCACCGTCAAGTCCACCCGCGACCCGGTCGACAAGTCCTACCGCAAGATGATCCGCGGCATGGAACGCTTCGAACGCGAACGCGCCTTTGCGCCGAACGCGACCCTGCGCTTCCAGTTGTTGCCGCGACTGCCGAACGTCGACATGCGCGGCATCACGCTGCGTGTGGCGGGCGATACTGTCTCGGTGCCCGTTCCTGTTGATGAGCACAATTTCTTTGTCCTGCCGCGTAACGGGCAAGCCTTGCAGGAAGACGCCGCCGTGCTCGCCAGTCGCAAGACGGCCAGCATGACCTGGCGCGCGCGCATCGAAACGCCGGGCGTCCCGGCCGGCATGCGCCGCCTGGGCGATTTGCGCCTGGAATGCCGCGTGGGCAAGGAGGCAGGCCTCGTCTCCAACAGTTCGCCGCTGTTCGGTTGGATCTCGGATGCGCTCGACTCGCCCGAAGGTGTCTGTACGAGCCCGGATGGCAATTACCTGTTCTTCGCCGAGCGGCCGATCTTTGCAGTCACGCTGCGCGCCGGTGAGCGCGTGGAAACGCTGCCGTTTTCGATGCTGTACGCGGGCGGCGACCAGACGCCGGACATGCTGCCGTTCTGCGATTGCCAGGTGCTGCTCGACCGCACCTATTACGTGCCGTTGTGGGATGCGAGCTGGCCGGACGATACGCTCGTCGAGTTCACGTATATGGTCGACGAACCAGGCGGGGTGACGCCATGAGCGCCGCACGCCTGCTGCTGTGCGCCGCGCTCTTGACCGGCTGCGCCACGCAGAATGCTGCGCCGCCCGGCGCACAAGTGCTGGCCGAGCGGCTGCGACAGACCGTCGTTGCCGGCCAGACCACGAAGGCGCAATTGCTGGCAGCATTCGGCCCGACAAAGAATGTACGCTTCGACAGCGGTTTCGAAGCCTGGGTCTACCAGTCACCGGCAGGCGACGGCCGCTTTGCCGAGTTCGTCGTGCTGATCGACCCGGCCGGCATCGTCGCAAAAACCCGCACCCGCGCGCCTGCCCCGGCACCTTAGTCCAACCAGGATCAACACATGCCCCGTCTGCAACTCGACTTTCCCGACGACCAGTTCTACTTTTCGACCGTGCTCACGGTGCGCGCTACTGACATCAACGCGGCCAACCACGTCGGCAACGAATCGATGATCGCGATGGTGTCCGAGGCCAGGTCGCGCTTCCTGTTCGAGTTCGGCGTGCCTGAGACCGGACTCGATGGCAACGGCATCATCGTGACCGACCTCGCCACCATCTACCGCGCCGAAGCGTATCGCCGCGACGAGCTGCTGTTCGACGTCGGCGTCATGGACTTCAATAAGTATGGCGGCGACCTGATCTACCGGATCACGCGCCCGCGCGATGGAACGCTGATTGCCATGGCCAAGACCGGCTTTGTATTTTTCAATTACACAGCGAGCCGGGTATGCCCGATGCCGGACGATTTTCGCGCCAGATTCCCGCGGGTCAACCGGGTCGACTAGCCCATAACAAAACGGCGCCCCGAGGGGCGCCGTTGTTCTTTGCAGCCAGCAAATCCTTAACCGCCGCGCTTCTTGCCGATGATTGTTTCATCGAACCACTCGTCGATCATGCGCTTCTCGGCGCGCAGGCTGTCGGTGTCGCTGAAGCGGCCAATGCGCTGCATGTAGTTCATGTCGGCCAGGCGCGCATCGCCACCCTTGAGCACTTGCCCGTTCTGCGTCAGCGAATAACGCAGGTTGATGATCGGCCAGTCGGCCGTGCCTTTCAGGATGCGCAGGTCGCGACCGCTGTTGAAGTTCGGGTACTCGCGCCCGGCCAGATCGATGTCCGTGATCTCGATCGCGAGGTCCTGCCCTGCAGGCAGTTTTTCGCCAAGCTTGGTGAAATAGGTACTCAGTTCTTCCAGCACCTGTTTGCGCTCCCATGGGGCAAACGGCAGGTCGGCGAATTTGTCGGACTCGATGTAATTGACGGTCACGCCCGCCGAGGCGGCGCCGGCGGCCAGCGCGAAGAGGCCAGCCAGGGCGGTTTTGATCAGTGTCGATGTCATTGCTTGCGCTCCTTCTCGATGCGTCATGTACGCAGTATCCACTTACCAATATACGCCGCTTCCCACGGTTCCGCTCGTCTCGAAACGTTGGAACTTGTATCCAAATGTTAGGTCCCGAACATGACCAAAAGACGGTGCCGTCGAGAATGCAGCAAGGAGGTCACCATGCCAGAAGGTCCAACGCTGTACATGCTGAAGGAACAGACCACGCGCTTCGTGGGGCAGGAGATCGTGCGCGCCAGCGGCAACCTCAAGACACTCGACCCGGCGCGCCTGGTGGGCCAGCACATCACCGGACTGCACACCTGGGGCAAGCACTTCCTGATCGAGACGCCCGACGTCATCCTGCGCGTCCACTTTCTGCTGTTCGGCACCTATCGCATCGACGAAGACCGCGACAAGCCACCGCGCCTGTCCATCGGCGTGAAAGACGGTGGCGTCATGAACTTCTATGCCTGCGCGATCCGCGAGCTTGATCGCGCCACCTTCGACGCCTACGACTTCAGCGCCGACGTGATGGGCACTGCCTGGGACCCGGTCAAGGCCCGCAAAAAGCTGCGCGCTGCGCCGGACATGCTGGCCTGCGACGCCCTGCTCGACCAGGACATCTTCTCGGGCGTGGGCAATATCATCAAGAACGAGGTGCTGTTCAGGATTCGGGTCCATCCCCTGTCGACGGTGGGCGCACTGCCCGCGCCGAAGTTGCGCGCCCTGGTCGACGAAGCGCGGCAGTACAGCTTTGACTTTTTGGGCTGGAAAAAGGCGTTCACGCTCAAGGAGCACTGGCTGGCGCACGCCAAAAAAATCTGCCCGCGCTGCGACATCCCGCTCATGAAGGCCAAGCTCGGCGTATCGGACCGCCGCAGCTTTTATTGCGAGCGTTGTCAGAAACGCTATACCTGAGCGCACCTGTCACGTCGCCGCAACAAGGTGACCGACGCATGGAGAAGATGTTACGCGCACCGGTCACAATTTTAATATTGCTTGTTGTTAAGGTTCATGGGGCGTACTACAATTGGCTTGACTCCGGGCTACTTTTTGTAGTGAAAAAATAGTCTGCTCGCATAACCCTGGCCTCCTCCTCCACGAATCGGAATCATCCATGTCCTTCTTGTCGTCTGCTGCGCCCAAGCTCGCACCCTGGAAAGTATTGCTGGTAGACGACGAACCCGATATCCACGACATCACCAAGCTGACGCTGACGCGCTTTCGCCTCGACGGGCGGGCACTGTCGTTCGTGCACGCCTACAGTGGCGCCGAGGCCAAGGAAATCCTGGCGCGCGAAAAGGACATCGCCCTGGTGTTCCTGGACGTGGTGATGGAGCGCGAAGACAGCGGTCTGGAAGTGGCGCGCTGGATGCGCCAGGACCTGGACAACCAGTTCACCCGCATCGTGCTGCGTACCGGCCAGCCGGGCCAGGCGCCGGAAGAGCGCGTGATCGTCGACTACGACATCAACGACTACAAGGAAAAGACCGAGCTCGATCGCACCAAGCTGTTTACGACGACGTTTGCGGCGCTGCGTGCCTACCGCGACATCATGAAGGTCGAGGAATCGCGCCGCGTCCAGCAAACCTACCGCGAAGGCCTGGAACGCGTGATCGCCGCATCCGCCCACATCTTCCAGCAACGCAACCTGAAGGACTTCGCCAACGGCCTGCTGCTGCAGGTCGTGGCGCTGCTGCGCCTGGAACAGAGCATGTTGCTGCGCCTGAAGGCGGCCAGCGTGATCACCGGCCAGAGCCAGTACGAAGTGCTGGCCCAGATCGGCGACATGGAGGGCGACGAGATCGGCCCGGAACTGGTGGCGCAACTGGACGACGCGCGTCACAACCGCATCTCGCGCCTGCATGGCGACACCTATGTCGGCTACTTCCCGAACAACAGCGGCAAGGCGTCGCTACTGGTGCTCAAGGGCGTGGACGAGATTTCGGATATCGACGCGCAAATGCTGGAGGTGTTCTGCTCGGGCGTGGCCATCGCGTTCGACAACATCCTGCTGAACCAGGAAATTACCGATACCCAGGCCGAGCTGATCCTGCGCCTGGGCGACGTCGTTGAATCGCGCTCGCACGAAGCGGGCAACCACGTGCGCCGCATGTCCCAGGTCTGCTACATGCTGGCCCAGGCCTCGGGCATGCCCGAAGACGAGACGGCAGTGCTGATGCACGCCGCGCCGATGCACGACATCGGCAAGATCGCCACGCCCGATGCAGTGCTGCTCAAGCCAGGCAAGCTGACCGATGACGAGTGGGCCATCATGAAGCAGCACCCGACCGTGGGGCTGCAGATCCTTGACGGCTCGCAGCGCCCGATCCTGAAGGCGGCCGCGGTGATCGCGCACCAGCACCATGAAAAATTCGATGGCACCGGCTATCCGCAAGGGCTGCGCGGGCACGACATCCACCCGTACGCGCGCATCGTGGCGGTGGCCGACGTGTTCGACGCACTGAGCCACGCGCGCTGCTACAAGGAAGCATGGCCCGCCGCGAAAGTGACCGAACACCTGCGCGAGGTGGCCGGGCACCACCTCGACCCCGTGTATGTCGATCTGTTGATCCGGAATATGGACAAGGCGCTGGCGATCAACGAAAAGTGGCCCGACTGAGCTGCACGCCCAATGCGCCTGTCGATTACTTGAACGCAGCGCGCAGCGCCGACGCATCGAAATAGATCTGACGGATCACCGGATGTTCGGCTGCCACCGCGGTTTCGATGCGGCCGATCGCGGCCTCCACCTTGTCGATCGACAGACCCCGGCGAAACTGGACCGACGCGGCCAGCAGCACTTCTTCCGGTCCCAGCTGCATCGTGCGCAGGCTGGCCACGCTGTCGAGCGCCGGCTCGCGCAGGAACAGTGCCTTCAAGGCGGCCAGTTCCTCGTGATCGATCGCTTCGCCCACGAGCAGGCCGCCGGTCTCGCGCGCCAGCATGAAGGCAGCGCCGATCAGCAGCAGGCCGATCACGATCGAGGCGGCCGGGTCGATGTACGGATTGTTGAAATAGTGACCCAGCGCGATGCCGGCTGCAGCAATGCCAAGTCCCAGCAGCGCGGCGGAATCCTCGATGAAGATCGTGAAGACCGATGCATCCTTGCTTGCACGGACGGCTTGCCACAGCGTCGCACCGGGTTTGCGCGCTGTATTGAGTTCCTTGCGCGACACGTTCCAGCTGTAGCCTTCGAACAGGGCAGCCACGCCAAGCACGACGTAGCTCCACATCGGGTCTTCCAGTGGTGGCGGGTTCTGCAGCGCGGCGACGCCATGGTAGATCGATAATCCACCGCCCAGCGAAAACACCGACAGCGCAACGATCAGCGCCCAGAAATACAGCGACTTGCCGTAGCCGAACGGATGCTTGCGGTCGGGTGCGCGGGCGCTGCGGCGTTCACCCAGCAGCAGCAGGAATTCATTGCCGGTATCGACGGCCGAGTGGATGCCCTCGGCCACCATCGCCGCACTGCCGGTGATGCCGGCGACGATGAATTTGGCCACCGCGATGCCCAGGTTGGCGGCAATTGCCGCATAGATGACTTTTTGCGAGCCCTGGCGTGGCGCGTCTTGCTTGTTCTCGTTCATGGACTCTCCAAATGGGGAGCCCAGCGTAAAGAAGCTTCAGCACGGCATCTGTACGGCGACGCACGTGCCCGCTCGAACGTGCCACTACGCCGCCAGTTTTTCCTTGCGCTGCGAACGGGGAAAGCGCAGGTGATAGGTCAGCCCCTGCCCCGGCGCGCTCGTGGCCCGCACCGTCCCGCCCAGCGCGCCGGTCACCAGGTTGTACAGGATGTGCGCGCCCAGCCCGCTGCCGCCGGTCCCGCGCCGCGTGGTAAAGAACGGATCGAACAATTTGTCGAGCGTGGCGGCATCCATCCCTGCGCCATCGTCGGCGTAGTCCATCACCACCCAGCCATCGCCATCAAGCGCCGCGCGCAGCGTGATGTTGCCGGCCTGCTCGTGCTCGAAGCCGTGCACCAGCGAATTCATGACCATATTGGTGAGGATCTGCGACACGGCCCCAGGGAAGCTGTCGAGCATCAGGTCGGGCGGGCAATCGACCGTGACCTTCACCGGACGGCCCTTGAGTTTCGGATGCAGCGACAGGAGCACCTCGTTCAGGTACGCGCCCAGGCTGAAGCTGCGGATATCGTCCGACGACTGGTCCACCGCCACCTGCTTGAAGCTGCGCACCAGGTTCGCGGCGCGCTGGGTGTTGGTGGTCATGATGCGCAGCGACTGGTCGACGATGTCGAAGAAGCTCTCCAGGCTCTCTGCCGTCATCTCGTCCGCCGCCAGTTCTTCGCGCGTGAGTTTCAGTTCCTGCACCAGATGGCTCGTGGCCGTCACGCAGATGCCCAGCGGCGTGTTGATTTCGTGCGCCACGCCGGCCACCAGGCGGCCGAGCGAAGCAAGTTTTTCCTGCCGCACCAGTTCGGACTGCGCCTCCTGCAGCGCGTGCAGCGCCTCATTCAGCGCCGCGTTCTGCTGCTCGAGCGCTTCCTTGGTCTTGCGGATCCTGCGGTCGGCCTGCATGCGCGCAATCGCCACGGCCACGTGGCTGGCCATGAACGCCAGCAGGTCGAGGTCGGCCTTGCTGTAGACGATCGCCGGGTCGTAGCTCTGCACCACGATCACGCCGTACGGCTGGTCGTTGACCAGCATCGGTGCACCCATCCAGCTCGCGATATCCGTGCTGCCCAGCGGCTCGGCCACGGCGCCGGCGGCAACGAGCGCCCTGAAGCTGGCCACGTCGTGCAACTGCGCCTGCTTGGTCGACAGGATGTACGAACACATTGCCTTGCCAAACGGGAAGCGCAGCAGCGGCGGCGCGCTGTCCTTCTGGTCGATGAAGTACGGGATGCTGATCTCTTGCGTGCGCTCGTGGTACAGCCCGATCAGGAAGTTGTCGGCCACCATCAGCTCGCCGATGATGCGGTGCAGGCTGGCGCTGAGCTGGTCGGTGTCGAGCGCCTGCGCCGACAGGTCGGCGATCTCGTACAGCGCGTGCTGGATCTTTTCGGCGCGGCGACGCTCGGCCACCTCGTGCGCCAGCGCGGCCGTACGCGCCGACACCGCGCGCTCGAGCCGGTCCATGCTTTGCAGGCCCTGCAGCGCGTTGGAGACGTGGTTTGCGATCAGCCCGAACAGCGCAATGTCTTCTACGCTATAGGTCTGGTCGGCAGAGTAGCTCTGGATGACGATCGCGCCCAGCGCCTGGTGGTTCTGGTCGAGCAGCGGACAGGCGACAAAATGCTCCGGCGTGCTGCCATTGCCCCAGCGCCCGGCCGCCTTGCGGTGACGCTCGTTGAAATCGGCTGCCGTCAGTACCAGCGTCTGGCGGTTGAGCAGCACCCAGGCCGTTGGCGACTGGTCGGGCGACGCCAGCCGGATGCGCTCGAGCGGATCGCGCGCGCCATCGGCTTCGTCGACAAAATAGGGAAAGCGCACGGTGCCGTCTTCATGGTCGGCCAGCGCCACATAGAAGTTGGCCGCGTACATGATGCGGCCCAGCGCGCCGTGCACGGCCCGGATGAATGCGGTGATATCGCTGCAGCTGGTCGAGAGTTGCCCGATATCGAGCAACATCGATTGCACCGCTTCCAGCCGGTCGAGCCGGTCAAGACGTTCCATGCTTCCCCCGTGTGTTCGCAGAATGCATCCAAAGATGCGCAGGGGAAATAGTAGCAGCTTGGGACCGGGCGCAGCAGCCTGCCGCGCCCCGATTGTGGCTTTTTAGCGCGGCGCGCGGAAGTCGCTTTCGACCCAGGCCTGGGCCGAGCTCGGGGTGAGCTTGAAGGTGGGCGCCACGCGCACGCGCGCAACCTGCTCGCCCATCTCGTCGGTGGCGGCCAGCATCGCGTACGGGTCGTCATCGTCCGGGACGATATCGAGCGTGACCTTCAGTTCGCCCTGCTCGGTGAAGATGTACAGGTTCTTGTGCAGGATCGCGTGCATGTGCTGCTCGTGGCGGCGGATGACTTCGGACGCCGTCTTGATCAGCGTGTTGAAGGCATTGGTGTCGAGCGGCTTCGGGTTCTTCTTGTCGCGGCCCATGGTCCAGGGACCGACCAGCGCCGGTTCGGGCTCGCCATCCTTGTACATCGCGACGGCCCAGCCTTCATCGTCGTCGTTCTTGATCACGCGCGCGGTCCAGCCATTGCCCTGCCACAGCCGGGGTTGCTGCACGGGGCCGGTGTCCTCGCTGCTGTCGTCGCTGTCGGGGTCCAGCATCTGGTCGTTCATGGGTCGGTGTCCTCGGCGCTTGCGCGCCCAAAACCACGATCATAGAGGAAACCGGCCCCATGAAAAAGGCCGCACGACGCTACTGCGGCCGATTGGCTGAAATAGTCCAGAACAGGCTGGAAAATCGCTAGGCCGGACAATCGTCGACGATGCGCGGACAACGCCACGACGGACCGGGTGGCGGCATGATTGGCGGGCCAACGGGAATGGGCCGCGGATCGCCGTTGGGCGGTGGCGTATGGCGGTTGAACGGCGTGATGATGATGGGTGGAATGGCCGGTGGCGCCGAGGGCGGATCCTTCGGTCCGCCGGATGCATGGGCCAGGTCACGGCAGGCGTTGGGCACAGCGTACATGGGGTCCCCCTGAAACAGAGCAGGCTGTCAGTATAGGAAACGCTGCCGTGATTACAAGGACGGAATGCGCGGCGCTTTTCATTGCCCCGGCCTGTGTACATTTCATCCCGTAAAACATGCAGCCTGTCGCACGCGGCTGGCTGCGCACGTGCGCCGGGCATACAGTTCGAGCATGCAAGACCAAACAGCTCAACCCAACCATTCGCGAGGACTGTCATGAAAAAATACGCCCCCTACGTCATCCTGTTCCTGTTTGCCGCCATGCTGTGGAATCTGTTCGACTGGAGTGGCGACATGACGTTCAATCTCGATGGCGAGCAGATCGACGGCCCGCTCGGCTTCATGCTGGCCACGCTGTTCACGGGTGGCGGCATGCTGCTGGCCATCTTCATCTCGGTGATCACGGTGGCGGTGCTGGCGGTGGTGTTTGCCGGCGTCGGTGTGATCCTGATCGGCTCGCTGGCGATTGGCGCCCTCGTGCTGGCGCTGGCGATGTCGCCACTGCTGCTGCCGCTGCTGATTGTCGTGGCGATCGTGTGGTACGCCATGCGCCGGCCGCGCCCGGTCACGCTGGACAAGACCGCGGCAGCGTAAAGCCTCAGCGCGCCACGTACTGCGCGTAACCCCGCGCACGCAGCGCGCACGCCGGACACGTGCCACAACCGTGCCCCCAGGCGTGCGCCTCGCCCCGCTCACCCAGGTAGCAGGTGTGCGTATCGAAGCGGATCAGATCGACCAGCGCTTCGCCACCCTCCTGCTCTGCCAGTTCCCAGGTCTGGGCCTTGTCGATCCACATCAGCGGCGTCTCTACCTTCAGCCGTGTGGCCATGCCCAGGTTCAGCGCCACCTGCAGCGCCTTCATCGTGTCGTCGCGGCAATCCGGGTAGCCCGAGAAATCCGTCTCGCACATCCCGCCCACCAGCACGTTCAGTCCGCGCCGGTAGGCCACCGTGGCCGCCACCGTCATGAACATCAGGTTGCGGCCCGGCACGAACGTATTCGGCAAACCGTTTTCCTGCATCTCGATCGCGACATTGCTGGTCAGTGCGGTGTCGGAGATTTTGGAAATCAGTGACAGGTCGATCATGTGATCGTCGCCCAGGCGCGCATCCCAGTCGGGATTGAGCGCGCGCAGCCTGGCCAGCACGCCGGGGCGCACGGCCAGCTCGATCGCGTGGCGCTGGCCATAATCGAAGCCGATCGTCTCGACCCGCGCATAGCGCTGCAGCGCCCAGGCCAGGCAAGTGGTGGAGTCTTGGCCGCCGCTGAACAGGACGAGCGCGGTGTCGGTGGATAGGATGGTCATGGCGGTAAAAGGAGGTAAAAAAACAGGGGTCAACCGTCAATTCTGGCACAGATTGCGGGCACCGTGGCCGATAAAGCGGGGTTTGTCCAGACGCGCGCGCGCAACATTTCACGTCCGCCATCGACTTTGCCAATCAGTTAAGATGCGAACGAGTCACCCAATGGAGCGTCACGTTGTCACGATCGAATCCCCACCTGCGCAAGGGTCCCCGCCAGCGCACACTTCCTCCGCTGCTGCAACGCTCCCTGCTGGGTGTTGGCGCATTCGTAGTTGCCACCACCGTCTATGCACAAGGTACGACCGGCGTCGATTACACGGTGCGGATCGACGCGCCGCGCGCGCTGGAAGAGTTGCTTGAAGAAAACCTGGACCTGATGCGCTGGCGCGGCAATTCGCGCGTCGATATCGACCAGTTGCAGCGCCTGGTCAAAGAAGCGCCGGCGCAAGCCACCAGCCTGATCGCCACCGAAGGTTATTACTCACCGAAAGTCTCGGTCGGCCTCGATACCAGCGGTTCACGCCCGGTCGCGCGCGTGATCGTCGATCCGGGCCAGCCCGTGCTGGTCGGCGACGTCGACCTGGTGTTGCAGGGCTTTGCCGCCTTTGAAGAAGGCGGCGCTCCCTTCGACGCCAACGCGCTGCGCAATCGCTGGACGCTGCCGGTGGGCAGCCAGTTCCGCCAGTCCGACTGGGAAGGCGCCAAGAAAGGCCTGGTGCGCGATATCGCGCAAAGCCGCTTCCCGCGCGCGCGCCTGGTCGAAACCAGCGCGACCGTCGATCCGGATTCGCGCCGCGCGCTGCTGCGCGTGGTGATCGATTCGGGTCCCGAGATGCGTTTCGGGAACCTGCGTATCCGCGGCCTGAAGCGTTACCCGGCCGAAGTCATCACCAACCTCAACAAGATCAACCCGGGCGACCAGTACAGCGAAGCCGCGCTGCAGGCGCTGCAATCGCGCGTGCAGGACACCGGCTACTTCGCCAGCGTCGAAGTGAGCGCCGACATGCGCGCCGTGCTCAATGCCGAAATCGCCGACATCAAGGAAGACGCCGACAGCGACGCCAATCCGGCCACGCCCGAGCCGGCGACCGGCCCGACCACGCTGCCGGTGGTGGTCAACGTCACCGAAAACAAACAGAAGAACGTCGAGGCCGGTGTGGGCTTTTCGACCGACACGGGCGGCCGCGCACAGCTGAGCTACGACGACCTGAACGTGTTCGGCAAGCGCTTGAAGACTGACCTGATCTACGAACAGAAGCGCCAGACCGCCAAGGGTGAACTGTTCTGGCCAACCACGGCCAAGGGCTATAACGACAGCATCAGCGCGGGCATCGAACGGGAAGACCTGCGCGGCGAGCTGACCACGCTCGCCAGCGTCGCCGCGCGCCGCGCCTGGGGCTCGCCCCTGCTGGAACAAAGCGTGACGCTCGAAGCGCTGACCGAAGAGCGCGAAGTGCAGGGTCTGGAGCCGACCCGCACCAAGAGCCTGCCGCTGACCTACAGCATCACGAAGCGCAAGCTCGACAGCCTGATCCTGCCGACCAACGGCTATGTGGTCAACGCGCAGCTCGGCGGCGCCGTGCTGCCGATCCTGACGGACGAAAAATTCCTGCGCATGTACCTGCGCGGCATCTACTACAAGCCACTGGGCCCGGCGGGCACGCTGATCCTGCGCGGCGAAACCGGCGCCGTGGCTTCGAAAGAAAAGCTCGGCGTGCCGAGCACCTTCCTGTTCCGCGCCGGCGGCGACCAGTCGGTGCGCGGCTACGGTTACCAGGAACTGGGCGTGCAGGAAAACGGCGCGACCGTGGGCGGCCGTTACCTGGCCACCGCCAGCGCCGAATACCAGTACTGGTTCAAGCCGCCCTGGGGCGTGGCCGTGTTCTATGACGTCGGCAATGCCGCCGACAAGTTCGGCGACCTCAATCCCAAGTCGGGCTATGGCGTGGGCGCGCGCTGGCGCAGCCCGGTCGGTCCGATCAATGTCGACCTGGCCTACGGCCATGCGGTGCGCAAGGCGCGCCTGCACTTCTCACTCGGATTCACGTTCTGATGGAAACACCTGAAAACAACCCGGCGCCGACGCCTGATCAACCCCAGACCAACCCACGCCGCTGGCCACGCCGCGTCGCAATCGGCCTTGTCGCCACCGGCGTCATCGTCGGCGGCACGCTCTGGTACCTGGGCCGCGAAACCACGCTGCAAATGATCGCCCAGCGCGTTGCCAGCACCACCGGCGGCAAACTCACGCTCACGGGCGTGAGTGGCACCTTGTACGGCAAGATGCACATCGAACGCCTGATCTGGCGCACCGACGAACAGGTCATCACCGCCAACAAGATCGACATCGACTGGTCACCAGGCCAGGTGCTGTCGGGCGGCATCCTGATCGACCAGCTGTGGGCCGCCAGCGTGCGCATGCAGACGCTGAAGGAAACCGACGAGCCGTCCGTACTCCCGACCAGCCTGGCGCCACCGTTCCGCATCGAGGTCGACGATGCTCGCCTCGCCAATATGACGATGGTGAACATCGGCGGCGCCGAAACGCGCATCGACAATATCCGCGTGCGCGCCAAGGGCGACAAGCGCAGCTGGGTCGTGCAGAACGCGACCGCGGCCACGCCATGGGGCCAGGTCGCCGCCAATGCCACCGTCGGCGCGGCCCGTCCCTTCAAGATCGACGCGGCGGGCAGCCTGACGCAATCGCAGGCCAGCGCCGGCGCGCGCGCCGCGCAGCTGCAGATCAAGGTCGGCGGCGACATCCAGAACGCCACCCAGATCGACGCCACCGGCAGCGCCGGACGCGCCATCGGCGACGCCCATTTCACGCTCGCGCCCTACGCCGAGATCCCGCTGCGCGCGCTGCGCATCAATGGCCGCAACGTCGATCCGGGCTTCTTCAACCCTGCCCTGCCGACCGCCGATCTCACCTTCGCCGTGGCCGGCAAGCTGGACGAACAACGCAATATCAGCGGCAGCGTCGACATCACCAATACCGGGCCGGAAGGCACGATCGACCAGCAACGCCTGCCACTGCGCGCTGCGCGCGGCCAACTGGGCGGCAACCTGTCGGCACTGGCCGTCTCGAACGTGCTGCTCGACTTCGGCGCGGCCGGCAAATTCACCGGCACCGGCGGCGTGCAGCGCACGAAGGATGAAGAAGGCATCGGTACCGCGCGCTTTGCGCTGCACACCGACCGCTTCAACCTCAGGGAAATCCACTCGGCCATGAAGCCGACGGCAATCAAGGGCGATATCGCGGTCACCAACGAAGCGACGCGCCAGACGTTGGAGGCGAACCTGATCGATGCCGGCCTGCGCCTGACGGCGCTGGCCACGCTGGAAAACAATGTGGCCACGCTGCGTGAAGCGACGTTGCGCGCCAAGCGTGGCAGCGTCACCGCCAGCGGCACCATGAACCTCGAAGGCGACCAGGCGTTCAAGGCGACGGCCAATGCCAGCCGCTTCGACCCGTCCGAATTCGGCGACCTGCCGGCAGCCGACATCAACGCCACGGTCAATGCAGCCGGCGTCCTGACGCCCGAATGGAAGGTCGACGCCGACTTCGCCGTGCGCCAGAGCCGCCTGATGAACCAGCCGCTCAGCGGCAAGGGCAAACTCACGGCTGACGCCAAGCGCATCGCCGGCATCGACGCCAACCTGGCGCTGGGCCAGAACACGGTCGACCTGAAAGGCGCGTTTGGCGGCGCGGGCGACCGCCTGCAATGGCGCCTGGACGGCCGCCAGCTCGCCGCCGTGCGCGCCGACCTGTATGGCGCGGTGGTGGCGAATGGCGTCGTCACCGGCACCATGGCGGCGCCGCGCACGACGTTCGACGTCAACGCGCGCAATCTCGGCTGGGTCGACGCCCAGCGCAAGAACAACAGCGGCGTCGTGCGCGCCCAGGGCGAAGCCTGGCTGGGCGGCCCTGAGGCTGCACGCGTGGTCGAAGTCAAAGCCACCGGCGCGACCGAACGCTTCAACCCGGCCGCCTTCGGTTCGCCATTGGCCGGCAATATCAACTCGACCTTTACCGGCAGCGGCCGCGCCGGCGCCGACTGGCGCGGCGCGCTCGACCTCAAGGTGGTCGATTCGACGCTGGCCAATTCGCCGTTCTGGGGCCATGCCCGCCTGGCGGCCGACCGCCGCCATGTGTCCGACGCCAACGTCGACCTGCACGTGGGTCCGAACGTCATCGCCGCCACCGGCAGCTTCGGCGCCGCGCGCGATGCGCTCAACTGGCGCATCGATGCGCCGCAACTGGCCGCGTTCGGTCCCGAATACGGCGGCGTGCTGCGCGGCTCGGGCGTCCTGTCCGGCACCGCCGACACGCCATCGCTCACCGCGACCATCGCGGGCCAGAACCTGCGCGCGATGGGCACGCACACGGTGCGCTCGCTCAAAGCCAGCGCCAACCTGGGCTCCGGCCGCGGCGCAAGCGACCCGCTGGTGACCGATGTCGAGGTACTCGACTACGTCAATGGCGACACCCGCGTGGCATCCGTACGCCTGAAAACCGACGGCACGCGCGGCGCGCACACGCTGCGCCTGTCGGCACTGGGCGACGCGTTCGATGCCAATGCCGAACTGCGTGGCGCCTTCTCGAAAGATACCTGGAGCGGCACGCTGGCTGCACTGCAAAACCGTGGCCGCTATGCGATGAACCTGCAAAAGCCGGTGCCATTGACTGTCAGCGGCGCACCGGGCGGCGGTTTCGCCGGCCTGGCCAGCCCCGAGCGCATCGCCTTCAATGGCGCCGTGATCGCCCTGCCGAACGGCAGCATCACGGTCGATGCGCTGACCAAGGATGGCCCGCGCTGGGCCAGCCGCGGCCATGCCGACAATGTGCCGCTGACCTACCTGGCGCAGTTCTCGCCAGCGCTGGCCGACAACGCGCGCGGCGACCTGACGCTGGGCGCGGCCTGGTCGGTCGACATGCGCGCGCCGCAAGCACAAGGTGCCGCACCTTCGCTGGCCGGCAATGTGCGCGTGTTCCGCGAAAAGGGCGACGCCATCGTCGGTGGCGACACGCCCGTGGCACTCGGCCTGCGCCAGCTGGAGGCGCGCGCCGAAGTGGTCGGCAGCAGCCTGCGCGTGAACCTGGATCTGGATGGCGCCCGCACCGGCGTGGCCAAGATCGACGCCAATGCGCAGATGATCAACGGCCGCCTCGAGAGCGACAGCCCGCTGCGCATGACGGCCAACGCCAACATCCCGTCGATCGCCTGGCTCGCATCGCTGGCCGGCCAGCCGGGCCTGGAACTCGACGGCGCGCTGCGCGTGGCGATGACGGGTGGCGGCACGATCGGGAAACCCAGCCTGAACGGCAATCTCGACGGCGACAAGCTGGGCGTGCGCTGGGCTGAACAGGGCGTGAACCTGCGCAATGGCGAACTGCGCGCGCTGCTTGGCGGCGACCAGCTGCGCATCGAGAAGCTGTCGTTCCAGGGCCGCCAGGGCGGCGCTGCCGCCAGCGGCTACGTGCGCTTTGCCGATGGCGCGCCGACGATGGACATTCGCCTGAACATGGACCGGCTCGAAGCCCTGTCGCGCCCGGATCGTACCGTGATCCTGAGCGGCCAGGCATCGCTCGTGCGTGACGCGAGCCGCTTCGCACTGGAAGGCAAATTCCGCGCCGACCGCGCCCTGATCGAATTCGCGCCGCAAGGCACGCCGACGATCTCGGACGACGTCATCGTGCTGGGCCGCGCCACGACCAAGCCAACGCCAAAAACCAGCGAAAAGGAAGTGCCGCTGACGGTGGACCTGGCAGCCGACCTGGGTGACGACTTCCACATCCGCGCAATGGGCATCGACGCCTACCTGGCCGGCACCGCCCGCGTGCGCATGACGGGCAGCGGCCAGCCGCGCATCAATGGCACCATCCGCGCGCTGAACGGCACCTACGCTGCGTACGGCCAGAACCTGTCGATCGAACGCGCCGTGATGACCTTCAGCGGCCCGTACGACAACCCGTCGCTCGACATCCTCGCGGTGCGCAAGCGCCCCGAGGGCGAGCAGCTGTCCGAGACCAACGTCGAAGCCGGGGTGCAGGTCCGTGGCACGGCGCAATCGCCGACGGCGCGCCTGGTGTCGACGCCGAACGTGTCCGACAGCGACAAGCTGTCATGGCTCGTGCTGGGCCAGGGCATGGAAGCGGCCAGCGGCGACCAGAAAGGCGTGCTGACGGCAGCTGCCAGCGCCCTGCTGGGCGGCAGCGGCGGCACCGGCGGCATCCAGTCGAAGATCGCCAACTCGCTCGGCGTGGATGAACTGGGCCTGAAACAGGGCGCCGGCGGCGGCAGCGGTTCGGGACTGGAAAGCACCGTGGTCACGGTCGGCAAGCGCATTTCGCAGCGCGCTTACCTGAGCTTCGAGCAAGGCACCAGCACCGCATCGAGCCTGGTGCGCCTGCGCTACAAGCTCACGCCGCGTATCTCGCTGCAGTTCCAGACCGGGACCAACAGCGCGCTCGATATTCTCTATTCATGGGCGTTTGACTGATCTGGTCTAGACAGCAGCGGGCAATCCTGCCCGCTGCTGTCCCACGGCGCCCGCCATGCGCGCCAGGCGGCCCAGCAGCACCCCGTTGAACACGCCGAACACCAGGCAGATCGTTGCGGCCACCGCCAGCTGGTGCGCCAGCTGCGGCTGGATCACCAGCACGACCGACGTGATGTACTTGGTCAGAAAGATGGCCAGCATCAGCATCAAAGGCATCACACTGCCGCGCACCAGCACCCGGTCGGGCGCCGTACCGGCTGCGATGCGGGTGCGGCCGAACCGCCAGGCCAGCAGCGCCGCCGCCGCGCAGCCGGTGACCCAGGCGGTCACCAGCACCATTCCCATGTCGAACTTGAGCGCCATATCGTTCAGCGACAATCCCAGCATCACCAGCGGCAGGATCAGCATCCGGCGCAGCGTCAGTTCGCGATCGCGCATCTCGGCGACGCCGCGCCAGAGCAGGAACGCGAGGATGGCCCAGACATACAGGGGCGTGTGGGTCAGGATCTGGATCAGCATGGCAGGCTCCGTGGCAGGTAGAAGGTGCGTACATTGTGCGGACACGCCGGACGCCGCGGCATCCCGTGCGACGAAGCGGCGCCGGGGTGGCGCGAACCGCCTGCGGTGCGGCGCGAACTTTGCGCTGGCCGGGTAGAATCTGGCCATGGCAAGCAAACATCCCATCTTCCCCGGCCCACGCACCGCACGCGGCGCAGTACTCGCCGTGCTGTTGTCGAACGCCGACCAGGCGGGCAGCGAACCGCTGCGCGGGCGCGTGACGCTCGCCGCGATCGTGCGCGCGCTGAAACGCAAATACCACTGGCCGATCGAGACCACCAGCTTCCCGTCCAACGATATCGATGGGCGCGCCACCTGGGCCACCGTCTACAGCCTGCCGCAGGGCGTCATCGATACGGCGCTGGCTGGCAAGGGCAGCGACTGGCTGCGCAGCACCCGCAGCGGTGGCGAGGCCGGTTAGGTAACACCCGCATGGCCCGCGACAACATCAACGACATCCTCGTCTTCATCGCCGTTGCGCGCGAGCGCAGCTTCACGCGCGCCGCCGCCAGGCTGGGCATGAGTCAGTCGGCGCTCAGCCACATCGTGCGGGGGCTGGAAGAGCGCCTGGGTGTGCGCCTGCTCACGCGCACGACGCGCAGCGTCTCGCCCACCGAAGCGGGCGAGCGCCTGCTGCAGAACGTGGGGCCGCGACTGGAAGAAATCGATGCCGAAATCACGGCCATCAGCGATCTGGGCGACAAGCCGTCCGGCACCGTGCGCATCACGGCCATTGACCACGTGATCGACACGGTGCTCTGGCCGCGCATTGCGCCGCTACTGCCGCAATACCCCGAACTGCAGATCGAAATCAGCTCCGACTACCGCCTGGTGGACATCGCGGCCGAGCGCTTCGATATCGGTGTGCGCCATGGCGACCAGGTAGAGAAGGACATGATCGCAGTGCGCCTGACGGCCGACGTGCCGATGCGGATCGTCGGCGCGCCCGCCTACTTCGCACGCCGGCCGGCACCGGCATCGCTGCACGAACTCATGCAGCACAACTGCATCAACCTGCGGCTGGCCAGCAGCGGCGGGCTGTATGCGTGGGAATTGCTGCATGACGGCCAGCCGATCGAAGCGCGCGTGCGTGGCCAGGCGGTGTTTACCAACGTCCATCACATGCTCGCTGCGGCGCTCGATGGCGTGGGCGTGACCTTCCTGCCCGAGAGCCTGGTCGCGCCGCATGTGCAGGCCGGGCGCCTGGTCAGCGTGATGGAAGACTGGTGTCCCAGCTTTCCCGGCCTGCACGCCTATTACCCGAGCCGGCGCCATTCGTCGCGCGCACTGGGGCTCGTGATCGACGCGTTGCGCTACCCAGGTTGATCGACGCGGCCGGCGCGCGCCGCCAGCAGCGCCAGCACGCTGGCCGCCACCAGCACGGCGGCGCTGAACCCGAAGGTGGCGCCATGGCCACTGGCGTCGAACAGCAGGCCACCGCCGGTGGCGCCGAGCATGATCGCCAGCTGCACCACCGCCACCATCAGGCCGCCGCCGGCTTCGGCGTCGCGCGGTAGCGTGCGCGCCAGCCAGGTCCACCAGCCCACCGGGGCCGCCGTCGCGACCAGCCCCCAGATGGCCAGCAGCAGCATCGTTGCCGCCACCGACTGGCCGACGATGAGCAGCCCCACCGCGATCGCCGCCATGATGAGCGGGATCGCGATCAGGACGGGGTACATGCGTGCCTTGAGCACGGACCCGATCAGCGTCGTGCCGATGAACCCGGCCACACCCAGCACCAGCAGCATCAGCGACAGCGTCGACACATCGACGCGGGTGACGGTTTCGAGGAACGGCCGCAGATAGGTAAACAACGCGAACTGCCCCATGAAGAACAGGCTTGCTGCCGCCATGCCCAGGCAGACTGCGGGACGCTTGAGCAATGCGAACATGCTGGCTGGTGCCTGCCGGTGTTCGGGGCGCAGCGCCGGAAGGCTGAACCAGAGCCATGCCAGCGCCAGCGTCGCCACCGGCACCAGGCAAAAGAAGGCGCCGCGCCAGCCGATCACGCCGCCCAGGTAACTGCCCGCCGGTGCCGCAATCACCGTGGCCAGCGCATTGCCGCCATTGAGGATGGCCAAGGCGCGCGGCACGTCGGCCGTGGGCACCAGGCGCATCGCCGTGGCCGCCGACATCGACCAGAAGCCGCCGATGGCCACACCAATCAGCGCGCGGCCCACCATGAACAGCGGATAGTTCGGCGCAAATGCGGCCACGGTTCCCGACGCGATCATCAGGCCGGTCAACGCCAACAGCAGCGTCTTGCGGTCGAGCCGCCCCACGAACGATGTCAGGCACAGACTGGTCAGCAGTGCGAACGCACCGGAAATGGCGATCGACTGCCCGGCCTGGCCTTCGGTGATGTGCAGGTCGGCCGCCAGTGGCGTGAGCAGGCTGACCGGCATGAATTCGGACGCGACCAGGGCAAAGGCGGCAAGCGACATCGCCAGCACGGCGCCCCACGCCGCAGGCCCGGCCGGCTTGCTGTCGCAAGCGACGGAAATGGTTGGATTCATTGGTTAGGCAGGAGTAGAAAACAAACGCTCCCCCTGCACCAGGGCGCAGGAGGAGCGACGATGCGGCCCGCGACGGGGCCGAAGGCGGCTTACGCGGCCAGCGTGGCGCTGTCGATCACGAAGCGGTACTTGACGTCACCCTTGAGCATGCGCTCGTAGGCGCCGTTGATCTCGTCGGCGCGGATCATCTCGATGTCCGACACGATGCCGTGTTCGGCGCAGAAGTCGAGCATCTCCTGGGTTTCAGGAATCCCGCCGATCATCGAGCCGGCGATCGCGCGGCGCTTCATGATCAGGTTGAACACCTGCGGCGACGGGTGCGGCGAATCCGGCGCGCCGACCAGCACCATGGTGCCGTCGCGCTTGAGGATCTGCAGGAACGCGTCCAGGTCGTGCGGCGCGGCCACCGTGTTGATGATCAGGTCGAGGGTCTTGGCCTGCGCCGCCATGGCGTCGGCATCCTTCGAGATCACGACTTCATCGGCGCCCAGCGCCAGCGCGTCGTCGCGCTTGGAGGCCGACGTCGTGAACGCCACGACATGCGCGCCCATGGCGTGGGCCAGCTTGATGCCCATGTGGCCCAGGCCACCGATGCCGACGATGCCGACCTTCTTGCCGGGACCGGCGTTCCAGTGGCGCAGCGGCGACCAGACGGTGATGCCGGCGCACAGCAGCGGCGCCACGGCGGCCAGCTGCTCTTGCGGGTGGGTCACGCGCAGCACGAAGCGCTCGTGCACGACGATCTGTTCGGAGTAACCGCCCAGCGTGTGGCCCGGTGCGTCCGGGGTTGGGCCGTTGTAGGTGCCGACCATGTTGTCGCAATAGTTTTCCAGGCCTTCGCCGCAATCGGCGCACGCCTTGCACGAATCGACCATGCAGCCGACACCGACCAGGTCACCGACCTTGTGCTGCGTGACGTGGGCGCCGATGGCCGACACGCGGCCGACGATCTCGTGGCCCGGCACGCAGGGAAACTGCGAGCCGGCCCATTCGCCGCGCACGGTGTGCAGGTCGGAGTGGCAGACGCCGCAGAAGTCGATCGCGATCTGCACGTCGTGCGCGCCAGGCGCGCGGCGCGTGATGTCCATCGATTCGAGAGCTTGGTCGGGCGCGTAGGCGCCATAGGCTTTGACGGTCATGGGGATCCTTGTGGTAATGCGATCAGCGCCGCGGGCGGCGCTGATCGATGAACAAGGAGGCAATATAAAACCTGGCGCAGACGGGATAAAGACCCGTTCACGCATTGGGCATATGACGCCAGCGCATGAATGCAGCGCGGCCTTCAGCCGGGCCGGTGCCGGCTCAGGCGAGCGCCAGGCGGCGCAATGCGGCGTCGATATCGTGCAGGCTGTCAACTTCGCAGGTCGGGATGGCGTGCGATTCGTTGGCCAGGCCGCCCGGGTTGAACCAGACGCTGTCGATGCCGAAGCGGTTCGCGCCAAGGATATCGGCGTCCAGGCGGTCGCCCACGATCACTGTATCGGGCTTGGCGAAGGTGCGCGCCATCTTGCTGGTGTACTCGAAGAAGCGGCTGTCCGGCTTGGCGAAGCCGCAGGCTTCGGACGTCGCCACGAACGACAGCGACGGGGCCAGCCCCGAACTGGCGATGCGCCGGTGCTGGATCGCGTGCGCGCCGTTGGTGATGATGCCCACTTCGCCGATGGCGGCCAGCGTTTCGCACAGCTCTACGGCGCCGTCCACCAGCACGACGGTATCGGCAAGGGATTCGCTGTACACATCACTGGCGACGTGCGGATCGAGGTCGATCCCGTTGTCGGCGAAGGTCTTGCGAAAGCGTTCGATGCGCAGGAAGTCCTTCGACACGGCGCCCTGTTCGAAGAGGCGCCAGAGCGCGACATTGGTCATCTGGTACTGCGCGAACAGGACGTCGAGGCCATCACGCAGATCGAAGTGCGCCATCGTGCGCTGGAAGGAAGCTTGTTCGGAAGCCCGGAAATCGAGCAGGGTATCGTCGAGGTCAAACAGGAAAAGGCGGTGTTTCATTGCGTCCAACAGTAAAGCGGCAATGCTCCATGGTAGCACCCGCCGCCAACCTGCGTCAGCTGGGGTTCGGATCGGGCACCGGCTCGTCATCGTGCGGCAGATGGCCCGGCTGGTGGTGCGGATGCGGATGCGGCTCGTCAAAAGGGTCGGGCATCGGATCGTCGACGGGCGCCGGGTCGGGCGCGCGATGGGCATGGATGGAAAACGGCGGCGCTGATGGCGCAGTACGGGCTGCTTGCATGATCTGGTCCTCCCGGTGGGTGCTGGTTGAACCACATTAGCATACGCTCCTGCGGCGCGGCGCGCGCCGGCAGTGGGCTACAATGCGGTCTTTCCGCACACCGCCTGCTGACCGTCCTCATGGAACTTTCGATCACCACCCTGGCCCTGCTCGTCCTGACCCCGCTGCTGGTCTGGCGCATCTACGCGCGCATCAAGAAGCAGATGCTGCGCCAGCGCTCGATCTACCAGCGCCATTACACGGGCATCCTGGTGTTCGGCGCGATGATCCTGGTGCCGGCGGCGCAGCTGTTTGCCAGCCCGTACAACCTGGCGGCGCTGCTGGTGGGCGCGGCCGGCGGCATCGGCTACGGCGTATGGGGCCTGAAGCTGTCGCGCTTCGAGGCAACGCCCGAGGGTTACTTCTTCACGCCGAACGCCCGCCTGGGCCTGGTGATGGCGATGATCCTGGTGGCGCGCATCCTGTACATCGGCGTCGAGATCTACGCCAACCAGGGAAAGGGTCTGCCCACGCCCCAGTTGAGCGACAGCCCGCTGACGATGCTGTGCGTGGGTCTCACCAGTGGCTACTTCGCCTGCTATTCGGCCGGGCTGCTGCGCTGGCGGCGACGCGCCAAGCGCGAAAGCTTGCAGGCATAAAAAAAGGGATCCGCATCGGATCCCTTTTTTGCATCAAGCCGCTTTCGCGTCTTCCTTCCGGCGCTGCAGCACGAAGATCGGCTGCGCCCACTGCTGGTCCTTCTTCTTCTTGCTCGTGATGAGCGTCAGTTCCGACGGGTCGTAGACGTCCGTGTTGTGCGTCAGCGGGGTCGTCATCAGGTACTGGGCATCGGTGTTCTTCAGGAACTCGCCGACCAGCTGGATGTTGCGGATATCCAGGTGGGCAAACGGTTCATCGATGAACACGAAGCCGCCCGAGCCTTCTTCGGACTTGAGCAGGCCAATCAGCAGCACCAGCGACTTCATGACCTGCTGGCCGCCCGACGCTTCGCCGTCGTTCATCCCGATCTGGTCCTTGCCGTCGAACTTGAAGCGCACGTGCAGGCCCGCCTGCGACAGTTGCACGTCGTCGTTCTCGAGGCGCACCGGGTCGGCCTGCACGTCGATCCCGGCCAGGCCACCCAGTTCGCGGATGTTCTTGGTGTAGGTCTTGATCGTGTAGCGCAGGCGCTCGATGTAGGCGCCGCGCGCATTGCCGGTCGCTTCGATCGCGCGGTTGTTCTGGTAGCGGCGCTCCTCGGTCTCCGTCTGGCGGCTTTCGAGCTGGTCGTGCAGGCGTGCGTACTGGTCGACCACCGTCGGGTCGAGTTCCCAGTCGTCACGCGCCAGCGAACCTTCAAGGGACCCCAGGCGCAGATTGACCTGGTGCGCATTCTGGTGCTTGGCCACCAGGTCGCCGCGCCAGTTCGGATTCTTCCAGGTGCCCGGCACCGCGCGCCAGCTGCGGCGCAGTTCCAGCAGCGCTTTCGCATGCTCGGTGCGCTGGTCGATCTGGCGGCGATGGTTCAGGCGCATGCCCGCCTCGGCTTCCGACAGCGCCATGCGCGCGTTCTGCCACACGGTGTCGGCGCGGGTGCGCGCGACGGTCGCGTTCTTGCTCAGCGTTTGCAGCTCGCCCAGACGCGCGCCCACTTCCATCCGTTCGGCTTTGAGCGGCGCCAGTGCGCGCGCGGCTTCCTCGAACTCTTCCTGGCGGGCCGACAGTTCCTTGGCCGCGTCCACGCCGGCGATGCGCGCCTTCAGGCCGCCCACTTCGGCGGCCAGCTTCGAGATCGCCAGCGTCAGCGCGTCTTCCTTCTGTTCCAGCGCCGGCAGCGATTTCTGGATCGCTTCCAGGCGCTGCGTCTTGCCGGCTGCGCCAAAGCGATAACGCGATGCTTCGACGAACAGCGAGCGACCACCGCGGCGTTCGCGGTGGTAGGCGTCTGGCGTGATCCACTCGTCCGAGCGGCTCTTGAAACCGTCGTCGACCGAATCGACGCGCACGATACGTTCCAGCTGGTCGATCAGCCAGCCCGGCGCCTTGCCCGAGAAACTCACCACCGACAGCAGGCTGTCATCCTTGACGACCGGCGCCGTCACGCAGTCGGGCACGATGAAGTGGCGATAGCGCTCCTTCTCGGCCAGGCGGTAGGCGTTGGCGGCATCCGATGCTTTTTCGAGCAGCACGACCGATGCGTAACCACCGAGCACACCTTCGACCGCGCCCTGCCATTTCGGATCGGTCACTTCGACGATGTCCGACAGCATGGCGTGCGCGATGCCCTCGTCGCGCAGTGCGCGGCGCATCAGGCGCTGCGCTTCCGGTTCCGGCATCGCGCTCTTGCCCTGCAACTGGGAGATCGTCGCCAGCTCGCCCGCGATCTTCGTCGACACGGCCTCGCGCGCGCTCTTCTGGCGCGCCAGCTCGGCTTCTTTTTCACCCAGCTGCTTGCCCACTTCGGCGATGTCCGCGCCGGCGTCCGCCGACAGCTTTTGCAGGCGGTCGCGCTGTTCCAGCAGGCTTTCCAGCGGTTTCAGGCGCGTGTTCACTTCGGTCAGGCGTTTGGCCAGTTCGCCGCCCTCCTGCTCGAGCTGCGTTTCCTGCTTCTGCGCTTCGGTCAGCGCGCGCTGCTGGCTAGCCAGCTGGCTGCGCTTCTCGGCCAGTTGACCGTCGGCCTGCACCAGGGGCTTTTTCGCTTCGCGCAGCGTGCGCGAAACCAGCAGCGCTTTTTCGCGTGCTTCGTGATACTGCAGCGCCGGCAGCACTTCTTCGTGCAGCTCGCGCTTTTCCTTGTGCAGATCGGACCACTGATGGTGATTCGCCACGCGCAGGCGCAGGCCTTCGAGGTTCGTTCGCGAGGCTTCCAGTTCGGCCTCGAAGCGTTTCAGTTCGGTCTCGGTGTCACGCTGGTGGCGCTTGGCTTCGTCATAGGCGTCCAGCACTTCCTTGTCGCCGAAGACCTGGAACACCAGGTCGAGCAACTGGCGCGGCGCGTATTCGCACAGCTTGTCGGTTTCGCCCTGCTCCAGCGCCAGCACTTTCGACATCGCCGGCGACAGGCCGGCCGACGCCAGGCGCTTGCGGTAGTTTTCCACACCCAGCCAGTCGGTCGCTTCGGTCACTTCCTCGATCTCGACGTTCCCGGGACGCATCAGGTACTGGCGCTTCCAGTCGCCGCCGTTTTTCTGCACCTGGCAGAACAGCGTGACTTCATCGTCGGCGAAAAAGCCCGAATGACGAAACGGCCGGTTCGACAACTGGCGGCCCACCGGCTTGTTGTCGACGACGGCGCGCAGCCAGGCGCTTTGCTGGCCCGAGTGGCGCGCATAGTGTTTGTAGGTGCGGCCCATCGAGCAATCGAGCCCGAACAGCGTGCGCATCGCGTCGAGCAGCGTGGTCTTGCCCGAGCCGTTCTGGCCGGCGATCGTGATGATCTTGGCGTCGAGCGGGATGTTCTTGATCCGCTGCCAGTAATCCCAGTGGACCAGTTCAAGTGATTTAATGTGGAACATCGGCTATCTCAATTCGGGGTGTCGGTGACATCGGCGTCGGGATCGGCGTCGGGTGCATCAGCCGGTGCATCATTGGCCGCAGCGCGGCGCGGCACCACCGCCAGCGGGGCGCGCTTGAAGACTTCGGACAGTGCGCCGTTGATGATGCGCTCCTTGAGCACGTCGGTGTCCATCATCAGGTCGAGCAGCGGGCCTTCCAGGATCACGTCGCCGCGGCGCTCGATGAAGCCGAGTTTCGACAGCACGCCCAGGTTCATGTCCATGCGCGTCTTCTTGCCCAGCTTGTCGCCGAAGTCCGACAGCAGCGCCGTGTACGAAATGCCGATCGACGTGTCTTCGGCGCGCGGGATCGACAGCTCCTTCTCGAACATGTCGTTCTGGTCGTCGTCGATCGTCGTGTGGGTTTCCTGGCGCTCGCGCTTGGGCAGGATGATCTGCGCCCACAGCACGACCAGCAAGGCCACGCCATCGCGCGTCAGGCCGAAATTGTTGTTCTGCCAGATGTCCTTGGCCCCGAAGATCTTCGGCTCGACGTTGCGGTGCAGGGCCACGGTGACGTGGTCGGCATACACGTTGTCGAGCAGCTTCAGGCCCGATTCGAGCAGGCGCTTGTCGACTTCGGCGCGGAACTGGTCGTCCGACAGCGCGCGCTTGACCATCTTGTCGTCGCGGCGCAGGGTCTGGTGCGTCAGCAGGCGCGCGATCAGGATTTGTGCATCGTCATTCATGGGGCAGGCTGTCCATCAGGAGTGGAATCGGCATTCAGTGAAAGGGTCGCGACCGACATGGCCGCCACTTCCGGGTCGTTCAGCTGGACCATCTCGTCGAGCGAGACGAACGTCAGCGGCAGGCGCGCCAGTTCGGCGGTCGCGCCCTGCAGGCTCGCTTCGGACGCGTCACCCAGCAGCGGCAGCAGCGAGGCGCGGTACGAGGCCAGCGCGAACGTGGCCGGCAGCAGCGATTCATGCAGCTGCACCCGGCGCGGGCCGACACTCGAAAATTCGGGGAAGTTGCCCAGGTTGGCGAAGTCGGCCAGCTTGTTGATCCAGTCGTTCAGCTCGAGCTGCATGGCCGGGTTGTCGTTGACTGTCAGCGGCGCATCCTGGCCGCTCGGCAGGCCTTTCGGGCCGGTCGAGATGATGCGCTCGGCCAGCAGTTCGGTTTCGGCCACGTCGATCATCTCGGCCGGGGTGCCGAACAGCGGCGTGACCGGGCGGTCGATGGCGCCGGCGGCCAGGCTGGCCAGGTCGTCGTGCGCCAGCAGCCAGCGCTTGACGTCGGTGGTCGACAGGCCCGACTGGCCCAGGTGCACGCGCTGGCGTTCGATCTGGTTCAGCGCGCGCGAGAACATGCCCTGCATGTTCAGCAGTGCGCTCTGGGCGCGGCCGATTGCCTGTGCGGCGCGGTGCGTGGCGGCGTCGGCCCGTTCGTCGGACGTGATCGCGCGCAGGATGACCGAGCCCTTCTCGACCCAGTCGCAGGCCATGTGCCACTTTGCCTGCGAGGTGCGCAGGCGGAACTCGGAGCCGGACGCGATCGCATCGCGAAACTCCTCGGTCAGTTCCACCAGGCGGCCCAGCAGGTGTTTCAGCTGGTCGACCGTGACGCCGCCCACGGCCTGGGCGCCGGCCACCTGCGACAGCAGGAAGCCCATCTCGGCTTCGTCGCCTTCGGGCTTGCCCAGCGCCAGCAGGGTTTCCAGCGCAGACAAGACGTTGCGCGCCAGCGGCGTGATCCGGTAGACGGCGGCCGGGGCATCCCAGGCCAGCAGGCCGTGGCCGCGCAGGCGGTTGAGCACCGTTTCCAGGCTTTCGGGAACGAGATAGGCCAGCTTCTGGTTGATGTCGGCGCGCGAGAACGCCGACGTGGACGCGTCGCCGGCCAGTTCGCGCAGGACGAGCAGACGCACCAGCACGCCATCTTGCGAACCGTGGAACAGGGCCGTGAAGGCCGACAGCATGGGCTGGGCACGCTTGAGGTGGAAGACTTGCTCGATCTCGTCGGGTGCAATGCCATCCTGGAAGTGCACCTGCAGCGGATCAAGTTCCTGCGCTGTCGTCGAGGCGTCGGCAGCGTGCGCCGCGCCGGCTTGGGGGTCGATCATCGTGTTAATAACCAGTCTCGTGCGCGGCCGAGGCGGGTCTGCAGTGCATTTGTTACAACAGACCCGGCCGGCTTCGCGGGGGCGTCAGTATAACAGTTAAGACTGGGCAATTCCGGAATGGCTGCCCCCAGGGGCAGCCTCTGCAACACTGCTGTCGCTTACGACCTGGTGATGCTCTTGAGCGTCTGCTCGATGGTTTCCCTGTCGCCTTCAGTGAAGCGGATCTTGACCGGATAGTATTCGTGCGCCGGCGCCAGCCAGACGTCCACGCTCTGGTCGCGGCTGCCTTTCAGGGCTGCGCGGGTGACGAGGATCGCATCGACTTCGCCCAGGCCGGTCTTGACCTTTTCGTTGCGCACGACCTTGAAGGTCCAGGTCTCGGCGCTGCTGCGCCCCGCCACGAAGAACGGCCACTCCGAGCCGGGCTTGAACTTGTCGCCGGCGGCGCGCGCCACGGCGGCCAGTTGCCACGTGACCGAGACGCGGTCCTGCTCTCCGCCCTTAAGCGGATAGGTCTTCTCGCCTTCGGAGAAGCGCATCGTTTTGGCAGCACGATCGAACGTGATCGAAGTCGGGTCCTTGCGCATGCGCTTTTCGGAAAACTCGGTCGGCGCCAGGCCGTAGGCATCGATGACGCCCTGGCTGCGGTTATCGAGCAGCGTGCCCAGGATCGCCACGCGCGACTCGAAGCGCACGTCATATTTGCCGTCGCTGGCGCGCCAGGTGACGGTGGCGTCGCCTTTCAGCGCCAGACCTTTCTGGCGCGCGGCCAGGTCGTAGGCCAGATCAGCCGATGGCGGCAATTCGAACGCGCGCTTGACGGCCGGATGGGCGGGCTGGGCGGACGCGCCACCCAGTGCGAAGGTCAGCGCCAGGGCTGCACCGATGTGTCGAATGTTGTTCATAGGCATATCAAGATCCTGAATGGTCCAAGGCGATATTATTCACTGTTTGCGTGGTTACTGCTCCGTTTGCCTCGCTATTGCGAATCTGCACCGGATACCAGCCGTGCGCCGGGGCCAGCCAGATGTCCAGGCGCGACTTGTACGAGCCCGGTTGGGGCGGACGCGTCAGGTGCCAGGTTTGCAGTGTGCCGAGTTTGGTGTCGATCGCTTCCTGCCCCACCACCGTGAAGCGATAGATCACCGCGTCGCGGTCTTCCCCAACAAAAATATCGATGGCGCCGGTGAGCTGCTTCGGATCGCCGCGCGCGATCGCCGCCAGTTGCAGCGGGATGCTGGCCTTGTCCTGGGCGCCGGCCGGCAATTGGTGCGTCGCTTCCGATGCCGAAAACGTGATCACGCCCTTGCCCCAGTTGAAATGGGTGGCCGTCATGGCGCGGCCGCGCCGCTTTTCGGTCATCGTGATGGGCGCGAAACCCGTCGCAGCCACGGCGCCCTCGCTCTTCAACACCACCAGATTGACCCGCGCGAACACGACGCGGATACCCGCTTCGATCTGGATGCGGTAGCTGTCCGCGTTCAGTTGCCAGGCCAGCAGTGCCTCGCCCGACCACTCGGTGCCGTCGGCGTCGGTGCGCGCAACGTCGAGTGTGATCTTTGCGGGCGGCGGCATGTCGACCACGTAGCGGCGGGCTTCCGGTGCTGCCGGTGGCGGTGGCGGTGCAGCCGCTGCCGGCCCGGGTGCTGGTGGTGCCGGCGGGGCCGGCGCCACGGGCGTGGGCTCGGCCACCGGCGCGGCCGGCGCGGTGCCAGGACCGTCCGCGGCAGGCACCGCGGCAATGACCGGCGTGATGTCCCCTGGCCGGTCGGGTACCGCGATTTCCACCGGCACCGGCGGCACATGGGGCAATGGCGGCGGACTGGCCTCGGGCAGCGGGACCGGTTCGGGTGCAGGCATCGGTGCCGCATCCACCGGCAGCAGCTGGGTCACCAGCGTGACTGGCGCGTCTCCGGATGCCGCCCGATGCGGCAGGACCGGGCTGACGCCCTGCAGCACGGCCAGGACGATCCAGTGCAGCAGCACGACCACCGCCACTGGCAGCAGCCGGCGGCGACGGGGAAGAAGAATCGGTGCGGATGGCATGACGCTAGTGTAGCGCGGGCGCCGGGATGGACACGCGTGCCGGCATCAGGGCAGCAGGATCGACAACTCCTGCGCACCCGCGCGCAGGACCGGCAGGAAGTCGTCTTCCATCTTGCGCCGTGATACCCGCGCCGCGTGCGCGCCGATATTCAGCGCCGCCAGCACATTGCCCGACGCGCCGCGCACCGGCACCGCGATCGAGCGCAGCCCGACCTCCAGCTCTTCTTCCACCAGCGCGTAACCGGCCTCGCGCACCTCCGCCAGGATGGTCCTGAGCCGTTCGGGATTGACCACCGTGCGCCCGGTCATGGCCTTGAGCGGCACCCTTGCCAGGTAGTCATCCAGATCGGGCGCCGGCAGGTGTGCCAGCAGCATCCGGCCCAGCGCCGTGCAGTACGCCGGCAGGCGGCTGCCGGTAGTCAGCGACACCGACATGATGCGCGACGCCGCCGAACGCCCCACGTACAGTACTTCGTCGTCCTGCAGCACGGCGAGCGAGCAGGATTCGTTCAGGCTGCGGCTGACCTGGTTCAGGTAGGGATGGGCCGAGACCGTGAGCGGCGTCGACGACAAGTAGGAGTAACCGAGCGACAGCACCTTCGGCTTGAGCGAGAACTGGTTGCCGTCCGCACTGGCGTAACCGAGCGCGATCAGCGTGTGCAGGCAGCGCCGCACCGAGGCGCGCGGGATCGCTGTACGGTGGCTGATCTGGGCAATCGTCAGGCTGCGGCGCTGGTCGCTGAATGCCTGCAGCACCGCCAGGCCGCGCGCCAGCGACAGCATGAAATTCGGGTCGCTTGCAGCGACGTCCGCCGTGGCTGGCTCAGCCGGCTCGTGTGGCGTGTTCATGGTGCTCCTTGGCAATGAGGTGATAAACCGTTCGGCAATCGAACACATTCCGTCGAGCTGTCTTGCGCCGTGGGCCGGCACGCTCCTACACTCGATTCACCTGTTCAGTGATCAGACATTAGTGCGATTATCGAACAGTGTCAACGAGCGTCTTGCGCTGGAAAGGACCTGCACCATGATCGACAAGATTTCCCCTTCGCTGGAGGCAGCGGTGGCCGACATCCCCGATGGCGCGACCATCCTGATCGGGGGGTTCGGCACCGCCGGCATGCCTGCCGCGCTGATCGACGTGCTGATCGCCCAGGGAGCGCGCGACCTCGTCATCGTCAACAACAATGCCGGCAACGGCGACACCGGCCTGGCAGCGCTGCTCAAGGCGCGCCGCGTGCGCAAGATCATCTGCTCGTTCCCGCGCCAGGCAGATTCGCACGTGTTCGACGCGCTGTACCGGGCCGGCGAGATCGAACTCGAACTGACGCCGCAGGGCAACCTGGCCGAGCGCATCCGCGCCGCCGGCGCCGGCATTGGCGGCTTCTTTTCGCCCACCGGCTACGGCACCGATCTGGCGGCCGGCAAGGAAACGCGCCTCATCGACGGCCGCCACTATGTGCTCGAGTCGCCGATCCACGCCGACTTCGCGCTGATCAAGGCCTTCCACGGCGACCGCTGGGGCAACCTGGTGTACCGCAAGACCGCGCGCAACTTCGGTCCGATCATGGCGATGGCGGCGCGCTGCACCATCGCCCAGGTCACCCGCGTGGTCGACCTGGGCGAGCTCGATCCGGAAGCCATCGTCACGCCGGGCATTTTTGTTCAGCGTGTCGTACTGGGAGAACCCGCATGCAACGCTTGACCCGTGACCAGATCGCCGCGCGCGTCGCGCGCGACATTCCCGAAGGCGCTTACGTGAACCTGGGGATCGGCCTGCCGACGATGGTCGGCGCGCACCTGCCCCCGGACCGCGAGATATTCCTGCACAGTGAAAACGGCCTGCTCGGCATGGGCCCGCCCCCTGCCCCCGGCGACGAAGACGAAGACCTGATCAATGCCGGCAAGCAGCCGGTGACGCTGCTGGCCGGCGGCAGCTACTTCCACCACGCCGATTCGTTCGCGATGATGCGCGGCGGGCACCTGGACATCTGCGTACTCGGCGCATTCCAGGTGTCCGTGCGGGGCGACCTGGCCAACTGGCATACCGGCGGCCCGGACGCGATTCCGGCCGTCGGCGGCGCGATGGACCTGGCCATCGGCGCCAAGCGCGTGTTCGTCATGATGGAACACCAGACACGTGACGGTGCCAGCAAGATCGTCGAGCGCTGTACCTATCCGCTCACCAGCCTCGCGTGCGTGAGCCGCATCTACACCGACCTGGCCGTGCTCGACGTGACGCCCGCCGGCCTGGCGGTGCGCGAGATCGTCGACGGCCTGTCGTTCGCCGAACTCGAAGGCCTGACCGGGCTGACCTTGACGGATGCGACGCAGGCGCGCACCGACCAACCGTAACAGGAGCCACCATGCACGATGCGTATATTTGCGATGCCGTCCGCACGCCCATCGGCCGCTACGGCGGTGCCCTGAAGGACGTGCGCGCCGACGACTTGGCCGCCATCCCCTTGCGCACCCTGATGGCGCGGTACCCGGATGTCGACTGGTCGCAGGTCGACGACGTGATTCTCGGCTGCGCCAACCAGGCCGGCGAAGACAACCGCAACGTGGCGCGCATGGCCACCTTGCTGGCCGGCCTGCCGGAGCAGGTCAGCGCGACCACCGTCAACCGCCTGTGCGGCTCGGGGCTCGACGCGCTGGGCATCGCGGCGCGCGCGATCAGGACCGGTGAAGCGGCCCTGATCATCGCCGGCGGCGTCGAATCGATGACGCGCGCGCCGTTCGTCATGGGCAAGGCCGACAGCGCCTTCTCGCGCCAGGCAGGGTTGCAGGACACGACGATGGGCTGGCGCTTCATCAATCCGGCGCTGCAGGCGCAGTATGGCGTGGCGACGATGCCAGAGACGGCAGAAAACGTCGCGCGCGACTTCGGCATCAGCCGCGCCGACCAGGACCGCTTTGCGCTGGCCAGCCAGACCAAGACCGCCGCCGCCCGCGCGGCAGGCCTGTTCGACGCTGAAATCGTGGCCGTGACAATCCCGCAAAAAAAAGGTGCGGCGCTCGTGTTGTCACACGACGAACACCCGCGCGCGACGACGCTCGAGGCGCTGGCACGGCTTGCGCCCGTGGTCGCCGCCGACGGCACGGTCACGGCGGGCAATGCGTCGGGCATCAATGACGGCGCCTGCGCGCTGCTCGTGGCCAGCGGCGCGGCAGCAGCGCGCCACGGACTCACGCCGCGCGCACGCATCGTGGGCATGGCCACGGCCGGCGTGGCGCCCAGCATCATGGGCATCGGCCCGGTGCCAGCCGTGCACAAGCTGCTGCGCCAGACGGGCCTGACGCTGGCGCAGATGGACCTGATCGAACTGAACGAAGCGTTTGCCGCGCAGGGCCTGGCCGTGCTGCGCGAACTGGGGCTGGCCGACGACGATCCGCGTGTGAACCCGCAGGGCGGCGCGATCGCGCTGGGCCATCCGCTGGGCATGAGCGGCGCGCGCCTGGCCACCACCGCCCTGTTCCAGCTCGAGCGCAGCGGCGGGCGCTACGCGCTGTGCACCATGTGCATCGGCGTGGGGCAAGGCATCGCGCTGATCATCGAACGCGTCTGACTACAAAGGAGAAGACCCGCCCTACCCTGGTTCGTCAAGCAGCCGGCGCCCGACGCCAGCGCTTTCCTGTAAAAATACAAGGAGACAAAATGCATCGACAAGACGTGACACTGGTCACCGGCGGCAGCGCCGGCATTGGCCGGGCCATCTGCGAAACGCTGATCGCGCAAGGCCGCACGGTCATCAATCTCGACTACCGCCAGCCCGACTGGCGGCACGACCAGCTCGTGTCGTTCCAGGCCGACCTGACACGCCAGAACGAGACCCGCATCATCGCGCAGCAGATCGCCGCCGCCTACAACGTGACGGCGCTGGTGAACAATGCTGGCGCCACCCGCCCCGGCACCATCGACACGGCCACGATGGAGGATCTCGACCATGTCGTCGACCTGCATCTGAAGGCCGCCATCCTGCTGATCCAGGCGTTCCTGCCCGCGCTGCGCGCATCGGGACACGGCCGCATCGTCAACATCGCCTCGCGCGCGGCGCTGGGCAAGGCCGAGCGCATCGTGTACGCCGCCACCAAGGCCGGCCTGATCGGCCTGACACGCACGCTCGCGCTGGAACTGGGCGGCGACGGCATCACCGTCAATGCCGTGGCGCCGGGACCGATCGCAACTGAACTCTTCCACAACAGCAATCCCGACGGCGCGCCACAGACCCGGCGCATCATCGACAGCATCGTGGTGGGCCGCCTCGGAACGCCGGACGACGTGGCGCGCGCCGCTGCCTTTTTCCTGTCGCCCGACAACGGTTTCGTCACCGGCCAGGTGCTGTATGTGTGTGGCGGCACCACGCTGGGCGTGGCCCCGGTCTGATTCGATCAGCAACAAGGCCTGGCTGCCGCCTGCGCGCGTGCCCGGTCCATTTCGCCGCACCCGTTGTCCTTATTGGAGACCCATCATGTCACGTACTTTCCTGTCGACCCGCCGTACCCTCACCCTTGCCGCCGCGTCGGCCCTCGGCCTGCTGGCCCTGACGCCGCTGGCGGCGCAGGCCCAGGCCTTCCCTTCCAAGGCCATCACGATCATCGTCCCGTTCTCGGCCGGTGGCACGACCGACATCCTGGCACGCGTGCTGGGGCAATACATGAGCAAGGACCTTGGCCAGCCGGTCATCATCGACAACCGCGCGGGCGCAGGCGGCAATATCGGCACCCAGCTCGTGGCGCGCGCCGCGCCGGACGGCTACACCATCCTCATGGGCACGGTCGGCACCCATGCCATCAACCAGAGCCTGTATCCGAAACTGGGATTCGACCCGATCAAGGATTTCGCCCCGCTCACGCGCGTGGCGCTGGTGCCGAACCTGCTGGTGGCCAATCCGGCGCAGCCGTTCAAGACCGTCAAGGAGCTGATGGCGTATGCCAAGGCCAACCCCGGCAAGGTCACGTTCGGCTCGTCCGGCAGCGGCACGTCGATCCACCTGTCCGGCGAACTGTTCAACCAGATGACCGGGGTCGACATCCAGCACGTGGCCTACAAGGGCAGCGCGCCGGCCGTCAATGATCTGCTTGGCAACCATATCGCGATCATGTTCGACAATATGCCGTCGGCCATCGGCCACGTCAAAGCCGGCAAGCTGCGCCCCCTGGCCGTCACCACGGCGCAGCGCTCGCCGGCGCTGCCCGACGTGCCGACGATCGCCGAAGCGGGCGTGCCCGGCTACGAAGCCACGTCGTGGTTCGGCCTGCTGGCGCCGGCCAAGACGCCGGCACCCGTCGTGGCCAGACTGAACGCGGTGATCCTCAAGGCGCTGGCCGATCCGGACGTCAAGAAAAAGCTGCTGGAACAAGGCGCCGAACCAGCCGGCGAGACACCGGCGCAGTTCGCCGCCTTCATCGGCAGCGAGACGGTCAAGTGGGGCAAGATCGTCAAGCAGTCCGGCGCGACGGCGCAGTAAGCTGCCGTGATGTGCGGGGCGTGGTTTGCCCCGGCGTTATCTGCTACGCTAGCTGCACCAACCAAGGAGACGCCACATGCTCAAGCCGCCGATGCCCGGAATGACCGACACCCTCGACTTCGTCAAGAACCTGTGGGGCGGCATGCAGATTCCCGGCACCGTTCCGGGCATGGCCGGCATGCCCGCCATGCCCGGCGCCGGCATGTCGGTGGAAGACCTGGACAAGAAGATTGCCGACCTGAAGGCGGTCGAGGCCTGGCTCACGCTCAACCAGAACATGCTGCACGGTACGATCCAGGCCCTGGAAATCCAGCGCGGCACACTGGCCACGCTCAAGGCGATGGGCGACAGCATGGCCCAGGCCATGGGCCAGACGAAGGTCGGCGAATCGTCAGTCGCGCCGTTCGCGCAATTCTTCGCGCAGATGGCGCAGGCGGCCACGCCGGCTGCTGCGGCGCAAACGCCGCAAACGCCACCAGCGCCAGCGGCACCGCCGCCGCCGCCCGACCCGGCGCAGGCTGCACCGGATGCCGCAGGCGCTGCCATGCCAGCCGCCATGGCTTGGTGGAACTTGTTGCAAGACCAGTTCCGCCATGCCGTGGCCAGCACCATCCCGCCCGAGGGCGCTGAAGGCGCCGACGCGGCCGACCCTGCAGCCGCCCCGCCCGATGCACCATCGGCGGAACCGGCAGCGCGCGCCCGGCGCACCAACCGCGGCAAGGCCGACAAGCCCTGACGCCGGTAGCGCCCCATTGACGGGGCTGGTAGCGCACGCGCATAAACCGTGCTGAACTGATCGGGCGGCCCGCCTTTCGCGGCCGCGCCTGTCGTCCAGCCGGAGCGCGCCATGCTGCCCAGTGACCTGTCCCACCTGACACCATCGCAGGTCGACGACCTGCGCCGCAAGCTGGCCGCCGCCGGCTGCCATCCCCCACCGCACGCCACCACGATCAGCCAACTGCACGACGCGTTCGTGCGGCTGCGTCGCCGTCACGGCCTGGCGCCGGCAAGCACCATCGATGCCGACACGCTGCGCTGCCTGGACCTCGGCGCCGGCCTGCTGTTTGGCGAAGTGCTGCGCGACGAACTCGATCTGCTGCGGCCCGCCAGCAGCGAACCACTGGATGCCGGCGTGCCGCCCGACCACGCACGCTTGTCTGCACGCGCCCACGACGGCATGCTCACCGGCCTGGCCCTGTCCGGCGGCGGCGTGCGCAGCGCCACGTTCGGCCTGGGCGCCCTGCAGGCGCTGGCACGCCACCGCTTGCTGGGCCGGATCGATTACCTGTCCACCGTGTCGGGCGGCGGTTTTGTCGGCGGCTGGCTGGCACGCTGCCTGCACGCGCATGGCAACGACATCCACCAGGTCGAAGCCCTGCTGGCGCCGCCGGCCGGCAGCGGCGAAGCGCCCGAACTGCGCTTCCTGCGCCAGTACAGCAACTACCTGTCGCCGCAGGGCGGCATGTTCAGCGCCGATACCTGGACCCTGCTCGGCATCTATCTGCGCAACACGGGCCTGAACCTGACCATGCTGGTGGCCTGGCTGTGCGCGCTGCTGCTGCTGCCGCGCTGTGCCGTCTGGGGCGTGCATCGGGTCGTGGCGCCGGGCGGGCCGTGGACCCACCTGGGCGACGCCGCCTGGATCGCGGCCGTGCTGCTGTTCCTGTGCGCCGTGTTCTGCATCGCGCTGTCGGTCTCCAGCAAGCCGGAAAGCTCGCGTGGCCGGCGCCGCTTTCCGCTGTCGCAGGGCGCAGTCCTGTGGTGCATCAACCTGCCGCTGCTGCTGGCGGGCTTTCTCGGCAGCCTCGCGCTGTGGCGCCACGGCGGCGCTTCGCCCGCGACGCTGCTGCCGCCGCAACTGGCCGCGCGGCCGTACTGGCTGCTCGCGCCGGGCGTGGTCTACTTCATTGTCTGGGCCTGCGGCTGGTATCTGGCGCACGACCGGTCCAGTCCCTACCGGCGCGCCGGCTATACCGTCTGCAGCGCCGGCGCCCTGGCGGTGCTGCTGGTCATGCTCGACGCCGCGCGTACCTTCGCACCGGCGATGGTGGCGTGGCTGCCGGACGGCGGCGCGCCGCTGTCGTGGTGGCTGTGCGGCGGCGTGGCACTGCTGCTGGTGTTTGCGCTCTGGCTGGTCATGTACACGCGCCTGCGCGCCGATCAGCCGCCGCGCGACCTGACGCGCGCAGAACTGGGCGAAGGCCTGTCGCACTTTGCCTGCGCGATGGGCGCGCTCACGCTGGGCACCGTGCTGCTGCTGTGCGCGCTGGCGCTGCTGCCGGCGCCCGGCACGCATCCGCTATTCAACAACGCGGTCGCGCTGGCCACCTTCGGCATGCCATCAATGATGGCGCTGTTTGCCGTCACGATGAACCTGATGATCGGCCTGATCGGCCGCCAGTACAGCGACGCGAGCCGCGAGTGGTGGAGCCGCCAGGGCGCCTGGACGGCGATCTTCGCGCTCGGCTGGCTGGCCGTCCACGGTGTGTGCTTCTTCTTCGCGCCGCTGCTGCACTGGGCCTGGCTCACGTATGCGCCGTGGTCGAACCTGGCCACGCTGCTTGGCTGGCTGGCCACGACGGCGTTCGGCCTGAAGGCCGGCAGCGGTGGCGCCACGGGGGCCCGCGTCGCGCGCGATCCGAAGCTCGAACTGGTGGCGCGCCTGGCACCGTATCTGTTCACGGTCGGGATCTTCGCGCTGCTCGGCAGCCTGGTGCAGCTGACGGTGGCGCGCCCGCACCTGGACTGTCCGGGCGCCACGTTCGCGTGCGTGTTGCAGGCGCACGCGAACGCCACGCTGGCGACCCGGGGCAGTACGTTGCTGGTGGCGTTTGCGGGTTTTCTGGGCGCCGCACTGGTGCTCGGCTGGCGCGTCGACATCAACAAGTTTTCGCTGTACATGCTGTACCGGAACCGCGTCGTGCGCGCCTGGTTCGGCGCCGCCAACCGCGCGCGACGGCCGCACCCGTTCACCGGCTTCGACCCGGGCGACGACATGCTGCTCGCCGATCTCAAAAACGCGCGCCCGTACCCGATCGTCAACACCGCGCTGAACCTGGTGGATGGCGAAGAACTGGCATGGCAGACGCGGCGTACTGCGGCATTTGCATTCACGCCGCGCTGGTGCGGCTACGAACAGCCCGGTCCCGGCGGCGCCGGCTGCTACCGCCCCACCGCCGGCTATGCCGCGCAGGCGGGCGTTGGCCTGGACGATGACGCCGGCGTGCGGCTTGGGATGGCGGTGGCGCTGTCGGGCGCCGCGGCCAGTCCGAACATGGGCGCGCATTCGTCGGCGCCGCTGAATTTCCTGATGACGATGTTCAATGTGCGCCTGGGACGCTGGTGCCCGAACCCCGCGCGCCCGACCTGGACCAGTTCCTCGCCGCCCATTGGCTTGTTCAGCCTGTTGGCCGAGCTGTTCGGCCAGCTCGATGCGGACGCCGGCTACGTGCACCTGAGCGATGGCGGCCACTTCGACAACCTGGGCATCTACGAACTGGTGCGGCGCCGCTGCCGCCTGGTGATCGCGGTGGACGTGGGCAGCGACCGCGAACATGCGTTCGAAGACCTGGGCAACGCGATCCGGCGCTGCGCCACCGACCTGCACGTGCGGATTGACCTGGATGTGGCGCGCCTTGCGGTCGCGCCGGAGACCGGCATGTGCAGCGCCAGCTGCGCCGCCGGCAGCATCCGCTACGGCCAGGCCGACGGCGCTGCCGGCGATGGCGTCATCCTGTACGTCAAACCGGCCATCGTCGGCACCGAAAACGCCGACCTGCTCAATTACCGCAAGCTGCATCCCGACTACCCGCACGACAGCCTGGCCGACGGCTGGTTCGATGAAGCGCGTTTCGAGAGCTACCGCGCGCTGGGCGAACACGTGCTGGCGGGCGCGCTGGGCGATGCAGCGCGGGCGGCAACGCAGGCCGATGGCGGCTGCGATCTCGACGTGCTGTGCGCGGAATTGCTGCGCCAGCACGGGCCGGTGCGCTAAGCGAAGCGGTTGCTGTGCGTGGGCTTCGGCGCCGGCGTCGATTCGGCCGGCGTCCCGGCCGCTTCTTCCTTCTGCTCGGGCGCATCCACCGGTGCAGGCGGCGGCGCCGGATCGGCTTTCGGCTGCAACCCGCGCAACTGTTCCATCAGCTGCGCGAAGCGCTGCTGCCCCGGCTGCAGCTTGTCGACGTGTTCGAGCACCATGCGTGCCTCGACGTCGAGTTCCTCGTCATAGCCTTCCTGCTGCATGTGCGAGATCGAAATCTGCACGGCGTTGAACAGCACCCGCACATTGTCCGGCACCCGTCCGCGCGCCATGCGCATCCACTTGACGGCGTCGGGCAGCTTGCCGCTCTTCCACAGCACGACGCCCTGGTTCATCAGGTCGACCGCTTCCTTGCGCGCGGCGCGGATGATGGCGGCGCCCTCGTCGCTCAGGCGCGCCTTGTCGAAGATGGCCTGGACTTCATCCTGCAGCAGGCTGTTGTCGTGGTTGTTGCGCACCACGTGGGCCAGCACCTCGCCCGGCGTGTCCTTCACGCCCACCGCAAACAGCAGGGTCGCCATCTCGATGCAGATCGCCGTGCCGGGCCGCTTCGGGTCCTCGCCCAGCATCGTCTCGAGCTCATCGCCGGCGCGTCGCGCGTTGCGGTAGTCGCCGCTCTCGTGGTGGATCAGGCCTTCGGTGATCTTGGCGCGCAGCGCCATGTCGTCGTATTCACCACCGAAGTCGCGCTGGGCCAGTTGCAGCAGTTGCAGCGCATCCTTGGTATTGTTTTTCAGGCCGCACACGCGCGCCAGGCCAAGGTAGGCATCGGGCGTCTTGCGGATCGAGTATTCGCCGATCACCAGGCACTTGCGAAACGCCTTTTCGGCCAGCACGACATTGCCCAGCTTGAGCGCGGCCTGGCCCAGGTTGCGCTGGCGCGGCACCGAGTTGGGCGAGAGCTTGGCCGCGCGCTCCAGAATCGCGGCGGCTTCGTCGTGCCGGCCCAGGCCCTGGTAGGCCTGCGCCAGCTGGTCGTAGGCGTCGATGTAGTGGCGGTTCTCGGCGATCACGGTCTGGAACATCTGGCGCGCCTGCTCGAAGTCGCCGTCGGCCAGGCGAATCTTGCCCAGGCCAGCGCGGGCCCAGTGGTATTCGCGCTGTGCCAGCACCTGCTCGTACACGGCGCGCGCCAGCGCCGGCTGGCCGCTGCGCTCGAGCATGCGCGCCTTCATGCGCAGTAGCTCGATCACGTGCGTGCGGTTGGCGGCGATCTGCTCGTCGCACAGGGCCGCGGCGCGCAGGTAATCCTTTTCCATGAAGGCCTGGTCGATCAGGCGAAAGATCTGCTTGCGGCGCCACACGCGGTTCAGGCGCGACAGCAGCACGCCTTCGGTGATCGGCTTGACGAGGTAGGCGTCGGGCTGGTGCTCGGCCGCGCCCATCACCGATTCGACGCTCTTTTCGGCCGAGACCATCACGAACACGCTCGATGGCAGCAGCAACTGGCGGATGCGCGCTTCTTCCAGCACCTGCTGGCCGTTCTTGCCCTCTCCCAGGTTGTAATCGCACAGCACGACGTCGTAACGTGTCTTGGTCAGGAGGCTCATGGCCTCGCCGCCGCTCGAGGCCTGGTCGATCGTACGCGCGCCCAGGCTGCGCAGGCTTTCGCGCAGCAGCTGGCGGATGCCGGCAAAGTCGTCGACGATCAGGTAATGCTTGCTGGCCCAGTCGATCTGTTCGAGGACCTTGGGCAAGGCGGGCGTGGGCCCCGCAGGGGTGGGCGTGGGCACGAGGGCTGCGATGGCGGCGGCGGGCGCGGTCATGGCAGTGTCAGGATGAAGCAGCCGCCGCCCAGCTGGCCGCCGTTCTCGAGCCGCACCGCGCCGTGGCGCCCGCGATGCTGGTGCATGCGCGCCACCTCGCTCGAAAAATACAGGCCCAGACCCGCGCTGTTGGTCGCAAAATTGACACCGATGTCGCCGCTTTCGGGCGTGCCGGCTGCCAGCAGGGCCGGCGGAAAACCGGCGCCGTTGTCTTCGACGCGGATCTCGAACTGCCCGTCGACCTCGCGCGCGGCCAGCAGAATGCGGTCGCGCGTGTAGTGCAGCGCATTATTGACCGCGTGCGAAACGACGCCGACGATCAGGTCTTCGTCGACGTGGACAAGCAGTTCGGGATCGACATCGAGTTCGAGCCGGATGCCGCGCGACTCGAGCAGCACGCGCGAGAGCGCCACGACCTGCTCGACGACCTGCCCGACTTCGAGCGGCTGCACATCGAACGGGTAGCCGGGCTTGCCGACCTGCTTGTACAGCGCGAGCAGTTGCATCAGGTTGTCGTTCAGGCGGCGCGTCTGGTACAGCATCTGCCCCATCTGGCCGTACGCCTTCTCGGTCTCGGGCGTGGCGCCGTCGAGCAGCCGCTCGAGCGTGCTGGACAGCACGCTGATCGAGTTCTTCATGTCGTGCGCAGTCACCGCGAGAAACAGGAACAGCTCGGGCGAATGTGGTGCATCTTCCATCGCGAACAAGCCTCCTTCGGCGGTTGATAATTGCTACCGGTAAATTATACCGGCTCGACCGCCACAGTCTGGACGCGATTGCCCGGGATGAGCGCACATTTGCGGCAACGCAACAGCTACAGGTCGCCCGCGCTGCTGGCCGGCTGCCGGGCGCCGCGGCGTGCACGCAACACGAAGCGGGCCGGATCGAGCGCATCGACCAGTGTCATTTCCAGCGGCAGCGGCTCGCCTTCCAACTGGGCCGCCAGCAGTTCGGCTGCCAGCGGCGCCCAGATCAGGCCACGTGACGCATAGCCCAGGAGGCCGTACAGCCCCGGATGGCGCGGCACGTCGCGCAGGCGCTCGGTGCTGCCGACGGCGCCGAAGTCGGGCAGGCGGCCGACAAGCGGCAGGCGGTCCGGCGCCACGCAGCGGAACCCCACGCGCCCCGCCAGTGGCGCAGCATCCGCTGCGTGTGGATTGGACACCAGCGCGCGCAGGCGCGCCACGTTTTCCAGCTGGCTGCTGGCGCGCAGCGCGGGATCGGCGTCGAGGTCATAGGTCGCGCCGGCGCACAGCACGCCCTGCGCGGACGGCGTCAGGTAGGCTTCGCGGCACAGCACCAGCGGCAACTGCGGCGCTGCGCCCGGCGGCAGGTGCGTGACCTGGCCGCGCAGGGCCTGCAGCGGCAGATCGGCGGTGTGCGCCATGCGACGCGCGCCGGCACCGCTGGCCAGGACCGCCGTCGGGGCGGTGGCCAGCATGGCGCCATCGGGCGCGCGTGCCAGCCAGTTGTCGCCTTCTCGCGCCAGCGTCACGTCACCGGCACCGAAGCACCGCGTCAGGCGCGCGCCGCACGAGGCCAGCAACGCTTCGCAGACGCTGCCCGGACGCGCCCAGCCGCCTTGCGGGAACAGCCAGCCGCCATCCGGCGCCGGCAGGCCAAGCAAGGCCTCGGCCTCCGGGGATTCGAGCCAGCGCGCGAAATCAGGCGGGACGCTGCCATCGTTTGCGATGGCGCGCGAGACCGCCGCGTGATCGGCATCGCGCGCCAGTTGCAGTACGCCGCAAGGGGCGCCGTCGAACGCCTGGCCGACGCCGCCCAGCTGGTCCCACAGGCGCAATGCGTACAGGTAGGCGGCGCGCGTCAGGCGCGTCGGCACATTGTCGTCGCGCGACAGCAGCGGCATGAAGATGCCGGCCAGGTTGCCCGACGCTTCCATTGCCACCTCGGGGTGCCGCTCGATCAGCGTGACTTGCCAGCCGCGCGCGCACAGGCGCGCGGCCAGTGCGCAGCCGGCCAGGCCCGCCCCCAGCACCAGCGCGTGGCGGACGGGTTCCGGCGTGACGGGCAGGCGCGGTTTGCGGCTGGCGAAGATCGCGATGTCGTCGTTGTCGAATACGAAGCCTTGCGCTGCCAGAGCGGTTCTCTGCGCGTCATCCAGACCCGATGCAACCAGGCGCGCGCCAAGTGTCGTCAGGCGCGCCAGTGGTCGCGCAAAGGCGCTGCCGGCGGGGGCGTGCAGCCGGATGCAATCGAAGTGCGCATTGAGTTCGGCCAGCGCGCTCTCGAGCGGCGCGGCCAGCAGGTCGAGGGTGACGCCCGGCGTGACGCCAGCGTCGGCTTGCGGGATGCGGTGAAAGCCCGGCTGCAGATCGGGCGCCAGCGCCACGATGTGCAGGTGCTGCGGACGCTGCGGGTCGGCGCGCCAGGCCGCGACCAGCGCGGCAACGCGCGCGCCATCGCCATGGTCGCTGTCGAAGACGGTGTAGCGCGTGCGGCCACGCCAGTGGTCCTGCATCGGCATGTCAGCGCCGCGTGCGACAGATGCAGTCGCGGTCATGGTCATCGACCATGCCGATGCCCTGCATGTAGGCATACACGATGGTCGAACCGACAAACTTGAAACCGCGCTTGCCCAGGTCTTTCGACAGGCGGTCGGACAGGTCGGTGCGTGCCGGGCGGGCGCCGTCCGGCCAGTCGTTGACGATCGGCGCGCCGTCGACGAAGCCCCACAGGTAGGCGTCGAGCGTCAGGCCCTGCTCGCGCATGGCCAGGTAGGCCCGCGCATTGGTGATCGCCGCCGCCACCTTCAGGCGGTTGCGCACGATGCCGGGATTGGCCAGCAGCTCGGCCTTCTTGGCGTCGTCGTAGGCCGCAATCTTGTGCGCATCCCAGCCATCGAAGGCGGCGCGGTACGTGTCGCGCTTGTTCAGGATGGTTTCCCACGACAGGCCGGCCTGCGCACCTTCGAGATTGAGCATCTCGAACAGCGTGGTTTCATCGTGACATGGCACGCCCCACTCGTGGTCGTGATAGGCAATGTAGCGCGGGTTGGCCATATTGGCCCACGAGCAGCGGGTGATGGTCATCGCTTGGCGCCGCGCGGCGGCATCTGGCGCAGGCAGGCCAGCACGTCATCGACGCGGCCGGCAGCGACCAGTTGCGCAGGCGTGCTGTCGCCAAGCGCGGCCTGGGGCGTGGTCATCCAGACATCGGCGACGTCGATGCTGCCGAGCACCTGGCGTACCTCGTGCATGACCGCGTAATGGGTCTGCGCCTTGCTCGAATGGTCCTGGAAGCGGGCCTGCAAGGCGCTCATGCTGTCGGGAGAAAGACGTTCTGGATCGGTCATGGTGTGGGTCTCGGTGGCGTTGACGGCATCATACCTTGCGCCGGCGCGTGCCGGCCGGCCAGTGCGCCTCGATCACCTGCGCCAGCGCCGCCACGCCGCGCCGGATATCCTGTGGCGGCACTGCCGAAAAGCCCAGCAGCAGCCCCGGCGCCACCGCGCAGTCGGGCGTGGCGGCGGGGTTCGCAAAATACCCGAGCGGGCGCAGTTCGATGCCGGCGTCAAAAGCCGCCTGCGCCACCCGGGCTTCGACTGGAATGCGGCCACGCCCGTCAGGCCGGAAGTGCGTGCACAGGTCGAGCCCCGCATCGGCCGGGCCGCAGCGCAGGCGGTCGCCAAGCCGGTCGTCCAGCGACGTCAGCAGCACCGCGCGGCGCTCGGCATACGCGTCGCGCGTGCGTCGGATGTGACGCATGAAGTGGCCTTCGCCGATGAAGTCGGCCAGCACCGCCTGCGGCAGGATCGCGCTCTGGCGGTCGATCAGCGCTTTCGCGCGCGCCAGCGGTTCGGCCAGTGCCGGCGGCGCGACCACGTAGCCAAGTCGCAGCGCCGGGAACAGCACCTTCGAGAACGTGCCCACGTAAATGACGCAGCCGGCGCGGTCGAGGCTTTGCAGCGACGCCAGTGGCGGGCCGGTGTAGCGGTACTCGCTGTCGTAATCATCTTCGATCACCCAGGCGCGGTTGGCCGTGGCCCAGCGCAGCAGTTCGAGCCGGCGCGCAAGGCTCATCGTCGCGCCCAGCGGCAGCTGGTGCGACGGGGTGGCGAACACCATGCGCGCGTCCGGATAATGCAGCGCGCCGTAGGCCACATCCATCCCTTCGTCGGTCACCGGCACCGTGCACAGGCGCGCCCCGGCCACCTGCATCGGGGCGCTGGCGCCCTGGTAGCCGGGCGACTCGAGCCAGACCCCGTCGCCCGGCGCGAGCAGCAGTTGCGACAGCAGGTACAACGCCTGCTGCGAACCGGACGTGATAACGATCTGCGCCGGCTCACATACCACGCCGCGCGAGGCGCGCAGGTAAGCGCACAGCAGTTCGCGCAGCGGTGCATGGCCGTTGGCCATGCCATAGCCGAGGTAGGGACTGGCACGATGCGCGCGCCGCAGCTGGCGCGCTTCGAGCTTGCGCCACAGGTCGAACGGAAACAGGTCCAGGCCCGGCATGCTGGGGCGGAAAGCACGCGGCGGACCATCGCCCGGCGGCGCCCGGCCCATGGCGGTGGTCATGGCGAAGCCGCGCGCCGGCAGCGCCCGCAGCAGGCCCGCCGTCGGGCGCGGACGGCGCGCCAGCGGCAAGGCGTCATCGACAAACGTGCCCTGCCCCACGCCGCCACGCAGATACCCCTCGGCGGTCAACTGGTCATAGGCCGCCAGCACGGTCTGGCGCGACACGCCCAGCACGGCGCACAGCGTGCGCGTGGCCGGCAGCCGTGCGCCGGGGGCCAGCGCGCCTTGCAGGATGGCGTCCTTGAGCCGGGCGTACAGCTGGCGAAACAGGGGGATCTCGCTGCGCCGTTCGAGCGGGGTGGCGGCGATCAGGTCGTGGGCATGCATGCTGGGCAATCTTGAATTGGTACGCCCATCTTTACCGTAATTGGCTATTTTGAAAAGCCAATTTGCAGTTCAGGATGCAGGCTCACCCTGGAGACATATTGCATGTATTGCCCTGCCCGTTTTGCCCAGCCTGACAGCACCAGCCTGCACGACCTGATCGCCGCCCATCCACTGGGCATGCTGGTGACGCACCGCGATGGTGTGCCGGACGCCGATCACCTGCCATTTGATCTGTACGCCAGCGACGGGGTGTTGCGCACGCATGTCGCGCGCCGTAATCCTGTCTGGCAGCGCGACGGGCAGCAGGTGCTGGTCGTGTTTCGCGGGCCATCGGGCTATGCGACGCCGGACCGCGTGGAAAAAGAAACGACGGGTGGGCGCGTGGTGCCCACCTGGACCTACAACGTGGTGCATGTCCACGGGCGGCTGCACACAATCGACGAGCCGGCCTGGCTGCTGGCGCAGGTGACGCGCCTGACCGGCCGCATGGAACGCATGCAAGCTGAACCATGGGCGGTGCGCGATGCACCGGCCGATTACATCGACGCGATGCTGGGCGCCATCGTCGGCATTGAGATCGTGATCGAGCGGATCGAGGGGAAATGGAAAACCGAGCCGGCGCCACGGGTGCGATCCACCCTTGATGCCGGCCCGGTCAATACCGAACCTTAGTGGCTGGCGCCGGTCGTACCTGCGGCGCCCGAGCTGCCCGTGCTGCCCATCTTGCTGCCAGCGACTTGCTCGGCGTGCTTCAGGTGCTCCTGCACGACCGGGATGGTCTTGTCGACCTGACCCTTGACGTCCGCGTCCTTGGCCGCCTTCGACGCTTTTTGCAGCTTGGCCAGCGTTTCCTTGTGGGCTGCTACGCCGCCCTGCTTCGTATAGGCCTTGTCGAACGCAGTGCCGTTGGCCTTGTCCAGCTTGGCCGCCAGTGCCTTGTGCTTGGCGTCGAGCTCGGTCGGCAGGGTCACGCCCTTCGATTGCGCCAGCGTCTGCACTTCGGCCAGCGCCTTGCCATGGTCATCGACCATTTTCTGGCCGAAGGCTTTCACATCGGCATTCTGGCTCTTGGTTTGGGCCATTTTGCCCATTTCGACCTCGGCCATGTTCGACATCGCCATGTCCATGATCGCCTTGCGATCGGCAGCCGTCAGCTTGGCCGTGCCACTGGCGGTGGCGGCCGTCGCGCTGGCGCCCATCTGGGTGGAGGCGGTTTGCGCCTGGGCGCCAACCGAACCGAACATGGCTGCGGCGACCGACACGGCCAACAGGCGCTTGATGAATTGGGTTTTCTGCATGGTGTATCTCCTGGTTTTTGACATCGTGTATGTTCAGTCGATTCAATACTGCTTGTTGAACCCGCCGTGACAGTGGTTATCAACGAATCAACATCGAGTGCGCAGACTGTATACCCGTGTAATTGTTACCAGCGCTCGATAGCCAATAGGAAACTTTCAATCAAAAAATCCAGCCTCGATGGCTGGCTTTGTATCAACGAAACTGCAACGTTGCCGTCAGATCGCCCGGCGGACGGGCGCCGCGCCCTTCGAACGCGGCGTTGCGCACGGCCAGGCCTTCCAGCAGCGGCAACCCGTGCAGGCGCGTGATGAAGCGCAGCACCGAGGTCGTGTCATAGAAATTGTGGTCGACCGCGCCGCGCTTGGCATGCGGCGACACCACGATCGCCGGGATGCGCGAGCCCGGTCCCCAGCGGTCGCCCTTGGGCGGCGCCACGTGGTCCCACCAGCCACCGTTCTCGTCGAACGTAATCACGACCACCATGTCTTTCCACTGCGGTGACTTTTTCAGGTGCTCGATGACGTTGGCGACATGGGCGTCCCCCGACTCGATGTCGGAGTACCCGGCATGCAGGTTCAAATTGCCTTGCGGCTTGTAGAACGCGACCGCCGGCAGCTTGCCCGCAATGACGTCGGCAATGAAGCGGTTGGAGATCGGGCTGTCGCCCAGGCCGCCGTCGCGCAGATGGTTGGCGCGCGCTTTGGTTCCCGGGGCGAACTGCCTGAAATAATTGAATGGCTGGTGGTGATACTGGAAGTTCGGCTTCTGGCCGGCGCCGCGGCCATCGAGCGCCGCTTGCTGCCCGCCGCCATACCAGGCCCAGCTCACGCCGCGCCGGGACAGCAGGTCACCGATCGTGTCGTAGGTTTGCGGCGGCAGCACGCTGGCGTCCTGCGGATCGGCGTGCAGCGGGTCGCCATCGACCGCCGGGCGCACCCAGCTCGGCTGGTACGGCGGCGCCATCGTGTTGACGGCATACCCGTCCGGCGTCATTGCGCCGTTGCGCACGACCTTGGGCGGGCCTTCCAGCGCCGAGGCCGGCGAATCGGGGTCCAGCGCCAGGCGCACGCCCTGCGGGCCATCGGCCAGCACCGCGATCTTCGATTTGGCCGCGGTTTGCGCGGCATCGAAGTATTCCGGCACCCGGCCGCTGATCAGGAACTGGTGGTTCAGGTACGAGCCGCCAAACGCGGCCATGAAGAAGTTGTCGCACAGCGTGAATTCGCGAGCGATCTGCCACAGGCCGAGGTTCTTCGACGTTTCGCCGTAATAGCCCATCACCATGCCGCCGGCATCCGACCAGGCGGCAAAGCCGTCGTTGCGACCGCCATTGATCTGCATCTGGTTGTGATAGAACTGGTGCACCAGGTCACGCGTGACGATCGCTTCCGGCAAGGGCTTGCCGTCGCTGTCGGTCAGCTTGAACGGTGCGTTCGGCAGCGTGGTGAATTGCTTTTCGTCGATCAGGTAATCCTTGCCGCCGACATTCTGGCGGCCCGGCACCATGCCGCCCCAGACTTTGGGCAGGGTCGGCAGGACCGAACCATCGCGGTCACGCTGCTGCAGGCGCGCCGCAGGCACGCTCGCCAGAGGCTCGGCCAGGCCGGGGAAATCGGCAAACAGATTGTTGAAGCTGCGGTTTTCCAGGTAGATCACAACCACGTTCTTGACCCGGGCGCGCAGCTTGGCGTCGAGCGAAGGGCTGGCCGGCGCCCGGGCAGCAGCGGGCGCTGCACTGGCGACACCGGGCAGCGTGCCGGCGCCAGCCACCACGCCGGCGGCTGCGGCGGCCTGGAAGATGCGCCTGCGCGCGGGATTGCCTGGCTGGGTGGACGCGTCCGGTCCGGAATCTTGTTCGTGCACGTGCTGCTCCTGTCGCTGGCGGTCATGGCGACCGCAAAGCAGGCATTATCCGTGAGCTTTACAAAGGGAAACAAGCAAGAGAAAACGAATTCGTCCGGATCGTCAAACGGTTGTCACATTTAAGCAGCACAATGCAAGTGCTCCTTGGGAAGGGAACGCGGCAGCGCGAGCTGCCCTACCGGCGCCGGCGGTCGGGAAATATACCGGCACCAATTTATAGAGATGGACACCACGACACGGCCCCGACGCGGGCCGTGTCCCTGTCGGTGTCCTTCATGTCAGCTCAGCCGTACAGCGGCACCAGAATGTCGTAGGCATTGTCGGGCCGCGCGCCATCGTCGACGGTCGGCGTATAGCGGCGGTCGTACCGCTCCAGGCGTATCCCCTCTTCATCGGCTTCCATGCCCAGTTGCTCCATCGCGGCCGTGCCGGTCACGCGCGAGGCTTGCGCGTGCACCATCGGGCCGCGGTGCGTCATCAGGGCGTAGCGGCGCGCCGGTACGCGGATGCCGATCATGCCGGGCGGAAGCTGGTCCAGGTCAGCGACCTCGACCGCCACACATTCGACCTGCTCGCCATTGTCCTGCCGCAGCGTGACGCCATAGCGGACGCCGTTGTGCTCGCCCAGCTCGCTTTCACGGGCAAGGAATGCTTTCCAGACCTCGGGCAACTCCGTTTCAGGCGCTGAAGCTGGCACAACTGCGGGTAGCCCGGCGAGCTTCATTTCAGGTAGTGTGATGGTCGAGATGTGCATGATGTGGACTTCTAAAGAGACGAAAAGATTATAGGCTTATCGCTTCGGCAATATTAGCAACGTCGCAATCGTGCGCCTCGATTCCCGGACAAAATGGAGACAACCGTTGACCACTTCACTTAAAGCCCTGCTGAAAGAGCTGGAAACCTTCGGCGCCAGTCACGATGCGGCCCCCGAGAACCGTGCCAGCCGCATGCTCAACATCACCCACGATACCGGCGAGTTCCTGGCCGTTATGGTGCGGGCGATGGGCGCACGCCGCATTCTCGAGATCGGCACATCCAATGGGTACTCGACACTGTGGCTGGCCGATGCCGCCGCGGCCCACGATGGTCTGGTCACGACAGTCGAGCTGTCGCCGGCGAAGGTCGCGATGGCGCGCCATAACCTCGCGCGCGTCGGGCTGCAGGACCGGCTCCGTCAGGTCGAAGGCGACGCAAGCGATCTGCTGGCCGACGCTGCCGATGGGGCGTTCGACCTCGTCTTTCTCGATTCGGAGCGCACCGCCTACCTCGCCTGGCTGCCGCAGATCGCGCGCGTGCTGCGACCGGGCGGGCTGGTCGTGGTGGATAACGCCACCTCGCACGCGCAGGAGCTGGCGCCGTTCATGCAGGCGCTGCGCTGCGCGCCGGGCTGGAGCACCAGCCTGGTCGCGGTCGGCAAGGGGCAGTTTCTCGCCACGAAACACTGATTCCGGCGCCTGTGCAGTTCAGCCCCCGTTTCTTGCAATCCATCGCAAGGGCGGGGCTGCGGGGGGATGGCGTGCCTAGAATGGGCGTCATCAACTCACCGGAGAACATCATGAAACGTGCCGTCATCGTCGCCCTTCTGTCGCTCGCATCCCTCTCGATCCAGGCCGCCGAACAGGTGCGCAGCGTGACGCCGTTCAAGACCATCGATTCACAGGGCCCGGTGAGCCTGGTGGTCGAGGTGGGCAAGGCGTACTCGGTGCGGGTCGAGGGCAACCAGAAATTCATCGACCGCGTGAAGACCGACGTCGTCAACGGCGAACTGCGCCTGTCGTTCGCCGACAGGAACAGCAAGAACATCCATATCGACGATGGCGAACGGGTGGTCGTGACCATGCCTGAACTCACGAGCTTTCGTGGCGAAGGCGCCGGCCTGATGATCCTGAATAACGTGCGCACCGAGCGCTTCGACGTGAACTACCGCGGCGCAGGCAGCCTGCAAATGAACGGCAAGGTCGGCCAGTTGCGCCTGAATGCCGAGGGCGTGGGCGAAGTCGACGCCAGGGCCCTGATCGCACAGGATGCCGATGTGACCTTCCGCGGCATTGGCGACGTGAGCGTGCATGCCACCAACAAGCTCAACGCCAGTGTTCAGGGCCTGGGCAACCTGACCTATTACGGCAAGCCGGCATCGGTGAGCAAGTCGGTCTCGGGCATCGGCAACGTCACCGCCGCCAAATAACCATCACGCATTGACGAGATCGATCAGCACCTGCGCATGACACGGCGTGCCCGGTCGGCACCAGCATGCCAGGTCATGGCCGCGCAGCGACGCATGTGCCTGTTGCGCCACCTGCTGCCCCGCAGGATCGATCTGCAGCCACAGGCGATACGCCGCCACGGCTTCTTCGACTGTGGGCATCGCGATATAGCGCCCTGCGGGTGTGCCGGGCGCCAGCCCGGGCAGCACCGAAAACGGATTGCCCCACTTGCCAGGCCGCGCCACGGAGATCGTGTTGGGCGGCATGCGCCAGCCTTTCTTGCGGCTCAGTTGCACCCGTTGCGGCGTGGTGGTTGACGTCATGGTGATCCTCGTCGATGGCAGCACCGGCAATTCCGGCATCGACGATCATACCGTCGCCAGGCGCTCCTGCATCGACTGCGCACCTGCGTTGCCGCAGGTGGCGGACAGGAACTCCATCAGGCCCTGCAGGGTCTCCACGCGCGCGCGATAGAAGATGAAACGGCCCTGCTGACGCGGCGCGACCAGGCCCGCGTGCGTGAGTTCCTTCAGATGGAATGACAGGGACGATGCCGGCATGTCGAGGGTTGCTGCAATATGGCTTGCGGACTGGCCCTGGGGGCCGGCCTGCACCAGCAGCCGAAACGCGGCGAAACGGGATTCCTGGGCAAGCGCGGAGAGTGCAACGATGGCGAGATTGGTTTGCATGCGGTCATTCAAGGTTCGATTCAACGGTCCCGGACGCTTACACCGCCGGGCCACGGTTCGAATACTGTCGAATGACTTTGACAGGGTGATGACATGGAAGCCTGCCGGCGTCAATCAGCCACGCCGGCAGGCCCGTCATCAGGCCTGCTCGCGCTGCGCGTCGTCCATCAGCTCGTACCACATTGCATTGAGGACGGCGAAGGCAGCCGCGAGCGGCAGGCCGAGTAGCCAGGCGAAATACCACATGGTGAAGTCCTTTCTGGTTGCGTTATTCGTTCAGTTAATACGCGTGGCTCTTGCCGCCGCTGATATCGCCTGGCACCACCTTGCCCCACAAGACCTTGTAGACCCAGCTCGTGTAGACCAGGATCAGGGGCAAAAAGATGCAGGTTGCAACGAGCATGATGAACAGCGTCAGGTGGCTCGACGACGCATCCCATACCGTCAGGCTGGCTTGCGGCTGGATCGACGATGGCAAGATAAACGGGAACATCGATGCCCCCACGCTGAGCACGATGCCGGCGATCGACAGGCTCGACGTGAGCATGGCCACACCTTCCCGGCGTCGCACCAGCGCCATCAGGGTCAGCAGCGCACCGACGATGCCGGCTGCTGGCGCGAGCTGCGTCCATGGATGCGCGGCGTAGTTGGCAAACCAGCTGCCCGCCACGCCCGCCTCGACGGTCTTGAACAGTGGATTCGACGCCCCGCCCGTCACCACCGCGCTCGTGATGCGGTAACCATCGACAAAGCCCCACAACAGCACGCCGGCCACGGCGTACAGCACCACGGTGGCGATGGCAGCGCGGATGCCCCAGGCACGTGCACGGCTGGCCACCAGGCCATCGGTCTTGAGCACCAGCCAGGCCGCGCCGTGCATCACGAGCATGGCCACCGACACCAGGCCGCACAGCACGGCAAACGGATTGAGCAGGGCAAAGAAACCGCCCTCGTAGAAGATCTGCTGATCGGGCGCGAGGCGGAACGGCACGCCCTGCAGCACGTTGCCCATCGCGACGCCGAAGATCAGCGCCGGCACGAAGCCGCCGACGAACAGGGCCCAGTCCCAGGTCGCGCGCCAGGCGATGCTGTCACGCTTGCTGCGGTATTTAAAGGCGACCGGCCGCAGGATCAGCGCCAGCAGCACGGCCGCCATCGCCAGGTAGAAGCCCGAGAACGAGACCGCATACAGCTGCGGCCAGGCCGCAAAGATGGCGCCACCGCCCAGCACCAGCCAGACCTGGTTGCCTTCCCACACGGGGCCGACGGCATTGATGACGACCCGGCGTTCCAGGTCGGTGTTGGCGACAAACGGCAGCAAGGTGCCGGTGCCCAGGTCAAACCCGTCGGTGACGGCGAAGCCCACCAGCAGGATGCCCAGCAGCAGCCACCAGATGATGCGCAGCGTGTCGTAGTCGAGAAGCGTATGAAGAATCATGGTGTGTTACTCCGCAGTGATCATGGGCGCAGTGCGCATTGCCGGCGTGGTGCCGACCAGTGGGCTGTGGGTGCCCGGCGCGTGGGCAGGTTCGTCGTCCGGCCCCTTGCGAATGGCCTTGAGCATCAGTTTCATCTCCACGACAATCAAGATCGAATACAGCACGACAAAACCGATCAGGGTCGTCAGCACGGTCTGGATGCCAAGGTTCGACACCGCGACGGCGGTGGGCAGCACGCCTTCGATGGCCCACGGCTGGCGTCCCAGTTCGGCGACGATCCAGCCGGCTTCGGCAGCGATCCAGGGCAGCGGGATCGACCACACGGCCACCTTCAGCAGCCACGGATAGGCATCCAGACGGCGGCGCGCCGACAGCCAGAAGAACACGGCCGTGAGCACAATGAAGAACATGCCCAGGCCCACCATGATGCGGAACGACCAGAACAGCGGTGCGACCTGCGGCACGGTGTCCAGGGCCGCTTGCCGGATCTGCGCGTCGCTGGCCTGGCGCGGATCGTCCACGTAACGCTTGAGCAGCAGCGCGTAGCCCAGCACCGCGCTGTGCTCTTCGAAGCGCGCCTGCAGGGCCGGCGACACCGGTGCCCGGCCGCCGAGCGCGCGAATCTCTTCGAGCGCGCCATAGGCCACGATGCCCTGGCGCACGCGCACTTCAGCCAGCTTGACCAGATCATTGATGCCGGGGATCTCGTTCGACAGCGAACGCGTGCCGATCAGGCCCATCACCCACGGGATGTGGATCGCATAGTGCGTCTCGCGCGCGCCCTGGTCGGGAAAGCCGAAGGCGGTAAACGCGGCCGGCGCCGGCTGCGTCTCCCACATGCCTTCGATGGCTGCGAGCTTCATGTGCTGGTGTTCGGTTGCGAGGTAACCGCTTTCGTCACCCAGCACCACCACCGACAGCGAGGCGGCCAGGCCGAACGACGCAGCCACCGTCATCGAGCGCTTGGCCAGTTCGACATGGCGGCCCTTGAGCAGGTACCAGGCGGCGATGCCCAGCACGAACATCGCCGCGATCACATAGCCAGCCGACACGGTGTGCACGAACTTGGCCTGTGCCACCGGATTGGCCAGCACCGCACCGAAGTCCGTCACTTCCATGCGCATTGTCTGCGGATTGAGCGTGGCGCCGATCGGGTTCTGCATCCAGCCATTGGCGATCAAAATCCACAGCGCCGAGAAATTGGTGCCGAGCGCCACCAGCCAGGTCACCACCAGGTGCTGCACCTTCGACAGGCGATCCCACCCGAAGAAGAACAGGCCCACGAAGGTCGCCTCCAGGAAGAACGCCATCAGGCCCTCGATCGCCAGTGGCGCGCCGAACACGTCGCCCACGTAATGGCTGTAGTAGCTCCAGTTCATGCCGAACTGGAATTCCATCACGAGGCCCGTCGAGACGCCGATGGCAAAATTGATCCCGAACAGCACGCCCCAGAACTTGGTCATCTGGCGCCAGATGGGGCGCCCGGTCATCACATACACGGTTTCCATGATGGCGATGAGCATCGACAACCCCAGTGTCAGGGGCACAAACAGAAAGTGGTACAGCGCCGTCAAGGCAAACTGCAGTCGGGAGAGCCCGACAACGTCGAGATCCATGGTGAATCCTTTCTTCTTAAATACGTCGGTGGTTGGTTATTCTTAGTGTTGACGCAGCGTATCCAGCGCCGCATCGAATGCATGGGTGCCACGCTGCAGGTCGGCATCGATGCGCCCGTCCTTCATCACCAGCAGGCGGTCGGCCAGCGCGGCCTCGCGCCGCAGATGCGTGGCCACCAGCAGCGTGCGGCCGTGCGCGTGCAGCGCCAGGCGCGCCAGTACGTCGGCCGCAGTAGCGCCGTCCAGTGCCTCGGTTGGTTCGTCCAGCAGCCAGAAGTCGGCCTGGCGCAGCAGCAGGCGCGCCAGCGCCAGCCGGCGCGCCTGGCCGCCCGACAGGCCAAGACCGCCCTCGCCCAGCAAGGTGTCGAGACCCCGTGTGAAGCCACGCACGTCCTGCTCCAGGCCGGCGGCTTGCAGCGCGGCCCACAATTGCGCATCGGTGGCGGCGGGATCGGCCAGGCGCAGGTTGTCGCGCAGGCTGTCGCAAAACAGCTCGGTACGCTGGGTCAGCCAGGTGGCGGGCCGCGCCCAGACCTGGCCCGCTTGCGCGGCCAGTTCGCCGGCGGCCAGCGCCAGCAACGTCGACTTGCCCACACCGCTGCTGCCCACCACGGCAACCCGCTCGCCAACGGCAATGCGCAGGTCGGTGGCATGCAGGGCGGCGCCGCTGCGGCCGGGGTGGACCACGGTGGCGCCGTACAGCAGCAATGCCGTGCAGGTGCCGGTGCCGGTATCGATGCCGGTGCCGGGCGGCGCTGGCACGGCGGCGTCATCCTGCTGGCGCAGGCGTGGTCCCACGCGGCGCATGGCCAGCCAGCTGCGGCCGGCCTCGATCGCGCCACGCCGCAGCGCGGCAAACGGTTCCAGCGCAGCCAGCGCGATCAGCAGCGCCAGTGCTGCAGCGGGTGCGCCCAGCTGCTGCACCTGTGTCTGTATTGGTTGCACCTGCTGCTGCACCGGATGCACTACCACTTGCTGCGCCAGCGCCCCCACTGCCAGCAGGATGGCCGCGACGGTGACATGGCCACCGACCGCATACGCCCAGCCGGCGCCGGTTTCCAGGCGGTGCAGCGCGGCGTCATGGCGCGCCAGGGTCATGTCGAGGCGCGCCAGTTGCGCGCACTGCGCCGGCAGCCGGCCGGCCAGCGCCAGGTCGGTCTGGCCGGCGACCAGGTCGATCGCCTGGGCGCGCAGCCGTTCCAGCGCCCGGACGCGGCGCAGCGCCACCGGCCGCGCCCGGCGCGCGACGAACACGGTCACGCCCCAGCCGACCGCCAGCAACCAGACGAACATCGCCAGACCAAGACGCCAGTCGAGGTTCGCCAGCACCAGGCCCGCCAGCAGCGCTGCGCCGCAAGCCGCGACCGCCGGCACGATCAGGCGCAGGTAGATCGATTCGAGGGCGTCGATGTCGCCCGTCAGGCGAAACAGCAGGCGCGACGGCCGGCGCAGCAGCGCGCGTGCGGCATCCGGCGTGGCCCAGCCACGAAACAGCTGCTCGCGCAGCGCGGCCAGTACGCCAAGCGTGGCGTCGTGCGTCACCGTGCGCTCGGCATAACGGCCGAAGGTCCGGCCCAGGGCCAGCAGGCGGATCGCCGCGCTCGGCACGAATACATTGAACATGACGGCGCTGCCGGCCAGGCCTGCCAGGGCGGCCGAGGTGATGAACCAGCCGGAGGTGCCCAGCAGCGCCATCCCGGCCAGCACCACGAGCGTCGACAGAGCCGCGCCCAGGGCCAGGCGCCGCCCGCCGGTCCGGATGAACAGGGACAGCACCGGCTGCATGTCGTTACCGCGTTTCACATCGTTACCGTGCTTCAAGTCGGTACCGCCCTGCATGTCGTTGTTGCGTCTCATGCTGCGCTCCGTTGAATCAAAGGTTCGCCGAGACGCACGACGCGGCCCAGACGCGCGGCCAGTACCAGATCGTGGGTGGCGACGATCATGGTGCGGCCCTGCGCCAGGCGCAGCAGCGCATCGATCACGCCGGCAGCCGTGTCGCTGTCGAGGTGGGCAGTAGGTTCATCGACCAGCAGCAGGCCCGCGTGCGGCGCGCACATCGCCCGGGCCAGCGCAAGGCGCACCAGCTCGCCGCCCGACAGGCCAAGGCCGCCCTCGCCCAGGCTCTCGCCGGGCGTCGCGTGCTCGATCTGGCCAAGGCCAGCACGCGCCACGGCACGGCTGACGGCATCGACCGTCACGCCATCGCGCTCGAGCGCCACATTGGCGCGCACCGAACCGGCAAACACGTGCGGCTTCTGGCCGATCCAGGCCATGCGCGCGCGCAGGCCGGCAGCCGACCCGGTGTCCAGCGGCACGCCACCGATGCGCACGGTGCCGCCTTCAAACGGGACGAGGCCCGCGATGATCGACAGCAGCGTGGTCTTGCCGCTGCCGCTGGGGCCGACCAGCGCCACGTGCTCGCCGACGCGCACATACACATCCTGGTTGTCGAACAGCGGCGCTTCGCCCGGGTGCGCAAAGCGCAGGCCCTCGATATCGACCGATGGCGCGCGCCCAATGCGCAGTGCTTCGTCCTGCCCTTGCAGCGCGCCCGGCAACGGCACGCCAGCCGCCTGCAGCTTGTCCAGCGCCTCGAATGCCGCCTCGCCCGCAGCCTTGTCGTGCCACACCGCCGCCAGTTCGCGCAGCGGTTCGAAAAACGCCGGCGCCAGCAGCAGCACGAACAGGCCTTCGGCCAGCGTCAGCCGGCTGCCCCAGCTGCCAGATCCGATTTCGCCGAGCAGGTGAAAACCCACGTACACCGCAACCAGCGCCACGCCCAGCGCCGAAAACAGTTCGAGCGCAGTCGACGACAAGAAGGCGATGCGCAGCACGCGCATGGTGCTGGCGCGCACCGCTTCACTGGAAGTCCGTACCCGGCGAGCGGTGGCATCGACGGCGCCCAGCGCGCGCAGCGTCGACAGGCCGCGCAGCCGGTCGAGCAGAAACCCGCTCATGCCGCCAACCAGCTGCAGTTGCGCTTCGCTGGCAGCCTTGGCGCGCCAGCCGATGACGGCCATGAACAAGGGAATCAGGGGTGCGGCCAGCACCAGGATCAGCGCCGCAAGCCACGAAAAATAGCAAACCACGAGCGCGATGACGGGCGGCACCAGCAGCACCCGCATGCGCGCCGGCCCGTAGCGCAGCAGCCATGGCAGCACCGCTTCGGCCTGTTCGGCAACGATGCTGGCAGCCTGGCCGGATGGCAGGCGCGCACGGTCCAGTGGCGAACGCGCGGCCAGGGCCTGCACCGCAGCCTGGCGCATGGCGGCGAGCTGGCTGCGCGACACGGCAAACAAGTGGCGCGCACCCCACGCTTCGCTGCTGGCGCGCAGTACGCCAAGGGCCAGGAACGCCAGCGCCGGCAGCAGCATGTCGGCCAGCCCGGCGCCCTGGGCCAGGCGCCCGACGGCATGCGCCAGCAGCGCCGCCTGCGGAATCCACAGCAGCGCCGCGCCGCTCATCGCCAGCGTGGCGCCACGGGCAGGGCCAGTAGGCAGTGCCGGGCGGCGGGGTTGGCTGCGGTGCATGGTGGTTCTCCAAACGTTGTTGCAAGAAAGCGGCAGACGTGCGGGGGCCATGGCCATCAGCGGACGTGCCCCGGAATAAACTTTTTGTATTTTCTAGAACTTCAGAAATTTCGGAAGGTGAACGGATTATGCGCTGAAACTTTTGGTTTGTCTGCAATGGGTGACCAGGTTAGTCGGGAATTACGAACGTATTAACAACAATGGCAGCAAACACGCGGATGCGTGGTACGTGTCCGGGTGACGTGGGATAATTCTCCTTTCATAAGCATCGAAAAGTTCGCAACCATGACGCCACTTGTCCAAACGTTTGTCAGTCACTTCGGCGAGATGGGCAGCCGCTGGGGCATCAACCGCACGGTGGGGCAAATCTACGCCCTGCTCTTCGTTTCCGAAGACCAGCTGCATGCCGACGACATCGGCGAAAAACTCGGCATCTCGCGCTCGAACGTCAGCATCGGCCTGAAAGAATTGCAGTCGTGGGGCCTGGTGCGCCTGTCGCGCATTCCGGGCGACCGCCGCGAATACTTCACGTCGCTGGGCGACGTGTGGGAAATCTTCCGCGTGGTTGCCGCCGAGCGGCGCCGGCGCGAAGTCGCCCCGACGTTGTCGGTGCTGCGCGAGTCGCTGCTGGCCAACGCCAGCCACCCTGAAGACAAGTTCGCGCAGGAGCGCATGCGCGAGATGCACGAGCTGGTCGACCTGGCCAACAACTGGTTCGACGACCTGCAGCGCCTGTCGCCCGAATCGATGGCGCAGCTGATGAAGATGGGTTCCAAGGTCCAGAAGCTGCTCTCGGCCAAGGACCGCCTGTTCGCTGCCAAAGACGGCAAGGCGCCAAAGCAAACGCCCGAAGAATAAGGCGGTCGGCAGAGCCGTGCTCGCCTCTTTCGGCTGACCGGCTAGACTGGACTTTTATACCTACCAGTCCAGTCCATGAATATCGTTTGTATCGCCTGGGGTTCGCTGCTCTGGAAACCCCAGGGCCTGAAGCTCGCCTCCGGATGGCATCCGGGCGGCCCCGCCATGCCCATCGAATTTGCCCGCCAGAGCGACGACAGCCCTGAACTGGCGCTCGTGCTGTGCGACAGCGCGCGCCTGATGCCCACCTACTGGGCCTACGTCGCCACCCATGACCTGGATACCGCGCGCGCCATGCTGTGCGCACGCGAAAAGATCCGGCCCGCGTTCCCCGAGTGGGTCGGCAGCGTCCCGGCGCAGAACGGCGCAGAAGATCATCCACGCGTGGCCGCCTGGCTGCGCGCCAGGGGCATCGACGCCGCCATCTGGACCGCGATCCCGCCCAAATTCGACGGTGTGAGCGGCCGCGTGCCGACCGTCGACGAAGCCGTGGCATGGCTGGACAGCTGCAGCGGCGCACAGCGCGCCGCCGCCGAGGACTACATCCGCCGCACGCCGGCCCATATCGACACATCGTACCGGCGCATCATCGCGGCGCGCCTGGGCTGGCACCCGCTGCGCGAGGCGCATGTGACGCAGATGCGCTGACCGGCGCGATGCGTTGCCGCACCCAGGCCTGCGCATGCGCCAGCGTCACGCTGGCCATTGCGGTTGGAAAATGAATGAACCCATGTGGCGCTTCGGGCGCCACGCTCAATTCGACGTCGGCCACCTGGCGCCAGCGCTGCGCCAGCTGCAGCGTGTCGTCGAGCAGCGGATCGCCACTCCCAACGATCATCAACGCCGGCGGCATGCCGGCCAGGTCGCCGAACAGCGGTGACAGCGGCGGCCGACGGCGCCCGGCGTCGGCCAGGTCGGGCGTGAGCCTGCGCAGCCCGGCCAGCATGCGCGGCCCGTCGAGCACCAGCGTTTCAGGCCCTGCCCTGCGCACGCTGTCGGTGCCGGCCATGTCGTAGACGCCGTAGTACAGGACGGCCCCGGCGACGCGTTCCAGCAGCGCCGGCCAGTCACGCAACCGCTGCAGCGTGGCCGCCGCCAGGTGCGCGCCCGCCGACTCCCCCACCACGATGACCGGCAAGCCGGCATCGTCGGCCAAGCCGTCCTGCAACAGCCAGCGCGCCGCAGCCAGGCACTCTTCCATCTGCTCGTGCACCGATGCGCGCGGTGCCAGACGGTAATCGACCGACACCACGGCCAGGCCACAGCGGCTGGCAAAACCGGCATTGAACGCATCGTTCATGCGCGCATTGCCAACCACCCAGCCGCCGCCGTGGATGTCGAGCACGATGCCGGCCACCGGCCCGCGCGGGCGGATGACCCGGACCTGCACCTTCACCCCACCCATCTCCACCATGCGCATCTCGACCTGCAGGCCGGCGCGGCGCAGCTTGCGGTCGGCGCCGACCTGGGACAAGCGCAGCAGGCCCTGTACAAGCGGCGGCATGAAGCGGTGGCGCATGCCAAAGCGCGGCGCGCGTGCAAGCCGCGCGTTGAAGCGTGCCGCTTCGTCCAGCGTGGTGTCGTCAAAGGTCAATGGCATCGGCGTTCCTGAAGCATGAAAGAGTCAAACGGCTGGCAAGCGTACCACTGCATTCAAACTGCCCCCGGAAACGACGTACCGTGTCGGCCTGCTTTACACCATGTCCGCGCCGTATGCGGCAGGCATCCATAACTGACTGATTATTCACTAATATCCATCACCGGCATACGACTTGCTTGACTGTAAAAACGCAGCAGCCTTTGCGCGCCAACAAAAAAACATACTGGAGACTTTGATGACAATCCCTTGCAGCCTGCGCCGTTCCGGCACGGTACTCTTTGCCGCGTTCGCACTGGGCGGCCCGGCCCTGCCCGCCTCTGCCACGACGATCCTTTTCGTCGGCAACAGCTTTACCTATGGCGATCCGGCAGGCGCCAAGGCGCCACTCGTGCAGAACTACCGCCCCGATACCGTGACCGACCTGAATGGTCTGGGCATCGGTGGCGTACCGGCGCTGTTCAAGGCCATGACGATGCAGGCCGGCCTGGATTACCAGGTGAGCCTGGAAACCGAACCCGGCTCAGGCCTGGATTTTCACTACAACAACCGCTTCAGCACGATCGTGAAGCCGTTCGACATGGTGCTGCTGCAAAGTTACAGCACGCTTGACGGTGCCAGGCCAGGGAATCCGGAAACCCTGATCCGCTATTCGGGCCTGCTGGCCAATGCATTGCGCGAGCAGAATCCGGATGTCGACGTGCGCCTGACGGCCACCTGGTCGCGCGCCGACCTGACGTACCAGAACGTGAACAGCCCGTGGTATGGCAAATCGATCTACGCGATGGCGCAGGACGTGCGCGCCGGCTACGATGCCGCCGATTCGGCCTCGAGCATCATCAATGGCGTGATCCCCGTGGGCCAGGCCTGGAGCCAGGCCATCGCGGGCGGGCTGGCCGACGCCAACCCGTACGATGGCATCGGCGCAGGCCAGATCAATCTGTGGGCGCCGGACTCCTACCACGGCAGCAACTACGGCTACTACCTGGAAGCGCTGACCATCTTCGGCAACGTGACCGGCCTCGATCCACGCTCGCTGGGCGCCAGCGATTACGTCGCGCGCGACCTCGGCATCAATGTGGCGACGGCGCTGGCCCTGCAGGGCTTTGCCGCCGCACAGCTGGACGCAGAAGAAGTGCCGGAACCCGGCATGCTGGCGATGTTCGCGACCGTCGGCGGCTTGCTGGTGGCCGTGCGCCGTCGTCGTGGCAATGCAAAGGCACGCTACGCCGCAGCCTCGTAGCACCTGATTGCGACACTGACTGCCACGTCTGTACGAATTGCCATAACTTCTGGCCGATTTGCACGATGTGGCCGTCAGACATGTCAGCACTGCAGATTCTGCGAAATTTCAGTTTAGAAATTACTCACACTTTCTCACTTTTCTCATCATATTTACTGATCTGGGATCTGCCACGAGATAGAAGAATGGCAAGAATGCATACGATCCGTCCGCCTTTCGGTACAGAAAGATATTGAACATCGCCAGCAGTTTCTCTGAATCCATATTTTTCAGGTTAAATAGTGAAAAAATTCACTATCTGAGACTCTGATGCCGACCCAACCCAACCTGCTGCCCGTCTACCGCCATGCCGACCGCCTGCTGATCATCGTGCTCTGGGCAATGCTCGGCTTTTCGCTCGCATTGACGGGCATGCACGACACCATGACATGGTCGCTGCTGGTCGGCCTGCCGATCGTTGCCATTGCAAGCGGCGTCACGTTCCTGGCCAGCGGCACGCTCACGAGTCGGCTGGTCAATGCCGCCGCACTGATGGCGATGTGCGCGCTGCACATCCATCAAGGTAATGGCCGGGAAGAACTGCACTTCGGCATCTTCGTATCGCTGGCGATCCTGCTCTGCTACCGCGACTGGCGCGTGATCCTGTTCGCGGCCGGTCTGACCGCGGTCCACCACTTCAGCTTCAACTACCTGCAGGAACTTGGCTACGGCGTCATCTGCCTGACCCGGCCGGGCCTGGCAATCGTCTTCATCCACGCCGGCTACGTCATCGTCGAGACGATGGTGCTGTGCTACATCGCGCTGGTGCTGCAACGCGAAGCGCTGCGCTCGGCCGAGCTGCGCGCCAGCGTGTCGATGCTGCAGGCCCAGCACGGGATCATCGACCTGCGCTCGCTGGCGCCGGTCACCAGCAGCAGCGGCCGCGCGCTGCGCGACGTGCTGCACACGCTGCAGACGGCCATTGGCCAGGTGCGCGACACGGTCGAGACCACGCGCGGCGCCGCCAGCGACATTGCCGAAGGCAGCGCGCAGCTGTTCGAACACTCGCGGGACCAGACCGAGGCCTTCGGCCGCGCCGCCGCCTCCATCGATGAACTGGGCGACATCATCCGCGCCAATGCCGACCACGCCCGCCAGGCCAATGCACTCGCGACGCAGGCCTCGGGGATCGCCGCGATTGGCGGGCGCCAGGTCGGCGCAGTCGTCGAGCGCATGGGTCTGATCGACACGTCGTCGCGCCAGATCGCCGAGATCACTGCTGTCATCGACGGCATCGCGTTCCAGACCAATATCCTTGCTCTCAACGCCGCGGTGGAGGCCGCCCGTGCCGGCGAACAGGGGCGCGGTTTTGCGGTCGTCGCCGCCGAAGTGCGCCAGCTGGCCCAGCGTTCGGGCGCCGCCGCCCGCGAGATCAAGGGTCTGATCGAGGAATCGGTGCGCCAGGTCAGCGCCGGCAGCAAGCTGGCCCAGGAAGCCGGGCGCACGATGGACGACATCGTCCTAAGCGTGACCAATGTGACGGGCGTGGTGGGCCAGATCAGCGCGGCCGGCGATGAACAGGCCGTGCGCGTGGCCTCGGTATCGGATGCCATCGACGCCATGGACAGGTCGTTGCAGCACAACACGCAGATGGTCAGCAAGACCGCCGCGGCAGCCGATTCGCTGCAGCAGCGCGCCCATGGCCTGGCGCAGATCGTGCGCATCTTCCGGCTCGACACGCCAGGTACGGCGCAGCTTGGGCTGCCATGAACACGCTGCGATAAGGGCATGGCGTTGACGTTCACGTTCCCACCAGCCGCGCCGCGTGGCGTCGCTCCCCTTGCCATGGCGCTGTGCCTGCTGGCCTGGCCGCAGGGCGATGCACGCGCGCAGGCAACGTGGAACGTGACCGGATTCGGCACCGTCGCTGCCGTCCATGCCACAGAAGACCAGGGCGACTACACGGTCAACCCCAACTCGCCGGGTCAGGCGGGCTACTCCAAGGCGTGGACCTTCGACGTCGACAGCCGCGCCGGTGCCCAGCTCGATGTCCGGTTCGACAAGCGCTGGTCGGCCGTAATGCAGGCGACGCAGGAAAAAAGCATCGACAATTCGTACAGGACCTACCTTACCTGGGCCAACGTGAAGTTCCAGGCAACGCCGGAGCTGTCGCTGCGCGCCGGACGGATTGCGCTGCCGCTGTTCCTGGCCGCCGACTATCGCAAGGTGGGCTACGCCCTGCCCTGGATGCGCGCGCCCGTCGAACTGTACAGCCTGATACCGATTGCCTACAGCGACGGCGTCGACGCCTCGTATCGCTGGCATACCGGGCCGGTCAAGCACGAGACCACGCTCTCGCTCGGCCATGCGACCGCACGCCTGAACAAGGACATCACCGGCAAGGCCCGCAACATCGTCGGCCTCACCGAGAGCGCGACCGCAGGCGCACTGACCGTGCGCTTCACGGCAGCCCAGGCGCTGCTGGTGGTGCCGGGCGCCGAAGCGCTGTTCGACGGCCTGCGCGCCTTCGGGCCGCCGGGCGAGGCGCTGGCGACGCGCTACGATATCGCCAAGCGCCATGTGCGCGTGTTCAGTGCCGGCTTCAACTACGATCCGGGCGACTGGTTCGTTACTGGCGAGAGCGGACGCATCAATACCGGCTCGATCCTGGGCGACCAGACGGCCTCGTATCTGTCTGCCGGCCGCCGTTTCGGTAATGTCGCGCCGTACGTCACCTATGCGCGCCTGGTCGCCAACCTTGCCACGCAGACGGCCGGTCTGCCGCTGGACGACTTGCCGCCCGATGCGGCAGCGTTGGCGGGATTTCTCAACGATGCATTGAACGACCAGCTGCGCCAGATCGGTGTCCAGGATACGGCCAGCGTCGGCGTGCGCTGGGATGTCGCGCCGAGCATTGCGCTCAAGGCGCAGCTGGATCGCGTCAAGCCGCGCGGCGGCTCGGTCGGTACCCTGATCAATGTCCAGCCGGGGTTCCGCTCCGGCCAGGCGTTCAATGTCATCAGCCTCGGCATGGACGTCATCTTCTGACCATGATGCACCGCCCGCTTCCCACACTATTGCTGGCCCTGTGCCTGGGTCCGGCACTTGCGCTGGCGCCCGACGCTGCCCTGTCAGCCGAACTCGCCGTGATCGTCTCGGCGCGCAGCAACATCAGTATGCTCAGTGCCGATCAGGTCGCTGAAATCTTCCTGTTTCAGACCAACCGCTTTCCGAACGGCAATGAAGTGGTACCCATCGACCAGGATCTCGGTTCGCCGCTACGTAACGAGTTCTACAGCAAGGTCACGCACCGCACCCCGGCGCTGGTGAAGGCCCATTGGGCCAGGCTGATCTTCACTGGCCGCGGTCAGCCACCGGCCGAGGTCGATGGCAACGCCGCCATGCGCAGGATGATCGCCGAGAATCCGGGGATGATCGGCTACGTCGAGCGCACAGCGCTGGACCCCAGCGTGCGCGCAGTGCTGATCGTGCCCTGACGGCACGCCGGCACCCGCCGCGTATCAGCGGTTTTCGGGATCGGCACGCCGTTCCGGCGGATCGCCCTCTTCAAAGCCGGCGACAAACACCAGCAGCACATCGTTCAGGATTTTTTCCTGGCCTGCTTCGAGCAGCGCATTGGCCACCCGGGACAATTCGACCGGATCGGCCTTGCCATAACTGCCATCGATTGCCCTGCGCGTTACCTTGCCAAGTTCAAACGCCAACTCGGCGGCCGCAGTACTTTCTGTAGTTCTCATATCACCCTTTGTCGTGTCGAGCGCGCGCTCCATGCAAACCGCCATTGTTGGCGGCCTCAGTACCATGCATGATACCGGCGAATCGAGAAATCAGATTTCCCGCGATGCGCGCTCATCGCCGCTGGAAGGCAGGTTGCCCGACACGGAATGCAGGCGTTCGCACTACTGAAAGCCAGCGATGTGATTGACCACGTCAATCCTGGATTGTGCATGATTTACATTCATCGCAGACCAGGATGGCCTGCCTACTCGGCGCCACGCCTGGGCCACGGGTCAGCGCGGCAAGGTGCTCGCGCAACAGGCAGGACATGCTTGCTGTCGGTGGTGTCCACGAACTTGCACTTCCAGACTGGACTCAGTCGGGCCAGCAATGGCGTAAGCACCACTGACTGAACAAGGCAAGCCACGATGGAGCGTTACAGGGCACCCTGCGTAGAGCCAGGAGACGGGATCACCCTATCCTAAGGAAGCCTCACCCGATATCAGGCGATCATCAATCGATTGACGTATGTTTGTAGTTTCAATGAACCGGTATAGGGCACTGGCTCATACTTGAACAATGGGCATGGCAACAGGCTATATTGCACGCCGAGCATCAGTCTGGGTTTGGCTGTTGGAATGCTACCTTTGTGCAAACCACGTGTATCAATGAAGAAGGTCGTTCCAACGCTGCCGAGAATTGCCTTGCGCTCGCCACCGACCTGATTATCTGAAAAACTTTGGAGACGTACGGGCATTCTGTCGAGATGGGTACCCGTTGCAAAGGTGTGTGGTCCAGATTCAGCGTCCACATCCGTAAGATACACCATTAATTTTATGCTACCCATTTCGCAATCACGATGGAATCTTTGTACTTTATCGGGTGTATTTGAATGAGGAAAAGTCCACCGAAGACTCAGACCCGTTATGACTGGCATGAAGCCGAGATATTCGAAAGCCAATCCCAGGATATCTGGATGATTCGCCAGCTCCATCACGTTGGGGCAGTTGACAACGGTAGACAGTGGGTAATCGCCAATTTGGCAGTCTTCAGGAACGTCATCTAACACAAAGGTTTTTCCAGAACCTTTGGTGTCGACTAGCGGACAAGTCAAAAGATATGAGCGGATTTCTTGACATTGCATCTCAGACAGAATTGGAGCTAATTTGATGTAGCCAAGGCTTTGAAAATCTTTTAACTCGGTACCTGGTCTTGGACTGGAAAGCGTGAAATGCGGAAAGCAGCGTCGTAAAAACAAGAGCAGGATGCGAAGAGAAAATCGTCGAACTTTAAGACTGGTGATAAACCGTTGACAATAATAAAATCCTAGCCGCATGCGTTCGGACTTGGATGCAGATGCAAAAGTGATGTAGCGTTGCACGATAATAGTCCTTGAATTAGCTGAGCCAACGATAACTAGTTGCATCGCTCACATGCTGTCTAACGGCATCGAGACAAGAAAACCTTCGCTTTAAAATTTCATTATATCTAACATACCCGGACCAAGGCCATAGATCATGGATCAATTATTGGCGAATGAGGCACAGCCTTCATTGGATTAGCATAGATTGCTTTAAAATTGATTTAAATCAAACCGCGTTTTATTCTGCAAGAATTAAAGATGTGCGCTACGCATGAAGATGGGGTTTTCGCTCTCGGCTTCGTATTGCCTCGTCCAGTAAATCGACGATGACGATAGAAGCACAGAATTACTTGAATCCGGAGGTACCGATTACGTTGTGGTCCATCGGGTCGTATGACGGAGACAGGTTTCGGCTTGTTGGCGCTGGCTTGGGGTGCGCGGTTGAGAATCCAGCGACAGAATTGCCCACGTCGAGCGTGGCGTCGGCATGGTGCGCGGAATTACATTGCCGAACATGCTTCATTCTTAAATTCGGGAAGAATCGTTCAGCGAAGGCATTCTCCCAGCAGTATCTTTGCGGCTCATGCTGCAAATTAAGCCATACCTGGTCAGGATGGCCGGGACTGGTTGCTCATACTGGCCGACGCGATCGGAATGGATGACCAGTCCGACCGCTGGACGGCGTGCCTGTATCGCCATGCGCGAGAGACCACTACACGTCGCATGCCACTCAACGGCTCTGCAGCCGCCAGTTCGCCAGTCAGTCGAACTGGCTGAAATCCGGCTTGCGCTTCTCGAAGAACGCCGTGAACGCTTCCTTCGCTTCGGCGCCGCCCAGCATCGCGCTGAATTGCTCGTTTTCGGCAGCGATGGTGTCCCTGACATGCGCAGTGCGCGCGCGGCGCATCAGTGCCTTGGTCGTGCGGATCGAGGCTGGGGGCAGCTTGACCAGTTTTGCCGCCTGCGCCTGCGCGAACGCGAGCAGCTCGGCCGCTGGCACGACGCGCGCGACGATGCCCATCTCCAGCGCTTCCTGGGCCAGGAACGGCTCGCCCAGCATCAGCTTTTCGGCGGCGCGCGTGTAGCCGGCCGACTGCGCAATCAGCAGCGACGACGCAAATTCAGGGCACAGACCCAGCTGCGAAAATGGCATCGAGAATTTGGCGTTGTCGGCCGCGTAGACCAGGTCGCAATGCATCAGCAGCGTGGTGCCGATGCCGACGGCGGCGCCGGCCACGGCCGAGACCACCGGTTTGGTGCAGCCTTCCAGTGCCAGCATGAACTGGAACACCGGACGCCCCGGCGTCATCGCACCTTCGCCGGTGTTGTTCAGGAAATCGTCGAGGTCGTTACCGGCGGTGAAGATCTCGGGCTGGCCGGTGATCAGGATGGCGCGGATCGCGGTGTCCTGCTCGGCGGCGCGCAAGGCGTCGGCCATTGTCTGGTACATCGCGCCGGTGATCGCGTTCTTGCGTTCGAGGCGGTTGAAGGTGATCGTGAGGATGCCGTCGGCGGTCGTGGTGAGGATGCTCATGGTGCTTGTCTCCCGTTTATTCTTGGGCTGGTTGGACGCGTGGGCGGGAGACCCGCCCACCCTGCGAGAGGGTGGCCCGGTCTCCCGCCCACGCGGTGATCGTACTGGCTTGCTTAGACGCGTTCGATGATGCCCGCAGCGCCCATGCCGGCGCCGACGCACATCGTCACCATGCCGTACTTCAGGTTATTGCGACGCAGCGCGTGCACGACGGTCGCGGCGCGGATCGCACCGGTTGCGCCCAGCGGGTGGCCTAGGGCAATTGCGCCGCCCAGCGGGTTGACCTTGCTGGTGTCGAGATTCAGGTCGCGGATCACGGCCAGCGCCTGCGCAGCGAAGGCTTCGTTCAGTTCGATCCAGTCCAGCTGGTCCTGCGTGATGCCGGCGGCGGCCAGCGCTGCAGGAATCGCGAACTTCGGACCGATGCCCATGATCTCCGGCGGCACGCCGCGCACGGCGAACGACGAGAACTTGGCCAGCGGCGTCAGGTTGTGCTCGCGCAGGATTTTTTCGCTGACGACGATCAGGGCGCCGGCGCCATCGGACATCTGCGACGACGTGGCGGCCGTGACCGAACCCTTGGCCGCAAACACAGGCTTGAGTTTGCCCATGCTTTCCATGCTGGCGTCGGCGCGCGGGCCTTCGTCGGTGTCGACCGTGCGGGTCTTGACGTCGATCTGGCCGGTGGCCAGGTTCGGCGTGCGGGTGATCACCTCGACCGGCGTGATCTCGTCCTTGAAGTGGCCGGCCTGCTGCGCAGCGATGGCGCGGCGGTGCGATTCCAGGCCAAAGGCGTCCTGGTCTTCGCGCGAGATTTTCCACTGGTTCGCGACGTTCTCGGCCGTCAGGCCCATGCCGTAGGCCAGGCCCACGTTCTCGTCCTTGAACGTGTCCATGTTGATCGACGGGTGGTGGCCCATCATCGGCACCATCGACATCGATTCGACACCGCCGGCGATCATCACGTCGGCTTCGCCCACGCGGATGCGGTCAGCGGCCATCGCCAGTGCGGTGATGCCCGAGGCGCAGTAACGGTTGACCGTCACGCCGCCCACGGTGTTCGGCAGGCCAGCCAGCACCACCGAGTTACGGGCGATGTTGAAGCCCTGCTCGGCTTCCGGGAACGAGCAGCCGATGATCGCATCGATGATCAAAGCCGGATCCAGGTTCGGCACGGCTGCCATGGCGCCGCGGATCGCGTGCACCAGGAGGTCGTCCGGGCGGGTCTTGTTGAACATGCCGCGCGGCGCCTTGCCGATCGGGGTGCGGGTCGCTGCGACGATGTATGCGTCTTGAAGTTGTTTGCTCATGTCAGTGTCCTGTTCTGTCGACGCTTAGTTGCGCACTGGCTTGCCGGTCTGCATCATGCCCATGATGCGTTCCTGCGTTTTCGGATTGTTCAGCAGCGCCACGAAGGCCTTGCGCTCCAGGTCGAGGATCCACTGCTCGCTGACCACACTGCCCTGGTCGATGTCGCCGCCGGTGACGATCTCGGCGATGGTGTCGCCCAGCTGGTAGTCATAGGCCGAGATGAAGCCGCCGTCGCGCATATTGACCATCTGGCCGCGGATCGTGCCCCAGCCGTAACGGCCGGTGACCGGGAACGTGCGGCGCGCCGGTGCGCGGTAGCCGGCATCGGCCATGGCGCGTGCCGTTGTCTTGGCCACGTGCAGCAGTTCGTAGGCGTTGAAGACGATCACGTCGTCTTCTTTCAGGTAACCCATTGCCTTCGCTTCCAGCGCCGACTTCGACACTTGCGCGGTGGCCGCGTTCATGAAGCCGTTCTTCAGGAATTGCAGGATGTCGTTGCCCTTGGCTTCGGTTGCCGCGCGCAGCGCTGCTTCCTTCAGGCCGCCGCCGGCAGGCACCAGGCCCACGCCCACTTCGACCAGGCCGATGTACGACTCGATCGACGCGACACGCTTGCTGGCATGCAGCGCCAGCTCGCAGCCGCCGCCCAGCGCCAGGCCCGCCACTGCAGCAACGACCGGCACGTTCGAGTACTTGAGCGCCATGAAGGTGTCCTGCAGCTCACGCACGATCGGCTCCATCGCCTTCGCGCCGCCGGCCATGAAGGCTGGCAGGGCCGATTGCAGGTCGGCGCCGGCCGAGAACGCGCCGCCTTCGGCTGCGTCGGTGTTCCAGATCACGATGCCCTTGAAGCCGGTTTCAGCTTCTTTCAGCGCGCGCTGCAGGCCCTTGATGACGCCATCGCCGATGACGTGCATCTTGGTCTTGAGCGAGACGACCAGGACTTCATCGTCCGAGTGCCACAGGCGCACGGATTCGTCTTCGAACACGGTGGTGCCAGCGGTTTTCGGATCGGCGCCGCCCAGGCCCACGACCGGTGCGCGGAACTGCTGGCGCTTGTACACCGGCAGGTCCGACAGCGGCACATAGCCGCTCTTGGCAACCGAGTACGAACCTTCAGGGGTGTGCACACCCTTCTCGGCGACCGAACCCTCGAACACCCAGGCTGGCAGCGGTGCAGTCGACAGCGCCTTGCCGGCGTCGATGTCTTCCTTGACCCACTGCGCGATCTGCGTCCAGCCAGCGCCCTGCCACGTTTCGAACGGGCCGACGCTCCAGCCGAAGCCCCAGCGCATCGCGAAGTCGATGTCGCGCGCGTTGTCGGCGATCGATTCGAGGTGGAACGCGATGTAGTGGAAGGCGTCGCGGAAGATCGCCCACAGGAACTGCGCCTGCGGGTTGGTCGACTCGCGCATGGCCTTGAACTTCTTGACCGGGTCTTTTTCTTTCAGGATGCGGCCAACGATGTCGGCTGCCTTGGCGCCGCCCGTGACGTACTCACCCGTGGCGAAGTCCAGGCGCTGGATCTCCTTGCCGACCTTCTTGTAGAAACCGGCGCCGGATTTCTGGCCCAGCGCACCTTTTTCGATCAGCTTGGCCAGGATGTCCGGCGTCTTGTAGACGCTGAAGAACGGGTCGTCCTTCAGGTTGTCCTGCATCGTCTTGATCACATGGCCCATCGTGTCCAGGCCGACCACGTCCGCGGTGCGGAAGGTGCCCGACTTGGCGCGGCCCAGCTTGGCGCCGGTCAGGTCATCGACCACGTCCACCGACAGTCCGAATTTCTCGGCTTCGACGATCGTGGCCAGCATGCCGAAGATGCCGACGCGGTTGGCGATGAAGTTCGGCGTGTCTTTTGCGCGCACGACGCCCTTGCCCAGCGTCGAGGTCAGGAACGTTTCGAGCTGGTCCAGGATGTCAGGACGGGTGTCCGTGGTCGGGATCAGTTCGACCAGGTGCATGTAGCGCGGCGGGTTGAAGAAGTGCACGCCGCAAAAACGGGCCTTGAGCTCCGAGTCGAAGCCTTCGGCCAGCTTGTTGATCGACAGGCCCGACGTGTTCGACGCAAAGATCGCGTTTGGCGCGATGTGCGGCGCGACTTTCGCGTACAGGTCGTGTTTCCAGTCCATGCGCTCGGCGATGGCTTCGATGATCAGGTCGCAACCGGCCAGCACGTCGAGGTTGTCTTCGTAGTTGGCCACTTCGATCAGGGCCGCGTCATCCTTGTTGCCCAGCGGGGCTGGCGAGAGCTTTTTCAGGTTCTCGATGGCGCGCAGGACGATGCCGTTCTTCGGGCCTTCCTTCGCAGGCAGGTCGAACAGCACGACTGGCACCTTGGCGTTCACGCAGTGGGCGGCGATTTGCGCGCCCATCACGCCGGCGCCCAGCACGGCGACTTTCTTGACGATGAAATTGGACATGTGTATTCCTTAATCCTTGGTTGGCGCGTCATTCCCGCGAAGGCGGGAACCCCAGTTTGCCAGCGTTACCGCTGCGCTGAACCTGGGTTCCCGCCTGCGCGGGAACGACGGCGATGGTCTCTGCTTGTTGTTAGAACAGGTCGGCGTCCAGCGCCGTCAGGTTCGCGGCGCCCGAACGTGCCTGGCGGATCAGCATCGCGGTTTCCGGATACAGGCGTGCGAAGTAGAAGCGGATCGTCGCCAGCTTCGATTCGTAGAAGCGGTCGCCCGAATCGAGCTTGGCCAGTGCGATCTTGGCTTGCTGCGCGAACAGGTAGCTGTAGACCAGGTGACCGGCCACGCGCAGGTAAGGCACGGCGGCGGCGCCCACTTCGTCCGGGTTCTGGAAGGCCTTCATGCCGATTTCCATCGTCAGCTTGGTGACCTTGTCGCCCAGCTCGCCCAGTGGCGTGACGAATTCGGACATGTTCTCGTCCAGGCCATTGTCTTCGACAAAGCTCTTGATCTTCTCGCCGAACTTGCGCAGCTTGGCGCCGTTGTCCATCAGGATCTTGCGGCCCAGCAGATCCAGCGACTGGATCGTGTTGGTGCCTTCATAGATCATGTTGATGCGCGCGTCGCGCACATACTGCTCCATGCCCCATTCGGCGATGTAGCCATGGCCGCCGTAGACTTGCATCGCTTCGGACGTTGCGATCCAGCCGTTGTCGGTGATGAAGGCCTTGATGATTGGGGTCAGCAGCGCGACTTCGTCCGCGGCTTCCTTGCGCACGTCTTCATCCGTGTGGTTCAGTTCGCGGTCGATCTGCAGCGCGACGTACGACGAGAACGCGCGGCCGCCTTCGGCGAAGGCTTTTGCGGTCAGGAGCATGCGGCGCACGTCCGGGTGCACGATGATCGGGTCGGCTGGCTTGTCCGGTGCTTTCACGCCCGACAGGCTGCGCATCTGGATGCGGTCTTTTGCATAAGCCAGCGCGTTCTGGTATGCCACTTCGGTCAGGCCGAGCGACTGCATGCCCACGCCCAGGCGGGCCGCGTTCATGAACACGAACATCGCCTGCAGGCCCTTGTGCGGCTGGCCGATCAGCGTGGCGCGTGCATTGTCCAGGTTCATCTGGCAGGTCGAGTTGCCGTGGATGCCCATCTTTTCTTCGATGGCGCCGCAGGCGATGCCATTGCGCTCGCCCAGCGAGCCGTCTTCGTTCGGCATGAACTTCGGCACCAGGAACAGCGAGATGCCTTTCGAGCCTTCCGGTGCATCCGGCAGGCGTGCCAGCACCAGGTGGACGATGTTGTCCGAGATATCGTGTTCGCCGGCCGAGATGAAGATCTTCGAGCCGGTGATCAGGTAGGTGCCGTCGCCTTGCGGTTCGGCTTTCGAACGCAGCAGGCCCAGGTCGGTGCCGCAGTGCGCTTCGGTCAGGCACATGGTGCCGGTCCATTCACCCGAGACGAGCTTTGGCAGGTACAGGCGCTTCTGGTCGTCGGTGCCGTGTTCGAGCAGGCACTCGTAGGCGCCGTGCGACAGGCCCGGGTACATCGACCAGGCCTGGTTCGACGAATTGAGCATCTCGTAGAACGAGTTGTTCAGCGTGATCGGCAGGCCCTGGCCGCCGTATTCCGGATCGCATGCCAGCGCAGCCCAGCCGCCTTCGACATACTGTTTATACGCCTGCTTGAAGCCCTTCGGCGTGGTCACGCTCTTGTCGGCGGCATTGAACGTGCAGCCTTCGCGGTCGCCCGAGTGGTTCAGCGGGAACAGCACTTCCTGGGTGAATTTTGCACCTTCTTCGAGTACCTGGTTGATGATGTCGGTATCGATTTCCTGGTATTTCGGCAGATTCTTGAATTCTTCGGTGACATTGAGGAACTCGTGCAGAACGAACTGCATATCCCGGATTGGCGCGACGTACTGACCCATGGTTTTCTCCTGAAGAGTGTGACGATTGTTGGACGTGACAGGCGGCCTTATGCCGCCTGGTGGTCTTGCGATTGTTGGGAATTGCGGTAATTCTCGATCAGGCGTTCAAAGCCGGCGCGGGCCCGTTCGACGGCGCCCGGATTGCGCAGGAAACGCGCATCGTGGTGCAGCGCCAGGATCAGGCCATGCATCTCGAATACCAGTTGCTCGGCATCGAAACCGGTGTGCAGGTGCTTCAGTTCAATCGCCTGCTCGACGCTGCGCAGCAAGGCGCCCTGCCACGCGCGGACCATCGACACCAGCTCTTCGCGGATCGGGCCTTCGCGGTCGTCGTATTCGACGGCGCCACTGATATAGATGCACCCCGACGCGATTTCGACCGACACCCGCTTGACCCAGCGCGTGTACATCGCCACCAGGCGCGGCAGGCCGCGGGTTTCCTTGATGCTCGGGTAGAACACCTCTTGCTCGAAACGGTGGTGGTACAGCTTGACCACCTCGAGCTGCAGGTCTTCGCGCGAACCGAAGTGGGCGAACACGCCGGACTTGCTCATGCTCATCCGGTCGGCCAGCAGGCCGATCGTCAAGCCTTCGAGGCCGTTGCGGCTGGCGAGTTCGAGCGCGACGTCGAGAATTGCTGCCCGCGTCTGCTCGCCCTTGCGCATGAATTTTGCTGAAGTACTGATAGCTTCCCCTGGTCTCGAAAAAATCCGAACGCTCGTACTATTATCTATCGGGCCTGGAATGTCAAACGGGAACTTAGAGGTGCGGTTCTATTGATGATAAACAACCCGCGACACCCGGAGAAAGCGCCTTTTGCTGACGGCTCGGCTTGCAGGCGAGCGGCAGAAAATTGTTGTTTCATCTGCTTAAGGTACAGCATTTTCGGGGTGACCGGTGCGTCATTTACCAGCACGGCGCACCCGTTTGCGGCTTGACTGTTACCATTAATAATCCAGCAACATTCAGCGCGCCGACGAAAGGTCCACAGCATGAGCAGCAACGATCAGAATCAACAGGTCGTCGAACCAGACGACAGCGCGCTGCAAGTGGCAATTCGCGCTTTCTCGCTGCAGGAAGGTGGCACCGAACCCGCTCAGGCAGCGGCAGCAGGCGCGGATTCGATGCAGCATTTCCTGGTGCTGATCGGCCACGCCAGCGCGCGGCTGAACAGCGGCGCACTGGCGGACGACGCAATTGCCGATCTGGTCCGGCGCGGACTGGACCGCGACACGGCGCAGGTTGTCGTCGACAAGGCCGTCGATGTCGTCGCGTCGAACCGGGCGCTGGAAAGTGCACCACCCGCGCAGCATGTACGGGCAAGATCCGGCAAGAGCATCCGCGTGTTTGCCATCGTGCTCGTGGTCGTCGCGCTGGTCGTTGCCTGGCTGGTCATGCGATAACGCCCGCCACGTCTATTCGCCCGCCTGCTCCATCGCCCGGCGATCGCGCTTGGTCGGCCGCCCCTTGATGTCCAGGCTCGGCTCCGGGTACAGGCGCCGCGCGACTTTATCGAGTTCGCGCTTGGCGATGCTCTCGTCGGTTTCGAAATACAGCGTGCGCGCCACCGGGGCGCCACCGCGCGCACCAGAGATGGCGGCGACGATGATTTCCCAGCGGTCCGAGCCGTTATCGATCAGCATCCTGTCATTGATCTTGACCGTGCGCGCCGGCTTGACCGGCTCGCCGTCGATCCGCACGCGGCCCCGCTCGACCGCATCCTGCGCCAGCGAGCGCGTCTTGAAAAAGCGCGCTGCCCACAGCCATTTGTCCAGCCGGACGTTCTCTTTGTCTTTGTCCATCGTTATCCCTTATTACGCATACCCGATGGCGCACACGCGCATCACCAGTTTGTAGCCGACATACGCGCAGCCGTTGACGGCGCGCCGCAGCCAGCCGATGTCGGCAAATTCCTGCGGACAGACTTCGACCCCGTCCGCGATGCCCCGTTCGATGTGCGCGCGCATCGACGCGGCAAACACCGGATCGTCCACGACGATATTGGCTTCCTGGTTCACGAACAGCGACAGGCCGTCGCAATTGCTCGAACCCACCGTGGCCCAGTGGTCGTCCACCACCGCCACCTTGGCATGCAGTTGTGTCTTGCGGTATTCGACCACGCGGATGCCGTCGGCCAGCAGTTTCGGATAGAACGATTGCGCGACCGCGTCCTGGATCGCGAACTCGCCCACCCCGATCAGCAGCGTGACGGCAACGCCGCGCTGCGCCGCGTGCGCGAGCGCCTTGCGGAACTTGCGGCCCGGCGCAAAGTACGGCGTGGCCAGCAGCACGCTGTGGCGCGCATGGCCCAGCGCCTGCAGGTAAGCGCGCTGGATCGTGGTGCGGTTGCGCAGGTTGTCGCGCACGACAAACGCGGCGCGCGCGGGACTGGCGCACGATGGCGGGGGCTGCTTGCGCATTTCGCGGAACAGTTCCAGGCGCTTGCGCAGCCGCAGGCGGCCGGTGCGGGTCCATTGGCCCTGTGCCTCGTGGTGGATCTGCGCAACGATCGGCCCGCGCAGCCGCGCCGTGAAATCCCAGCGCGGCGCCGGCAGGCGATGGCCGTCGGCGTGGTCGCACAGCCAGTCGTCGTTGACGTTGATGCCGCCGACAAAGGCGACCTCGCGGTCGATCACGGTGATCTTGCGGTGCGAACGGGCAATGCCGCGCTTGCACAGCGGATTGAAGACGCGGTACTGGGCACCGGCCTCGGCCAGCACCAGGCCGAGCCGCGATGTGACGCGGTGACCGGTGCCGAACCAGTCGACCAGCACCCGCACCTTCACGCCGCGTTTGGCCGCGCGCGCGAGCGCATCGCGCACGGCGTCGCCCGTTTCGTCTTCGGCAAAAATATAGGTTTCGAACAGGACTTCGTGGCGGGCGGCGTCGAGCGCGGCGATCAGCGCCGGGAAGAACGCGACGCCGCTCTCCAGCAACGTGATGTCGTTATCGTCAACGAAGGTAACGCTGCGCATGGCCTCAGGCCAGCTCGAGTTCCGCCACGATCGGTGCGTGGTCGGACAGCTTGGCCCACAACGGACCGTGCATCACTTGCGCCGAATTGACCTTGAAGCCACGCACATAGATGCGGTCGAGGCGGAACCACGGCAGCATGGCCGGGAACGTGCGTGCCGGCGCCAGGCGCGGCTTGCGCCCGGCCCAGCTGCGCACCATGTCGCCCATCGGCGAGCGCGGGCCCAGCTCGTCGAACACTTCGCACACGCCCAGGCCGGCGCGCAGCTTGTCGCTCAGGGTGTTACGCCAGTCATTGAAGTCGCCCGCGATGATGACCGGCTCGCCGTTCGGCGCCGACGAATTGACGGCGTCGATCAGCGACTGCGTCTGGCGCCCGCGCCCGCCTTCGAACAGGCCCAGGTGCACGACATAGCAGTGCACCGGACACTCGGGCGTACCCAATACGCAGTGCAGGATGCCGCGCTGCTCGTACGCATGGTCCGAGACGTCGTGGTTGTGCGAGTTTTCAATGGGATACGTACTGAGCAGCGCATTGCCGTGGTGACCGTGGTCATAGACCGCGTTCATGCCATAGGCCGTGTGGTGCAGGTCGGAGGCGAAGTAATCGTACTGGGCGGTTTCGGGCCAGTGGCGATGGCCACGGTCTTCCTTGCCGAAGCGTGCCTGGTGCCGGTCGTGCCGGCCCTGGACTTCTTGCAGGAAGACGACATTGGCGTCGAATTCAGCGATCGCTTTCTTCAGTGCGATCACGCGGGGCGTGCTGCGCAGGGAGGAGACGCCCTTGTGAATGTTGTAGGTAGCCACACGAATTTTCATGGGAACATTCTACCCGGATCGGACCGCCGTTCTCGTGAAACAGGCCCAATCGTGCGCCTCGTGGGACGCTGGCGCGTTCGGCAGGTTGCTGGCCATCGCACTCTTTTTCGAAACCGACAGTTACAAACCGGCTTCAGGCGATCGCGTGCGCCTGGTCGTACACGGCTTCGTGGCCCGACACGATCATGCGGCGCGGTCGGTGCGCAGCCGCCTCGTCTTTTTGCGAGCGCGGCGCCATCGGGCCACACAGGCGCAGACCGTCCATCAGGTCGATATAGATGCAATCGTCACCAAGAGTGATTGCTTTTACTTTCTTGTCGCTATTCAGTTTGAAGTTATCCATTTTTCTCTCAGAATCATCCACTTAAAAGTTGCAGATCAAAAATTCACACTGGGTGAACTGCTGACCTTAGTCTACTGATTTAGGACTGTCAACCGTGGAATATATGGTGCCTGCGGCTGACCAACCGTATTTAATTCATTGTCGAAACGTGTCACCACATGTCTTCAAATGTATCTTCATAGGGGAAAGTCGACTTTTTTATGCGTATCTGCGCGCCAGCGAACAGAGCGAAATTAAAAAAAGCACTTCCGTACTTTTGCTGCAAAACGTCATTTTATTGCTTTGAAGGAGCAAAATTCAATGATGATTTACTGCAAAAATGCTTCTCTATAGAAATTTTATTTTCTTTTGGAAAATCATCGCGTCAACTGGCGGGGCAGTTGCAGGATGGCTTCGGCGTTCGATGCTGAAAAGCAGCGATCGGCTGCATCGAGGTAGGGCAGCCAGGCGTGGGCAATGTGCTCGCTTGGACTGAGGATGATGGGAATGTCGCGCGGCACACAGACGGAAAACACGTGTTCGGTGTTCTGCGTCACGCCGGGGGCGTAGCGGTGGCGCCAGAGGGGATAGATCTCGTAGATATTGGATAACTGCCAGTCACACAGGACGATCTGTTCGCCGTCGGCCCGGATGCCGGTCTCTTCGAACAGTTCGCGCGCGGCCGTCTCCAGCAGCGGCTCGTCGAGCCGATCGAGCGAGCCGGTGACCGATTGCCAGAAGCCCGGCTGACCAGCGCGTTCGATCACCAGCACGTCCAGGTCGGACGTGTGGATGACTACCAGCACCGATTCAGGGATCTTGTAGGCTTCCATGACAGGAAGAGCGGGGTCGGCGGCCAGGCCACCTCCCCCGCCCGCCATTATGCGACCTTCGGCTCGTTACGCAGGCGGATGTGCAGCTCTTTCAATTGCTTCTCGTCGACTTCGGACGGTGCATTGGTCAGCAGGCACTGCGCGCGCTGCGTTTTCGGGAACGCGATCACGTCGCGGATCGACTCGGAGCCCGTCATCAGCGTGATCAGGCGATCCAGGCCGAAGGCCAGGCCACCGTGCGGCGGCGCGCCATATTGCAGCGCATCCAGCAGGAAGCCGAACTTGAGCTGGGCTTCTTCGGCATCGATCTTCAGCGCGCGGAACACCTTGCTCTGGACTTCTTCGCGGTGGATACGGATCGAACCGCCGCCCAGTTCCCAGCCGTTCAGGACCATGTCGTAGGCCTTGGCGATGCAGGCGCCCGGATTGGTCTCGAGCATGTCTTCGTGGCCGTCTTTCGGGGCCGTGAACGGGTGGTGGGTCGCGGTCCAGCGATCGCCGTCTTCGTCGTACTCGAACATCGGGAAGTCGATCACCCACAGCGGCGACCAGACGTCGTCGAACAGGCCGGCCTTCTTGCCGAATTCCGAGTGGCCGATCTTCACGCGCAGCGCGCCCAGGGCGTCGTTGACGACCTTGGCCTTGTCGGCGCCAAAGAAGATCAGGTCGCCGTCTTCGGCACCCGTCAGTTCCAGCACCTGCGCCAACACCTCGTCGGACAGGTTCTTGACGATCGGCGACTGCAGGCCGTCACGGCCCTTGGCCTTCTCGTTGACCTTGATGTAGGCCAGGCCACGGGCGCCGTAGATCGCGACGAACTGGGTGTAGGCGTCGATTTCCGAGCGTGGCATCGAACCACCCTGCGGCACGCGCATGCCGACCACACGGCCGTTCGGCAGGTTGGCGGCGCTGTTGAACACCTTGAACTCGACCGTCTTCATCAGCTCGGTCAGTTCGGTGAAGGCGAGCTTGACGCGCATGTCCGGCTTGTCCGAACCGTACATCGCCATCGCGGTGGCGAAGTCCATCACCGGGAACGGGTTCGGCAGTTCGATGCCGGTCGTGTTCTTGAACACGACGCGCATCATTTCTTCGAACATGTCGCGGATCTCTTGTTCGGTCAGGAACGAGGTTTCGCAGTCGATCTGGGTGAATTCAGGCTGGCGGTCAGCACGCAGGTCTTCGTCGCGGAAGCACTTGGTGATCTGGTAGTAACGGTCGAAGTTGGCGACCATCAGCAGCTGCTTGAACAGCTGCGGCGACTGCGGCAGCGCGAAGAAGTTGCCCGCGTTGACACGCGACGGCACCAGGTAGTCGCGCGCGCCTTCCGGGGTCGACTTGGTCAGCATCGGGGTTTCGATGTCGATGAAACCCAGGTTGTCGAGGTACTTGCGCACTTCCATCGACACCTTGTAGCGCAGCTTCAGGTTGTGCTGCATCTGGCCGCGGCGCAGGTCGAGCACGCGGTGCGTCAGGCGGGTGGTTTCCGACAGGTTGTCGTCGTCCAGCTGGAACGGCACCGGCACCGAGGCGTTGAGCACTTCGACTTCGGTTGCGGTCACTTCGATCTTGCCCGACGCCAGGTTGGCGTTGACGGTGCCGGCCAGACGGTTGGTCACGGTGCCGACGATGCGCAGGCAATACTCATTACGCACGTGCTCGGCTGCCTTGAAGACGGCGGCGTTGTCCGGATGGCAGACCACCTGCACCAGGCCTTCGCGGTCGCGCAGGTCGATGAAGATCACCCCGCCGTGGTCGCGGCGGCGGTGCACCCAGCCGCACAGGCTGACGGTTTGGCCCAGCAGTTCCTCGGTGACGAGGCCGCAGTAATTGGTACGCATGGTGGACATAGTTTTCGTTCCAGGTTGATTGATTTGTCGGCGCCGCCATCGCGGGCGGCCCAGATTCTGTGATGCGTTATTTGGTTGCCGCAGTCATGGCGGCACCGGATGGCACATGGCTCGGTGCAACCACGCCCATCGAGACGATGTACTTGAGCGCCGCGTCGACCGTCATGTCGAGTTCTTTCACGCGGCTGCGTTCCATCATCAGGAAAAAGCCCGAGGTGGGATTCGGCGTCGTGGGCACGTACACGCTCACGAAGTCGCCCACCAGGTGGTTGGTCACGTCGCCGCCCGGCACGCCGGTCAGAAACGCGATCGTATACGAGTCGGCATGCGGATACGGGATCAGCACCGCCTGGCGGAAGGCATTGCCGGACGACGAGAACAGCGTGTCGGACACCTGCTTGACGCTGCCGTACAGCGAGCTGACGACCGGGACGCGCTTGAGCAGGCGCTCGCCCACGCGCACGATGTACTTGCCGACCAGGTTGTTGGTGAGCAGGCCCGTGACGAACACGATGGCCAGCGTCAGCACCGCGCCGATGCCCGGTACGTCCATGCCGATGAACTGGCGCGGCTGCCAGGCGGCCGGCACGAACATCAGCGACTGGTCGAGCGTGCTGATGATCAGGCTCAGGACCCAGGCCGTGATCGCCAGGGGCACCAGCACCAGCAGGCCGGTGATGAAATATTTACGCATCGGATATCCCGTTATTCTTGTTGGCGCGGCGCAGGGGCGCGCCGGGCTCAGGTGCTGCTCTTGTCGCCACCACCGCTGCTGCTGCCACCGCTATTGCCACCGTTGTTGCTGCCCGTAGCCGGTGCGGCCGGCGCTGGCGTGGCCGGTGCGGCTGCGGCGGCCGGCGCGGCCGCTGCGCCCGTGTCAGCACCGCCCGTGCCAGCAGCGGTGCCGGTGGCAGGTGGCGTGCCGCCACGGAAATCGGTCACGTACCAGCCCGAGCCCTTGAGCTGGAAACCGGCCGCAGTTACCTGCTTCTTGAACGATGGCTTGGCGCAGGACGGGCAGACGGTCAGGACCGGGTCCGATATCTTTTGCAGTACATCTTTGGAAAAACCGCATTCTTCGCAGCGATAGGCATAAATCGGCATTCTGGTGCTCCGCAAAAATCTTCAAAACCCTGAATTATAAAGCTTTTGCCGCAGCATTTACGGATTGCCGCGGCCCGGAGGCAAGACAGCACGGCGATCGGCAAACGGCGGCAGTATCGTGTTGTTTTTCACCACGTCAGCAGGTGATAAGTTTGCTCGTGCGCAGCATCGGTGATTTAATACGGCTTCTTTACCGGATGTTGGTCGCAGGAAAGTTCTGCCACTGCGAGAACACAAGAAACAGAAGGCTGCGAGATGTTCGTATCAGCGCAGCCCATAAAAGAACACAGCTTATCAAGCCCGCTCACGCGGGCTTTTTTCTTGGGCGCGCGCTCAGAGGAAGTACAGCGCGGCCAGGGCCGTGCACGTTCCCAGCGCCAGGAAGGTCAGGAACGTGAGCATGCGATTGGTGCGGCGCTGCTCCACCACCAGCATCGCCATCATCTCGCTGTTGGCGATGTGCGGATGCTGCCCTTTCGACTCGCGCTCCAGCGCCTGGTGCACGAGGCGCGGCAGTTGCGGGAAGATCTGGGCGTAGCGCGGCGCTTCTGCCTTCAGGCGCTCGACCAGGCCTTGCCAGCCCACCTGCTCGGCCATCCAGCGCTCCAGATACGGCTTGGCCGTCTTCCACAGGTCGAGGTCAGGGTCGAGCTGACGGCCCAGGCCTTCGATATTGAGCAGTGTCTTTTGCAGCAGCACGAGTTGCGGCTGCACTTCGACATTGAAGCGGCGCGAGGTCTGGAACAGGCGCAGCAGGATCTGGCCGAACGAAATGTCCTTGAGAGGGCGATCGAAGATCGGTTCGCAGCAGGCGCGCACGGCCGCTTCGAGTTCATCGACGCGCGTGCTTGGCGGTGCCCAGCCCGATTCGATGTGGGCTTCGGCCACGCGCTTGTAGTCGCGCTGGAAGAAGGCCAGGAAATTCTGCGACAGGTAATCCTTGTCGAAGTCGGTCAGCGTGCCGACGATGCCGAAGTCGAGCGCGATATAGCGGCCCAGTGTTTCCGGCGCGGTCGAGACCAGGATATTCCCGGGGTGCATGTCGGCGTGGAAGAAACCGTCACGGAACACCTGCGTGAAGAAAATCTCCACGCCATCGCGCGACAGCTTCTTGAGGTCGACGCCGGCAGCGACCAGGCGATCGATCTGCGACACCGGCAAGCCGTGCATGCGCTCCATCACGATCACGCTGCTTGAGCAATAGTCCCAGTACATCTCGGGCACCATCAGCAGCGTCGAATCGGCGAAGTTGCGGCGCAGCTGGCTGGCGTTGGCGGCCTCGCGCATCAGGTCGAGCTCGTCGTGCAGGTATTTGTCGAATTCAGCCACGACTTCGCGCGGCTTCAGGCGCCGCGCTTCGCCCCAGACCTTTTCGATCAGGTTCGCCGCCATGCGCATCAGCGCCATGTCCTCGTCGATCAGCTTCTTCATGCCCGGGCGCAGCACCTTGACGGCAACTTCCTTGCCGTTCTTGAGCGTGGCGAAGTGAACCTGGGCAATCGATGCCGAGGCGATCGGCTCGCGCTCGAAATGGGCAAACAGCTGGTCCGGATGGGTGCCGAGCGAGCGCGTGATCTGCGCCACCGCCAGGTCTGAGCCGAACGGCGGCACGCGATCCTGCAGCATGGCCAGTTCATCGGCGATATCGGGCGGCACCAGGTCGCGCCGGGTCGACAGCACCTGGCCGAACTTCACGAAGATCGGGCCCAGTTCTTCGAGCGCCTGGCGCAGCCGCACGGCGCGCGGCGACGTGATCGTACGCCAGAAGAAGAACGTGTTCATCAGGCGCGCGGTGCGCGGGGCATTGATGCTGGTGACGGCGATTTCGTCCAGGCCGTACTTGGTGAAAACGGTGAGAATGCGCAGCAGGCGCAGGAATTTCAATATCATCGACGATCCGGATTCTGGTCTGCGCTTACAGCAATGGTGGAAGAAGGTTTGGCAGCGCTGCGCTGGGCAAGCGCCTGCTCGAGCCGCGCGATGCGCTTGGCGCTGCGCTCGACGTCGTCGCGCAGGCGCACGACATCGGCGGCAAAGGCGTCGCGCTGGACCGGCCGCACCAGCACCGGCCGTTCGTCGGCCAGGAATTCGGCGAGGTTCTCGGCCAGGCGGCGTCCTGCTTCGCCCAGGCCACTGACGGTGCGGCGCGCGCCCTGGTGCAAACGGTAGGCGGCCACGGGGCCGACCACACGCTCGAGATCGTATTCGGCATCCCAGCGCAGGCCGTTGGCCAGTTGTGAAATCACGTTGGCAAATTCGGCATCGCCTTCGATCTTCACGTACGACAGCGCGCGCGTGCGGTCCTGTGCGATCAGCGGCAGGTCGGCCGGCTTGATGCGGATGGTGACGTTGGCCGGCCCTGCGTCCTGGCTCGCCTCGAACAGGCCGTCCGCTGCCACCAGCACGCGCAGCTGGGCCACGCCGGCATCGATGCACGCCTGCTTGCCGACATGGCGCGCGAGCGCGGCCCGGGCCCAGGCTTCCTGGGCCAGCAAGTGGTTGATCGCGGCAACGGCAGGCACGGTCAGCGCATGCTGGGGTGACAAGGTCGACAGGGATGGAAGATTCGGAAACATGGCAGGACTACCCTCAAAAAACAAAACCGCCCGGAGTGATTCGGGCGGTTTTGATCTTACCAGTTCGCCGGGCACGCACCCGGTGTTATGGAATCGGCAAACAAAATAATTCCGGTTCGCCGACGCCGTACTTAGTTCGGCTGCTGAATGCCAGCCAGCACCCAGCCACCCGCGCCCGACAGCGGCTTGGACATGTTCCAGACCTCGACGAACGGCTCTGGCAATGCATCTTTCGCGCTGCGGATCATTGCGTTGAACTGCACGCTGGCCAGGTAATCGGTGGCCGTCTGTTCAATGCCCAGCAACTGCGCATCGACATTGACGACGTCGGTGAAGTCGGCAACCGCGCCGCGTTCCTGGATCTGCAGCTTGAGTTCAGCGAACACTTCCGGCGAGGTGAATTCGCGCAGGTCGTTCGTGTCGCCGCGATCCCAGGCAGCCTGCATGCGAATGAACGACGACTTGGCGTGACGCAGGAAGCTCTCGCTGTCGAAGTCGGCCGGCACGCCCCATTGCTGGTGTGCTGCCGGGGTAGCGGCATTGCCGAAACCCGATGCATTCAGGCCGCTACGGTCCTTGTCCAGTGCGACGCCGCCCTGGAATGCGGTGGGCTGCGGACGCAGGCCCGAACCGATTTCAGGGGTGCCAACGCCACCGGCCGGCTGCGGCGTGAAGCCACCGCTGAAACCGGCTGCAGATGGATTGGCCGGCGTGTCCTTGCGGCGGAACATGCGCACCAGGAACATGATGACGAGGCCGAACAGCGCGAACATCAGGATGCCCGCGATGATGCTGGCCATCGCGCCGCCAATGCCCAGGTGCGACAGCAGCATGCCCAGGCCAAGGCCCAGCAGTGCGCCACCGAGGATATTGCGCATCATGCTCGGTTTCTTGGCGGCAGCCGCCGCGCCCGCAGCACCCGCAGCACCCGCGCCGGCGGCAGCTGGCGTGGCCTGGTTCGGGGTCTGGCGCTGCATGTTCTGTGCGGGCGCCGGCGCCGGGGCCGGCATCTGGCGCACGGCCTGCGACTGGCGGCCGACCGAGCGCTTGCCGCCCATCGGGCGTGCGTAGGCCTCGGCCACCATCGAGAATGCGGTGACTGCGAGAAGCGTCGTGACCAGGAATTTTTTCATTGTCTCCGTCCTTTATTGGAACTACCGTTAAAACTACAGCTTGATACCGGTGTGCAAAGCGGCCACACCCGCCGTCAGGTTGAAATACTGGACCCGCTCCAGTCCTGCATCCTGCAGCATGCCCTTCAGGGTGTCCTGGTCAGGGTGCATGCGGATCGATTCGGCCAGGTAGCGATAGCTTTCGGCATCGCCTGCAATGCGCTGGCCCAGCCAAGGCAGCACCGAGAACGAATACACGTCGTACGGCTTCTGCAATGGCGCGATCACTTTCGAGAATTCGAGCACCAGCAATTTGCCGCCCGGCTTGAGCACGCGGTGCATCTCGGCCAGGGCCTGATCCTTGTGCGTCATGTTGCGCAGGCCAAAGGCCACGCTGACCCGGTCGAAGTAGTTGTCAGGGAACGGCAACTTTTCGGCATTACACAACATGGTTGGGGTGACCAGCCCTTTATTCAAGAGACGGTCACGGCCGACGCGCAGCATCGACTCGTTGATGTCGGTGAGCCAGACTTCGCCGGTCTTGCCGGCCTGCTTCGCGAAGGCCTTGGCCAGATCGCCCGTGCCGCCGGCGATATCGAGCACCTTGAAGCCGGGGCGCACGCCCGCCTGCGCGATCGTGAACAATTTCCAGGCGCGGTGCAGACCGGCCGACATCAGATCGTTCATGACGTCGTACTTCGCGGCGACCGAGTGGAAGACCTTGGCGACTTCCTGGACCTTCTGGTCTTCGGCGACGGTCTTGTAGCCGAAGTGGGTGGTGTTTGTCATAGTGGCATGCAGGTTGGGGGTTGCCACATTATACAAGCACCCGGCCGGAGGGCCGCGCTGCTGACCGGACTGTCCGCGACGGGCGCGATCGGGCATGTCATGGGGCCGATTACGCGCTGGGCACCTGTTTGGATTCAACTTTCCCCTCCTGTTGGATACCCACAACGCATCTGCGCGATGGCGTGCAATTAGGGGAAAATCAATGTGCGTGGCCCTTTGCGAAGCCGCGCGCCGCGACTAAGATCAATGGCAATAGACAAACTCTATTTTCTTTTTGCTATGTTCGAAATCAAATTTCTGATTCGAAATTGCATTTGTTCTTAGACTTTTATCAACGTTTGTGCGACGTGCTTGCCACGTTTTTGGTTTAATTACCTTGTTTCAGCCGGCAAGCGTCGGCCGTTGCTCCCATTGACGTTGCATGGTCCCACTGGTGGGTCGGGATACATCACAGCGTAGCGGGTGCCAACCAGTCTTGATGAGGATACCGGTGCCTGTAAAACGTCTTATCTGTATTTCGAATGAAGGCAGTGCGCATGCACGCGCATGCCACGGCGCCCTGCCCGGCTGGGATGTCTGCGTGGTCGAACACCTGGCTGCGGCGCGCAAGGTCTTGTCCCAGCAACACTACGGCGTGGGGCTGCTGCTCGACAGCAGCGACGGCGCAGACGATGCCGAGCTCGAACGTTTCCTGCACCAGCACCACCACATGCGCTGGGTCGGCGTCTTCGACGGTTACCGGCTCGAGCAGCCGGCCCTGCGCGAGCTGATCGCGGCGCATCTGGTCGACTTTCATACGCTGCCGGTCGACACGCTGCGGCTGCAGCACTCGCTGGGCCACGCCCACGGCATGGCGACCATGGCCCGGCGCAGCGCACCGCCCGGAGACGCCCTGCGCGTGAGCCACATCGACGGCACGTCAGCCGCGATCGCGCGCCTGCGCTCGCACATCGACAAGATCGCCGCCGTCGATGCACCGGTCCTGATCTGCGGCGAGAGCGGCAGCGGCAAGGAGCTGGCAGCACAGGAAATCCACCTGCGTTCGCCGCGCGCCACAGGTCCGTTCATCGCCATCAACTGCGCCGCGATGGCGCCGGCGCTGATCCATTCGGAACTGTTCGGCCATGAACGGGGCGCCTTTACCGGCGCCATGCGTGACAAGCAGGGCCTGCTCGAAGCGGCATGCGGCGGCAGCATTTTCCTCGACGAGATCGGCGACCTGCCTCTCGACCTCCAGGCAAGCCTGCTGCGGTTCCTGCAAGAACGCGTGATCTACCGCGTTGGCGGCACCCGCACCATCGCGGTCGATGCGCGCGTGATCACCGCCACGCACGTCGACCTGCCGCAGGCGGTGGCCGACGGCCGCTTCCGCGAAGACCTGTACTACCGCCTCAGCGTGTTTCCGATCCGCGTTCCCGCGCTGCGTGAACGCAAGGAAGACTTGCCGCTGCTGACCGATCTCATCTTCAACAAATTCGCCAGCGAACGCAGCCCGCAGCTCAAGGGCGTGAGCCGCGAAGCCCTGCAGGCCATGGCGCGCTACGACTGGCCCGGCAATGTGCGCGAGCTGATCAACCGCGTACGGCGCGCAATGGTGCTGGCCGAGCATCGCCTGGTGATGCCGGAAGACCTCGACCTGCCGGGTGTCGGCCCCATCTGCCCGACCGGCGTCGGCCTGGGCACGTCGCGCCTGAGCGCCGAACGCGTGGCCATCGGCGAAAGCCTGGCGCGCAGCGGCAACAATATCAGCCAGGCAGCGCGCGAGCTGGGTGTATCACGCATGACGCTGTATCGCCTGATGGCCAAACACGAAATTTCGGTGTAAGCCCGCGTCTTTCGCCGGCGTCGGCGTCGTCCTACCGCCCTTCCCCTTGAATTCACAGCGTTTTTATGCAGCGTGCTTGCCGCAAGGCAGCACGTCAGGACGCGTCACGCACTCTGAAAACGGTGTCTGGCGGTTGCAATTTGATACAGATTTCTGAACAGTTCTGCAACACTGTAACAAGAGGGAGACAGTTGTCGTTTCTGCTATTGGTGTGATTCATTGTTTTGATAACAAGGTCGCGAACTCATCAAATTAGTCCTACAAAATCAACGACTTGGTTAAGCGGGCTGTGCTGGCATGGGAACTGCTATTACGAAGGTGGACCGGGCGTCACGAGACCTCGGGAAACTTAACCGTGATATTAGGGGAGCAACAATGAAGCGCACTATCCTGGCAACCGCGATCGCCCTGGCATTCACCATGGCCCACGCCCAAGAGAACACCGTGAACGACGTCCGTGGCGGCAATACCCAAACGTCGACGATGACCAATACCACCAACACGGACAGCAGCACGCTGACGGACTCCAGCAACAGCAATAACACTGCGACCACCAACACCACGAATACCGACAACAGCCAGGCGAACAGCAACAACGTTGCGACCAATACCAACACGAATACCAACACGCAGACCGACAACAGCCAGCGCACCAACACCAACACGACCACCTCCAACAACCAGGTGGACAACTCGGACAACCGCGTCACGAACAACACGACGACCAACAACAACAGCCAGACCAGCAACCAGTCCGACACCCGCACCATGCAGGTCGACAGCAACGACACGTCGACCACCAGCAACACGACCTCCAACACCAGCGACAGCAGCCGTGACAGCTCGGGCCAGAACAACAGCTCGGGTGACGCCACTGCCGAAGTGGCCGGCGCCGCAGCCGCCAACAACGGCGGCACCGCCAGCTCATCGGTCGCAAACTCGTTCAACACTTCCTCGGCAACCGCTACCAGCGCCCTGACCGGCAACGTCAGCGGCAATACCATCAGCAATATCGGCAACACTGCCCAGAACAACGGCGGCGCCAACGGTGCAGCCGGTTACGGCGCCGCAGGCGGCTCGGGCAATGGCGGTTCGGCCAGCGGTACCGGTGCGGCCGGTGGCGAAGCCTCGGGCGCAGCAGGCTCGGCAGGCGGCGCGGGCGGCTACGCGGCGGCTGGCACGGCGTCGACCGGCTCGTCGAGCGTCGGTAACGCCGCTGGCGGCAGAGGCGGCGCCACGGGTGCTGCGGGCGCCACGGGCGGCGCAGGTGCATCCGGGGCCATGGGTGGATACGCTGCCGGCGGTAACGGCGCAGCAGGCGGCGCCGGCACGGGCGGCGCGGGCGCAGCAGGTGGCGAGGCCAATGGCGGCTCGGGCGCAGCAGGTGGCGCGGGCGTGGGTGGCGCGGGCGGCTCGACCGGCTCGCTGGCTGGCGGCAATGGCGGCCGCACCGGTTCGGCGACCGGCGGCGCAGGCGGCGCGGGTGGCAACACCGGCTCGGCATGGGGTGGCGCAGGCGGTGCAGGCGGCATGGGCGGCGCTGGCGGCATGGGCGGCACCTCGTCAGGCTCGAGCCTGAATGCCTCGAACGGCGCGAGCGGCGGCTCGGCCAGCATTGGCGATGCCATGGCGTCGACGGGTGCCGGCGGCACGCCAGGCAGCGATCCGGCAGCGGCCGGCGGCGCCAGCGGCGCATCGACCAATACCGGTGGCACCAGCACGGCCGGCAGCCCGACCAGCGGCGCCAGCACCAACGGCGCGGGCGACTCGATGGCGGGTGCGGGTGGCGCAGGTTCGGCTGGCGGCGCGGGTGGTGCAGGTGCTGCATCGTCGAACACCTCGGGTAGCGGTGCAGCAGGCGGCACCTCGACCGGCGGCACCGGCGGCGCCGGCGCGGCTCTGGCCGGCACGGGCGGCGCAGGCGCCGCCGGGACGGCAGGCGCCGGTGGTTCGGGCGCAGCGGGCACGGCTGGCATGGGCGGCAGTGGTGCGACCGGCACCGGCGGCGCAGGCGGCGCAGGCCAGGGCGGTACGGCCGGCGCAGGCGGCATGGGCGGTTCGGGTGCGGAAGCGACCGCATCGACCGGCGCCAGCGGTGCGGGCGGCGCGGCCACGGGCGGTTCGGCCACGGGCGGCTCGGCCACGTCGGGTGATGCAAGCTCGGGTGCTGGCGGCAGCGGCGGTGCAGGCGGTGCGACCACCTCCGGTGCAGGCGGCTCGGGCGGCGAAATGACGGCCGGTGCAGGCACCGGCGGCTTTGGCGGTGCCGGCATGGGCGGCAACGGCGGCACCAACAACGTCAGCTCGGGTTCGTTCGACATGTCGAATTCGATGAACAACATCGCCCAGTCGGCAGCCGGTATCTCGATCATCAGCCAGAACAACGGCTTCTCCTCGCTGATCCAGCAAAGTGTCAACGTGCAGTCGAACATGAACGTCGGCGGCGCAGGCGCAGGCCAGTAATCAGGCAATGGGTGCAGGACACGCGGCAGTCACGCTGCGCGCCCTGCACTCCCGCCATGCGGCGCTTTGCCCGCATGGCGGCTCTTTCGGGCGAGGCATCATGAAACAACGACACCAGATCGGATTTTTCTTGCTGATGGCAGGCGCTGCCCTGCCAGCGGTAGCCCAGGTCACCGAGCCGGCCAGACTGCCGGTGGTGGTGAGCTTCCTGTCGACGGTGAACGTGGCGCCGGCCGCGGGCGACGATCCCGCAAGCGGCTGGGGCAAGACCACCGACGCCGCGGTTCTGGGCGACCTGCGCGGTGGCACCGACATCGTCACCACCGAAGCGACGCTGGGCGGCACGGTCGGCAACAACACGGCCTCCAATGTGAGCACCGGCATGAATGTGATCAGTGGCGGCTCGTTCGCCAATTCATCGGGCTTGCCGGTCGTGATCCAGAATTCCGGCGCGAACGTGCTGATCCAGAACGCGACCGTCATCAACCTGCAACTGCAATGAGCATGACACCAGGCCCTCACTTGCTGCTGCTTCTCGCACTCTGCGGCGCCGTGCTGGCGCCCCGGAGTGCGAAGGCACTCGACCTGGCCGGGGTCGGACGGGTCAACGTGCCGGTGACTAGTCTCAAGGACATCAAATTCCAGCGCACGCTGCGCCAGCAATACGACTACAGCTGCGGCGCCGCCGCGCTGGCCACCTTGCTGTCGCACCACTATCACACGTCCACGCCCGAACAGGACGTGTTCCAGCAGATGTATGCCACCGGCGACCAGGCCAAGATTCACAAGGAAGGGTTTTCGCTGCTCGACATGCAGCGCTTCCTGGCCACGCGCGGCTTTCGCGCCGACGGCTTCAGGCTGCCAATTGAAAAACTGATCGCCGAAAAACTGCCGGCCATCGTCCTGATCACCGACCGCGGCTTCAACCATTTCGTCGTCGTCAAGGGCGCCGAAGATGGCCGCATCCTGATTGGCGATCCCTCCACCGGCAACCGCGTCGTGAGCATGGAACGGTTCCAGGAAATCTGGCGCAACAAGATCCTGTTCGTGATCCACAGCCACAAGGACCAGGTCGCCTTCAACACGCCGGAGGACTGGCGCGGTGCGCCGCGTGCGCCGTTGGGCACCGGCATGCACCAGGACCAGCTCAGCGCGACGCTGCCCAAGTTCGGGCCGGGCGACTTTTAACGGGGACAGATGATGCGCCTTCCACCCTACCCTTTGCAGATTGCCCTGATGGGCGTGCTCACGAGCACCCTGTCGCTGGTCCAGGCCGCCGAGCCGCTCGTACCGGCGCTTGGCACACCGGTTGCCGCCGCCGCCCTGGACGCCGCCCGTGGCGGCTTCGAGGTGGCCGGCGGCCTGTCGCTCTCGCTCGGCATCGAGCGCGTCGTGTCGGTCAATGGCGAAATCATGGCGCGCACGAATATCGCCATCCCTGACCTGGCGGCCATGACGGCCGAGCAGGCGCGCCTGACCCAGGATGCGCTGGGCGCCGCGCGGATGATCCAGATCGGCGGCAACAATTATGCCGCCGCCGACCTCAACCTGCCCAACGGCGCAACGCTGCTCCAGAACACGCTCAGCGGCCAGGACATCCGCACCGCGACCACCATTTCGTCGACCGTCAATAGCATGTCCCTGATCAAGGACATCAATTTCCAGTCGACGATCCGTGACGCCGTCGTGCGTTCGCCGGGCGGACTATGAATTTTCAACACCACCAACCATCACTCTGGAGATCTGGATGTATCCACACGTCGCGCGGCTCGGCGCTGCGGGCCTGGCGGCCGCCTTTCTGGCGCCGCCCGTACTCGCTCAACAGGTTGCCCCCCTGTCGAACAATGGCACATCGCCATCCCATACCGAACTGGCGCAGCTGAAGGACGAACTGGCGCAGCAGCGTGCGCTGGTCAATCGCCTGCTGCACGAAGTCCAGGCGCAGCGCGAGCAATTGCAGCGCATGGGAACGCCCGCCGATGGCGTGCTGCTGTCGCAACAGCGCGGCACGGGCGCGTCGATGAGTGGCCAGGCCCCGGTCGCCGAGCCGCCCGTGCTGCCACCCGCGGTGACGGGCGTGCCGGCGCCGCTGCCGCCACAGCCGCGCCCGGACCAGCCCGGCGTGCCGGTCCCTCCGCCAGCCCGTCCCGCCGTACCGGCGCAGGCGCAGGCGCAGAATACCGGCCGCGAGCAACCCAACCGTCCGCCGGAAGTCGCGCCGATCGGCGACCAGCCGGGCGTGCTCACGGCGCCCGGCACCTATGTGCTCGAGCCATCGATGCAATACGGCTACTCGTCGAGCAACCGCGTGGCCCTGGTCGGCTACACGGTGATTCCGGCCCTGCTGATCGGGTTGGTGGACGTGCGCGAAATCAAGCGCAATACCTTCACCACCGCCATCACCGGTCGCACCGGCATCAGCAACCGGATGGAAGTCGAGGTCAAGGTGCCGTATGTGTACCGTTCAGACGCCACCGTCAGCCGGGAAATCTTCACCGGCACGGCAGTCGAGCGCGTGTTCGATACGACCGGCAAGGGCATGGGCGACGTCGAAGTCGCCGGCCGCTATCAGCTCAACAATGGCGGCGCCGACAAGGGCTATTACATTGCCGGCCTGCGCTACAAGAGCCGCACCGGGCGCGACCCGTTCGAAGTCGTCACCGACTGCGAACGCCGCTGCATCGGCGAGAACGTCACCGGCACCGGCTTGCCGCTGGACTTGCCGACCGGCTCGGGCTTCCATTCGCTGCAGGCCACGCTGACGTGGCTGTATCCGTCCGATCCGGCCGTGTTCTTCGGTAACCTGAGCTACGTGCACAACTTCAAGCGCGACGACGTGACGCGCCTGGTGCGCAATGGCGAACGCGAACCGCTCGGCTCGCTGCAACCGGGTGCCGTGCTGGGCTTTAACTTCGGCATGGGCCTGGCACTCAACGACAAGGCCTCGCTCAGTCTGGGATACGACCACAGCACGATTGGACGCATGCGCCAGAACGGCGCGACCTCGATCGGCTCGGTGCGCACGCAGCTGGGTACCCTGCTGCTGGGCTACTCTTATCGCCTGAGCCCGAAGCGCTCGCTCAATATTGCGGTGGGCGCCGGCGTCACGCGCGACACGCCGGACGTGACCTTGACGCTGCGTTTACCAATGACTTTCTGACCGGAAATTTATAATTGAAATTGGTGATGCAGCGGGGATAACTTGTGGTAAATACGAAGACGATTGAAAAATCTTGCTTCCAATTTAAGAGTTTGCCCTATAATCAGATTCGCAATGTAAGGCGTCACCCTGGTTTTTGTCCTAGGTACGCAAACAGGGCATCAACGTAAAATTAATTTTTGAGGGAATAAAAATGGCGACTGGCATTGTTAAGTGGTTCAATGACGCAAAAGGTTTCGGTTTCATCACGCCTGACGGCGGCGGCGAAGATCTGTTCGCGCACTTCTCGGCGATCAACGCCAACGGCTTCAAGTCGCTGCAAGAAAACCAGCGCGTGACGTTCGACGTCACCACCGGTCCTAAAGGCAAGCAGGCTTCGAACATCCAGCCGCAAGCTTAAGTTCCGCTGGCCCGCTACGGCGGGCACGCAACGCAAAAGAGCACATCTCCGGATGTGCTCTTTGTCTTTGTGGCGACTAAAAAGCCGGGGTCAGGTCTGACATTCGGACACGATCTCGACTGTCTGACTAAAAAGCGGGGGTCAGGTCTGACATTTGGACACGATCTCGACTGTCTGCTAGCCCAAACCGGCTGGCACCCGGCCTAGTTAATACTGGCAAGACACCATTGGAAATGCTCAAGGATGAGGTCGTGTCCGAATGTCAGACCTGACCCTGGCTGTTGCTGTGTTAACGCTGAGGTCGTGTCCGAATGTCAGACCTGACCCCGGCTGTTGGTCTGTGCTTGCATGTTCCACGAAAAAAAACCTCCCGTAAGGGAGGTTTTTCGATCCGGTGCGGCAAGTTATTTGCTGATGCGACGACGTGCCAGGCCGAGGCCTGCCAGGCCGAGACCGAGCAGTGCGATCGATGCCGGTTCAGGCACCGGGGCAACGTTGTAGCCGACCACCAGGTTATCGATCTCGAACGCGCGGGCGGTGGTGCGGAAGCTGAACGACGTGAACTCTTCTTCAGGTGTGAAGAACAGGTTGACGTAGATGTTCGAGCTCTCTGCATTCTGGTTACCCGGCTCGCCATGGAACATGTCGATGAGCGAGGCGCCGGTCACCGTCTGGATGACGGCGCCGACGGCGTTGTAGAAGATCAGATCGTTGTACATATCGATCGATCCGTAATACAGGCCGAGGTAATTCAGCGTTGCGCCGTTGCCGAGAGCGTTCAGCAAGCCCGTGTAGTTGAAATTGACTTCGGAACTGGTCGTGCCACTACCAGCGCTTGGGCCATAGGCAAAATAGGTCGTATCGTTGGCCGGTGCCGCATACACGCCCGGGAGGTGCCCTTGCGCGTAGCCCAGCGCGCCGCCGGACACGGTCGAGATAGCCACCAGATTGGCAGCCATCGTTGGCCCGCCACCCGGCGCATCGAACGTCTCGACAAACACATTGTTTGTTTGCAGACTCGTCTTGCCAGATCCGTCCGCCGCAACGGCCGAGGCGTACGTGATTTCTACGGCATGTGTCACAGAAGCAGACATCAGCAATACCGATGCCAGACAAAGAACCAGGGCTTTTTTCATGGGAGGTCTCCGGTGGGTTGAGACGTGGTAAATAGCACTAACCATGCCACCGGAAAAAACCCCTCATAAACAATTACTTGGCAATAAATCTTTGCGGAAACGTAATTGTTATCGACAGTATATTACCGTTACAAACTGGATGTTACTGGGATGCCGATCACGCGTGCAAGCGCCCCGATAACGACGCCGCGTCACACACTGCGTGACGCAACGATCAGCAGCCGCAGCTGCCCGAGCCGCAACCGCCGCCGCCGGATTTCTTCGGCGCCGCCGCCAGCTGGATGCCAGGTGCACGGCCGCTCTCTTCGTCGTAGCCAGCCGCCTGCAGGCGCGCCACGTACTGTTTCCACAGCGATTCCTGGCTGCGGCCCAGCTCATACAGATAATCCCAGCTGAAGATGCCGGAATCGTGGCCGTCCGAGAAGGTTGGCTTGATCGCGTAGTTGCCGACCTGCTCGACATCGGCGATGCCGACTTCGCGCTTGCCAAGTTGCAGTACTTCCTGGCCCGGGCCGTGGCCCTTTACTTCAGCCGATGGCGAATACACGCGCAGATATTCGAACGGGAGCGAAAAGGCGCTGCCGTCGTCGTAGGCGACGTCGAGCACGCGTGATTTCTGGTGAACAGTCAATTCGGTTGGATGGGGCATGACACTCTCTATATCAGGAAAAACGGCGCGCGATGGCAACGCCCAATTGGTCGTGCAGCGCACGACGCGCCGCGAGGATAGCAGGTTCCGTCGCGCGCACCGCCTGTGCCCATACGGGCGCCGGGAAATGCGCATCATCGGCGTAGCGCGGAATGACGTGCCAGTGCAGGTGCGGCACCACGTTGCCGAGGCTGGCCACATTGACCTTCAATGGCTGCATCACCTCGCGCACCGCCGTCTCCACCCGGAACACGGCGTCGTTGATCAACAAGCGGTCGTCCGCCGACAGGTCGCTCATCTCGCGCACATGGTCATGCCAGATCACGCGGCAAAAGCCGGGATAGCTGGCGTCGTCGACGGCGATGACGCTGAACTTCTCACCAGCCCAGACAACAGGCAGCGACAGGTCGCACAGCTCGCACCCCGGTTCGCGCAACACCGTCATACCAGCACCCGCTCGATGCCGCCCGCATTGGCGCGTGCGACGTACTCGGGCAGCCAGTTCTCGCCCAGCAGGTGCTTGGCGATTTCGACGACGATGTAGTCGGCCGTGGTGCCCGAATCGTCGTTGTAACGGCTCAGGCCCTGCAGGCACGATGGGCAGCTGGTGAGGATCTTGACGTCGCCCTTGAAGCCGTCTTCGCGCAGCTTGTCGGCGCCCTTGACCATCTCGCCTTCCTTGCGCGAGCGGACCTGGGTCGCGATGTCCGGCCGCGAGACGGCAAACGTGCCCGACTCGCCGCAGCAGCGGTCGTTCTTCTCGATCTTCACGTTGTCCACCGTCGACACCAGCGCGTTGACCGTCTTGATCGAATCCTGCAGCTTCATCGGCGTGTGGCACGGCTCGTGGTACATGTAACGGGTGCCGTTCACGCCTTCGAGCTTGACGCCCTTCTCCAGCAGGTATTCATGGATGTCCATGATGCGGCAGCCCGGGAAGATCTTCTCGAACTGGTACGTCGCCAGCTGGTCGTAGCAGGTACCGCACGAGACCAGCACCGTCTTGATGTCCAGGTAGTTGAGCGTATTGGCCATGCGATGGAACAGCACGCGGTTGTCCGTCACCATCTTCTCGGCCTTGTCGAACTGGCCGGCGCCGCGCTGCGGATAACCGCAGCACAGATAACCCGGCGGCAGCACGGTCTGCACACCCACTTCCCACAGCATCGCCTGCGTGGCCAGGCCTACCTGCGAGAACAGGCGCTCGGATCCGCAGCCCGGGAAGTAGAACACGGCCTCGGTGTCGGCATTGGTCTTCTTCGGGTTGCGGATGATCGGGACGATCTTGTCGTCTTCGATGTCCAGCAAGGCGCGCGCCGTTTTCTTCGGCAGGTTCCCCGGCATCTTCTTGTTGATGAAGTGGATGACCTGCTCGCGCACGGGCGCCTTGCCGGTCGTCGGCGCGGGCGCCGCCAGCTGCGGCTTGGCAAAGCCCTTGAGCATGCGGTTGCCGAAGCGCTGCGCCTTGAAGCCGAAGTCCACCATCACCTTGCGCGTGGCATTGATGGTGGTCGGGTCGGTGGCATTCAGGAAGAACATCGCCGCGCGGTTGGCCGGCTTGAAGCTGCGCTTGTCCATCTTGCGCAGCAGGTTACGCATGTTCATCGACACGTCGCCGAAGTCGATATTCACCGGGCATGGCGTGACGCACTTGTGGCACACGGTGCAGTGGTCCGAGACGTCCTCGAATTCTTCCCAGTGCCGGATCGAGACGCCGCGGCGGGTCTGCTCTTCGTACAGGAACGCTTCGATCAGCGCCGACGTGGCCAGGATCTTGTCGCGCGGCGAATACAGCAGGTTCGCCTGCGGCACGTGCGTCGTGCAGACGGGCTTGCACTTGCCGCAGCGCAGGCAGTCCTTGATGCTGTGGGCGATCTCGCCGATATCGCTTTGCTGCATGATCAGCGACTCGTGGCCCATCAGGCCGAACGACGGCGTGTAGGCGTTGCGCAGGTCGGCGTGGGCGCCTTCCAGATTGAGCAGCTTGCCCTTGTTGAAGCGCCCTTCCGGATCGACGCGGATTTTATAGTCGCGGAATTCCTGGATTTCTTCGTCCTTCAGGAATTCGAGCTTGGTGATGCCGATCCCGTGTTCGCCCGAGATCACGCCGTCGAGCGAGCGCGCCAGCTTCATGATGCGCTCGACCGCCTTGTGCGCATCCTGCAGCATGTCGTAATCGTCCGAGTTCACCGGCAGGTTGGTGTGGACATTGCCGTCGCCGGCGTGCATGTGCAGCGCGACGAACACGCGCGAACGCAGGATGCGCTTGTGGATCGCCGTGCTCTCGTCGAGGATGCAGGTGTAGGCGCTGCCGTTGAAGATCTGGCGCAGCGGCGCGCGCAGCTCCTGCTTCCAGGAGATGCGCACCGTGTGGTCCTGCACCAGGTCGAACAGGCGGGCATCGGGCTGGATCGCCAGGCGCGCATCGAAGGCGGCAGACAAATGGTCGAGTCCGAGCGATTCGAGCTGCTCGCGCGCCTCTGGCAGCGGCATGTCCAGATTGGCCAGGATGAAGCTCCAGCGCTTGGTCACCAGGTCGACCAGCGCGCGCGCCTGCAGCGGGCGGTCGCCCATGATCTCGTCGCGCTCGACGCCTTCGCCGCTGCTGGCATCATCGCTCTTGGCCAGCGGCAGATGGTCGCTCGCCAGGTAGTTGCGCAGGCCGTCGGCCAGCTGCAGCTTGTTCTTGATCGACAGCTCGACGTTGATGCGCTCGATGCCATCGGTGTATTCACCCATGCGTGGCAGCGGAATGACCACGTCTTCGTTGATCTTGAAGGCGTTGGTGTGGCGCGCGATGGCCGCCGTGCGCGCACGGTCGAGCCAGAACTTCTTGCGCGCTTCGGGGCTGACGGCAACGAAGCCTTCGCCCACGCGGGTGTTCGCGATGCGCACCACTTCGGACGCAGCCAGCGCCACCGCGTTCTCGTCGTCGCCGACGATGTCGCCGAACAGCGCCATCTTCGGCAGCACGCCGCGCTTGGACTTGGTGGCGTAACCGACCGCGCGCAGGTAGCGCTCGTCCAGGTGCTCCAGGCCCGCCAGGCGCAGCGTCGAAAACGCCGGGTCACCGTTCTTCGGCAAGCCATTGAGGTAATTCGTGATCTCGACGATCGACGGAATCGCATCGCGCGCCTGGCCGAAGAATTCGAGGGCCACGGTGCGCGTGAACTTCGGCATCTTGTGCAGGATCCAGCGGCCCGACGTGATCAGGCCATCGGTGCCCTCTTTCTGGATGCCCGGCAGGCCGGAAAGGAATTTGTCGGTAACGTCCTTGCCCAGGCCTTCCTTGCGAAAGCGCTTGCCGTCGATGGTCAGGGTCTCGGTGCGGAACGGCGCGCCTTTCGGTGCGCCCTTGACCGACGGATGCGTCCATTCGAGCAGAAATTCAGCCTGCGGCGCATCGTGAATCTTGCCCAGGTTGTGGGCAATGCGCGTGACATCGAGCCAGTCGCCGTTGGGGTCGACCATGCGCCACGAGGCCAGGTTGTCGAGCGCCGTGCCCCACAACACGGCCTTCTTGCCGCCTGCGTTCATCGCGATATTGCCGCCCACGCACGACGCGTGCGCCGACGTCGGATCAACCGCGAACACGAAGCCTGCCTTCTCGGCCGCCTGCGACACGCGCTGCGTGACCACGCCCGCATAGGTGTGGATGGTCGCGTACTCGCGGTCCAGGCCCGGCATCGCGGTCATTTCGACTTCGCCGATGCCGATCAGCTTTTCGGTATTGATCACGGCCGACATGGGCGTGAGCGGAATCGCGCCGCCCGTGTAGCCGGTGCCGCCGCCGCGCGGGATGATGGTCAGACCCAGTTCGATGCAGCCCTTGACCAGGCCGGCCATCTCGTCCTCGGTGTCCGGCACCAGCACCAGGAACGGGTACTCGACGCGCCAGTCGGTGGCGTCGGTCACGTGCGAGATGCGGTGCATGCCGTCGAAGCGGATATTGCGCTTGTCGGTGTACGCGCCCAGCACCTTCAGGGCGCGCTTGCGCAGGTCATACGTCTCGGAGAATTCGCGGCCGAAGTCGTCGACCGCGCGGCGCGCGGCCGCCAGCAACTGCTCGACGGCGCGGCTGCGCGTTGCGGCCACGGCCGGGTCGCCGTCATCCTGCGCATCGACCGTCGTGCGACGCTTGTCGACTTCGGCCAGGCGGTGGTGCAGCGCCTCGATCAGGTTGGCCCGGCGCTTCGGGTTGTCCAGCATGTCGTCCTGCAGATACGGATTGCGCCGCACGACCCAGATGTCGCCCAGCACCTCGTACAACATGCGCGCGGAGCGGCCGGTCTGGCGGGCGCCGCGCAAGCTGTCGAGCAACTCCCACGACGACTCACCGAGCAGCCGGATCACGATTTCGCGGTCCGAAAACGAAGTGTAGTTGTATGGAATCTCGCGCAGGCGCGCGGGCGCGTTATCGGCTAGCAGGGTATGGATGTGTGCGGGGGCGTTCATGAATACTCGTCGACAGTCGGACAGGCCCGAAGGACGTTCATTCTATCGTATTGCGTTGCACCACGCTTGGGGCGGCCCCATCCGCCGCTGCGCGCGACGCAACAAAATATTCATACTGTGTCGGATATGCAAACATTATTCACCCACAGCCGCGGGCGCACAGTATTTATCAAGCGCGATGCCGGGAATGACATATGTCGTCCGGCCTGGTTTGCACCGCTATCGCGTCACGTCCGGCACCTCGAATGCCTCGCCCGTTTCGAAAAAATGGCCGCCAGCCACGTAATGAATGCTTTTCTTGCCACCCGCGGCCATATTCCAGTGCCCGTCGGCAAACACGGCCGGGTCGGCCCAGGCCGCCACGACCTCGCCCAGGAACAGGTCGTACGTGTCCTGGATGTGCGGTTCGGGCAGTACGCGGCACTCGAGCCAGGCCAGGCAGCCATCGAGCAGCGGCGCGCCGATCTGTTCGCCGGTCCAGGCGCCGGCGCCGAACGCCGCGAATTTGTCCAGATCGCGGCCCGACGTCGAACCCACCTGCAGGGTCAGGCGCGCCAGCGCGCGCGATGGGATGTTCAGCGCGAATTCGCCGGACGCTTCGATCATGCTGCGGGTGAGCGTGTTCTTGTCGATCACCACCGCCACCTTGGGCGGATCGAAGTCGAGCGGCATCGACCAGGCGGCCGCCATGACGTTGTCAGCGTCACCATGACGACTGGACACGAGGACGGTCGGGCCATGGTTCATCAGGCGGTAGGCTTTGGCCAGGGGTACGGGAACGCGGTCGGTCATGCCGGAATCCTTCGGTTGATGGCGCGGGCAGTCAGCGCTGCGCCGACGGGATGTCCTTGAGCGGCGCGGCGAACGCGGCGTGCGCGGCCGGATCGACGGGACGGTGTTTCACCGTCGTGCCGGCCGGATCGTTGGCCAGGTAATTGCCATTCTTGCGATCCTGCGCGGGCCGGATGGGCCGCGGCACGAAGCCACCGCCGCAGTTCGGACACACGTTCAGCAAAACGGTATCGACACAGGTGGCGCAAAACGTGCATTCGTACGAGCAGATGCGCGCCTGTTCCGACGCCGGTGGCAGCGCGACATTGCAGTGTTCGCAGGTGGGACGCAGTTCAAGCATGGCAAACTCCCTGGGTCTTAGCCCGTAATCCGCGTCAGCATGTCGCCGAGCGATTTCCAGAAACTGTCCGGCACGTACAGCAGCGCCAGCGTCATGGTCAGATAGCGCGCGAACTTGCCGATCGCCATATACATCAGGCTCGGCCAGAACGGCAGGTGCAGCCAGCCGGCCAGCGTGCACAGCGGATCGCCCACGCCCGGCAGCCATGACAGCAACATGGTCTTGGCGCCGTAGCGCTTGAGCCAGCCGAACCAGCGGCTCTGGCGCTCTTTGGCAAACGCCACCTTGGCACGGTAACCAAGAAAGTAATCGACTGCGCCGCCCAGCGTATTGCCGACAGTGGCCACGAGGATCGCGGGCCAGAACATGGCCGGATTGGCCTTGATTACCGCAAACACGGCCGGCTCGGAACCGAGCGGCAGCAGCGTGGCGGAAATAAAACTGATGATGAAGACGGAGGTCAGCCCAACCGTCGGCGCCGCAACGAGGTCAAGCAGCCATTGGACAGCGGTTTCGATCATGCGAGCTTAGGCGAGGGAAATAGGCGTCCATTATAATGGTCCGGAACTTTCGTCACGACACGATACGATCGCCTGTCACCCAGCGCGCCGTATCGTACTGCGCGCCACGGTCACCCACCCTAGCGGAACAGTTTGCGTCGTCCGTCCCGCCAGCCGCATTGGCCTGACCCTTGTGTTTCGACCATGACTACCGACTATCTCAAAAAAATCCTGACCGCGCGCGTCTACGACGTTGCCGAACAAACGCCCCTCGATCTGGCCCCCACGCTATCTGCACGCATGGGCAACCGCATCTATTTCAAGCGCGAAGACATGCAGAGCGTGTTCAGCTTCAAGCTGCGCGGCGCTTACAACAAGATGGCCAACCTGACGCCCGAGCAGCGCGCGCGCGGCGTGATCTGCGCCTCGGCCGGCAACCATGCCCAGGGCGTGGCCCTGTCGGCCTGCCGTCTCGGCTGCCGCGCGCTGATCGTGATGCCCACGACCACGCCGGGCGTCAAGATCGACGCCGTCAAGGCGCGCGGCGGCGCCAGCGTCGAGATCGTGCTGCACGGCGACTCGTACACCGACGCCTACAACCACGCCCTGCTGCTGGAAAAAGAACAGCGCATGACCTTCGTGCACCCGTTCGACGATCCGGACGTGATCGCCGGCCAGGGCACGATCGGCATGGAAATCCTGCGCCAGCATTCCGGCCCGATCCATGCGATCTTCGTTGCCATCGGCGGCGGCGGTCTGATCGCGGGCATCGGCGCCTACGTCAAGGAAATTCGCCCGGACATCAAGATCATCGGCGTGCAGACGCTCGATTCGGACGCGATGGCGCGCAGCCTGAAGGCCGGCCACCGCGTCACGCTGAACGATGTCGGCCTGTTCTCCGATGGCACCGCGGTGCGCCTGGTGGGCGAAGAAACCTTCCGCGTCGCGCAGAAGGTGGTCGACGAGATCATCCTGGTCGACACCGATGCGATCTGCGCCGCGATCCAGGACGTGTTCCAGGACACACGCAGCATCCTCGAGCCGGCCGGCGCGCTCGCCATCGCCGGCGCCAAGGCGTATATCGAACGCTCGCAGATGGACCGCGAGCCGGTCAAGAATGAAACGCTGGTGGCCGTGGCCTGCGGCGCCAACATGAACTTCGACCGCCTGCGTTTCGTTGCCGAACGCGCCGAGCTGGGCGAGTCGCGCGAAGCGGTGTTTGCCGTGACCGTGCCGGAGCAGCGCGGCAGCTTCCGCCGCTTCTGCGGCCTGGTCGGGCCACGCAACGTGACCGAATTCAATTACCGCATCAGCGACGCCAGCGAAGCGCATGTGTTCGTCGGCGTGCAGGTGGGCAGCCGCACCGAGTCCGGTCTGCTGGCGCGCACGTTCGAAGAGCATGGCTACAAGACGCTCGACCTGACCGGCGATGAACTGGCCAAGCTGCATATCCGCCATCTGGTGGGCGGCAAAAGTTCGCTGGCCCATGATGAATTGCTGTATCGTTTCGAGTTCCCTGAACGGCCGGGCGCGCTGATGCGCTTCCTGGACAGCATGGCGCCGAACTGGAATATCTCGCTGTTTCACTACCGCAACCAGGGCGGCGATGTTGGCCGCATTCTCGTGGGGCTGCAAGTGCCGCCGACCGAAATGGCCGAGTTCCGGCAATTCCTGGCGTCGCTCGGTTACCGTTACTGGGACGAAAGCAGCAATCCCGTCTATAAATTGTTCTTGGGCGCCTGACGCCCCATCTCCATGAATACACCTGACCAATCGCCCCTGGGCAAATCTTCTGCCTACCAGAGCCAGTACGCGCCCGAGCTGCTGTTCCCGATCGCGCGCCAGCAAAAGCGCGATGAGCTCGGCCTGTTTGCGGATGCCGGCACCATGCCGTTCTTCGGTGTCGACATCTGGAACGCCTATGAACTGTCGTGGCTGAACATGCGCGGCAAGCCGCAGGTGGCGATTGCGACGATCACGGTCCCGGCCGATTCGCCGAACATCGTCGAATCGAAATCGTTCAAGCTGTACCTGAACTCGTTCAACCAGACCCGCCTGGCCGGTCCGGACGCCCTGCTGGCCCTGCTGCGCGACGATCTGTCGGACGGCTTCGGTGCGCCGGTCCACGTCACGCTGACCAGCCCGGAAGCGTTCGGTGCGATCAAGATGGGCGAACTCGACGGCGTGCTGCTGGATCGTCTCGATGTCGAGATCGATGGCTATTCGCCATCCCCGGAACTGCTCAGCGCGGACCACGAGAATGGCCAGGTCGAAGAAACGCTGGTGTCGCACCTGCTCAAGTCGAACTGCCTGGTCACGGGCCAGCCGGACTGGGGCACGGTGCAGATCCGCTATGTCGGCCCGCAGATCGACCAGGAAGGCTTGCTGAAATACCTGATCGGCTTTCGCGAACACAACGAGTTCCATGAGCAGTGTGTCGAGCGCATCTTCATGGACGTGCTGCGCCAGTGCATGCCAACCAAACTGGCCGTCTACGCCCGCTACACCCGGCGCGGTGGCCTGGACATCAACCCATGGCGCGCCAATTTTTCCACCGGCAAACCGCCCAATCTGCGTGGCGCGCGCCAGTAAATATCGCGTTTCTGACAGGATGCGATTCGCACGCCTGTACATTTTTGGCGACAACCGTGCGCCGGGATACAGAATACGTCCCGGCTTGCCACACTGCTGAGCGTGCTTACTTTTTCAGCAGATCATGTGCAAAAATCGGCGAATTTCTGCGCCAGCATGGTTTTGCCTGCTGCGCCCTGTGATTTGTTGAAGAAATTGCGTGACGCTGTTGATCCAAATCAACCCCGTCACCCGCCCGTTCTGACGGGTAGCGTGCGACGGTCCAGGCAACTCGCCTGACTGTCGCGATTTCGAGTGTCCAAGGCAGAAAACAGGCCTATAATCCGTGCTCGCAAGCACTCCACTTGTGCTGCGCACTTGTGCCACGCACCCCACGTCATGACCAATTTAAGCAAAATCCTCTCGCTCGAAAACGTCCAGCTCGACATCGAAGTGTCGAGCAAAAAGCGTGCCTTCGAGCAAGCCGGCCTGATCTTCGAGAACAATTGCGGTATTGCCCGTTCGATTGTGTCCGACAACCTGTTCGCGCGCGAGCGTCTTGGCTCTACCGGCCTTGGGCACGGCGTGGCAGTCCCGCATGGCCGCATCAAGGGCAGCAAGAGCCTGAAGGCGCCCCTGGCCGCTTTCGTGCGCCTGAAGGAGCCGATTCCGTTCGAATCGCCCGACGGCCAGCCGGTGAACCTGCTGTTCTTCCTGCTGATTCCGGATCACGTCACGCAGCAGCACCTCGAGATCCTGTCGGAAATCGCCGAGCTGTTCTCGGACGAAGCCATCCGCACTGCGCTGGCAACCGACGCCGATCCGAAGGCTGTCCACGAACGTATTATCAACTGGCAACCCAGCCTGCAAGCTCTGGGTTAAACTTCACGTCACTGCGAACGCGCGGCAATGATGTCGCGCGCCTTTTTATGTGACGAAGACGATGCCCATGCTGCAGTCCCCGCTGACCATTCAACGGCTGTACGACGATAACCGCGACAGCCTGCAGCTCGGCTGGTTCGCGGGCTTTCCCGGCGGCGAACGCCAGATCGCCGGCGACGCCGCGTCGGCCGCCGACCAGGTCGGCCACCTGAACCTGATCCACCCGGGCCGCATCCAGGTCTTCGGACACCAGGAACTCAATTACTACCACCGCCTGAAAGCCAATTCGCGCACCCACGTGATTGGCGAACTGATCGGCGGCGGCCCACCGGCGCTGATCATCGCGCAGGGTCTGGAAACGCCGCCCGACATCCTCGCCATCTGCGACGAGCAGAACATCCCGCTGTTTTCCACGCCGCTGCCGGCCGCGCAGGTGATCGACTTCCTGCGCGTGTACCTGTCCAAGAAACTGGCGCAGCGCGTGATCATGCATGGCGTGTTCATGGACGTGCTGGGCGTGGGCGTGCTGATCACCGGCGAGTCGGGCCTGGGCAAGAGCGAACTGGGCCTGGAACTGATTTCGCGTTCGCACGGCCTGGTGGCCGACGATGCGGTGGAATTCTCGCGCATCGCGCCGAACATGATCGAGGGCCGCTGCCCGCCGCTGCTGCAAAACCTGCTCGAGGTGCGCGGCCTGGGCCTGCTGGACATCAAGGCGATCTTCGGCGAGACGGCGGTGCGCCGCAAGATGCGCCTGAAGCTCATCGTCCATCTGGTCAAGCGCGGCGCGCAGGACGAAGAAGTCGAGCGCCTGCCCTTTCACTTCCCGACCGAAGACGTGCTGGGCCTGCCGATCCGCAAGGTCGTCATCCCGGTGGCAGCCGGCCGCAACATCGCCGTGCTGCTGGAGGCCGCCGTGCGCAACACGATCCTGCAACTGCGCGGCATCGACACGCTGCAGGAATTCATGGAGCGCCAGCGCCAGGCCATGAGCGCCGACTGACCCGCCGCCGGCGGGCCGCGGGTGTACGGCTTGCCGGCGCTTGCGGTATCATCGCCCCTATGCACATCGTCCTCATCACCGGAATTTCCGGCTCGGGTAAATCCGTGGCCCTGAATGTCCTGGAAGACGCCGGTTACTACTGCGTCGACAACCTGCCACCAGCCCTGCTGACGGCCCTCGTCAATACCGTCAGCGAAAGCGGCGGCGGCAAGATCGCCGTCGCAGTCGACGCGCGCAGCGCCGAATCGCTGGCCGAACTGCCCGTGAGCGTGCGGCGACTGCGCGAGGACGGCCACTCGGTCAAGGTGATGTTCCTGACCGCGAGCACCCATTCGCTCGTGGCGCGTTTTTCCGAGACGCGCCGCAGCCACCCGCTGTCGCACGAACTGCGTCCGGGCGAAAACCCGGCCTCGCGCCGTACCCTGATCGAGTGCATTGCCGAAGAGCGCGAGCGCCTGTCATCGATCGAGAACCTGGGCCACGTGATCGACACGTCCGAGCTCTCGTCGAACAAGCTGCGCGGCTGGATCAAGGAACTCGCCGAGATCGACCACGCGCCGCTGACGCTGTTCTTCGAATCGTTCGCCTTCAAGGTCGGCGTGCCGCTCGACGCCGACTTCGTGTTCGACGTGCGCGCGATCCCGAATCCTTACTATGACCTGGCCCTGCGCCCGCTCACCGGCAAGGATGCGCCCGTGATTGCCTTCCTCGACGCGCAACCGAGCGCCGTCGAGATGCTGTCCGACATCCAGAACTTCGTCGCCAAGTGGCTGCCGTCGTTCAAGACCGACAACCGCAGCTACCTGACGGTGGCGGTCGGTTGCACGGGTGGACAGCATCGGTCGGTGTACATGGCCGAACACCTGGGCGCGCACTTTGGCGCGACCGAGCGCGTGATTGTCAGGCATCGCGAGCAGCCGAAGCATCGGGCGGCGTAGGCCTGCTGCCCGCCCTGCTCCAGGTTTAACGCTGACGACGAAATTCCATCGTCCAATTGGTTTCCCACGTATCTCCCGCGTCGGCAGAAAAAGCCTGGTCCCAGTGAAGCAAGTTTTGATCAATCTGGCGCCAGATGAATCTGACGATGATCGGGATTTCCTGGAAAGTGTCGTTGGCGAAGAACGTACCAACGCCATCGATGAATTCGCCGACCACCGGAACGTCGATCTGACTCGGAAGACGACCGTCAAGCCACCAGATCGACCATCTCTTCGTGCTCTGATCGTAGGAGCGTAACGCGATAGCGCGAAAGACCTCGTCATTCAGGCGCAAGATGTTGTCTTCAAGGTTACCGAAGCCACCCAGGATTTTTTGGGTCGACATCTCACCATCAAACTCAACCCATTCATTGCAGTTTGCCAGGCGTTCCTTGAGTCGCCGGTGCCTGACAAACCAATCCCCCATAACAAAATCGAAGTCAGTCGGTGCTGAACTCATCAGTTCCAGTGCCATGCCATTCCTTGAATGATAAGTGGTCTGTCGGGCCGCTCACTCGTCGCCACCGACATCAATATAGTGCCTCGTCACTTCAGTACCGGCCCCGCGTCCACGATCCGCACATCATGCATCTGGTGCAGATACGATTCCAGATACCCCTTGTGTGACGCGCCGACGATGACCAGCATGCGCTGGCCCGGCGTCAATCCCAGCACGTCCCGGATATTGGCGGCCATGCGCAGGTTGCGCGTTTCCCAGTAGCCCACGTACTGGCGGCCGAAGCGTTGCACTGACGGCTCGTTGAGCGCCGCACCGAAGTCGCTGCGGTACACCAGAGCCCCCTGGCCAGGTGCATTTCTGGCCTGGTACATGGCCAGCACGCCTTCGGCACTGCCCAGCGAGCCCTCCTGCGCCTTGTCCGCTGCGCCGCGCTGCTTCGAGGCCGGGTTGTCCCATGCGGTCATCAGCGCATCGCCAAACGCCTTCTGGTCTCCCGTCGCGCTGTCGGCGGTGTGGTCGTCCATCGCGTACAGGCGTTCAAGGCCGAGCCGGACGGCCAGACGCACACCAATCATGATGCTTTCGTCGCGCCTGGTTTCCAGCGTCGCGAGCACGCCGACCAATGTGGCATCCAGGCCGTCACCGGCGCGACGCTCGGTTTCGGGCAGGCGCAGCCACTGAACCAGCGCCGATGCGCGCTCGCCGCCAGCGAGGAACAACGCAGCAAGGCGTCGACGTTCTGCGGCCGTGGGCGCTTCGGGCCAGGCAGCCAGCAAGGCCTCCGCGGCCGCGGTCGCTGCCGCAACGTCCAGCCCCGTGGCCAGCCGTGCCGGTGCGGTATCCCGGCAGTAGGAATCAATCGAATCCTTGTAGCGGGCCATATAACGGCGCATGAAGTCGCACTGCGGCCCGGACACTGCCTCGATCGCGATCGCCTGCGGCTTCCATGCAGCCAGGCGCTCGTTCAATAGCGTCAGGCTGGCGGCCTGGAAGGTGTTCGGCAATTGCGACAGATGGGGCGATCCCAGCACCAGCACCTCGTTGGCAGGGCCAGAGGCCGGTCCCTTGAATGCGCTCGCATTGAAGTCAGGCTGCCAGGCCTGGGCGACGGCGCTGCCGCACAAGGTCATCGACAACAGCAAGGCGGTCATGCGCATCGGGGGTCCTCATCGGTTCATGAAGCCACGATGTTTGCACCGCCTGCACGAAAAGTCACGCGCAAACGGATATGCATGAAGAGGCTTACGCGAGATGGCGCAGCGGATGCGCATGCGCCGGCCACACCGGCGCAAAGAAGTGCGCCACCATCGCGTCGGTCACGAGGTCGAGCGACGGCGGATTCCATTGCGGCGCATTGTCCTTGTCGATGACGAGCGCGCGCACGCCTTCGAGTACCTCACCATGCTCGAAGTTGCGGCGCACGAGCGAGCGCTCCAGGCGCAGGCAGTCGGCGACATCGAGCGATGCGCCGCGCCGCAGCAGCTCGCGCGTCACGCACATCATCAACGGCGAGCGCTGACGCATCGCGCGCAATGCCTTCTGCGCGAATGGCGTGTCGTCACCCTCGAGCGACGCCATGATTGCCGCCACCGAGTCCGCGCCAAAATGCGCATCGATGCATGCGCGGTTGGCCTGCAGTTCGCTCTCGCCGGCGTGCGCCGTGGCGAACGCGCGGATCGCCGCCGGCAGATCCGCGCCCGGCGTCGCCTCGATCAGCGACTGCAACGCCGGCAGGTCGGCGCCCGGCACGAACACGTCGGCCAGGCCCACGTACAGCGCGTCGGCCGCGCCGATCGTCAGGCCGGTCAAGCCCAGGAACATCCCCAGTTGGCCCGGTGCGTGTGACAGGAAATGGCTGCCGCCGACATCGGGAAACAGGCCGATATTCACCTCGGGCATCGCCATCTTGGTGCGGTCGGTGACGATGCGCAGGCCGCAATCGGGCCCGCCCTGCGCGATGCCCATGCCGCCGCCCATGACCACGCCGTCCATCAGCGCGATATACGGTTTCGGATAAAAATGGATCAGGTGATTGAGCGCGTATTCTTCGGTGAAGAAATCCTCGAGCAGTGCGCTGCCGCCCTGCGGCGAGGCGTTGCCGACGTCGTGGAAGAAACGGATATCGCCGCCCGCGCACAGCGCTTTTTCGCTGCTGCTGGTGATCACCACCGCATCGACGGCGGCGTCATGCTGCCAGTCGAGCAGGATCGCGGTCAGCGCGCGCACCATGTCCAGCGACAGCGAATTGAGCGCCTTGGGACGGTCGAGGGTGATGATGCCGGCGCGGTTGGCGATGCGGGTCAGGACGTGTTCGGACATGGCGTGATCCATCGAAAGGAAACACGTATTTTACCGGCAGCGGGATGCAAAAAGGGCGTCCCGAAAAGACGCCCCTGGCGATGTTAACCTGCGCTCGAATCAGGCGGCAGCGACGTCTGCTTCGTCGACGTCCAGGCGTTTGATCGATGTTCGGTTATGGTCTTTCAGCATCTGCTTGTGCTTCAGGATTTGTCGATCCAGTTTATCCATCAACATGTCGATTGCGGCATACAGGTCTTGCGCGACGCTCGCCACGTGCAGGGTCTTGCCCGACACCTGGACGTTGATTTCAGCTTTTTGCCTTTTTTCTTTTTCAGTGAGGTTATCGACGGCCAGGAAGACGTGGGTATCTATGACTTGATCGAAATGGCGAATAATGCGCTCGAGCTTATTCTGAACGTATTCACGGATGGCAGGGGTTACTTCGAGATGGTGACCACTGATGGTGAGGTTCATACACACTCCTTTGAAGATGTCACGTCGCTTGCACCACACAGGAGCTGAAGGCACAGACTGTATGAGCGGCGTTGTTACAAGGCTTTGCGGAGACTGACGGGGGGGATCTTGAGCGCTTCACGGTATTTTGCGACCGTCCTGCGCGCAATGACCATGCCTTGTTCCCCGAGCATTTCCGCGATCTTGCTGTCGGATAATGGATTCTTAGGGTCTTCTGCTCCTGTCAATTGTGCGATGAGCGCACGGATTGCCGTTGAGGATGCTTCGCCTCCCGCTTCGGTGGCAACGTGGCTACCGAAGAAATACTTCAACTCGAACATGCCGTGCGGGGTCAGCATGTATTTCTGGGTTGTGACACGAGAGATCGTGCTCTCGTGCAGACCTAGTGTATCAGCTATCTCGCGCAAAACAAGGGGCCGCATGGCAACCGCGCCATGGCTGAAAAAGTTGCGCTGGCGTTCGACGATCGCCTCGGCCACACGCAGGATCGTGTCGAAACGCTGGCGCATGTTCTTGATGAGCCACTTCGCCTCCTGCATCTGCGCGCCCATCTGGCTCTCGCTGCGGCCCTGCTTGAGCATCGTGGCGTACAGGCTGTTCACGCGCAGGCGCGGCATCACGTCCGGGTTCAGCGTGACCGCCCAGCCGTTCTTGGCACGGCGCACGATCACGTCCGGCACCACGTAATCCGACACGTTCGACGCGAACGCGGCGCCCGGATGCGGATTGCACTGGCGGACCACGGCCTGCACTTCGCGCAGGTCTTCGTCGTCGCAATCGAGCGCCTTTTTCAGCTTGCTGTATTCGCGCTGCGCGAACCAGGTCAGGTAGCCTTCGACGATCTTCAGGGCCATGCGGCGCGTGACCATCGGCACGCCCGGCATGCGCCGGATCTGCAGCGCCAGGCATTCGGCCGCGCTGCGCGCGCCCACGCCCACCGGGTCCATGCTCTGCACCATCGCCAGCGCGCAGCGCAGTTCGTCGAGGTCGACCTCGAGTTCTTCGGGCAGGCGTGCGTGGATGTCGTCGAGCGGTTCTTCCAGGTAGCCGTTGTCATCGAGCGCGTCGATCACCAGTTCGGCCAGCGCGCGGTCGCGGGTTGACAGCAGCGTTTCGCGCACCTGCTCCATCAGGTGTTCGCGCAGCGTGATGGCGCACGCTTCCAGCTGCGGGCGGCCGTCTTCGTCGTCGCTGCTGCTGCCACTGCCGGACGACGCGCCGCTGCCTTCGCTCCAGTCATTGTCGGGCCGGTCGCCATCGACCGCGCCGCCTTCAGCGCCCTCGCCCTCGGCCGGGGCGCTGCCCTCGCCTTCGGCCTGCTGGCCCGGCGCCGGCGGCGCCTCGCCGGGTGCCGGCGCATTGTTGATCGCCCCATCGGCCAGCAAGCGCACCGAATGATCGAGCGGATCGTCGAGCCTTTCGAGCAGCGGGTTATCACCCAGTATCTGCTCGATCTCCTGGTGCAGTTCGAGCGTCGACAGTTGCAGCAACCGGATCGATTGCTGCAGCTGTGGCGTGAGCGCCAGGTGCTGCGAAGTGCGGAGCTGAAGGGACTGTTTCATCAATTGGTCATGGCTTACATGCGGAAATGTTCACCAAGGTACACGCGGCGCACCGACTCGTCGGCGATGATATCGTCGGGCCGGCCGGATGCGAGCACCGCGCCCTGATTGATGATGTAGGCGCGGTCGCAGATGCCAAGCGTCTCGCGGACATTGTGGTCGGTGATCAGGACGCCGATCTTGCGCTCCTTGAGGAAGCGCACGATGCGCTGGATCTCGATCACGGCGATCGGGTCGACGCCGGCAAAGGGTTCGTCAAGCAGCACGAAGCGCGGGTTGGTCGCCAGTGCACGCGCGATCTCCACGCGGCGGCGCTCGCCGCCCGACAGCGACAGCGCCGGGTTCTCGCGCAGCTTCTCGATCTGCAGGTCGGCCAGCAAGGTATCGAGGCGGTCGTTGATCTCGGTTTTGGTGAGCGACTTGCCGTTGACCTTCTGCAGTTCGAGCACGGCGCGGATGTTTTCTTCCACCGTCAGCTTGCGAAACACCGAGGCTTCCTGCGGCAGGTACGACAGGCCGAGCACCGCGCGGCGATGGATCGGCAGGCTGGTGATGTCGGTGCCGTTGATGCTGATCGAGCCGGCGTCCGATGGGACCAGGCCGACGATCATGTAGAACGAGGTGGTCTTGCCGGCGCCGTTCGGGCCCAGCAAACCTACCACTTCGCCGCATTCGACATCCAGCGACACATCGCGCACGACCAGGCGCTTGCCATAGCTTTTCTGCAGGCCCTTGACGACCAGCGTGCTGCGATCGTTCAGTTCCGTCATTGCGTGCCTCCGGCCGGCGTACGCTTGGGCGCCAGGATCAGCGTGCCACGTCCGCCGCCAACCTTGCTCTCGCCGCTGACGTCATTGCGCACGGCGACGACTTCCTTGCGGTTGTCGTACGAAATGAACGGGCCGGTCATCTGGTTGGTCATGCGGTCGTTTTCGAGTTCCTTGACGACGGCGTTCGAGTACAGGCGCACCAGCTCCGTACGTTCGTCGTATTCGATGCGTTCGGCCTGGCCTTCGACCCACAGGTTCGGGCCGCCGTCGCGCTTCTGGCGGAAGGTGGCCGGCTTGCCGTTGGCGGCGGTAAGCGTCACGCTCATATAGCCTTCGGGCGTATCCCGGACCACGGCGCGTTCGGCCTTGACCAGCAGCGTGCCGCGGGTCAGGATCACGTTGCCGGTGAAGGTGCGCACGCCGGCGACGCCATCGAGGTCGCCGTTATCGTATTCGAGCGCCGCCTGCTTGAGCGAGTCGGCCTTTTCTGCCATGGCGCTCAGGGAAAGGAGAGAAAAGAAAGCGGCAGCAAAGAGTTTTTTCATGATGGTGCTGGTCCTGGGTTAGCACGCGCGCATGGCTGGTGGCCTTCAGCGCTGGCGTGGCGGATAGACGATACGGCCGCGGCCGGACAATTTCATCTGCATGGTCGCGTTGTTGGCCACCAGGCCGACGGCCTTGAGGCTGGACGCGCCGAGCTCCATGTCGATCGGCTGGTCGGTCTTGACGATTTCTTCGTCGGGCAATACGGTCATGGCCTGCGTGCGCACGCGCAGCGCTTCGCTGGCGGGCGTCTTCGGGCGCTGCAGATCGACGTCGCCGAACAGTTCGACGCGGTGTTCTTCATGGAAGATGCGCGCATTCTTGGCCACCACCGTCATCGGCGGACGGCCCGGTTCAACGCCGCGCATCAGGGGCTGGTCGACATTCGACACGTCGCCCTGCGGGATGTGGGCCAGGCGCTTGCCCGACACGACATAGCTCGGCTGGCCGTTGGGCGTCATCCGCACGAACGAGAAATTCTCGACGATGTAATCCGGCTCGTTGGCCGGGCCGCCCAGCTGCGCATCGATCTCGGTCCCCTGCATCAGCTGCAGCAGCCAGAAGCTGCCGAAGGCGAAGAACACGCCGATCACGATCATCGCCAGCAGATTCCAGCGATGCGCGGTGCGTTTGTTGGAGGCGATGGTGGCCATGGCGGTCAGGCGAAGTACGGCGCAAGCGCCTGGTCATAGGTGCCCTGCGCGCGCATGACGAGGTCGCAGATTTCGCGCACCGCGCCACGGCCGCCACCGTTCTTCGTCACGTAATGCGCGCGGTGCTGGACGTCCGGATGGCCCGACGGCACCGCGACGGCAAAGCCGACGCGCGCGAACAGCGGCAGGTCGATCACGTCGTCACCGATGTAGCCGCACTGGTCGGCGGTAAAACCGGTGGCCTCGAGCAGATTGGCAAAGCCGATGCGTTTGTCGTGGTTGCCCTGGTAGACATGCGAGATGCCCAGGTCGGCGGCGCGCCGCACGACGATCGGCGACAGGCGCGCGCTGATGATCGCGGTCTGCACGCCGGATTTATTCAGCATCTGGATGCCCAGGCCGTCGAGCACATTGAAGGTCTTGGTCACTTCGCCATCAGGGCCGTAGGTCAGGCTGCCGTCGGTGAGCACACCGTCGACGTCGAAGATCATGACCTTGATGCGCGCGGCGCGCTCGATGTGGGCCAATACGGGAGTGTTCATCAGATCACCTTTGCGCGGGTCAGGTCGTGGATGTGCAGCGCGCCGACCAGCTGGCCCGCCTCATCGATCACGAGCATCTGGTTGATGCGGAATTCTTCCATCACGGCGACCGCGTCGACCGCCAGCTGTTCCGGGCGTACGCTGCGCGGATTGGCGTGCATGACGTCGCGAATCAGCACGTTCGAAAAATCGTGCATGCGCTCGATCACGCGGCGCAAGTCGCCATCGGTAAACACGCCCAGCGGGCGGCCAGCGGCGTCGACCACGGCAGTCATGCCCATGCCCTTCTGGCTGATCTCGAGCAGCGCCTTGACCAGCGGGACATCCAGGCCCACCGACGGAATGGCGTCACCGGTGCGCATCACGTCGCGCACATGCGTGAGCAGGCGCCGGCCCAGCGCGCCGCCCGGATGCGACAGCGCGAAATCCTGCTCGCGGAAACCCCGCACGTCGAGCAGCGCCACGGCCAGCGCATCGCCCATCGCCAGCGTGACGGTGGTGCTGGTCGTCGGCGCCAGATTCAGCGTGCAGGCTTCTTTCGCCACTGCGATGTTCAGGTGGACGTCAGCCAGCCTGGCCAGGCGCGAAGCCGGCTTGCCGGTCATGGCGATCACGCGCGCGCCCAGGCGCTTCACGGCCGGCAGGATGTCGAGCAGTTCGGACGACTCGCCCGAATTGGAAATGGCGATCAGGATGTCATTCGCCGTGACCATGCCCAGGTCACCGTGCGCGGCTTCGCCCGGGTGCATGAAGAACGCCGGCGTACCGGTGGACGACAGCGTGGCAGCGATCTTGCGGCCGATATGCCCCGACTTGCCCATGCCCGAAACGACCACACGGCCGGTGCCTGCGTAGATCAGCTGCGCGGCGTCGACGAAGCTGCTGTCATCGCCCAGGCGCGCGTGCAACGCAACGATGGCATCGGCCTCGATCGCAAGGGTCTGGCGACCCAGTTCCAGCACGCGCTGCGCCAGGGTTTCGTCAAAACTTTTCAGCATTATTTGGTCATCAGTTACACTCATTCCAGAAGTATAAACGAATTGCGAAAGCAAAAAACTTGCCAGTCGTAACATTCGATAACAAGCACGCCTCGCCACCACAACCACCGCCCGTTTCACCCCATGCATTCTGGTCTCGAACTCACCCTGTTGCTGCTTGGCTGCGCTGTCCTTGGCGTGGTTGGCTTTCGCACCCTGCAACTGCCGCCGATGCTCGGCTACCTGGCCGTCGGGGTCCTGATCGGCCCCCACGCCCTGGCCCTGGCCGAAGACAGCCCCACCACCCATGCGCTGGGCGAATTCGGCATCGTCTTTCTGATGTTCTCGATCGGGCTCGAATTCTCGCTCGGGCAACTGCGCTCGATGCGGCGCATCGTGTTCGGGCTGGGCCTCGGCCAGGTCGTGACGACGGTCGCTGCGGCCATGGGCATCGGCCTGCTGGCGGCCTACCTGATGCCCCACCTGACGCTGGCCTGGCAAGCCGCGTTCGCGCTGGGCGGGGCGCTGGCCATGTCGTCCACCGCGATCGTCGTCAAGCTGCTTACCGAGCGCCTCGAGCTCGAGAGCGAACACGGGCGGCGCATCATCGGCATCCTGCTGTTCCAGGATCTGGCGGTGGTGCCGCTGTTGATCATGATTCCGGCGCTGGCGCGCGATCCGGAAGACATGGCCATCACGCTGGGCCTGGCCGCATTGAAGGCCGGCCTGGTGCTGGCGCTGCTGCTGTTCTTTGGCCAGAAGCTGATGGGCCGGTGGTTCACGATCGTGGCCAAGCGCCGCTCGCAGGAGCTGTTCATGCTCAACCTGCTGCTCGTCACACTGGGTTCAGCCTGGATCACGGAGCAGGCCGGCCTGTCACTGGCGCTCGGCGCGTTCGTCGCCGGCATGCTCATTTCGGAGACACCCTACAAGCACCAGGTGGAAGAAGACATCAAGCCGTTTCGCGATGTGCTGCTTGGCCTGTTCTTCATCACGATCGGGATGCTGCTCGACCTGCGCCTGGTGAGCCAGTACTGGTGGCAGGTCACGCTGCTGCTGGCGCTCGTGGTGCTGCTCAAGGCCGGCCTGATCGTGCTGATGGCGCGCGCATTCGGCGCGCCGCTGGGCACCGCGCTGCGCACGGGTCTCGCGCTGGCGCAGGCCGGTGAATTCAGCTTCGTGCTGCTCAGTCATGCATCCGGCTCGAAGCTGATCGACCCGTTCGTGATGCAGCTGGTGCTGGCCTCGATGGTGCTGTCGATGCTGCTGGCACCCTTCATCATCGGCTACATGGACCGGATCGTGATGAAGGTCGCGGCCAATGAGTGGATGATGCAGTCGCTGCAACTGACGCAGCTGGCCACGCGCACGATGACCACGCAGAAGCACGTGATCATCGCCGGCTTCGGGCGCAGTGGCCAAAGCCTGGCCACGTTGCTGAAAGAAGAAGCCTTGCCGTGGTACGCGCTCGACCTGGATCCGGAGCGGGTGCAGAAGGCGCAGGCGGCCGGCGCAACGGTCTCGTATGGCGACGCAGCCCGCCGCGAAAGCCTGATCGCGGCGGGCGTACACCGCGCCAGCGCGCTGGTGATCACGTTCGCCGACACGCGCCAGGCGCTGAAGGTGCTGCACCTGGTGCACGAGCTGGCGCCCGCACTGCCCGTGATCGTGCGCAGCCACGACGATGGCGACATGGACGTGCTCAAGGCGGCCGGCGCGACCGAGGTGGTGCCCGAAGCCCTTGAGAGCAGCCTGATGCTCGCCTCGCACGCGCTGGTCACGCTCGGCGTGCCGCTGCGCCGCGTGGTGCACCGGGTCCAGGCCGCGCGCAAGGGCCGCTACGCCACGCTGCGCGGCTACTTCCACGGTGCGGACGACAGCGGCGCGGACCTCGAACATGGCCAGGTGCAGCTGCATTCAGTGCGCCTGCATGCGCAGGCCGGCGCGATCGGCCTGGCATTGGGCGCGTTGCGGCTGCAGGATGTGGCGGTGGAGGTAACGGCCTTGCGGCGCGGCGGCAAGGATCTGGCGCCCGGCCCGGACGTGCTGCTGGCGTCGGGCGACGTCGTGGTGCTGCGCGGAGACAGCGAAGCGGTCAGCCGCGCCGAAGAACGATTATTGTAACCGTCAGGCGAACGTGACGACCTGGTTGCGCCCCGCGGCCTTGGCCTGGTACAGCGCCGCGTCGGCGGACGCGATCAGCTCCTGCGCCACGCCTTCGATCGCGTGATCGCGCTCGAAGTCGGTCAGCGCCGCCACCCCGATCGACACCGTCACATCCACCTGCTCGCCCGTAGCCAGGTCCACCGGCAAGCCGGCCACGCCAGTCCGGATGCGGTTGGCGACGATGCTGGCGTTTTCCAGGTCGGCGTCGATCAGCAGAACGACGAATTCTTCGCCGCCGAAGCGGCACAAGGTATCGGACATCCGCAATTCGGCCTTGATGCGGATGCACACCTCGCGCAGCACATCGTCCCCGCCCTGGTGGCCGACGGTATCGTTGACGCGCTTGAAGTGGTCGATGTCGATGTACATGCAGGACAGGCGGTAGCCCTGGCGCCGCGCACGCGCGATTTCCTCGACCAGGCGCCGGTCCATGTAGCGCCGGTTGTAGGCGCCGGTGAGCGAATCGGTCAGGCCGATGTACTTGAGCATCTCGTTGCTGATCACGTTCTCGAGGCAGATCGCGATGATCGAGCCCATGTGCTCGACGAAATCGGTGCCCAGCGCCGGCGTGAACCGGCCTGGATCGGCGCTGCCCAGATTCAGGCTGCCGATCAGGCGCTTGTTGCGCATCAGGGGCACCAGCGCCACGCTGCGCAGATTGGCCGGCGGCTGCGGGAACATCGCGCGGTGCTGGGCGGGTGCATACGCGCCCAGAATGGGCCGCAACTGAGATTCCGGCGCCATGTCAAAGCCAAGTTCGACCGCGTGCTCGCAGAAGATCAGGTTGGGCAGCGTTTCGAAATCGACGCCGAGGCGGTGCATGACCGTGTAGATATCGGCGTTCTGGTCGATCAGTGACAGCGTGACGATATCGAGGTCCGAGATCACCGGCAGCGTGCTGAAGATCGTGCCGACGAGGTCAGGAAAACTGCTGGCGCCGACGATCTGCAGGTCGAACGCCTGGTGGCGGCACATGATCGCGTGATTGCGCTCGGCCTGTTCGAGCAGATACGCCATGCGTACGCGCAAAGTCTCGTTTTCCGCCATCAGTTCCCGCGACGAAATGCCCGGCTCGTGCATGAAGAATTCCTTTCAGCAATAACCGTAACATTACGCCATCCTCCGGAGCTTGGATACGAAAAACCGCCTGATGAGGCAGGCGGTTAGGCGATTTTGCGACAGTGTGGCGCTCTGGCTAGAAAGCCAGCTCGACGTTCAATGGCTGGCCGACGCGCAGTGTCTGGCCAATGCCCTCCTGCACGATCACATTCATGCCGACCGTGACGGCGCCATCCATGCGCGGATTGGCGCGCCAGGCTTGCAGGATGTCGAGCGGATCGGGGCCGGGAATGCCGGTGGTCTGGTCGACGGCCGGGATCGGGCAGCGCGCGCACGGCTTGACGGGGCGGAGCGTCATTCCATCGCCGTGGAACGCGGCGGCGAAGTCTTCCTCGAACGCGCCGATGCCATCGACGACGACGTTCGGGCGGAAGCGGTTCATGGGCAGCTTGTCGCGACCGGCCTGGGCAAGTTTCGCGTTGATGTCGTCGAGGGAGGCCTGGCCGATCAGCAGGATCGGATAGGCGTCCGAAAAGCGCGTGGCGGCCGGGACGCCTTTCGTCCATTTGGTGCTGGTCGGGCGGTGGACGTCGGGGCGAAAGCGCACCATGCGGCATGGGGCGTCGAGGGCGGTGGTGAACCAGCTGGCGGCCGCGTCACCACAATCGGCGGCGGGGATGCGGTCTTCCCAGAGCAGGATCTCGACCGTTTTTGCGGCGGCGTCGTGCGCGAGCGGCAGATGCAGTGGTGGCATGCCGGGAGCGTTGGCGATCAGCTCTGTAGCGTCGATGCGCGGCGTGATCGTGGCCATGCGCGGCACTTCGCGCTGGGTCAGGAACAGGCCGGCGGGCGTGACGAGCATCCATTCGCGGTCGTGCACGCCGTTGGCCGAGAGGCCGTCGAGGGCCAGACGGGCTTCAGGGACGGACAGGCCGGCGCAGGATTTGATCGGGTAGATAACGAGTTCGGTGAGGGTGGCCATGCGCTCAATCTCGGGCGGCGTAAAAAAAGGCCCAGCAGGGCCAATGTCGTAGGGTGGGCGGGTTTCCCGCCCACGCGTTCAACCCGCATTCGCATACCACGGCGCGAGGTTGGTTTGAACGCGTGGACGGCATAGCCGTCCACCCTGCTTTGGTAGCGCGCCGGGTATCCCGGACGCGGATCAGACGTTGAACAAGAAGTTCAACACATCGCCATCCTTGACGACATATTCCTTGCCTTCAGCGCGCATCTTGCCCGCTTCTTTCGCGCCAGCCTCGCCCTTGTACGCGAGGAAGTCGTCATACGCGATCGTCTGCGCACGGATGAAGCCGCGTTCGAAGTCGGTGTGGATCACGCCGGCCGCCTGTGGCGCGGTGTCGCCCACGTGGATGGTCCAGGCGCGCACTTCCTTCACGCCTGCGGTGAAGTACGTCTGCAGGCCCAGGAGCTTGTAAGCGGCGCGGATCAGGCGGTCGAGGCCTGGCTCTTCCATGCCCATGTCGGACAGGAAGTCGGCCTTGTCGGCATCGTCCATCTCGGCGATTTCGGACTCGATCGCAGCGCTGATGGCGACGATCGGGGCGTTCTGCTCTTTCGCGTACGCGGTCAGCAGGTCCAGCAGCGGGTTGTTGGTGAAGCCCGTGTCGGACACGTTGGCCACGAACATTGCCGGCTTGGCCGTGATCAGGTGCAGCGTCTTGATCATTTCCATTTCGTCGGCGTCCAGGCCCAGCGTGCGCACTGGCTTGCCCTGGTCCAGGTGCGGCATCAGGCGTTCGCAGACGGCGACCAGCTTGGCGGCATCCTTGTCGCCCGAACGCGCTTTCTTGCCTTCGCGGTGGATCGCTTTTTCGACGGCGGTCATGTCGGCCAGCGCCAGCTCGGTCTGGATGACTTCGATGTCGTCCAGCGGGCTGACCTTGCCAGCCACGTGGATCACGTTGTCGTCATGGAAGCAGCGCACGACGTTGATGATAGCGTCGGTTTCGCGGATGTGCGACAGGAACTGGTTGCCCAGGCCCTCGCCCTTCGATGCACCGGCGACCAGGCCGGCGATGTCGACGAATTCGACGATGGCGTTGACCATGCGCTCAGGCTTGACGATGGCCGACAGCGCATCCATGCGTGGATCCGGCACTTCGACAACGCCGACGTTCGGTTCGATGGTGCAGAACGGATAATTTTCAGCCGGAATGCCGGCCTTGGTCAGCGCGTTGAACAGGGTGGACTTGCCGACGTTTGGCAGGCCGACGATGCCGCATTTGAGGGTCATGAGAAATCTTTCAGATTCGGTAAAAAGCGAGCGATCAATGAACCGCCCTAAACCCTGCATTGTAACCCGGACCGGCTTTTCTGCTGAAAAAAAAGGCGCACGGCGCCCCTGCTGCAACGCGTCGATTGCCCCAGTGACAAGCTAGATTGGCTGGATGCGCGCCAGGTCGGGCCGCAGCGCAAATTCGGCCAGCTCGTCGCGCAGGCGCTCGCCCTCCCCGATCGCGTGGCGCCAGACGCGGATGCGCTCGTCGTGGTCGAGGCCGAACGAGGTGAAGTCGGTCCGGTCAGGCAATTTGCCGCGCGGCAGTGAGCGCAGGAATTCTGCGGAAGGCGTCACCAGCAGCACATTCTCCAGCCAGCCGCGGTTGGGGCCACGCGCGGCGCGCCGCCACGGCATGCTCTTGTCGAGCCAGCCGGGCACGATGTGATCGGTAAAGTGGGGATACAGCACCAGTTCGCTCTTGTTCGCGCCTGCTGCACGCGCATACGGCAAGGCCAGGTGGTAGTCGATGATGCCGCCATCCCAGTAGCTGCCGGGAGGCGTCTCGGCGATACCCGTCACCGCTTTCATGATCAAGGGCAGCGTGCCCGAGGCCAGCAGGCCAGGTGCCAGATTGGCGCGGGTCAGCGGCGCGAAGTGCGTCGTGAAGCGGTCGAACGGCTCGTGCAGCCATGGCAGGTCGCCTGCACGCGTGCCACCGATGACCACCCTTTCCATCAAGCGCGCCAGCCAGGCCCGTGAGCCGGCATTGTGCAGCGCGGCCGAGGCGAAGCCGCGCAGTTCGGCGTGGCGGCCGACCGGCGCGGCGAGCGAACGCAGGCCACGGTCGGCCAGGATGTGCAGGCGGTGATGGGGATGTCCGACAATGTCGTCTTCGTGCCCCCTGACCAGTTCGGCGAGCAAGGCTTGCACGACCTCATCGATCTCTTGCGCACTGGGTTTCAGGCGCGTATAGCGCTGGCCTGTGTAGAGTTCGGCCAGGCGGGCAAATGCCTTCGCCGGATCCTTCTGGCACGCGGCCGCCATGCGCCAGGCGCCGATGGACGCGCCGATCAGGGTTCGTTCGCGCGGCGCCGTGGACAACCACTCGCCGAACAGCCACGCGTCAAGCGCCGCGAAGATCAGGCCTTTGGGACCGCCGGCTGCTGCCGGCACGATGGCAATGTCCTGCGCGCGCAAGCCATGCGCGGCGATCTGGGCCATGGCAAGGGGGCCGGCCTGGAAGTTAAGCGCTCTCATCGTGAAATTATCGCAGAAGTCCGGCTGACGGCAGCCGCTTGCGCGACATCAATCCTGCACCGGCGCCGCCCCGTACCATGGGTCGGTCATGTAGCCGGAGATTGAGATGATGCTGCGCTGTGTCGTCATGCTGTGTCTGCTTCTGTGGCCATTGCTGGGGCTGCAGCCGGCATATGCGCGTGAGACGGGCGTCGACCGCCACGTACGGCACTTTGTCGTCGAGCCCAGTGGGGCCTACCTGCTCACGGTCGCACAAACCCAGACTATTCTTGAGCGCACTGCCCTGCCTGAGCACGCCCGGTACGAGATCGGCTACAACCAGTCGCTCGAGGACATCATCGCCATCGATGCGTATGCCGAAAAGGCCGACGGGCGCCGGCTCGCCGTACAGCCGCACCAGATTCGCGACCAGCCACAAGCCGCGTCGGTCGACGCTCCGATGTTCCAGACGATACGCCTGAAGACCGTCGAGTTTCCTGACGTCGAAGCCGGCGACCGGGTGGCCGTGCGCTACGTCGTGCGGCGCCACACGCCGCTGTTTCCCGGCCACTTCGAAGACCTGACCAGCGCGCACTTCCAGCGCCGGCGCGACTTACTTGTGGTCTACGACATGCCTGCCGCGATGCTGCTGCATGCCGACGCTACCGGGTTTGCGCCCATGACAGTTGCCGACCTGCCCGCGCCTTCAGCCGGCAAGCGGCGCTATGCCTGGCGCTATCTCGATGGCGCACATGTCCCGCCCGAGGCCCGCTCGGTCAGCTACCTTGACTACGGCAAGCGGCTCGCCGTGTCTACCTTCGCCGATTACGCCGCCCTTGCCCGCGCCTACCAGGATCGCACGGGCGCACACGCACTGCCCGACGACACGGTGGCGGCGCTTGCAACGCGCGTGACCGGTGACGCGATCGAGCCCCGTGCGCGTGCGATCGCGTTGTCCGATTGGGTACGCCACAACGTGCGTTACGTGGCCGTATATCTCGGCCCTGGCGGCGTGGTGCCGCACGCGGCGGCCAGCGTGCTGACGAACCGCTACGGCGACGCCAGAGACCACACAACGCTGCTCGTCGCCCTGCTGGCCAGCGCCGGCATCGACAGCACCGTTGCCCTCGTCAACAACGGCAACGCCTACCAGTTGCCGGCCGTGCCCACGCTGGACGTGCTCAATCACGCGATCGTCTACGTGCCGTCGCTGCAGTTGTATCTCGATTCGACCGCCGCCAGCGTGGCCGGCGGCTTCTTGCCTGCGGCCTTGCTTGGCAAGCCGGCGGTGCTGACGCGCTCGGGCGAGTTCGCGATGCTCCCCTTCTTCCAGCAGGCGCACAGCCGAACGCTCACGCAATTCACCATCCAGTCCGATGGCAGCAGCCGCTTGACGGTCACGCGCACCGGCAGCGGCGCCCTGGCAGAACTGTACCGGGACGTCACAGGTGGAAATGCCGCAATACCGTTGCGCAGCGCCAGCAACGGTTTCACGCAACTGCCCGGCCGGGCGCGGCTGGCCACGACCTACGATCTGAGGGGTAGCCTGGGCGAGGCCATCTTCACGTTCACGCAAGAACCCGAACGGCGTCAGGACTTCGTGTGTCCGGCAATCGATGCCGAGGACGAAGTGCGCTTTCATCTGCCGACGCGCTCACGTGTGCTGGCCCTGCCCCGCGCGATGCACGTGGACGACGCCAACTTTGCCTACCACTCGCGCTATGCGCGGCGCGGCGCGCTGGTAACGGTGAAGCGCCAGCTCAAGTTCCGCCACACGGCGGCAACCTGCACGCCCGACGACTACCGGCGCATGCGGCCAGCGCTGGAGCGCATGCTGCGCGACCTGCGCTCTCAGGTCGTGTTCAAACGTGGATGATGATGGCAGTGCGCCAGCGAATCAGGCAGTGTGCAACCGCATCGTGGCCGTGTCGAACTTGCCTTCGCAGACCAGCGGAATGATGTGCAGGCTCTTGTCGATCGATTCTTCGATCAGGCTCTGCTCTTCACGGCGCGGACGGTGCAGCACGAAGTCAGCGACCACCTGCTGCAGGTTCATCGTGCGCGGGTGGCCGATACCAAGGCGCAGGCGCCAGTAATCCTGGGTGCCGAGCGCCGCCGTGATGTCCTTCAGGCCGTTGTGCCCGCCGGATGAACCACCCTTCTTGAGCTTGGCAACGCCCGGTGGCAGGTCGAGTTCGTCGTGCACGACCAGCACTTCATCCGGATTGATTTTATAAAAGCGCGCCAGGCCGCCGACCGACTGACCGGAGCGGTTCATATAGGTCTGCGGCTCGAGCAGCCAGACATCGTTGCCGGCAATGGACGTCTTGGCAACCAGCGCATTGAAACGCGATTCGCGCTGCAGACGGCAGCCGGGCAAGCCATTGGCAAGATTGTCCACGAGCCAGAAGCCGGCATTGTGGCGGGTTTGTTCGTACTCGGGGCCGGGATTGCCAAGGCCAACGATCAGTCGAATGGACATGCGTGAGATTCTGTCGAGAAAAGGCGATTATCGCCGAAACGTGCAAATCAAAAAATAAAAACCCGCCGGGCAAGCCGCGGCGGGTTTCTGTGCGATGCGCCGCCGGAGCGACGCGTCAGCTGCGATTACTCGGCAGCTGGGGTCTCTTCAGCGGTGACTGCGCCGCGTGGGATGGTTGCGGTGACGATGGTCAGGTTCTGGCCGTGGGTCAGTGCAGTGACGCCTTCTGGCAGGACCAGGTCGTCGGTGTGGATCGAGTTACCGGCTTCCAGGTTTGCCAGGTCAACTTCGATGAACTCTGGCAGTTTGCCTGGCAGGCACGACACTTCCAGCTCGTTCAGGACGTGCGAGATTACAGCGCTGTTCAGCTTGACGGCTGGCGAGTTCTCGGCGTTGACGAAGTGGAAAGCGACTTTGGTGTGCACTGGCTTCGACGAATCGACGCGCTGGAAGTCAGCGTGCAGGACCAGTTGCTTGAACGCGTGCATCTGGAAGTCACGCAGCAGGACTTGCTGGGTCTTGCCGTCGATTTCCAGGTCCAGAACCGAACCGTGGAACGCTTCTTTTTTCAGCGCGTGCCACAGGGCGTTGCCGTCCAGGGCGATCAGCTCAGGCGTACCTGCGCCACCGTAGATGATGCCTGGCGTTTGACCAGCTTTACGCAGGCGGCGGCTCGCTCCGGTCCCCTGCAGAGTGCGGTTGAATGCGACTACTTTCATGTGATACTCCAAAAATAAAACAGGCCCGAATGCCGAAGAAAACAATCAACAGCCCGGTAGCCAAGTGGCGACCACCCCCGCGACCAGGGGCAGTCAGGAAAGAGCGCATTGTTACGCGCTCAAAAGATACATAAATCGACATGTACGGCCTCACCGGACATGTCGTCCCCGCGCAGGCGGGGACCCAAGTGTTATTTACACCAACGGCGCGCCGGCTAATCAGCCAGGCGCGCCGTGGAATACAACGTCGATGAAGCTTAGTCGACGAACAGCGAAATGACCGAGTCGCCCTTGACGATCCGCTTGAAGGTCTCAGCCAGCAGCGGTGCGCAGGTCAGCTGGCGGATCTTGCCGCAAGCGGCGCCGGCGGCGCTGAGCGGGATGGTGTCGGTGACGACCAGTTCGTCCAGCGGCGAGTTCGCGATGCGTTCGATCGCCGGGCCGGACAACACCGGGTGCGTACAGTAAGCAACCACCTTCTTGGCGCCGCGCTCCTTGAGCACTTCGGCAGCCTTGCACAGCGTACCTGCGGTGTCGACCATGTCATCCATGATCACGCAGTTGCGGCCTTCGACTTCACCGATGATGTTCATCACTTCGGACACGTTCGCCTTCGGGCGACGCTTGTCGATGATCGCCAGGTCGCAACCCAGGCGCTTGGCCAGGGCGCGCGCGCGCACCACACCGCCGACGTCCGGCGAGACGACCAGCAGGTCGTCGTAGTTGCGCTTCTGCAGATCGCTCAGCAGGATTGGCGATGCGTAGATATTGTCGACCGGGATATCGAAGAAACCCTGGATCTGGTCAGCGTGCAGGTCCATGATCAGGACGCGCTCGACGCCGGCTTTTTCCAGCATGTTTGCCACGACCTTGGCCGAGATCGCAACGCGCGCCGAACGCGGGCGACGATCTTGACGGGCATAACCGAAGTAAGGAATCGCCGCGGTAATACGGCCAGCCGAGGCGCGCTTGAGAGCGTCGACCATCAGGATGATTTCCATCAGGCTGTCGTTGGTCGGTGCGCAGGTCGACTGCAGGACGAAGACGTCCTTGCCGCGCACGTTCTCATTGATTTCGACCATGACTTCGCCGTCAGAAAACTTCGAGACGACAGCCTTGCCGAGTGGAATACCGAGGCTTTTTGCGACCCCTTCTGCTAGCGCCGGATTGGCATTGCCGGTAAAAACCATCAGGTTTTCGTAAGCCATGGGAGTCCCAAAAGGTAAGAAGCGTTAATACAGTAGAAAAACAATCAGCCGGCTATACCGGCTGATTAACGTGCTGATGTGGTGCTTGGCACCGCATCGCGATTCTCTTGCTGGACGCGTCGGCATCGACAGAACAAGAAAACTTTGGCAGGGGAACAAGGATTCGAACCTTGGAATGCCGGAATCAAAATCCGGTGCCTTAACCAACTTGGCGATTCCCCTACACGACCTTTACTACTTGCCGCTCCACATTGTGCTGCACATCTTCTGTGCTGCTCAGCGTCGCGACAGGCAAAATTTTATTCTACAACTCATTGTTTTGCAAGAGCGATTTTTTCAAAGGGTGTGTCTTCAACGACTTCGCTTTCCATGCCGCATACTTCTGCGGCACCTGCGCCAACACTTGGTCAGCAGCGTCTTCGCTGGAGACTGCGCAAAACACGCATGCCCCTGAGCCAGTCATCCTGGCATCGCCGTAGCTGCTCAACCATTCAACCGCTTCAGCTACCGGCGGGAACAGGCGCATCGCCACGTTCTGCAAATCATTTTTACCAAACCCCACCATGCTGCCTGAATTGGTGTGGCTGGAAAAGTCCGCTATTCTGACCGGCTTTGCGTCCCTTGTCAAATCTGCCGCAGAAAAAATGGCAGGCGTCGGCACGGCGACGCCGGGCTCGAGCACGACGTACCAGCAATCGGGGCCGTCTACGGCCTGCAACGTCTCCCCCACCCCTTCTGCAAACGCCGTTTCGCCAAACAAAAAGAACGGGATATCGGCGCCCAGCGGCAAGCCCAGCGCCATCAATTCGTCGCGCGTCAGGCCGGCCTGCCACAGGTGGTTCGCGGCCATCAGCGCCGTGGCGGCATCGGACGAGCCGCCCCCCAACCCACCACCCATCGGCAGGATCTTGTCGATTGCCACATCGATGCCGGGCGGCAGGCGTCCGTGGCGACGCGCGTACTCGGCCTGCAACAGACGCAGCGCGCGCACGATCAGGTCCTGGTCGTGCGGCACGCCGGGCACATCGGTCGTGCGCACGATGCGCTCGTCGTCACGCAGGTCGAAGTGCAGGCGGTCGGCGCGGTCGATCAGCTGGAACACGCTTTGCAGCAGGTGGTAGCCATCGGCGCGCCGACCTATGACGTGCAGGAACAGGTTGAGCTTGGCCGGGGCCGGGCAATCGTGCAGGGAACGCTTGTGCATGAGGGTCAGGCCGCCGGATTGACGACGATGCGAATGGCCAGATCCTGGATGTCGCCCGACGCGGCGCGCTCGGCCTGGATCAGGCGCGGCACAGGCGCAGCAGCGGCAGCACCGGCCGCAGCATCAGCAGCCCCGGCTGACTGCCAGTCGATGAAGCGCAGACGCCAGCCATCCTTTGTCGTCACGCTGTTGCTGGCCGGCGAAGCGCGGAAACGCTGCCCCTGCGCATCGACCGCATAGCCCTGCAGCCAGTCGCGCAAGCCCGACACGGGCAGCGGCCAGCCGAGCGTCTGCTGGGTCAGGCTATCGATGTCGGCCGCCGTACGCGGCTCCTGGCCGGCCTGCGTGAGCGTGGCCGAGCCCGGCGTGACATTGATCGCAGCGACCGTCTGGCCCAGCGGCGACATCAGGGTGACGTCGATCGTGCCGGGGCGCTGCTCCCAGTTGAAACTGCCGCTGATCGATTCGGGCCGGCCATCCTTTTGATAGTTCACCGACAGGCGCCCTGCCAGGTCAATGGTTTCGCGATACGCGCCGACCGTGGCAGTAGACAGGTTGGCGGTGCTTGTCGCGCAACCGGTCAGGACCGTGGCGGCAAGGGCGAGCATGGCAAGGCGTCGGATAAGCAGCATCATGGGCAGCGAAACAGTTGAACGAGGGTGGATTATTTCACAAGGACAGGCCAAGGCGGGCCAGCGTCTCGCGCAGGGCGTCGTTCTGCGGGTCCTTGGCGCGGGCATCGCGCCATAGTGCCTGGGCAGCGGACTTATCGCCTTTTTGCCACAGCACTTCACCCAGGTGAACGCCGATTTCAGCATCCTTGCGCACGCCATACGCGCGGCGCAGGAACTTTTCGGCTTCGTTCAAGTTGCCCATGCGGTAGTGAATCCACCCCATGCTGTCCATGATGAAGGGATCGTCCGGTGCCATCTCGAGCGCCTTCGCGATCAGCCCGTAAGCTTCCTGCAGGCGCACATTGCGTTCGGCCAGCGAGTAGCCGAGCGCATTGTAGGCATGGTGATTGTCGGGCGCCTGCGCCATCACTTCGCGCAGCTGCGCCTCCATCACATCGACCTTGCCCAGCTTCTCGGCCAGCAGCGCGAAGTCGTACAGCAGATCGGGATTTTTGGGGAAACGCTGCGCCGCCGCCTCCATCACCGCATACGCTTCCGGCAGCTGGTTGCCCTGGCGCAGCAATTGCGCATCGGCCGCCATCAACTGGGCCTGGCGCGCCGGCTCGGTGGGCTTGACCTCGGCCAGCAGCGCACGCGCAGCAGCCAGGTCGCCGCCCTTGCCTGTCAAATGCGCGCGGCGCAATTGCGCGTTGAAGCGGGTTTGCTCGTCAGTGTTGTCGGGTACCTTGTTCAGCCACAGCAGCGCGCCGGCCAGATCGCCCCGTTCTTCGGCCAGCTGCGACAGGATCAGGAGCGCGCGTGACGGGTCACGTTCGTCGTTCGGATTGCGGCCGAGCACGTCCACGAAGCGGGTGAAATAGGTTTCAGCGCCAGCGGCATCTTCCGTCTGCGTGGCCAGGATGCCCAGCGCATACAGCGTCGCGGCATTGTCGGGCTGTACCTTGAGCAGCGCTTCGAACTCGCGCCGCGCGGCCGGATAATCCTTGCGGTTGACCAGCACGCGGGCATAGGCGGCGCGCACATCGTTCGCCTTCGGATAGCTCTTGAGGAATTTCTCCATCATGGCCACCACCTGCGCCTCGTCGTCGGTGACCTGCGCCAGCATCAACAGGGCGATCTCGGCATCGGGCTTGGCGGCCAGCGCCGACTGCGCGTACGTGCGCGCCAGCGCCTTGTCGCCGCGCACCAGCGCGATCTGGGCACGCACGATGCGCGCTTCCATCATCTTGTCGTAGGGCTCGATCAGGCGCTCGAGCATGGCCAGCGCGGCGTCCTTGTCCTTGGCCCGGCCCAGCAACTGCTGGACCTGGAACATCAGGATGCCGCGCCGGGCGGCCGGCGCTTCGCGCAGGCGCTCTTCGAACACGGGCTCGAGCTCGGCGATCTTTTCGGACGTGACCACCATGCCGACGAAATACTGGGTTGCTTCGTCGGATTCGGGATCGAGCCGGTACCACAGGCGCACCGCAGCGAGCGTGTCGTCGGCCTGCTTGGCGGCGACGGCCATCTCGGCAGCGCGCCGGGCCAGGCGCGGATCACGCGTCTGCTGGGCCAGGCTCAGCACCGTGAGGTACGGACCTTGCCAGTCGCCATTGCGAAACGCAAATTCGGCCTTAAGTAACTGGTCGAGCATGACCGGGGTCATTTCGACCTTCGGCAGGCGGGCTTCTTCCTCGGCTTTTTGCTTGGCGGCCTGCGCTTCGTCATCGAGCAAGGGCTCGGCGGCGGGTGTGGACGCGGCCTGGACATCGGCGGCGACGGAGTGCTGTTGCGGCACGACAGCACATGCAGTCAACAGACCGGAGAGGGTTACAATGGCGAAAGCGTTTTTCAAAGCAAGTCCAGAAGTCCAAAGTGAGTTTGATTCTACGCTCATGCGCAGACCTGCCGCGCATGTGCTGCGCTGTCAACTGACTCTACACGAATCCCCTTAGGCATGCCTGAACTCCCAGAAGTCGAAGTTACCCGGCGCGGCGTCGCGCCCCATCTCGAAGGCCGCATCGTCGAGCACGTCATTTGCCGCCGCGAAGGGTTGCGCTGGCCCTTCCCGCCCGGCCTGTCCGCGTTGCTGGAAGGCCGCCGCATCCTGGACATCGGCCGGCGCGGCAAATACCTGTTAATCAATTTTGAGCACGGCACCCTGATCATCCACCTCGGCATGTCGGGCCACCTGCGCGTGCTGCCCCCGGGCATCGAGCCACGCACGCACGATCACTTCGATCTGGTCGTGAACGGCCCCGAGGGCAAGCAAGTGCTGCGCCTGAATGACCCGCGCCGCTTCGGTGCCGTGCTGTGGCATGCCAACGAGGACGGCCCGCTGGCCGAACACGTGCTGCTGCGCGGCCTGGGCGTCGAGCCGCTGGACGACGGTTTCGACGGCGCCCTGCTGTTTCGCGAAACCCGCCGCCGCAGCGCCCCGATCAAGCAGGTGCTGCTGGCCGGCGACATCGTCGTTGGCGTGGGCAATATCTACGCCTGCGAAAGCCTGTTCCGCGCGGGCATCAACCCGAAAACGGCGGCCTCGCGCATCAGCCGCGCGCGCTACGACCGGCTGGCCGAAGCGATCCGCGTCATCCTGGCCGCTGCCATTGTCCAGGGCGGCAGCACGCTGCGTGACTTTATTGCTGTAAATGGCCAGTCTGGATATTTCCAGCAGACATATTTCGTCTATGATCGTGCTGGCGTGCCCTGCCGCCAATGCGCAGTGCCGGTACGCCAGATCAAGCAAGGGCAACGATCGACGTTCTACTGCGCCCAGTGCCAGCGCTAGTCATCCCTACGAGCAAACACGATGCAGGATTTACAACAGTATGGCGCCTGGCGCGCCCGGGTCGCCGCCTCCCTTACCAGCTACGGCAGCGCACTGCGCGACGCCGGGCTGATCGATGCGGCCGGCGAGCAGCTGCTGGCGCGCGCGCTGGGGCGCCTGCGTGACGACCGCCTGTCGGTCGCCTTCGTGGCCGAATTCTCGCGCGGTAAAACCGAGCTGATCAACGCACTGTTCTTCGCCGACTACGGCCAGCGCATCCTGCCGTCCAGCGCCGGCCGCACCACCATGTGCCCGACCGAACTGCTGTGGGATGCGAGCCTGCCGCCCTGCCTGCGCCTGCTGCCGATCGACACGCGCGCCGGCCACCTGTCCACCGGCGACTACCGCGACGACCCTGCCGCCTGGACCGTGTTCCCGCTCGATCTCGATTCGCCAGCGGCGATGCACGACACGCTGCGCCAGGTCAGCCAGACCCGGCGCGTCTCGACGGTCGAAGCGGAGCGCTACGGCCTGTACGACGCCGACGATCCCGACCTTGCGGCCAGCCTCGACCCGGACGGCACGATCGAGATCCCGCGCTGGCGCCACGCGATCATCAACCTGCCGCACCCGCTGCTCAAGCAGGGCCTGGTGATTCTCGACACGCCGGGCCTGAACGCCATCGGCACCGAGCCGGAACTGACGCTGAACTTGATCCCGAACGCGCACGCGGTGCTGTTCGTGCTGGCCGCCGAGACGGGCGTGACCAAGAGCGACATCGAAGTCTGGCGCACGCATATCGGCGCCGGTTCCGGGCGCCTGGCCGTGCTCAACAAGATCGACGCCATGTGGGACGAGCTCAAGTCGCCGGAAGCCGTCGATGCCGACATCGCGCGCCAGCAGCACGACGTGGCGCGCCAGCTTGGCCTGTCGGCCAGCCAGGTGTATCCGGTGTCGGCGCACAAGGCGCTGGTCGGGCGCATCGGCGGCGACATGGCCCTGTTCGAGCGCAGCCGCCTGGGCGCGCTCGAAGCGGCGCTGTTTCATGAACTGATTCCGGCGCGGCGCGCGATCGTCGAGCGCCAGCTGCACACCGATCTCGAGGCGCTGGTGGCCGGCCAGCAGATGCTGGTGGCCACGCGCCTGCGCGAGCTGGTCGAGCAGTTGCAGGAACTGCGCAGCCTGCGCGGCAAGAACCAGGGCGTGATCGCGCACATGGTGCGCCGTGTCGAGGCCGAGAAGAAGGAATTCGACGCTGGCCTGTTCAAGCTGCAGGGCACGCGCGCCGTGTTCACGCGCCTGTCGACCGAGCTGTACACGCTGCTGGGCATGGACGTGCTGCAGGACCGGACCGACACCGTGCGCGTGGCGATGAGCGCAGTGCGCTTTGCCACCGGCATGCGCGCGCCGGTACGCAACTACTTCGACGGCGCCCGCGCCGGCCTGGCCGACGCCGACGCCAAGCTCGCGGAAATCACGTCGATGATGGACGCGATGCACCGCAAGTTCGCCGCCGAGCATGGCATGAGCCTGGGCCTGCCGCCGACCCTGTCGCTGGCGCGCCACCGCGACGAGATCGACGCCATCGAAGAACTCTTCTCGCGCCAGTTCGGCACCGCCACCTTGTGGATGAACAGCCGGGCCACGCTGCTCGAGCGCTTCTTCGATTCGATCGCCTCACGCGTGCGCCGCGTGTACCGCGCCGCGAACGCCGATATCGAAGCGTGGCTGAAAGTGGCCAACGCGCCGCTTGAAGCGCAGATCCGCCAGCATCGCGACAACCTGCGCCAGCGCCAGGCGACGGTGAAACGCATCCACGAAGCCAGCGACAGCCTGGAACAGAAAATCGGCGCCTTCGAAAGCGGCCAGGCCGAACTCGACGTCACGCGCACGCGCCTTGGTTCGCTGGCCGCCGGCGTGACCGCGACCTTGTCCGACACCCTACCCAACTCTGCGGCGGCCAGCAGCGCCGACGCCCACTACACGACTGCATGAAGCGACTGACCGAGTTTGACCAGCTGGCCGATCCGACCTTTTCCCGGGCCGTGATCGACTGGCAGCGCAGCCATGGCCGCCACACCCTGCCATGGCAAAACACCACCGACGCCTACCGCGTGTGGCTCTCCGAAATCATGCTGCAGCAGACCCAGGTCGCTGCCGTGCTGGGCTACTACGCGCGGTTCCTGGAACGCTTCCCGACCGTGCACGCGCTGGCCGAAGCCCCGGCGGAGGACGTGATGGCCCACTGGAGCGGCCTGGGTTACTACACCCGCGCGCGCAACCTGCACGCCTGCGCCAAGCGCGTCGTGGCAGATTACGACGGTGTGTTCCCGAGCGACCCGGCACTGCTGGCCGACCTGCCCGGCATCGGCCGCTCCACTGCCGCCGCCATCGCCGCCTTCTCGGGCGGCGTGCGCGCCGCGATCATGGACGGCAACGTCAAGCGTGTCTTCGCGCGCGTGTTCGGGATCGACGCCTATCCCGGCATCAAGCCGGTCGAGGATGCACTGTGGCGCCGCGCCGAAGCGTTGCTGCCGGAAGATGGCGGCATCGAGTCGTACACGCAGGGCCTGATGGACCTGGGCGCCACGCTGTGCACGCGCTCGCGCCCCGACTGCGGCCGCTGCCCGCTGCAAACCCGCTGCGTGGCCTTCGCCACGGGCCGCACGGCCGAACTGCCGGTGCGCAAGCCCAAGAAGACAACACCGGAAAAACGCACCGCGATGCTGGTGCTGATCGACCGCGGCGAAGTGCTGCTCGAACAGCGCCCGCAAACGGGCATCTGGGGCGGCCTCTTGTCGCTGCCGGAAGTGGGCGGTCATGTGGCGATGGATGGCGATGCCGATCCTGTCTGCACGGCAGACATCGCCGCGGCCAGCAGCGCGTTCGGCACGATTGACGAAGTGCGCGCGCTCACGCCGTTGATGCACGGGTTCACGCACTACAAGCTGCACATCGCGCCGTTCGCGGTGACGCTGGCCACGCGTGGCGAGCATGGCGCCGGGCACCTGTGGTGGAAGCTCGATGCGATTGGCGATGCGCCGTTGCCGGCGCCGGTCAAGAAGTTGTTGCTGGATCTGTCGCAGCCAAGCCTGTTCAGCCAATAAGACCCGTTGGTCGTAGGGTGGGCGGCTGTGCCGCCCACGCGTTCAAACCACCCTCGTTCCGTGATATACAAAAGCGAGAACGCGCAGCCCTAGAAGTGATCGAGCGAGAAAATGCGCCGGTGCTCGCGGATCGCGTAGCGATCGGTCATGCCCGCGATGTAATCGGCGATCTTGCGCGCCTGCTTGTGCGGGTCGCCCTGCACCTGATAGTCGCCCGGCAGCAGCACGGGATCCGCCAGGAACGCCTCGAACAACTCGCGCACGATGCGGCTGGCTTTCACGCGCATGCGGTTGACCTGGAAGTGGCGGTACAGGTTCGCATACAAAAAGCGTTTCAGCGCCACGGTCTCGGCGCGCATCGCGTCCGAGAAACGGATCAGCGGCGGCGCGGCGCGCACGTCGTCGATGGTCGCCGGCGCCGCCTCGGCGATCAGGCGCGCTGATGTTTCGACCAGGTCGGCCGTCATCGCCGTGATCATCAGGCGGATCGTCTCGTACAGCGCGCGCCGGCCCGGCAGGCCCGGATAGCGCGCCTCGACCTCGCGATGCAGGCGCGCGAACAGCTCGACTTCCTCCATCTGCGCCATCGTGAGCAGGCCCGAACGCAGGCCGTCGTCGATATCGTGGTTGTTGTACGCGATCTCGTCGGCCAGGTTGGTCAGCTGCGCCTCCAGGCTGGGCTGGCTGCGCTCGATGAAGCGCTGGCCCAGGTCACCCAGCTGGCGCGCGTTGTTCAGCGAGCAGTGCTTGAGGATGCCTTCGCGCGTCTCGAACGTCAGGTTCAGGCCATCGAAGGCGCCATAGTGTTCTTCGAGATGGTCGACCACGCGCAGGCTTTGCAGATTGTGCTCGAAGCCGCCGAAGTCCTGCATGCACTCGTTGAGCACATCCTGGCCCACATGGCCGAACGGCGTATGGCCAAGATCGTGCGCCAGCGCCGTCGCTTCGACCAGGTCTTCGTTCAGGCGCAGGCTGCGCGCCAGCGTGCGGCCGATCTGGGCCACTTCGATGCTGTGCGTCAGGCGCGTGCGAAACAGGTCGCCTTCGTGGTTGATGAAGACCTGCGTCTTGTATTCGAGGCGGCGAAACGCGGTCGAGTGGATGATGCGGTCGCGGTCGCGCTGGTACTCGCTGCGCGAACCGGGCCCCGGCTCGGCATGCGTGCGCCCGCGCGACTGGGCCGAGCGGGCCGCGTACGGGGCCAGGCCGGCATCGAAATCAAGCATCAGGCTGCTCATCCGCTGCAGGCCGCGAGCGTCGAGCGCAGCACGTCCAGTGGCGCGGTCGTGATCGACGGGCTGCCCAGCGGCTTGAGCAGGATAAAGCGGATTTCGCCGCCCTCGTTCTTCTTGTCGACTTCCATCAGCTCGATCCAGCGTGCTTCGCCGAGATCCGGCGCCACGGCCGGCAGGCCGGCGGCGCGTACCAGCGCGCGCACGCGCTCCACGGCGGCTGGCTCGATCAGGCCCAGGCGCGCCGACATATCGGCCGCCATCACCATGCCGCAGCCGACCGCTTCGCCGTGCAGCCAGGCGCCGTAGCCAAGCCCGTTTTCGATCGCGTGGCCGAAGGTATGGCCGAAGTTCAGCACCGCGCGCAGGCCGCCTTCGCGCTCGTCCTTGCGCACGACGTCCGATTTGATTTCGCACGAACGGGCGATCGCGTAGCCGATGGCGTGGCGGTCACGCGCGATCAGCGGCTCGATATTGGCTTCGATCCAGTCGAAGAAATCGGCGTCGAGGATCGCGCCATGCTTGATGACTTCGGCCAGGCCCGCCGACAGCTCGCGCGCCGGCAGCGTGTCGAGGGTGGCGGTGTCGGCGATCACGGCGCGCGGCTGGTAGAACGCGCCGATCATGTTCTTGCCCAGCGGGTGGTTGATGCCGGTCTTGCCGCCCACCGACGAATCGACCTGCGCCAGCAGCGTGGTCGGGATCTGCACGAACGGCACGCCGCGCATGTAGCTCGATGCAGCAAAGCCGGTCAGGTCGCCGATCACGCCGCCCCCCAGCGCCACCAGCGTGGTCTTGCGGTCGCATTTGTTCTGCAGCAGCGCATCGTAGACGAGGTTCAGCGACTGCCAGTTCTTGTGTTCTTCGCCGTCCGGCAGAACGATTTCGAGCACGTCGCGGCCCGCCGCGCGCAGGTGGCCCGCGACCTTGGCGAGGTACAGCGGGGCCACCGTGGTGTTGGTGACAATCGCGACCTTGTGGCCGCCGATGTGGCGCGCCAGCAGCGCGGCGTCGTCCAGCAGGCCGGCGCCGATCTCGATCGGGTAGCTGCGGTCGCCAAGTTCGACGTTGAGGGTGATGTGTGCCTGTTCGTTCATTGCAGTCCTTGCATGCTTGCGCGCGCGGGCGTTTTCCTGCGCGGCCAGCTGGTCCAATATGGTTTGAACCATCGATTGTACGTTAGGCCTGCCGGTGTCGATCACGAGGTCGGCGATCTCGCGGTACAGCGGATCGCGTTCGGTCCATAGCTGCTCGAGTTTGCCGCGCGGGTCGGCGGTCTGCAGCAGCGGGCGGTTCTTGTCGTGCGCGGTGCGCTGCAGGATGCTGCCGATCGACGCGCGCAGGTAGATCACGGTGCCGCGTTCGGCCAGCAGTGCGCGGCTCTTCGGATCGAGCACGGCGCCCCCGCCCGTGGCCAGCACCAGGCCATGCTGCGCCGAGAGGTCGCGGATCACATCGGCTTCGCGCCGGCGAAAGCAGGCTTCGCCCTCGATCTCGAAGATCCAAGGAATGGTGGCGCCGGTGCGCGCTTCGATCTCATGATCGGCGTCGACGAAGCGGCGATTGAGCTTGCGGGCAAGCAATCGACCGATCGTGGTCTTCCCTGCCCCCATCAGGCCAACAAGGAAGATATTGTTGTTCTTGGGATGTGGCACAACCAGACCCGTTGAGATGAAAAAGACGGCCAGTATAGACTGGCCGCCTCTCATTCCGCCAATTTTACGGGCAGGTGAAGTTCAGCGTGAACGGCAGCGAGCTGACGTCGCCGCGCGGGGTGGTGGCGGTCACGTTGAACGTGGCCCGGCTTCCTGCGGTACATGGCTTGGCACTGGTGGCATTGAGCGTGACCCGGTGCAACGAGCCCTGCGGCCCGGTGCCAGCGTCGGCAAAGATGCTCGGCACCTTGGCCGGGCTGATTTCCACCACGGCGGCATTGGTCAGGCCCGTGATTGCCACGGTCGAATCGGCCGGCAGCGGATTGCCGTTCAGGTCGGTCAGCTGGAGCAGGAACACTACCGGATCATTGGCACTTGCGCTGCCCAGGTCGCCATTCGATGGCGTCGCGCTGCCATTGACGTAGGCACGTGCCAGGGTTTCATCGCTGAACGTGATCGTGGTCTTGGCGAACTGGGTGTTGGCGCCGTCGGTCGTGCTGGCACAAATCGTGGCCACGCCGGCCCGGGTCGTGTCAGGGCTGGAACCGGTGCCGGTATTGCATGGCGTGGCCGGGGTACCTGGCGTTGCCACGCGGGGATTCTGGGTGCGGAACGGCACCGAGCAGCCGCCATTGACGGTAGTACAGCCACCCGAACTCGATGTGCCGATGGCGCCCAGATTGGTCTGGAAGACGATCGGCGTGCCGTCTGCAACCGGATTCCCGAAGCTATCGGCCAGCAACACGGTCACCGTGGCCGCCGCGGTGGTGGTGCCGCTGTTAAAGTCCCATCCATCCACATTCCCGCGAGAGACGCCCAGCGTGAAGGCGCGCTGCACCGGCAAGCCGGTGGTGACCACAATCGAATCCGACGTGGTGAGGATATCCGGACGGGTAGCCGTTGCCGTTTTTGGCAGCAAAGCCTGCACCCGGAAGGAAGTTGGCGTGGCGAGCGAATTGACGGTGGTAATGACTTCGCCGTTCTGGTCGGTGATGTCGGTTTTTTTGTTCAGATTGACGACACCGGCCGGCAGAATGCTGAATTCGACCTCCTTGCCTGCCAGAGGCTTGTTGAACGTATCGAATACCCGGAAGCGCAGCGTTGCCGTCTCGGTGCGATTGTTGCCGCCCTGGCCCCGGATCACGATCGATTTGTCAGTCGGAACCGCTTCGACGAACTGCACCGACGCGGCGCTTGGCGCAGCGATCTCGAGCAGGCGGCTGGCGGCCGTGGCAACACCATCAGCCGTGGCGGTGATGACGTCATTATTGCCACAGCCCTGGTCGCGATAGACTGCCTTGGCAGTGCCGTCATTGGTGACCACGGTCGCGGCCAGTGTGGCCTTGCCGGCTGTCACACAGGCCGAGCTGAAACTGACATTGACCTGCTGACCGGTGTACTTGACACCATTGGCCAGCAAGCCGACCGATACCATCGTCGATTCATAGGCATTGATGCCAGCCGGCGTGAGCGTGAGTTCGCTGAACGTCAGCGACGTCGCGTTGACCGAATAGTTCGCCTCGCCCGTGATGGTGGCGCCGGCCATGCTCGTGGTGGCGCTGACCTTGCCAGCCCCGCCGGCAGCCAGGCTGGCCGCACGCAGGGTGATGCTGGCAGTGCCGGTGGCATCGGTCAGTGCGGTGCCCGCGCCCGGGGTGAATACACCCAGCGCCGCATCGGTGGTGAATGTAACCAGCGCATTGGGTACCGGCTTCTTGCTCGCATCGAGTACCAGCGCGCGCACCGTCAGCGGCGTCGCGCCGCTGAGCGAATTGCCGCCCGCGAAGCTCACGCCGACGGTGGGCGTGGCCGGTGTGGCTGGCACGGTCGGCGTGCTGCCGCTGCCGCTGCCAGTGCCCCCGGTGGTGCCCGGGCTGCCGCCGCCGCCGCCGCATGCACTGAGGGTTGCAGCCAGGAGCAGCGCCAGGCTGCCATAGGTGATTTTCTGGTTTGTCATTTCAGTTCGTTGTTGTTATCGGTCGTTGATGAAACAAGAATCAGCGTGCGCCTGCCACGTTGTCGTTCACGATTTTCGGGGTGATGAAGACCAGCAGCTCGGTCTTGCTGCTTTCGCGTGCGGTGGTCTTGAACAGGTAACCCAGCAGCGGCACGTCGCCCAGGAACGGTACCTTGCTCTCGTTGGTGCGCTCGGTCTGCTGGTAGATCCCGCCCAGCACCACGGTGCCGCCGTTTTCGACCATCACCTTGGTCTTGACGTGCTGGGTATTGATGGCAAAGCCCGCGCGGGTGTCTTCGCCCTTCGAATCCTTGCTCACGTCCACCTCCAGCACCACGTTGCCGTCGGGCGTGATCTGCGGTGTGACTTCCAGGCGCAGGTTGGCCTTCTTGAATTCGATCGAGGTGGCGCCGCTGCTGGTGGCGTTTTCGTAAGGCAGTTCGACACCCTGCTCGATCAGCGCGACCTGCTTGTCTTCGGTGACCACGCGCGGGCTCGAGATGATCTTGCCCTTGCCGTCCGCTTCCAGCGCCGACAGTTCCAGGTTCAGGAAGCGGTTGGCCGCCGACGAGAACAGCGAGAACGCCAGCGACGAGGCGGGAATGCCGCCGATGCCGGCCGCCGGCAGATTGACCATCGTCGTGTTGTTGAAGCTGTCGGCGCTGTTGGCCACCTGGCCGGTGGTCTGGCCCACACCAACCAGGTTGCCGCCGATGGCGATGCGTTCGTTGCCATTGACCTGCCAGCCCGAATCGCCACCGCGCATCGTGCGCATGTCGGCAAAGCCCAGCTTGGCGCCGAGGTTGCGCGAGAAGCCGTCATTGGCTTCCACCAGGCGCGCTTCGATCAGGACCTGCTTTGAGGCGACGTCGGTTTTCTGGATCAGCTTGCGGATGTCTTCGATCTTCGACGCGATATCGGTCACGAACAGCTGGTTGGTGCGCGGATCGATGATCGCGCTGCCGCGCCGGGACAGCACGCGGTTGCGGCCCGCGTCGCCGGCAGCGCCAGTACTGGCGCCGCCCTGGTCCAGGCCGAACACGTTGCGGAACGATTCGGCTTTCTGGTAATTGAGCTGGAAGATCTCGGAGCGCAGCGGCTCGAGTTCGGCGATCTGCGCACGCTGCTCGAGTTCGAGCTTTTCCTTGGTCAGCAGTTCTTCCTTCGGCGCGATCCACAGCACGGTGCCGTTCTTGCGCATGTCCAGGCCCTTGGCGGTCAGGATCACGTCCAGCGCCTGGTCCCATGGCACGTCCTTCAGGCGCAGCGTCAGGAAGCCCGCCACCGAATCGCTGGCGATGATGTTCAGGCCCGAGATGTCGGCCACGGCCTGCAGTGCGGCGCGCACCTCGACGTTCTGGAAATCGAACGAGAGTTTTTCGCCGCGGTAGCCCTGCGGGTTGTTGCTCGAGCCGGGGCTGTTGCGGTTCGGGTCTTCCACGACCGGGCGCACTTCGACCACCAGTTGCGAATCGCTCTGGAACACCGACTGCTCCCAGGTGCCCTGCGCCTCGATCGTCATGCGCACGTTGTCGCCCTGGGCGCTCGTGGCCACGCGCGTGACCGGCGTGCCGAAATCGGTCACGTCCAGGCGGCGGCGCAGCGATTCGGGCAGGCGCGCGCCGATGAAGTCGACCGTCACGCCGGTGCCGGTCTGGCGCACATCGACGGCGACCTGGTTGTTCGGCAGGTCGACCACGACGCGCCCGGCGCCATTGGCCCCGCGCTTGAAGTCGAGGTCGCGCAATTGCGGCCGCGCCGACGCCGCCGGTGCGACCGGCGCGGCGACCGGCAGGCCGCTGGCGTTGACCGCACGCGCCACGCCGCCCGTGCCTTCGACGGTGACGATGATCGATTTGCCGTCGATGGCGGTCGCGTAGTTCAGCGCGCGCGCCAGGTTGACCACCATGCGGGTGCGCTCGCCGGCCTGCACCAGGTTCAGGCTGCGCACGTCGCCCAGGTTCAGCTCCTGCATGTTCTTGCCGGTGGCGTTCGCGGTGGCGCCGAAGTCGAGCGCGATACGCGCCGGGTTGGTGATCGCAAAACCGATCGGCGCACGGGTTGGCACATCGCGCATGGTCACGTTGATGACCACGTTGCTGCCCTGCTGGTTGGCCGTGATCGATTCGATCGCATTTCCCTGGGCCAGGACGGTGCCGGCGCACGTCAACAGCACGAGTGCGGTGGCAGCGCGCGCCAGCCAGGCCGGCATGGCGAAGCGAATCTGGACATTGGGGGTCATTTACTGCTCTCCTGGTTGTGCTGCAGCTCGATGTTGGCTAGTCGTTCCACCCAATCGCCGGTGGCGTCCTGCACCGATTCCCTGATTTCGATTGCCTCGTCACTCACACGGGTGACGCGGCCATAGTTCTGTCCCATGCGCTGCCCTGGCCGGACGCGGTACAGCGCGCGCTCGACCTGCACCAGCGCGTAGCTCACGCCGCCTTTTTGCATCGTGCCGACCATCCGCATCGTGTCGAGCGGGAAGTGCTCGAGCGGCTCTTTCGGCCGGGTCAGGTCAGGCTGGTTGGCATTGGGGCTCGCCTGCGCCATGCGCGCCAGTTCGCCCAGCAGCTTGGTCTGGTTGAACGGGTCGAGCGCGCCACCCGGCAGGTAGGCGTGCGGCTGGAACGTCTTCGGTTCCGGCAGCGGCTTGACCTTCGAGACAGTGCGGCCCTCGACCTGTTTCATCCAGGCGCGGGTTTCGCCGACGCCGCCATCGCCGCAACCGGCCAGCAAGGCTGCCGCGGCGAGCAGCGCAATCACGTGAGCTCGTATCATCACTTGCCTTTGCCTTTACCCTTGCCTTTGCCTTTGTTGGCTTTTTTCTCGGCCGCGCGCGCCGCGCGCTGGGCGATCAGTTCTTCCTGGTCGAGATAGCGGAAGGTCTTGGCGATCGCCTCCATCTCGAGGTTGCCGTCCTTGACGCTCACCAGCGACAGGTTGTTGAGCGTGACGATCCGTGGCAGGTTCGCCATGTCGGCGGCGAACGCGCCCATGTCGTGGTACTGCCCGCTCACCTTGATGCTGATCGGCAGCTCGGCGTAGTAGTCGCGCACCACTTCCTGGCCCGGCTTGAACAGCTCGAACTGCAGGCCGCGGCCCACGCCGGCCTGGTTGATGTCCGACAGCAGTGCGGCCATTTCCGACTTGCTCGGCAACTGCTTCTCCAGGCGCACCACGTACTGGTCGACCTGCGCCTTCTGCGCCTTCAGTGCTTCCAGGTTGATCGCCTGCGCCATCTTGGTTTCGTACTCGCCGCGCAGCCGCACTTCTTCCTGCGCGAGCGTTTCCTGCTCGGCGAACTGGTCGCTCCAGTAGAAGTAGTAACCCAGGCCGACCACCAGCGCCACCACGCCGGCCGCGCACAACAGGCGCGGCGCCAGCGGCCACTGGCCCGGCTGGCGGCCCTGCAGGTCTTCGAATTGCGCCGCGAGCTGGGCGAACAGCGCCTTGATATCGATGTTCATGATTTCTCCCGCGCGCCAGGCTTGGCTGCGGCGCCGTCTTCAGGCGCATCGCTGTTGCGGGCGCGCTTGATCGACACGGCCAGCGTGAATTCGACGACCTTGCGCGCGCTCTTGCTCTGGGTGACGGTCGCGGCGCGCACTTCGGTCAGGTCGGGCTTTTCCAGCCACGCCGACTGGCTCGACAGATTGCGCAGCAGCTCGGCGACCCGTTCCTGCGACTGGGCGGTGCCGGTCAGGATCACGCGCTGGCCATCCTGCTTGACGGTCTTGAGGTGCACGCCGTCGGGCGTCTGGCGCACCAGTTCGTCGAGCAGGTAGACCGGCTGGTTGCGGTCGCCCTGCAGATCTTCCACTGCCTGCTGGCGTGCCTGCAGTGCAGCGATTTCTTCCTTGAGGGTCGTGATCTCGCCGATTTTCTTGTCGAGATCGGCGCTGGCCTGCTTGAGCACTTCATTGCGCTCGTTCTGGACCGAAATCTGGCTGGCGTTATAGCCGCCCACCAGCAGCACGATGCCGGCGCCAACCAGGCCGCCCAGCGCCATCAGCGCCACGAAGGCCGATTGCTTCTGCTTGCGTTTTGCCTCGCGGTGAGGCAACAGGTTAATGCGGATCATCAGCCGAACCTCCGCAACGCCAGGCCGCATGCGACCAGGTAGGCCGGCGCTTCCTGGCGCAGCTGGTGTTCCCGCACGCCGGGGCCGAACGCCATATTGTCAAAGGGCGACGCCAGGCTGGTGGCGATGCGGGTGCGGCCGCTCACGATTTCCATGATCCCCGGCAGCAGCGCGCAGCCGCCGGCCAGGTAGATGCGGTCGATCCGCGTGTACGGCGTCGACGTGTAGAAGAACTGGATTGCGCGCGTGACTTCCAGCGCGGCGTTTTCGAGAAATGGCGCGAGCAGGTCGGCGCGGTAGTTTTCCGGCAGGTCGCCCGCCTTCTTGCGCGTTTCGGCTTCCTCGAACGCCATGCCGTAGGCGCGCACGATGTCCTGCGTGAGCGTGTTGCCGCCGAACGGCTGCTCACGCTCGTAGACGGCTTCGCCATTGAACAGCACCGACACGTGGGTGGCCTGGGCGCCGATCTGGAACAGCGCCACGATCTGGTCGCGCATCAGGCCAGCGGCGTTTTCCAGCGCACTGCGCGCGGCGTACGATTCGATGTCCATCACGGTGGCCAGCAGGCCGGCCCCTTCAGCGATGGCGATCCGGTCCTCGACTTTTTCGCGGCGCGCGGCGGCCAGCATCACTTCCATGTCGTCCGGCGAATTGGGCGCCGGGCCGATCACGTCGAAATCCAGGCTGACTTCATCGAGCGCGAACGGGATGTACTGGCTGGCCTCGGATTCGACCTGCACTTCGAGCTGGTCTTCCGACAAACCGGCCGGCAGGATGATTTTCTTGGTGATCACGGCGGCCGGCGGCATGCCCAGCGCAACCTGCTTGGCGCGCGTGCCGCTCTTTTTCCAGACCCGGCGCACGGCGTCGGCAACCTGGTCCATGTTTTCGATATTGCCATCGACGACGGCGCCGCGCGGCAGCGATTCGGTCGCGTAGCGCTCGAGGCGCACGAGTCCCTTGCCGGCGTCGGCCAGCTCGACCAGGCGGACGCCGGACGTGCTGATATCGAGGCCGATCATTGGCGGACTCGACTTTCCAAACAAGGAACCCAGATTGATCACCAAAACACTCCTTGACACCGATTGGGGCAGAATCTGGCTGTGGACGCCCTTGCAAGGGTCGTTGTCGTTAACCAAACACCTGTTAATTTCTTATAAAAATCCGATACTTACGTGAAAGCACCGTCTCGGATCGTAGCAATAAAGGATGATGCCGGACAAGATATTTCTACTCGGGAACATCAGAATGCGGGGCATGCACACCACACTTTGCCGATTCGTTGCCAGCTAAATATTGCTCTGTGGTTCGATTAAGCTCGGGCCAGTATCGGGTGCCAAACTGCTGTCTTATAATGAGGCGGATCAACAAAGCGAAAGTCAGCATGAAAGAGAAACAGGCAGCACCTTCTTCCTCCTCGAAGTTCAGCCCCAAGCGCCTGATCCTGATCGCCTTCGCCAGCCTGTTCGGTCTGGGTGCGATCGGCGTGCTTGTACTCGTGTTCGCCCTGGCCATGGCGTACCCGAACCTGCCGGCGCTGGACACGATTACCGATTACCGGCCCAAGATGCCACTGCGGATCTTCACGGCCGATAACGTCCTGATCGGCGAATTCGGCGAAGAGCGCCGCACGCTGGTCCACTTCAAGGACATCCCCGATGTCATGAAAAAGGCCGTCCTGTCGATCGAAGACGACCGCTTCTATGAACACAGCGGCATCGATTACCTGGGCATCATGCGCGCAGCCTTCCGCAACGCCACCGGCGGCGCGCGCCAGGGCGCCTCGACCATCACCCAGCAGGTGGCGCGCAACTTCTTCCTGTCGTCGGAACAGACCTTCAAGCGCAAGGCGTATGAAGCGATGCTGGCCTGGAAGATCGAAAAGAACCTGTCCAAGGACCAGATTCTCGAGCTGTACATGAACCAGATCTACCTGGGCCAGCGCGCCTTCGGCTTCCAGTCGGCGGCCCAGATCTACTTCGGCAAGGACCTGCGCGACATCACCGTGGCCGAAGCGGCCATGCTGGCCGGCCTGCCGAAAGCCCCGTCGGCCTACAACCCCGTGGTCAATCCGACCCGTGCGAAGACGCGCCAGCAGTACATCCTGGTGCGCATGCACGAGCTGGGTTATATCAGCGACGCCCAGTTTGCCCAGGCCAAGGTCGAGCCACTGAAGATCAAGACCGACAGCGCCGCGTTCGGCGTGCACGCCGAATACGTGGCCGAAATGGCGCGCCAGCTGGTGTACGAGCAATTCAAGGAAGACACCTACACGCGCGGCCTGAACGTGTTTACCACCATCACCAAGGCTGACCAGGACGCGGCTTACCTGGCGCTGCGCCGTGGCGTGATGGATTACGAACGCCGCCGCCCCTACCGCGGCCCGGAATCGTTCATCGACCTCCCATCTGGCAAGGCCGCCACCGACGAAGCGATCGAGGCCGAGCTGGCCGAGCATCCGGACAGCGACAACATCATCGCCGCCATCGTGCTGCAGGCCTCGAGCACGCAGGTCCAGGCAACGATTGCATCGGGCGAGACGATCACGCTGTCGGGTTCGGGGCTGGCGTTCGCGAAAGCGTGGCTGTCGGACAAGGCCGCGCCGAACCGGCGCGTGCGCCGCGGCGCCGTGATCCGCGTGATGCAGGATGACGAATCGAAATGGCTCATTACGCAGATGCCCGAAGTGGAATCAGCCTTTGTTTCGGCCAATACCGAAGACGGCGCGATCCGCGCACTGGTGGGCGGCTTCGACTTCAACCGCAACAAGTTCAACCACGTCACGCAAGCCTGGCGCCAGCCCGGTTCGTCGTTCAAGCCGTTCATCTATTCGGCTTCGCTCGAGCGCGGCCTGTCGCCGGCCACCATCATCAACGACGCGCCGATCAGTTTCGATGCCGGCCAGACGGGCGGCCAGGCGTGGGAACCGAAGAACTACGACAGCAAGTACGACGGCCCGATGACGATGCGGCGCGGTCTGATGCAGTCGAAGAACATGATCTCGATCCGCATCCTGAACAAGATCGGTGCGCGCTACGGCCAGGAATACGCGGCCCGCTTCGGCTTTGATCCGGAGCGTAATCCGGCCTACCTGACGCTGGCCCTGGGTGCAGGCGCGACCAACCCGCTCCAGATGGCCGGCGCCTACGCCGTGTTCGCCAACGGCGGCTACCGGGTCAGCCCGTACCTGATCTCGAAGGTCACCGACAGCGACGGCAAGGTGCTCTCCGAAGCGCGGCCGGCGCGCGCGGGCGATGAAGCGAATCGCGTGATCGATGCGCGCAATGCCTTCCTGATGGACAGCATGCTCAAGGACGTCGTGCGTCACGGCACCGCGGTCAAGGCGATGGCCCTGAAGCGCACCGACCTGGCCGGCAAGACCGGCACCACCAACGACTCGATCGACGCCTGGTTCGCCGGCTACCAGCCAAAGCTGGTCGGCATTGCGTGGATGGGCTACGACAAGCCGCGCAACCTGGGCGCGCGCGAAACCGGTGGCGGCCTGGCCCTGCCGATCTGGATCGGCTACATGCAGAAGGCGCTGAAAGACCAGCCGATGGTCGAACGCGAAGTGCCGGCGGGCCTGGTGCAGTACGGGTCCGAGTACTACTACGCCGAGACGCCGCCGGGCAGCGGCGTCGAAGCGCTCGACGTCGGCCAGCCGCCGCCGGCGCAACAGCAGCAGGAACGCGACGCGGTGCGGAACGAGTTGTTCTGATCACGCGGGCATGAAACGACAAAGGCGGCCAATGGCCGCCTTTGTCGTATTGCGAGACTGCATTACACCAGCGAGACCGGTGCCCCGCCCTGCTCGCTCGCATAGCGCCCGAGCGCCGCGAAGAACTCGCTGTCGTCGCGCGTGTTGCGCCATTCGTCGCCCACGCGCTTGTAGTGGTAGCCACCCGAGCGCGCGGCCAGCCACATCTCTTGCAACGGCGCCTGGCTGTTGATGATGATCTTGGTGCCGTTGTCGATGAACTCGATTTCGAGCACGTTGCCGCTGCGCTTGCACTCGACGTCGACGACGTCTTCATCGTTCAGGCGGTCGAAGGCGGTTTCGATCCGTTTCAGGGTCAGGTCGGCCAGGTCCAAAAATTCGGTTTCGGTCATGCTACACTCCAAATCTGCTAATCAAACCCTGATTCTAATCGTGAAGTCCTCCCTCGCGCTTCCTTTCGGCGCTGCGCTGATCGTCTCGGCCCTTGCCGGCTGCGGCCAGACCGGCCCGCTGTACATGCCCAACCCACCCGCCAGGCCCGTGCCGGTCGTCATCGACCAGCCAGCCCAGCCCGTCCCGTCGAACAACGCGTCCACCCCGGCGCCGTACCGCTAACCGTCCGCTTCCACCTTCGCTTTTACCTTATGCCCCATTTCTTGTACCAGGACGGCGTGCTGCACGCCGAAGGCGCTTCCCTGTCCGCCATCGCCGACGAATTCGGCACGCCGACCTATGTCTATTCCAAGGCCACGCTGCTCGAGAACTTCAACGCCTACCAGGACGCCTGCGCCGGCCGCGACGCGCTGGTCTGCTACGCAATGAAGGCCAACTCGAACCTTGCCGTGCTCGACCTGCTGGCACGTCAGGGCGCGGGCTTCGACATCGTCTCGGGCGGTGAACTGCTGCGCGTGATCGCTGCCGGCGGCGACCCGGGCAAGACCATTTTCTCGGGCGTGGGCAAGACCGAGGCCGAGATGGCGCTGGCGCTGGAAAAAGGCATCCTGTGCTTCAACGTGGAATCGATCCCCGAACTGCACCGCCTGAACGCCGTGGCGGGCAAACTCGGCATGCGCGCACCGGTCTCGCTGCGCGTGAATCCGAACGTGGACGCCAAGACCCACCCGTACATCGCCACCGGCCTGAAAGCCAATAAATTCGGCGTCGCCTTCGACGAAGCGCTCGACACCTACCGCGCGGCCGCTGCGCTGCCACACCTGGACGTGGTCGGCATCGACTGCCATATCGGCTCGCAGCTGCTGGACGACGCGCCGCTGCTCGAGGCGCTCGACAAGCTGATCGACCTGATCGACACGCTGCACGCCGAAGGCATCCACCTGCACCACCTGGACATCGGCGGCGGCATCGGCGTCGACTATGGCGTGGCCGGCGACGCGCCACCAGTGCCGGTGGGCGACTACCTCGCCCGCCTGTTCGCGCGCATCGACGCCTGGCGCGCAGCGAAGTACGACGGCCAGCCGCTCAAGGTGATCTTCGAGCCAGGCCGCTCGATCGTCGCCGAAGCCGGCGTGCTGCTGACCCGCGTGGAGTACCTCAAACCTGGCGCCGAGAAGAACTTCTGCATCGTCGACGCCGCAATGAACGACATGATGCGCCCGACGCTGTACCAGGCCTGGATGGGCCTGCAGGCAGTGACGCCGCGCGAAAGCGAAGCGCTGATGTGGGACGTCGTAGGGCCGATCTGCGAATCCGGCGACTGGCTGGCGCGCGAGCGCGAGCTGGCGTTGGAACAGGGCGACCTCCTGGCCATGATGACGGCCGGCGCCTACGGCATGACGATGGCGTCGAACTACAACACCCGCGGCCGCGCAGCCGAAGTCATCGTCGACGGCGACACCATCCACCTGGTACGCCGCCGCGAAACCCCAAGCGAAACCTTCGCGCTCGAAACGCTCATCAAATAAATAAAGCCGGGGTCAGGTCTGACATTCAGACACGACCTCAGCTTTAGCCAGTTCCAATCTTTCCCAAAGCCGGGGTCAGGTCTGACATTCGGACACGACCTCAGCTTTAGCCAGTTCCAATCTTTCCTGCCAGTAGTAGCATCGCGCCATGCCAGCTAGTTCCAACTAAAAGACTGTCGAGGCCGTGTCCGAATGTCAGACCTGACCCCGGCTTTTCACTTGTGCTCAGGCGCGCACGGGCTGCTGTTTGCGTCTGAAGTGCCAGAACACCCGCAATCCGAGCAGCAGCGCAATGATTGAGCCGAAGATGATCGGTCTGGCGAAGTCGTTCTTGCCTTCTTTCATCCACCAGAAGTGCAGGATCGATAGCGGCGCGATCACGTAGATCAGGCGGTGCAGCCATTGCCAGCGCTTGCCGCCCAGGCGCTTGATCATTGCGTTGGTCGAGGTTGCTGCCAGCGGAATGAGCAGCACGAAGGCGATGAAGCCGACCAGGATGAACGGTCGTTTGATGACGTCGGCCAGCATGGCGGGCACGTCGAAGAAGTGGTCGAACCACAGGAATGCCGTGAAGTGCACCAGCGCGTAGAAAAACATGAACAGGCCGATCATGCGGCGCAGCTTGACGAGCCAGTTCCAGCCCGTCAGGCGCCGCAGCGGCGTTACCGCCAGCGTGATGCACAGGAAGTACAGCGCCCATTCGCCGCTGCCCTTGGTGATCGCCGCCAGCGGGTCCGAGAAGCTGCCACTGGCGGTGCCCCAGACCAGGCGCGCGAAGGGAATCAACGCCAGCACGAACACCAGCGCCTTGACCCATCCGACCTGTTTGGTATTCATCCCTGCCATCAGAAATAACGCTTCAGATCTAGGCCGGTATACAGCGACGACACCTGGTCGTAGCCATTGAACATCAGGGTCTTGCGCTTTGGTGCAAACAGGCCGGATTCACCGATGCGGCGCTCACTGGCCTGCGACCAGCGCGGGTGGTCCACGTTTGGATTCACGTTCGAGAAGAAGCCGTATTCGCGCGGTGCCATGTCATTCCAGGCGGTCTTCGGCTGGCGTGAGAGCAGGCGGATGCGCACCAGCGACTTGGCCGATTTGAAGCCGTACTTCCACGGCACGACGAGGCGCACCGGCGCGCCGTTCTGGTTCGGCAGCACCTGGCCGTACATGCCCATCGTGAGCATCGTCAGCGGGTGCATGGCTTCGTCGATGCGCAAGCCCTCGACGTATGGCCAATCCAGCACGCCACTGCGCAGGCCCGGCATCTGCTTGGGGTCGGCCAGCGTCGTGAATTCGACGAACTTGGCATTGCCGGTCGGCTCCACCTGCTTGAGCAGGTTCGACAGCGAATAGCCGACCCACGGAATGACCATCGACCAGCCTTCGACGCAGCGCAGGCGGTACACGCGCTCTTCGAGCGGCGCGAGTTTCAGCAGGCTGTCGATGTCGAGCGTGAGGGGTTTCTTGACCTCGCCCTCGATGCGCACGGTCCACGGGCGCGTGCGCAGCGTGTGCGCGTTCTCGGCCGGATCGCCCTTGTCGAGGCCAAACTCATAGAAGTTGTTGTAGCCGGCAGCGTCCTTGAACGGGGTCTGCTTTTCGTCGGTCGACAGCGCCACATTGGCGCGCGCCGCGAGCTTCTGGCCGGCGGTCTGGGCGAAGGCTTCGCGGTTGGCCATCTCCCAGACGCCGCTGCCGACAGCGGCCGTGGCGGCCATCCGGGTGATGAATTCACGCCGCCCGGTATAGATTTCCTGCGGCGTGATTTCGGAAGGGTACGGAAGATCGAGTCCGTTGGGATTGCGTTTGAAGAGCATGGCTGGCCTCGCGAGCTTGGGAAGCTTCACATTACACGAAGTTCCCTTAAGCTTGCGTTAGGCGGCCAACACTATCGGGTCAGCGCCCGCGCCGTCTTTACAGCTCGCCGTACGAGTGCAGGCCGGACAGGAACATGTTCACGCCCAGGAAGGCGAACGTGGTCACCAGCAAGCCGACCACTGCCCACCAGGCCGCGACACGACCGCGCAGGCCCGTCATCAGGCGCATGTGCAGCCACGCCGCGTAGTTGAGCCACACGATCAGCGCCCACGTTTCTTTCGGATCCCACGACCAGTAGCCGCCCCAGGCTTCAGCGGCCCACAGCGCGCCGAGGATGGTCGCGACGGTGAAAAACGCGAACCCGACCGAGATCGACTTGTACATCACGTCGTCGAGCACCTCGAGCGACGGCAGGCGGTCGACCAGCATGCCGTGCGACTTGAGCAGGTAGGCCGACGCGACCATCGCGGCCAGCGCAAAGGTGCCGTAGCCGATGAAATTGGCCGGCACGTGGATTTTCATCCACCAGCTCTGCAGCGCCGGCACGAGCGGCTGGATCTGGGCGGCGTCGCGCGAGACCGTGTACCACAGCAGGAACCCGACGGCGGCGCCAATGATCAGCATCACGAACGGGCCCAGCTGGCGCGTGGCGTAGTGTTCTTCGTAGTAGAGGTGGAACAGCGCGGTGATGATGGCAAACAGGATGAACACTTCGTACAGGTTCGACACCGGGATATGGCCGACGTCCGGGCCGATCAGGTACGACTCGTACCAGCGCACCATCATGCCGACCGCGCCGATCACGACTGCAGCCCAGCACAGCGAAGCGCCCACGCCGCCGCCGAACTTGCCGCGGCTTAACAGGCCAACCCAGTAGAAGACGGTCGAAAACACGAACAGCGCGCTCATCCACAGGATGGCCGACTGGCTCGACAGCATGTACTTCAGGAAGAATTTCTGCTCGGCCGCGGCCAGGTTGCCGTCGTACAGCGCGATCGCGCCCAGCGACAGCACGGCGACCAGCGGCAGCAGCCAGCGCATCGGTTTCCAGTACCAGCCCAGCACGGCAAACACGGGCGCCGTGCACACCAGGATCACCTCTTCATAGATGTCCATGAAGTGGCCGTACCGGTTCAGCGCGAACAGCGCCGCGGCGCACAAGGCAAGCGCGTACAGCCAGTCGAGCGGGCCCAGGCGGCGGAAGTAGCCCGGCGCTTCCTGGTATTGGTCGGTCGGGCGCACCGGGGCGCCAGTCTTGGGTTGTGACAGTTCCATTGTTTTCTCCAGGCCCGCGCAGCTTACGCCGGTTGTGGCAGCTTTACAGACAAGTCTTCGTACTCGCGCTCGAAATCGAGCGTCTTGCGTTGCGTGCTCATGGCCATCAGCGCTTCGGCGCCCGCCCCAGCATCGCCAGGCACGTCACGCACCCAGATCCAGACGCGCCGCTCGCGAATGTAGAACATCGCGAACACGCCCAGGACAAGCAGGACACAGCCGAAGTAGACCACGTTCTTGCCCGGCGAGCGCGTCAATTGCAGCACCGAGGCCTTCACTTCGGTGAAATCGTCCAGTTGCAGGTAGACCGGCGCGCCGTACAGGTACGTGTCCGACAACGCGTTGGTGGCCAGTTGCAGGAAGCGGCCATTGGCGTCGGTTGGCGCGGCCGGGGCGTCACCGTGCTTTTCGCGCGCCACCTGCCACAGCTCCCACAGGGCGCCGTTGAGCATCTTCATGAAGATGCCCGCCGCCTTCTCTTGCTCGGCCTGCGGAATCTTTTCCAGGAACTGGGCCACGCCGATGAAGCCGCCACGGCCGTCGCCGCCGGCGAAGATGCCGAGCGTGCGCGCAGCCGACTCCTGCAACTGGCCGGCCAGCTCGCTGCTGCTCTGGTTGCCCCCCAGCGCCCGCGCGGCATAGCGGCGCGCCGCCACGACGCGCGCCTCGGGATCGGCCAGCGCCGCGCGCAGGCGCATCCAGTCGCCCACGCCAAAGCGTTCGTCGACGGGAATGCGCAGGAAGCTGAAGCTTTCCGACGGGTTCGCGCGCACGCCGGCCAGATACACCTGCGCGCCATCAAGCGTCATCGGCTGCATGTAGTTCATGTATTCGCGGGCCTGGCCGCTGGCGTCGCGCAGCTTGTATTGCACGCTGGGGCCGACGTTCTTGAGGTCTTTCGTGGCATCGAGCTTGGCGGCCGCGCCCGACGCCTTGCCCAGCGTAGCGGCGAACTGTTCATTGAACGACGTGCCCTTGCTCACTGCGCGCACGTCATTGCCCTGGCTGATGTTCTCGACGTTGAACGGGCGGAAGCCCGACCACTCGACCGCATAGGTCTGGCCGCCGATCTTCAGTTCGGTGGCGCCATTGACTTCGCCTTCGATCGGGAAACTGGCGCTGCCGGCGCCGTTCATCGGGAACCCCGTCAGCCGCAGTTTGCTGCCGCCATCGTCAAAGCTCGACTGGTAGACGGCGATGCCCTTGTAGATCAGCGGGTGATTGACCTTGATGGTCGATTCGAACGTGTGACCGGTTTCCAGGTCGCGCACGACCACGTCGCTGGCAAACAGTTTCGGCATGCCGGTCGAATAGAACTCGATATGGAATTTCTTGAGCTGCAGCGAGAACGGCAGCTCCTGCACCAGGACGCCCGTCGGCTGGTTCAGGATCGCGGTGCGGCTGGCCTGCCCTTCGGCAATGGCGGTATTGCCACGGAAGGTCGGGTTGCCCGTGCCCAGGCGGTGCTGGGCCGGAATGTCCGCAATGGCGCCGCTGCCGGTGAACGGGGTCTTGTTGAAGATCCACTGCTGGATGCGCACCGGCAAGTCCGAGTCGAGCGTGCCGCCCACCAGGATCACGATGATCGACGAGTGCGCGAAGATGTAGCCGAATTTGTTGCCGGCGCCCTTCTTCGCTGTGACCAGCGTGCCGCCGTCCTTTTCGACGATTTTCGTGGCGTAGCCGGCGTGGCGCAGGCGCAGCGCGCTCTGCTCGGCCAGCGCGGTTTTCGACAGTGGCGCCTGCCATTCGAGCTTGTGGTGGAAGTTGCGCAGCGAATCGAAGCGCACGTTCTCGCGCCAGCTGCGCATGTCGCGCATCATTTTCGGCGCGTTGCGGATCAGGCACATGCTGGTGGACATCACCAGCACCACCAGGATCACGAGGAACCACCAGCTGGAATACACGCTGTACAGGCCGAACTTGTTGAAAATCTCGAACCAGAACGGGCCGAACTGGTTGACGTAGTTCGACATCGGCTCGGCCTGCTTGAGGACGGTGCCGATGATCGACGAGATGGAGATGATGGTGAGAAGACTGATCGCAAACCGCATCGATGAGATCAGTTCGACCGCCTCGGCCAGACCACGGCGGCGGGTGTTCAGTGTAATTCCGGTGGTGCTCATGCTTTACAACTTTCTTCCTGCGCGGCGGGTAGCCGCTTGCAGGAAGGGGGTCAGCCCGTCGCTGCCGCCCTTCCTGCGTTCAATGTTGCTTATGCGAGATCGTGGAGTCTCTTAGCGCAAGCCGGCGATATAGTCGGCCACCGCGCGCATTTCAGCCGTCGACATGCGCTGCGAGAGCGTGGTCATTTGCGGGCTGTTGGCGCGGGTGCCACTCTTGAATGCTTCAAGCTGGGCGGTCGTGTAATCCTGATGCTGACCAGCAAGGCGCGGATATTGGGCGGGGATGCCGCTGGCGTTGGCGCCATGACAGCTGGCACAGGCTGCTACGCCACGCTCGGCGATGCCGCCGCGATAGATCTTGCGGCCCAGTTCAACGGTGTCCTTGTTCTTGGCCGCGCCCGGTTTATGTACCTGCACCGCCAGCCAGGCCGCAATGTCCTTCTTCTCGGCATCGGTGAGCATCTTGGCGTAGGTCGTCATGATCGGCTGCTGGCGGTTCGGGGTCGTGAAGTCGACCAGTTGCTTGTGCGTGTAGCTGGCGAACTGACCCGAGAGCTTGGGATTGGCAACGATGGACGAATTGCCCGCCGCGCCATGGCACGACACGCACGATGGCAGGCCGCGCGCGGGGTCGCCCGCATCGTACAGCGCGCCGCCCCTGGCCGGATCGGCCTTGGCGGCAGGTGCCGCTGCGGGCGTCGCCGCTGACGCCGCCGGGAGTCCCCCGAAAACAGTTAGTGTGACCAACAGTGTTTTGAGCAGGGGGGACGACAAGCGGTTCATACTAGCACCTTGAAAAAGTCAATAATTGAAGGTTCAGTGCAGCGCCCTGATTGCTTGGGCCATGGGGCTGGCAGGCAGCAATCAACCCCTTATTGTACAATAGCTTTGTTTCTCCAACGCCATTTCGTAGTCCTCTTATACCTTCTCCCCAATGTCCAGATTATGGCAAGCCCGGTTCTTTACGACCGTGAATCAGTTGCGCGACCTTCCCGACACGAATGTGCCGGAAATCGCCTTCGCCGGGCGCTCCAACGCCGGCAAATCCACAGCGATCAATATCCTCACGAACCAGAAGGGTCTTGCCTTCGCGTCGAAGACGCCAGGTCGCACGCAGCACATCAATTATTTCTCGATCGGCGGCGCCCATGTGGGCCAGCACCGCAAGGACGCGGTCCGGGTCGATGAAATCGAAGCGCTGCTGGTCGACTTGCCGGGCTACGGTTACGCCGAAGTGTCGGGCACGGCCAAGCTGCACTGGCAAAAGCTGCTGGGCGATTATGTCCAGCGCCGCGACCAGCTCGCTGCGCTCATCCTGATCATGGATTCGCGCCGTCCGTTCACCGATCTGGACGTCCAGATGCTCGAATGGTTCGCCCCGACCGGCAAGCCGATCCACTGCATCCTGACCAAGGCCGATAAGCTCAACCGCAACGAATCGACCAATGCCCTGCGTGAAGCGCGCGGCGTGCTCGAAAGCTACGTCGATGAAGATGGCGTCGGCTTCCCGTTCACGGTGCAGCTGTTCTCGGCGCTCAAGCGCATCGGCATCGAAGAAGCCGATGCCAAGATCCTTGCGCTGGCCGGGCTGGACGGCGTTGCCGGCGAGTACGAGGGTGAGGAAGAAGAGCACGACGAATCTGGCGCGCCGTCGGCGGACGACGATCAAACCTCCGCCTGATCCTGCAAGGAGCCACTCGATGAGCATCATCACTTCCGCCTACCCGGCGGCCCGGCCGCGGCGTATGCGCCGCGACCCGTTCTCCCGCGCCATGATGCGCGAGAACACGATTACCGCATCCGACCTGATCTATCCCGTGTTCGTTCTGGAAGGCCAGAACGTGCGCCAGGAAGTCGGCTCGATGCCGGGCGTGGCCCGCGTCTCGCTCGACCTGCTGCTGAAGGTGGCCGAAGAATGCGTCGCGCTCGGGATTCCGGCCATGGCGCTGTTCCCGCTGGTCGACCAGTCGGTGAAAACCTATGACGGTATCGAAGCGACCAATCCGGATGGTCTGGTGCCGCGCGTGGTCCGCGAGCTCAAGCGCAACTTCCCGGAGCTGGGCATCATCACCGACATCGCGCTCGACCCGTACACGACCCACGGCCAGGACGGCCTGCCGGACGAGAACGGTTATATCGTCAATGAAAAGACGATCGAGATGCTGGTCAAGCAAGCGCTCACCCACGCCGACGCTGGCGTGGACATCGTCGCACCGTCGGACATGATGGACGGGCGCATCGGCGCGATCCGCACCGCATTCGAAGCGCAGGGCCATATTCATACGCGCATCATGGCGTACTCGGCCAAGTATGCGTCCGCGTTCTACGGACCGTTCCGCGATGCAGTCGGCTCATCGGCCAATCTCGGCAAGGCCGACAAGAACACCTACCAGATGGACCCGGCCAACAGCGACGAAGCGCTGCGCGAAGTGGCGCTGGACCTGGCCGAAGGCGCCGACATGGTGATGGTCAAGCCAGGCATGCCGTACCTGGACATCGTGCGCCGGGTAAAGGATGAGTTCAGGGTGCCGACGTTTGCCTACCAGGTCAGCGGCGAATACGCGATGCTCAAGGCAGCCGCGCTCAATGGCTGGCTGGACCATGACAAGGTCATGATGGAATCGATGATGGCGTTCAAGCGCGCGGGCGCCGATGGCGTGCTGACGTACTTCGCGCTGGAAATTGCCCGGAAATTGAAGGCAGGTTAACCACCCGCACACCCAACAAAAAACCGTGCCATGGCACGGTTTTTTTACGGCACAGCTAGCACAGCTGGGGTCAGGTCTGACATTCGGACACGAACTCAGCCTTTTCCACATCTAACGGTGTCTTGCGCAGTATCGGCATGGCCCGGTGCAAGCTAGTCCTGACTGCCAGACGGTCGAGGCCGTGTCCGAATGTCAGACCTGACCCCGCTTTTTTCGCTGCCCGACTGTCGAGGTCGTGTCCGAATGTCAGACCTGACCCCGGCTTTTTGTCGAGGCCGTGTCCGAATGTCAGACCTGACCCCGGCTTTTTTTGCTACATTCATCACCCTCCCGGTGGCGGGCGGTATTCCGGGAACATTTCTTTGTATAAGAACTCGGTCAGGCGCGCTTCGTCTGCTGGGCGGGCGCTGAGCTTGACTACGCGGCCCAGGCGGTGCGAATCCCATTCGAAGTCGCCGTTCTTTTCCTTGCGGATCAGCTCGATCATTTTCTTGATGACGGCTGTTTCGATGTCGCGTGCGCTGCCCTGCTCCACCGTTACCGCCGTCAGCCAGCGGCGCTTGAAGCTCGGGTTCCAGCCGCGGAACTTCAGGTCCATCGTGTTGAACGTCTTGTTCGATATCGAGAAGATGCCGCCTGACTCGTTGCTGTCGTCGCGGCCCCGGCCGTTGATCGCGGCGATGTTCGCCAGCGCGTTGCGGTTGCCGCGGACGGCGTCGCTTTCCGGGGTTTCCACTTCGCTGCCGGTCGGTGCGCCACGGCGCTCGCGCTGGGCTTTGACGTAGGCGGCCATGTCCATGTCGGGTGGAACCTCGGTTTTTGGCTGCGGCGGCTGTGGTGGCGGTGGCGTGCGCTCGACCGGCTTTTCGTCGGGAATCGTGATCGTGTCGGGCAAGCGCTGGACGAACACGCGCTCCGGTTGCTTCGGACGCGGCGTTTCCTGCCGGGGCGTCGGTTTCGGTGCCGGTTTGGGCTTCTGCTCGCGCTGCGCCTTCGTCGGCTGCTGCAGCGGCTGGACAAAGAACACATCGGTTTCCCGGTCGGACGCCGGACGCGCTGTCTTCTGCTCTTTTTCGGGCGGCTTGAAAATGAAGATCGCCAGCAGCAGCAAGTGCAGCGCGATCGTGCCGATCAGGCCGCCGCGCTTGGAGCCCTCGCGCTCGTATTGCGGGCCCGGGCGTACCAGTGGCTGTCCGCAGTGGGAGCAAACTTCGCTGTCCTGATCGTAGGAGTGGGGATGGTCACGCAAGGTAGATCGGTATCCTGGAAGCGACGTCTAAAAAAACAGCAGAGAGGCGCAGTCTAACCGTTTTAGAGTACCAGCGCATCACGCCAGCGAGCGGACTGTACCGCTGCTGGCGTTGATGGTTGTTACCAAATGTTTCCGAAATTAAGCATGGTGGGCAACCGGGACATCGTCGGCCTTCGCGAGCTGTTCGTCCGTCATCGGCCCGGTGCCGCTGAAGCGGTCCAGGTACAGGTAAATCACCGGCGTGATGTACAGCGTGATGACTTGCGAGAAGATCAAGCCACCGCACACCGCGAGGCCCAGCGGCTGGCGCAGCTCGGCGCCGGCACCGATGCCCAGCGCGATCGGCAGCGCGCCCATCAGCGCGGCCAGCGTCGTCATCAGGATCGGCCGGAAGCGCAGGATGCACGCTTCGCGGATCGCCTCTTGCGGACTCATGCCCAGCGTACGCTGCGCATCGAGCGCGAAGTCGATCATCATGATGGCGTTCTTCTTGACGATACCGATCAGCATCAGGATGCCAATCATCGCGATCAGCGTCAGGTCCTTGTCGAAGATCCACAGCGTCAACAGCGCGCCGACCGCCGCCGATGGCAGGCCCGCCAGAATGGTCAGCGGGTGGATATAGCTCTCGTACAAGACGCCCAGCAGCACGTAGATGACGCCGATCGCCGTCAGGATCAGAATCAGCTGGCTCGACTGCGTGTCCTGGAACACGGCCGCGTCACCGCCATAAGTGGCAATCACCGAGGCCGGTAACTTCATCGCCGTGCCCATCTGTTCGATGGCGGCGGTGGCGTCGCCCAGCGGCACGCCCGGCGCCAGGTTGAACGACAGCGTGATCGCCTGCAACTGCCCCTGGTGATTCACTTGCAGCGGGCCAACCGTACGGCGCACCGTGGCCACGCTCGACAGCTTGACCAGATCGCCCGACTTGCTGCGCACCGACACGCGCGACAGCGCTTCGTCGTAGGAGCGGTCGCTGGCAGCCGCTTCCAGGATCACGTAGTAGCTGGCAGCCGTCGAGTAGATGGTCGAGACCTGGCGCTCGCCGAACGACGCGTACATCACGGTGCGGATATCGTCCATTTCGAGGCCCAGCAGTGCAGCCTTGTCGCGGTCGATGTCCACGGTCGCTTGCAGCGCCTTGTTCTGCGAATCGCTGTTGACGTCGCGGAAGCGCGCATCCTGCCGCATGCCTTCCAGGAACCGTTCGGCCCAGCCGCCAATTTCGCCGCCCGACACGCTTTGCAGCGTGTACTGGTAGCGCGCCTTGCTCTGGCGCCCGCCCAGTTGCAGGTTTTGCTGGGGCGACATGAACACCTGCACACCCGGCACCGCGCGCGTGGCCTTGCGCAGGTCGTCGATCACGAGCGCCATCGGTGGCCGCTCGCCGCGGGGTTTCAGTACCAGGAACATGCGGCCCGTGTTGCCACCGCCACTGAACGAGGTCGTGTCCTGCACGTACGGATTGGCGCGGACGATGTCGACCACCTTGCCCTGCAGTTCGGCCAGCGCGACCGAGGACGTGTCTTCGGACGCCTCGACGTTCACGCGGATCTGGCCGATATCTTCTTCCGGGAAGAAGCCTTTCGGCATCGTCATGTACAGCACGGCGGTCAGCACGAAGGTGCCCAGCGCCAGCATCAGGACTAAAAAGCGGTGGCGCAGCGCCATGTCGAGCGTGCGGCCGTAGCCGTTGCGCACATTGGTGAACATGGCTTCGAAACGGCGACCGATCCACGACATGTCTTTCGGATCGACGTGGCCGCCATCCTTGAGCAGGCGCGAGCACAGCATCGGCACCAGCGTCAGCGACACGACCGCCGACACCATCACGGCCAGCCCGACAATGACGGCAAATTCGCGGAACAGCAGGCCGATCACGCCCGGCATGAAGAAGATCGGGATGAACACGGCCACCAGCGAGATCGAGATCGAGATGATGGTAAAGCCCATTTCGCGCGCGCCGACGAGCGAGGCGTGCATCGGCTTCTTGCCCATCTCCATGTGGCGCACGATATTTTCCAGCACCACGATCGCATCGTCGACCACCAGGCCGACCGCCAGCGTGATGCCCAGCAGCGAGATATTGTCGAGGCTATAGCCGAGCCAATACAGCAGCGAAAGCGCGCCCAGCAGCGAGATCGGCACCGTCACGGCCGGAATGAACGTGGCCGCCGCGCGGTGCAGGAACAGGAAGATCACCAGGATCACCAGCATCACCGTGCCCAGCAGCGTCAGGTTGACGTCGTGGATCGCTTCGCGGATCGACAGCGAACGGTCGTTGACGAGCTCGATCTTGATCGAGGCCGGCAATTGCCCTTCAAAGCGCGGGATCAGCGCCCGCACAGCGTCGACCACTTCGACCGTGTTGGCATTCGGCTGGCGCTGCACCATCAGCGAGATCGAGCGCTCGCCGTTCAGGCTACCCATGGCCTTGACCGACTGATAGCTGTCCTGGACCTCGGCGATATCGCGCAGGCGCACCGGCAACCCTTCACGCGTGGCAACGATCAGGTTGGCGAAGTCGGCCGCCTTCATCAGCTGGCCGCCGCCCTGGATCGTCAGCGCCTGGGTCGGGCCATCAAGAATACCCAGCGGCGTGTTCGAATTGGCCGCGCGCAGCGCTGCCGCCAGCTCGTCCATCGAGATATTGCGCGCGTTCATCAGGTCGGACTTGGCGCGCACGCGCACGGCGAAGCGCTTGCCGCCGTTGATCGAGACTTGCGAGACGCCCTGCACGGTCGAGATCGCCGGCGAGATCAGATTCTCTGCGTAATCGTTCAGCTCCGACAGGTCCATCGACGGCGAGGTCAGGTGCATGAACAGGATCGGGGCGTCGGCCGGGTTGACCTTGCGGTAGGCCGGCAGTTCCGTCATCTCGAGCGGCAACCGGCGCTGCGCCACCAGCAGCGCCGCCTGGACGTCGACCGCAGCCTTGTCGACATCGATCGAGGTGTCGAATTCCAGCGTGATATTGGTATCGCCCTGCGTGCTGCTCGACGTGATCAGCTTGATGCCGGCAATGGTCGAGAACTGCTTCTCGAGCGGCAGCGCGACCGACGACGCCATCGTCTCGGGACTCGCGCCCGGCAGGTTGGCCGAGACGTTGATGACCGGTGTGTTATAGCTCGGCAGCGCGGCGACCGGGATCTTCATGTACGACAGGATGCCCACCAGCACGAGGCTGAGCGACAACAGCACCACCATCACAGGACGGCGGATACACAGTTCGGACAGGTTCATGCCTGCTCACCCTGCTTGGGTTGTTCGGCCGGGGCCGGCTTGGCCGCCTGCGCCAGGCGCACCTTGCCGCCCGGCCGCAGGTTCTGCTTGCCTTCGGTGATCACCTGCTCGGCGCCGCTCAGGCCGGTGACGGCGGCGTGGTCGCCAAACGCATACACGCGCTTGACCGGCACCTGGCGCGCCGAGTTGCCTTCGGCCAGCACGTAGACGAACGTGCCGTTGGTCGACGTGATGATCGCCGTCTGCGGGATCACGATGGCGTCCTTGAGCGTTTGCACGACCACGCGCGCGGTCACGTACTGGCCGGGCCACAGGCTGGTGTTGTTGTTGGAGAACTCACCCTTGACGCGAATGGTGCCGGCCTGCGCGTCGACGGCGTTGTCGATGAAGCTCAGGCGCCCGGCGACCGGTTTCGCATCGGCGCCGCTCGTCACATGGACGTCGACATTGCCGGCTCTCTGGGCGCCAAGCAGTGCGCCGAGCGTCGATTCCGGCAGCGTGAACGAGACATTGATCGGGTCGAGCTGGGTGACGGTGGTCAGCGACGTCGTCATCTGCACCAGCGCCCCCGGATGGACGTCAATAGCGCCTACCCGCCCCGACATCGGCGCGCGGATCGACGTGTAGCTGGCGCTGACCTGCGTGGCGCGCATGGCGGCCTGGTTCGACTGCACCAGCGCGCGCTGGGCTTCCACCTGGCTCAGCAGCGAGTCAAGCGCACTTTGCGCCAGGAAGTTCTGCGCCACCAGCTCCTGGCTGCGCTTGTACTGGCGGTCGAGGTCGGCCAGCGTGGCGCGGTCGCGTGCCACCTGTGCCTGGGCCTGCGCGACATTGGCCTGGTCGGCGCGGTCGTCGAGCGAGAACATCAGTTCGCCTTCCTTGACGAACTGGCCTTCGCGGATATGGACCTTGCGGATGGTAGTGACGGTCTGCGGATGCAGGTTCACGGTGCGCACCGGCGTGACGGTGCCGTTGGCAAACAGCTCGACGCCGACATCGCGCCGCTCGGGCTTGACCACATTGACGGTCACGGGTGGCTGGCCGCCGCCGGGACCTTTGGCGCCTGGCGCCTCCGCCTTGGCGTCATTGCCCTGATTAAAGTACCAGCCGCCGCCGACGACCAGCGCCGCCACGACGGCGATGACGCCGACATTCTTCTTGTTCATGCTTGTCCCTTGCCGCCAGTGCCGACGGCTCTTTCCAGTGATGATGCTTGTTGATGTGGCCGTTGCGCGCGCGCATTGTCCCACACTGTCGTTACGGCTTTATTTTGCTTGTTGGTTTTTTTCGTTATTTGTTCGGGTAATACGCCGGCAGCATGAGCGTCACTTCCAGACCGCCTTCGTGGTGGTTGGCCAGGCTGATGCTGCCGCCGTGCTGCTCCGTGATATTGCGCGCGATCGTCAGGCCCAGACCGGTACCGCCCGATTCGCGCGAGCGCGATGTTTCCACGCGGTAGAACGGATCGAACACGCGTACCAGCTCGCTGCGCGGAATGCCCGGCCCGCTGTCGCGGATGCGGATGCGCGCGGTGCCGTTGGTACGGTCGACACAGACACGTGCATCGCGCCCGTACTTGACTGCGTTGTCGATCAGGTTGACCAGGCAGCGGCGCATGTCGATCGGCCGGCCCAGCACCGCCATCGAAGCCTTGCCGGCAAGTGTGACGGCCTGGCCGGCATCGGTGGCATCGGCGCACACGGCCTCGAGCAGCGAATCCAGATCCAGCATCTGCATCGTCTCGGTCGTGTCCATGCTGCGCGCCAGCACCAGGCCTTCGCGCACCATTTCCTGCATCGCCGACAGATCGCCGATCAGGCGGTCCTGCAGTTCGGTGTCGCCCACCTTTTCGAGCCGCAGGCGCATGCGCGTGAGCGGCGTTTGCAGGTCGTGCGTGATCGCGGCGAGCATCTGCGTGCGCTGGAAGATGTACTGGCGGATACGCGCCTGCATCGCATTGAAGGCGGCGCTGGCCTGGCGGATCTCGATCGCGCCGACCAGGTCGAGCGGCGGACGGTTGATGTCCTGGCCCAGGTCCTGCGCGGCTTGCGCGAGCTGCTTGAACGGCAGCGCGGTCATGCGCGCAACGAAATACGCGAGCACGGCGATGCTGACCAGGAACATGCCGACGATGATGCTCGTGTCGACATCCTCACCGGAAAAGCGCGGCGGCAGCACCGACAGTTGCAATTCGGCGCCATCGCGCAGCCGCACATCGATCGATTCGCAGGCGCCCTCCCATTTCATGCTCAGCAAACCGTACATCACGGGCTGCGATTGCACGACGCCGCAGGCTGCCGGGCGCGTGGCGCGTGAGGTGACGCGATAGCCCTTGCCCAGGCGCTTGGCCAGCGACGCGGCAAACGGCGTCAGGGGCGCCGCCTGCGGCGGCAGGTCGCCCACCTGGAGCTGCAGGCCCGGACGGTTGGCGACATCGAGGTAGATCGAGCGGGCCGATGCCGGCACGATCTCGGTGGCCATGATCAGTTGCTCGGCGCGCTCGAGCACATGCGCATCGCGCTGGTGTTCGAAGTCGCGCAGGCGCTGGTAGTCGGCTGCCAGCTGCGTCAGCGCAGCCGAGGTCAGGATGCCCAGCAGCAGCGTGAGGAATACGCGCCCGGTCATCGACCCGAAGAAGGCTTTCACGCCGCCGGCTCCACGGTGACCTGGCCGGCCAGCACGTAGCCGCCGTTGCGCACGGTCTTGATAATCTGGGGCATGCGCGCGTCTTCGCCGAGCTTCTGGCGCAGGCGGCTGATCTGGATGTCGATCGAGCGGTCGAACGGATCGGCGTCGCGGCCCTGCGTGAGGTTGAGCAACTGGTCGCGGTTGAGCACGCGGTTCGGGTGTTCGAGGAACACGCGCAGCAGGCGGAATTCGGCGCCCGACAGCATGATGACGATGCCGTCCGGGTTGAGCAGGTGGCGCGCGGTCAGATCCAGTGTCCAGCCCGAGAAGCGCATCTGCTGCACGTTCTCGGACGGCGTGTTCGATGGCATCGCGTGCGAGCGGCGCAGCACGCTGCGGATGCGCGCCAGCAGCTCGCGCGGCTCGAACGGTTTCGGCAGGTAGTCGTCGGCACCCATTTCCAGGCCCAGGATGCGGTCGAGGGGTTCGTTGCGGGCGGTGAGCATGATGACGGGCAGGCTCGAGGTGGCGCGCAGCTTGCGGCACAGGGTCAGGCCGTCGTCGCCGGGCATGTTCAGGTCGAGCACGATGAGGTCGGGACGCGTTTCGTCGAGCGTCTTCCACATCGCAGTGCCGTCGGCGGCGCCGAGCGTCCGGTAGCTGTTGGACTCGAGGTAGTCGGCCAGCAGCGTGCGGATGTCGCGGTCGTCGTCGACGATCAGAATCGTAGAGGGATTATCCATAACCGCAATTATCCGAATTTATGACAAGACCGGCGGAAGTTTTTGTATCGCTGTGTATAAGCCGATAGGCGCGAAACATATGGATACAAAGTGCCCGGCAGAGGAAATCCCATGGTTACAGTTTTGACCCAGGATAGGTCCTGTGCAGCGAGCGTTTCGGATGCACAGCCAACCAGACTCTCACACAAAGGATTTATCATGAACACCCTTCGCAAACACCTCGTGATCGCTTTCACCGCTGCCGGCCTGTTCGGCGCCACCGTCGGTGCCCAGGCCCAAAGCACCGCGCCTGCCGAGGGTCGCCAGGCATCGACGTTGACGGCTGAACAACGCCTGGCCAAGAAGGCCGAGTGGCAAGCAAAGGCGGGCGAGCGCCACGCCAGGATGGCGCAGAAACGCGCCGAAAACCAGGCCAAGCTGCAGGCGTCGCTGAACCTGACGGCCCAGCAAAAGCCAGCCTGGGATGCCTTCGTTGCCAGCCGCACGCCAGCGAAACACGGTGAGCGCGCCGGCCGTGGCGACCGCGCTGCCTGGGCCAGCCTGAGCGCGCCGCAGCGCATGGAAAAGCAGATCGCCATGCAGAAAGCGCGCACCGCGAAGATGGAATCGCGCCTCACCGCCCTGAACAGCTTCTATGCGGTGCTCACGCCCGAGCAGCGCAAGACGTTCGATGCGCAGGCCCAGCACCGCAAGGGCGGGCGTCATCACCAGCAGCATCGCGCCAACGCATAAGCACTTGCCTCACCTGACGCCGGCGGCCGTGCCGTCGGTGTTCATTGTCCCAGGCGTTCCAGCGACGCCGAAAACTTCTCTGCATTCTGGTAGCCGATTACCCGGCTATCAGCAATTTCCTTGCCCTGCGCATCGAACAGGATGATGCCCGGCGGCCCGAACAGGCCGAAGCGCTTGAGCATTGCCTTGTCAGCCGCATCGTTGGCGGTCACGTCGACCTGCAGCAGCGCGGTATTGGCCAGCTTCGCCTGTACCTTTGGGTCGACGAACGTGAACTTCTCCATTTCCTTGCACGACACGCACCAGTCCGCATAAAAGTCGAGCATGACGGTCTTGCCGGCATTGGCGGCCAGGGCCGCGTCCAGCTGGTCCACCGTCTTGATGCGGGTGAATACCAGCCCGTGATGTTGCGGCGTGCCGCTCAGGTGCGCCAGCGGTGCGAACGCATCGCGCCCGCCGCTCGCGACGCCCACCAGCTGCATGCCGCCCATCAGTGCGAATGCCGCGCCAAAGGCCATCGCGGCCCAGTGGCGCGTGTGGCGCAGCAGATAAAAGCCATAGCCCAGCAGCAGCGCGGCCCACAGCAGCATCTGCGCCACTGGCGGGATGACGGGCGAGACCAGCCAGATCGCCATCGCCAGCATCAGGACACCGAACAGGCGCTTGACCGACTCCATCCAGGCACCCACGCGCGGCAGCAGTGAGCCCGCCGACACACCCACCAGCAGCAGCGGAATGCTCATGCCCACGGCCATCGAGAACAGCGCTGCGCCGCCCAGGAACACGTCGCGCGTCTGGCTGATGTAGACGAGCGCACCGGCCAGCGGCGCCGCCACGCAGGGGCCGACGATCAGCGCAGAGATGGCGCCCATCGCGAACACGCCGGCCAGCTTGCCCGACTGCTGGCGGTTCGAGACATTGCTCAGACTGGTCTGCAATGCCGATGGGAGTTGTAACTGATAGAAACCGAACATCGACAGCGACATCGCCACGATCAGCAGCGCGAAGGTGCCGAGCACCCAGGGATTCTGCAGCGCTGCCGCAAGGCCTTCGCCGGCCAGGCCTGCGGCCACGCCCAGCAATGTGTAGACGATCGCCATGCCCAGCGAGTACGTCACCGACAACAGGAAGCCACGCGCACGGCTGACGTTCTTGCCCTCGCCCACGATGATCGACGACAGGATCGGCACCATCGGCAACACGCATGGCGTGAATGCCAGGCCCAGGCCCAGCAGGATGAATGCCGGGACGATGGCCAGCAGGCTGCCGCCGCCGAGGATGCCGGCGATGTTGGAGAGGTCGGATTGTGCTGGTGCTGCTGCCGGGGCGGCCTGGGTAGCCGGGGTGGCAGGTGCGCTGTCGGCCATCGGTGTCGATGACAGTGGCGTCGACATGCCACCCTGCGACGCTGCGGCGCCAATCGGCAGCGCCGGTGCGGCAGCACCGCCCTTCCCTGCGCTCAGGCTGGCCGTGTGATCCTGCGGCGGGTAGCACAGGCCGGCGTCAGCACAGCCCTGGCTGGTTGCCGTCAACGTGAATGCGCCATCACCCTCGACCGGGATGCGGATCGTCAGCGCGCCCTTGTAGGTTTCCACGTCCTTCTCGAACGTCTGGTCGTACTTCACGGTGCCTGGTGGAATCGCCGGCGTGCCCAGCTTGACCGCCGGGTTGCTCGACTTGAACGCGAAGCGTTCGCGGTACATGTAGTACGCCGGCGCGATCGTGAACGTGACTTCGGCGGTCTGCGGATCGGCCATGCGCGCTTCGAACTTGAAGGCGATGGCGGGGTCGAGAAATTCCTCGGCGGCGCGGCCAGGCGCGGCAGCGAACAGCGTGAAAAAGGCAAACAGCGTCAGGCAGGCAGCAAGCCAGTGCCGTGCAGGGAATCGGGGCATGGAGGTCGAGTCAGTTGTAATAAGGCACGGGCATGGTACACCGGCTGCCCGAGCCGCGCAGGGCGGGGCGATCGACAGGCGAAAAAAAACCAGGCCGAAGCCTGGTCTTTTCAACGACAGTCGATTACTCGGCGGTCGGTGCTTCTTCTTCCGAAGTCACTTCTGGACGATCCAGCAGTTCAACGTAAGCCATTGGTGCATTGTCGCCAACGCGGAAACCCATCTTCAGGATACGCAGGTAGCCGCCGTTGCGGTTTGCGTAGCGTGGACCCAGCTCAGCGAACAGCTTCAGGACCATTTCGCGGTCGCGCAGGCGAGCGAAGGCCAGGCGCTTGTTTGCCAGGGTGTCGGTCTTGCCCAGGGTCAGGATCGGTTCGATGACGCGACGCAGTTCCTTGGCTTTTGGGACGGTGGTCTTGATGGCTTCATGACGCAGCAGCGAAACAGTCATGTTGCGCAGCATTGCCAGACGGTGGGACGAGGTACGATTCAGCTTACGAAGGCCGTGACGGTGACGCATGGTAATTCCTTTCGGGTGTTTTCAATGCCAGTTCTTCGATCGTTCGTGCCCTGTTTTCAGGGCACGTCCGCGGACCGGTTCAGTTAGGGTTGTTTTACTACGCTTTTTCATCCAAAAAGGATCTGGCTCTGCCAGTCCTTTTTGGCTGTTCCACCCGAAAGTAGGTGTGTACTTTCGGGTGAATATTCTTACTTCTCCAGACCGGCAGGTGGCCAGTTCTCGAGTTTCATGCCCAGGGTCAAGCCACGCGAAGCAAGGACTTCCTTGATTTCGTTGAGCGACTTGCGGCCCAGGTTTGGCGTCTTGAGCAGTTCGTTTTCCGAACGCTGGATCAGGTCGCCGATGTAGTAGATGTTTTCTGCTTTCAGGCAGTTGGCCGAACGGACGGTCAGTTCCAGGTCGTCGACTGGACGCAGCAGGATCGGATCGACCAGCGGTGCGCGCGATGGCGCTTCCGCGGCGGCTTCGGTGCCTTCCAGGGCAGCGAACACGTTCAGCTGATCAACCAGGACGCGGGCCGACTGGCGGATCGCTTCTTCTGGCGTGATGACGCCGTTCGTTTCGATGTTGATGATCAGCTTGTCCAGGTCGGTACGCTGTTCGACACGTGCCGATTCCACAGCGTACGACACGCGGCGCACTGGCGAGAACGATGCGTCCAGGATGATGCGGCCGATGGTCTTGTTGGTGTCTTCCGACAGGCGACGGACGTTACCTGGCACGTAGCCACGGCCTTTTTCGACCTTGATCTGCATGTCCAGCTTGCCACCGGCGGTCAGGTGAGCGATCACGTGATCCGGGTTGACCAGCTCGACGTCGTGCGGCAGGTCGATGTCCGATGCCAGGACGGCGCCTTCGCCTTCCTTCTTCAGGGTCAGGTTGACCGAGTCACGGTTGTGGACTTTGAAGACCACGCCCTTCAGGTTCAGCAGCAGGTCGACGACGTCTTCCTGAACGCCATCGAGCGACGAGTATTCATGCACGACACCAGCGATCGTCACTTCGGTCGGCGCGTAGCCAACCATCGACGACAGCAGCACGCGACGCAGTGCGTTGCCGAGGGTATGGCCATAGCCACGCTCGAACGGCTCCATCACGACTTTCGCGTGGCCGGCGCCCAGTGCTTCGACGTCGATGATACGTGGCTTCAACAAACTATTTTGCATGAACGTAGTCCTTTTCAATACCCTCGGCTCGTTACACCGATAAGGCTGATGGCTTGATGGAAAACGCCTGCCGGAGCAGGCGGTAAAACGAATTGGGTTACGACGGGAAGAGTAGGAATCGTTGATTCATTGCGAGGCCAACCCTGGGTTGCTGCTCTCGCAAGACCACTCCCGTCGTTCCCGCGTAGGCGGGAACCCAAGTTTGCGACTTCGGAAGCAAAACTTGGATCCCCGCCTGCGCGGGGACGACCGCTGGGAGCCGACAAAGTCGGCTCTGACACGGTCGATTAACGCGAGTACAGTTCGACGATCAGCGCTTCGTTGACGTCGGCAGCGATTTCGTTACGCTCTGGGAACGAACGGAAGGTGCCTTCCAGCTTCTTGGCATCGACCGACACCCAGCTTGGGAAACCGATTTGCTCTGCCAGCGACAGGGCTTCAGCGATACGCACTTGCTTCTTGGCCTTTTCACGCACAGCGACGACGTCGCCGGTCTTGACCTGGTACGACGCGATGTTCACGACCTGACCGTTGACGGTGAAGGCTTTGTGGCTGACCAGCTGACGTGCTTCAGCGCGGGTCGAACCGAAACCCATGCGGTACGTCACGTTGTCCAGACGCGCTTCCAGCAGCTTCAGCAGCGTTTCGCCGGTGTTACCCTTGCGACGCGAAGCTTCTGCGAAGTAGCGGCGGAACTGGCGTTCCAGGATGCCGTACATGCGCTTGACTTTTTGCTTTTCGCGCAGTTGGTTACCGTAGTCCGAGGTGCGGGCACCCGACTTGACGCCGTGCTGGCCTGGCTTGATGTCCAGTTTGCACTTCGAGTCGAGCGAGCGACGTGCGCTCTTGAGGAACAGGTCAGTGCCTTCACGGCGCGACAGTTTTGCTTTTGGTCCGATATAACGTGCCACGTTAGATTCCTTTAATAATTGATCACGCCCCAGAGTGCAAAGGCACCCAGGCGCTAGTCCAGCTCTGGAAAGTCAGGCCGGACGTGGCTTGCATCACCCGCCGCTAGAGCAGCAGGCGACAAGAGCCGGGCAGTATATCCCATTTACGGGCAACTGCACCGGCTTTTCTTGAAAACACAACGGGGCTATGCGCCCCGAGCATCGATTACCAAGTGCACGGGCTGGCGGCAAGCCGCCCTCCCCTGCAACTTAGATACGGCGACGCTTTGGTGGACGGCAACCGTTGTGTGGAACTGGGGTGACGTCCTGGATCTCGGTGATCTTGATGCCGAGGTTGTTCAGTGCGCGCACAGCCGATTCACGGCCTGGGCCTGGGCCCTTGATACGCACTTCCAGATTCTTCACGCCCGATTCCTGAGCGACCTTGCCAGCAGCTTCGGCAGCAACCTGCGCTGCGAACGGGGTCGATTTGCGCGAACCCTTGAAGCCGGCGCCGCCGGAAGTTGCCCACGACAGAGCATTGCCCTGACGATCGGTGATCGTGATGATCGTGTTGTTGAAGGACGCGTGCACGTGGGCGATGCCCTCGGCAACGTTCTTCTTGACTTTCTTGCGGACGCGCGCTGCTGCCGCGCTGCTTTGTTGCTTGGCCATAGTCGGTTCCTAGATTATTTCTTGAGCGATTGAGCTGCCTTACGCGGGCCCTTGCGGGTACGCGCGTTGGTGCGGGTACGCTGACCGCGGACCGGCAGGCCCTTACGGTGACGCATGCCGCGGTAGCAGCCCAAGTCCATCAGACGCTTGATGTTCATGGACAGTTCGCGGCGAAGATCGCCTTCCACGACAAACTTCGCGACTTCGTCACGCAGCTTCTCGAGTTCGTTATCGTCCAGGTCCTTGACTTTTTTGGTGGTCGCGATACCGGTTGCGTCGCAGATTTTCTGCGAACGCGGACGGCCAACACCGTAGATCGCCGTCAGGCCGATAACAGTGTGCTGATGATTTGGGATGTTAACCCCTGCAATACGTGCCATTCGTTATTCCTCGAAATTAACCTTGACGCTGCTTGTGACGCGGCTCGACGCAGATCACACGGACCACGCCCTTGCGCTTGATGATCTTGCAGTTGCGGCAGATCCGCTTGACTGAAGCGTTAACTTTCATTTTGCACTCTCTTCGGTTCGTTTACTTGATGATGTATTTTTACTTGGTGCCGAATACGATGCGGGCCCGGGACCTCGATAACGGGGTCAACTTCACCATTACCGGGTCACGCAGGCAGAAGCGAACACGCATTCTACCCGAGATCGACCCCAGGCTCACATTTCGTTTTCCAGCTTCACGCGGAACGTCGCGTTTGGGAGAGTCTTTCGACCCTCCCCTTGCATTCGGATGACATCGTCTTCTGCCATTCGCGCCATGCACCCGACAACTTATCGCGTCGGGACGCCACCCTTGAAGTTCGCCTTGCGCAGCAGTGAATCATATTGCTGCGACATGACGTAGTTCTGTACTTGTGCCATGAAGTCCATCGTCACCACAACGATGATCAGGAGTGACGTGCCACCGAAGTAGAAGGGAACCTTCCACTGGGCGGTCATGAACTCCGGCACCAGGCACACCAGGGTGATGTAGACAGCACCAGCCAGGGTCAGGCGCATCAGGATCTTGTCGATATAGCGAGCGGTCTGATCACCCGGACGGATGCCCGGTACAAACGCGCCACTTTTCTTCAAGTTGTCCGCCGTTTCCTTGCTGTTAAATACCAGCGCGGTATAGAAGAAGCAGAAGAACACGATCGCCACCGCATACAGCAACGCGTGGATTGGTTCGCCCGGCGCCATCGACGCCGCCAGATCCTTCAGGAACCCGATCACCGGGCCGCTGGAATCCTTGCCACGGGTGAACCAGTCGACAATCGTCGCCGGGAACAGAATGATCGACGACGCGAAGATCGGCGGGATCACGCCTGCCATGTTCAGCTTCAAGGGCAGGTGGCTGGTTTGGCCACCGTAGATCTTGTTGCCGACCTGGCGTTTCGCGTAATTAACCAGAATCTTGCGCTGTCCGCGTTCCACGAACACCACCGCATACGTCACCGCAGCGATCAGCAGAACGATCAGGATGGCCGAGAAGCTGCCGATCGAACCGTTTGACACCAGAGTGAACAAGCCACCCAGCGCCGACGGCAAACCTGCTGCGATACCGGCAAAGATGATGATCGAAATGCCATTGCCAAGACCACGCTCGGTGATCTGCTCGCCCAGCCACATCAGGAACATGGTGCCGGTCAAGAGGGTCACGATGGTGACGAAACGGAAGCCGAGACCAGGGTCAATGACCAGGCCAGGCTGCGCTTCGAGCGCGACTGCGATACCGAACGCCTGGAACAACGCCAGTGCAACCGTGAAGTACCGGGTGTACTGGGTGATCTTACGGCGGCCGGACTCGCCCTCTTTCTTCAACGCCTCGAGTTGCGGCGAAACGATCGATGCGAGCTGCATGATGATCGAAGCCGAAATATAAGGCATGATGCCGAGCGCGAACACGGTAAAGCGGGACAAGGCGCCACCCGAGAACATGTTGAACATGCCCAGGATGCCGCCTTCGTTCTGCTTGAACAGCGCAGCGAGCTGCACCGGGTCAATCCCGGGGACCGGGATGTGAGCACCGATGCGGTACACGACCAATGCGCCAAGCAAAAACCACAGCCGGGCCCATGGGAATCCGGAAGCGGCGCTTTTACCAAGTTGTGAATTAGTCGCCAATTTTTGCTCCGATCAGGCAGCGATCGCTTTACGCGACCGAGCCGCCAGCTGCTTCGATTGCCGCTTTAGCGCCGGCGCTCACTTTCAGGCCTTTGAGGTTCACCGCTTTGGTGATCTCGCCGGACAGGATGACGCGCACGTCACGTGCCAGAACCGACAGGACGCCAGCCGCTTTGAGCACCAGGATGTCGACTTCGCCGACGGCCAGGTTGTTCAGATCGGACAGACGCACTTCAGCCTTGAACGTTGCGTTCAGCGATTTGAAACCACGCTTTGGCAGACGACGCTGCAGAGGCATTTGACCGCCTTCGAAGCCGACTTTGTGGAAGCCGCCCGAACGCGACTTTTGACCCTTGTGACCACGGCCGGCAGTTTTGCCGATGCCGGAGCCGATACCGCGGCCGACGCGACGCTTGTAGTGCTTGGCGCCGTCAGCTGGTTGAATGGTATTGAGTTCCATTGATTTCTCCGTTCGCAAGCCCGAGGGCTTACGAAACCACTTTCACGAGGTACGATACTTTGTTGATCATGCCACGCACGGACGGGGTGTCTTGCAACTCGGAGACCGAGTTGACGCGACGCAGACCCAGACCGCGCACGGTGGCACGGTGATCCTGACGGGTACCGATCAGGCCCTTGACGAGCTGAACTTTAACGGTGTTAGCCATGTGATTTCCCCTTAACCCAGGATGTCTTCGACCGACTTGCCACGCTTGGCGGCGATGTCGGAAGCAGTGCTCATTTTCGACAGGCCGTCGAGAGTTGCGCGCACCAGGTTGTATGGATTCGACGAGCCGGTCGATTTAGCGACCACGTCCGTCACGCCCATCACTTCGAAGATAGCGCGCATTGCGCCACCAGCGATCACGCCGGTACCAGGCTTGGCTGGCATCATCATGACGCGCGAGGCGCCGTGACGACCGGACACGGTGTGGTGCAGCGTACCGTTCTTGAGTGGCACCTTGATCAGGTTGCGGCGGGCTTCTTCCATCGCTTTTTGCACGCCGACTGGAACTTCCTTCGACTTGCCTTTGCCCATGCCGATGCGGCCATCGCCGTCACCGACAACGGTCAGCGCTGCAAAACCCATGATACGACCACCCTTGACCACTTTGGTCACGCGGTTGATCGCGATCATTTTCTCGCGCATGCCATCATCCGGCTTGTCGCTTGCCATTTTCGCTTGCATTTTTGCCATGACGATTCTTCCTTAGAACTTCAGACCGGCTTCACGCGCGGCTTCCGCCAGCGCCTTCACCCGACCGTGGTAACGGAAACCGGAGCGATCGAACGCGACTTCGGTGATTCCTGCTTTCAGTGCTTTCTCTGCGACGCGCTTGCCGACCAGAGCGGCTGCTGCAGCGTTGCCGCCGGCGCCAGTCTGACCTGCCAGCTCGGCACGCACTTCAGCTTCCAGAGTCGAAGCCGACACCAGTACTTTTGCGTCCGGGCTGATCAGGTTCGCATAGATATGCAGGTTGGTGCGGTGAACCGACAAACGGTTCACGCCCAGCTGCGAGATCTTGATGCGGGTCTGACGTCCACGACGCAGACGTGATTCTTTCTTGTCCATGTCAGCTCCGATTATTTCTTCTTGGTTTCTTTAAGCTTCACCACTTCGTCCGAATAACGGACACCCTTGCCTTTGTAAGGCTCAGGCGAGCGGTAAGCGCGAACTTCAGCGGCAACCTGGCCGACCTTTTGACGATCGATACCCTTGATCAGGATCTCGGTCGGGGTCGGAGTTGCTGCAGTAACGCCTTCCGGCATTGCGTGCAGCACCGGGTGCGAGAAGCCCAGGGACAGGTTCAGGGCGTTGCCCTGCACTGCTGCCTTGTAGCCCACGCCGACCAGGTTCAGCTTCTTCTCGAAGCCCTTGGTCACGCCGGTTACCATGTTGTTGACCAGAGCACGCAGGGTGCCGGACATGGCGTTCGATTCACGCGAATCATCGACTACGTCGAAGGTCAGCGTGCCATTGTTGTTTTCCACTTTGACCAGGCCGTTCAGGGCCTGGGTCAGGGAGCCCAGCGGGCCCTTGACGGTGATCGACGACGCGTTGATCGCGACTTCGGCACCGGCAGGGACGGCGATAGGCATCTTAGCTACTCGAGACATCGTCTACTCCTTAAGCCACGTAGCAAATCACTTCGCCACCGACACCGGTAGCGCGCGCTTTGCGATCAGTCATGACGCCTTGCGGGGTCGACACGATTGCCACGCCCAGGCCGTTCATGACGGTTGGGATCTCGTCTTTACCTTTGTAGATACGCAGGCCAGGACGGGAAACACGCTCAAGGCGCTCGATGACCGGACGGCCAGTGTAATACTTCAAACCGATTTTCAGTTCCGCTTTACCACCTTCGGAGGTGACAGCGAAATCCTCAATGTAACCCTCGTCCTTCAGGACGTTGGCAATAGCAACCTTGACTTTTGACGACGGCATTGCGACCGTGGTTTTCTGAACAACTTGTGCGTTGCGAATGCGGGTCAGCATATCGGCGATAGGATCGCTCATACTCATTGCATATTCTCCTATTACCAGCTTGCTTTGGTCATACCAGGAATTTCGCCCTTCATGGCGAATTCGCGGAGTTTAGTACGTGCCAGACCGAATTTACGGAAAGTGCCACGTGGACGGCCAGTGATGGCGCAGCGGTTACGCTGACGGGTCGGTGCCGAATTGCGCGGCAGAGCCTGCAGCTTCAGACGCGCTTCGTAGCGTTCTTCTTCCGTCTTCGACTGGTCGTCGATGATCGCTTTAAGAGCGGCACGCTTCGGGGCGAATTTCTCCACCAGGTCTGCACGCTTCTTTTCGCGGTTAATCAGTGAAAGTTTTGCCATTGCTCTTAGTTCCTGAACGGGAATTTGAAGGCGGCGAGCAGCGCTTTGGCTTCTTCGTCGGTCTTAGCAGTCGTGGTGATCGAGATGTTCATGCCACGCAGTGCATCGATCTTGTCGTAGTCGATCTCTGGGAAGATGATCTGTTCCTTGACACCGATGTTGTAGTTGCCGCGACCATCGAACGATTTACCATTGACACCGCGGAAGTCACGCACGCGCGGCAGAGCCACGGTGATGAAACGGTCCAGGAATTCGTACATGCGGGCGCCGCGCAGGGTCACCATCGTGCCGATCGGGTAGCCTTCGCGGATCTTGAAACCAGCGATTGCCTTGCGTGCCTTGGTGATCACTGGCTTCTGGCCGGCGATCTTCGTCAGGTCGCCAGTGGCGTGCTCGATGATCTTCTTGTCAGCGACTGCTTCCGACAGACCCATGTTCAGGGTGATCTTGGTCAGACGTGGCACTTCCATCACCGACTTGTAACCGAATTTCTCGGTCAGCTCGGCGACGACTTTTTCTTTGTAAATTGCTTGGAGACGGGCCATTTATTCTTACCCCTTCACTACTTCGCCGCTCGACTTGAAGACGCGGACTTTTTTGCCGTCCTGGTCTTTGAAGCCAACGCGATCTGCCTTGCCGGTCGCTGCGTTGAACAGCGCGACATTCGACACGTGAATCGGCATTGTCTTGTCGACGATACCACCAGTAACACCGGTCATCGGGTTAGGCTTGGTCGCTTTTTTAGCGACGTTGACGCCTTCGACGATGACGTGTTCAGCGTCTACACGCTGTTGAACGACACCGCGCTTGCCCTTGTCTTTCCCGGCCAGAACGATGACTTCGTCGTTTTTACGAATCTTATCCATGTCGTATCCTTACAGAACTTCAGGTGCCAGCGACACGATCTTCATGAACTTTTCAGTGCGCAGCTCGCGCGTCACTGGTCCGAAGATACGGGTACCGATTGGCTCCAGCTTGGCGTTCAGCAGGACAGCGGCATTGCCGTCGAACTTGACCAGGGAACCATCCGGGCGACGCACACCTTTTGCGGTGCGCACAACCACGGCATTGTAAATTTCACCTTTTTTGACGCGGCCACGTGGGGCTGCGACTTTAACGGTGACCTTGATGATGTCGCCAATGCTCGCGTAACGGCGCTTCGAGCCGCCCAACACCTTGATGCACAGAACTTCCTTTGCACCCGTGTTGTCGGCTACTTCGAGCCGGCTTTCGGTTTGAATCATAGTATTTTCTTTCCCAACTTAAGCCGAAGAAACCCCACAATTTGTGGGCCTGCGGTCAGTCTTGGTCCCGCCGTAACGCCCCTGCTGGAGCACCACGATTGGGTGATTGGACTTTCCAATAACGCTTTCGTTACAGGCCGCACTTGCCGAGGGGGACAAACTGCGGCAACACATGAACGAAGCCCGCTAGTATCTCAGATACCAGCGGGCCACGCAAGACAATTTTTAAAGCTTAGAGGACTGGTGCTACCAACAGCACCTGGGTGACCGTCCAGGCTTTCGTCTTCGAGATCGGGCGACCTTCTGCGATCTCGACGGTGTCGCCAATTTTCGCTTCGTTCGCTTCGTCGTGCGCGTGATACTTGTTCGAGCGCACGATGATCTTGCCGTACAGCGGATGCTTGACGTGACGTTCGATCAGTACGGTTACCGTCTTGTCCATTTTGTCGGACACGACTTTACCGACCAGCGTACGCTTCAGCGCCGTTTTAGTGGTGTCGTTCATTTGGCTTCCTTCGTGTTCATCACAGTCTTCACACGCGCGATATCGCGACGTACTTTCTTGAGCTGCGAGGTATTCCCGAGCTGCTGGGTGGCGACTTGCATGCGCAGACCGAATTGGGCCTTGAGCAGCTCGTTCAGCTCCTTCTGCAGCGCGTCCTGGTCCTTGCCGCGGAGTTCCGATGCTTTCATATACAACTCCTGTTATTGACCGACCTGGCGAACCACAAACGTGGTAGCCAGTGGCAGTTTGGCAGCGGCCAGGCGGAATGCTTCGCGCGCCAGGGTTTCATCAACGCCGTCCATCTCATACAGGACTTTGCCTGGCTGGATTTCAGCGACGTAGTATTCCGGGTTACCTTTACCGTTACCCATACGAACTTCAGCTGGCTTGTTCGAAATCGGCTTGTCCGGGAAGATACGGATCCAGATACGACCGCCACGCTTGATGTGACGGGTCATGGCACGACGTGCCGCTTCGATCTGACGTGCAGTGATACGGCCGCGGGCAACTGCCTTCAGACCGAATTCACCGAACGAGACCGCGGTGCCGCGGGTGTGCGAAATGCCGGTGTTACGGCCTTTCTGCTCTTTACGATACTTCCTGCGCGATGGTTGCAGCATGCTTATTCTCCTGCTTTCTCAGCTGGGGCAGCAGCAGGTGCAGCGGCAGCCGGGGTCGCCAGCTTGACAGCTGGACGAGCGCGGACAACTGGCGCTGCGGCTGGACGTGCGCCGCCTGCTGGGCGTGGGCCGCGCGATGGCTTGCCATCGTCACGACGTGGGCCGCGTGGCTTCTTGTCGTCCGGCGGGGTGTCGATGACTGGTGCTTCGCCGGTGACCGAACGGTCGCCCTTGTAGACCCAGACCTTGACGCCGATGATGCCGTACGTGGTCGATGCTTCGCTGGTGCCGTAGTCGATATCGGCGCGCAGGGTGTGAAGTGGCACGCGACCTTCGCGGTACCATTCGGTACGTGCGATTTCGATGCCGTTCAGACGACCCGACGACATGATCTTGATGCCGACAGCGCCCAGACGCATTGCATTTTGCATCGCGCGCTTCATTGCACGACGGAACATGATGCGCTTTTCGAGCTGTTGCGAGATCGAATCGGCGATCAGCTGCGAATCGATCTCAGGCTTGCGGATCTCTTCGATATTGACGTGCACTGGCACGCCCATGATCTTCGCCAGCGACGACTTCAGCACTTCGATGTCTTCGCCTTTTTTACCGATCACGACACCAGGACGCGACGAGTAAATGGTGAAACGCGCGTTCTTGGCAGGACGCTCGATGACGATGCGACCGACCGAAGCGTTCTTCAGCTTCTTTTTCAGGAAAGCGCGTGCTTCCAGGTCTTCCAGCAGCATGGCTGCGAAGTTGCCGTTACCAGCATACCAACGCGACGACCAGTTACGGGTGACCGCCAGGCGGAAGCCGGTTGGGTGGATTTTCTGACCCATTCTGTGACTCCTTAGTTACCGACAGTCACGTAAATGTGACAGGATTGTTTAGAAATACGATCGCCGCGGCCTTTTGCACGTGCCGTGAAACGCTTCAGGATCGGGCCCTTTTCGACATAGATCTGAACGATTTTCAGTTCGTCGATGTCCGCGCCATCATTGTGTTCCGCGTTGGCGATAGCCGACTCGAGAACCTTCTTGATGATCGTCGCGCCCTTTTTCGGGCTGAATTGCAGAATGTTGAGTGCTGCGTCAACTTTCTTGCCGCGGACCAGATCGGCCACCAGGCGGCCTTTTTGTTCCGACAGGCGCACGCCTTTGAGGATAGCTTTAGTTTCCATTATTTTTTCGCCTTCTTGTCAGCGGCGTGGCCCTTGAACGTACGGGTCAGCGCGAACTCGCCGAGCTTGTGGCCGACCATGTTCTCCGACACGTACACAGGAACGTGCAGCTTGCCGTTGTGAACAGCGATCGTCAGACCGATGAAGTCCGGGGAGATCGTCGAGCGGCGCGACCAGGTTTTGACTGGCTTTTTGTCTTTGTTCGCTTGCGCGGCTTCGACTTTTTTCACCAGGTGGGCGTCAATAAACGGCCCTTTTTTCAATGAACGAGTCATTTTTTATCCTTATTTCTTGCCGCGGCGCGAAACGATCATCGACGAAGTACGCTTGTTCGAACGCGTCTTCTTACCCTTGGTCTGCTGGCCCCATGGGGACACTGGGTGACGACCGGCTGCAGTTTTACCTTCACCACCACCGTGCGGGTGATCGACAGGGTTCATGACCACACCGCGAACGGTTGGACGAACACCACGCCAGCGCATCGCGCCAGCTTTACCGATCTTGCGCAGGCTGTGTTCGGCATTGCCGACTTCGCCAATGGTAGCGCGGCACTCGATGTGCACGCGACGGACTTCACCCGAGCGCAGGCGAACCTGAGCGTAGGTGCCTTCACGTGCCATCAGCACGACGCCGGCGCCGGCGGTACGGGCCATCTGGGCACCCTTACCTGGCAGCATTTCGACGCAGTTCATGATGGTACCGACTGGGATGTTGCGGATCGGCAGGCAGTTACCCGCTTTGATCGGCGCTTCCGAGCCATTCATGATGCTATCGCCGACAGCCATGTTCTTGGTGGCGATGACATACTGACGCTCACCGTCCGCGTAGCACAGCAGTGCAATGTGCGCGGTACGGTTCGGGTCGTATTCGATACGCTCGACCTTGGCAGGGATGCCGTCCTTCTGGCGCTTGAAGTCGACCAGACGGTAATGCTGCTTGTGACCGCCGCCCATGTGACGGGTGGTGATGTGACCGTTGTTGTTACGGCCGGCAGTTTTCGATTTCTTTTCAACCAGGGCTGCGAATGGACGACCTTTGTACAGGCCTTCAGTCACAACTTTCACCATGCCGCGACGGCCTGGGGAGGTTGGCTTCATCTTAACGAGTGCCATTATTTAGCCTCCTCGACAAAATTGATTTCCTGGCCTGGCTTCAGGCACACGAAAGCACGCTTGGTGTGGTTGCGACGACCGTTGAAACGGCCCGAACGCTTCTGCTTGCCTTCACGGTTCAGGGTCTGGACCGATTCGACCTCGACCTTGAACAGCAGTTCGACAGCAGCCTTGATTTCTGGCTTGGTCGCGTCAGGCATGACCTTGAACACGATCTGCTCGTTCTTTTCCGCGACGAAGGTAGCCTTCTCGGAAATGATCGGAGCCAGCAGCACCTTCATCAGGCGCTCTTCGCTAAATTTGATTGCGGCGCTCATGCGTACATCTCCTCGATCTTGGCCAGAGCAGCTTTCGTGACCAGGATTTTCTTGTAGAACACCAGCGACATCGGGTCAGCGTGCTTAGGCTCAACGACCAGAACGTGCGGCAGATTGCGCGATGCCAGCTCGAGGTTTTCATCGATGGTATCGGTGATCACCAGGACCGAGTCCAGACCCATGCCCAGCAGTTTCTGCGACAGCAGCTTGGTCTTTGGTGCTTCGATCGACAGGTTCTCGACGACACTCAGACGGCCTTCGCGGGCCAGTTGCGAGAAGATCGAGCAGATACCTGCACGGAACATCTTCTTGTTAACTTTGTGCGTGAAGTTTTCTTCTGGGCTGTTCGGGAAGATACGACCACCGCCGCGCCACAGTGGCGACGACGACATACCAGCACGAGCGCGGCCGGTACCTTTTTGGCGCCATGGCTTCTTGGTCGTGTGGTGGACTTCTTCACGATCTTTCTGCTTGCGGTTACCGCCACGTGCGTTAGCAGCGTAGGCGACGACGACTTGGTGAATCAGGGCTTCGTTGTATTCACGACCGAACACTTCATCGGCGGCTGCAACATTGGCGCCGTCTTGACCTTGCTCATTCAGGAGCTTCAGTTCCATGGCTTACGCTCCTTTCTTGAGTTTGGTTTTGACAGCAGGCTTGACGACCACTTGGCCGTTCTTCGCGCCAGGTACGGCACCTTTGATCAGCAGCAGCTGACGTTCGGTGTCGATGCGAGCAACTTCCAGGTTCTGGGTGGTGACAGTGACGTCGCCCATGTGACCGGTCATGCGCTTGCCTGGGAACACGCGGCCTGGATCCTGGGCCATACCGATCGAGCCAGGAACATTGTGCGAACGCGAGTTACCGTGGGTAGCACGGCCCGATGCGAAGTTGTGACGCTTGATGGTACCGGCGTAGCCCTTACCGATCGAGGTGCCTTGCACATCGATTTTCTGGCCCACTTCGAACAGCGAAGCATCGATGGTGTCACCGGCTTTGAGTTCGGCGGCTTTGGTGGAATCGATGCGGAATTCTTTCAGCATCGTACCGGCTTCGACGCCAGCTTTGGCGTAGTGACCGGCAGCGGCTTTCGTCACGCGCGAAGCACGACGTTGACCGTAGACGACCTGAACTGCGGTGTAGCCATCAGTTTCAGGGGTTTTGATTTGTGCGACACGGTTGTTCGACACATCCAGCACGGTGACAGGGATTGAATCACCCTCGTCCGTGAAGATACGCATCATGCCAACCTTGCGACCGAGAAGGCCCAAGCTCATTTTTTCTCCATTCCCACCTACGATTGGGCGGGGGTAGTTGAACTACTAAATAATACGGGCAATAAAAGACGCACCCGTACCGAAGCCGGCTAGTATAGCGCGCAAACGGCAACGGCGCAACAGGAAAAATCGGCATCGAGACCGGTCCTGTTGCGCTTTTCGCAGTATCTGGAGAATGAAGAATCCGTTCGAGCTGAACGGCACAGACAGGCACAGCGTTGTGCGCCTCGTCTCTACAGGCATCAACCATTACTGGGAGCCTGCGACTTGAATTTCTGGTGGGCGGTGCAGGATTCGAACCTGCGACCCCTTGGATGTCGACCAAGTATTCTAACCAACTGAACTAACCGCCCGGGGAGCCGAATTATACGAGGCATGCTGGAACTTTTGCAATAGCTTTTTTCGGCGATTCAACTTTCCAGCAGAATTTTGATTCCACGCCAGGTCAGCAATGCTGGCAAATCGCCGGTTGTGCCTGGGGCAACAAAATGTTATTGTACAAATGTATTTCGAGGGCGGGCTTCGTCGTGTGCACCTGGCGCACGTGATTTCCGGCATCCATGCCGGCGCTGCCCGCCCTCCTCCGCCTGGCGGCCCCGGCCCTGTCGAACGCGCAATTCTTCGTACAACAAAGCGCGCTTCGCGCCATCCGCCTTTCCCACGGCCCGCGCGCCTCCCCGGCGAGTTCGCGGGCCCCGACCTGCGCCGTCAGTCCACACCTGGTCTGCTGGCGGACGCATTGCTGCAAGGATGTACAACATGACTGTCATTGATACCCAACGCTGGCCCCGCCTGCTCGACCCTTCACGCCTCGTCCTCGCTACCGATCTCGACGGCACGCTGCTGGCCGGCACCCATGAAGCACGGCGCCGCATCCGTGAACTGTTCTCCGGCGCCCTGCCTGGCGCCAGACTGGTCTTCGTCACCGGCCGCGGCCTGGAAACCGTCATTCCGCTGCTGAGCGATCCGACCGTCCCCCGCCCCCATTACATCATCGCCGACGTCGGCGCGACCATCGTCGATGCCGACCTGCGTCCGGTCGAGCCGATCGCGCACGAGATTGCCGCCACCTGGCCCGGCACCCACGAGGTGCTGCGCGCGCTCAGGGGCTTTCCGCAACTGGTGCGCCAGCTCGTGCCGCAGGAGCGGCGCTGCTCGTTCTATGCGACCGAGTCCGCGCTCACGCCGGAGCTGCGCGCCGCAGTCGACGCCCTCGGCTGCGACCTGCTGTTCTCGGCCGGGCAATACCTGGACGTGCTGCCGCGCGGCGTCGGCAAGGGCGCCGCAGTGCGCCGCCTGGCCGAAGTGGCCGGGTTCGATCCGGCCCATATCCTGGTGGCGGGCGACACGCTCAATGACCTGTCGATGTTCGAGGCGGGCTTTCGCGGCGTGGTCGTGGGCGCGGCCGAACCAGCGCTGGTCGAAGCCGTGCGCAAGTCGCCGCGCGTGGTGGTGGCCGATGCCGCCGGCTGCGGCGGCATCCTCGAAGCGCTGGGCCGCCATGGCCTGCGCTTCGATGGCGACGACAGCCCTGCCGCTGCCCCGGCCTGCGGCGATGCCGAGCTGGTGATGGTGTATCACCGCCTGCCCTACGACGAAGTGGTCGAGGATGGCGTCACGTACGCGCGCCGCCCGAAAAGCCCGAACGGCATCATGCCCACGCTATTGAGCTTTTTCGCTGGCAGGCGCAAGGGCTCATGGGTCGCGTGGTCGCAGCAGGACAGCCGTGCCCCGGCTGGCTTCGTCCCGCACGTCGCGGTCGATCCGGCGCACTATCCGCATCTGAAGGCAGCCCGCATCGCGCTCACGCCTGACGACATCGACCAGTTCTACAAGAAATTCTCGAAAGAGGCGTTCTGGCCAATCATCTTTTCGTTCCCGGACAAGGCCGTGTTCCGCCAGGACCACTGGGAACGCTACCTCGAGATCAACCGCCTGTTCGCCGAGCAGACCGCGCGCGAAGCGGCGTACGGCGCCACCGCCTGGATCCACGACTACAACCTGTGGATGGTACCGGCCTTCCTGCGCCCGCTGCGCCCCGACCTGAAGATCGCGTTCTTCCACCATACGGCGTTCCCGTCGAGCGACGTCTTCAACATCCTGCCATGGCGGCGCGACATCATCGGCAGCCTGCTCCAGTGCGACTATGTGGGCTTTCACATCCCGCGCTACGTCGAGAACTTCGTCGACGCTGCCCGTTCGTGCGCGCCGGTGCAGGTCGTCGACGGCGTGGGCTGCGCGCCGCGCTTCCTGACTTTTGGCTGCGCGCTGGGGGTCGATCACATGACCACCGCGCTCGAAGTGGGCGGACGCCGGGTCGCGCTGGGCGCGCATCCGGTCGGCACCAACACGGACCTGATCGACGCGCTGATCGAGACCGACGTTGTGCAGCAGCAGATCGCCGACATCGATGCCTACCTGGGCGACACGATGGGCATCGTGTCGATCGAGCGCCTCGACTACGTGAAAGGCTCGCTGGAAAAGCTGCAGGCCTACGAACGCATGCTGGAACAGCACCCGGAATTGCTGGGCAAGGTCACGCTGCTCAACATCATCACGCCGGCCGCCAGCGGCATGGACATCTACGACAGCCTGCGTGAAGACCTGGACCGCATCGTCGGGCGCATCAACGGGCGCTTCTCCACAATGAACTGGGTGCCGGTGCGCTACTTCTACCGCAGCCTGCCGTTCGAAGAGGTCGTGGCCCACTACGCTGCCTGCGACATCGCCTGGATCACGCCGCTGCGCGATGGCCTGAACCTGGTGGCCAAGGAATACGTCGCCACCCGCCATGCGACGGGCCGGCCCGGCACGCTGGTGCTGTCCGAGTTCGCCGGCGCCGCCGTCGAGCTGCACGGCGCGCTGCTCGTCAACCCGTACGACGCCAACGCGATGAGCGCCACGCTGTACGACGCGCTGACGATGGGCGCCGACGAAGTGGCGTACCGCGCCGGGCGCATGGCGGCAATCGTGCGCGGTCACGACGTGACGCGTTGGGGCGACGACTTCCTGGCCGCGCTGGCGGCTTTGCCGGCGCCGGGCACCGAGCAACCGATCGAAGAACGCGCCGCGGCCTGACATGAACTACATCATCCTTGCCAATCCCGTCGCCGACTGGCTGATCGCGCTGGCGGCCATGGTGGCCGTGACCATCGGCCTGGACGCATTCAAGTCGATCGTCGCGCGGCGCCTGGGTGCGGGGGGCGCGCGGACCGAAGCGGGCACACACACGCTCCTGCACGACATCGCCGCCGCCACGCTGCGCTCGACGAAGCTGGTGGTGCTGGGCTTCGTCGGCCTGTATGTCGGCGCCAGCCTGCTGACCCTGCCCGCGAAAGCGGACCTGTTCATCGGCCGCTTCGCGATCACGGCGCTGCTGATCCAGGTCGCGCTGTGGGGCGATACGGGCCTGCGCACCTGGCTGCGCGTCACGCGCGCGCAGCGCAGCGAAGACCCGGACCGCGTCACCTCGTCGGCCGCGATCACCTTCCTGGTGCGCGTCGCGCTGTGGGCGATCGTCGCGCTGATGGTGCTCGACAACCTGGGCGTGAACATCACCACGCTCGTGGCCAGCCTGGGTATCGGCGGTATCGCCATCGCGCTGGCGGTGCAGAGCATCCTGGGTGACCTGTTCGCGTCGCTCTCGATCGTGCTCGACAAACCGTTCGTCGTGGGCGACTTCATCATCGTCGACAAGATGCTCGGCACGGTCGAGAAGATCGGCCTGAAGACCACCCGCGTACGCAGCCTGGGCGGCGAACAGATCGTGTTTTCGAACAATGACCTGCTCAAGAGCCGCATCCAGAACCTGCGCCGGATGGCGTCGCGCCGCGTCGTGTTCGGGTTCGGCGTGTCGCACCGCACGCCGGAACCGCTCCTGCGCGCGCTGCCGGCATTGCTGGAAGAGATCGTCCGCGCGCAGCCACAGGTACGCTTCGACCGCGCCCACCTGAGCGGCCTGGCCGCGCCGAGCTTCAACTATGAAGTCGTGTACTACGTCGACAACACCGACTACACGATCTACATGGATATCCAGCAGGAGATCTATCTGCGGATCGTGGCGCTGCTGCAGGCGCAGGATGTGGCGCTGGCCTTGCCGATGCAGACCGTGCACCTGACGCGTGAAGCGCGGCCGCACGACAGCGCGCAGGCCGGCAACGACGCCGACCCGTCGCTCGGGAAGGCTGCCTGACGCGGGTTGCACGCGTTACACTTGGCGCATGCACACGCCACTTCTCGCCCGCGTCCGGCGCCACGCCGCCCACCACGCCGACCGCGACGGCATCGCGCCCACGCCGATCGCCGGCCTGGTCGCGATCCGCGCGAACGAGCGCAGCGCTTTGACCACCCAGATCGCCCGCCCGCTGGCCTGCCTGGTCCTGCAAGGCAGCAAAGAGGTCACCACGGGTGGGCAAATGCTCACGTTCCATGCCGGCGATTCTCTGTTGATCATGGCCGACGTGCCCACCGTCAGCCAGATCACGCAGGCCAGCAGCGCGGTGCCCTACTGTTCACTGGTGCTCGACCTGAATCCGGCCGTGATTGCCGATCTGGCCACCGACATGGCGACGATCGAAGACACCACCGGCGCGCCGGTGCGCAGCGCGCCGACCGATGCGCACCTGACGGACACGGCCCTGCGCCTGATGGGGTTGATCGAGCGGCCTGCTGCACTGCCCGTGCTGCAGGCCGCGCTGGTGCGCGAATTCCATTACTGGCTGCTGGCCGGCCGCCACGGCGCGGCAGTGCGGCGTCTTGGCCTGCCCGACAGTCACGTGCGGCGTGTGGCGCGCGCCGTCGCGCTGCTGCGCACCGACTATGCACGCCGGCTCCCGGTAGAGCAGCTGGCGGGCCTGGCCGGCATGAGCCCTTCTTCGTTCCACCAGCACTTTCGCGCGGTGACCTCGCTCACGCCGCTGCAGTTCCAGAAGCAGCTGCGCCTGATCGAGGCGCGCCGACTGATGCTGGCCGAAGGCGTCAACGCCAGCACGGCCGCCCATGCGGTCGGCTACGAGAGCGTGCAGCAATTCACGCGCGAGTACGGGCGCATGTTCGGCCTGCCGCCGGTGCGCGACGTGAGCGCCGCGCACGAGCGCCTGCACGCCGCCTGAGCTCAAGCCTCCTCAAATCGCCTGCCCGCCCGAGACTTCGATGCGCTGGCCGTTGATCCAGCGATTGTCCTGCCCCAGCAGGCTGGCGATCATCGGCCCGATATCGTCCGGCACCCCGACCCGGCCCAGCGCCGTCATGCCGGCAAATACCCCGTTCAGGTCCGGCGTGTCGCGCACCGCGCCGCCCAGGAAATCCGTCTCGATCGCACCGGGCGCCACGGTATTGACCGCGATGCCGCGCCCGCCCAGTTCCTTGGCGAGATACAGGCTCAGGATCTCGACCGCGCCCTTGACGGCCGCATACGCACCAAAGCCCGGGAGCGCAAAACGGGTGAGGCCGGTCGACAGGTTCACGATGCGCCCACCGTCGGCCAGCAGCGGCAGCAGCGCCTGGGTCAGGAAGAACACGCCCTTGAAGTGGACATCGACCAGGTGGTCGAACTGCGCCTCGGTGGTGTCGGCAATGGGTGCCATGGCGCCGTGACCGGCATTGTTGACGAGGTGGTCGAACTGTTCGCGGCCCCAGGTGTCGGCCAGCGCCGCACGCAGGCTGGCGGCAAACGCGGGGAAGCTGGCGACGTCGCCCACGTCGAGCTGCAGCGCCAGCGCCTGGCGGCCCAATGCGCGCACCTCGTCGACCACGGCCAAGGCCTCGGCCTGGCGGCTCTGGTAGGTGATGATCACGTCGCCGCCACGGCGGGCGATGTGCAGTGCGGTGTTGCGTCCGAGGCCGCGACTGGCGCCGGTAACGAGAGCGATGGTGGTCATGATGGAGATTCCTTGTGTGTTGGAGAGAGCAGCCAGTATGTGAGCCGGCCCACCCGCGCCGTTGCCGGAAGCTGGCCGGTGTTTGCCTGATCCTCCAAATCGTGCGTCGACCCCAAGGCACCTTACAATCGGCCCTACCGTCCCAGCCCCCGGCCGCCATGCACATCGCACCGTTTCACATCGCCGTTCCCGACGCCGACCTGGCCGACCTGCACGCGCGCCTGGCGCGTACCCGCCTTGCGCCGGCCATTGCTGACCAGGGGTCGAGCGAAGGCATCGATCCAGCCTTCCTGGCGCAGTTGCTGGCGCACTGGCGCGACGGTTTCGACTGGCGCACGGTCGAAGCACGTCTGAATCGCCTGCCGCAGTATCGTGCACGCGTGCAGGACCACACCATCCACTTTGTCCACCAGCGCGGCGCCGGCCCCGATCCGATGCCGCTGGTGCTCACGCATGGCTGGCCCGGCTCGTTTCTCGAGATGGAGGCGATCATCCCGCTGCTGGCCGACCCGGGCGCGCACGGTGCCGATCCGCTTGACAGCTTCCACGTGGTGGCGCCGTCGCTGCCCGGCTTCGGCTATTCGTCGCAACCCACGCACACGGGCACCGGTCCGTTCGAGACCGCGGGCCTGTGGGCCGAACTGATGACGGGCCTGGGCTACCCGCGCTTCGGCGCGCAGGGCGGCGACATCGGCGCCGGCGTGAGCGCGTGGCTGGGCCAGCGCTTCCCGGAGCAGGTCATCGGCATGCACCTGAACTACATCCCCGGCTCGTTCCGGCCACCGCTGACCGCTGGCGAACAGCTGACGGGCGACGAACAGGATTTCCTGCGCCGCGCTGCCGACTTTCTGGAGCGCGAAGGCGCTTACGCGCGACTGCAGGGCACCAAGCCGCACACGCTGGCAGTGGGCCTGCACGATTCGCCGGCCGGCCTGGCCGCGTGGATTGCCGAAAAATTCCAGGCCTGGAGCGACGGCCCAGTCGCCCTAGACGTGTTGTTGGCCAATATCAGCCTGTACTGGTTCACGGGATCGATCGGCTCATCCTTTCGCATGTACGTCGAAGGCCGCGCGCGGCCCATGGCACTGACGACGCGCGTTGCGCCGCCACTGGGCGTGGCCCTGTTCCCGTTCGAGCTGCCGATGCCGCCACGCAGCTGGGTCGCGCGCAGCTTCGACGTGCGGCAGTGGAACACGATGCCGGCGGGCGGGCATTTCGCGGCGCTCGAACAGCCTGCGATGCTGGCCGAAGAGATCCGCGCCTTCTTTCGCCCGCTACGCACGCGGGCATGACTTTTGCGGGGCCCAAGTACGTACATCCTCCTATGAAAAACGGTTGAAATCCGTGCGCCGTGGCCCCATGTACAATTGATCGGTTACCGCCTATATTGGCGACACCATCCCCGAGGTTCGCCAGTCCACCGGCGGCCAGTCAACCCTCAATGGAACAAGGAGTTCGTATGGCAATCAGTCTGCAAAAAGGCGGCAACGTCAACCTGAGCAAGGAAGCACCGGGCCTCACCAAGGTCATCATCGGCCTGGGCTGGGATCCCCGCTCGACCGACGGTTCCGCTTTCGATCTGGATGGCAGCGCCTTCCTGCTCAAGACCGACGCCAAAGTGCGCGGCGATACCGACTTCATCTTCTACAACAACCTCAAATCGACCGACGGTTCCGTGGTCCACGCCGGCGACAACACCACCGGCCAGGGCGAGGGTGACGATGAAAAGATCGCGGTTGAGCTGAACCGCGTGCCGGCCGACATCGACAAGATCTCGTTCTGCGTCACCATCCACGATGCCGAGGCGCGCCGCCAGAGCTTCGGCCAGGTCAGCAAGGCGTACATCCGCTGCCTGAACGCCGCCGGCGAGACCGAAATCGCGCGCTACGACCTGTCCGAAGACAGCTCGACCGAAACCGCGATGATCTTCGGTGAACTGTACCGCCACGGCAGCGAATGGAAATTCCGCGCCGTCGGCCAGGGCTTCAAGGGCGGCCTGGGTCCTCTGGCCCGCTCGTTCGGCGTCAACGTCTGAGTCGTTCGCCTCGCCGTTCGCCATGTAATCCCCCGGGCCCGCGCCATGTGCGGGCCCTGTCTGCAACATCTTCAGGAAAAAGCGCATGCGCGTTTGGTACAACAGGACTTTTTCGTCCGTCAATGCTGCGATCAAGCTGATTCGCGAGGCCGACACCGACGGCCGCTTCACCATCGTTCACAGCAACGCCAACCGCCATGCACCCGCTGCGCGTCTGGCCCACGAATTCCATATCGAGCCGGTCGGCCTGAAAAGCGAGGCATATATCGACTGGTGCCTGGCCTTCTGCCGCGAGCAAAAGATCGACATCTTCGTGCCCGGCCGTGAAGCCACGTTGCTGGCGTCCGAACTGGGGCGCTTTGCCGACATTGGCACGCGCGTGCTGTCGGCCGCGCCGCCGGCCGAGCTCAAACGAATCCACGACAAGGCCGACTTCTACGCCGAGACCGTGCTGCCCGACGCGCCGGTGGCCGAATTCCGTGTCTTTGAAAACATCGCGCAGTTCGACGCCGCCTGGGCCGAACTGCGCCCGCGCCACGCCAAATTGTGTGTCAAGCCGTCGCATTCGATCTATGGCCTGGGCTTTGCCATCGTCGATGAAGCGCGCAACAGCGCTGCGCTGCTGCTGGCCGGCGCCGAATACCACGTCGGCTATGACGACCTGCGCCGCGGCCTGGCCGAGATGGGCGAGTTTCGCACCATGCTCCTGATGGAATTCCTCGAAGGCCCCGAATACAGCGTCGACTGCGTCGGCGACAACGGCCGCCTGGTGACCGCCGTCGTGCGCCGCAAACTGCCGCAGGCAGGCAGCGGCCAGCTGATCGACATGCGCCAGGACATTCTGGACGCCACCACGCGCCTGTGCGCCGACTACCGCCTGAACGGCGTATTCAACGCCCAGTTCCGCGAAGGCGGCGGCCGTCCACGCCTGCTGGAAATCAACCCGCGCATGTCGGGCGGGATCGCCATGGCCTGCCTGGCCGGCCCCAACCTGCCCTACATCGCACTGCGCTGCTTTGCCGACGGCTTCGACAGCGTCACCGTGCCACCGGTGGCCAATGGCATGCGCGTGGCCGAAGTCAGCGTCGCCACGGAACTGGCATGACCATGGCTGCGCCCTCCTCCAATCTGCAGCGCATCGAACTGCCTACCGGCACGCTCGAACTGCGCATCGACAGCGGCGCCGCCGAAGTCGACGAGCTGCTCGGCTTTGCCGCGCGCGCCAATGCCAAGCGCGGTTTTCTCTTTCTGAGCAAGGTGCTGGGCAAGCACTGGCCGGCGTCCCCCCGCGCGATGCTGGCCGTGCACGAGCGCCTGGCGGCCACGGTGCCGCCGGTCGATGGCCCGGTGCTGTTCATCGCGATGGCCGAAACCGCGATTGGCCTGGGCCAGGGCGTGTTCGAAGCCTGGCTGCGCGCGCATCCGGCGCAGCCGGCGCTGTTCCTGTACACCACGCGCTACCGCGTGGGCACCGGACCGCTGATCGAATTCGCCGAGGCGCACAGCCACGCGCCGCGCCAGTTCCTGCACGAGCCGACCGATCCGGCGCTGCACGCGCTGTTCATGGCGGCGCGCACGGTCGTGATGGTCGACGATGAAGCCAGCACCGGCAATACCTTCGTCAATCTGGCCGCCGCCTGCCAGCGCCTGAACCCCAGTATCGAGCGCGTGCATCTGGCCACGATCACCAATTTCATGGGCCCGGCCGCCCCCGGCGAACTCGATGCGCGCTTTGGCCTGCCGGCCACCATCGGCGCGCTGGTCGACGGCCAGTTCACGTTTGCACAAGGCCCGCTGCCACCGGACCAGGGCGCGGCCCAGCGCTTCGAACACGACGCCGATCGCGGCGCCAGCAGCGCATTCGGCCGCCTGGGGATCAACCACGCCGTGCCAGCGCCGACCGCCCTGGCCACGCGCCTGGCCGGTGAATTCGCGCCCGGCAGCCGCGTGCTGGTGCTGGGCACCGGTGAATTCATGCACGCATCCACGCTGCTCGGCGCGGCCCTGCAAGAACGTGGCGTCGACGTGGTGGTGCAGTCGACGACCCGCTCGCCGATCCTGACCTGGGGCGCGGTGGGCCACGCCTTGACCTTCCCCGACAACTACGGCGAAGGCATCGCCAACTATCTGTACAACGTCGCACCCGGCCAGTACGACCATGTCCTGCTGTGCTTTGAAACCGCCCCCGGCCCCGCGCTGTTCGCGCTGGCCGATACCCTGCGCGCGCGCCTGTTCCACTTCCAGTCCGAGGACCACGTTGAAGAAGTTCCTGTTCGCTGACCTGGACGACACACTGTTCCAGACCTTTGGCAAGTGCGGCACGCACCGGGATGCCCCCGATGCGCTGCAGCCTGCCGCGTACTACAAGGATGGCAGCATCTGTTCGTACACCACCCCGGCCCAGCGCTCGTTTCTCGCGCTGCTGCAGGACGGGATGACGATGATCCCGACCACCGCGCGCGACCTCGATGGCCTGCGCCGCGTGCACCTGCCATTCAGCAGCTACGCCGTCATCAACTACGGCGGCGTCGTGCTCGAGCCGGGCGGCGCGGTTGACCGGCCCTATCTGGAAGGCGTGCGCACGGCGATGCACACCGCCCTGCCCGGCCTGCTGGAGCTGGCGGCCCACATCGACGCGCATGGCGCGCGCACCGGTTACGCCGGCCGCGCGCGCATGATCGAAGATATCGGCACGCCGTTCTTTCTGGTCGTGAAAGACCCGGACAAGCTGAGCGAGCGCCTCGCGCCGCTCGAAGAACACGTGGTGCGGCCGTGGATCGCGGACGGTAACCGCGACTATGTCGTGCACCGCAACGGCAACAACCTGGCGATCCTGCCCAAGGCGCTGGACAAGGCCCACGCAGTCGCGCACATCACGGCGCGCCTGAAGGCCGAACACGGCGAGATCGTCACCTTCGGCATGGGCGACAGCCGCTCGGATGCGCGCTTCATGGCCGCCTGCGACTACGCGATCATCCCGCGCGGCACGCAGCTGGCCGGCGTTACCGTGGGGGCGCTGTGACCGGGCATGCGCCGTTCCCGGGCAGTTATCGCGCCGGCGATGTCGACTTCTTGCTGCGCCGCCTGCCGCAGCAGGACTTCACCGATGTCGCCGCAAAGGAAGCGCTGATCCAGAGCGGCCAGCGTCACTACAGCCAGATGCTGTCGCCGGAATCCGCGCCGTCCGAGCGTTATATGCGCCTGTTCGACGCCGCCTGCGCCGCCAACAACGCGCGCATGGCGCAGGACTGCCTGCGTCTGGCGGGCCTGATCGCGGCGCGCCGCGCGCAGCAGGTCACGATCGTTTCGCTGGCACGTGCCGGCACGCCGGTGGGCGTGGTCGTGGCGCGCCTGCTGCGCGAACGATTCGGGCGCGACGCCGTGCATTACTGCGTGTCGATCGTGCGCGACCGCGGCATTGACGCCGCCGCCCTGCGCCACATCCTGGCCCAGGGGCACGCGCCTGAATCGATCGTGTTCGTCGACGGCTGGACCGGCAAGGGCGTCATCGCGCGCGAACTGGCCGGCTCGGTCGACGCGTTCAATGCGCGCCACGGCGTGGCCATCGACCCGGGCCTGTACGTGCTGTCGGACCTGGCCGGCGCGGCCGCCTGCGCCGCCTCGTGCGACGATTACCTGATCCCGTCGAGCATCCTGAATGCGACGGTATCGGGCCTGGTGAGCCGCACCGTCATGCCCGACGATCTGGGCACGGAGGATTTCCATGGCTGTGTGTTCTATGCGGACTTTGCCGGGATCGACCGCTCGCAGGCGTTCGCCGATAATTTGACCGCGCTGGCGCTGGCGGCGGATGTCGCCGAGGCGCCGCCAGTCGATACACATACGGCGCGCGAACGCTCGCAAGCTTATCTTGGGGCGGCGATGCTGCGCTATGGCGTGGCGGACGTCAACCTCATCAAGCCGGGCATCGGCGAAGCCACGCGCGTGCTGCTGCGGCGCGTGCCGCGCCTGTTGGTGCTGCGCGCTGCAGATGCGCCGGATGTGGCGCACCTGGCCGCGCTGGCCGAAGAAAAACAGGTCCCGGTCGAGATCGACGCGGGCCTGCCCTACCACGCAGTATCCCTGATCAGGAGTGCATCCGATGGCTAAATCACTGGGCGCGTCGTTGTACGTGCCGGCCAATCACAAGGACCTGGCGGAGATCGCCAACGGCGATCTGATCCCGCAGGCGCGGTCGCTGATCTTCTGCACGGAGGACGCCATTGCCGACCGGGAGCTGAGCTATTCACTGTTCAACCTGTCGGTGGTGCTGGCCAATATGCGCGTGGACGTGGCGGCCGACCGCTTCGTCCGGGTGCGCAACACCGAAGTGCTCGAGCGCGTACTGGCCATGCCGGGAGCCGACAAGCTCACCGGCTTCGTGCTGCCCAAGATCACGCGCCACAATTTCGACAGCTACTACCGGCTGCTGCGCCACACCGAGCACGTGCTGATGCCGACGCTGGAAACCGCTGAAGCGTTCAACGACCAGGAGATGCAGGGACTGCGCGCGGTGCTGGAAGCGCCCGGCGTGCGCCATCGCATCCTGGCGCTGCGCATTGGCGGCAACGATCTGCTGGCGCTGCTGGGCCTGCGCCGGCCGCGCGGCATGACGCTGTACCGCACGCCGCTGGGCCCTGTCATCTCGCGGCTGGTCACCACGTTCCGGCCCTACGGCTTCATGCTGACCGCGCCGGTATTCGAATACCTGGATCTGCCCGAGCTGCTGGACCAGGAAGTCATCGAAGACCTGGCGCACGGCATGATCGGCAAGACCGCCATCCATCCGACCCAGATCGCACCGATCGAACAGCACTTCAAGGTGTCGCCGCAAGACCTGGCGGTGGCGCGCGCGATTCTCGACCAGTCGGCACCGGCCGTGTTTCGCATGAACGACGCGATGTGCGAAGTCGCCACCCATCGCGCCTGGGCCGAACGCACGGTCGAGCAATCGCGCCTGTTCGGTTTCCACGGCGCCGAACTGGATCACAAACCATTCCTGGAAGGGGAACCCTCATGAACCAATTTTCGCGCGGACAAAAGGGCAAGCTGGCCGATCTCGGCAGCGGCCACGTCTTCAATGTCGACGTCGAGATCGCCGCCAACGGCGCGTCGGTCGATGTCTCGTGCTTCGGCCTGGACGCCAACGACAAGCTGTCCGACGACCGCTACATGGTCTTCTACAACCAGCTGGCCAGCCCGGAAGGCGCGGTGCGCCTGAACCAGTCGCCGGGCCGCGCCAGCTTCGCCGTCAACCTCGACCAGCTGCCCGCATCCATTGCCAAGCTGGTGTTCGTCGCCGCGATCGACGGCGTGGCCAGCATGCGCACGCTGGGCGCCAGCTCGCTCACGCTGGGCAGCGCGCTGCGCTTCCCGTGGTCGGGCGCCGACTTCGGCGACGAGAAAGCCGTGATCGTGGCGGAGCTGTATCGCCGCGACGGCCAGTGGCGCTTCGGCGCGGTTGGCCAGGGTTTTGCCGGCGGCCTGTCGACGCTGCTCGCGCACTTTGGCGGTGCCGAGGCTGGATCGTCAGCGAAGCCGGCAACGCCAGCGCCGACACCCACGCCGGCACCTGCCCCCGTTGCGACGCCAGCTGCGCCCCGAGTCTCGCTATCAAAAATCACGCTCGACAAGCGCGGCGACAAGGTCTCGCTCGACAAGCGCGCCGGCGGCGGCTATGGCCGCATCCACGTCAACCTGAACTGGAACCAGGCCGCAATCGCACCACCACCGGCGCCCTCCACGCCACCACCGGCCGCAGCAGCCAGGGGCGGCGGCTTCCTCGACCGTCTGACCAGCATGGCGGGCGACCTCGCGCACAAGGCGGGCGAGATGGCCAACAAGGCGCAGGCGTCGCGCAAGGGCCGCACCGGCATCGACCTGGATCTGGGCTGCATGTATGAGCTGAGCGACGGCCGCCGCGGCCTGGTCCAGGCTCTGGGCAACACGTTCGGTGACTACGAGCGCGATCCGTTCATCAAGCTCGACGCCGACGACCGCACCGGCGCCGCCGCGAATGGCGAAAACCTGTTCATCAACGGCGAGCGCTTCGACCAGATCAAGCGGGCCGTGATCTTCTCGTTCATCTACGAAGGCGCCGCCAACTGGAGCGTGACCAATGGCGTGGTGACAATCACCGCACCAGGCCAGGCACCGGTCGAAGTAAAACTCGACGGAGGCGACCGCCAGATCATGTGCGCAATCGCGCTGATCGAAAACCGCGGCGGCCAGCTCGTCATCACCAAACTGGCCGAATACTTCCAGCAACAAGGCACCACCAGCGCCCACGAACTGATGGACCGCCATTTCGGCTTCGGCATGCGCTGGAAAACCGGCAGCAAATAACAAAAAGCCGGGGTCAGGTCTGACATTCGGACACGGCCTCAGCTTTAGTTAATTTTAAAGCTGGGGTCAGATACCGTCTTGAATTGCAAGCCGATTCGATAAGAAATTTGCGTCGAATGGCTTGCCTGTTCGAATGACGCCGTAGATCAGATGGGCCAATTTGTGCGTAACGGCGCCGA
>NZ_JCASII010000005.1:0-494988 GCF_059686035.1 Telluria sp. ZT3P26 | reverse complement strand
GAATTCGCTGGTGTGAATAGTTCGCTTGGGCGAGGGTTTTGTTGTTTCATCCATGGTGACTATTGTCTCCTATTATGAATGTCCACGAAACCCGGGGTACCTCAGAGTCGAATTGTTTGACAACTTTCGAAGTTGCTCGTTAATTCGACTCTGACCCTCATTGCCCCAAAGAAACGTTTCCGTGCAATTCGTGATCAGCTGGAAGGACGCCTCGGCATGTCACAAAGTTGTCAAACAATTCGACTCTGACCCCAATTGGAAGGCAATTGCTTTTGGGATCGGAGGGTTACGCCGGCAGGGATGTGTTTGGGAGCGTGGCGGCGAAGGTGCTGCCTTTGCCGGGTTGGGAGGTGATCGTCAGCTTGCCGCCGTGGCGCAGCAGCACGTGCTTGACGATGGCCAGGCCCAGGCCGGTGCCCTGCGTTTCGCGCGATCGGCTTTTGTCGACGCGGTAGAAGCGCTCGGTCAGGCGCGGGATGTGTTCCGGGTCGATGCCGATGCCGCAATCGGTCACGGCAAATGACAGCGCATCCGGGCCGCGTGTCCAGGCCAGGCGGATCGTGCCGCCGTTGGGCGAGTAGCGCACCGCGTTCGATGCCAGGTTGGCGAAGGCGCTGCGCAGTTCTTCCATGCTGCCCATCACGTCCGGGCCGTCCACGGCCACCTCGATCGTGTGCCGGCCGCCCGACAGCGCGCGCGCTTCGGCGGCGATGGATTCGACCAGAATCTTGATGTCCACCCGCTCGCGCTTGAGCGGGAATTCGTCCGACTCCAGCCGCGACAGGGTCAGCATGTCCTGGATCAGCCGCTGCATGCGCTGAGCCTGCTCCGTCATCAAGGTCAGGTGCGCCGTGCGCGTGGTCACGTCGAGGCCCGGATCGGCCATCGCGATTTCGAGGAAGCCGACGATCACCGTCAGTGGCGTGCGCAGTTCGTGTGACGCGTTGGCGATGAAGTCGCGCCGCATCGCCTCGATGCGCTCGGTATCGGTCGCGTCGTGAGTCACCAGAATCTGGCGCCGGTTCTCGAACGGGATGATGCGGCATTCGATCTTGCGGCCGCGGAAGGCCAGCGTCAGCGGCTGCTCGTAGCGGCCCAGGATGATGTAGTCGATAAAATCAGGATGGCGTACCAGATTGGTCACGCGCAGACCCTTGTCGCGCTCCATCGTCAGGCCCAGATGGCGCTCGAGCGCCGGATTGCACCACTCCAGGAACAGCACGTCGTCCATGATCGCGACACCTTCCGGCAGCAGGTGCATCGCCTGGCGGAAGCGGGCCAGCCACTCGGTGAGTTCGGCCTGGTGCTTCTTGTCGTCACGGCGCAGGTGGTACAGGCGCGCGAACGCTTCCGTCCAGGCGCCCCAGCCGTCGGGCAGACGTGTCTCTTGCGGATGCTCGAGCCATTCGCCGAGCTTTTGCAGATAGGACAGCTGCACGATGATGGCCGTGACAGCAGCGGCCAGCGCCAGCGACAGTCCGGCCACCGGCCCGGACCACCACCAGACCAGGCCAGCGCAGGCAAACAACAGCCCCAGGCGCAACAGCGCCGGGACCCAGAACAGCAACTTGGGATTCATCGCGTCCTTCGACACAGACTATTTTTCGGACAGCATGTAGCCGACGCTGCGCACCGTCCGGATCAGGCCATCGGCCGATTTCAGCGCCTTGCGCAGCCGCAGCACATGCACGTCGACCGTGCGCTCTTCGATCACAGCATGGTCGCCCCACACCTTGTCGAGCAACTGGGCGCGCGAAAAAACGCGCTCGCGGTGCGCCAGCAGATACTTGAGCAGCTTGTATTCGGCATTGCCGATGTCGATCTGCTGGTTCTCGACCGTCACGGTGCAGCTGTTCGGATCGAGCGTCACGCTGCCGGCGCGCAGTGGCGCTTCGGCCAGGTGCGGGCTCTTGCGACGCAGCAGTGCACGTGAACGGGCCAGCAGCTCGCGCGGCGAAAACGGCTTGGTGATGTAGTCGTCGGCGCCACTGTTCAGGCCCGCCAGCTTGTCTTCTTCCATGCTCTTGGCCGTCAGCATGATCACCGGCAGCTCCTGGAAGTCGCGGTCGGCGCGCAGGCGCGACAGCAACCGCAGGCCGCTCTGGTCGGGCAGCATCCAGTCCAGCAGCAGCAGGTCGGGCTTGCCCCGGCTGATGCTGTCCCAGGCCCCGGCCGCCGTATCGGCCGTGCGGATTTCCCAGCCTGCTTCGCGCAGCGAATAGGTCACCAGTTCGACGATCGCCGGCTCATCCTCGACCACGAGGACGGAGGTGGTGTCAGCCATGCTCAAAGTACCGGCGGCTCGCCGAGCGTCGGCTTGCTGTGGCGGATGTCGCGGCCTTCGACCACGTAGATCACGTATTCGGCGATGTTCTTGGCATGGTCGCCGATGCGCTCGATGGCCTTGGCCACCCACAGCGTGTCGAGCGCCGACGAAATCGTGCGCGGGTCTTCCATCATGAACGTGACCATCGTGCGCAGGATGACGCGGAATTCATGGTCGACCACTTCGTCGCCCGCGATGATCTGCAGGGCCTGCTTGCCGTCCAGGCGCGCGAACGCGTCGAGCGAATCGTGCAGCAGTTCGGACGTCGCCTTGGCGATCGTGCGGATCATGTCGAAATGGGCAAAGCCGGTCGCGCCCCGCTCGTGCAGGCTCTTTGCCGTGCGTGCAACCTTGGTCGCTTCGTCGCCGATGCGCTCGAGGTCGGTGATCACCTTGATGGTGGCCATCACGGTGCGCAGGTCGTTCGCGGTCGGCTGGCGTTTCACGATCAGGTGGCTGCAGGCGTCGTCCAGCGCGACTTCAAGCTGGTTGACGGCCTGGTCTTCGGCCATCACGCGCTCGGCGCGCGCGATGTCGCCGATGCGGAAGCATTCCAGCGCTTCTTCGAACTGGGTTTCCACCATGCCGCCCATCAGCAAGACCTGGGAACGGATCCCTTCGAGTTCCTGGTCGTACTGCTTGGATGAATGCTCGCCTGTCATACAAACTCTCCGTCAATATTCTTGTGAAGCCGTCCGCGAAGGAACGGCCGAAAAAAGGTCAGCCTGCTCGATCAGCCGAAGCGGCCGGTAATGTAGTCTTGCGTTTCCTTGCGCGCCGGATTCATGAAGATCTGGTCGGTCTCGCCGAATTCGACCAACTCGCCCAAGTACATGTAGGCGGTGTAGTCGGAGCAGCGCGCAGCCTGCTGCATATTGTGGGTCACGATGGTGATCGTGTAATCCTGCTTCAGTTCGCTGATCAGTTCTTCGATCTTGGCGGTCGAGATCGGGTCCAGCGCCGAGGTCGGTTCATCGAGCAGCAGGACGTCGGGCTTGACTGCCACGCCGCGCGCGATGCACAGGCGCTGCTGCTGGCCACCGGACAGCGACAGGCCACTTTTCGACAGCTTGTCCTTCGCCTCTTCCCACAGCGCCGCCTTTTTCAGGGCCCACTCGACGCGCTCGTCCATCTCGCCTTTCGACAGGTTTTCGTACAGGCGCACGCCGAAGGCGATGTTGTCATAGATCGACATCGGGAACGGGGTCGGCTTCTGGAACACCATGCCAACCTTGGCGCGCAGCATGTTCACGTCGACGCCCGCGTCGAGGATATTGCCACCGCGGTACATGATCTTGCCTTCGGCGCGCTGGCCCGGGTACAGGTCGTACATCCGGTTCAGGGTGCGCAGCAGCGTCGACTTGCCGCAGCCCGACGGGCCGATGAAGGCCGTCACCTGCTTGGCGTGGATGTCGAGGCTGACATTCTTCAGACTCTGCGTTTTACCGTAAAAGAAGTTCAGGCCTTCGATTTCGATCGTCTTGGCTTTGGCCGCAGCCGGGGTCGGAGTCGTATTGAGCATGGCTTGGTTCATCACTTTATCGTTTATCAGAGTGAATTAATTCGGGGTTTTTTGGCTGAACAGCGTACGCGACAGGATGTTCAGCAGCAACACGGTCGTGGTCACCAGCAATGCACCGGCCCAGGCCAGCGAGCGCCAGTCGTCGTACGGGCTCATGGCGTAGGTGTAGATCACCACCGGCAGGTTCGCCAGCGGCGCATTCATGTCATGGCTGTAGAACTGGTTGTTCAGCGCGGTGAACAGCAGCGGCGCGGTTTCACCCGTGACGCGGGCCACGGCCAGCAGCACGCCGGTGACGACGCCAGCCTTCACGGCGCGCAGGCGCACGGTCAGGGCCACTTTCCAGTGCGGCGCGCCCAGTGCGTAGGCCGCTTCGAGCAGGCTGGCCGGTACCAGGCGCAGCATGTTGTCGGTGGTGCGCACCACGACCGGGATGGCGATCAGCGACAGCGCGATCGTGCCGGCGTAACCCGAGAAGTGCTGGACCTTGGCGACATAGATGGCATACACGAACAGGCCGATCACGATCGACGGGGCCGACAGCATGATGTCGGTCACGAAGCGCGTGACTTGCGCGAACTTGTTGTTCTCGCCGTATTCGGCCAGATAGATACCGGCCAGGATGCCCACCGGCGTGCTGATGAGCGTCGACAGGCCGACCATCATCACACTGCCCAGGATCGCATTGCGCAGGCCGCCACCGGGCGTGCCCGGGGCCGGCGTGTCCGCCGTGAACAGCGTTGCCGACAGGCCGCCCAGGCCGTTGTACAGCAGCGTGAACAGGATCCAGGCCAGGAAGGCCAGGCCGATGCCCATCGCGCACACCGACAGCGTGATGCCGATGCGGTGCGCCAGCAGGCGACGGCGATACACCGGGTTCTTGGTAGCAGTGTTCATCTTATTTCGTACCTTCGTTACGGGACATACCGAGCAGCATGATCTTGGCCGCCGACAGCACGATGAACGTGATGCCAAACAGGATCAGTGCCAGCGCAAACAGCGACGACGAATGCAGCGTGCTGGCCGCTTCGGCAAATTCGTTGGCGAGCGTCGACGAAATCGAGTTACCCGGCGAGAACAGCGATGCCGACAGCGAGTGCGCATTGCCAATCACGAACGTCACGGCCATCGTCTCGCCCAGCGCGCGGCCCAGGCCCAGCATGACGCCGCCCACCACGCCGTTGCGGGTATAAGGCAGCACGACCTTGCGCACCACTTCCCAGCGTGTGCAGCCCAGGCCGTATGCCGATTCCTTCAGCACGGTCGGCACGATCTCGAACACGTCGCGCATCACCGAGGCGATGAACGGGATGATCATGATCGCCAGGATCAGGCCGGCGGTCATGATGCCGATGCCCATCGTCGGGCCCTGGAAGATGACGCCGATCACCGGCAACTGGCCGATGGTTTCCTTCAGCAGCGGCTGGACGTGGTCGGCGAACATCGGCGCGAACACGAACAGGCCCCACATGCCGTAGATGATCGACGGCACGCCGGCGAGCAGCTCGACGGCGGTGCCCAGCGGGCGACGCAGCCAGGCCGGGCAGATTTCGGTCAGGAACAGCGCGATGCCGAAGCTGATCGGGAAGGCAACGGCCAGCGCGATGATCGAGGTGGCCAGCGTGCCCCAGATCGCGATCATGGCGCCGAACTCGTCGTTCACCGGATCCCACTCGACGCGGGTGATGAAGCCCGGGCCGAACTGCGAGAACGCCGGCGCGGCGCCAATCGCCAGCGAGATGATGATCCCGATCAGCACCGCCAGGACCGTAGCAGCGAACAGCAGCGTGATTTTGTGGAAGAAGAAGTCCTGGATGCGCTGGTTGCGCATCGTCGTGCGCAGTGCAGCGTAACGGCGGGCGTCTTCGGCTGCTGCCTGATCAGGCAGGTCCTGCACGGACAAGGATGGGTGGGCGCTCATATGTGTGGAAGACTCGCTATAAGACTCGTAATCAATATCGTTTTGTCAATATTGCTGGCATGCAGAAGGACCGGTCGGGCCGGTCCTTCGATGATGAAAATTAGAGGATTACCAGAGCGCCTTGCCGGTGGTGTCTTTCAGATTGGCGCGCCAGGCGTCCTGCACCAGCTTGATGACTGGTGCAGGCATTGGCACGTAATCGAGTTCGGCGGCCGATGCGGTGCCGTTCTTGTACGACCAGTCGAAGAACTTCAGCACTTCCTTGCCCTTGGCCGCGTCCTGGGCCTTGTGCACGAGGATGTACGATGCGCCCGTGACTGGCCAGCTGTCCTTGCCCGGCTGGTTGGTCAGGATGACCGCGAAGCCCGGGGTACCGGCCCAGTTGGCGCCAGCAGCGGCCGCCTTGAAGGCGTCGTCGCTTGGCTGTAGGAACACGCCATCCTTGTTCTGGAGCTGGGTGTGCGACATCTTGTTCTTCTTGGCGTAGGCCCACTCGACGTAGCCGATGCCGCCCTTGATGCGCTGCACGTTGGCGGCGACGCCTTCATTGCCCTTGCCGCCCACGCCCACTGCCCACTTGACGGTGGTGCCGGCGCCGACCTTGGTCTTCCATTCCGGGCTCGACTTCGACAGGAAATCGGTCCACAGGAACGAGGTGCCCGAGCTGTCAGCGCGGCGCACGACGGTGATGTCGGCGTCCGGCAGTTTGACGCCCGGGTTCAGCGCGGCGATCTGCGGCGCATTCCACTTGACGATCTTGCCCATGTAGATGTCGGCGATGACGGCGCCGCTCAGCTTCATCTGGCCCGGGGCGATGCCCGCCAGGTTGACGATCGGCACGACGCCGCCCATCACGGCCGGGAACTGGAACAGACCGGCGGCGTTAAGTTCAGCAGCTGCCAGCGGCATGTCGGACGCGCCGAAGTCGACGGTCTTCGCCTTGATCTGCTTGATGCCGGCGCCGGAACCGACCGACTGGTAATTCAGGCCATTGCCCGATGCTGCCTTGTACAGCTCGGCCCATTTGGCATAAATAGGATAAGGGAACGTCGCGCCTGCGCCGGTGATGTTGGCGGCCTGGGCGGTTGCGGTGAATGCCGAAGCGGCAACAGCGATCGAAACGAAGAGATGCTTCATGCGCATATCTGATCCTCTTGAAATAGAACGACGGGACGATCCCGCTGACGATGAAGCGCAGTCTAGCGGGCGAATATGACAAGTTCATGACATATTCTGAAATGTGACATGAACATGACACGGCCGCAAGCATGGCATTGCGCGGGCGGGCACGGCGCGCGGCAGGCCGGCGGCCGCCATCTTCCCCCTGCGCCGGCCTTGTAAATACGGCGCCAGCTGCTAATCTGAAGGTGTCGTCACCACATGGAGGAGATGCCCGAAGGCGTTGATGAGTGTATGTTGGACATGATGGTCATGGGGATCCTGGGCGGGCTGGCTGCGCTGGTCGCGTTCGAGATCTTCCAGGAAATACGTGGCAGTTCCAGGCACCTTGAAGACCGCTATCACGAATAGCGACAAACCCGCTCTGCGGGTCAGCAGCAAGCGGCGAGGCCCAACGGCGCTCGCCGCTTGTCATTCAAGGGGCCGCCATCAGCGCAGGTAGCGCGCCAGCGCGGTCACCGCTGCCAGGTCCAGGCTCTGGAACTTGAACCCTACTTTGTATTCGCCGCCGCTGAAAATGCAGTGCAGCGCTTTTGCGTGCGTGGCGATCGTCGTGAAGCGACCGTCGATCATCAGGTCGAAACGCAGTTGGCCGGACAGCCCGACCGGCACGGGATCGGGAATGTTGACGCTGATGCCGTTGGCGCTGATATCGACGCTCTTGCCAGAGAACGGCGTCCGGCCGTCGATGGCCAGCAAGACTTTGGTGCGCAATACTTTGCGCGGGGACTGCCTCTGCTCTTGTAACACGTGTTTCCCATGATGCCTGAAAAGAGACAATATTATAGGAACATCCAGCCGATCCGGCACGGCATTGTTGTGCTGTGCCAACCGTCCGGTCGTGCGTGCGCCTAGTCGAGCTCGCGCAGTTTGTTGAAGGCTTCCTCGATGCGCTCGACGGCGATGATCGTCATGCCTTCGATTTTCTGCTTCGGCGCATTGGCTTTCGGGATCACGGCAATCGAAAAGCCCAGCTTGGCCGCTTCGCGCAGGCGCTCCTGGCCACGCGGCGCCGGCCGGATTTCACCGGCCAGGCCCACTTCACCGAACACCACGAGCCCGCGCGGCAACGGTTTGCTGCGCATCGATGAATTGATCGCAAGCAGCACAGCCAGGTCGGCCGCCGGTTCGGTGATCTTCACGCCGCCGACCGCATTGATGAACACGTCCTGATCGAACGCGGCAATGCCGGCGTGACGGTGCAGCACTGCCAGCAGCATCGCCAGGCGGTTCTGCTCGAGGCCGACCGACAGCCGGCGCGCATTGGGCAGGTGGCTCGTGTCGACCAGCGCCTGGATCTCGACCAGCAGCGGGCGCGTGCCCTCCTGCGTGACCATGACGCACGAACCCGGCACCGGCGTGTCGTGCTGCGACAGGAACAGCGCGGACGGATTCGACACGCCTTTCAGGCCTTTTTCGGTCATCGCGAACACGCCCAGCTCGTTGACGGCGCCAAAACGGTTCTTGATCGCCCGCACCAGGCGGAAGCTCGACTGCGTGTCGCCCTCGAAATACAGCACCGTGTCGACGATGTGTTCGAGCACGCGCGGGCCGGCCAGCGCGCCCTCTTTCGTGACGTGACCGACGAGGATGATCGTCACGCCGGTCTGCTTGGCCACACGCGTCAGTTGCGCCGCGCATTCGCGCACCTGGGCCACCGAACCGGGGGCCGACGTCAGCGCGTCGGAATACACGGTCTGGATCGAGTCGATCACGGCCACTTCGGGTTTGAGGTCGGCGATCGTGCCGAGAATTTTCTCGAGCTGGATCTCGGCCTGCAATTTCAGGTCTTGCGCGTCGACCGCGAGGCGACGCGCGCGCAATGCGATCTGGGCGCCGGATTCCTCGCCGCTGACATACAGCGTGGAGCGCGTCTTGGACAGGCTGGCCAGCGCCTGCAGCAGCAGCGTCGACTTGCCGATGCCCGGGTCGCCGCCAATCAGCACGACGCCACCGGCCACCAGGCCGCCGCCCAGCACACGGTCGAATTCCTCGATGCCGGTGCCAAAGCGCGGCACATCGATGGCCTCGATATCGGCCAGCGACAGCACCGGTGCGGTCTGCGCCAGCGCGCGGTGCGGGGTTTGCGACATGCGGTTCACGCCGGGCGCCTCGACGACGGTTTCGACCATCGTGTTCCAGGCCTTGCAGTCGGCGCACTGCCCCATCCAGCGGGTGGCGATCGCGCCGCATTCGGAGCAGGTGTAATTGGTTTTTGCTTTTGCCATGTTCTCTATCGGTTATCCATCGGTGCCCAGGCGGCCTTCGGCGATGCGCACGCGCGGCGCGACAGCGCACATCAACTCGTAGCCGATCGTGCCGGCGGCGTGCGCCACGTCGTCGATCGGCAGACCGTCGCCCCACAGCGTGACCTTGCTGCCGATGCGCGCATTGGGCACCGGTGAGAGGTCGACCGTCATCATGTCCATCGAGACGCGGCCGATCAGCCCCGTGCGCACGCCATCGACGATCACCGGCGTGCCGTGCGGCGCGCTGCGCGGGTAGCCATCGGCGTAGCCGCAGGCGACGACACCGATCGTCATCGGGCCGTCAGCGACGAAGCGGCTGCCGTAGCCGACCGTGTCGCCGCGCTCGATGTGCTGGATGCCGATGATTTCGGAGCGCAGCGTCATCGTCGGGCGCAGGCCGAAATCGCTGGCGCTGCGCCCGCCCGGCGTGCCGCCATAGAGCATGATGCCGGGACGCACCCAGTCGTTGGACAGGTGCTCGGCCAGTTCAGCCTGGTGCAGCACGCCGCCCGAGTTGGACAGGCTGCGCTCGCCGGGCAGGTCGCCGGCGCCGATCTGGAAGCGGCGTACCTGCTCGGCGATGGTCAAGAGCGGGTGTTCGAGTTCGTCAGCGTTGGCGAAGTGCGTCATGTGCGTGATATTGCGCACGTCGGGGATCGCGCGCAGCCGTTTGTATGCGGCGGCGTACTCGTCCGGGCGCAGGCCCAGGCGGTTCATGCCCGTGTTCATCTTCAGGTAGACATCGATCGGGCGGTACAGCTGCGTGTATTCGAGCAGCTTGACCTGCTCGACCGAGTGCACGGCCGTGACGATATTGTGTTCGGCCAGCAGGGGCACGTCGGCCGCTTCGAAGAATCCCTCTAATAACAGGATCGGCTTGATCCAGCCGAGTTCGCGCAGGCGAATGGCGTTCTCGAGCTCGATCAGCGCCAGACCGTCGGCCGTGGCGAAGCCGCGCATCGCGCGTTCGAGGCCATGGCCGTAGGCGTCGGCTTTGACGACCGCCCAGATCTTCGCCATGGGCGCGCAGGTGCGGGCCTGCGACAGATTGTGCTGCATCGAGTCCGGGTGGATGGTGGCAAAGAGTGGGCGCGGCATGGTCGGCGATCGGGGTGGAATCGGTCTGAAACGGTGGAGGGGCTATTCTACCGGAGCAGGCCACGGGGCGTTGCCGGGGCAGTCACGGTGCATCGTATGGGCTTCGCCACGCCAGCCATTCATGGTATAAAGCAACCCGGACCGAACTTTAGAATTTTAGAATGAACCGTGGTTTTTATACCATCATGGCGGCGCAGTTCTTCTCGTCGCTGGCAGATAACGCGCTCCTGTTTGTCGCGATCAGCCTGCTCGTCGCAATGGACGCACCGGCATCGCTGACGCCGCTGCTGAAGCTGTCGTTCGTTCTGTTCTATGTGCTGCTGGCCGCCTTCGTCGGCGCCTTCGCCGATGCGCTCAACAAGGGGCGTGTGATGTTCATCGCGAACATCATCAAGGTGTTCGGTTGCGCGCTGATGTTCTTCACGGTGCACCCATTGATTTCGTACGCCGTTGTCGGTTTTGGCGCGGCCGTTTATTCGCCTGCCAAGTACGGCATCCTGACCGAACTGCTGCCGCCGGAAAAACTGGTGCCGGCCAATGGCTGGATCGAAGGCTTGACGGTGATGTCGATCATCCTGGGCACGGTGCTGGGTGGCACGCTGGTCAGCCCGCGTGGCTCGGGCTTTTTGCTCTCGTTCGACCTGCTGCCGCGCCTCGGCATCGACACACCGGCCGAGGCAGCAATGGCCGTCGTCGTCGCAATCTATATCCTGGCCGCCATCTTCAACCTGCGCATCCCGGACACCGGCGCGCGCTACGAGCACCAGGAACGCAATCCGATCAAGCTCATCACCGACTTCGCCAATTGCTCGGCCACGCTGTGGCGTGACAAGCTGGGCCAGATCTCGCTGGCGGTGACGACCCTGTTCTGGGGCGCTGGCGCCACGCTGCAATTTATCGTGCTCAAGTGGGCCGAAGCATCGCTCGGCCTGCCGCTGGACCAGGCGACGAACCTGATCGGCGTGGTCGCGATCGGTGTCGCACTGGGCGCCGCGATGGCCGCCCGCATGATCCCGCTGCGCAAGTCGCTCACCGTGATCCCGATGGGCATCATCATGGGCCTGGTAGTCACGAGCATGGTGTTCGTGAAATCGGTCACGCTGGCCTACCCGCTGCTGGCCTTCATCGGCTTCCTGTCCGGCTTCTTCGTGGTCCCGATGAACGCGCTGCTGCAGCACCGCGGCCACGTCCTGATGAGCGCCGGCCACTCCATCGCGGTGCAGAACTTCAACGAGAACCTGTCGATCCTGACGATGCTCGCCGCCTACGCGGTGATGATCACGCTGAACCTCGACCTGAACATCATCATCGTCATCTTCGGCCTGTCCGTCGCCGGCATCATGCTCCTGATCCAGCGCCGCCACCTGCTGAACCAGCGCGAACACGACTCCCTCGGGCTGATCGGCGAAGGCAAACACTAAAAGCAGGGTCAGTGTCGAATTGTTTGACAACGTTTCGCCTGACCCCTGTCCCTGAGGCTTCCCCTGCTCGGCATATGCAGCAGGCAATAGCTCAGCACGGGCACTCTGTCCCCACTTATCTCGCTTTCGCGAGAAATTGCCCAATAATTCGACTCTGACCCTAATTGTTTGGCAGGCCTGAACTTGCTGGCCGCTACGCTTTTGTCAGCGCTTTCCGAACCGATTCAGTCATCGGCTGAATTTGATGCCGACAGTCAAACTAAACGAATCCAGCAAGCAAAAAAATAATGAGGGTCAGAGTCGAATTGTTTGACAACTTTGCGGAATTGCCCATTAAATCTACTCTGACCCTACTTTGTTTGGCTAGCTGATCGGCGGGGTTTGAGGCAGGGTCGGGGGCTATTTATTGGGCAACTCGGGAAATTGCTCAATAAATCGACTCTGACCCTCATTGTTGGTCAGGGGTGGGCGGTTTGGGCGCGGGTGCGCCAGTCGTCGGGGACGATGAAGCCGCGGTCGACTTCTTCCAGCGCGTCCTCTTGTTCGCGCACTCTGGCGATCAGCGCTGGGGTGCTTGATGCGGCGAAGCGGTCGTTCAGTTCGGCTGCCAGTTGTGCGCGCGTCATTGTCCAGGCGGATGAATCGGTGCGCAATGGCGCCAGCCATTCGAGTTTTGGCAGGATCACATAGGTTGTGTCGGGCAGACTGCCCAGCTCGCTCAGTGCGCACCAGAAGCCGCGGCAATGGCCCTGGGTGATGCCTTGCATTGCCGGCCAGTGACCGGCGGGGTAGAACAGCCAGCCTTTGACCAGCGCGCCGGCTTTGCTGACCGGACGTGGCAGCTGCGCTTGCGCGGCCGGGTGCTGGCCCAGTGCCAGCTGGCGTTCGAAGATCTTGCGCATCTTCAGGCCCAGCGTATCGGCCAGGTTGGGGCCGACCAATGTGTCGAGGCCCCCTGCGCTGTTTTCTCCTTGCAGATAGAACTTGGTCGCGAACTCGATGTGTTCCAGCGCGTCCGCACCATTTTCCAGCAGGAAGTCGAACTCGCCCACCGTGTCGTTGCGGTTGGCGCGGATTTGCAGGCCGTGCGCGACCAGCCGTCCCTGCTGCGCGAAGTAGAAGGCCATCAGCTTTTCGGCGTACAGCCCCAGTCGCGTATACGGCTTCTCGCCGAGGGCGGCGTTCAGCGTCGACGGGTCGGCATCGAGCTGCGCCAGCCAGGTGGCGACCTCGTCCGTGACCGGGCCCAGCGTGGCCACGCGGCCGGCCCATGCCGGTGCGGCGCCATCGAGCAGGTCCGGCGAATCGAGCAGCCAGGCCAGCGCGCGCACTGGCGGCTGGGTCAGGTGCCGCCAGCGCGCGTGGAACGCGGCCTGGTAACTAGGTGCGGGGTGCAAGCGAACGCGCCCGGCACAGGTCGGCCCAGGCCAGCGCCTTGTCGGCACCGCGCAGCAGCAATTCGCCGGGATGCAGCGTGGCGACCAGCGGTACGTCATTCAATGCATGCACCTGACCGCGCACGCCGGCCAGCGGCTCGTTCAGCGCGCGGCCCAGCAGGCCGTTGGCGGCGACCTGCCCCATCGTCAGCACGGTGGTGGCGCCCGTCAGCGCCAGCTCGCGCTCCAGGAATGGCCGGCACGCCGTGATTTCCTCAAGCGTTGGCGCGCGCTCGCCGCCCCTGGCGTTGACGGGACGGCATTTCACCAGCGGCGTGACATACGCATCGCGCTCGCGCGACAGGCCGACCGCGTGCAGCATATTGTCCAGCAGCTTGCCCGGATCGCCCGTCAGCGGCTGGCCCGCTTGCTCGTCGAGCGCGCTCGGCGTGCCGGCGGCGATCAGCCAGACCGCCTGGCGCGGCCCGCTGCCATACACGGGCTTGCGCCCTTCCCCGCAGGCGCACTCCTTGCAGCCGGCAATCGCCTGGCGCAAGCCCGACCAGTCGAGCGTCGACACGTCAGGCGCGGCCGGCGCGGCATGACTGCCGTCGTCCCACGCGGCGTCGCTGGCGACGGGCGGCGGATTGCGATACGGCGGCGCCGACAGCGGCGTCATCCCGCGCGCCACCGGCGCTGGATCAGGCACCGGCACGGGGGCCGACGCCGCCACAGGCGCAGCATCAACAGCATCGACAACAACAACTTCGGACTCCGGCCCGGCCGCAGTCCGCAACTGCCACAACGGCCCGATCCCCATCTCGTTCAGGAACAGCGCATCGCGCCCGCTCACACTCTTCATAAATCCAGCCTCATCACGATGGCATCTTCACGGCCCGCAGCGCCAGCCGGATAGTAGCCCTTGCGGCGCCCGATATGGACATACCCATGGCGCCGGTACACGTCGAGTGCGCGCTCGTTCGACGGCCGCACTTCGAGCAGGATCGACGTCATGCCCTGGCTGCGCGCGCGCGCCGCGAGCACGGCCAGCAGACGCCGGCCCAGCCCCTGACGCTGGCGATCAACCGCCACGGCAACGTCAAGCAGGTGCGCTTCGTCGAGCGCGTACATCAACAGGTAGTAGCCAGCCAGCGCGCCATCAGCATCACGCACGGTCCAGCAGTCGTAACCGCTGTTGAGCGAGTCGATGAAGTTCCCGCGACTCCAGGGAAACGGGAACACGCTCGTCTCCAGCGCGCACACCTCGGCCACGTCGGCCGCCGTCATCGGCGCCAGGTGCAGGCCGAGATCGAGCAGGTCGCTCATGCGCCGGCCTTGGCCGCATTGATCACCAGGCGCTCGGCCGTGGTGAACGCAATCTTGTTGCGCAGGTAAATCGGCTGCGCCTGCGCCGCCGGCACGCCCTGCCCGGCCGCCAGCGCGCCGACGGCCAGCAGCGCCATCTCGCGCGCATGCGGGACGATGTCCGCCATGGCGCCGGCCGCACACGCCTGGTCGGCAAACGCGTCGGCATACGCCTCGAAGCCGTTGCCGCATGCCTGCAGACCAGGAACTGCCAGCGGCACCACGGCCTGCGGCGCACTCAGCGTGGGCGCCACGATTTCACGCCATGCGCCATCGAAGCGGTACTGCGCCCAGTAGACTTCGCCCATGCGCGCGTCGAGCACCGCCAGCACCTCGGTCGCACCGCAGCGTGCCCGGCAGCTTTCGGCCATCGCGGCCAGCGTCACCATCGGCAGCACGGGCAGATTGGCACCATACGCCAGCCCCTGCGCCACGCCGCAGGCCGTGCGCACACCGGTAAACGACCCGGGACCGGCCCCGAAAGCGATGGCGTCGCAGTCGGCCAGCGCAATGCCCGCTTCACGCAGCAGTTCCTGCACCATCGGCAGGATCGACTGCGAATGGGTGCGCACGCCGGCCGTGGCGCGGGCGATGACGGTGTCGTTGACCAGCAGCGCGCAAGACGCCAGCTCGGCCGAGGTTTCAATGGCAAGGATGGTAGGCATCCCGTATTTTAACCGCTCGGCCGGGCGCCATCCATGCCGGTCGGCCTTCCCCGCCACATTGCAGCGCAACACGGAGTAAAATGCGCTCCATGCATAGCCTGACCCTCGATTCCTCGACCCTCGACGCCGCCGTCGCCGCCGTCCATGACGACGCCTGGACGGTCGCCTGCCTGTGCGCCGCCTGGTGCGGCACCTGCGCGACCTACCGCGCCACGTTCGAGACCCTGGCCGCGCGCCACCCGGACAAGCACTTCATCTGGATCGATATCGAAGACCAGGCCGCCCTGGTCGGCGACCTCGATGTCGACAACTTCCCGACGCTGCTGCTGCAGCGCGGCGACACGGTCGCGTTCTTCGGCACGATGGTGCCCGATGGCGGCGTGGCCGATCGGCTGATCCAGGCCCAGGCCGACATCGCGCCGGCCGAACTGGCACGCCTGGCGCAATCGAGCGATGAGCGCCGCGAGTGGCAGCGCGACTGCAATCTGCGGGTGCTGCTGGGCGGCGCGGACTAACCTTGCCCGCCCCAGCGCGCCACGATCTCGTCGCCCGCCACGGGCTTGCCATACAAATACCCCTGCGCCAGATTGCACCCATGGCGCAGCAGGAATGCCGCCTGGTCCTCGCGCTCGACCCCTTCGGCAATCACCGACAGGTTCATGCTCTTGCCAAGCTGGATGATGGCAATCGCAATGGCTTCGTCGTCTGGACCCTGCGAGATATCCTTGATGAAGCTGCGGTCGATCTTGAGCGTCTGCACCGGCAGCTGCTTCAGGTAGGCCAGCGATGAATAGCCGGTGCCGAAATCGTCGATTGCCAGTCCCACGCCGATCGCGTGCAGGTCCTTCACATACTGCAGCGCGTCGCCCGTGTTCATGATGATCGACTCGGTCACTTCCAGCTGCAGGCGGTGTGGCGCCAGGCCGGTCGAGTGCAACACCTCGGTCACGATCGCCGCCATGCCGCCACGCTCGAACTGGCGCACCGACAGGTTCACCGCGATCTTCGGCATGATCAAACCCTGCGCTTCCCATGCCATCATCTGGCGGCACGCTTCCTGCAGCACCCACTGGCCAAGCTGGCCGATGAAGCCGGTGTCTTCGGCCAGCGGGATGAATTGCCCCGGGCCGATCTGCCCAAGCTCGGCGCTGTTCCAGCGCACCAGCGCTTCGACGCCGGTCAGGCGGCCGGTGTCCATTTCAACCTGCGGCTGGTACGCCAGGTAGATTTCATTCTTGTCGATCGCGCGCCGCAGCAGGCCTTCCATGCGCAGGCGCTCGACGCCGTCGCCGCTCATCGACGCCGCGTAGAACTGGTAGCCGTTGCGCCCGCGCGCCTTGGCCTGGTACATGGCCACGTCGGCATTGCGGATCAGCATGTGCATGTCCTGCGCGTCCTGCGGATACAGGCTGATGCCCACACTGCCGGTCACGAACAGCTCGTAGCCGGAGACCATGAACGGCTGCTCGAACATCGCGATCAGCTTGGCCGCCACGCGGGTCGCGCCGGCGACGCCGCCGATATCCTCGAGCAGCACGATGAATTCGTCGCCGCCCAGGCGCGCCAGCGTATCGCCTTCGCGCAGGCAGCGGGCCAGCGCGAAGGCGGCCTGCTTGAGCAGCTCGTCGCCGACGTGGTGGCCCAGCGTGTCGTTGACGTTCTTGAAGCGATCGAGGTCGATGAACAGCACCGCGAGCTGCTGGCCGTCGCGCTGCGCGCGCGTCATCGCGTGGCGCAGGCGGTCGTGGTACAGCAGGCGGTTGGGCAGCGCGGTAAGGGGATCGTGGTGCGCCAGGTGGTCGAGCTGGTTCTGGGATTCACGCGCGCGCGTGATGTCGCTGAAGACCGACACGTAATGCGTGATCGCGCCCTCGTCGCCCCGCACGGCGGTCACGGTCAGCGATTCCAGATACGCTTCGCCGTCCTGGCGCGTGTCCCAGATTTCGCCGCGCCAGAAGCCGGTGTCGTCCAGTTCGCGCCACAGCTTGTGATAAAAATCGTCGTCCTGGAGCCGGCCACGCATCATGCTCGATTCGCGCCCCACCGCTTCTTCTTCGCTGTAGCCGGTGATGGCGGTAAAGGCCGGGTTGACGGCCACGATGCGGCCCGTCACGTCCAGCACCATCACGCCATCGGCAATATGCTCGAGCACCGTGGCCGACAGGCGCAGCTTTTCTTCGGCCAGCTTGCGTTCGGTGATGTCGGCGAACACCCAGATGCTGCCTTCGTTCGGGTGCGCCGGGTCGAGCGCCGAGCCGCTCATCAGGCACCAGAACAGGCTGCCGTCGCGATGACGCAGCTGGCGCTCCTCCCCCAGGTCCATGCGCTGCGCGAGCAGCGGGTAATGCGTCGTGGCGGTGTGTTCGTAATCCTGCTTCGTCGGGTACAGGATCTCGGTCGACTGGCCGACCATCTGGCCCTCGTCATAGCCGAACAATACCTCACAGCGCCGGTTGCTCGAGACGATGCGGCGCTGGCGCACGAACAGCACGCCGAACATCACGTTGTCGAGGATCGCACCCTGCTCGGTGAGCAGCCCTTCGATGCGCATCTCGTTGTGCTTGCGCTCACTGATATCCGAGATGATGCCGTCGATCCGCACCGCGCCGTCCAGCGCCGCCGCGCCCGACAATCCCTGCGGCTGACCGCTTTCCTGCACCCAGCGTTCAATGCCGTGGGCGTCGATGATCCGGTATTCGAGCTGATAGGCGTCGCCAACGCGCGCGGCATGGCGCACCGTCTGGCTGTACTGGCGCCGGTCTTCCGGGTGCACGATATCGCCCCAGTCGTGGGTCGTGGCGCGCATCAGGCGTTCTGCCGGGTGCCCGGTGATGTCTTCGATCGCGTCACTCACGAACTCGATGGCCCCGCCGGCGCGCACGCGAAACACGGCGCCGGGGACCTGGTTGACGATGCTGCGAAACTGTTCTTCGCGCCGCGCGATGTCGGCGAACAGGTCGCGAATGGCCAGGCGCATCCGCTCCATCTGCTGGCCCAGACGCCCCAGTTCGTCGGACGCCGCCAGCGCCAGCGGCGTGTCGAAGTCGGCGCGCGCCAGCCGGTCGGAAAACCGCATCAGGCGGCGCAGCGGCGAGAGCAGGCGCCGGCGCAACAGGAGCGCGATCAGCAGCAGCGAAACAGCCACCTGTCCCACGACGACGAGCGCGTAGCTGCGCTGCTTGCGGCGCAGCTCTTGGCGGCTGCGGTAGTCGTCCATCTCGAGGCGCACGGTGCCGATGGTTTCGCCACGCACCATGACGGGCCGTTCGGCGCTGAGCACCCGCCCCAGCGGTCGCGCCGGCGAGCGCACCCGCAACGCCACCTCGCCCTCCGGGCCATGCACCTCGACCATGACGACGGCCGGGTCGCGCAGCATCGCATCGAGCAGCGGCCGCGCCGTTTCCGGATCGAGGTTCCAGAGCGGCTCCTGCACGCCGAGCGCCAGGATCTCGGCATTGCGCTTGAGGGTTTCGTCGAGCGCTGCGGCCACCGCGGCGCGCTCCTGCACGCCGATCAGAAGATAGCTGCCCACCGCTGCCGGTCCTGCCAGCCCGACGAATACCACCAGCAGCAGGGCGCGGTACAGCGAGCGCCCATACAGGCTGCCCAGGCGTGACAGGATGGTGGGAGGCGTGGATGCGGATCTGGACATGACGTTGGCGCCGCCGGCGCTCGCCGCTGGCACTGCCTTTAGTGACGCAATTGGGAAGTCGCGATTATGCCCCGTCGCTTGCCAAGCGTCACTAGCAAAGCGCGCATGAGCGCGACAACGTGACTCGGCCCCACGCGGGCGCCGGCAGTACGCGGGCGGACTTGTTATGATGGATTGTCATGAACACGTTTTCAATCAAGGAGAATCTGATGAGTCATTCCCTGTATGCCGCTTCGGTACCGGTATTTCGCCAATTGCTCGACGCGCTGGCGGACGTGCTCGAAAAGGCCGAGGCCCACGCGCTGGAACGGCGCATCGAACCGGACGCCCTGCTCCAGGCCCGTCTGTTTCCCGACATGTTCCCGCTGGCGCGCCAGATCCAGCTCGCCACCGATTTCGCCAAGGGCGCCGGGGCGCGCCTGGCCGGGATCGAATCGCCACGCTACGAAGACGGTGAGCGCACCTTCACCGAACTGCAGCAGCGCATCACGCGCACCGTTGGCTTCCTGGACACGCTGGCGCAAGCCGACATCGATGCCGGCGCAACCCGCCCGATCACGCATGGCAGCGGCGAACGCGCACGCCATTTCGATACCGGTGCGATCTACCTGACCCATTTCGCGATGCCGCAGTTCTGCTTCCACGTGACGACCGCCTACGCGATCCTGCGCCACAACGGCGTGCCGATCGGCAAGCGCGACTTTATCGGCAGCTATTAATAAGGGTAATTATTAAGGGTAATCAATAGCGGTTACTTGTTGCGGCGCGGGTAACCCTGCGCCAGGATGCGCTGCCAGACGAGCTCCTTGGCGTCGGCGCTCATCGAGACCCAGTGGGCCACCTCGGCCACCGTACGGCCGCAGCCGCGGCAGACTTCGTCGAACGTGGTCGAGCATACCGCCACGCAGGGGGTGTCCGGGCGGCCGGCCGGGGTGCCGGGGGTTACCGGTGCGGGGCTGGCCCCGCCCGCCTCAGGCTGGTCCGACATCGAGCTTGTCCCAGCCGTCGTGTCCGAGCTTTTCCATCGTCTCGATATTCTTTTCGAAGATGTCTTCCGCCTGCGGGAAGGCTTCCACGGCGCGTTCGATGCTCTCTTCGCGCAGCAGATGCAGGATCGGGTACGGCGCGCGGTTCGTGTAATTCGAGATATCGTTGATATCGGTATCGGCGAACTGGTACAAGGGATGGAAGCTGGCCACCTGCAGTTCGCCATCGAGCTGCATGTCCTCGAGCGCGGCATCGGCGACGTCCAGGAACTCGTTGTAATCCTCGAAGTCGCCCAGCACGAACGGGTGAATGATCAGCGTGGTGTCGATCTTCTCGGCAGCGGTGTCGGACAGGTGCTGCAGCTCGTCCATCAATGTTTCAAGCAATTGTTCAGGCGTGGTTGCGTTGGCAACGACGTAACGGACCTGCTCCTTGACATACACGGCCTTGGCGAACGGGCACAGGTTCAGGCCGATCACGGCGCGCTCGAGCCAGTTGCGGGTTGCCCCGACGATGGCGTCGTCGTCGGCGTTGAGGTTGGGGGTACGCATGGAAGACTTTCTATAGCAATGCAGACAGCAAAACCCGGATTGTACGCACTCTTTGCGTGCCCTCATAGATTGGGCCCGATCCGGGCGTAACGTTGGCGGGTCGGTCCCGGCGTACGCCGGCTCACCGCACCGAATCGCCCCTGCTGCTGACCGAAAACGCCCTCAGTTCATTAATTTCGATGATCCTGATGGCATCTTCTGTTTTCATGATGTTAACGTACGCGATCCAAAGGGCCTTTTTAATTGTAACGAAGGCGTCATACATCTTGACTCGCTCAACAATCCCTTCGTACACTGCCTCCTGGTCCTCGGTCCGTTCGTTCCTGAACGCAACACTGGAAAGCTATGCACAACACGAAACGTCCTACCTTCGCACTGGCTGCATTGGCCTTCCTGGCCGCGTCACCCCTCAGTTTTGCGATGGACGCAGCCTCGCTGCCCACCATCCAGTCTACCGCAGTCGGCAGCCGCATCACCGCAGCACCTTCGCAAGTCCAGACCAAACCCGATGAATACCGCGAAACCGATGTCTGGGGCCGCATCCGCAGCGGCTACGCGATTCCCGACCTGAACAACGCACTCGTCACCCGTCACACCCAGGCCTACGCCAATCATCCTGCCACGCTGTCCCGCATCTCCGGTCGCGCTTCCCCTTACCTGTACCACGTGGTGTCCGAGCTCGAAAAGCGCGGCATGCCGACCGAACTGGCGCTGCTGCCGGTGATCGAATCGGCGTTCAACCCGCAAGCCATGTCGAGCGCGAACGCTGCCGGCCTGTGGCAGTTCGTGCCGGGCACGGGCAAGGATTTCGACCTCAAGCAGAACATGTTCAAGGACGAGCGGCGCGGCGTCGTGGCCTCCACCGATGCGGCGCTGAGCTACCTGCAGCGCCTGTACACGATGTTCGGCGACTGGCCACTCGCCCTGGCTGCGTATAACTGGGGCGAAGGCAATGTCCAGCGCGCCATCAAGAAGAACCAGGCCGAAGGCAAGCCAACCGATTTCGAGAGTCTGGCCGATCTGATGCCGGCCGAAACGCGCAACTACGTGCCGAAGCTGCAGGCGGTCAAGAACGTGATCGCCAATCCGGGCAACTATGGCGTCGTGCTGCCAGCCATCGACAATCAGCCGTACTTCACCACGGTCGACAAGACCAGTGACATCGACCTGGCAGTTGCAGCCCAGCTGGCCGAAATATCGCTCGACGAATTCAAGGCGCTCAATCCGCAGTTCAAGAAGCCGGTCATCATTGGCGGCGCCCAGACCCAGATCCTGCTGCCGAAAGAAAACGCCGAGAAATTCCATTTGAATCTCGCGCAGTGGGGCCATGCCCTGTCGACCTGGACCACCCACAAGATCACCGGTGCGCGCGTGAGCATTGCGTCACTGGCGTCGAAGTTCGGCACCACGCCGGAAGTCATCCGCCAGGCCAATAACATCCCGGCGCAGTCGCTGCTGAAAGTGGGCTCGACGATCCTGGTGCCGAAAATCTCGACTTCGAGCCACAGCGACATCGCCGAGAACATCATCGACAACGCGGTCGTCGCGTTCGAAGCCGACCGCGGCATCGTCAAGCGCGCCACCAGCCGCTTCAAGGCCAAGGCCAGCGCCAGCAAGAGCAGCAAGCGCATTTCCCGCAATACGTCTTCCAAGCGCAAGCAGCGCTGATCTCTGGCCAGCATCCACGCCACGGGGGTGCTGGCAGTCGTTTGGCACGCAGCCAGTTATACGATTTTCAAAGGGTCCGTGCACGAAGGCCGAAAAACCTGTATAGTTCGGTTTGTGCACTGCGACATCGCGCCCGGCTCTGAACACATCCAGTCCCGGCAGCAGCAAGGCATTCATCCAAGCAGCACCGCAAACCCCAGGCAGCTCTTTAGAGCGCCTTTCTAAAGCCCTCCCGCCCTGTGTGTCGCTTTCAGACACCGTCCCGGCGCAAAGCTTTTGTGCCGAAATTTCTTTCATTCTGAGTCATTTCGTTTGTTGGTTCGCGTTGCATTTTTTCGTTCGCGCCCTCCGTGCGAGCGTATTTGATTTATTCCGAAAGTACAGATCACATGAGTTTTGAAGCCCTAGGCCTCCACGCGTCCCTCGTCCAGGCTGTTGCCGATACCGGTTACACCACCCCTACGCCAGTCCAGGCGCAAGCCATTCCTGCCGCGATCGCCGGCCGCGACCTGCTGGTCTCGTCGCAAACCGGTTCGGGCAAGACCGCCGCCTTCATGCTGCCAGCACTGAACAAGCTGGCCAACGCTGAAGAAACGCCAGCCGGCAAGACCGCTGCGCAAGAAGCGCAGGCTGCCCGCGCCAAAGGCGAGCGCGTGCGTTTCAAGGCTGCCCAGCCAAAGATGCTGGTGCTGACCCCGACCCGCGAACTGGCCCTGCAAGTCTCGGCTGCGACCGAACAGTACACGGCCCACATGCGCCGCCTGCGCTGCGTCTCGATCCTGGGCGGCATGCCGTACCCGAAACAGATGCAACTGCTGGCCAAGAATCCTGAAATCCTGGTTGCCACCCCAGGCCGCCTGATCGACCACATGGAATCGGGCAAGATCGACTTCTCGCAGCTCGAAATCCTCGTGCTCGACGAAGCTGACCGCATGCTGGACATGGGTTTCATCGACGACATCGAAAAAATCGTCGCCGCGACCCCGTCGGCACGCCAGACCATGCTGTTCTCGGCCACGCTCGATGGCGTCGTCGGCAATATGGCCCGCCGCATCACGACCGATCCGATGACGATCCAGATCGCGAGCGCGACCAACCGCCACGAGAACATCTCGCAGCGCGTCCACTTCGTCGACGACCTGTCGCACAAGAATCGCCTGCTGGACCACCTGCTGCGCGACGAATCGATGGACCAGGCCGTGGTGTTCACCGCCACCAAGCGTGACGCCGACACGATCGCCGACCGCCTGAACATCGCCGGTTTCGCTGCTGCCGCACTGCATGGCGACATGCACCAGGGCGCGCGTAACCGCACGCTGGACAGCATGCGTCGCGGCAGCATCAAGGTGCTGGTCGCCACCGACGTCGCTGCGCGCGGCATCGACGTGCCGAGCATTACCCACGTCGTCAACTACGACCTGCCGAAGTTCCCGGAAGACTACGTCCACCGCATCGGCCGTACCGGTCGCGCTGGCCGTAACGGTGTCGCCGTCTCGCTGGTGAACCACGCCGAAAGCATGAACGTGCGCCGTATCGAGCGCTTCACGCGCCAGCCGATCCCGGTCGCTGTCGTCGAAGGTTTCGAGCCAAAGCGCGCTGCAGCACCAGCACGCGCCGGCTGGAAGCCAGGCGATGGCCGCAGCCCGTCGGCCAAGCCGGCATCGCGCGGTTTCTCGAAGCCATCCGGCGCGCGTGAAGGCTACGCCGACCGCGCTGCCAGCGGTTCCCGTGGCGCCCCGTCGGAAAGCCGTTACGCTGACCGCGGTCCGCGTGAAGCCGGCCCGGCGCGTGCCCCGGGCGCCGCACCACGTGCGCCAAGCGCGCCACGTGACGGCAACCGTTTCAGCGCCCCGCGTGAAGGCCAGCCGGCCCGTCGCGAAGGCGGCTACAAGGGTGCCCACCCACGTTCGGCCGACGGCGTGCGTCGTTCGTTCGGTGAGTAATCACCCTGCGTGAATCAAGAAACGGCTGCTTCGGCAGCCGTTTTTTTATGGGCACCACTTCCATTACTGGCACCCTGCCTGGCACGTCCACGCCACATGGTGGATAATCCAAGACGATCAACGATTACCGGACATCCCATGAGCACCAGCGACCAACCCATCAAACTCACCTCGTTCTCGCACGGCGGCGGCTGCGGCTGCAAGATCGCGCCCGGCGTGCTGGCCGAGATCCTGAAGTCGTCGCACGGCTTTCCCGTGCCGAAGGAACTGATGGTTGGCATCGAGACGGCCGACGACGCCGCAGTCTACAAGCTCAACGATGAACAGGCCCTGATCGCCACCACCGACTTCTTCATGCCGATCGTCGACGATCCGTTCGACTTCGGCCGCATCGCCGCGACCAATGCCATCTCGGACGTGTATGCGATGGGCGGCACGCCGATCATGGCGCTGGCGCTGGTCGGCATGCCGATCAACAAGCTGCCGCTCGATACGATTGGCCAGATCCTGCGCGGCGGCGAGTCCATTTGCGCCGAAGCGGGCATTCCGATTGCCGGCGGCCACACGATCGATTCGGTCGAGCCGATCTATGGCCTGGTCGTGCTGGGCCTCGTGCACCCGTCGAAAGTCAAACGCAATGCCGACGCCCGCGATGGCGACGTGCTCATCCTCGGCAAACCGCTGGGCGTGGGCGTGCTGTCGGCTGCACTGAAGAAAGACAAGCTGGGCGCCGATGGCTATGCGGCGATGATCGCCAACACGACCAAACTGAACAAGCCTGGCCGCCTGCTGGCCGACATGCCGGGCGTGCACGCACTGACCGACGTCACCGGCTTTGGCCTCTTGGGTCACTTGCTGGAACTGTCGCGCGGCGCGAAGCTGCATGCCACGCTCGACATGCCGAACATCCCGCTGCTGCCGGGCGTGCTGCAACTGGCGCAGGATGGCTACTTCACCGGCGCATCGGGCCGCAACTGGGAAGCCTATGGCAAGGACGTCCAGCTCGATGCAGCGATCCTGCCCGAGCAGCGCGCGCTGCTGACCGATCCGCAGACCTCGGGCGGCCTGCTGGTGGCCTGCGACCCGGCAGCCGCCGACGAGGTGCTGGCGCTGTTCGCGCGCGAAGGCTTTGCCGACGCCGCAATCATCGGCCGCATGGCTGCCGGCGCGCCGGGCGTGAGCGTCAAGCCGTAACCGCAGGCATGGCAGGCTTCACACGAACAGCTTGTCACGCGCCAGCGTACTGATCGCCACCGTCGCCGGATGACTCATCCGGCGCTCGGTGGTGATCGCATACACCTGCTCCACCACCCCATCGATCTGGCCCAGCGCCACCACCTGGTATTGCTGGCTCACCTGCGCCGCAATCACCGTCGGCACGAAGAACACCCCTGCCCCTGACTGGCCGAACGCGTTCATCATCGCGCTGTCGTCGAATTCGCCGACGATGTGCGGATGCACCTCGGCCTGCTCCAGCCAGCGCAACAGGCGCTGGTGGATCGCGAAGTCCTCGCCCGGCAACAGCATCGGCGCATTGTGCAGGCAGGCCGGAAACGGCTGCTCGAACGTGGCCGCCAGCGCCTGCGTGCACAGCGCCGTCATCGGACTCTGGCCCAGCAGGTGGTTGTAGGCGCGCACGCTGAAATGCCCCGGGATCGGCCGGTCGGCAATCACCAGGTCGAGCCGGTGCACGGCCAGGTCGCCGATCAGGCTGTCGAGCCGGCCTTCGCGGCAGATCAGTCGCACCGGCTCCTTAAGCTTCAAGGCCGGCTCCACCAGCTGGCAGGCAATGAGTTTCGACACCGAATCAGCGCAGCCAATGCGGAACGACATCGTGGCAAAGCTCTTGTCGCGCACCAGCTCGAGCAATTCGTCACCGGTGCTGAAGATCGTCTCGGCATAGCTGACGATGCGGCGACCCGTGTCGGTCAGCTCGAGGCTGCGGCCCGATTTGCGAAACAGCGCCACACCCAGCACATCGGCGAACTCGGACAATTGCCCGGAAATCGAGTGCGGCGTCAGGTTCAGCTGCGAGGCCGCCTTGGCGATGCTGCCGGTCTTGGCCACCATCCAGAAGTAACGCAGGTGCTTGTAGTTCAGCGCAGACATGGACTCTCCAATACATCGTGAAATTCGATGTTATATGAAATTATATTCGATTTGTACGATGCTTCGCCGTCCCCTATAGTCAAGTCCTCACCACAAACTATAGGTGCCATACCAATGACACATCCTGTCCACCATCCCTGCGCACGGGCGCAGGACAACCGGCCGCACGCTGTGCGATCTGAAGGGAGCACCCCATGAACGGTCTGGAAACAATTGCAAGTCCCATGATGTGGGCTGGCTTCGTCGGCTTCGTGCTGGTGATGCTGGCGCTCGATCTGTTCGTCTTCGGCGGTAATAAGGCGCACAAGGTCAGCGTCAAGGAAGCAGGTATCTGGTCGCTGGTCTGGGTCAGCATGGCCCTGCTGTTCAATGCCGGCCTCTGGTGGTATCTGAAAGGCAGCGTCGGCTCGGAAATCGCGGACCAGAAAGCGCTGGAGTTCTTCTCCGGTTACCTGATCGAGAAAGCCCTGTCGGTCGATAACGTGTTCGTGTTCCTGCTGATCTTTACCGCATTCCAGGTGCCGCAGCAGTACCAGCGCCGCGTCCTGATCTACGGTGTGCTGGGTGCGATCATCATGCGCGCGATCATGATCAGCGCCGGTGCGTGGGTCGTGAGTGAATTCAGCTGGGTGCTCTACCTGTTCGGCGCGTTCCTGCTGTTCACGGGTATCCGCATGCTGGTGGCCGTCGATGCAGAACCCGACGTGGTCAACAATCCGATCCTGAAGTTCGCCCGCAGGCACCTGAAAGTGTCCGAAGGCGACCATGGCGAGAAGTTCTTCGTGCGAATCAACGGTGTGCGCTTTGTCACTCCGCTGTTCCTGGTGCTGATCCTGATCGAAGTGACCGACCTGGTGTTCGCGGTCGACTCGATCCCGGCGATTTTCGCGATCACGACCGATCCGTTCATCGTGTTCACGTCGAACATGTTCGCGATCCTGGGTCTGCGTGCGCTGTACTTCCTGCTGGTTGACGTGGCTGACCGCTTCCACCTGCTCAAGTATGGCCTGGCGATGGTCCTGACCTTCATCGGTGTCAAGATGCTGATCATGCCGTGGTACCACGTGCCGGTACAGGCTTCGCTGACTGTCGTGGCTGTGCTGATCGCCGGTAGCTGTATCGCCAGCGTGTTCATCACCAAGAAGGACGACAAATAAGATCGTCGCTTCCCGGTAACACCCAGAGCGGCGCCAGGAGCACCCGGAACTTACCGGGCTGCGCCTGGCGCCGTTGTCATTGGGTCTTGCGCCTTGCCGTCCGGCTCCTTGTCGTCCGGTTCCTTGCCCACCCGCTCATACTCGGCGATCACCTGCGCACCCAGCAACAGCAACGTCGCCGCGATCTCGAGCGAGAACATGACGACAATGGCCGTCGTCATCGAGCCATACACCAGGTTCACCTGCGACAGCGTCGAGAAGTACCAGACCAGCACATGGCGCGCAGCTTCCCACAGCAGCGCCGCCGTCACGCCGCCGATGGCGGCATGCCACAGCGACAACCGGCCCACCGGCATCACCAGGTAAATGGATGTCAGCACGAGAATCTCGCCGATCAGCCCAAGCAGATACAACAGCGCCCCCGACACACCGTTCAGCGACCAATGATAGTTGAACAGCCACACGCTTTCACGCCCCATCACCTGCAAGGCGCCTGCCACCAGCGTGACGACCATGATCCCCACGCCCAGCGCCAGGATGTAGCAGTACGGCAGCACGGCCGAGACCAGGTAATGCCGACGCCGGATCGCCACCCGGTGCACGAAGATCACGCTCATCGCGTTTTCCAGCACCGTGAAGGCAAGCGAGCTGAAGAACAGCATCGTCACTGCCAGCACCCAGGTGATGAGTTGCCGGTCATCCAGGAAGTGCGCTACCTCGGCCACGATCGGCGCCGACTGCCCCGGCATCAGCAGTTGCAGGTAGCGGCTGAGCGTCTCGAGCAATTCCGCCGGATCGATGAAGTGCGACAGCACCACCATCACCAGCATCAGGAACGGCACGATCGACAGCAGCGCGTAATAGGCCACGGCCCCCGCCAGCAGCAAGCCCTGGTTGGCGCGGAACCCCTTCAGGACTTGCAGCGTGAACTTGAGCGGATGATTCAGGATATAGACATTGGCGCGCTGATCCTTCAGGCGCGCCGTCCAGTCACGCCGACGACTCATCGGGCGAGGCGAATGCCGGAAAATTGCCAGCGCGCGCCTGTCGGGAAGAAGTTGCGGTAGCTGGGCCGGGCGTGACCGCCCGGCGTCGCGCAGGACGAGCCGCGCAGGACATACTGGTTGATCATGAACTTGCCGTTGTATTCGCCGATGGCGCCCGGGGCCGGCGCGAAGCCGGGATACGGTGCGTAGCTGCTGCTGGTCCATTGCCAGCAGGCGCCGAACATTTGTTGCAGGCCGGCGCCGCTGGCGGCGTCCGGGTGGTGCGCGGGGCCGCTGCCCAGGCAGGCCTGGCGCGCCGCGAATTCCCATTCGAACTCGGTGGGCAGGCGCGCGCCGGACCAGCGCGCGAATGCATCGGCCTCGTACATCGACACGTGCGTGACCGGCAGTTCCGGGTCGAGCGGCTGCAGGCCGTGCAGCGTGAACTCGTGCCAGCCATCGGCCTGTTCCACCCAGTACAGCGGATGGGTGATCTCGCCACTGCTGACGCGGTCCCAGCCCTCGGCCAGCCAGAGTGCCGGATCGCGGTAGCCGCCGGCCTCGATGAAGGCGCGGTATTCGCCGTTGGTGACCAGGCGCGAGGCCAGCGCGAACGGCGCCACATAGGTGCGGTGGCGCGGCAGTTCGTTGTCGAAGCAAAAGCCCTTGCCGCCATAGCCGGCTTCGGCCAGGCCACCTTCGAAATCGAGCCAGTCCAGCGGCGCGGCCGGCGCGGACGGCGCCATGGCATCTGTCGCATACGCGGGGTACAGCGGATTTTGCGCCAGCAGGTGCTTGATGTCGGTGAGCATCAGTTCCTGGTGCTGCTGTTCGTGCTGCAGGCCCAGTTCGATCAGCGTGGCCAGTGCCTCGTCGATGCCACCCGCCAGCAGGTCGGCGATGCGGCGATCGACATTTGCGCGGTATTCCCTGACGACACCCATGCCGGGGCGCGTCAGGAGCCCGCGCTGCGCGCGTGGATGCTTGTTGCCCACGCCGTTGTAGTACGAGTTGAAGAACACCCGGAATGCCGGATGAAATGGCGCGAAATTGGCTTCGCGCGGCTCGAGGATGAAGGTTTCAAAAAACCACGTCGTGTGCGCCAGATGCCATTTCATCGGGCTTGCATCCGGCATGGACTGCGCGACGCAGTCTTCGTCGGACAGGCCCTCGGCCAGCTGCAGCGAACGGGTACGTACCTGCGCAAACGCGCGTGGCAGGCTGTCATCGCGCATCATGTTCATGATGCGATCGCCTGTGCGTGGATCACGGCGAACCAGCGCTGCGGATCGGTCCAGACGCGCGTGGCCTCGAAACCTGACCGCTCCAGCAGCCCGATCGCGTCGGCCTGCTGGTATTTGTAGCTGTTCTCGGTGTGGATGCGCTCGCCGGCCTGGAAGCGGCGCTCACCACCGCGCCAGTGCACGGTCTGCGCGCTGCGCGCCTCGAGGTGCATCTCGATGCGGCCCATGGCCGCGTTGTAGGCGCCCCGGTGCTGCCAGCCCCTGATGTCGAAGTCGCCGTCGATCAGGCTGTTCACATGGCGCAGCAGGTTCAGGTTGAAGGCCGCCGTGACGCCCAGCGCGTCATCGTACGCAGCGTCGAGCGTGGCGGCATCCTTGGCCAGATCGATGCCGATCAGCACGCCGCCATCGTTGCCGCACTGCGCGCGCAGGCGCGTCAGGAAACCCTGCGCTTCGTCCGGCGTGAAGTTGCCGATCGACGAGCCCGGATAAAAGAACAGGCGCCGGCCAGCATTGACCTGCGGCGGCAATTCGAAGCTTGACGAGAAATCCATGCCCAGCGCTTCCATCGCGATCTGCGGGAAGCGCTGGCGCAGGCGCGCCAGTGCATCGTGGACGAAGTCGGTGGAGATGTCGATCGCCACGTATTGTGCCGGCTGCAGCAGCGGGAACAGGCCGGCCGCCTTGGCGCAGTTGCCGGCGCCCAGGTCGATCAGGGTGGCGCCGGTGCCGGCCGAGCGGGCGATTTCGGCGCCGTAGCGCTCGAAAATCGATGCTTCGGTGCGCGTCGGGTAATACTCGGGCAACTCGCAGATGGCCTCGAACAGTTTCGAGCCAAGCGCGTCGTACAGGTATTTGGGGGAGATCCAGGCGTCGGGCGCTTGCAGGCCAGTGTGCAGTTCGTCGGCTTCGTGCGCGCTCTGACGGGGTGCTGCGACGTCTTCAGGTGTACAGGATGTCAGCATAGGGTTTATCATTCGTGCCGCCACGACGCACCATGCGAGATGGCCTGTGAGTTTTGCTTCGCGTAGTTCTGTGTCTATCTTTATGTATTGCTGTTTTAGCTATCATAGCGGATTCCCCGGATTCGCCTAGTCTGCCTCACGCCAAGCGTGCTGCCCCTCGGGACAGCCCCGTTTCATTACTTATTAGACAAGAGCCACCATGACCCTGTCCTTCCGCCGCAACGTCCTCAAAACCCTGTGCGCCGCCGCTGCCGGCACGCTGCTGATCGCGGGCGCCGCCCACGCACAGAGCAACGGTGTCCTGCGCGTCTCGGCCATTCCCGACGAGTCGCCGACCGAACTGCAGCGCAAGTTCAAGCCGCTGGGCGACTACCTGGCCAAGGCGACGGGTCTGAAGGTGGAATTCACCCCGGTGACCGACTACGCCGCGTCGGTGGAAGGCCTGGTCAACCGCAAGATCGACATGGTCTGGTTCGGCGGCTTCACGTTCGTGCAGGCGAACGTGCGTAGCAAGGGCCAGGTCACGCCAATGGTGCAGCGCGTGGAAGACGAAAAATTCCGCTCGGTCTTCATCACCACCGTGCCGACCATCACCAAGCTGGAAGATCTGAAGGGCAAGACCCTGGCCTTCGGTTCGGAATCGTCGACCTCGGGTCACCTGATGCCGCGCTCGTTCCTGCTGCAAGCCAAGATCAACCCGGACACCGACCTGAAGCGCATCGCGTTCTCGGGCGCGCATGACGCGACCGTCGCGGCGGTTGCCGGCGGCAAGGTCGATGCGGGCGCGCTGAACATCTCGGTCTGGGAAAAACTGGTCGAAGCGAAAAAGGTCGATCCGAAGCAGGTGCGCGTGTTCTACACGACCCCTGGCTACTTCGACTACAACTGGACCGTGCGCACCGACATGGACCCGGCCCTGAAGAAGAAAATCACCGACGCCTTCCTGGCGCTGGACGATTCGACCCCGCAGGGCAAGGAAATCCTCGAACTGCAACGCGCCACCAAGTTCGTGACCACCAAGACCGCCAACTACGGCGCGATCGAAGCAGCGGCGAAAAACGCCGGCCTGCTGAAGTAAGTTAGTCATGGCAACCTTTCGCCTGCGCGGCGTGACCGTGCGCCACCTGGCAGGCAGCCGCGCGCCCGCCCTGCACGCGCTCGATCTCACGATCGGCGCCGGTGAACAGGTTGCCCTGATCGGCCCGTCCGGGGCCGGCAAGACCACCCTGCTCGCGACGCTGGCCTGTGCCCACCGCCCGAGCGAGGGTGCGCTGGACATCCTGGGCCAGGATCCGTGGAACCTGCCGCACGCCGCGCGCCACCGGTTGCGCGCGCGCCTGTTCCTGGCGCCGCAGACGCCGCCGCTGCCGGCGCGCCAGCGCGTCGTCACCGCCGTGCTGGCGGCGCGCCTGCCGCACTGGACGCTGTGGCAATCGTTAAAATCACTCGTGCGTCCGAACGATCCCGATGCGGCGCACGCTGCGCTGTCGCGCTTTTCGCTGGGCGACAAGCTGTATGCACGCGTCGACCGGCTGTCCGGCGGCGAACGCCAGCGCTGCGGCCTGGCGCGCCTGTTGCTGTCGGATGCCGAAGCCTTGCTGGTCGACGAGCCGATCTCCGCGCTCGACCCGGCCCTTGCACGCCACACGCTGGCCACGCTACGCCAGGAAGCCGCCCAGCGCAACGCCACGCTGGTGTGCAGCCTGCACCAGGTGGACCTGGCGCGCGAACAGTTCGGCCGCCTGGTGGGCCTGCGCGACGGGCGCATCGTGTTCGACGCGCCGCGCGAACAGGTCACCGACACCATGATTGCCGACCTGTACGCCAACGAGAACGTCGATCCGCACGTGGCACCGCCACACGACACCCCTGCCCAAATCGCCGTCGGCGCCTGCTTCTAGGCATGACGAGCAAGGCAATCCTTCATCCCGACCCGGCCTGGCGCGCGCGCCTGACGGGCGCCGCCGTCTTCGTCCTGCTGCTGTATCCGCTGCTGGTCGCGGCCGAATTCCGGCCATGGCTGCTGTTCGACGCGCAAAGCCTGCGCGCGGCCGGTGGCTTCCTGCGTGATTTCCTGACTCCGGAAACCGATCCCGCCTTCCTGGCGATGGTGCTGCGCGAAACCTGGCAAACAGTGGCGATTGCCACTGCCGGCCTGACGCTGGCGCTGATCGTCGCCATTCCCGCCACCTTCGTCATCAGCGAGCGCCTGTCGATCTCGCGCCTGGGCACGGGCCGCATCCGTCCGCTCGCCGGCATCGTGCGCCAGGTGCTGCGCTGGATCCTGATGGTGCTGCGCTCCGTGCCCGAGCTGGTGTGGGCGCTGCTGTTCGTGCGCATCGTCGGCCTGGGGCCGACGGCCGGGGTGCTGGCGATCGCGCTGTCGTATTCGGGCATGCTGGCCAAGGTGTATGCCGAAATCCTCGAGTCGTCCGACGCGCATGCCACCGACGTGTTGCTGGCCAATGGCAGCGGGCGCCTGCCGGCGCTGCTGTACGGCGCCCTGCCCGATGCCAGCGCCGAGCTCGTGTCCTACACCGTCTACCGCTGGGAATGCGCGATTCGCGGCTCGGCCGTGATGGGCTTCGTCGGCGCCGGCGGCCTGGGCCAGCGGCTCGATGAATCGACCAAGATGATGGCCGGCGGCGAAGTGGCCACGATGCTCATCATGTTCGTGCTGCTGGTGGCTGGCGCCGACCTGGTCTCAAAACTGCTGCGCCGGAGGATCGGATGAAGACCGATACCACCCCGCGCACCACGATCCCCGCCCCGCCGCCGCGCCAGATCGGCACCTGGCTGATTCTCGGCGGCCTGCTGGCGCTGATCGTCGCCAGCTTTGCCTCGTTGCCGCTGCAATGGAGCGCGTTCTTCACGCGCGAAGCGATCGATTCGGCGTCCGAATTCCTGGCCGGCTTCGCGCCGCCCGATACCGCGCCGGCCTTCCTGGCCAAGACGCTCGTCGCGTTCTGGGAAACGCTGGCCATGTCGGCCATCGGCACGATCCTGGCGGCGCTCGTCGCCATGCCGCTGGCGCTGGCCGGCGCCGGGCGCCTGGGCCGCGCGGCGCGCGCCGTGACGCGGCTGGTGCTCAATGTGCTGCGTTCGATCCCCGAACTGGTCTGGGCCGCGGTGCTGCTGGTGCTGGCGGGCCTGGGGCCGCTGGCCGGCACGCTGGCGCTGGCCGCGCACACGGCCGGCGTGCTGGGGCGCCTGTTTGCCGATGCACTGGAAAACATCGAGCCGCACGCCGAACAGAGCCTGCGCACGAACGGCGCGCGACCGCTGGCGGCATTCCTGTATGCGACGCTGCCCCAGGCGCTGCCGCAGATGCTGTCGTACACGCTGTACCGCTGGGAAAACAATATCCGCGCGGCGGCGGTGCTGGGCGTGGTCGGGGCCGGCGGCCTGGGCCAGATGCTCAAGTACCACCTGTCGCTGTTCCAGATGCCCAGCGCCGCCACGGTCGTGATCGCGATGCTGGTGCTGGTGGCCCTGGTCGATGCGGCCAGTTACGCGCTGCGCCGCGCATTGATGCGCTAACCCTGATTGCGGACACCTCACCCGATGCTCGAACTCGACCAGCTCACCAAATCGTATGGCGGCCGCACCGTGCTGGCCGAACTCTCGCACGTGTTCAAGGCAGGCGAATTCGTCGCGATCATGGGCGAATCGGGCGTCGGCAAATCGACGCTGCTGAACCTGATCGCGGGCCTGGACACGCCCGACGGCGGACGCGTCATCATCGACGGCACGCCGATCTCGAACCTGGACGACGACGCCGCCACGCGGCTACGCCGTACCCGCATGGGCTTCATCTTCCAGGCCTTCCACGTGCTGCCGCACCTGACACTGCGCCAGAACGTCGCGCTCCCGCTGCTGCTGAACAAGGCGCCGCTCGAGCGCGCCGACGCGATGCTCGATGCGGTCGGCCTGCACGGACGCGGCGGCGACTTCCCGCGCCAGCTCTCGGGCGGCGAGATGCAGCGCGTGGCCATTGCCCGCGCGCTGGTGCACCGCCCGGCCCTGCTGCTGGCCGATGAACCCACCGGCAATCTGGATCCCGAAACCGCCGGCAGCATCCTGCAACTGCTGCGCGACGAAACCCGCGCGCACGGCGCTGGCGCCGTCATGGTCACGCACTCGCACGCCGCGGCAGCCATGGCCGACAAGGTCCTTCTGCTGACCCATTCCGGCCTGAAATTAGCGTAAGTTCCGAGAAGAAACGCTCGATTGCCGCGCAATTAGTTAAATGCGCAACTGCGTGCGCTATGCAATCGTAGTAATATCGCAACGACCTGCCACAAACAGCTGTCACAACAGGCAGGGATTATCCAGAACCAGCGGTCTGTCTTGAATCATGTTTACATCAGGGAGAACCGACATGACCGTCCGACAGAAAAAACAGGAATTGCTCGATGCGATGCAACGAGCGCGCGCACTGGAGCCGTCGAGCTTCGTGCCCAACAAGCTGCTCGACACGCTGATCGAGCGCATGCAACTGAAAAATGACGCGGAACTGTGCCGCGTGCTGGAAGTGCAGCCGCCGATCATCAGCAAGATCCGCCACCGCAAGCTCAATGTCGGCGCGACGATCCTGCTGCGCATGCACGAGAAATCGAATATCCCGATCCGCGAGCTCAAGGAACTGACCAACGACTCGGCGCTGCACTGACAACGCGTTACGGCAGCGCGCTCAATCCGGCGCCGGTGGCCGCCCGGTCTTGAGCTGCGGCAGTGCCGCCAGCACGCCTTGCAGGGTTGCCACGTCGAGCTGGCCCAGCAGGGCCACGCCGATGCGCAGCAGTTCACTCTTCTTGACGTCGATACCGGCGCGCAGGCAGGCCTGCTTTACTTCCAGCAGTACCGCATACTCCCCTTCGGGCATCGTGAAGCTGTCGCGTACAAGCGCCGGGCGTGCTTCGCGCGCAGGCGCGCGTTCCACGATCGGGACGACCGGCGACTTGGCGGCCGCGCGCGGCGCCGCCGGCTTTCTTGCCGGGCTGCTGGCCAGCGCCTTCGCTGCCGACTTGACCACCGCCTTTACACTGGTTTTCGCAGCGGATTTAGCGGGCGCAGCCGGCGGCGGGACGGGCTTGAGCGCGGGCTTGACGGCAGCCCTGGCGGCGGTCTTCGAAGGTTTGGCACCCTTGGTGGCCCTGGCTGGTGCAGGTGCGGCGCGGGTGGTTGATTTGGCGGCAGGTGTGCGGGGCATGAGCCGCTCCGTCGTTGAGAAGGCAAACAATATAAACGATTTGGCAGTATGCTGTCGGACGGGAATGCAGGATGGGTAAGGACACCGCGCCGGCAACCGATGCCAATCCGGGTGACAATACAGGGCTCATAGAGCGAAGTTTCTGTTTTTTCGAAGTAAAGCTTCGACAAACTCCTCTTTTGCAGGAAATGAACCTGAATTATCCTGCCAAGGCGACGACTCTGCTGTAAACTTGTCGGCGCCGCGGGCTGCGTCTCGCGGGCCCCTGCGCACCCCCGTAATTTATGAACCCGACCCAGGCCAGTATGCGCACCAAGACTCAATGGATCCTGCCGGTGCTGTTTGCCGCCGCGCTGGCCCTGCTGCTCCAGCATTTTCTCGGCTCGATCGCGTGGGCCGGCCTGCTGGCCGTGATCACGTGGCCGCTGCACCAGCGCATGCTGCACCGTGGCTGGCCGCCGCTGGCCAGTGCCACCTTCATGCTCGTGCTGCTCATCGTCAGCTTCGTGGGCCCGTCCGTCCTGCTGTTCCACACGCTCAGCAGCGAACTGGCCAGCCTGCAGCGCCTGCTCATCAGCTTCAACCAGACCGGCGTGCCGGTACCGGCCTGGCTGTCCGGCCTGCCGCTAGTGGCCGAACCGGCCGTCACCTGGTGGCTCGAACACCTGGCCGTGCCGGGTGGCCTGAACGCCCTCGTGCGCACGACGCTGGGTGATTTCATGCCGCACCTGACCGACACGGCGCGGGTCTGGGGCTCGACTATCCTGGCCAATGCGCTGTATCTGTTCCTGACGCTCCTGACGCTGTTCGTGCTGTACCTGCACGGTGCGGCCGTCATGCATTACATCGATGGCGCCGGCCAGCGCCTGGCACCCGCCCAGTACGCCAAGCTGCGCCGTGTGCTGCCGCTGTCGGTGCGCGGCACGGCGCTGGGCCTGGGCTCGATCGCGATCCTGGAAGGCATCGTGCTGGGGGTGGCCTACTGGATCGCAGGTGCGCCGGCCCCGGTGCTGCTGGGCGTGATCACCGGCTATCTGGCCCTGATTCCGGGCGGCGCGCCGCTGTCGTTCACGATGGTCTCGCTGCTGCTGTTCGGCCAGGGCAATTCGGCCGAGGCGCTGGGCCTGTTCACCTGGGGTGCGGTCGAGCTGTTCCTGGTCGATAAATTCATCCGCCCGAAGCTGATCGGCAAGCGCGTGAACCTGCCGTTCCTGGCGGTGCTGTTCGGCCTGCTTGGGGGCGTGTCGACGCTGGGCGTCATTGGCCTGTTCGTCGGCCCGCTGATGATGGCGATCCTGTTCGGCTGGCTGCGCGACAGCACGCCGGCCGCGCCGCTGGTGCTCACCCCGGTGGCGCTAGACCCTTCAGGCGACGCCCACGGGGTGCGCTAGCGCCCCGCCCACGGCGCCGGCGCGCTGGTGCATGTCCCACAGCGCGCCGACACGCAGGCCAGCCGTCACCGGCGTGACCGCCGCGATCCCGAGTTCATCCATCAATCCCCACAGCAGCGCCAGCCCGCCAGCCAGATGCGATCCCTGGCCGGTGGCGATGAGGGCGTCGCGCAACAGCGCGAGATCGGCTTGCGTCAGCGGCGTGCCAGCGTTGTCGCGCCGGTGCGCATGGCCAGCCAGCGCACGCACCGTGCCACATGCGCCATACGCCATGTCCCAGCCGCGCGCGCCGAAGCCCGCTTCGGCAAAGCGGCTGCGGCTCGAGCGCACCGCGGCATCGAAGCCGGCCGCGTCGATCCGGCCATTCGCAAAAAACGTCAGGCTCTGTCGCACGGCGCCAAGCGCGAACGATTCGATGCGGCGGATCGCCGTACCCTCCCCGATCACCAGTTCCGTCGATACGCCGCCGATGTCGAGCACGAGCCGTGGCGCACAGTCGGCCGCACCCAGCGTGTTGGCCACGCCCAGATACACCAGACGCCCGGCTTCGTCGCCCGCGATGATGTCGACCGGATGACCGAGCGCGCGCCCGGCCGCCGACAGGAACAGGGATGCATTGCGCGCCATGCGCAGGGCCGCCGTGGCCACGACCCGCACGGCGTGCGGCCGCCAGGCGTCCAGCGCGGCCCGGAATTGCGCCAGGCAGGCCAGCGCACCGCGCAGCGCGGCGCTGCCGAGCATGCCGTCTTCGTCGAGGGATGCCGACAGCTCAACCTTCTCGCACATGGTCGCGACAATCTCGAGCACGCCGTCATTGAAACGGCCAATGTGCAGGCGAAAACTGTCCGAGCCAAGCTCGACAGCGGCATAGATGGGGGATTCGTGATCGATGGGCGGCATGGCGCACCAGCATAAGCGCTCACCGTGACGGGCGCATTACATGACGCGGCGCAGCGCGCCCGCGCGCTAGATATCGGCGACCGCTTCGCTGGCGGGCGCCACGCGGTTGCGGCCAGCCTGCTTGGCGCGTTGCATGGCCTCATCGGCGCGCTGGAACAGCGAGGTCGTGCTGTCCTCGGGCCGGATCGTCGTCACGCCGAAGCTGGCCGTAAGCTTGATCATCGCGCGCTCGCTCTTGACCGGCGTGGTGTCGATGGCCGCGCGGATGCGCTCGGCCACCATCACGGCTTCATCGAGGCTGGTGCGCGGCAGCAGGACGGCAAATTCGACCCCCACCACGCGCCCCAGCTGGTCGCTGTCGCGCAGCTGACGCCGGCACAGGGCGACCATCTGGTGCAGCACCACATCGCCGGCCGGATGACCGTAGCTGTCATTGACGCGCTTGAAGCCGTCCAGGTCGAACACGATCAGCGCCGTCGGCAGGCCGGGCCGGCGTGCCAGTGCAATCCAGGGGGCGAGCAGCTGGAAGAAACCGCGCCGGTTCGGCGCATCGGTCAGCGGATCGACGGTCTCGAGCCGCTCGAGCGTGTCCTGCAGGCGTTCGCGGGTGAGCAGCAGCACGCCGAAGGCATTGCCGAGCAGGAGCAGGTACAGGGCGCCGCTGGAAAATTGGCTCAGCAGGTCGTTCGAGAGCCAGCCCCAGCCACGTGGCAGCAGCAGCACCGACAGTCCGCGCGCCGCGACCACGAGCGCCAGCGCCCCCGTGGCCAGCGCCAGGAAGCGTTGCAGCAGGCTGGCATCGCGCCAGCGCCAGCCCAATGCCACTGCACCGGACAGGTAGAACGCGCCCAGCAGGAGCGATGCAGCAACGCTGCGCAGGCCTTCTTCGTCGACCAGATAGCACAGGAAGAACAACAGGACCGCCACGCCGCCCAGGATCAGCGTCGGCGTGCGCCAGCCGGGCCGGCGCGCCGCTTCCCAGGCAGCGCCCGCCTCGATCGCCACACCGGCGAACAGCAGCGCGTAGCCGCCCGGAATCGAGATGGGGGCCGGCACGACGCCAGCGTCGCCCAGCGCCAGCAGCAGCCAGGCGCCGCCCTGGATCTGTTTCGACAGGCCCCAGAACATCAGCGCAGGGCTGCGCACCGGGCCATGATTGAAAAACGTGAGCAGCGCGCACAGGGTCAGGTTGCCCAGCGCGAGCACCAGCACCATCGTCGACGCATCCAGCATAGGCATGTCATTACTCATGTTCGGCGTTCTCGGGTGCCGGCACCAGGCGGGCTTGCCGGGGTGCGGGGTGAATGATTCGCGCCTGTGGGCCGGCAGACGGCGCGCGGGCGGCTGACGGCCAGCTTAGCAGAAAGAGATGCTTTGCGACAAGCCGACGCTGCCGTCAGCCGGCGAAGCGGTTGAACACTTCGCGCATGGCCAGGCCGCCACCGCCAATCAGCACGCCGAAATAGATGATCGTGACGACATTGCTGATGTGGCCCAGCAGGATGCAGACGCCGTCGCGCTGCAGCAAGCCGATTGCCAGGAACAGGATCGCCACGGCCGGGAACGTATTGCTGAACGGGATCAGGCCGAACGGCATCATCAGCAGCACGGCGCCCAGGATCAGGGCCGCGTTGTTGAAGAATGCGACCGGACCGGCGGCGACCAGCCACTGGATGCGGTTGGGCTTGCTGACGCGCTCGAGTTTTTTGAGCCACGACAGCGCCTTGCGCAGCAGCGGGCGCAGCTTGCGCGTACCGATGACGCGGTGCTGGAGCTTCGACGGAATCCACAGCTCGCGCCCGAACAGGCGGCTCACGCTGATCAGGAGGATCGCGGCCCCAAAAACGGTGCTCACGCCCGGAATCGAAATCGGAATCAGGAACACGAGCGTGAGCAGCGCCACGAGGATCAGCAGGCCGTCGTTGCCGACGCTGCGGATCAGTTCACTGAGGGTGATGCCGGTGCGCGGCATCGAGCGGACCAGCGCGCGCAGGCGCTGGGAAACGGGTGGTTCACTGTGCATGGTGTTTTCTTGTGGTGCGTCCGGAGGGCCGGACAGGGTGGCTACTGGCCAACGCAAATGATCCGGGTTTCGTACTCGGCCGCTTTGTCTTTTTTGGTCGTCGCCCAGGCGATGACTTCGTCCGCTTGCGCGATTGTCATGATCGTCGCCTTCTCCTTGTTCTTGATGAAGGAGACGCCCTCGAACTTGCCTTCCTTGCTGCGCATGACCTTCGCGAAGACCGGTGGTTTCTTGCCGTCGTCCGACCGTTTGTCCTGGCGGACGAGATAACGCTGCTCTGCTGGTTCCATAAAAATAATCCGTGCCTGATCGATCAAACCGCTATTTTACGGTGCGCGCATTGGGTACACGTGAAAAGTTCACCGCCCCACGACACCGATCACTTGCACCAGCACGATCTTGAGTACCGTCATCGACGGGAAAATCATTGCATAACCGATATCGGGACGGTCAGTCGGCGCGATCCGGTTGGCAAACGCGAGGATGGCCGGATTGCCCGTGGTGCCGGCCACGATGCCGACCACACTGTCGAACGGCAGCCGAAATACGAACAAGGCAATGACCATCGTCACCACGACCAGCGTGGCCGCAATCGCGCTGCCCAGCAGCAGGTACAGCAAGCCATCGTTGGCAATCGCGGCGGCAAACGTCGCGCCCGACGAAATGCCCACGACCGCCAGGAACAGCGTCAGGCCGAAGTTGCGCAGGACCAGGTTGGCCGGGATCGGCATCGCCCACTGGAACATGCCGCTGCGGCGCCGCCAGCCGAGCACCAGCGCGACCAGCAGCAAGCCGGCAAACCCGAACGAAAACTGCCCGATCAGCGGCAATGGCCAGACGATCGCGCCGAACGCCAGCCCCAGCGTTACGCCGACGCCGATCCCGATATAGCTCACGTCCCCCGTGCTGCGCACCGAGTCGCCGAACAGCTTGCGCAGCGCAGGAAAGCTGCTGCGCGGCGCCAGCACACCGATGCGGTCGCCCATTTCAAGCAGGCGCCCAGGACTCAAGACCAGGTCGGCATCGCCACGCCGCAGGTGCAAAACCCGGGCATTGAGTACGGCTGGCAGCGCCAGCGCGCTCAATGGCAAGCCGGCCATGCTGGCACTGGAGATGAAGAAGCGGTCGTAGTCCAGGTCGCTGCGGTCATGCAGCATGCCGCCCGGATGCGCCGGGCCGAAGCGCGTGGCGACTTCGTGCAGCACGGTCTGGTCATTGCCAGCGACAAGCAAGCGGTCGCCCGGCTCGATGCGCATCGCGTTGTCGGCGACCAGATTGTGCTCGCCGCGCCGTAGCGCAACGATGGCGACACCGTCGGGCAGGCGCGCTGCAGCTTCAAGCAGGGTCATCCCCAGCACGGAAAATTCGGCCACGTCGATCTCTTCCAGATGCAGCGCGGACGATGCCGGCGCAGCGGTCTTGGGCTTGAACACGGCGTTGTACAGCCCGAGCAGCAGGATCGGCACGGCCACGCCGACCGGGTACGCGACCGAGTACCCGGTGGCCGCGGACGTGCCGAACACGGCCAGCGCGGCTTGCAGCGCCGCCGTGCTGGTGCCCGCGCCGGCGAAGGCGCCCAGCGCTTCGGGCAAGGCGAAGACCGGGAACAGCCACGCCGCGCCGACGGCCAGCGCCAGCGCCGTGAAGACGGCCAGCAGCGCCGCCAGGTTGGCCTTGATACCGTCAGGCGTCGTCAGGCCGCGGAAGAACTGCGCGCCATACGCGATGCCGACGCCGTACAGGAACAACAGCAGGCCCAGGTTGCCGAGCATGCCGGGCAAGACCAGATCGGGCACGGCCGCGCCAACCGCCAGGCCGACGAACAGCACCGCGCCGGAGCCGAGCGACAAGCCCTTCACGCTGACCGCCCCCAGCAGGTAGCCTGCGGCGATGGTGAAGAACAGCGCAAACATCGGCTGATGGCTGAAGAACGTGGTGATGGCGGTCATGGGGCGTTGCCTGGTTGCATGTGTGTAATGCAGTCTACGGCATGGCGACCTCGTTGCCCCAGGTTAATCCTCTCAACCTGGGGATTCGGGGTGTTATCCCATCTTCGTGCAGCAGGCAGGCAATCGAGGCGACGCTATGCCTCGGTGTCGCAGAGCCGGTCACGTCCGGCTGACTTCGCCTGATAAAGCCGGCGATCGATCCGGTCGAGGAACACCTTGGGATCATCCTGGGCCTCCGGAATGATGGTGCCGATGCCCATGCTGACGGTAACGAGCCGGCCGACGCCGGACCGGGCGTGGGGGATCTCTTCCGCCGCCAGCAGCTTGCGGCAACGCTCCGCCGTGTTTCGCGCTGCCTCGCGGTCGGTGCCAGGCAACAGCAGGACGAATTCCTCGCCGCCGAGACGGGCGCACAGTTCGCCCGGATGGGACGCTGCGGCGTCAATCGCCTGGGCCACGCGTCGCAGGCATTCGTCGCCCTGCACGTGACCATAATGATCGTTGTACTGCTTGAAGTAATCGATATCGATGATCACGAGGGACAACGGGTGACCGCTTTCGCGCGCTTTTTCCCATTCCACGGGATAGACCGTGTCGAACATGCGCCGGTTGGCGACTCCCGTGAGGCTGTCGCGGTACGACAGAAGCTCGAGTTCGCGCTGCAACTGAAGGATCTTCTCTTCCGCCTTTTTCCGCGCCGAGATGTCAAACATGAAGCCGACCAGCGACTCCACGCCACCGTCCGGACGGCGCACGACGTGCACGACATCACGGATCCAGACGTAGTCGCCCTGCCGTGTAATGGCGCGGTAGTCAGCCTCATGGTCGATGCCTTGCTGCGACTGCGCCACGCAGAAATCCACCGTGTTCTGACGATCTTCCTCATGGATGCGATTGGCCCAGTCGTTCACGGTCAGCCAGCTTGACGGGCTCCATCCAAGCAGTTCTTCGATCTGCGGCCCGATGTAGGTAAATTGCATCGTGGCCCAGTCGATGCGCCACGGGATGGCCTTGGTGGACTCCAGCAGGGTTCGGTACACGCCGGGGTCATCGCAGGCAACCGCCGGAGGATTTGCAGGGGAAGACATCATGAATACACAGGCTCAAATGGTTGGAACTGTGCATCATATTAAGTTGCCTCCGCGAAAAAGTCACGGACTGTCAGGACGACCACCTGCAGACAGCGCCCTTTCTTCAACCGCCTGCTACCGACGGGCTGGCTTGCAGTCGGACAGCCTGACGGCGCTGTGCACGCATCACAGCCGGGATCGTACTCAGGGGGATAAACACGTGGAGGAGAATCAACCACCACAGACTCTGCGTCCGGGCGAAGGCGATCGTGAAAAGGAACGCCGAGACGATCGAGCCAGCAAGCTGCTTTGGATTTTTATAGCCATGCCCGATACCGTAGGCAAGCGCGGACGCAGTAATCGCCAAAGGCAGGCCAGTGACAGGCGTCAGCACCAGCAGCAGGAACCCGCGATACAGCACTTCCCACCCGCCTGTCACGATCAGCATGCTGACGGCAAAGGCGAACGCTTCCGCCAGGTTACGCGGCCATATGGACGACGACGCCAGCATCCTGCGTTCATCCTCTGCACGCGCCTGCGGTGTTTTACGACGTTCGATCACGCTGCCGATCGCCCACAGGCCAGCCAGCAGCAGGACTGCACAACCCAGGCCCCACGCGCCTGCACTCGACAGCGGCATGTCGAAGCCGAGCTGGCCGGACGTGTACCCCGCCTGCGATGCCCCGGCCCACAATAGGCCCAGCAAGACCAGCGAATGGCAGCTCATCGTCCAGTAGCGCCGCATCAGTGACCGCGGCGGCTTGTCGCTTGCGGGACGCACGCTGCGCCAGAGGTTCCACGCCGGGAAGAAGATGAGCAGGTACGCTGCAAGCAGGTGATTCAACATGTGATGACGCAAGCGCCGAAAAGATGACCGGCGCAGCTTAGCACCGCAACGTGCGCTGAAAATGCAGCAATTCCCACGCCGGCTGAAGGCGGCGACGGGGCATATGAGCACCGGCGCCAGGTGCGCAAAACAAACGCAGGCGCTGCCTGCCCGCCTACGGTTCCCGCAACAGCTTGAACTGCCTCGCCTGCCGGTGATACGTATCCACCGACTGCTTGACATACCGCGTGAGTGCATCGCCCGTCAGCGCAAACGGATACAACCCGGCCTGTGCGCGCATCTGCGCGAACGCGGGTGAGCTCTCGACGCCGTCGAATGCCTTGACCCAGCGCCGGTAATCCGCCTCGCGCACGTCCGGTCCCATCCAGACGCCGCGAATTACCGGCCAGACCACGTCATACCCCTGCTCGCGCGCCGTGCGCACGCCGGCCAGCGCGCCCGGCAAACGCTGCTCGGACAGCACGGCCAGCACGCGCACATTGCCGGCTTTTGCCGCCAGCAGCGCTTCGGACGTGTCGCCCGACACCGCCTGCACGTGCCCTGCCCCCATCGCGATGAATTGCTCGCCGCCGCCTTCAAGGGCAACAAAGCGCAGCTTGCGCGGGTCCACGCCGGCCATGCGCGCAAGCAGCGCCATCTTGATCCAGTCCTGGCTGCCGACCGTGCCGGACATGCCGATCAGGACCTGCTTCGGATTGCGCCTGATCGCGCCCAGCAGGTCGGACAGCGTCTTGTAGGGGGAATCGGCGCGCACGGCGACCATGCCGTAGTCGGCCCCGAAGGCCGCGACCCAGCGCACGTCGTCGACGTCGGCCTTGCCGAATTTGCCCAGCGCGAGATTCAGGACCGAGCCGCCGGAGAACGTGACGAGCGTGTTGGCTTCGCTGCGGCGCTGCGAGACGACCGAGTGCCAGGCCACGGCGCCCACGCCCCCGGGCAGGTAGCTGAGCGTGAGTTCAGGCGCACCCGGTTGATCGTGCAGCGCTTTTTGCGCCAGCTTGCAGGTGAGGTCCATGCCACCGCCGGGTTTCGACGGGATCAGGCATTCGGCGGCGCCGGCGTGCGGCAGGCCGCCGAATGCCAGGACGGTCAACAGGAGGACGTGCGAAGGTTTCATGGCGCCCATGATACCGCCGCACGGCAAGGCGTGGCATCAGAAGCGGTGCTGCATGCCCGCAGTGATGCCGCTCTGGGTCGATCCGAAGCCGGGGTCGTCGCGCGACAGGCCGATCAGCTGGCCGTTGTCCGCCTTCGCGTGCGCCAGCGACAGGTACAGGTCCGTGCGCTTGGACAGCGCCAGCATGGCGCGCGCGACGAACATCGTCGGGTCGGCGTCCACGCTGGCAGGCAGGTTCTTCGTGTTGATGTGATACACCGCGCCCGTCAGCGTCACCGCGTCGATCGTGCGCGTGATGCCGCCCCAGTAGGTGTCGCCGCGCAGGTCGGCCAGGTTGGTACGACCCTGCGCCAGCTTGTAGCCACGCTTGCCCGCCGTGTAGCGCCACGGGCCGCTGCGGTAGTCGACCGCCACGTGATACGCCGTCGTTTCGTCGAGCCGATTCGTGGCAACGCCCTCGATCGGCGTGCCGTCGATGCGCTCCCACGAGGCCATCACGCCCAGGCCATCGCCGAACCACGAGCCGCCCAGCGCCAGCTTGCGGCCTTCGCGCGAGCTGCCCGAACGTTCGCCCAGGCCCACCGTGGCGCCGTACGTGAAGCCGCCCGTGCGTCCCGTGTACTTGATCAGGTTATCGAACTGGGTCGTCATGCCGTAGCGCGATGGCCGGGTGGCGCTGCCGCCCGTGGCCCACGAATAATTGGGTGCAAACCCCAGCGGATCGAACTTGATCACCAGTTCATACACGGTGGTGAACGAGCGGCCGATGACGATCCGGCCCAGGTCGTTCTCCAGTCCCACGTACGCCTGGCGCTTGAAGATCGCGCCGTCGCTGGCGCCCGTGTCGAGCAGGATGCCGCCTTCGAGGTTGAAGACGGCTTTCAGGCCGCCACCCAGGTCTTCGCTGCCGCGAAAGCCCCAGCGCGACGTGTTCTTGCCGCCCGAGATGACGCGCACCGCGTTGCCGCCGTCTTCGCCGGCATGGTTGACGAATTCCGCGCCGGCGTCGATCAGGCCATAGACCTGGACGTTGCTCTGGGCGAGGACGGGTGCGGAAAGGGACAGCGCTGCCAGGACGGCAAGCGCGAGGGCCGATTGTTTCATGTGTCTCCGAACGTTGTTATGGTGATCTGCTGCAGCTGGGTCGCTGCTTGTGGGCCGACTATATGTGCGCTAGCCTTTCAGTTCGCTTTCAGCGGCGCTTTTCGGGAAAGCCGCTTTGCGTTTACACTGGCGCGATGAGAATCCTGCTCGTTGAAGACCATGTCGAACTGTCGCACTGGGTATCCAAGGCCCTGCGCGATGCCAAGCTGACCGTCGAATGCGCCGCCACCGGCGCCGATGCCGACGCCCTGCTCCACACCCAGGACTACGCCCTGGTGATCCTGGACCTGACGCTGCCCAAAATGGACGGCCTGGACGTGCTGCGCCGCCTGCGTGCGCGCGGCGGCGCGCGTGGCGGTACGCCGATACTGATCCTGACTGCCCGCGGCGGCCTGGAAGACCGCGTGCAGGGCCTGAACCTGGGCGCCGACGACTACCTGCCCAAGCCGTTCGAGCTGGCCGAACTCGAAGCGCGCGTCAAGGCGCTGCTGCGCCGCCGCAACGGCAACGAAGCGCTGGTGCATGAATGCGGCGGCCTGCGCTTCGACACCGTCTCGCGCATGTTTACCATCTGCGGCGAAGCGCTCGCACTGACGCCGCGCGAGCACGCCGTGCTGGAAGCGCTGATTGCGCGCCCGGGCCGCGCGCTGTCGAAAGAAAAGCTGTTCGACGAAGTGTTCGCACTGGCCGACGACGTCAACCTCGACGCCATCGAGCTGTATATCCACCGCATCCGCAAGAAGCTCGAAAAGTTTCCGGATGCGCGCGCGATGATCGTCACGCTGCGCGGCATCGGCTACCTGATGCAGGAACGGCCCGATTGAGACGCCGCACGCGATGACCCTGCGCGCATCCCTGCTCCAGATCACCGCCGGCCGCCCCCTGGGCAGCCTGCGCGGACAGCTGCTGCGCTGGCTGATCCTGCCGCTGGTGCTGCTTGTTGCACTCAATGCGGTCTCGCTGTACCGCGATGCGCTCGAGGCGGCCGATGTCGCCTACGACCGCTCGCTGCTCTCGTCCACGCGCGCGCTGGCCGAGCGGGTCTCGGTCCAGGACGGCAAGGTCGTCGCCAACGTCCCTTACGTGGCGCTCGACAGTTTTGAAACCGACACGCTGGGCCGCATCTATTACAAGGTCACGGGCCTGCAGGGCGAAACCGTGTCGGGCTACGACGACCTGCCGCCGGTGCCGAAGAACGTGCCGCGCACCGACCTGTATCCGGCGCTGGTGCGGTTCTATCACGCCACCTACAACGGGGAACGGGTGCGCATCGCGGCGCTGCTGCAACCGGTCTACGACGATTCGATGCGCGGCATCGCGCTGATCCAGGTCGGTGAAACCCTCGACGCGCGCCAGGCGCTGTCGCGCGACATCCTGCTCAGCACCCTGCTACGCCAGGCCTTGCTGGTGCTGGCGGTGGCGGCGATGGTGTGGTTCGCCGTGCGCCTGGTGCTGCGGCCCCTGATGCTGCTGAAGAACGAGGTCGAAACACGGGCGCTGTCCGACCTGTCGAACATCGACCCGGCGCTCGTGCACAAGGAAGTGCGGCCGCTGGTGGCGGCGATGAACGGCGCGATGGCGCGTACGCAGGACCTGATCGCCAGCCAGCGCCGCTTCATCGCCGACGCCTCGCACCAGTTGCGCACCCCGCTGGCGGTGCTCAAGACGCAGGCCGAACTGGCCCTGCGCGAAAACGATCCGGCCGCCATGCGCGCCATTGTCGGCTCGATTGCCGGCACCACCGACGGCGCGATCCACCTGGCCAACCGCCTGCTGACGCTCGCGCGCATCGAGCATGGCGGCGGCAGCGTGCCCGATACGCCGGTCTCACTGGCCGAAGTGGCGCGCCAGGTCGGGCTGGAACTGGCGCTGCCGGCCGTGCAGAAAGGGATCGACCTGGCGCTCGAAGCGGATGCCGACGATCAGACCACGGTGCCGGGCCAGGCGCTGCTGCTGCATGAAATGGTGTCGAACCTGGTCGACAACGCGATCCGCTACACGCCCGCCGGTGGCAGCGTGCTGCTGCAGGTCGCGCGCGCTGGCAACGAGGTGCTGCTCGCCGTCAGCGACAGCGGGCCGGGCATCGCGGCGGGTGACCTGGACAAAGTGTTCATGCCGTTCTACCGCGCCCAGGCCACGCTCGAAGCCAATCCGGGTGGCACCGGACTCGGACTGGCGATCGTGCGGGACATCGCCACCCTGCATGGTGCCAGCATCACGCTGGGCGAATCCGGGCAGGGCCCGGGCCTTAGCGTGCGCGTGATATTCCCGGCACCGGCGATCGTTGAGGCATCAAGTGCATTGAAAGCCAATTGAAAGGCACGCACGCCTATAGTTGGTGCAAACAGCAGCACACCAACGACAACGATCGGAGACACCATGTACCTTCCTGCCCCCGCGCCCGCCGCCTTGGCCGCGCCTCCCCCCGTCTGAACCGCGCCTGACAACACGGCGCGCGATCAACCGTGCACCGGCCTGCATGAAGCAGCTGTGCACCACAACACCACGCGCCACCTGCACCAACACCACGGGCCCCAGCGGCCCACACACCGCGTGCGACAAGCGCACCGGCAAGGAGAATGATGATGATGTTGACCATCCTGGCGTATTCCATGGTCGTCGTGTTCATGTACCTGATCATGACCAAACGCCTCCCGGCACTCGTGGCCCTGATCGTCGTGCCGATCGGGTTCGGCGTGATCGGCGGCTTCGGCCCGCAGCTCGGCCCGATGATGCTCGACGGGATCCGCAACCTGGCCCCGACCGGCGTCATGCTGATGTTCGCCATCCTGTACTTCGGCATCATGATCGATTCGGGGCTGTTCGATCCGGTCGTGCGCCTGATCCTGAAGCTCGTCGGCGGTGACCCGTTCAAGATCGTCGTCGGCACCGCCGTGCTGGCGATGTTCATCTCGCTCGACGGCGACGGCGCCACCACCTACATGATCACCGTTGCCGCCATGCTGCCGCTGTATGTGCGGCTCGGCATGAGCCGCCTGGTGCTGGCCTGCGTCATCATGCTGGCCGGCGGCGTCTTCAACATCCTGCCGTGGGGCGGCCCGACGGCGCGCGCCGCCACTGCCCTGGGCGTGGACGTCAGCGACATCTTCGTGCCGATGATCCTGCCGATGGCCGTCACCTCCCTTTGGGTCGTGTTCGTGGCCTGCGTGCTGGGCATGAAGGAGCGCAAGCGCCTGGGCATCATGACGCTGCCGACGCAGGCTGAAAAAGCGGAACAAGCTGCCAGGGCGGCGCAGAACGTCGCCGTGCTGCAGCCAGCCGTGGCCGCCGCCGAAATGAATGGCACCACCGGCCACTGGAGCCCGAGCGCCGCTGCATCCGCCTACGATGGCAATGTGCACCAGCTGGCGGGTGGCCGGGTCGAATCGACGGTGACGCCGTCGGCGGAACCGGCGCTGGCCGCTGGCGGTGGTGGTGGTCATGGTGGTGGCAATGACGATGACGTCTCGAACGCCGCGATCAAGCGTCCCAAGCTGATCTGGGTGAACCTGGTGATGACCACCCTGCTGATGGGGTTCCTGATCAAGGGCGTGCTGCCACTGCCGGTGCTGTTCATGATCTTCTTCGCCGTCGCGATCATGATCAACTACCCGGGCCTCGAAGAGCAGAAGGAGCGCATTGCGCACCATGCCGCGAACGTGGTCCCGGTGGTATCGCTGATCTTCGCAGCCGGTATCTTCGTCGGCATCCTGCAAGGCACCAAGATGGTCGATGCCATTGCGTTGTCCGTCATCGCGGGCGTGCCAGACTGGATGGGGCCGTACCTGGCGGTTGTCACGGGTCTGCTCAGCATCCCGTTCACGTTCTTCATCTCGAACGACGCGTTCTACTTCGGCATCGTGCCGGTGCTGGCCAAGGCGGCCGAAGTGTATGGCATCACGGCGGCAGAAATCGGCCGCGCCTCGGTGATCGGCCAGCCGGTCCACCTGCTCAGCCCACTGGTCGCCTCGACCTATCTGCTGGTCGGCATGTGCAAGGTGGAGTTTGGCGACCACCAGCGCTTCACGCTGATCTGGTCGATCTCGGCTGCGCTCGTGATGCTGGTCGCAGCGCTGGTGTTCGGCGTGGTCCCGCTGATGGGCAGCGCCGCGTAACCCCTCCCCGGGCGCTGGCATGGCGACGTATACTCGCGCCATGCCCGCGCCCTCCGATCTTCCCGACTCTCCTGCAACGACGGCGCCGCTGGTGATCAGCGACGGAATGCGCCGCACGCTCTGCTTCAGGCCGGGCGACGTGCAAAGCGAGATGCTGCTGGCGCAGCCCGACGCCCTCGTCCTCGATTACACCCGCGCCATGATGTGTTTTGCGCTGTTCGCGCCGCGCCCACGCCACATCGTCATGGTCGGCCTGGGCGGCGGCTCGCTCGCCAAGTTCTGCTACCGCCACTTTCCCGACGCCCGCATCACCGTGCTCGAAATCCGCGCCGACGTGATCGCGCTGCGCGACCTGTTCTGCCTGCCCCCGGACGATGCGCGCCTGCGGGTGCTGCATGGCGACGCGGCCGACTACCTGGCGCGCACGCCCGGGGACGCCGACGTGCTGCTGGTAGATGGCTTCGACCGGGACGGCCTGCCACCGGCGCTGGCCAGCCGCGCGTTCTACGCGGCCTGCCGCCGCGCGCTGCGGCCCGGCGGCACGCTGGTTGCCAATATATTCACGTACGATCCCGAATATGTGTCTTTCTTACAACGGTTACGGGATGCCTTTGACGGCCGCCTGATCTGGTTCCGGCACATTGCCGGCAACAACCGGATCCTGTTCGCCGTGCGCCCGTCCACACCATCGGCGCGCGCAGAACGCCTGCTACTACGGCTCGTACGGCGCGACCGGGCTGGTCATGGCATCGGCTTCGGCTGGTGCAACAGGCTGCTGGCAAGTGGCGTGGTGGCCTGGCTGGCGCGGCGTCGTGGCTAGGACGGTTTTACCCACGACGGGCAGGTTGTCCTTCACAATACGATAAGTTTGCGGCGCCGGCCCCTTGTGTGACACACTGGCGCGCATTAATGCCCGCTGGCAAGCACACCTGCCACGCGCACCCCTGACTGATTTGTACGGATTTGCCTGGACCTTTCGACACCATGCCGCGCCGACTGCATCGTTCGCTGACTCTCGCGGCGGCCCTCACCCTCGGGGGCGGCCTGGCCGCTTCCTTCGGCCTGTTCATTGGCGTCAGCCACCTCGAATACGACAATATGGCGCTGTCGTTCGGCCAGCGCGCCGACGAGCGCGTGGCGGCGGTGCGCCAGGGCATGGGCCAGGCGTTCGAAGTGCTGGCCGTGACCAACCAGCTGTTTTCCAGGGGCGAACCGGTCAGCCGCGAACGCTTTGCCGATTTCACGTCGGCGCTGCTGGAGCGCCACCGCTTCGTGCAGGCATTCAATTTTCATCGGGTGGTACCGGGGCAGGAGCGCGCTGCCATCGAAGCCGAGCTGCAGCGCGTGCGTCCCGGCACGATCCTCACCGAGATGACCCCGGCCGGCGTGGTGCCCGCGCCCCTGCGCAGCCGCTACCATGTGATCGAATACGTCGAGCCGATGGCCGGCAACGAAGCGGCTTTTGGCCTGAATCTGTCCCATAACGGCGCCGTGATGGGCGCGCTCGAGCTGGCGCGCAGCACCGGCCAGCCGGCCGCCAGCGGCCTGTTCGCGCTGGCGCAGGCGCCCGCAAGCCAGGCCAGCTTCGACCTGGTGCAGCCCGTGTTCGACAAGGATGGCGTTATGCGCGGCAACACGGCCGTCGTCATCCGGGGCAAGGAACTGGTGCGCGAGTCGCTCGCGGCCGCTGGCCTGCTCGGTGGCGGCGACATCTTCGTTTCGGTGTATGCGAGCGAGCTGGCCGACCCGGCGACCCTGCTGTTCTCGAGCGGCCCGACGTCGAGCGCATCGCGCCGCGAATTTGCCGGCTGGCTGCGCCCCGACCACGGCATGCACGGCACGGTGCTGCACGCGGGCGGGCGGGCCTGGCGGGTCGAGGTCGCCGCAGCGGAGCGCCCGTTCCTGGCCGACCATCTTGCCTCGCTGTCGCTGCTCATTGGCGGCATTCTCGTCACGCTGATGGGCGCCGCGTTCGTGCAGTCGGCCGGCGAGCGGGCGCGCAAGGTCCAGCAACTGGTGCGCCAGCGCACGTCGGAGCTGCGCCGCAGCAATCGCCAGCTGATCGACGACATGGCTGCGCGCAAACGCGCCGAAAAAGCGCTGCTGCACAGCGAACAGCGCTTCCGCCAGCTGGTCTCGATGTCGTCCGACTGGTACTGGGAACAGGATGCCGAGCTGCGCTTCACGATGATCACCGGCGGCTTCACCGAAAAGTCGGGCGTCGCCGTCGAAGGACTGATCGGCAAGACCCGCTGGGAATACGTGCCGGGCCTGCTCGACAGCGACAGCGGCCGCACGCACCTGGCCAAGATGCAGGCGCGTGAAGCGTTCAACAACCTCGAGTACCAGGTCGTCGACGACGACGGCAACGCGCGCTGGTTCTGCGTCAACGGCGAGCCCGTGTTCGACGAGTCGGGCGAGCTCAGCGGCTACCGCGGTACCGGCAGCGACATCACCGAGCGCAAGCTGACCGAGCAGCGCGTGCACCACGTGGCCCAGCACGACGTGCTCACCGGCCTGCCGAACCGTTCGCTGCTGCAGGACCGCCTGGGCCAGTCGATTGCATTTGCCAGCCGCAGCAACCGGCCGGTGTGGGTCATGCTGATCGACCTGGACCGCTTCAAGTTCGTCAACGACAGCATGGGGCACAAGGCCGGCGACGTGCTGCTGGTGACCGTCGCGGCGCGCCTGCGCACGGCGCTGCGCGATGCCGATACCGTGGCGCGCCTGTCGGGCGACGAATTCGTCGTGATCCTCAATGAGCATGCCGACGAGCCCCTGTGCCCGGCCGTCGTGCAGCGGATCATGGATGCGGTGGCCCAGCCCGTCATGCTGGGGAACAAGGAATTCTTCGTCACCTGCTCCGTGGGCGTGGCCGTGTTCCCGACCGAAGGCACGCTCAGCGAAAACCTGATCGAGCACGCGGACATCGCCATGTACCGCGCCAAGAAGCTGGGGCGCAACAACTTCCAGTTCTTCACGCCGAGCATGAATGACGAGGCGATGGAACGCGTGCGCATCGAAGGCGCGCTGCGCAATGCGCTCGAGCGTGACGAATTCGTGCTGCATTACCAGCCGCAGGTCGACATGAAAACCGGCCAGATCGTCGGCATGGAAGCGCTGATCCGCTGGAACCACCCTGAACTGGGCATGGTCCCGCCGGGCCGCTTCGTCGGCGTGGCCGAAGAAACGGGCCTGATCGTGCCCATCGGCGCCTGGGTGATGCGCACGGCGTGTGCCCAGAACAAGGCCTGGCAGCTGGCCGGCTACCCGCGCCTGCGGGTGGCGGTGAACCTGTCGGCGCGCCAGTTCGGCGCGGCCGACCTGATGGCCAGCCTGGAAGCAACGCTGGAAGAGACGGGGCTCGACGCGGCCTGCCTCGAGATCGAGCTGACCGAAAGCCTGTTCATGAGCGACGTCACGCCGGCGGTGGAGTTGCTGCACCGGATGAAGGCACTTGGCATCAATCTGTCCATCGACGACTTCGGCACCGGGTATTCGAGCTTCTCGTACCTGTCGCGCTTCCCGATCGACGTGCTGAAGATCGACCGCTCGTTCGTGGCCGACATCACGCACGACGCCAATGACGCCGCGATCGTGTCGTCGATTATCGCGCTGGCGCACAACCTGAAGCTGGCGGTCATTGCCGAAGGCGTCGAAACCCTCGCGCAACTCGACTACTTGCGCAGCCACTGCTGCGATGAAATGCAGGGCTATTACTTCAGCAAACCCCTGCCCGCTGCCGACTTTGAAGCGCTGCTGATCGAGGGACGCTGCCTGCCGATGCCCGCCCCGGCGCCCGAAACGCTGCCGGCCTGACACACCGCCAGTTGCAGACTCACCACGCCTGTTGGTAGAAAGCCATGTCATTACATGGCCGGCAAAACATTTGTATAGCTAAATAAACATTATTGGTCGTACAATTGCCGGGCCGATGGCAACCCCGAGACCTGGACACGATAATGAACATGAATGACATGCCTGATATGGCCGTCAAAGCCAACACGACCACGACCCGCCACCAGCGCGTCGATGGCCGCACGTCCGATCTGGTCAACCAGGCGATTGCGTCGATTCCGACCCTGGGCCTGCAGCGCGCGGCGGAATTCCTGGCCACGATGAATGTGCCAGCTGAAGTTGCGGTGCGGGTGCTGGTGTATCCGGCGCGCCGCCGCGCGCACTGAACGGGCGCGAGGCAGCAGGCACGCTGCCGGTATCACCGGCAGGTGGCAAGGCGGTCGCGTGCAACGGACCGCCAGCGTGATCAGCGGCGCTCTTCGTTCAGGGCGATGTCGGCCAGCGACTCGCGACCCTTGTCGCTCAGGCCATGCCCGCCACCGTCGAGCGGCACGATGTGCGACTTGCGGTTCAGGAAACGCAGCACGTCCTCGTCGAGCGCGACCTGCGGATCAGCAGCCAGCGCGCGCAAGCCCGTCACGCAGCGGCGCAGGAACAGCACTTCTTCACCCTTGTCGGTCAGCGTCAGCCGCTTGTCACGACCGTAGGACATCAGCTTGATGCCACACAGGCGCTTCGAATTGCGCCCGACACAGGCACTGGCCATCTCTTGTTTACCGCCGCGCCGCACCATCTCGAGTGCGTCGTATTCGTCCGTCGTGAGCTTTTCGTTTTTCATTACCGCGTTTCGTTGACCAAAGGGCGCATGGTACGCGTCGCAGCGCGCCGGGGCAACCTTCAGCGCAGCGAACGCAGCACGAGCCAGCCCAGGCCGACACCGGCCAGCACGCCAAGCACGAGCGCGAGCTGCACGCTGCGCGACGCCAGCAACGGGCTGCGGCCCAGATAAATCTTGTTGTACAACGTCGAACCCATGATCGCCTCCTGTTTTGCATGTCACTGACATTATAGAAACCGCTTTGTTGCGGTTCAGTGACAGACAGCACACACACCCCTGCGCGGACGAAAAAGCAACAGTTGTCGGCAAGGTCTGGCGCGCGACATGACAGCACGAGGGCTGTTAGGATCGTACAACATTGACAACGCTATTGGAGCACAGCATGACCGACACAACACCCCCGGTGGATCCCGAGAACAAGAGCCGCGCCATCTTCGACGAAGCCGACATCGGCAGCGGCGAACGCTCGCCCGGCCAGCACGACACCGAACAGATGATCCGCGAAATCCCGGCACTGCCACCAGCGGGCGCCGACGACAAGCAGGAAGATAAGGAAGGCCAGCAAGACAAGCGCCAGGAATCCGGCGCCTGATTCACGCAAATGTAGTAATTAATGTGCCCGGATAGGCGGTTCGGGCATGCTCGGCTCTTCGACCGGTGCATTCACCGGATCGGGGACGTCATCCGGCACTGGCGGCTGCGCAGGCGGCGCCAGCGGATCGTTTGGTGCATCCGGATCGGGCGTCGTGTGCGCATGGCGGCTGAGCGGTTCGCGCGAGGCGTCGTTGGCATGGACTTGATTCATGGTCGCCTTTCGGTAAGTGATGGGATGATGGCAGACTAGCATGGGCGGCATGCCGGGGCCGTACGATTGCCTCGCAACGTGCTGCCATCACTGCGGCAGGTGCCACCCTCTGGCGACTCGGCTATAGTGATGTTTTCACCATCCTCGCCGCCTCCCATGCGCCTTCCCAGCCTGCTGCTTGCCCTTGTGCTTGGCGCGACTTCAAGCGCCCACGCCGCCCCGATGAAACTCGACGACTACCTGGCCCTGCGCGGCCCTGCTCCGACTACCAGGCTGGCCTATGGCCCCGCCCCGTCCCAATACGCCGAACTGTTCGTGCCCGCGGGCGCCGGCCCGTTCCCGGTCGCGGTGCTGGTGCACGGCGGCTGCTGGAACAGCAAGTTCGGCGGCATTACCCAGTTTGGCGATATGGCCGGGGCGCTGGCCGCGCGCGGCATCGCGGTCTGGAACGTCGAATATCGGCGTATCGACGAACCGGGCGGCGGCTATCCCGGCATGTATCTCGACATGCACGCCGCGCTCGACCTGCTGGCGCAGCACGCGCCCGCGCACAAGCTCGACCTCGACCGCGTCGTCGCAGTGGGCCACTCGGCCGGTGGCCAGCTGGTGCAATGGATCGCGGGCCGCGCGCGCATTCCTGCCGGCAGCCCGCTGCACCATGCCAACCCGCTCCCGGTCAACCGGATCGTGAGCCTGGGCGGCCTGGCCGACCTGCGCCACGAAGCAGCATTGATCAAGTCGAGCTGCGATCGCGATCTTGCCCAGCTGGCCGGGGAGCCCAGCGCCACGCGGCCGGACGTGCTGATCGACACCAATGCCGCTGACCTGATGCCCAATGGCAGCCGCACGTGGCTGGTGACCGGGGCGCTCGACACGATTTCGCCACCGCGCGTGGCGCATGACTATGCGGCTCGGGCGAAACAATCCGGGGATATGGCTGAGGTGGTGATCCTGCCGCAGGCAAGTCATTACGATGAGGTGGCAACGGGTTCGCCGGCGTGGCCGACCGTGCTGGGGGTGATCGAGGGCGCGCTGGGTCTGCCGGCGGCCAGGCCGTAACCGGCGCGACGCGCGTCGCCGGGAGGCGACGCGGTAAAACAGGGTACAGCTGGCGCTACATCATTACTGCTGGCGCGACTTTTCTTCTTTCTTGACCTTCTTGGCTTCCTTCTTTTCCTTCATCGTCTTGGCCGGTTCTTTCTTGGTCGTCTTCTTTGCATCCTGACTTTTGCTCATGGTGTTGCTCCATTCCTGGTGATTGCTGCGGATGTCATGAGAACGTGCCGGACAGCGTGTCGGGCATCATGCGGATAGTACCACCATGCTATCGCCGTCAGGGAGCGGCACGCCGTGCCAGCGGGACATCCAGCACAAGGTCGCTGCGCGCCAGCGCCACGCAGGGCAGGATGTCGCCGTCACGCCGTTCATCGGGCGACAGTCCGGGCCAGTCGATCGTGTACGCCACCGCGCCGTCGCGCAGGCGGCACAGACAGGTGCGGCAAGTACCGTTGCGGCACGAACTGGGGATGGCGATGCCAGCAGCGTCGAGGGCATGCAGCAGCGTGGTGGACGCGTCCACAGCGACACTGGCGCCGAGCGGCATGACGGTGACGGTATAAACAGGGTTATCCATGATGCAATTGTAGCCTCAATGAAACAGTTGACCGACTGTGAGTACGCTGACGCACAGACCCGCGCCCTGCAGAGCACTAGTCTATAGTTTTCCAGAAGCAAACCCGGAGACCGCATGAACAAGATGACCGCCCTGACCCTGATCGCCGCCCTTGGAGGCACGCTGACCCACGCCATCGCGCAACAGCCTGCTCCGCTGCCGCCTGCCGCCCAACCGGCAACGACAGCCCAGAACACGACGACGTCGACGGCGGTCACCGCTGCGCCTGGCGCCGTGCAGGATCCCGCGATCGCCGAACAGGCCGAATTCGAAAAACTGCTGCGCGCCCAGGTACTGCTGGAACGTATTTACCTGTCGCCAGGCGAACTGGACGGCGCCTACGGCTCGAACCTGCGCCAGGCCCTGAACACCTTCCAGACCTTGCGCAAGCTGCCGGTCACCGGCAAGCTCGACGACGCGACCTGGAATGCGCTGGCCGTTGACACGACCCCGACGCTGGCCGAGTACGCGCTGATCGCCGAAGACGTTGAAGGCCCGTTCCAGCCGATCCCTGACACGATGATGGAAAAGGCCAAGCTCGACACTCTGGGCTATGCCAACGTGCTCGAAGGCCTGGGCGAAAAATTCCACGCCAGCCCGGCCCTGCTGCAGCGCCTGAATCCGGGCAAGACGTTCGCCCGCGCCGGCGAGCGCATCATGGTGCCGAACGTGAGCGGCAAGGAGCCGCTGGCGCAGGCAACCAAGGTCGTCGTGCGCGATGGCGCCAAGACACTGCAACTGTATGATGCATCGGGCCGCCTGCTTGCGCAGTATCCGGCCTCGACCGGCAGCAGCCGCGATCCGCTGCCGATCGGCACCTGGAAAATCGAGGGCGTGCACGCCAATCCGGTCTACAACTACAACCCGAAACTGTTCTGGGATGCCAAGCCGGGCGACAAGGCAACGCCGGTCAAGCCGGGTCCGAACAATCCGGTCGGCGTGATGTGGATCGACCTGTCCAAGCCGCACTACGGCATCCACGGCACCCCGGTGCCGGGCCACGTTGGCAAGACCGAGTCGCATGGCTGCATCCGCTTGACGAACTGGAGCGCCGCTGAAGTGGGCGCTGCCGTCACGGCCGGCACCGAAGTAGTCCTGCAGAAATAACGCACATCCCAGGCACACACGCGGCGCCGGTGGCGCCGCACGGAGAACAAGATGAAATGGTTGATCACGTTTGTCATCGGCGCCCTGGTGGGCGCCGCGATCCTGTTCGTCGCGCTGCAGGACGTGCCGGAAACGCCGGCACCGGCGGTCACCGCTGCCACGCCTGCAGCGCCCGGCATCCCCGCATCGCAGATCGATGACCAGTTGCCGCCGGCGCCGGTGGTGACGCCGAACCTGGAAGATGCCGACCTGCCGCTGCGCCCCACGCCTGAGGGCACTGCGGCTGCCGGTGCAGCGACGCCAGCGACGATGCCGGGCAAGCTGCTGGTGCCAGTACAGGGCATCAAGTCGGCCCAGCTGACCGATACCTTCTACCAGCCGCGCGGCGAGCAGCGCCAGCACGAGGCGCTCGACATCATGGCCCCGACCGGCACCCCGGTCATTGCTGTCGCCGACGGCAAGGTCGTCAAGCTGTTCCAGAGCAAACCGGGCGGCCTGACCGTGTACCAGTTCGACCCGAGCGAGCAATTTGCGTATTACTACGCCCACCTGGACCGCTACGCCGACGGCATCGCCGAAGGCATGGACGTCAAGCGCGGCACGGTCATCGGGTATGTCGGCGTGACCGGCAATTCCGACCCGAACGCACCGCACCTGCACTTTGCCGTCGTTGCCCTGACGGCCGAGAAGCAATGGTGGAAAGGCACGCCCATCAATCCGTTTCCACTGATGAGCGATCAGTAACCGCAGCGGCGGCTGACCCGGAGCCCGGGTCGGTCGCCGGTTCATCGATGTCGGCCCCGACATTGATGGCGGCATAGGCGCGCGTGACCGCGACCACTTCGCGGCTTCCCGCGCCGTACAACTCCCCCGCCGACTCGATCATCTTCGCCCGCGCATCGGCGTAATTGGTGCTGGCCGTGAACTTGGTCGTGTTGGCACGGAACCAGATGCGAAACGCCTTGTCGATGCCGATGCCCGTCATGGCCGCTGGCTGCCGGGTCAGGTAGCCGCTCCACGCGTCGCCCGTCCTGTCGGCATCCGAACCCCGCGCCAGGAAATAGAACATCCGGTTGTTGGGGCCGCTGCTGTAGTGCACGTCCAGGCGCTTGAGACCCGTGCTCCAGGCATCGGGGCTGCTGCCATCCTTGCTCGGCTTGATCATCCAGCGCAGCGGCTTGCCATCACGGGCGATCTCGCGGCCCAGCATCCAGTCGTTGCCCAGCCCGGGCACGACGTCCCCGGTGCCGCCGGCGCGCGCATACGCTTCGACAACCTCGCCCGCGATGTCCGAACTCGACTCGTTCAGCCCGCCCGATTCGCCCTTGTAGACGAGATTCGACGTGGCGGCCGTGATGCCATGGCCCATTTCGTGGCCGACCACGTCGATCGCGCCCAGGTTCGTGAAGAACGTGCCGTCGCCAATGAACATGCAGCGGCAGGTATCGCTGTAATACGCATTGTCGTAGCCGCGGTTGACGTGGACCGCGATGTGGGTGGCGGTATCCTGGCCGTCGAGCGCGCGCCAGCCGAGTACGTTCTGGTGCAGGTCGTAGGTGTTCATCAAGCCCCACATGGCATTGACGGCCGCGGTCTGGCCGTTGGCGCCTGTCGTGCTGGTGCCCTCGACGAACTGCTTGCCGTCGCCCCAGGTGTTGGTGCCGTTGCTGTACACGCGCCCGCTCGAGGTGGCGTGGTTGGCATTGGTGATGGCCATCGCGCCGAACGAGCCGCCCTTGCCGCGCAGCGGGTCGAGCAGCTGGTACACATTGCCGGCCAGCGTCGTGCTGAGCGGAACGCTGCCGTTGTACTGGCTCAGACCGATGCCTTCCACCGTCTGCAGCATGTTCCAGCGCTCGATGATGGCGGCCGTGCGCGCATCGACGATGGCATCGTAGAAGATCGGCTGCTCGCCGCTGCGCAGCCGCACGCGTACATGCCAGGCCAGCACGTAGTGGTCGACCGTCTCGACCACGTCGACCGCGTTCAGTTCGCTGTCGGGCTTGGCAACGGCGCCCGGCGCACGTTCGTCGCGCATCACGGGATAGATCACCAGTTCGGCGGTGGGGAGCTTGACATTGACGGTGCCGGGCGGGCTACCCTTGAGGGCAGCGCTGACGGCGGCCTTGCGCTTGATGACGGGCGTGGTGTCGAAACCCGAGGCAGCGGGCGCCATCGCACCGACCGCGCCGCGCCCCAGGTCCAGGCGGCGGGGCGAGGCGCTTTCGGACACGATCTGCTGGCGTGCATCGAGCACGAGCACGGATTCGGCGCCGAAGATACGCACGCCCTTGTACAGGTGCGCCACGCGCATCACATGCGTGCCCTGCACGCCCGGGTGCTGCGCAACAACACGGTAGCTGTGGTCGGCATCGAGGCCGATTGCCGGCCGGCGCGCAGCGAGCTGCTCCAGCACCAACGCCTGCGCCTTGCTGTCGAGCTTGGCAGGCGCCCCCATCATCGGCGCGGCAGGAACGCCAGGCGCCAGCAGGATCGCGGCAGCCAGCACGACTGCCCTGAAAAACGGTTGAGGAATCATCTCGGCTCCATCCGGTAAGCCGGGCCAGGTGGCACCGGTCATCGACCATGATGGACGCGCAAATAAACGAGTATTTGCTTGAGAACAATGTCCTTTACCTACGGCGCTTCATCAGATACACCGCCGTGCCAACGACGGCCACGCCGAGCGCGACCTTCTTCGCCAGGCCCGCCTTGTTGTGCTGCAACTCGGCCCTGATGCCCATTTCCGCCAGCACGTTCGGGATCTTGCCGCCCGCCAGGTCCTGGCCGATGCCCTCGACCATGTTGACGCGGTCGGCCAGCAGCAACAGCAACCAGTGGCGCACGTCATTCTCGGTCAGCCTGAAGGCCTGGCGCCGGATCAGGCCGGACAGGCCGGATGGCGGCTGCACCGTGCCGAACAGGGGCGTGCGGCCGGGGCGCTCGGTGGAAACCAGCACCTCGACGCGCTCTTCCTGCGGTGCGGGATCGCCGTCCGGGACGTTGATGAAACGCGGCGGCGTGCGTTCCATCGGCACGCCGGGCCGGTCCTTGCGGTCGAGGTCGGCGCCCCAGCCCTGGATGTGCGCCAGTTGCGCGCGGGTCGGCCGGCGTGGCGCGATCGCGCCGTGGACGTGGCCGACGTGGCCGTCGTTGTCGTGTTCGCCCGGTGCGTGCTGGCCGTCGTGCTGGTTGTTGGCGGTGACGATGTCGTTACGTGTCTGCATGATGTGTCCTCGTGGTGATCGGCATGTCGGTCAGGCTGCGATGCTGGCCTTGACGGCGCGCACTTCGTTCGCGCGCGGCGGAATCAGGACCGTCTTGATGCAGTTGTCGAGTTTGCTCGAGAAAATGTGGTACGCGTCCGATACTTCTTCCAGCGGGACGCGGTGCGTGATGATCGCTTTCGGATCGATGCGGCCGGCGCGGATGTGCTCGATCAATCGGGGCAGATGGCGGCGCACGCTCGCTTGGTTCATGCGCAGCGTCAGACCCTTGTTCAGCGCATTGCCGATCGGGACCGCGTTGAATGTCGGGCCATACACGCCGACGATCGACACATTGCCGCCCTTGCGCACCGAGTTGATGCACCAGTGCAGCACGGTGGCAGCGCCAGCCTGCATCATCGTGTAGACACCCGTGATCGTCTGCATCGTGTTGCCCGCCGCTTCGCAGCCGACCGCGTCGATGCAGACGTCGGCGCCCATCCAGTCGGTCATCTTCTTGATATGCAGCGCCATGTCGCGCACTTCCTTGAAGTTCACCACTTCGCACTGCGCATAGTTCTTGACGAATTCGAGGCGGTATTCGATCTCGTCGACGACGATCACGCGCCCGGCGCCCATCAGCCAGGCCGATTTGGCGGCAAAGATGCCGACCGGACCCGCGCCAAACACGACGACCGTATCGCCTTCCTTGATGTCGCCCATTTCGGCGGCCTGGTAACCGGTCGGCAGCGCGTCGGTGAGCAGCACCGCATCGTCGTCGTGGATGTCGTCCGGGATGATCATCGGGCCGACATCGGCCATCGGCACGCGCACGTATTCTGCCTGGCCACCATCGTAGCCACCGGCCGTGTGCGAATAGCCATAGATGGCCCCGACCGCCGTCGATTGCGCATTCGTGTTGTTGCAGTTGCCGTACAGCTCGTTCTGGCAAAAGAAGCAGGAACCGCAAAAAACGTTGAACGGCACCAGCACCTTGTCGCCCACTTTGAGCTTGTGGACGTCGGAACCGATTTCTTCGACGATGCCGATGAATTCGTGGCCAAAGGTATGGCCGACCCGCGTATCGGGCACGAGGCCGTGGTACAGATGCAGATCGGAGCCGCAGATGCAGGCCCGGGTGACGCGCACGATGGCGTCGCCGGGGTGCTCGATAACGGGTTCGGGTTTCTGGTCAGCGCGGACGCGGTATGGCCCTCGGTAATTCATGGCAAGCATAAGCACTCCCTGGCAATTGATAGTAGGCGACGTCGGCACGCATCGAGTAGCGTGCTGAGCTGAGATCAACTTATGTCAAATTTTCAAGAATTGCGATATACGCACGGTAACGAACATGCGTATTTTTATGCAAACCGCGAATTACTTTTCTCTTTTATACCCAATAGGAAACTTTTAGCCGTCTTTTACAGACTTTTAGCGTCAAAGGTATTGCAAGAAGCCACTTCGCCACTCTCGAGGCCCCGCTCGAACCAGCGCACGCGCTGCGCCGACGTACCGTGCGTGAACGAATCCGGCACCACCACGCCGCGCGACTGCTTTTGCAGCGCATCATCGCCGATGGCACTGGCCGCGTTCAAGGCGGACTCGACGTCGCCCTGCTCCAGGATCCTGGCACGCTGGTCAGTGCGCTTGGCCCAGACACCGGCAAAGCAGTCGGCTTGCAGCTCGAGCTTGACCGACAGGATATTGCCCTGCTTTTCCGACGCGTTCTGCTGGGCCGCATGCACCTTGTCGGAAATCCCGAGCAGATTCTGGACGTGGTGACCGACTTCGTGCGCGATCACGTAGGCCTGGGCAAATTCGCCGCCGGCATTGAGCCGTTGCTGCATCGTGCGGAAAAAGTCGAGGTCGATGTAGACCGACGCATCGGCCGGGCAATAGAACGGACCGGTTGCGCTCTGGCCGAGACCGCACGAGGTGCTAACGCGGCCGTCGAACAGCACGAGTTTCGCCGGCTGGTACTGCGCATTCTGTTCGGTGAATATCTGGGTCCATGCATCTTCGGTGTAGCGCAGCGTGACCTTGACGAACTGGCTTTCGCGGTCGTCCACCGGCGCCGTGCGCGGCTGCGACGACTGCTGCACCTGCGGCGCGCCGCCGCCCGACAGCAGGCTCAGGATCGTGGCGGGCGAGACGCCCAGGAAGTAGGACCCCACCAGGGCGATGACGATCGTGCCGATGCCGATCGAACGCCCGCCAATCCCGAAGCCGCCACCGCCGCCACCACCACCGGCACCCCGACGGTCTTCGACATTATTACTTTCCGGATCACCTTCCCAACGCATACGTTCTCCCTGTCGTTCAGTGTTGAATCAGCGGCTGTTGCGCTTGAGGTTGGAAGTATCGGCGCGCTCGCGTGCATCCTTGCCGCGCAGGTCGTCCGGTGCCGCCAGGCCTGCGCGCTGCTCGTCGTTGAGCGCGCGCTCGCGGCGTTCGCGGGCGATTTCGCGGTCCATGCGCCCGCGCGGGACGTCGTCCATGTCAAAGCTTTTCATTTTTTGGGTTCTCTCTCTCGTTGTCGATGTCGTTGCGCGACTGTGTTGACGAGTATGGTTGGTCGCCATCATCCGGTATGTTCGAGTTGTCACATAATGCATCAAATTTCAGCGGCAGACGGCACGGTTGGTGTACACCCGTTTCGCCGGATTCATGCGATGCTGGCGCCATGACACCATCCCAAGCCAACGCCCTGCTCACCCTCGGCACGACCCTGCGCCAGGCCGGTTACCGCTTCATGACCGTCACACCATCGACGCACCGGCGCCTCAACGGCCGGCCCGGCAATGAACAGGCGCGCGACCTGCGCGACGTGTTCGGCTGGAGCCGGCCCTTTTCGGCCGCAGTACTGCCCCCCGGCATGCTCGAACTGATGGCTGCGGCCGGCGTGCTGGAAGGCGCCGGCGACGCGCTGCGCGCGACCGTGCGCGCCTCGACGCTGGACGACCTGCTGCTGTTTCATTCGGCCTTCCCCACCCATCACGACGATGCGGTGTTCTTCGGGCCGGACACCTACCGCTTCATCGGCGCGATGCGGCGCGCGTTCGTGGCAGACGGCGCGGCGCCGGCGCCCCTGCGCGCGGTCGATGTCGGCTGCGGCGGTGGCGCTGGCGCGCTGACGGTCGCGCGCGCCTTCCCGGCTGCCGACGTGATCGGCGCCGATGTGAACACGGCCGCGCTGGCGCTGGCCCGGGTGAATGCAGCATTGAACGGCGTGACCAGATTCACGGCCTGCGAAAGCGACCTGTTTGCCGGTGTCGCGGGCGAGGTCGACCTGATCGTGTCGAATCCGCCGTTCGTCGTCGATCCCGATGCGCGGCGCTACCGCCACGGCGGCGGCGAGCGGGGTGCCGAACTGTCGCGGCGCATTGTCGAAGATGGCCTGACACGGTTGCGTCCCGGCGGGCGGTTGCTGCTGTACACCGGCGTGGCGCTCTCGGGGGACAATGACCATTTCCTGGAGAGCGTCCGTGCGCGGCTGGATGCAGCGTGCGCGTCGTGGTCGTATGAGGAACTCGATCCCGACATCTTCGGCGGGCAGCTCGGCGAGCCCGGGTATGAAGAGGTCGAGCGGATTGCCGCAGTGTGGCTGCAGGCGCGCAAGCGCTGAGGCCAGCGCGTTCAGCCCGGATTGTTCCTGCGCCGACGCCAGAAGCGGTCCATGATCGGTTTGACGCTCAGGCCGTGGGCCAGGATCGACAGCATGATCACGGCAATGGTGATCTGGCTGAGCTCGCGCGCCAGGCCCGCCGGCAGATCGTGGTTGATCGCATACATCAGGTAATACAGCGAGCCAATGCCGCGCACGCCGAACCAGGCGATCATCGACGTCACGCGCGGCGAGCGTCCGCAGCCCAGCAGCCCCAGGTAGACGCTCAGCGGGCGCGCCACAACGAACAGGAACAGCGCCGTCAGGACCGTCTGCCAGGTCCAGGTCTGGATTGCCAGCATGCCGCCCAGCAGCAGCACCAGCGTCAGTTCGGAGAGGCGCTCGATGTGTTCCTTGAACACCAGCGATTCGGAACTGACCGACAACGGCGCCTGGGCTTCGGCTGCGGGACTGGCGGGCGGCTCGTCCGGCACCAGTAATCCCTGGCGATCCTTGTGCGCGCCCGATGCCTTGAGCTCGGTGTGACGCAACGCGACGCCTGCGGCAAACACGGCCAGGAAGCCCCACGCCAGGCACATCACCGTTACCGCATACACGACGGCAATCAGCCCCAGGCCAACCAGGTCGTCCAGCACCTCGTGCTTTGGTTCCCGCCCGCGCAGCATCCAGCCCAGGCGCCCGACGGCGTAACCGCCAAGGGCGCCGATCAGGATCGCCCCAAAGGTGGCCCAGATGACTTCCACCGCGAACCAGCGCAGGCCGAATTCGCCGAGTTCATGCACGCCCAGCAAGCCGAGGCCCAGCATCACGAACGGAAACGCCGAGCCGTCGTTCATGCCGGCTTCGCATGTCAGCGTGAAGCGCAATTCGTCGCGGTCGTCCGGATGGCGGACCTGGACGTCGGTGGCCAGCACCGGATCGGTCGGCGCCAGGATGGCGCCCAGCAGGATGCCGGCACCGAGAGGCAGCCCGAGCACGTAATAGGAGAACGCGGCCACGAGAGCGACACTGATCGTCATCGACACCCAGGCGAGCCGCAGCGCCGGCACCCAGCGCGGCCAGCGGATCGGCACCGGCATCTTGACGCCCGCCGAAAACAGCGAGACCAGCACCGCGATCTCGGTGAGCGTTTCGAGCAAATGCGACTGACCGATGGGATCGAACGAAAAGACATGAAAGCCCGCCGGCCCGAGGACCAGCCCGACACCCAGATAGATGATCGCGGACGTGACGGGCAAGCGTGCCAAGGTGGACGCCGCAAGGCCGCGCGCCAGCATCAGCATGCCGATCAGGAAAAACCAGTGAGTTGTCGACATGAAGTTAGCCAGCACATTGAATCGGGCGATTGTACGGACAATGTCTGTACAGGCCCGTTGTGTAGCCGCCTGGAATTATCCGCGCAAATCCGGGGTCCAAAGCCGGGGTCAGGTCTGACATTCGGACACGATCTCGACAGCAAAGCCGGGGTCAGGTCTGACATTCGGACACGATCTGGACAGTCATGTAGTCGGAACTGGCTGGAACCGGGCCATGCCAAGACTGATCAAGGCACTATTGCCCGTGCCTGTTGCTGAGGTCGTGTCCGAATGTCAGACCTGACCCCGGCTGTGGCTGACCAGAATGAAAAAAGCCACCTTGCGGTGGCTTTTTTTTGCTACTTGGCGGAGAGGGTGGGATTCGAACCCACGGTACGCTCGCGCGTACGCCTGATTTCGAGTCAGGTACATTCGACCACTCTGCCACCTCTCCAGATTCGGTCGTCTCGCATCGCTGCGAGAGGCCGCATTATACCGGCAGCCTGGCGCACCTTGCAAGTAATGCCGTGCAACTTATTTGAATGGCGGTGATCTGGTCTGCCGGTCCTCTTACGCGTTGATGGACAAGGCCCTGATCGCCGGGCCATCCACGCTGAAATCAAACACGATGCGCGCGGGGCTGCCGGGGAAGTTTCCGCTGACCTCGGCTTGTACGATACAACCGGACGATGTGGTTTCACACGCTAGCGGGTGCGCCGTTGCACCGTAGCGGGCGCTGGTTGCCCGCTTCCATGCGCGGATCGCGTCGCGCCCACGGTACACGTGTCCCTCGTCGCGTACCTCGGCGGCCTGACTGAAGCACGCGGCCACCGCGTCGGCATCGTGTGCATTCGCATGCCGGAAGTAGTCTGCGACCGGGGCGGGCATCGGGATTGTCATGGTGTCTCCTGCAAGTTGATCGAAGTCCCTATGCTGCCAGCCTTGATTACGTCGCGATACACACGTTTAACCGATAGACTAACAACTCCAAGTTCATGATCGCCGCGATGAAAACGACTTCCCTGGACGCCATCCGCACTTTTCTCGCCGTTGCCGAGATGAAGAGTTTTACTGCCGCCGCGATCCGCATCGGCGTGACGCCGGCCGCAGCCAGCAAGGCCGTGAAACTGCTCGAAGCGCAGCATGGCGTCATTCTCCTGACGCGCAACACGCGCCGGGTCATGCTGACCGAGACGGGCAGCGCGCTGTATGCCGACCTGCTGGCCGCAACGTCCCAGATCGACGATGCCTTCTCCAGCCTGGCGCGCTTGCGCGACCGTCCTGCCGGCACCCTGCGGCTGACCGTCCCGCGCGCGCTGGGCGCGCTGGTGCTCAGGACACTGGCGCCGCAGTTCCGGCGCGCGCATCCCGACGTTGCACTCGATATCTCGCTCGACGATGGCGAGGTCGATTTACTGGAACGGGGGTATGACGCGGGCATCCGTCTCGGCCAGTCGGTCGCACAAGGCATGGTGGCGGTGCGGCTGACGCCCGACCTGCGCTGGTCGGTCGCGGGTGCCCCCGCCTACTTTGCCGATGCCGGGCGGCCGCGCATACCGGAAGACCTCGTGCGCCATGCGACGATCCGCTACCGCTTTCATACCTCGCGGTTGCTCGCGCGCTGGCAGTTCACGCGCGATGGCGGCGCATTCCATGTCGAGACGGGGCACGCGCTGGTCGTCAACGACACGGGCCTGATCGCCGACTTCGCCCGCCAGGGCCTGGGCCTGGCCTACCTGCCCGACATCGAGATCGCGCACGACCTCGCCAGCGGCCAGCTCGAACGGGTTCTCGCACCGTTCGTGCCGACCACCTCGGGCCTGTTCCTGTACTTTGCCGCAAAGGCGCAAGGCCAGCCCAAGCTGCGCGCCTTCATCGACATGGCCACTGCCCTCCGCGACGCCGCAGCCTGACTGCGCGCCGCGCATGCCAGGCCACGTTTACACGGCATTGACAGCCACACCCACCTCTTTTGTCCCGTTTTTACGGCCGCAGCGCTACGCTGGCTGTATCGAATCCAGCCTGGAGGCCTGCATGATCATCGCCATCGTCAACCAGCACGACAGCCCCGAGCGAACGGTCGTCGCGCGCAATCTGGCGGTGCTGCGCGCGCGTGCCGGGCGTCGCGTGTGCCTGATGACCACTGCCGGCAATGGCAACAGCGACTGGTCCGGTGAACGCAACGAGGCCCGCGTGCAGCCGTGGATCGAAACGCACCAGGTGGGCAGCCGCGCAATCAAGATGCGCCTGACGGCGCTGCGGCCGCTGTTCGACGACATCCTGATCGACGCCGGCACGCGCGACACCGATGGTTGCCGCTGCGTGCTGGCGGAAAGCAGGCTGGTGGTGGTGCCGGTGCGCGGCGGCGCGCTCGACCTCGACCTGCAGTACCGGCTGCTGGCGCGCCTGAATGGCGCACGCACGTTCAACCCCGCCATGCGGGTGCTGTTCGTCGCCGTCAGCGGTCCGGCCGCCCCCGGCCCCGAAGAGCGCGCCGCCGTGCTGGCGCATGTGGCGCGGGTACAGGATGCGACGCTGGCCGCGACCGTCCTGCATGCGCCCGCCGCGCTCGACTACGGGCCCGGGCGCTGCGTGTCGGACGCCGCCACGTGCGACCCCGATGCCGCCGCCGAACTGCGCGCGCTGTATGACGAGGTGTATCCGGAGGCGGCGCCGTTCGCATTCGCCGTACAGGCGCAACCAGGTCGCCAGGAATGTTTGCCACGCCGGATGTCACGGTAACCGCAGGAGAAATCACGATGAAACACCCCGCCCTTCACAGCCCTGCCCCGGATCACACGATGCTTGTCTGGCTGCAGGTCGATACGGCATCGTCCACGAGCTTGCGCGAGGCGGTGATCCGCGCTGGTCTGGACGCGGTGCGATTCCTGCGCATCGATGCCTGCCCTAGCGGGCGCAACGTGCGCGCATTGCTGTGCGTCGAGCGCGACGCCGCCCCGGCGCTGCAGGCAAAGCTGTTACAGCGCCTGCCCGGCTGCCAGTGGCATGCCGCGCCGCGGCGCCACGCTCAAGCGATATCGAGGCGCTCGTGCGGCGCGAACTCGTGATAGATGTCGGGTTGGTGCGTCGGGATGTAGACGCTCAGGCGCTTGCCCCGATGGAAGACGCCGCGCAGGCTGTTGCAGGCCGCCCAGGCATGCTCGTACGAATCCGCGATGTGCAGCACGGCCCAGGGGCTGTCAGGCGACCCTTCGCGGATCATGTCCACCTGCGTGATGTGAAAGTACGGGGTAAAGCTCTCGATGATGGCGCTTTCGCTGGCATCGGCGTGCAAGCCGGACAGGATGACTTTCATGGGTGTTCTCCAGATTCATGCAGTGGTGGATCGAGCAGATCACGTGCATGGCGCGCGATCATCAGTTCTTCGTTGGCGGGCACCAGCCAGACCGCGACCCGGCTCGATGGCAGGCTGATACGGACCGGGCCGGCCAGCGGCGCCGCGTTGGCGGCCGGGTCGAGTTGAACGCCGAGCCAGGCCGCATCACGGCATACCGCGGCGCGCAGCCGTGCGCTGTTCTCGCCGATCCCGCCCGAGAACACCAGCGCATCCAGCCCGCCCAGGCTTGCGGCCAGCGAACCCAGTTCGCGGCCGATCCGGTACACCAGCAAGTCGATCGCCAGCTGCGCGCGCGGGTCGCTGCTCGCTTCGAGCACGCGCATATCCGACGACACGCCGGACACGCCCAGCAAGCCCGATTCGTTGTACATCATGCGCTGCACGCTTTCCACCGTCATGCCCAGTTCTTCGATCAGATAGATGACCACACCCGGGTCGAGCGCGCCGCAGCGTGTCCCCATCGGCAGGCCGTCGACCGCCGTGAAGCCCATCGTGCTGGCCATGCTGCGCCCGCCCTGCATCGCGCACATGCTGGCACCGTTGCCCAGGTGCGCGGCGACCACGCGCGCGCCGGCCAGTGCCGGATCGCACTGTGGCAGCGTGGCCGCGATGTATTCGTAGGACAGCCCGTGAAACCCGTAGCGGCGGATGCCCAGCTCCGTGATCGCCTCCGGCAGCGCGAACGCCTGCGCCAGCGCCGGCTGCGCCGTGTGGAACGCGGTGTCGAAGCAGCCGACCTGCAGCAGTTCGGGCCGCAGCGCGGTCAAGGCGCGCACCGGCGCCAGATTGTGCGGCAGGTGCAGCGGCGCGAGCGGAATCAGGCGGGCCAGCCGATCGAGCACAACCTCGTCCAGCGGCACCGGGCCACTGAAGTCGACCCCGCCGTGCACGATACGGTGACCGACCGCGCACACGCGGTAGCCATCCAGGTGGCCCTCGGCGAAATCGATCAGGTATTCCATCCCGGCCTGGTGGTCGAGCGGCGCCGTCCAGGCATGTTCACCGACTGTGTGACCGGCGGCATCGCGGGCGATGAAGCGCGCGGCGCCCCGATACAACCCATCGATCTTGCCCGTGAAGAGTGGCGCCAGGTCAGGCAGCGCATGCAGCGAAAACTTGATGCTCGACGAGCCGGCATTGATGACTGCGATGCAGTCCTGCGTCGCCATCAGCGCCCCGCCACGCTGGCACTGGCGGTAGCGGTAGCGGTAGCCAGCTGATGCCGCGCCAGCAGCACGGCAACGGCGCACGAGGCCAGACGTGCCGCCACTGAATCGGCGCGGCTGGTCAGGATCAGCGGCACGCGCGCGCCGAGGACGATGCCGGCCGCCGCCGCCCCGGCCATGAAGGTCAGGCTCTTGGCCAGCATGTTGCCCGCTTCCAGATCCGGCGCGACGAGTACATTGGCGCGCCCGGCCACGGGCGAATCGAGACCCTTGACGGCGGCGGCCTGCGGGTCGATTGCATTGTCCATCGCCAGCGGTCCATCGAGGATGCCGCCGGTGATCTGGCCGCGGTCGGCCATCTTGCACAGCGCCGCCGCATCGATCGTCGACGGCATCTTGTCGCTGACGGTTTCCACCGCCGCCAGGATCGCCACACGCACGCCCTCGAAGCGCAGCACGTGCGCCAGGTCGATCGCGTTCTGCACGATGTCGCGTTTTTCGGCCAGCGTCGGGATGATGTTGATGGCGGCGTCGGTGATGATCAATGGTTCGCTGCGCCCCGGCACGTCCATCACGAAGCAGTGGCTCAGGCGCCGCGCCGTGCGCAGGCCGGTCGTGGCGGCCACCACGGCGCCCATCAGTTCATCCGTGTGCAGGCTGCCTTTCATCAGCGCGGCAGCCTTCCCTTCGCGCACCAGTTGGACGGCCCGTGCGGCCGAGGCGTGGCTGTGCGCCGTGTCGACCAGGCGCAGCGCGCCGATGTCCAGGCCGGCGGCATCGGCCGCAGCATGGATGCGCGCCGCCGGGCCGACCAGGATCGGCGTGATCAGGCCGATGCGGGCTGCGTCAAGCGCCGCTTCTAGTGCATAGCGGTCGCACGGGTGCGCCACCGCCACCGTCACCGGGCCGTTGGCGCGGCCGGCCTCGATCAGGCGGTCGTAATACGGATGTTCGGTCACAACTGCTGTCATCTATCTCTCCTTGGACGTGGATACCTCACCAGTACCCGAGCAACTTCCACCACAGGCCGCCGACGACGGCAAACACCGCCAGCTCGAACAGGCACATGATGAAGCCGACTTTCCACCACAGCCCCATCGTGACATACCCGCTGCCGAAGATGATCGGCGAGGTACCGGTGGCGTAGTGGGTCAGCGTCATCATGATGCCAGACGCCGCCGTCATCATCAGCAGGAACAGCACGAGGTACTGGCCCGGCACCAGCGCGGCGCCCACCGACAGGAACGCGAACATCATCGCGCTGATGTGGGCCGTGGTGCTGGCAAACAGGTAGTGCGACAGCACGAAGGCCAGCACCAGCACGCTCGCTGCGGCGCCCCACCCCATGCCGCTGGCAACGATGGCATCGCGCATGCCGTTCGAGGCCCAGGCAATCACGCCCATCTTGTTGAGCTGCTCGGCCAGCATGACGAGCGCGCCGAACCAGATCAGCGTATCCCACGCGCTTTTCTCGGACAGGATATCGTCCCAGTCGAGCGTGCCCGTGATGATCAGGATGAACAGGCCGACAAAGGCGACCACGGTCGGGTCGAGCGTGAACGCGCTGCCGAAGAGCATGGCCGGCACGTTCGCCCACAGCACCAGCAGCAGGCCGAACGTGCCGAGCATGACGCGCTCGCTGGCCGACAACGGCCCCATGCGGGCAAGCTCGCTCCGCGCGAAACCGATCGCATCCGGCGTCTGCTTGAGCTCCGGCGGCGCCAGCAGGTAGATAATCAGGGGCATCAAAAACAGGCACACGAGGCCCGGCAACACCATGCACAGCGCCCACGTGGTCCAGCTCAGCTGAAATGTCTGGCCACTGGCGCGCGCCACGAAGTCGACCACCAGCGGATTGGGCGCGGTGGCGGTGAGGAACATCGCAGAGGTGATCGGATTGGCGTGGTAATTGACCAGCGCGAGATACGTGCCGACCTTGCCCTCGGTGCCCTTGGCCGGGTCGGAGTCGAACGACGCGGCGATCGATTTCATGATCGGGTGGACGATGCCGCCACCGCGCGCGGTATTACTCGGCGTGAACGGCGCCAGCACCAGCTCGCAGACGGCCAGCCCGTAGCCGATGCCGATCGTGCGCTTGCCCAGCAGCGCGATGAAGTTCAGTCCGATGCGGTTGCCCAGGCCCGTCTTTTTCAGCCCCCGCGAAATCAGCACGGCAACGACGATCAGCCAGATCAGTGGACTGGAAAAGCTGCCCAGGGCATCGGCCATCGCGCCCTTGGATGACCCGGACGTCACCTGCGACAGCGCCACGATCACGATCGCCATCAGCGCCATGACGCCAATCGGCATGACTTTCAGAATGATGGCGACGATGGTGGTCAGAAAGATCGCCACCAGCGTCCAGGCACCAGCGGTCAAGCCTGCGGGATGCGGAATGGCCAGCAGCGTGAGCAGTACGGCAGTGGTGACCAGTGCAGGGATCAGGCGAAACGGCACGGCCTGATTGAAATAACGAAATGCAGCCTGCAAGCGCAACAGCATGAACTTCCTTCTACGTAACCGACCAGACAGGGAAAATATTGACTACTGGTTTGGATGGTAACAGGAATATATTGCACCGCATCAATCATCGAGCGGTTTGGTCAGGTATTCACACAGGTCGTGGTCTGCGGCCCGGCTTATCTTATGATGCGTTTTTACATGGCCTTGTACCCGACGATGACCGCTATCCGCCCCGCATGCCCGCTTGACGCCGCCCGCATCTGCGCCATCTACAACCATTACGTCGACGGCACGACCATTTCGTTCGAGGAAGCGCCGGTGACTGCCGACGGCATGGCCGCGCGCATCGCCGACGTCATCGACGGCGGCCTTCCCTGGCTGGTGCTGACGGACGGCGACGCCATCATAGGCTATGCCTACGCCACCAAGTGGCGCGCCCGGCCCGCCTACCGCCATGCGGTCGAGAGCACGATCTATCTCGATGCAGCGCTGGCCGGCCAGGGCCATGGCATGCGTCTGTATGCCAGCTTGCTGGATGAGTTGCGCGCACGCGGGCTGCACACCGTCATTGCCGGCATCGCGCAGCCGAACGCGCGTAGTGTCCGGCTGCACGAACGCCTGGGCTTTGCGAAGGTCGCGCACTTTTCAGAAGTGGGCTTCAAGCTCGGACTGTGGCTCGATGTCGGTTACTGGCAGATGCGCCTGGCGCCAGGCTAGACGGACTCGGCAGGCTCAACCGGCCGCCGCGCGTAGCGGCCCGCAATGACCGCGCAGACGATCAGCTGGATCTGGTGGAACAGCATCAGCGGCAGCACCACCATGCTGATGCTGGCGGCGGGAATCAGCACGTGGGCCAGCGGAATGCCGGTGGCCAGGCTTTTCTTGGAGCCGCAAAACACGATCGTGATTTCGTCGGCCTTCGAAAAACCGAAGCGCCGCGCCAGCCACGTCACCACCAGCATGACGACCGCGAGCAGCACGATGCAGACCACCACCAGGTTGACCAGCATCGCGGCCGGCACGCGCGACCACAGCCCCTCCACCACCGCCGCGCTGAATGCGGAAAACACCACCAGCAGGATCGAGCCCTGGTCGACGCCCCTGACCAGGCTCTTGTGGCGATCAACCCAGCCACCGATCCAGCGCCGCGCAATCTGGCCTGCAATGAATGGCAGCAACAGCTGGTAGACGATCGTCAGGACCGAATCGAGCGACGCGCCCGCGCCTGAAGAGGCTGGCATCGCCACGCTCACCAGCAGCGGCGTGAGGAAAATGCCGAGCAGGCTCGACACCGAGGCGCTGCAGACCGCGGCCGGCACATTGCCGCGCGCCGCCGCCGTAAAGGCGATCGACGACTGCACGGTCGAGGGCAGCAGGCACAGGAACAGGATGCCCAGATACAGCTCGGGCGTTAGCAGCAGCAGGATGCCGGGCTTGGACAGCAGCGCCAGCACGGGAAACAGCGCGAACGTGCACAGCAGCACCAGCAGGTGCAGGCGCCAGTGGGTTGCACCGGCGATGATCGCGGCGCGCGACAGCTTGGCGCCGTGCAGGAAGAACAGCACGCCGATCATCACCATCGTGACGACCTTCAGCACGGCTGCGACGTCGCCCTGGGCCGGGAAGATGCTGGCTGCGGCCACGACCGCCAGCAGCATCAGGGTCATTCGGTCCGGCAGAAATCGGGATGCAAGTCGTGCGAGCATGGGGAAGTCCTGGCAGCGTTCGGGAATGAAAAAAGCCACCTTGCGGTGGCTTGTTCCATGCTACTTGGCGGAGAGGGTGGGATTCGAACCCACGGTACGCTCGCGCGTACGCCTGATTTCGAGTCAGGTACATTCGACCACTCTGCCACCTCTCCTGATTCGGTCGATTCTTGCTGTGAGCTGCAAGAGACCGCCATTATAGCGGATTGATCGGAAAATGGAAGGGAGAAAATGCGCGGTGGCTGATTTCTCCTTCCATCACCCGTTTCACGCTGCCGGCGTCAGGCGTTCCAGGCCACCCATGTAAGGGCGCAGCACTTCGGGAACGATCACGCTGCCATCGGCCTGCTGGTAATTTTCGAGCACGGCCACCAGCGTGCGGCCCACGGCCAGACCGGAGCCATTGAGCGTGTGCACAAGCTCAGGCTTGCCCTGGGCATTGCGGAAACGGGCCTGCATGCGACGCGCCTGGAAGGCTTCGCAGTTCGACAGCGACGAAATCTCGCGGTAGGTGTTCTGCGCCGGCAGCCAGACTTCGATGTCGAAGGTCTTGGCGGCCGAGAAGCCCATGTCGCCCGTGCACAGCAGCATGACGCGGTATGGCAGGCCGAGCGAGGTCAGGATGAACTCGGCATGGCCGACCATTTCGTCCAGCACGGCGTAAGACTGCTCCGGATGCACCACCTGGACCAGCTCGACCTTGTCGAACTGGTGCTGGCGGATCATGCCGCGCGTGTCGCGGCCATAGCTGCCGGCTTCGGAGCGGAAGCATGGCGTGTGCGCCGTCATCTTCAGCGGCAGCGCATCCAGCGCCAGGATCTCGTCGCGCACGACGTTGGTCAGCGACACTTCGGACGTCGGGATCAGGTAGAAGGTTTCGCCCTCGCCTTCGACGCCACCTTTTTTCACCGAGAACAGGTCGGCTTCGAATTTCGGCAGCTGGCCGGTGCCGCGCAGCGAATCGGCATTGACCATGTACGGGGTGTAGCACTCGGTGTAGCCATGCTGTTCGGTGTGCGTGTTGAGCATGAACTGCGCCAGCGCGCGGTGCAGGCGCGCCATGCCGCCCTTCATCATCGAGAAGCGCGAACCGGTGATCTTGGTGGCGGTTTCGAAATCCAGACCCAGACGCTCGCCGATGTCGACGTGGTCGCGCACGGCGAAGTCGAATGCCGGCACGGTGCCCACCTTGCGCACTTCGACGTTGCCGCTTTCATCGAGGCCCTGCGGGGCGCTCTCGTGCGGCAGATTCGGCACGGCCGCCATGAACTGGGCCATGCTCTCCTGCACCTTGGCCAGCGCGCCTTCATTAGCCTTGAGTTCGTCGGCCAGGCCTGCCACTTCCGCCATCACGGCCGTCGTGTCTTCGCCTTTGCCCTTGAGCATGCCGATCTGCTTGGACAGCGCATTGCGCTTGCCCTGCAGTTCTTCGGTGCGCGTCTGGATGGCCTTGCGTTCGGCCTCCAGTGCACTGAAGGCGGACACATCGAGCTGGTACTTGCGGGTCGCCAGGCGGGCGGCAGCGGTGTCGATGTCTTTGCGGAGAAGTTGGATGTCAATCATGTCGGGTTGGACCAGGCTGTGTGTATCGAAACCACAATTGTACCAAGCCGACTGGCATTCCTTGCGAGATTTGGCAGTGATGCTGCCGGGCCCTCGCCTGCCCACCGCTCGGCGGCGAATTACAGCGTGGCGGCCAGGCGCGGCGCGCTCACGACGACGGTCTGGATGCTGGCCATGTCGAGCTTTGGCGCGGTCGATGCGGCGATCGTGATCGGCCGTTCGCTGGCGGTGACGTAGCTGCCAACCAGGCCCAGTGCGACAACGGCCAGGAACAGGGCTTCGAAGTTTTTACGGATGTTCATGATGGCTCCTCGGTGGTGGTTTCAGGGGTCGCAGAGGTGCTGCGGTATGGTGGTACTGTAGCCACCGATCCCCTGAACCACCATCGACTTGCGACGAAGCGCATGAACTGCGGCGCAGAATGCGCCGCCATGCGACCGACGGCAACATCGCCCTGAATGGCGCTGTGCGCCATGCGGGATCAGAAGGCCAGATCGACCGGCTTGGAACTGGCCGTCACTTTCGGCACGTCAATTTTGGCGCCCTGCGCCAGTTTCACCACGCCGGCGATGATGCCACCTGAATCGCTGACGACTTTACCCAGCAGTGGCAAGGTGTCCTTGACCGGCATGATTTTCGTCAGGTTCATCGGATTGGCGCCGGCCTGGCCGATCAGCGCCTGCCCGGTCTTGGTCAACTCGAGCGCTTGCAGACCGCCGATACCAAAGTTGAGCAAGGCGCTGCCGATCTGTTTGCGACCGTCGGCGTCGAGCGTGGCCATGCGGCCCTTCATGTCGCCCGAGTCGAGCAGGCGCTTCGTTTCGGCCGACTGCGACTCATACAGCTTTTTCGTGCGCACGTTCTTTTCGCCCGGATCGGTCAGCTTGTTGATGGCATTCAGTTCGGCCTGGATGACGGCGCTGTCTTCCTTGCTCATGAAGGCTGAATTGATCGCCACCAGCGATTGGCTGGTCAGTGCGCCCAGCACCGCGCTCTGGCTGACGAAGGTGCCGACGCTGGCGCCGATATCACCGCCACTGTTGCTGCTCTTCGCGCCGCCCAACAGGCCACCCAGGCCACCCAGCTGGGCCTGGGCCGTGCCGGCACCCATCAGGCATGCTGCCACGACGACGGCTTGTGCAATCTTGTTCATTTTTTTGTATCCCTGTGCTGTAACGTTGATCAGTTCTCGATTTTCTTGAGCAGGTCGGGCTGCATCGACAGCCCGTTGCCCAGTCCTTTGTATCCGTAGAATGCCTCCCTGCCCTGCGGCGGCACCCCACTGAATTCGGTGCGCAAGCCAGAGGCTGCCGTATGCTTCAACTCGCCTCCTGCCTTGAAACGTGCTTGCAGGCCCAGCATCAGCGTGGCACTGCATGCTGAGCCGGCGCACTGCGCCGCTTCTTCGCGCATGACATATCCCGGCTGGACGCACAGGCCGATCGCCGGCGCCTGCAAGCGCAGGTCGAACAGGCCGGTGCGCAGCAGCGCATTGGCGGTGTCGTAGAACGCGGGGTCGCCTACATGCCCGGCATAGTTGCGCGAACGATAGACAGCGTGGCGCACCAGCGGCCCCGCAAACGCCGCCTCGGCCACATTGTTCTGCCCGACATACAGCGGCTCCGCGCAATCGGTCACGCGCGTCACGCCGGCCAGTTGCTGCCCATACAGACGCACGATGTCGCCACGCTGCGGACGCGGCAATGCCGGATTGACGGCCGAATACGACAGGCCGACAAGCGCACCGTCGCCGACGGCATTGATGCTGCCAGGCTGGACGTCCAGATCCAGCAGCGCTGCCTTGTTTCCTGCTTTCGCTGACAGCGGATGGAGCACGCCAAAGCTGGGCAGCCCGGTCGGCACGCCGTCCATGCCCTCGACCCAGAGCCGTTCTGCATCCACCTTCACCACGCGCAGTTCGCGCGCGGCAAAGCGCACATTGGCGAGGAAGTTGTCCGCCAGCTTGCCGGTTGCATTCTTGAGGGCGACTTCGCGCGCCTCCGGCAGGCCCAGGCCCTTGCCGCCGACGCGTTCGATCCGGTGATCGTCATCGCCCAGCTCCGAAAACACGACCTTGCCGAACTGGTCAACGACCTGCGCCGTCACGAGCGTATGAAAGCGTTCCTCGGTCACGGCGCCGCGCACGCCACTCAGGACAACCGACGGCGTGCTCACCGGCGTGAAGCGCAGGAAGAAGTCGGGGGGATCGTTTCGCTCGCCGGATGCCTGCGCCATGCTCGGCAATTTGCTCCAGTCGACACAATTGGCCACGCGGGTGATGCGTTGCCTGGTCTGGTCAAAATGCACGTCGACCGGGCTGAGCTGGAAGGTTGCCTTGAAGCCGATGGCGCGTCCAAACATGTCGGCGACCGCCGCGCCGTCAGGATCGTTGCTGGCAACCACCGGCATCAGGCGTGGTTTGCGGCTGTCGTCGCCCGTGCTTTCGAACGTGAATTGCAGGCTGTCGCCCACGCTTGCCGAACCCATGGCGCTGCGCAATACGGCGTAGCCGCTGTCAGCGTAGAGCACGTCGAAGATGCTGGCCTGGCCGTCGGCAGAGCGCGCCTCGACCTGCTCGCCCTTGACGAACCCGGCCTCGACACCACGATCGGCGACCAGGAACTTGCCGTCGCGGTCCACCAGCCTGACTGTCGTCGACCTGGGGTCGAAGGCAGCGCGCGCACCGGCAACCAGCGTACCGATCTGTTCGCCGATGCTCTTGAGGACTTCGGCGCGGATGGTCGCATCCATTGCTCCCGATGCGTACTCGCTGCGGCTGAAGCGAAACGGCGTATAGACCGTTTCGCTCATCGTGTAGACGACCTTGGCCAGACTCGGACGGACAAACTGCAGGCTGAGCGTCACCGGCACCAGCACCTCGACGTTGTCGCCACGCTCGACCTTGTACAGGGACGCCCGCGTGATGCCGAGCACCACGGCGTAGGTATCGGCCACCTTGAACGATGGCGCCGCGCGGCACTGCAGGCTGCCGTCATTGACGAAGCGGTGGCCTTGACCGATGTTGTTGTCGGCAACCTGCCGCGCATGGATGAGTGAGTCCGGATAGGCCCCGTGCAACTGATTGACGAACTGCGTGACCAGCGCAGCCTGCGCCTGCTGCCCGGCCTTGTCGCCGAACAGGCGCGCCATCACACCGGGGTCGAGCATACGGCGTGCTTTTTGTCCCTCTGCCGACATGCCCTCGATTTCCTGCACGGGAAACAGATAGAACGATGCCGCTGCGGCCGGCAAGACGGTGGCAATGCCGATGCCGAGACCGATGACCAGACGGGCAACCTTGCCCATCATGCGCACACAACCTCCCATCAGATTCGCTCCGGACACTTGCCTTCGATGCACATCACGAGGCGGTCGCCCCGGCGTTCAAAGCGGGCGTCCTTGTACGCAGCGTCGCCGGATTCCTTGAAGGCGTCGACCATGTCTTCGATCCGCTCGCTGAAGTTACCCTTGGCCATGACGTTCCAGGTACGCAGCTCGTCGGTCGCGTTGTCGCCGTCACCGACTTCGACCACGCCTTCGATTGCCTTCAGGCGGCTCGAGAAGTCGCGCCGCACCTTGCCCGGCACGCGCAGTGCGCTGTAGATCGAGACAAAATACGGCGTGCCCTGGACGGCGCCCTGCTGCAGCGCGCGCTGGGCATTGGTGCCGATCGTGTCGGCGAGCGCACGCGCCATCGCCTCGGAAAGGTTGCCACGGCAGTTCTGGTCGCTGCTGCCGGTAGCACGCTTGACGATCGTGCCGGCCACGAAGCCGGCGCCGGTGTCGACGTTCGACGACGTCAGCTGCAATTGTCCGGAACATTCGGTCTGGCCGCTCGGACTCGTTCCTTCGGTCTGCATGCGGGCACGTCCATAGACGACATACTTGGCGCGGTAGCTGCCTGCCGCGGCCTTCGCCAGATAGGTATCGAACTTCTGCAGGCGCTCGATATCGCTGACGGTCAGGCGCTGCCCGCCTTCGACGCGGAAATCGCGCTCGTCGGTAAAGGCCAGGCCGAAATCGCCCGCGACCTGCTGCAGCTTCTGGGTGATCAGGGCACTGCTGGCCTCGACCGGCCGGCCATTGTCGATGCCGGCAAAGACCTGGCGCACCTTGAGGTTGACCACGTCATTCTGGCGCCGGACGTCAGTATTCTGCGCCGAGTAGCCCGCCGCACTTGCCGACTTGCTGGCGCTGGCGTTCGCGTACGTGGCGCTCATGGCCGCCTGCGACGACGTACTGCCGGCGGCGGACGATTTCTGGGCGCCGGCAAACTGCGTGTCACGGGCACCGGATGACGAGGTGCTGCCCGAAGCGGCGCCGGCATTACCGTAACCATCACGCAGCGCCATCGCGCCGCTGGCAGAGCCGCTGTGGGCCTGGCGATCACGCGCCGCCACGGACGACGCCGAACTGGCGGCGAACGCGGCCTTGTCCGACGAGGCGGCTGCGACGCTGCCCTTGGCCGCGCTGGCGGACGAACTCGAGGCGCTGCGCGATGACGCGACCGACGTGCTCTGGTCCGACATTGCGCTCTTGTCGTGCGAATAATCGATTTCAGTGACGATCGGCAGCGACGGATCAAGCCGGGTGCCGACACCAAAGTACTCGTCGATCAGGAACAGTACCCTTGCATTGGCGACCGCCACGCCCGAACCGATGCCCAGCGAACGTGCCAGATCAAGGAACTCGCCCGATTCAACCTGCAGCACGCTGCGCGCACTGAGGACGTCGCCCTCGGCACTGAACGATGTGCGCAGCTTGTCGGCCAGCTGCTTGTGCAGATCGGGCAGCGCATTGCGCACTTTCGGGTCGTTCAGGTCGGCGCTGAGCTTGATCTTGAGCACGCTGGCCACGGCGTCTTTCTCGGCCTGTTCGCGCGCGATACGACGAGCGTTAATCAAGTCGCCATTCGCCTTGATACTCAGTTCCTTGATACCGTTGGCCTGGAAAGTTTCGGCCGTGACCGGCGCAGCAATACTCAGCGCAAGCAGCGCCGGCAGCAGATGTTTCTTCATCATGGAAAAGTGGGAGAGAAAAGATTAATCGGGAAGCCGGACCGACACATCGCCGGCGCTGGCCGTGATGCCATCAACGCCAATCGACGCCGCCGCAGCATTGGATGACGCTGGCGCAGGGGCCGGCGTGGCGCCAGGCGCCTGGGTATTGGTCTGACCATCAGTACCTGCGGCCAGAGCGACGAGGCGCTCGTCAAGACGCAAGGGTTCGAGCATGGGCTCAGTCATCAGCCGCACCCCGTCCACCGCGCCGCCCTGCACCGCCATGCCGGCGAAGCGGATCGCTGCATCGGCGTGGCCTGCCTGCGCACACGCTTTTGCCGTTTCCCAGGCCACGCCGCCGCTTGGGTCGGTCTGATTCGCCAGCCAGGCGGTGCCATCGGCACTGGCCCGGCTGAACTCGCCCTTGGCAATCTGTTCACGCAGCGCGCCTGCAACCTCGGCCGGACTGGCCGGGCGAATCGCTTCGGCCACACTGTGACGCGCGCGATCGCAGCCAGCCAGTAATGTTGTCGCGATCGACAGCGCCAGCACGCCAGCGTAAAGCAAGCTTGATCTTGTCCGCATCCCAGGCCCAATCGTTATAAGTAATAGAACGTTATAATTATGGGAACGTATCGTACGCCTGTATTTATTTTCTGTAAAGAAATTGTTTTTACCGGAAAGCAGGCTTTGGCCAGAACACGCGCAGGATGAGCCTGGCGCCGTACAGCACGATGAGCGTGCCCGCCAGGTCACCAACGTACATGACCGCGAAGCCATGCCACAGATCGTGCCCACCCGTCAGCGCGAACCAGACGTGGTGCATGGCCGGACTCATGACAGAAAACAGCAGCGCGAAGCACAACAGTCGCGGGCCGCTCATGCCGCGCAGCGAGGCGCCGATGCCCGAGGCCAGCAATGCGCGGTAGGCCAGATACGGCGCCAGCGCCGACAGGATGCCGCCGATGAACGAGCGCAGCGGATCATCCGGGAACATATAGAAGAAGCAGATGCCCCAGGAAGCCAGCAGCAGGCCGATGGCGCCGGCTTCGGCAAACAGCAGGACGCTCAGCAGGCGCACGCCGGCGGGCAGATAGATCAGGTTGATGCCGGGGGCGAACTCGAAGTGCGTGAATAACAGTTCGTTCAGCAGGATCGTGGCCAGGAACAGGAGCGCGGTACCCGCAACCAACGTACATTCAAGCTGCAGCTGACGCATGACCGGGAGGCTTTCGTTACAATGTCAATACACTGGGCAGAGACCGGATTATAAGCGGGCAGTTGTCATCTGCAGCGCGCAGGCCTGCGATTGGCACCAGTGCAATGAATATTATCCATATTGGGTATGGGACCTCGATGAGTCACGATAAATCACCAACGCGGCCAGCTGATATCTACCTGCGCTTCCTGCATCTGGTCGATGCCCTGCGCACGCTGCCCACGCTGGGGCCGCTGGACGCGCGCGAAGAGCGCGTGCTGACCGTCGTCGCCCGCGCGTCGCAGGCGCACCAGCGCCTCTCCGTGCGTGACCTGATGGCGCAGGAACACCTTGGCGCGCCTGCCACCATCCATGCGCGGGTCACGGCCATGCGCAAGAAAGGCTGGCTCACGCTCACCGACACCGAGGACACCCGGCGCAAGCAGGTCGACCTCACGCCGGCCGCGCTGGCGTATTTCGATGAACTTTCAGGCCTGCTGGTGAAAGCCGCCGAGGGCCGCTAGCGGCGCGCCTCGTCGTCCAGCCCGCGCAGCCACGCCATTTTTTCGGCGATCTTGGTCTCGATCCCGCGCGGCACCGGCTGGTACCAGCCTGGCTCGGGCATGTCGTATGGCAGGTAGCTCTCGCCCGCCGCATACGCGTTGGGCTCGTCGTGCGCATACCGGTAATCGTGACCGTAGCCCAGTTCTTTCATGAGCTTGGTCGGTGCATTGCGCAGGTGCACCGGCACTTCGCGCGACTTGTCCTTGCGCACGAATGCCATCGCCGCATTGAAGGCGTTGTAGCCGGCATTGCTCTTGGCGGCAATCGCCAGGTAGATCACCGCCTGGCCCAGCGCCAGTTCGCCTTCCGGCGAGCCGAGCCGCTCGTAGGTGGCGGCCGCGTCATTGGCCAGCTGGATCGCGCGCGGATCGGCAATGCCGATGTCTTCCCAGGCCATGCGCACGATGCGGCGCGACAGGTACTTGGCATCGGCCCCGCCGTCGAGCATCCGGCACAGCCAGTACAGCGCGGCATCGGGGTGCGAGCCGCGCACCGATTTGTGCAGCGCCGAGATCTGGTCGTAGAAGTTGTCGCCGCCCTTGTCGAAGCGGCGCACATTCAGCGTCAGCGCATTCTCGACGAAGTCGGCCGTGATGTGCGTGATGCCGGCCGTGTCGCTGGACGTCTTGGTTTGCTCGAGCAGGTTCAGGAAGCGGCGCGCGTCGCCGTCGGCGTAGCCGATCAGCGTGTCGATGGCGACCTCGTCGAATTCGAGATGCTGCAGCACGGATTCCTTCGCGCGCGCCAGCAACTGGCGCAGCTCGTCATCGGTCAGCGCCTTGAGCGTATACACCTGCGAGCGCGACAGCAGCGCCGAATTGACCTCGAATGACGGGTTCTCGGTCGTTGCGCCGATCAGCGTCACCAGGCCGCTTTCGACGAACGGCAGCAAGGCATCCTGCTGCGACTTGTTGAAGCGGTGGATTTCGTCGATAAACAGGATCGTGTGCTTGCCGCGCGCCAGATACTGCTCGGCCTGGTCGATCGACGCGCGGATATCCTTCACGCCCGACAGCACGGCCGACAGGGCGATGAATTCGCAGTCGAATGCATACGCGGTCAGCCGCGCCAGCGTGGTCTTGCCCACGCCCGGCGGCCCCCACAGGATCATCGAATGGGGTTTACCCGACTTGAAGACCAGGTTCAGCGGCTTGCCGGGACCCAGCAGGTGGCTCTGCCCCACCACCTCGTCGATGGTGCGCGGGCGCAGGGCCTCGGCCAGCGGCGCCGCCGGTTCGGTCTTGAACAGGTCATCCACGGCGCTCTCCGGTACGGCTTACTGGTTGACGACGTCGGCGCCCTTGGGCGTCTCGAACTTGAATTGCTGCGCGCCCAAAGCCGGGTTGCGCTGGAAGTTCGTGAAGGTCAGGCGCGACGTCTGGCCAAACGTGTCCTTCAGTTCCATTGCCAGCGGCACGCCGCCCTTCAGGCCGATGCTGATCTGCTCGAACGACGTGTCCCTGGCTTTCGGGACGGCCTTCAGCCATTCCATGCCGTCGCGCTCGCCAGCTTCGCTGAGCGTGAAGTTTTCTTCCAGCTTGTTGCTGCCAAACAGGATCGCGGCCGGGGACGAGCCCAGTGCGTTGCCCAGTTTGCGTACGGTGACCTGGTTCAGGTCCTTGTCGTAGATATACAGCTGGTCGCCATCGGCTTGCAGGACCTGCTCGTACGGCTTCTGGTAGGTCCAGATGAATTTGCCGGGGCGGGCGAAGACGAAGCTGCCGCTCGATGCGGGGCTGGCCTTGCCGCTTTTGGATTTGCCCAGCTGTTGCTGGGTGAATTCGCCCTTGGCCGATTTGGTGCTGGCCACGAAGGATTTGAATTGGTCGAGTGCGGCGGCGCTGGCGATGGTCGAGAACGCGAAGGCGCTTGTGGCCAGCAGTGCGGTGATCGTGAGTTTGGTTGCTTGCATGCTTGGGGCCTTTTCTTGTTGTTGGGGCCTGCTCGGGCAGGTTGGACGCGTGGACGGCGGAGCCGTCCACCCTACGTGCGACAAGGGTGCTTGGCGAGCGGGATGTTATTCCGCGCTGGCCGCCGGCACCAGGATGTCGCGGTTGCCGTTCGACTGCATCGGCGAGACGACGCCGCTGTTTTCCATCTGTTCCAGCAGGCGTGCGGCGCGGTTGTAGCCGATGCGCAGGTGACGCTGGACCAGCGAGATCGATGCGCGGCGGTTCTTGAGCACCACCTGCACCGCCTGGTCGTACAGCGCGTCGGCCTCACCGCCGCCCTCGCCTGCCGGGGCCCCGTCGGCTGCGCCGCCTTCTTCCAGCGTGCCGCCTTCGAGGATGCCCTCAATATAGTTCGGCTCGCCGAGCGATTGCAGATGTTTTACAACTCGATGCACTTCCTCGTCGGACACGAACGCGCCGTGCACGCGCACCGGCAGGCCGGTACCCGGCGGCATGTACAGCATGTCACCCATGCCCAGCAGCGCTTCGGCGCCCATCTGGTCGAGAATCGTGCGCGAATCGATCTTCGACGACACCTGGAACGCGATGCGGGTCGGGATGTTCGCCTTGATCAGGCCAGTGATGACGTCGACCGACGGGCGCTGCGTCGCCAGGATCAGGTGGATGCCGGCCGCGCGCGCCTTTTGCGCGATACGGGCGATCAGCTCTTCGACCTTTTTACCGACGACCATCATCAGGTCGGCCAGTTCGTCGATGATGATGACGATGGTCGGCAGCTTTTCGAGCGGCTCCGGGTTGTCCGGCATGATCGAGAACGGATTCGGGATGTGCTCTTCGCGCTTGGTGGCCTCGAGGATCTTGTTGTTGTAGCCCGCCAGATTCCGCACGCCGAGCTTGCTCATGAGCTTGTAACGGCGTTCCATCTCGTTGACGGCCCAGTTCAGCGCGTGACCGGCCTGGCGCATGTCGGTGACAACCGGCGCGAGCAGGTGTGGAATGCCTTCGTAGACCGACATTTCGAGCATTTTCGGGTCGATCAGGATCAGGCGCACGTCAGCCGGGTCAGATTTGTAGAGCAGCGACAGGATGGTGGCGTTGATGCCGACCGATTTACCGGAGCCGGTCGTACCCGCCACCAGCAGGTGCGGCATCTTGGCCAGGTCGGCCACCACCGGCTTGCCGGCGATGTCCTTGCCCAGCGCCACGGTCAGGCTCGACGCGCTGTCGCCATACACCTTGGAGCCGACGATTTCGGACAGGCGCACGATCTGGCGTTTCGGGTTTGGCAACTCGAGCGCCATGTAGTTCTTGCCGGGGATGGTTTCCACGACGCGGATCGAGGTCAGCGACAGCGAACGCGCCAGGTCGCGCGCCAGGTTGACGATCTGGCTGCCCTTCACGCCGGTGGCGGGCTCGATCTCGTAGCGCGTGACAACGGGGCCCGGATAGGCGGCCACGACCTTGGCGTCGACGCCGAAGTCGGACAGTTTCTTTTCGATGAGGCGGCTGGTGAATTCGAGCGTCTCGACGCTGACCGTCTCGGTGACGGGCGGCGCTTCATCCAGCAGCGCCAGTGGCGGCAGGTCGGAATCGCCCCGGTGATCGGAGAACAACGGCGTCTGGCGTTCCTTTTCGGCGCGCTCGGACTTGGGCACGCTGACCATCTGCGGCTCGATCTTGATCGGCTGCAGCGCAGGCTGGGCACCTGGCGCACCGCTGGATGCTGCACCCGAGACCGACGACGCCGTCGATTTGGCCATGGATACAGGCGCGGGCGCCATGTCGAGCGACGGCTCGGCCTTGACGACCGGGATCGGCTCGTTCGAATGCTTTTCGGTGAACTTGGCGCGGCCATGGTCGACGACCTCATCGCGCTTGACGGCCGCCACTTCGCCCTGCTTGCGGTCTTCGATGTCTTCCATGCGCAGGCGGAACCAGTCGAACGCGTCGTCGAACACGCCGCCGATGCGCTCGGCCACGGCCAGCCACGAGACCTGGAAGAACAGCGAAAAGCCCAGGCCGAACAGCAGCAACAGCAGCAAGGTGGCGCCGGTGGCGCCGAACGTGACCTGGCTGGCATGCCCGATCAGTTGCCCCAGCACGCCGCCCGGTGCGCGCGGCAGTTCGACGTCCCACGACCACATGCGCAGGTATTCGAGGCCGACGCTGCCGGCGAACATCAGCGCAAAGCCGATCCAGCGGACGTAGATTTCACCATGGTGCACGGGTTCGGCCGCTGCGGCGGTGCCGAGCTTGTCGGTCAGGCGCCGCCAGCCGCGCCAGACCTGGCGCAGGAAGATGACGCTCCACCACCAGGCGGAAAAACCGAAGATGAACAGCAGCAGGTCGGACAGCCAGGCACCGGCGCGCCCGCCCAGATTGTCGATGCGGGGCACCGAATTGGCGTGCGACCAGCCGGGGTCACCCTTGCTGTAGCTAAGGAGAATCAGGACGAAATAGAGGAACGCGACGGCGCCGGCGATCCAGCGCGCTTCGGACAGCAGGCGCGACAGGCGGCCTGGCAGCGGCGCGCGGGCCGTTTGCTTGGTGCGGGTGTATCCGGAGGTGGCGGCTGGACTATTCTTGCTCATTGCAGGCACTACTAGGTAACTACGAATCGACGATCCGGTCATTCTAAGCGATATATGGTCGCGCCGGCCCCACGATTCATGCCCGCGCGCCGCATCGTCTATAATCTGCCCTCTTTCGCACACCCCGACCGGCGCCCGCGTGGGCCTTGATTCTTCTCAAGCTGCCCCCAATTGCCGTGTGTCTATTAACAATCATTGAAGCGCCGCCATGACTACAACTAAACACGCCAAAGTCCTCATCCTCGGTTCCGGTCCTGCCGGCTACAGCGCTGCCGTGTACGCCGCGCGCGCCAACCTCAAGCCGATGCTGGTGACGGGCGTCGAGCAAGGCGGCCAGCTGATGACCACTACCGATGTCGAGAACTGGCCGGGCGATCCGATGGGCGTGCAAGGCCCGGAACTGATGCAGCGCCTGCTGCAGCACGCCGAGCGCTTCAATACCGAGATCGTGTTCGACCAGATCCACACGACCTACCTGAACGAAAAGCCGATCCGCCTGGTGGGCGACAGCTTCACGTTCACCTGCGACGCCCTGATCATCGCCACCGGCGCCTCGGCCCAGTACCTGGGTCTGCCATCCGAGCAGGCGTTCATGGGCAAGGGCGTGTCGGCCTGCGCCACCTGCGATGGTTTCTTCTACCGCAACCAGGAAGTCGCCGTCATCGGCGGCGGCAACACTGCCGTCGAAGAAGCGCTGTACCTGGCCGGCATCGCCTCCAAGGTCACGCTGATCCACCGCCGCGACAAGTTCCGCGCCGAGCCGATCCTCGTTGACCGCCTGATGCACAAGGTTTCCGAAGGCAAGATCGTGCTGGAATACAACCAGACGCTCGACGAAGTCCTGGGCGACAACAGCGGCGTGACCGGCCTGCGCCTGAAGTCGACCCAGACGGGCGAATCGAAGGACCTGACCGTGCACGGCCTGTTCGTGGCGATCGGCCACAAGCCGAACACCGGCATCTTCGAAGGCCAGCTCGAGATGCACAGCGGCGGCTACCTGGTGACCAGGTCGGGCCTCGAAGGCATGGCGACCGCCACCAGCGTGCCGGGCGTGTTTGCTGCCGGCGACGTGCAGGATCATATTTACCGCCAGGCGATCACCAGTTCGGGCACCGGCTGCATGGCCGCGCTCGACGCACAGCGCTATCTCGAAGCGCTGGAAGACGACCCACAGTAAATCCTCACCAGGGACCGCATTCGATGGCAGGCATGAAAGACTTCGCCGAGCTCAAGGGCTTGCGCGACCAGCTCAAGGAAACCGAGCGCGTGCGCGCCATCGAACAGGCCGAGCGTGAACAGCGCGAACGCCTGGCACGCGAACGGGCCGTTGAATTTCGCAGCTCGATGCAGGGCGTGCGCAAGCTGCCCGAATCCGACCGCTACGTGCACCGCCCGGTGTACGTCGCCCCGAACCGCGACCTGCGCAAGGGGCCGGTGCTCTCTGCCGAAGAGGAAACCGAGGCCGTCCTGCGCGAATCGCTGTCCGACGAATTCGATGTCGAAGGCATGCTCGACGAAGATCCGGCCCTCAGTTACTCGCGCGACGGCGTCGGCCCCGACGTCGTGCGCAAATTGCGCAAACGCCACTGGCCGATCCAGGACGAACTCGACCTGCATGGCATGAACCGCGACGCCGCGCGCGATGCCCTCACCGACTTTTTGCACCGCGCCAACCGGCGTGGCGTGCGCTGCGTGCGCATCATCCACGGGATCGGCTACGGCTCCCCGGGTGGTGCGCCCGTGCTGCGCGGCATCGTGCACAGCTGGCTGGTGCAAAAGAACGAAGTGATTGCCTTTTGCGCGGCCGGCCGTTCCGACGGCGGGCATGGCGCCCTGATTGCCTTGTTGCGCGCCGCGATGCTGGAATAACAAGCGTCTGTATGGGTAACGCAACACGGCTGTGTAACAATTGCAATGTTCGTGTTTGCAGTGCCGACGCCTTTTGCAGGTTGATTGTAGAATTCCTCTCGGCCGGTCTGTTGCCGGTCATTCGACTAGGGGTGGTGTGATTTGAAGGCAATGCAAGCGGTGACCATGGAGCATGGGCAGCAGGTCGATTTGTCGTCCTGCGCCGACGAGCCGATCCATATCCCGGGCTCGATCCAGCCTCACGGCGCCATGCTGTTCTTTACCGAAGACGCACGTCTGGCCGGCTGGAGCGAAAACGCGCCCGGTATGCTGGGTGTCGCCCCGCAACTGGGCCTGTCGCTCGATGCGCTGGCATTGCCGGTGGCGGCCTTCGACGCCATCTCCGACTGCATCGGCACCCTGCACGACGACGATGCCGGCCCGATCGTGGCCGGCCTGTCCATCGGCGCGGCCGAATACGATTGTGTGGTGCACGCTGCCGGCGGTCGCATCACGGCCGAATTCGAATTGCGCGAAGCCTCGACCGAAGAAGTGTCACAGTTCGCCGTCAAGGCGCACAGCTCGATCGACCGCCTGCGCCGCCAGAAAACCATCGAAGGGCTGCTTAACGCCGCCGTCACCCAGGTGCGCGAGTTCACCGGATTCGATCGCGTGATGGCCTACCGTTTCCGCGCTGACGACAGCGGCGACGTGGTGGCCGAAAGCCGGCGCGACGACCTGGTCCCGTACATCGGCCAGCGCTACCCGGCCGGCGACATCCCGGCCCAGGCGCGCCGGCTGTACACGCTCAACACGCTGCGCATGATCGGCGACATGGACTACACCGCCGTGCCGCTGCGCGGCGCCCCCGGTGCCCCACCGCTGGACATGAGCTTTGCCGTGCTGCGCAGCGTCTCGCCGGTGCACATCGAGTACCTCAAGAACATGCACGTGATGGCGTCGATGAGCGTCTCCATCGTCATCAACGGGCGTCTGTGGGGCCTGATCGCCTGCCATCACATGTCGAAGAAGCTGGTGCCCTACGCGGTGCGCCTGGCGGCCGACGTGCTGGCGCAGGTGATGGCGTCGACCATCCATAGCATCGAAGCGCGCGCCGACGCCACGCTGGCCGAAGAATCGGCCCGTGTACGCACCGGCATCGTCGAATCGCTGCTGCTCGACGACGACCCGATCGACGCGCTGGGCGAGCACGGCACGTCGCTGATGGCCGCTGCCGGCGCCCAGGCAATGATCGTCGCCCAGCACGGCAAGGTGGTCGTGCATGGCGAACTGGCGCCGGAGCTGGCCAAGGCGATCATCGCATCGCTGCCGGACAACCAGCACGATCTGCTGGTGCGCGAAGCCAGGCGCGAATGGCCGGAGGCGCTCCGGGAGCAGCTGGGAAAGTGGGTCGGCATGCTGGCCCTGCCCTTCGACCCGATGGGCCAGGGCTGGTGCGTGCTGCTGCGTGTCGAGCAGATCGAAACCGTTGCCTGGGGTGGCCGTCCGGAAAAAATTGCCATCTTCGGTCCGCTGGGCGAACGCCTGACGCCGCGCGGCTCATTCGATGCCTGGCACGAGACGGTGCGCGGCTGCGCGCACCCGTGGGAACCGACCGTACTGGGCAATGCCCGCCTGACGCTGGCCGAACTCGTACGCGCAATGAACTCGCACCGCTCGCAGACCGAAGCCACCCGCGCGCAGCTGCTGGCGATGCTCGGGCATGATCTGCGCGATCCGTTGCACTCGATCAATATGGCCGGCATGGTCCTGGAACGCACCGGCAACGGCGGCGGCAACGGCCAGCCGACGCTGGGCAAGCGCATCCAGTCATCCACCAACCGCATGCAGCGCATGATCAGCCAGGTGCTGGACATGAGCCGCATCGACAGTGGCATGGGTCTGGGCGTGTCGCTGGTGCCGGTCGACCTGAAGGATTTGCTGATCGACCTGATGGATGAGGCGCGCATGGCCTACCCGTCGATCCCGCTCGACCTGATCTGCGACGACGAGGCCACTGTCAGGGCCGACAGCGGCCGCCTGGGCCAGGTGTTGTCGAACCTGATGAGCAATGCGCGCCACCACGGCGAGCCCGGCACGCCGGTGACCGTGTGCCTGCGCGCCAACGAGCGTGACGCGTCGGTCGAGGTGGCCAACGCCGGCCAGGCGATCGCGCCCGAGACGGTGGCCACGCTGTTCAACCCGTTCAAGCGCGCGTCGATGAACAATCCGCGCAACCGCACCGGCATGGGCCTGGGCCTGTACATCGCGCAGCAGATCGTGCGCGAGCACCAGGGCGAGCTGGCCTACCGCTATGCGGATGGGCGGGTCATCTTCACGTTGCGGCTGCCGCTGCTCGCACGCTAAGGCCCGGCACGATCGGCACATCGGTCACGTCATTGGGCGGGTAGTTGAAGTAGCCCCTGCCCACCCAGTCGTTGTCGGTCACGAAGAAGGCGCTGAACGGCATCTCCATGGTACCGATTGCCGGTGGCTTGAGCGTCGTGAAGATCGTGCCCTTGAGCGCCAGCGCCTGCGTTGCCGGGCCAAACCCCATCGCACGTATCTGGCCGGTGATGTTCGACACCCGCAGCTCGCCGTACGGCGGCGCCAGGGCCTGGGAGATCTCGCCTTTGCCCTGCACGGTGCCATCGGCCCCGTCGATCATCAGTGCCATCGTCAGGATCGGGGCGCCGGGCATGCCCTGGTTGCCTGCGGTCAGCGTGATCACTCGTACGGATTCGAACGTATTCGCCATCATGTGCTCCTTGATCTGGTTGGCCTGCCGGGACTGCCCGGCGTTCACACCGCCCGGGACATGACCACTGTAAGCACACCCGGCCGGAATCACCTTCCGGTTTTCTTCCGGCTCGCACGCGGCATGGCGTGATCCGTGCCACCCATACATAATTCTCTTATGCAAGCGCCGAGCACGTGGTAATCTCACAACACCATTCCCAGCCCACTGTTGCATGACGCTCATCAAGTTCATCGAAATCATGGCGATCCTGGTCGGCGCATTTTCCGGCTTCATCGAAGCGCGCCGCAAGCGCATGGATCTGGTCGGGGTGTTCACCGTCGCCTTCATCACGGCATTCGGCGGCGGCACGCTGCGCGACATCCTGCTCGACAAGCGCCCGCTGTTCTGGGTGACGCACCAGGAATATGCGATCGCGATCTTCGTGCTGGCGCTCGTCGCTTCTCCGCTCATCCGCACGCTGCGCCAGATCGTTTCCGAACGCCTGATCGTGATTGCCGATGCCGTGGGCCTGGGGCTGTTCTCGATCGCGGGCGTGTCAGCTGCGCTGGCGGCAGACATGCCGATCTTCATCGCCTCGATGATGGGCGTCATTACCGGGATTTTCGGGGGTGTGCTGCGCGATATCGTCTGTAACGAAGTGCCGATGGTGTTCCGTGACGGCAAACCGTATGCGATCTGCGCCTTCATAGGCAACTGGCTGTTTTTGCTCATGGGCAAGTACGGCGTGCCGGACGATTTCGCGCTGTGGTCGAGCTGCCTGTTCATCAGCGGCCTGAGGCTGCTGACATGGAAGTTCGATATGCGGATGGGGCGGTAACGACGCACCGCCCCGATGGGCCTGCCTAGACGGCGTCGGGGCCGGTCTCGCCGGTACGGATCCGGATGACCTGCTCGATGTTCTGCACGAAGATCTTGCCGTCACCGATCTTGCCGGTGCGGGCTGCCTTGATGATGGCGTCGACGACGCTGTCGGCCATCGGATCGTCCACCACCACTTCGATCTTCACTTTCGGCAGGAAGTCCACGACGTATTCGGCGCCGCGGTACAGCTCGGTATGCCCCTTCTGGCGACCGAAACCCTTCACTTCGGTGACGGTCAGGCCGGTGACGTTCACTTCGGCCAGCGCTTCACGCACTTCGTCGAGCTTGAACGGTTTGATCACGCAGGTAATCTGTTTCATGGTGGTAGTCCTTTCGATGAGTCGGGGATGGTCGCCAGGTCGTCGAGCCAGACGGTGGCCTCGGAGTCGGACGGTGCGCGCCAGTCGCCACGTGGCGAGAGCGAGCCGCCGTTGCCGACCTTTGGTCCGTTCGGTACGCACGAGCGCTTGAACTGGCTGGTCTTGAAGAAGCGGAACAGAAAGATCGACAGGTTGCGCTTGATGGCATCCAGGTCGTATTGGTTGCGCGTGCCGGTCTCGTCCGGCCAGCGGCCTGCCGCATTGTCGTGCCACGCGGCGTACGACATGAACGCGACCTTGCTCGGCTTGAAGCCATAGCGCAGTGTATAGAACAGATTGAAGTCTTGCAGCTCGTAGGGGCCGATGCGCTCCTGCGTGCTTTGGGCGGGCTTGGCATCGGCCGCGCCACCCGGCACCAGCTCGGGGCTGATTTCGGTGTCGAGGATGTCGATCAGCACCTGCGACTGCCCTTCGGCAACCACGGCGCCCGTCTCGGCGACCCAGCGCACGAGGTACGAGATCAGCGTCTTCGGTACGCTGGCGTTGACGTTGTAGTGCGACATATGGTCGCCCACGCCGTAGGTGCACCAGCCCAGCGCCAGCTCGGACAAATCGCCCGTGCCGATCACGATCCCGTTGTGGAAGTTCGCCAGCCGGAACAGGTGGTTGGTGCGCTCGCCGGCCTGCACGTTTTCGAACGTGATGTCGTAATCTGGCGTGCCTTCGCTGTACGGGTGCCCCAGATCCTTGAGCATCTGGATGCAGCTCGGGCGGATGTCGATCTCTTGCGCGCTGCAGCCCACGGCCGCCATCAGGTCGCGCGCCTGCTTCAGGGTGCGCTCGCTGGTGGCGAAGCCCGGCATCGTGTAGGCCAGGATGTTCGTGCGCGGCAGCTTCAGCCGATCCATCACCTTGGCGCAGACGAGCAGCGCGTGGGTGGAATCGAGGCCACCGGACACGCCGATGACCACCTTCTGGATGCCGCTCGAGGCCAGGCGCTGGATCAGGGCCTGGACCTGGATGTTGTAGACCTCGGTGCAGCGCTCGTCGCGCCGGGCGCGGTCGGTCGGCACGTACGGGAAGCGCTCTATGCTGCGCGCCAGCGGCAAGGTGCGTTCGAGCGGCAGCGCGAGCTCGAAGCGCACGACGCGAAACGCCGCGACTTCGCTTGCATGGCGCCGCGCCGATTGCGCGAACGTGGTCGCCTTCATGCGGTCGTGCGACAGACGCTCGAGGTCGACGTCGGCGAAAATGATCTGCGACTCGTCGGAAAAGCGCGCGGATTCGGCCAGCAGCTCGCCCTTTTCGTAGATCAGCGACTGGCCGTCCCACGCCATGTCGGTGGTCGACTCGCCCCGCCCGGCCGACGTGTACAGGTAGGCGGCCATGCAGCGCGCCGATTGCTGGCCGACCAGCTGGTGGCGGTAACCGCTCTTGCCGACGACGACGTTCGATGCCGACAGATTGACCAAAACCGTGGCGCCGGCCAGTGCCGCAAACGAGGACGGTGGCACCGGCACCCAGACGTCTTCGCAGATTTCGAGGTGAAAGCGCAGCAGCGGCAGGTTGGCGACCTCGAACAGCAGGTTCACGCCGAACGGCACCGCCTCGCCAAACAGGTCGATCTTGTCGACGGGCGCGCAATCGGCGGGCGTGAACTGCCGGGATTCGTAAAACTCGCCATAATTAGGCAAATAGCTTTTCGGCACCACGCCCAGCACACGCCCGTCGGCGATGGCGACGGCGCAGTTGAACAGCATGTGGTTGACCCGCAGCGGCATGCCGATGACGATGGCCAGCGGCAGGCTGCGCGAGGCATCGAGGATGGCCTGCAAGCCGTCAAGGCAGGCATCGAGGAGCGTACTCTGGTGAAACAGGTCGTCGCAGGTGTAGGCGGACAGGCCCAGTTCGGGAAACGCGACCAGCGCCGCCCCTTCGCTTGCCGCCTGCTGCGCCAGCTGGATCGTCTGTTCGACGTTGTAGGCCGGGTCGGCCACGCGGATGCGCGGGATGGCGACGGCAACGCGTGCAAAATGGTGCGAATAGAGATTGAAGAATCGGCTGTTCATGAATGGGTCTCTCGCAGTGCCGACGCGGCGAATCGCTGCCCGTCGCCACTAACTTCGTAGAATTGGAAGCAATGTTGAAAGCAATGACAGATTATCGCACGCATATCGTCTCGAGCCTGTCCGAAGTCGGGCAGGCGCCATGGGACGCGCTGGTCCAGGCCCAGGCCGCGCCGACGCCGTTTCTCTCGTACGCCTTCCTGCATGCGCTGCACGCATCGGGCAGCGCAGCGCCCGAGAGCGGCTGGCAGCCGCAGTTCCTGCTGCTGTACGACGCGGCCGACGTGCTGGCGGCCGCCCTGCCCCTGTACGTCAAGGGCCATTCGTATGGCGAGTACGTGTTCGACTGGGCCTGGGCCGATGCCTACGCCCGTAATGGCCTCGACTATTACCCGAAGCTGCTGTCGGCGATCCCGTTCACGCCCGTGGCCGGTTCGCGCCTGCTGGCGGTCGATGCCGCCGCGCGCGCCGCGCTGATCGACGTGCTGACGGCCACGCAGTCGGCCACCGAGGTCTCGTCGACCCATATCCTGTTCCCGCCCGAGGATGAAGCGCAGGCGCTCAAGGATGCCGGCTTCCTGCTGCGCAGCGGCGTGCAGTTTCACTGGCTGAACCGGGGTTATGCGAGCTTCGACGACTTTCTGGCCACGCTCGAGCCAAAAAAGCGCAAGAACATTCGCGCCGAGCGGCGCAAGGTGGTCGACGCTGGCGTGACGATGCGGCGCGTGCGCGGGGCGGACGCCACCCGCGAAGACTGGGTGCTGTTCAACCGCTGCTACCGCAATACCTACAAGGACCATCACTCGACGCCGTACCTGAACCTGGACTTTTTCCTGCGCATCGGTGCGACGATGCCGGACAATATCCTGCTCGTGATCGCCGAGCTGGAAGGCCGTGCGATCGCCGCGTCACTCGTCATCCACGATGCCGACACGCTGTACGGGCGCTACTGGGGCGCGCTGGAACACGTGCCGTGCCTGCACTTCGAGGCCGCGTATTACCAGCCGCTGGAATTCTGCATCGAACAGGGCATCGCCACGTTCGAAGGCGGCGCGCAGGGCGAGCACAAGATGGCGCGCGGCTTCCTGCCGACCAAGACCTGGTCGGCGCACTGGCTGGCGCATCCGTCGTTTGCCAATGCCGTGGAAAATTTCCTGCAGCGGGAAGCAGGCGGCATCGATGACTACCTTGATGAATTGAACGAGCGCAGTCCGTTCCGCAGCCAGCCATAAGACGACGCTCCTAGATAAAAAAAAAGGCCGGCCCGCAGTACGGGCCCAGCCTTTTCATCGGTCCGCCAACAGGTAGCGGCGGGTACTGCTTAGTTCCAGCCGCCGGCGTTCAGGCGATAATCGACCTTCGCTGGCTTGATGGCTTCTGCCCGCTTGCGCAGGGCATATTTGGCGCGGCTGCCGGCAGCGGCGACCAGTGCGTGGACAATCTTTTTCACGTAGAGCTCCTTCGATTGCATTACCCAGATGGGCAACGCCTATGGTTTCAGTTGGTGTGCAACTGTTATATAGGCGACTCAGCGTGTTTTCCAATTCTGAGTTGCAATATCAGACATCAGCTTCGTGAATGTCAGTCGAGCTGCCTGTCTAGCCAGGCGCGTATCCCGTCAAGTGAACGGAATTCGGTCACCGAGCGACAAGCGATATTCTGGTTGCGGAACTGCAACATTTTTGACAGCGCGGCGCCTGGCCCCAGTTCGAGCGCGACGGTGACCCCGGTTTCGGTCATCGCGTCCATGCAGTCGCGCCAGCGGATCGGCTCGGCGATCTGGCGCGGCAGGTCCGCCAGCGCCTTGGCCACATCGAACACCGGTTCGGCCGTAATGCCGGACAGCACCGGGATCGCAGGTACGTGCCATCGCGCATCAGCCAGCAAGGCCGCGAACGCTGCGACCGCGCCCGCCAGCAGCGGCGTATGCGATGCGACGGCGACCGGCAGCACCGTGGCATGGCCACCGGCGGCAACTGCCGCCCTGGCCAGTTCCTCGCGCTGCGCGGCTGGACCGCCGGCCACCAGCGCATCGTCACCGGTCACGATCGCCGGATAAAAACCGGCGCTGGCCAACAAGCCTTCAACGGTCCCGGACGGCATGCCGGACAGCGCCACCATGCCCTGCGCCGCGCCATCGACCAAGCAGGCATCCATCAGGCGCGCCCGCTCGATGGCCAGCTTGATCACGTCTTCCGGTGCCAGCGCCCCGGCCACACCATAGGCCGACAACTCGCCGATGCTGTAGCCTGCCACCAGCGCCGGCGTTGCGATCGTGTCCTGCAGTGCGCGCCACATGGATAAAGTGGCGGCGACGATCGCCGGTTGTGCGATGCGGTTCGTGAAGCGCTCTTCACCAAGGCCGGCCTGCAGCGTTGGGCTCAGCGCCGGATCGGCGCGCCATTCCTCAAGCAGCCGGCTGGCGGCAGGATCCGTGCGCGCCATGTCGAACATGGCCGGATGCTGCGCGCCCTGCCCCGGACACAGGATGGCCAGGCGCCCCGCCATCAGCGCGTCGCCACCGCGTGCACGAGGCACACGGCGCCCAGCAGATCGGCCGCGCCGCCCGGCGACAGCCGCGCTGCCACGAAGGTGCGGTGGCTGGCCAGCGCCCGCGCTTCCCAGTCGGGCGCCGCCGTGCCGCCGCGCGCGACGAAAGCACGCGCCTGGCGCCGCACCGTCAAGGCGCCTTCGACGCCGCCACGGTGGTAGACATTGGTGTCGCTGATGTGAGCCATCAACGCAAACAGTGCATCGATGCGGGCTTCGCGCATGCCGCGCCCCGCTGCCAGTGTTTGGTGCAGCGCCGGCAGACCCACATCGAACACCGATGGAAAGCCAAGCGCGCCTTCTTCACGCGCGCCGCTCGCTGCGTAGCGCAGCACGGCGCGGGCGCCGTGCGAAACAGGCTCGCCGTTGACAATGCTGTGCGCCCCCAGCGCCTGGCCCCAGCAGGCGCGCAGCAGTTCGCCGATGCGCGCCGGGGTCAAGGCGTCACCACGCGCCCGGCAGCGACCGATGGCCGCGCACAGCATGCCCAGGCAAAAGATCGCGCCACGGTGGGTATTGATGCCGCCAGTCGCGCGCAGCATCCGCACTTCGGCGTCGATCCCCAGTTGTCTTAAAGCGTGGAACGGGGCGTCCAGCATGCCGGCACGCGTGATGTCGCCGAAGTAGCGCCGCAGCGCAAACATGCTGCGCACGAAGGTGGCGGCCGTCATGTCGGTATGGCTGCCGTTGTCGATCTTCGAGACGAGGCCCGGCTTCGGATACAGCACCAGTTCCGCATACAGGCTGCGCACGGCCACGCGCGCGATGCGCTGGCAAAAGGCGCGCTCGCCGGCATCGGCGCGTTCGGGCCGGCCAGCCAGGCGTGTCGTCTGTACGCGGTTCAGGTCATCCATGTTCTTCCTCCAGCGTGGCCATCAATGCTTCGGGCAGGACCAGCGCGATGCGGTCCAGCCCTTTCGTCAACACGCGCGTGCCCGGCGCACCGGCAAACGCCGCGCGCAATTCTTTCCACGCGACGGCGCGGCCGTCGGGGAACACCACTTCGCCATCGAGCGGCAGGATACCCGCATGCCACGACAGCAGATCGAGCCCGATCATCAGCTGGCGCCGCGTCTGCGGCTGCAGCAGCACGTCGATATCGGACAACGGCGTCAGATAATACTGGCCCGTGAGCGCAGCCAGCGCCACCGAGCCATATACGCTGAGGCTCACGCCGGCATCGGCCGCCTGGCGTTCGAGTGCTTCCAGGCCTTCACGCCACTGCGCCGGCACGGCATCAAGTGCACCCACGAGCGGCAAGGCGCGCGTGCGCCGGCCGATATCGGACATCTCGACCGCGCAGCCGAATTTGAGTTTGCCGCCATCTTCAGGCCGTGGCGGCAACGGGAACCCGATCGCCACTTCGCCCGGCAGCATGCCGGCTTCGGTGCGCCGCACGACCGCCGGCCAGCCGCCGTCACGCCAGCGATCCAGCGCAGACAGTGCGGCCTGCGGCGCGCCCGAGCGCACGCGCTGCCAGCCGCGGCTCGTCAGCCAGACCAGGTCATGCCGGGCGAACATCGCTGCCCACCCTGACCGCCTGCGCCACCGGATGCGCCATCAGGCGGCCGCCCCGCGCCAAGCCGAGCGCCATGCGTCCGTCCTCGGCCTTGGCATCGGCCAGCGCGCGCACCAGTTCACCGGCCAGATCGCCATCCCAGATGCCGTGCAGCCCACCCATGCGCAGGTAGTTTTCCGGCCCAGGTGCGAACACGGGATTGTCCTTGGCCAGCTCGGTCAGGCGTTCCTCGGGCACCTTCGTGATGCGCGCCATCGCCGGCAAGCCCATCACGCGGATGGTCGCCTGGGGCAGCGCATAACACGCGCTGGCAATCAGGCCACTGGTGATGAAGCCACCCGACAGCGCCTGGTCGTACACGAGGCCGATCACCGTGTGGCCTTCGCGCCGCGCCAGGTCCACGCACTTGCCCAGATGGGCCATGTAGCTGTTGATGCCCAACATCTCGTCGCGGTGGCGCAGGCGCTGGCCTTGCGTGTCGACCAGGATCAGGATCGGGCGCCCCGGATGCTCGCGTACCGTCCGCAAGATCGCCTGGGCCTGGGCCAGCGCGATCTCGATGCCGATCGGGGTGTGGCCGGTGGTGCCGATGACAGCCACCGGCTTGCCATCGACCTGCGCACTGCCGCTTAAAAAATTGTCGGCTTCGGTGATGGTATGCCCGTCGGGGAACAATTGTGCTGCTACGTTCTGCCAATCCATCATCGTTCTCCCAGCGTGGGCGTGGCGCGGTGCTGCGTCGCCAGTGTGAGGAAGGCGTCGGGTTCCAGCATCGGCACCCGCGCCGGGTCAGCAATGCCCAGCCCCTTCCAGATATCCATTGGTTCGGTGAGGCCCTGCGTGTCATGCAGGCGCCGTTCGAGCATCGCCTGCTCGGCCAGCAGGCCGTCGAGCGTCAACGGCGCGCCGCCCACCGGGATGTCCGCGATGGCCTCGAGCGCCGCAGCGCGCAGCGCCTCGGTGTCGTCTTCCACCAGCACCTGGCAGTCGCCCAGCAGGTAGCGGTGCTTGCCGCCCGTCGTGCGCCACACCAGCGCGCGGTCGCGCGAATCGAATTCTTCCACGCCGTTGGCAGTCTCGATGACTTCGGGACCCGACATCGCCAGACGCCCTTCTTCGGACATGATGACGGTATTGGCGCAGCGCGCCGCGATGCCCATGCCGCCAAAGCACCCGTTGGCGCCACCGACCACCGCGATCACCGGGATGCCGGCCGCGCGCACGTCGAGCATCGCGCGCATGACTTCCGACACGGCGATCAGGCCCGCATTGGCTTCGTGCAGCCGCACGCCGCCCGATTCGAGCAGCAGCACGACAGCGTGCGCCCGCTCGTCGATCGCACGTTGCAGCATGCCTACCAGCTTGGCGCCGTGGACTTCGCCCACCGCGCCGCCCATGAAGCCGCCCTCCTGCGCCGCGCCAAACACGACCTGGCCACCGAGCTTGCCGCGGCCGACGACGACGCCATCGTCGAACGACACCGCCGCATCGAGCTGCGCCAGGTGCGGACTGACGATGCGCATTGACGGCGGCAGAAATTCTTCAAAACTGCCGGCATCGAACATCGCCGGAATGCGCTGGCGCGCCGTGAGTTCCTGGTAGCTGCTCATGGCGCGCCTCCGGGCAGATCGGCAATGGATTCGACCGCCTGGTCCAGGCGCAGGCTCACGACGGCCGGCGTGGCGCCCATGTCGTTGACGCTCACGCGCGCGTCGGCCAGACTCCAGCGCGCGTGGAAGTCGGCCATGACGGCCTGCCAGGTGGCGCCGAAACCGACAGCCGCCGTGCGCACTTCGATCTCGCACGCGCCTTTCAGGTGCGCCGGTTCGATCATGATCTCGAGATTGCCCGATCCCACCACGCCCACCAGTTGCGGCATGCCGCTCAATGGGCGCTGCCCGCCTTCGAAACGATAGTTCAGCGTTTCCATGATGTTGTTCCTTACCAGTTCCTGAAGCGCTTCGGCGGGTCGTACAGCCCGCCCGATGCGCGCACCAGGCCCTTCATGTTCTTGGCGGCCAGCAGGTCGCGGGTCGCCATACGTTTGTCGATGCCGAGATCTTCGGGCCGGCGGATGATGCCCCGGTCGCGCAGATTCTCGACCATGCGCTTGTCGCGCGCCATGCCCACCGGCGTGTAGCCGGCCACGCCGCGGATCGCCTGTTCGCGCTCTTCGTCCGTGCGGCACAGCAGCAGGTTGGCGATGCCTTCCTCGGTCAGGATGTGACTGACGTCGTCACCATAAATCATCACGGGCGGAATCGCCATGCCAGCCTGCTCGGCCAGTTGCCAGGCGTCGAGCTTATCGACGAAGGCCGGCGCCATGTGTTCGCGGAAGGTCTCGACCATCTGCACCACCAGCTTCTGTCCGCGCGGGATCACGTTGCGGCCCGCGCGCGCCTCTTCGCCGGCCTTCAGCCAGGCCTTGCTCGGATGGCGCCGGCCCCGCGCATCGGCGCCCATGTTCGGCGCGCCGCCAAAGCCCGCGATGCGCCCCAGCGTGGCGGTCGACGAATTGCCCTGCAAGTCGATCTGCAGCGTCGAGCCGATGAACAGGTCGCACGCGTAGTGCCCGGCCGCCTGCGAAAAGGCGCGGTTGCTGCGCATCGAGCCGTCCGGCCCCACGAAGAACACGTCGGGGCGCGCGCGGATATAGTTTTCCATCCCCAGTTCGGAGCCGAACGAGTGCACCGACTCGACGAAGCCCGCTTCGATCGCCGGGATCAGCGCCGGATGCGGGTTCAGCGCCCAGTGACGGGCGATCTTGCCTTTCAGACCCAGGCTGGCCGCGTAGGTTGGCAGCAGCAGTTCGATGGCGGCCGTGTCGAAGCCGATGCCGTGGTTCAGGCGCTCGATCTCGTACTCGGCATAGATGCCCTTAATGGCCATCATCGCCATCAGCACCTGGATCTCGGAGATCAGGGCCGGATCGCGCGTGAACAACGGCTCGATGTAATACGGCGTGGGCGACTGCACGACGTAGCCGACCCAGTCGCCGGGGATGTCGATGCGGGGCAGTTTGTCAACGATCTGGTTCACCTGCGCGATGACGATGCCGCTCTTGAAGGCGGTCGCTTCAACGATAGCCGGCGTGTCTTCGGTATTCGGGCCGGTGTACAGATTGCCGTCGCGGTCAGCCATCTCGGCGGCCACCAGCGCCACGCGCGGCGTCAGGTCGATGAAGTAGCGGGCGAACAGCTCGAGGTAGGTGTGGATCGCGCCAATATTGAGCTTGCCCGACTGCGCCAGCTTGGCCAGGCGCCCGGCCTGCGGGCCCGAGAACGAGAAATCGAGTTTCGACGCGATCCCCTTTTCGAACACGTCCAGGTGTTCCGGCAGCGACAGCACCGACAGCAGCATGTGCAGGTCATGCACGCGCGCCGTATCGACGCGCGTCAGGGCCTTGCCAAGGAAGTCAGCCTGCTTCTGGTTGTTGCCTTCGAGGCAGACGCGGTCGCCCGGTTCGAGCACCGCGTGCAGCAGCTCGACGATGTGCGAGGCCTGGACGACTTTGCCGTCGAGCGCACCGCCAAGGGCGGCGCCGGCGCGGGCCAGGCGCTCGCTGCGGTTACGTTGCTGGCCGGTCCAGCGGCCTTCAGCATGATTCATGATAGTTCCTAAAATTTGCGTGGCCTTACAACACCACGAACAGCAGCCATACGACGATCGGTGCCACCAGCGTCACGATACCGCCATAGATCATCAGCTGGCGCAGGAATACGTCGCGGTCGATGCCCTGGGCACTGGCCAGCACGAGTGCGCCATTGGTCGAGAACGGGCTGACGTCGACGATGGTCGAGGCGACGGCCATGGCAGCGATGAAGCCGATGGCATCGACACCCGTGCCCGATGCCAGGAATGGCACGGCCAGCGGAATGAGCGAACCCAGCACCGCGGTCGAGGACGCAAAGGCCGAGACGATGGCGCCGACGAACAGCAGCAGCAAGGCCACCATCAGTGGCGAAGTCAGGCTGGCGACGCTGTCGCCAACCCAGGTGATCGTGCCCATCTTCTGCATCACGCCGACATACGTGCTCACGCCGACGATCAGCATGATCTCGGGCCACGACACCTGGCCGATGGCGCGCTTTTGCACCTGCGGCGACAGGATCGAAATCAACAGGCCGATGGTCAGGGCAACGAAGCCGATATCGAGCTTGTACAGCAGCGTGAGCACGGCCAGCGCGACCAGGCCGACAACGGTGAACATCTGGTGGAAGGTCGGACCGGCATGCAGGTCGATGTCGCCGGTGCCCAGGCCCGAACCGGGGCCGCCGTTGCCGACGGCGCCGACGGCGGCAGTCGAACGCTGCGCGGTGAGGCGCTCTTCGCTGCCGGTTTCATTCTCGGCGTCGCCGTAGATCTGCGGACCTTGCGCTGCAACTGCCACCGGTGGCGTAAATGGCGTCATCGGACGGATGCCGGCGCCGGACTTCGGCATTTCCTGGCGCATCAGCTTGGCGCCGCCGAACACGAAGAACAGGATGATCGACACGGCCAGGTTCACGCCCAGGCTGGTGAAGGCGGTGGTCAGCGGCGAAATCGGCAGGCCGGCTTCCATGACGACCTTGTTGGTGATGCCGCCGTAGATGCTGATCGGCGAGAAGCCGCCGCCCTGCGCGCCGTGGATGACCAGGAGGCCCATCATCAGCGGATTGATCTTGTACTTGGCGGCAAAGCCCAGCGCGATCGGGGCGATGATCGCCACCGCGGCCGGGCTGACGGCGCCGACCGAGGTCAGCAGCGCCGTGACCGCGAACATGACCCAGGGAATGGCGGCGATGCGCCCGCCAACGGCCCGTACGGCCAGTCTGACCAGCCAGTCGATGGTGCCATTGTTCTGGGCCTGGGCGAACAGGAAGGTGATGCCGACCAGGGTCAGGAACAGCTCGGCCGGGTAGCCGGACATGATGGCCTTGGTCTCCATGCTGAAGACAAGGGTGCCGACCAGGAAGGCGCCGACAAACGCGATGACGCCCATATTGATGGGCATGGCGGTGGCGACGATGAACATGAGCGCCAGAACGCAGATTGCAATGACATGAGAGGACACAGGGTGGCTCCTACGAGGTGCGGCGACCGGTTCCACCCGGCGCGTCGCTGGTGATACGTCTCCAATGCATGGCCTGTCGCCATCGCCTCCTCGGACCGTGGTCTCGGGAGCTTTGCGGGGCCGGCCATGCTCTTTTGTTATGCAGGTTGTGCGGCCAAGGTAAACCCGATTGCTGCCGAGATCAATTACGCTGGGGTGGCAACGTTTACTGTCAGCGGAAGTGTTACATTCCTGTCTTGGCAGAATTGAGAACAAAGAACCGGAGAACAAGTTGACAACGAGTGCGACCCCGACATCCAGCAAGACACCCAGCGTGTTCGACACCGTTGCCCGCTGCGTCCTGGTGACTGGCGCCACGGGTTTCGTGGGCCAGCACCTGGTGCGCGCCCTGCTGCAGGACGGCCACCAGGTGATCGCCCTGACCCGCGACGTGGGGCGCGCTGCGACGCTGTTCGGTGGCCGGGTACGCGCCATCGCCGCGATGGATGATCTGCCGCCTGACCACCAGGTCGACATCGTCGTCAACCTGGCCGGCGCCCGGATCCTGGGCCAGCGCTGGACCGACGCGCGCAAGGCTGTGCTGCGCCAGAGCCGCGTCGCACTGACTGAAAAAGTGGTCGACTGGATTGGCCGCGCCAGTCACAAGCCGCGGCTGTTGCTGTCGGCATCGGCGATCGGCTACTACGGCATCCAGCGCATTGGCGACGACGCCAAGCTCGACGAAGCAGCGCCGCCGCAGCCGATGTTCATGTCGGACCTGTGCCGCGAGTGGGAAGCGGCCGCGGCCGGCGCTGTGCGCCACGGCGTGCAGGTCGAGTGCATGCGCTTCGGCCTGGTGCTGGGCGAGCAAGGCGCGCTGCCGATGATGCTGCTGCCGATCCGGCTGGGCATCGGCGGCCGGCTGGGCAGCGGCCGCCAGTGGCTGTCGTGGATCCACATCGACGATCTGGTCGCGGGCATCGCCCACCGCTGGAAGCAGGCGCTGAATGACCGGTCTGCGCCGACGTCTGGTGCGACCAACTTCACTGCGCCGATCGCGGTGTCGCAACTGGAATTCAGCCAGGCGGCTGCGCGCGTCTGGAAACGGCCATGCGTGATCCCGACGCCCGGTTGGCCGATGCGCCTGGCGCTGGGCGAGCAGGCTGATTTGCTGCTCGAAGGCCAGCGTGTGGTGCCGCTGCGGTTCGCCCGTGAAGGGTTCGAGTTCACCTATCCGGCGCTGGAAGCGGCGCTGCGCAGCCTGAAGTAACGGCGCTGCCAGGGCCCCGGGGCCTGTCAGTCAGGTCCGGATTCCGGTATCATTCGGCATGCTCAGTTTTCCTTTTCAACCGTTTATTATTGGCGTCGCGGGCGGTAGCGGCAGTGGCAAGTCCACGGTGTCCAGGCAAGTGTTGTCCACGTTCGGCACCGAAATGGTCTCGGTCGTGATGCAGGACGATTATTACTGCGACCAGACGCATCTCAGCCCCGAAGTACGCACCCAGCAGAATTACGATCATCCGCAGGCGTTCGAGTGGTCGCTGCTGGTGCAGCACGTTCAGGCACTGCGCCGGGGCGAGTCGATCGACATGCCCGAGTACGACTTCACGCTGCACAACCGCTCGGACCGCACCATCCGGGTCAAGCCGGCCCCGGTCATCGTCATCGAAGGCCTGTTCGCCCTGTATGACCCCGCACTGTGCGACATGATGTCGCTGAAGATCTTCGTCGACACCGCATCCGACATCCGCTTCATCCGCCGCATGCAGCGCGACATCACGGAGCGCGGCCGCTCGGTGGAAAGCGTCATCAGCCAGTACCTGGACACCGTGCGCCCGATGCACAAGCAATTCATCGAGCCGACCAAGCGCAATGCCGATGTCATCATCCCGCACGGGGCGAACAATCCGGCGGTCGACATGATCACCACGAAGGTCGCCAGCGTCATCAACCAGCTGAAGCGTTCGTGAAGCTGGCCGGGCGCTGATCCGCACTGGCATCAGCGCCAACGGGGTCAGCCCGCTGGCGTGCGGTGTTTCAGCATCCGGCACACCGCCGCCAGCGCCAGCAGGTTTGGATCCCGTTCACGCACGCGCAGGAAGCTCAGGCCGATCGTCTGGCGCATCAGGTAGTCGCTCTTGAGCGGGATCAGTTCTACCTTGTCGCCGAACGCGTGGCGCACGCGGCCCGGCAGCAGCGTGTAGCCGATCCCCGCCCCCACCAGGTTCATCAGCGAGAAGATATCGCCCACGCGCGTGACGATCGTCGGTGCATAGCCGGCGATGCGGAATGCTTCCTGGAACCCGCTGAAGGTCACGAAACCATCCTTCAGGCAGACGAATTTTTCGTCTGCGCATGCGCGCAGATCTACCTCGGCCATCCCCGCATACGGCGAGCCGGCCGGCGCCGCAAAGAAAACCTCGTCCTCGAACAGCGCGATCGATTCGATATCCGGATCGGGTTCGGGCACCGCCATCAGCGCCGCATCGATCGCATTCTGCTTGAGCTTGTGCAGCAGATCCGCGTTCGAGCCCAGTACCAGTTCGGTTTCCAGTTCCTGCTTGCGCAGCTTGATGCCGATGATGACATCGGGGATCGTGCCGGTCGTCAGCGAATACAGCGAGCCGATCTTCAGATGATCGGCTGAATAACCGGCGGCCGAGCGCGTCGCTGCGATGCCGTCCGCCATCAGCCGCACCACTTCGCGGCTCACGTCTGCCAGCACCTGCGCGGCGTCGTTGGGAATCAGGTTGCGCCCCTGCAGACTGAACAGCTGACAACTCATCCCGTCCTCCAGCGAATGCAACGCGCGGTGCACGCTCACGGCGCTGATGTCGAGCATGCGGGCGGCGGCGTTCAGGTTGCCGCCTTCCATGTACGCCAGCAGGATCTCGAGCTTGCGGAAGGTGATGTCGTCGCTGATCTGGCTGCGCATGAGGGCCCTCGTGAAATGGATACGGTACGAGGATACATGAAGCGCCCGCCCGGGTCTCCATCGCCAGGCGCCGGCTCAGTCTGGTGAGACGGCGCGCATCCGTCCGACCATCTGTTGCATCGCCGCCATTCAAACTGCGTATTCATCAGAGCGCTTGTTGATACGCAAGGCGACGCATGGTGCGCTCGGGCACATTCCCCCATTGAGCGACACATTCACCGTGGCGACGAACAACAAGGAGACAGGCATGCGTCCGATCAGAAAGATGAAGCTGCTGCATCCGTCCACGTGCGCGTTGCTCGCCGCGTGCAGTAGCGCCATCGGCGCCGTCCACGCGCAGGAAGCGACGGGCATCCCGGCAGCGGGCAGCACCGACGAGAACATGTCGCGGGTGGTCGTCACCGCCCGCCGGCGCGAAGAGTCGCTGCAGGACGTGCCGGTATCGGTCACCGCGTTCTCCGCCGACCAGCTGTCCAAACAGGCGCTGCCCGACGTGACTGCGCTCGCGCTGTCGCTGCCCAACACCACGCTCAAGGCGTCGCGCGCCACCAACAGCACGCTCACGGCGTTCATCCGCGGCGTCGGCCAGGCCGACCCGCTGGCCGGCTTCGAGTCGGGCGTGGGCATCTACATCGACGACATTTACCTGGCCCGGCCGCAGGCCGCCGTGGCCGACATCTACGACGTCGAGCGCATCGAGGTGCTGCGCGGCCCACAGGGCACGCTGTATGGCCGCAACACGATCGGCGGCGCGCTCAAGTACGTGACGCGCAAGCTCGCGCCGCAGCGCGACGTGCGCGTGCGCGCCACATTCGGCGACTATGGCCAGCGGGATGGCGTGCTCACGGCCAGCACGCCGCTGTCCGACACGGCGCGCATCGGCGGCACCTTTGCCCGCTTCACGCGCGACGGCTTCGGCGCCAACCTCACCACCGGCAAAGGCAACTACGACAAGGACGTCACGGCCGGCCGGGTCTCGGCCGAGTTCACGCCGACCCCGGACCTGTTCGTCCGCCTGGCCGGCGACATCACGCAGGACGATTCCAACCCCAAGAACGGCCATCGCCTGATCGTCGGCCGCACGGGCGGCGCGCCGATCCTGGACGACGTGTTCGACACGCGCGGCAACCTGACAAAAGTACTGGGCCGCGACCAGGAAGTGCGCTCGTACGGCGGCTCGGTGACGGTCGACTACACCGTCGACAGCGCATGGCGCCTGAAGTCGATCACCGCCGCGCGCCGCGACAAATCGTGGGCACCGATCGACTTCGACGCCCTGCCCGTCGTCGACATGGAAGTGCCGGCGCTGTACACCAACCGCCAGTTCAGCCAGGAGCTGCAGGTGACCTATACCGGCGCGCGCCTGCAGGGCGTGGCCGGCGTGTACTACATGGACGCCAATGCCTTCAACCAGTTCGACACGCTGCTGGCCGGCGCGGTACCCACGTCGACCTTCACGCTGGGCGACATCGACACGCAAGCCTGGGCCGCCTACGTCGACGGCAGCTACACGATCGCCGATGGCGTGAACCTGTCGCTGGGCGGGCGCTACACGGTCGACAAGCGCGAAGGCGACGTGCTGCGCCAGATCTATTTCGGTCTGGCCGGCTCGCCCGCCATGGGCAACCCGAACGCGATCCTGTTTCGCACCGACACCGACCTGCGCGGCGGCCTGCTCGAGCGCACGGACAAGAAATTCACGCCTCGCGTGGCACTGAGCTGGAAGGTCAACGACGCCCACAACCTGTACGCGTCGTATGCCGAAGGCTTCAAGGGCGGCGGATTCGATCCGCGTCTGAACGTGGTGGGCACGCGCATCCCGATCGCCACCGCGCGCGCCGGCTATGCGCCGGAAACCATCGAGACAACGGAGCTGGGCCTGAAGTCGGCCTTCCATGGTGGGCGGATCACGACCAATCTTGCCGTGTTCCACAGCGATTACCAGGACGTGCAGATTCCCGGCTCGGTCGCCATCGACACCAACGGCGACGGGCGCGATGACAGCTTCGCCGGCGTGACGACCAACGCCGGCAAGGCCCGGATCAAGGGCGTCGAACTCGAGGCGGTCGCCAACTTCACGCCCAGCTTCATGGTGGCCGGGATGTACAGCTATATCGACGCCAAGTATAGAGAGTACATCGTGGCCAACGTCAACGTGGCCGGCCAGCGCACGTTCCAGAACACGCCGAAGAATTCGGCGAATCTGCGCGCCAGCTACGACATCCCGCTCCCGCTCATGGGCCACAACGGGCGCGTGTCGCTGATTGGCAGCTACGCGTTCAAGGGCGCTACCAGCCAGTTCGAAACCGCATCGATCCTCGACCAGGACTCGTACCGGATCTGGGACGCCAGCATCGTCTGGACCCGCGCCGACGGCAAGCTGCGCGCCGGCCTGCATGGCAAGAACCTGGGCGACGAGCACTATAAAACAGCCGGCTACCTGTTCCCGACGCTGGGTAACGAAGGCACGCTGACCGCGTTCTACGGCAACCCGCGCACGGTGTCGGCAACGCTCGAACTGCGCTTCTGAACCGCAGCCACGGCCAAGCCTGACCACACATCACGAGGAGACCGCATGCCCCATCCGATCCGATCCTTCGCCTTCCTGCTGCTGGCGGTGTTCGCCCTGGGCGCCGCGCCCCACGCTGGCGCGCAGGGCAAGGCGTTCAGGGTGGCCCTCATCGCCGGCAAGACGGGCGCGCTCGAGACCTATGCGCGCGAAACCGAGAACGGCTTCATGCTCGGCCTCGAGTACCTGACCAAAGGGACGATGGCCATCAACGGCCGCGCCATCAAGGTGTACGTCAAGGACGACCAGGGCAAGCCCGATCTGGGGCGCACGCTGCTGGCCGAGGCGTATGGCGACGACCGCGTCGACATCGCCGTGGGCACCACCTCGTCCGCGTCGGCGCTGGCCATGCTGCCAGTGGCGAAGGAGTATAAAAAAATCCTGATCATCGAGCCGGCCGTGGCCGATGCAATCACGGGCGACAAGTGGAACAAGTACATCTTTCGCACGGCGCGCAGTTCGATGCAGGATGCGCTGGCCGCCGCCAGCACGCTCAAAAGCGGCAGCGTGGCCTTCCTGGCGCAGGATTACGCGTTCGGACGCGATGCGATCAAGGCCGGCAAGGAAGCGTTGACCGCCACCGGCAGCAAGGCCAGCGTCATCCACGAAGAGTATGCGCCGCTGGCCACGACCGACTTTACGGCATCGGCGCAGCGTCTGTTCGATGCACTCAAGGACAAGCCGCAGCCGCGCGTGCTGGCCATCGTCTGGGCCGGCCCCAGCCCGATGAACAAGATCGCCGCCATGAAACCGGAACGCTATGGCATCGCGCTGGCGCCGGGTGGCAATATCCTGCCCGTGATGCAAACGTGGAAGGCCCATGCCGGCACCGAAGGCACCATCCATTACTACTATGATTTCCCGAAGAATCCGATGAACGACTGGCTGGTGGCGCAGCACATGAAGCGCTTTACCACACCGCCCGACATGTTCACGGCCGGTGGCATGGCCGCCGCCAGCGCGGTCGTTGCCGCGCTGGGCAAGGTGCCGGATGGCGATGGCGACCGGATGATCGCGGCGATGGAAGGGATGCGCTTCGAGACACCGAAGGGCGCCATGGTGTTTCGCAACCAGGACCACCAGGCGCTCCAGCCGATGTACCACTTTCGCATCAGGAAGGACCAGAAAAACGAATGGGACCTGCTCGAACTGGTGCGCGAGATCCCGGCCGGCGCGATGCCGCTGCCGGTGCGGAACAGGCGCTGACATGGCGACTGACATCGGGCGCGCTGCGCCGTCCCTGTCCACGCGCGGCCTGACGATCCGCTTCGGCGGGCACCTGGCCGTCAACGCCGTCACGGCCGATTTTTACCCCGGCACCCTCACCGTGATCGTCGGCCCCAACGGCGCCGGCAAGACCACATGGTTCAACCTGATCTCGGGCCAGATGCGCGCGAGCGCCGGCAGCGTGCACCTGCATGGCCGCGACATCACGCGCCTGGGCGCAGCGCAGCGCACACGCCTTGGCATCGGCCGCGCGTTCCAGCTCACCAACCTGTTTCCGCTATTGTCCGTGATCGAGAACGTGCGGCTGGCGGTGCAGAGCCGCGCCGGCATCGGCCTGGATTTCTTCTCGGTCTGCGCCGGCGACAAAACGCTCGTCGACCGCGCCGACTACTACCTCGAACGCGTGGCATTGGCCGCGCGGCGCGACCTGCTGGTGGGGGCGCTGTCACACGGCGACCAGCGCAAGCTCGAAGTGGCGATCCTGCTGGCGCTGCAACCGTCCGTGATGATGTTCGACGAGCCCACCGCCGGCATGAGCGTGGACGACGTGCCGGTCGTGCTCGACCTGATCCGCGACGTGAAGGACGACGCCGCCCGCACCGTGCTGCTGGTCGAGCACAAGATGGACGTCGTGCGCCAGCTGGCCGACCGCATCGTCGTGCTGCACAACGGCGCGCTGGTGGCCGATGGCAAGCCGGGCGAGGTGATGGCATCCACCATCGTACAAGAGGCTTATCTTGGAACGTCCGACACCGAACATGCTCGCGCCTGATCCCGCGGCGCGCCAGCCGCTGCTGCGGCTGGCCGGCGTGCACACGCACATCGGCCAGTACCACATCCTGCAGGGCGTCGACCTGCAGGTGGCGCGCGGCGAACTGGCCGTGCTGCTGGGCCGCAACGGCGCCGGCAAGACGACGACATTGCGCACGATCATGGGCCTGTGGCGCGCCAGCAGCGGCAGCATCCACTTCGATGGCCACGACATCACGCACCTGGCCACGCCAGCGATCGCGCGCGCCGGCATCGCGTACGTGCCCGAGAACATGGCCGTCTTCTCCGCGCTGACGGTGCGCGAGAACCTGGTGCTGGCCGCGCGCGACGGCCCGCCCGACGCCGCGCGCGTCGACTGGATCTGCGGTTTCTTCCCGGCGCTGCGCACGTTCTGGCAGCGCCCGGCCGGAACACTGTCCGGTGGCCAGAAGCAGATGGTGGCGATCGCGCGCGCGATGGTCGAACCGCGCACGCTGCTGCTGGTCGATGAGCCGACCAAGGGCCTGGCGCCCGCCATCGTCCAGTCCCTGATGGCGGCGTTTCGCGAACTCAAGACGCAGGGCACGACGATCCTGCTGGTCGAGCAGAACGTCCAGGTCGTGCGCGCGCTGGGCGACACGGCCAGCGTGATGGACGACGGCCGCGTGGTCCATGCCGGCCCGATGGCCGTGCTGGCCGGTGACGCCGCGCTCCAGCAGCGCCTGCTGGGACTGTCCGTCGACATTCAACCATAGGAACGCCCATGTCCATCGCCCCCACCGCACCGTCGGCCGCGGTTCAACTGCCGGCCACCCGTCGCGACATCGCGCCGCTGCTGCTCGTGCCGCTGCTGATGCTGGCCATGCTGCCGCTGGTGGGCAACCTGGCCAACTGGCTCACCTTGAGCGTCGCGGGCCTTGCGATGGGCATGATGATCTTCATCATGGCCAGCGGCCTGACGCTCGTGTTCGGGTTGATGAACGTGATCAATTTCGGCCATGGCGCGTTCATCGCGGTGGGCGCGTTTTCTGCCACCCTCGTGCTGCTGCCGCTGCGCGGCTGGCTCGAAATCGATTCGCTCACCGTCAACCTGGGCGTGCTGGCGCTGGCGATCGTGGTCGCCATGCTCGTCACGGGGCTGCTCGGCTGGGCCTTCGAGCGCCTGATCATCCAGCCGGTCTACGGCCAGCACCTCAAGCAGATCCTGGTCACGATGGGCGGCATGATCGTGGCCGAGCAGCTGATCCACGTCGTCTGGGGCGCCGGGACGATCGCCGTGCCACTGCCCGCAGCCCTGCGCGGTGCGCTCCTGCTGGGCGACGCGGCCATCGACAAGTACCGCCTGGTGGCGGTAGCAGTCGGGCTGATGGTGTTCGTCGCGATGTACCTGATCCTGAACCGCACGAAGATCGGCCTGCTCGTGCGCGCCGGCGTCGAGCACGGCGAGATGGTGGAGGCGCTTGGCTACCGCATCCGGCGCCTGTTCGTGCTCGTGTTCGCGGCCGGGGCGAGCCTGGCCGGCCTGGGCGGTGCGATGTGGGGCCTGTACAAGGAAACCCTGACGGCGGCCATGGGCGGCGAAATCATGGTGATGCTGTTCATCGTCATCATCATCGGCGGCCTCGGCTCGGTCGGCGGCTGCTTCATCGGCGCGCTGCTCATCGCGCTGGTGGCCAATTACGCGGGCTTCCTGGCGCCCGGGGTCGCGCTGGTCTCCAGCATCGTGCTGATGGTATCGGTACTGCTGTGGCGGCCCGCCGGGCTGTATGCGACGGGACGGGGCTGAGCATGCTGCGGCAACTGTTATCGGGCGACTTGCCGCGCGGCCGCATCCTCACGGCGCTGCTGGTCACGATCCTGCTCGGACTCGCACTGGCGCCATTTCTGACCTCGGGTGCGCGGCCACTCAATACGGCAGCCACGATCTGCGTGTATATCGTGCTGGTAGCGTCCTATGACCTGCTGCTGGGGTATACGGGCATCGTCTCGTTCGCCCACACGATGTTCTACGGGATCGGCGCGTATGGCGTCGGGCTCGCGCTGGCGCGCGCCGACGAGCCGGCCTGGGGCGTCGTCATGGCGGGCCTGGGCCTGGCGCTGCTGCTCTCCCTCGTGCTGGCGCTGGTGGTCGGCCTGATCGCGCTGCGTGTGCAAGCCATCTTCTACGCGATGATCACGCTGGCCGTGGCCTCGTCGTTTGCGGTGCTGGCGTCGCAACTGTCCGACTTCACCGGCGGCGAGGATGGTGTCACGTTCAGCGTGCCGCACGTGCTTTCTCCTGCCTGTCGGCTGGTCGACCACGAGGTATTCGGACGCCAGCTCGATGGCCGGCTGCTCACCTATTACATCGTGTTCGGCGGCTGCCTGCTGCTGTTCCTGTTCCTGCTGCGGCTGGTCAATTCGCCGTTCGGGCGGGTGCTGCAGGCCATCCGTGAAAACCCGTTTCGCGCCGAGGCGCTGGGCTACCGCACGATGGTGTACCGGATCTGGGCCAATGTCCTGGCAGCGCTGACGGCGAGCCTGGCCGGCGCGCTGATGGCGCTGTGGCTGCGCTACGTCGGTCCGAAGACGTCGCTGGGCTTCGAGGTCATGACCGACATCCTGCTGATCGTCGTGATCGGCGGCATGGGGACGATGTATGGCGCGGTGGTGGGCGCGACGCTGTTCATCCTGGCCCAGAACTATCTGCGCGACTGGATGGCGCATGGCGCTGCCGCACTGGACGGCGTGCCGGTCCTGGCCGCCGCCCTGCACCCGGATCGCTGGATGCTGTGGCTGGGGGTGCTGTTCATCCTGTCCATTTACTGGTTTCCGGTCGGGATCGTTGGCAGGCTGCGGCTGCGGGCGTGGCTGGCGCAGCGCTTTTAGCGTTAAGAACATTCCATTCGCAAACACGACCTCGGCGCCTGTTTTTGGTTCGCCCTCCCCCTTTGCGGCACGCCGGCCACGTGACGTGGATGCCCCAACGTACCGCAATAACGCAGCGCCCGCCGTTTCTATGATGAAGCCTCGATCCACGACGCGATGCCTCATCATGCAACGACTCAATTACATGCTGGCAGCGGCAGCGGCCCCGTCCGCCTGCGCGCCACTGGCCACGCAGGCAGCCGGTATCGAGGTACTCAGCGAAGATTTCGGCAACCTGGCCGACGCCCCCGGCTGGGTCCGCATCAACCGCAGCATCCCGCCCGGTGCGCCGTGGTGCCAGGGCGCCCCCGATATCTTCCCCGCCCAGGCTGGCTCACCCGGCGCCTATGCGGCCGCAAGCTGCCGCAGCGCCGCCCACGGCGTCGGCCTCGTTGACAACTGGCTGATCACGCCCGCGCTCACGCTCAGCGGCCCCACCACGCTGTCGTTCTTCACCAGCCGCGAACGCGTCGACGGCTTCGACGACCTGCTCGAAGTGCGCTTCGGCCGCGGCAACGGCACCGCTGCCGCGTCCTTCCATACGCTGCTGGCCAGCATCGGCGGCGCCACCGACTTCCCCGCACAATGGCAGCCGTGGCACCTCCACCTGACGGTGGACGGCACAGGCCGCTTCGCGTTCCGGTACGTGGGCGACGCGGCCAGGCTGAGCCACGTCGGGCTCGACACGGTGCGCGTCGTCACGCACCTGCCGGAACCGACCAGCCGGCTGCTGCTGGCCGACGGCCTGGGCGTGCTCGGCCTGCTGCGTCGCCACGAACGTCATTGACGTAAAAAAGCCGGCGGTCCTTACGGGCCGCCGGCTTTCGGATACTGCACGCGCGCTGGCTTATGCCTGGGCGCCCTTGTTGTACGCTGCCACGCCGGCAACGATCTCGGCCTTGGCTTCATCGATGCCCGCCCAGCCTTCGATCTTGACCCATTTGCCCGCTTCGAGATCCTTGTAGTGCTCGAAGAAGTGCTGGATCTGCTTCAGGCGCAGCTCTTCCACGTCGTCGAGCGACTGGATTTTCTTGTACATCGGCAGCACTTTTTCGATCGGCACCGCGATGACTTTGGCATCGCCGCCGCCGTCGTCGGTCATCTTCAGCACGCCCAGCGCGCGGCAACGGACCACGACGCCTGGTGGCAGCGGGAACGGGGTGATGACCAGCACGTCGCATGGGTCACCGTCGTCGGCGATGGTTTGCGGCACGTAGCCGTAGTTGCACGGGTAGTGCATGGCCGTACCCATGAAACGGTCGACGAAGATCGCGCCCGTGTCCTTGTCGACTTCATACTTGACCGGATCGGAGTTCATCGGGATTTCGATGATGACGTTGAAGTCGTTCGGCACGTCTTTGCCGGCTGGGACGTTGTTCAGGCTCATGATGGGATCCTTGGTTGCTAAAGAGTCAAAATTAGTCCGCCATTATAGCGAAAGGCACGCGTTACAACACCGTGGCGAGTGCGCACTGGCGGTAATGCTTTGCCGCCAGCTCGTCCTGCCCCAGCGCTTCGTGCATCTGGGCCAGTTTCAGGTGCGCCTCACGCACCATCGACGCTTCGGTCGCGTCCGACAAGGCTTGCTCCAGATAGCGCTGGGCCTTGCCCCACAGTTTCTGTTTCAGGCACAGCGTGCCGAGCGTGAGCGCCAGTTCGGCGTCCTGCGGCCGTTCGCGGCGCCACGTTTCGCAGGCTTCGATCTGGGCCAGCAGCGATGGCGAACCGGCCGGGCTGGCCGCGTCGCGGTAGGCGCGCACGACCCGCTCGTCCCAGTTGGCCCTGAGCGACTCTTCGGCAATCGCGCGCGCTTCGTCGTGCAGGCCGCGCGCATTGAAGGCGCCGGCGGCGCGCGCCGCCACGTACGGCACCGTGCGGTCCTGCAGCGGGACCGTGGCCCAGGTCCAGCGGATCGATTCGGCGTCGTGGTCGTCTTCGCCCAGCAGCGCTTCGTAGGCCATTTCGCGCAGGCGCCGGGCCAGGGCCGGATGCAGCGCATTGCGCTTGTCGAGGATGCGCACCAGGCGCAGTACCTCGGGCCAGTTGCGCGCCTGCTGGTTGGCCTTCATCGCCCACTGCAGCGCGTGAATATGGCGCTGGCCGCTGGCATTGAGTTCGGCCACCGCTTCGAGCGCCGCCTCGGGCCGGTGGTCGTCGACCAGCAGTTCGGTCAGCGTCATCAGGCGCGCCGTCTTGAGCGTGGTGTCGTGCGAGATGCCAGCCAGCCAGGCGTCGCGCCGCGCCGGCTCGCGCATGCGGTGCGCCGCGCGCGCGCCGATCAGCGCTGCCAGGCCTGTGTTCTCGGGCAGGTCGGCAGCGCGCATCGCCGCTTTTTCGGCATGGCCGAAGCGGCCTTCGAACAGCGCCTTGAGCGCATCGCGCAAGCCCTTGTTGCCATCGCGCTCGCGGCGGCGCTGGCGGTATGCCGCCACCCGCTGGGGCATGCGCGCCGTCGCATAGAAGGTGCGCACCAGCACGTACAGCGTGGCGAACAGCAGCATCAGCACCACAACGAACAGGTTGAGCGACATGTCGATCCGGTGCGGTGGATAGAACAGCACCACGTTGCCCGGATTGAAGCGCGCCGTCACCGCGATGCCGATGGCCGCAGCCATCAACGCAACCAGCCAGATGAGTAAGCGCATGGTTATTGCTTCGCTTTGTAGTTACGCACCGCGCCCAGGCTCTCGGCCAGCGTCGGCAATTCGATGGTCAGGTCGTTGGCCTGCACCTGGCGCAATGCCGCCTGGGCCGATTGCGTCGTGCGGGCGCGCGTGTCGAAGTACTTCGCCAGCATGGTCTGGGCGGTGGCCAGGTCGTCGCGGAACGTGGTCTCGTTACGTGACAACAGGGCCAGGCGCGCATTGAGCAGGCGCAGCTTGAGGTTTTCGCGGACAAAGAACGACTCGCTCGGCGACAGCATCAGCGCCTCGGGCTCGTCGACGCTGCGCACGCGGATCAGCTGGCGCACGTCGTCCCACATCTCCTGGCTCCACATGCTCCACGTCTGCAGCAGGCGCTGGCCCACGCCGAGCGACTCGGGCGGGACGGCCGGCGTGGCGCTCTTGCCCGGCGCGGCCGCAGCCTCGAGCCGGCGCGTCGTGCGCACCGGGGCCACCGGCAGCAGCGGCTTTTCGTCGGCCAGCATCGGCAGTGTTTCGACCTGGACGATCACGTTGTCCAGGCGCAGCGCGACGCCGGCCAGATCGACGGCCGGCAAGGCCTTGAGCCTGTCGATGTCGGCCGCGATCGCGCGGCGGATGGTCAGGAACTGCGGCGCGTTCGAACTGGAGACGGCGCGGTCGGCGTTCTGCAGCGCGATCAGGGCGCCCTGCACATTGCCGGCCAGTTGCAGTTGCTGGCTCGCGGTCGCGAGAACCTGCTCGATTTCGGACAACGCCCACTCGTCGCGGTTCTGCGACAGATCCTTGTAGAGCTGCTCGAGCGCGACCTGCTGGCTTTGCGCTTCGCTCTGGCGGCTTTCCAGCACGCCGACCTTGATCTGCAGTTCCTTCGACTGGTCGGCCACGTCGCGCGCCAGCGCGGCTGTTTCGGCATTGACCGCATTGCCCTTCTGCAGGCTGCGCGCCATGTCCTGGCGCAGCGAATTGATGCGGCTGTGCGACGAGACCGTCTGCACCGCCAGCAGTACGGCCAGCGCGATGACGGCCAGCGGCAACGGCCGCGCCACGCGGTCAAGCAGGCCACTGGTGGCCGGGCCGCTCATGCGCGGCGCAGCAGGCGGCACCTGCGTATCCTCCGGCTTGGCAAGGCTGGGAGCGGGCGCACTGGACTGAGGCTGGTCTGGGTTGTTCGGCAATTCGTTCATTCTTGTAATTGTAACGCTGCTAATAGGCGTGCATCGCCGGAACCGGTGAGACACACGTGGTCCAGGCCCAGGTCGCGGGCCGTCCGCGCGATCCGCGCATGGGGCACGATGAAGCGCTGCTGCATCAGGCGGCGCATCAGCAAATCATCGTCACCGCCATCCATGGATCGCACCAGCCCGGCCAGTCCGCGCAGGGCTTCCGAACTCGTGATTATCCAGTCGTTTGGCTGCGCCAGCAAGGCGCGCAATCGTGTGGCCAGTTCGCCCGTCAATACCGGCGTTGCGCGGCGATACGCGGCCACCGGCTCGACCCGGGCGCCGGCGGCGCGCAAGGCGTCGGCCAGCAGCTCGCGCCCGCCGTCGCCGCGCACGATCAGCACGCGTTTGCCGGCGTATGAAGCCAGGTCGAGGCGCTGCAGCAGGTGTTCGGAATCGCTGTGCGCGCTGTCGGCGGGGCTGAAGATCGTGAATGCGTCGCCCGTCACGCCGTGGCGCGCCAGGGCGGCGCGGCTGCCGTCGCCGACAATGGCCACCGGCACCGCCGAAGGCCAGGCATCGATGTGCGCGAACGCGGCGTCGATGGCATTGGGCGAGACGAACGCCACCAGCGCAAACCGGTCGAGTTCAGCCAGCGCCCCGCGCAGTGGCGCCGCATCATCGACCGGGCTGATCTCGAGCAGCGGCAGCAGCACCGCCGTGCGGCCGCAGGCGGTGACCGACTGCGCCAGCGCATCAGCCTGCGCGCGCGGGCGCGTGACAACGACAACGCTGGCCGTATCAGGCATCCTGGTTTGCCGCGGCATCGAGACGGCACGCCGCCAGGATTGCGTTCGCATCCTGCTGGGCCAGCAACTCGGCCACCTGCTCGCCCAGGTACTCGGGCTGCTCGACCGGGCCGCTCACTTCGGCGTGCGCGCTGCGCTTGCCGTCGGGTGTGGCAACCATCGCGCGCAGGCGCAACTGGCCGCCCTGCACGGTGGCGAACGCCGCCAGCGGGATCTGGCAGCTGCCGCCGAAGATGCGCGACACCTTGCGCTCGGCCAGCACGGCGCTGGCCGTGTCGCCGTGGTTCAGCGGCGCCAGCACGGCGCGCAGGTCGACGCCGTCGCTGCGCGCGCTGCTCAGGATTTCGATCGCCATCGCGCCCTGCCCGGCCGCCGGCAGGCTCATTTCGGGTTCGAGCAATGCGCGGATGCGCTGCGGCAGGCCGAGGCGCTTGAGGCCCGCGGCGGCCAGGATGATGGCGGCATATTCGCCGCGATCGAGCTTGCCGAGGCGCGTATCGAGATTGCCGCGCAGCGGCAGGATCACCAGGTGCGGATAGCGCGCCGCGATCAGCGACTGGCGTCGCAGGCTGCTGGTGCCGACGATGGCGCCGGGGGGCAGCGCGGCCAGGCTGTCGTAATCGTTCGAGACAAAGGCGTCGCGCGGGTCTTCGCGTTCGAGCACGGCGGTCAGCTCGAAGCCTTCGGGCAGCTCCATCGGCACGTCCTTGAGCGAGTGCACGGCCAGGTCGGCGCGGCCTTCGGCCATCGCGACTTCGAGTTCCTTGACGAACAGGCCCTTGCCACCGACGGCCGACAGCGTGCGGTCGAGAATCTGGTCGCCCCGCGTCGTCATCCCGAGAATCTCAACGCGACACTGTGGATATAATGCGACGAGCCGGTCGCGCACGTGCTCTGCCTGCCACATGGCCAGGCGGCTCTCGCGGGATGCGATAATGAGTTTTGACGGCATCGCTGGCGCCGCTGGCGCCGAAGTACCCTGCGAAGTTCCCTGATGAATAGCTGCTAACACACGAATTCTTTCACTGTCATTGGGCCGATCCGGCCGGTGCCGGTAACCGCTCCCTGCATAAGATCACAAATTTTATCATGGGGGCCTCTTGCAGACCGTGGCCAACCGCCCTCGCACAACGCTTACTTGTGGTCGATATGAACAACCCTGCTCTCCCTGACGTATCCACTGGCGCCGACAAGGACGCGCCGCTCAAAGAAGACATCCGCCTGCTCGGTCGCCTGCTCGGCGACGTATTGCGCGACCAGGAAGGCGCCATGGTCTTCGACCTGGTCGAAACCATTCGCCAGACTGCCGTGCGCTTCCGGCGCGACGACGACCCTGACGCCAGCAAGGAACTCACGACGATGCTGCACGGGCTCACGCGCGACCAGACCATCTCGGTCGTGCGCGCGTTCTCGTATTTCTCGCACCTGGCCAATATCGCCGAAGACCAGCACCACAACCGCCGCCGCCGCGCGCACCTGCTGGGCGGCTCGGCGCCGCGTGCGGGCAGCATCGGTTACGCGCTGGACAAGCTGGCCGGCGCCGGCATCGGGCGCGACGAAGTCCGGGCATTCTTCAACGATGCGCTGATCTCGCCCGTGCTGACGGCCCACCCGACCGAGGTGCAGCGCAAGAGCATCCTGGATGCCGAGCACGATATCGCGCGCCTGCTGGCCGAACGCGATACGCCGCTCACGCCGCGCGAACGCCAGCGCAACGAGCAGATGCTGCATGCACGCATCGCCACGCTGTGGCAGACGCGCATGCTGCGCTACTCGAAGCTGACGGTGGCCGACGAAATCGACAACGCGCTGTCGTACTACCGCATCACGTTCCTGCGCGAACTGCCCGCGCTGTACGACGACATCGAGTTCGAGATCGACGAACAGTACGGCCCCGGCGACAGCGCGCCGCCGCAACACGCGTCCTACCTGCAGATGGGCAGCTGGATCGGCGGCGACCGTGACGGCAACCCGAACGTCAACGCCGACACGATGCGCCACGCGCTGACGCGCCAGTCGACGACGATCCTCGACTTCTATCTCGACGAAGTCCACGCGCTGGGCGCCGAACTGTCGGCCTCGACGCTGCTGGTGGACGTCACGCCGGCGCTGGAACTGCTGGCCCAGAACTCGCCCGATGCGTCGCCACACCGCAGCGACGAGCCCTACCGGCGCGCGCTGATCGGCATCTATGCACGCCTGGCCGCCACCGCGCGCGAACTGGGCGTGGGCCACATCCTGCGCAAGGAAGTCGGCCACGCGGCGCCCTACCTGGATCCCGAACTGTTTGCCGCCGACCTGGAAACGCTGGCCGACTCGCTGCGCCAGAACCACGGCGCGATGCTGACCATGCCGCGCCTGGCCGGCCTGCTGCGCGCCGCGCGCATCTTCGGCTTCCACCTGGCCTCGCTCGACATGCGCCAGAGTTCGGACATCCACGAGCGCGTGCTGGCCGAACTGCTGGCGCGCGCCGGCGTCGAGGCAGACTACGCGGCGCTCGACGAAGACGCGAAGGTCGCGCTGCTGCTGCGCGAACTCGATGGCGCCCGGCCCCTGATCTCGCCGTGGGAAACCTATGGCGAAGAGACGGTGTCCGAGCTGGCGATTTTGCGCAGCGCGCGCGAGATCCGCCTGCGCTACGGCCCGCGCGCGATCCGCAACTACATCATCTCGCACACCGAGACCGTGTCCGACCTGCTTGAAGTACTGCTGCTGCAAAAGGAGACCGGTCTGCTGCGTGCCGGCAGCGCGACGGGCGAAGTGATGGTGATCCCGCTGTTCGAAACCATCCCCGACCTGCAGCGCGCGGCCGGCATCATGGATGCCTGGATGGCGTTGCCGTTCGTGGCCAACGTGATCGCAAAACAGGGCCACCTGCAGGAAGTCATGCTGGGCTACTCCGACTCGAACAAGGACGGGGGCTTCCTGACATCGAACTGGGAGCTGTACCAGGCCGAACTGAAACTGGTCGAGGTGTTTGCGCAGCAGAAGGTCAAGCTGCGCCTGTTCCACGGCCGCGGCGGCACGGTCGGCCGTGGCGGTGGTCCGAGCTACGACGCGATCCGCGCCCAGCCGCCGGGCACCGTCAATGGCCAGATCCGCCTGACCGAACAGGGCGAGATCATCGCGTCCAAGTTCTCGAATGCCGAAATCGGCCGGCGCAACCTGGAGCTGCTGGTCTCGGCCACGCTGGAAGCGAGCCTGACGCCCAATGCGGCCAGCGACGCGCAGACCGCGCGCCTGCACCGCTTCGAATCGGTGATGGCCGGGCTATCGAACCGCGCCTACAAGGCGTACCGCGACCTGGTCTACGACACGCCGGGCTTTACCGACTACTTCTTTGCCGCCACGCCGATCGCCGAGATCGCGGAGCTGAACCTCGGTTCGCGCCCTGCCTCGCGCAAGTCGACCCGCCGCATCGAAGACCTGCGCGCGATTCCATGGGGCTTCTCGTGGGGCCAGTGTCGCCTGCTGCTGCCGGGCTGGTTCGGGTTCGCGTCGGCCGTCAATGGCTGGCTGGGTGAAGGCGAGCGCGAGGCGAAACTGGCCGAGCTGCGCACGATGTTCCAGGAATGGCCGTTCTTCGCCACGCTGCTGTCGAACATGGACATGGTGCTGGCCAAGACCGATTTGCCGATCGCCCGCCGTTATGCCGAGCTGGTGGCCGACGTGGAACTGCGCGAGCGGATCTTCAAGCGCATCACGGCCGAACACGCGCTCACGCTGACCATCCTGGAAGAGATCACCGGCACGGGCGAACGCCTGCAGGGCAATCCGCTGCTGGCGCGTTCGATCCAGAACCGCTTCGCCTATCTCGACCCGCTGAACCACCTGCAGGTCGAGTTGATCGGCCGGCACCGGGCGCTGGCGCTCGATCCGGCAAGCCAGGTCGATGCGCGCGTGCACCGGGGCATCCACCTGTCGATCAACGGCGTCGCCGCCGGCCTGCGCAATACGGGCTGACCGCTCAGGCCAGTTGCAACACGCCGGTCTGCTGGCGCCGCTCCACCGGCGCCAGCGGTACCGGCACCGCCTGCCCCAGCTTGAAATTCCCGACCAGCACACTGAGACTGGCCGTCTGTTCCTGCATCGACGCCGCCGCTGCTGCCGCCTGTTCCACGAGCGCGGCATTCTGCTGCGTGACGGCGTCGATTTCCCCGATCGCGCTGTTGACCTGGGCGATGCCCATCCCCTGTTGCTGGCTGGCACTGGCAATCTCGGCCACGATATCGGTCACGCGCCGCACGCTGGCCACGATCTCGTCCATCGTGCCGCCGGCCGTCGCGACGAGGGAGATCCCGTTGTCGGCGTGCCGTACCGACTCGTCGATGAGCACCTTGATTTCGCCGGCCGCCGCATTGGCGCGCTGGGCCAGATTGCGTACCTCGGACGCCACCACAGCGAAACCGCGCCCCTGCTCGCCGGCACGCGCCGCTTCCACGGCCGCATTGAGCGCCAGGATATTGGTCTGGAACGCAATCGATTCGATCGTACCGGTGATGTCGACGATACGGCGCGATGAGGTATGGATCGCGCCCATCGTATCGACCACGCGCGCCACCGCCTCGCCGCCCTTGACGGCCACTTCGGAGGCCGATGCCGTCAGCGTGTTGGCCTGCAGGGCGTTGTCTGCATTCTGCTTCACTGTCGCCGTCAGTTCTTCGATCGATGCCGCCGTTTCTTCGAGTGCGCCGGCCTGCTGCTCGGTGCGGCGCGACAGGTCCAGGTTGCCGCTGGCGATTTCACCGGACGCCGTTTCAATGGCGTCAGCACTGCCGCGCACCTGGCTGACCACGCGATGCAGGTTGGCGCGCATGCGCTGCAGCGCCACCTTCAGGCGACCGGTTTCGGTCCGGTCGTCGGCATTGCAGTCGAGCGTTGCACCAAGGTCGCCGTCGGCGATGCGATCGGCGAACCCCACCGCTTCCTCGAGCGGGCGCCGGATGGCGCGTGCGGACAACTGGCCCACGACCACCATCAGCATCACGGAGATCAGGGAAGCGAGCACGAGCAGGCGTTCGGAGCGTATGACCAGTGCGTGGCCGCCAACCCGCGTGGCCTCCGCGCTGGCCCCGATGGTATCGCTCAGCTCGCCCATGCTCGTTTCGAGCTTGCGGAAATGCCCCATGAATTCTGCCTGCGCCTGGCGCGCGGCGACGGGATCGGCAAACGCCAGGTCGATCATCCGCGCCACGCTCTTGAGGTAGGCGTCGATGTCGGCGCGCACGGCAGGAATGGCGCTTTGCAGCGCCGCGTCGGGATGCTCTTTGGCGAGCGTGTCGATCAGGCCGGCCAGCGTGGCCGCATGCTGCGCATGGTCGCGCCGGACCTCGGCCTGCTTGCCTGCGTCATCCGGCCCGGCAATCAGCGCGGCCAGCACGTCGGCGCGCAAGGCGTCGTGCGCCATGTCGGCCTGGAGTTGCTGCTTCAGCGCGCTGCCGTTGACGGTGATGGCGTTCATCGCCGTCTCCAGCGACAGCATTGCGCCGTAGCCGATGCTGGCCACCACGGCAGCCAGAAGGACCGCAGCCAGGTTCGATAGAAACAGCCGGTGCCGGATGGTCAGATGCATGGTGATCTCCCCCTACAGTTTGAACGATAGCCCGACCGTGAGCGCGGCATCGGGCGTGCGCCGGTTCAGGCCCAGCGCGAGCATGGTGTCGAGCTGGCAGCGGTCCGACAGCAGCCACGCCATGCCCGTGTCGAAGGTGGCCACGGTGCCGCCGTTGGCGCTGCGGGCAATCTGCGGCGCCGCCACTTCGACGAACGCGCGCCAGGTCGGCGTCAATTCCTTGCCCAGCACCACGCCGAAGATGCCGTAGCCGTAGCGCTTGCCGTCTTCGGTGCGCTCGCGCCCGATGCCGGGCATCACGCCCAGCGACAGGTCGCCCGGCAATTCCCATTCGGCCGCGACGCGCAGTGACGGACGCACACCCTGGCCGCGCCAGGCCCGCGAACCGATGTCCAGGTCGGCATGCAGCAGCACCCCGACTGAAGGCCGGCCCGCGGCCTCGTCCTGCACATGCCACTTCACGCCCAGCGCGGTGTCGGCGTAGCCGGCTGTCGTGCCATCACCGCCCGCATGCTGGACCGTACGGCCGTCGGTTTCGAGCCGCAGTTCGAGTACGTCGCCTACGCCGTAGCGCAGCAGCGTCGGCATGCTGTAGGTGCGTGCGCGGACGCCATCGGACTTGTCGCGCTCGGCCAGCACGCTGGTCTCGATCTGGAACCGGCCGCGGCCGACGACATTGCTGGATTCGACGAAATCCGGGCGGTCGGTGACGATGCCGTCGTCGCCGGCAATGGCTGACAGCGGGGCCAGCAGCGCCAGGCTGGCAAGACAGGTATTGGCAAGGCGCGGGAGTGTGGTGGAAGGCATGCGGCGGTCTTTCAGGAAAGGAAGTCAAGGCCTGGAGTGCAGGTCAAGTATTGCAAAATTTTGTGTGCATAGAACAGATGTCCGAATTTATTTCTGCTGTTCAATAAAACGTGTGTATTGACAACCACGTTTTACTTGGAAGAGTGACAAAGAATCGTGGTTGGCGCATGTCCATGATTTATTCTGGAAGGTGGCGCGCACATGGCGTCGACTGCCGCTGACAGGCCGGCGCAAAAAAAGCCGCCCGGTGCGAACCGGGCGGCTTTTTCACGTCGAGACTACCGACGCTGCGTGACGACTTACTGATTGTGCAGGAAAGTCTTGAGCTTGTCCGAGCGCGATGGCTGGCGCAGCTTGCTCATCGCCTTGGCTTCGATCTGGCGAATGCGCTCGCGCGTGACGTCGAACTGCTTGCCCACTTCTTCCAGCGTGTGGTCGTTCGACATTTCAACGCCGTAACGCATGCGCAGCACCTTCGCTTCGCGCGGCGTCAGGGAGTCGAGCACTTCCTTGATCACATTGCGCATCGAGGCATGCAGCGCGGCGTCCAGCGGGGCCAGCGTGGCGTTGTCTTCGATGAAGTCGCCCAGCTGCGAATCGCCGTCCTCGCCCATCGGCGTTTCCATCGAAATCGGCTCTTTCGCGATCTTCATGATCTCGCGAACCTTGTTCTCTGGCATTTCCATCTTCAGGGCCAGCGTCGGCAGATCCGGCTCGCTGCCCGTTTCCTGCATGATCTGACGCGAGATGCGGTTCATCTTGTTGATCGTCTCGATCATGTGCACCGGCACGCGGATCGTGCGGGCCATGTCGGCGATCGAACGCGTGATCGCCTGGCGGATCCACCACGTCGCATACGTCGAGAACTTGTAGCCGCGACGGTATTCGAACTTGTCGACCGCTTTCAGCAGGCCGATATTGCCTTCCTGGATCAGGTCCAGGAACTGCAGGCCGCGGTTGATGTACTTCTTGGCAATCGAGATCACCAGGCGCAGGTTGGCCACGGTCATTTCGCGCTTGGCCTGGCGTGCGCGCTTCTCGCCCGCCGCCATCTGCTTGTTGATCTTGCGCAGGTCGGCCAGCGGCAGTGCCACGCGCGCCTGCAGGTCGATCATGCGCTGTTGAAGTTCCTTGATCGCCGGCAGGTTACGGCTCAGCACGGCGCTGTACGGATAGGCGCAGTCGACTTCGCGGTCGCCCCATGCCAGATCGGTTTCATTGCCAGGGAAGACCTTGATGAAGTGCGCGCGCGGCATGCCGCAGCGGTTCACGCAGATGTCCAGCACGGCGCGCTCGATCGAACGCACTTCGTCCATCTGGCCGCGCAGCGTGTCGCACAGCTTCTCGACAACCTTGGCAGTAAAGCGGATGCCCAGCAGCTCGTACGAGATGACGGCCTGCGCATCTTCGTAGGCAGCAGAACCGTAGCCCTTGTTCTTGAACGCGTGGCCCATCAGGTCGAACTGCTGTTCGATCAGCGCGAATTTCTCGAGCGCGCTCTTTTTCAGTTGCGCGAGCTGCTCAGGCGAATAGCCGGCCGCGGCGCCGCTATTGACGTCGCCCTCTTCTTCTTCGACTTCTTCCTCTTCTTCATCGTCGTCCTCTTCGCTGATGGCAGCGGCGTGGGCGACCGAGGCGGCCGGGGCCGGGGTATCGTTCATGTCGACGAAGCCATCGACCACGTCGTCGATTTTGAGTTCATCGTTGGCGATCTTGTGGGACAGCGCGATGATTTCCGAGATCGTCGTCGGGCAGGCCGAGATCGCCTGGACCATGTCCTTCAGGCCCTGCTCGATGCGCTTGGCGATTTCGATTTCGCCTTCGCGCGTCAGCAGCGACACGGCGCCCATTTCACGCATGTACATGCGCACCGGGTCGGTCGTGCGACCGAAGTCCGAGTCGGCCGTCGACAGCGCGGTTGCGGCGGCTGCTTCCACTTCGTCTTCGCTCGTCGGCGTCACGGCCTGGTCCGACAACAGCATCATTTCGGCTTCCGGCGCACGCTCGTAGACGGCGATGCCCATGTCGTTGAAGGTCGCGATGATGCCTTCGATCGCTTCCGGATCGATGATGTTTTCCGGCAGGTGGTCGTTGATCTCGGCGTGGGTCAGGAAGCCGCGCTCCTTGCCCATATTGATCAGGTTCTTCAGCTGCTGGCGACGGCGCTCGAGTTCGGTTTCCGAGAAGCCTTCTTCCTTGAGCATCGCAATGCCCTTGGCCTTGCGCTCACGCACTTTCGACGCAGCCTTCATTTCGGCGCGCTCGACGGCGTTCAGCGCCGCGACTTCGTCGTTCTCCGGCACGAATTCGCTTGGCTTGCGGCCACGGCGGCCAGGCACCTTCACCTGCGGCAGCAGGTAGCCCGACGTATCGATCGCTGCCAGCGCGGCAGCGTCGGTGGTCTTGCTGACGGTGCCAACGGCATTGGTCTGGGCAACCGGGACCGACGCCGGGCTGGCATCGACGCGGCGCGCGGTGCGGGTACGCACGACTTTCGGCGCTTCCTCGGCCACTGGAGCGGGCTCGGCAACGACGGCGGCGGCGACTGGCGCGGCTTCGTCGGCGATGTCCGCTTCCGGCTCGGCGTTTTTCAGCGCGGCCAGACGACCGCGCTTGCGCACGATGACGGGTGGCGCGGCCGGCTTGGCTGGCGCTGGCATGTAGTCGTCGGCAGGATCGTGTGCGGCGCCGGCATCGGCGTCGGCGGCAACCGGCTCGCTGACTTCGGCCTGGGCAGCGGCTTCCACTGGCGCAGCGGCGACCGGGGCTTCCACCGGGGCCGGGGCTTCCACAGCAGCGGCAACGGGCTCGGCCGCCACAGGCTCGGCGGCGGGGCCACCGGCGGCCAGGATCGCGTCGGCCTGGGCTTTGAGCGTCGCCAGGCGCGAACGGGTCTTGACCACCGTGACCTTGGCCGCCGCTTCCGTTTCGAGGAAGTAGGAAGTGGCGGTTTTAGGCACTGCCAGCGGGGCCGATGCCTTGGCCGGGGCTTTTTTCGCTGTCAGTGTCAATGTCTTGGCGGTGTTTTTCATAGCTTAAAACTCTCCAGTCGAGGCGAGTAGCGCGCCTGCGAAGTCAATAATCCAGCGGGCCCCGCGTACGGGACCTGGGAATGGGGAACGGAAGTGGCCCTACCTTAGGGCGGACATGCCAGACTTCAAGCTCGACCTGCCCTTCGGTGCGCGCGCCGGCGTAATATCGGGGCTGCGGGCAGGTGGCGTTGGTCGCTGTTCAAAATCGTGCTTTGCATGTCGGAACGAAAAAAAGCCCGCTAACACGGGCTTGCATCTATTTTTCTAGAAGAATAGGAGATGGGGGTATTATTCCCCAATGCAAGTTTTGATGATCGTCGCGCAATCCGGCGAAGGATTTCCACGAGTCACATAGTGCATTGCCCCGGCGTAACGACCTTCTTGCTGGTCTGCGCCGGCGCAAGCCGGACTCAAGGCAAGAGGCGGATCATACACGATTTCGCGTTTCAATGCTTCATTCCAGTGCGTCTTTCTCAACATTTATTAGTGGAACTAGTACAATGCGGCTTTTAGCGTCGTGCTATCCTTCGCAATCCTGTTCTTACCATGAAGTCAATGAATACCAATACCCCTGCAGAGTCCGTCGACACCACCGCCGCGCCGGCCACCCCGGATGCACAGCAGCCAACGCAGTCGCCAGCCGAGCCGGCAGCGCCAGCAGCCCCGGCTGCGGCCCCTGCTGCGGCCCCGGCATCAGGCCAGTCGGCGCGCTCGCTGCTCAAGCAACTCCAGCAGGAGTATCCCGCCTTCCGTGACTGCCTGCCGCTGTCGATCGGTATCGACAAGCAGCTGCAGGCACGCATGCCGGGCCTGGACAAGAAAACGATGCGCGCCGCCCTCGGCATCCACACCGGCTCGATGCGCTACCTGCGCGCGATGGAAAAAGCCAAGGTCCGCTTTGACCTCGACGGCACCGCCGGCGCCGAAGTGCCCGAGGCGCACCGCCTGCACGCGAAAGAGCAATTGCAGCAGCGCTTCAAGAAAGAAGCCGACCGCAAGAAGGCCGAGCGCGACGCCGCCCTCGAAGAAGAAAACAACCGCAAGCGCCAGGAAAAACTGCAGGCGCTGGCGTCCAAGTTCTCGAAGACTTGAATCCGGGCGACGCCTTGAAGGACGCGGCAGCAGATGGCATGCAAGCCGGCTCGCGAGCCGACCTGCAACCTGAGCTGCCCGCCTACATCGGCATCGATCCGGCCCATGTGCGGCTGGTGCGTTCCGAGTCCGACGCGCAGCAGGCGCTCGCAGCCCTGCTCGCAGCCGACGTCATCGGCTTCGACACCGAATCCAAACCCACCTTTGCCAAGGGCGAAGTCTCGACCGGCCCGCACCTGGTGCAGCTGGCAACTGATGATTTCGCCTTCCTGTTCCAGACCGCCACGCCGGCTGGCAACGCCCTCGCCTTCACCGTGCTGGAACCCGTGCTCGCTTCCAGCAGCATCCTCAAGGTGGGTTTTGGCCTGGGCGACGACGTCAAGCGGCTGAAGTCCAAGTTCGGCATCGAGCTGCGCCACGTGCTCGACCTGTCGACGGCGCTGCGCCGGCGCGGCGAAAAGAATCCCCTTGGTGCGAAGAGCGCCGTGGAGCGTTTCTTCGGCCAGCGCCTGCAGAAATCCAAGCGCATCACGACCACCAACTGGTCGCTGCCGCACCTGTCCGACAAGCAGTTGCAGTACGCGGCGGACGACGCGCACGCGGCGCTGCGGATCTACCGGCGCTGGAAAGCGGAAACGCCGGCGGTCTGAAACCAGCGCGGCGTTCAACGCGGCGTTCCATATTCGCGCTATCATCGTCAGCGTCCAAGCTGCCGGTGAATCCATGATGTCTCGCTGCTTCCGTTGGCCCGCTGCTGCGCTTTTTTGTGCCGTAACGTCCGTGGCCAATGCCGTGCCACAGCCCGTCCCCGACACCCTCACCCAGCGCCTGCTCGCCTGCGCCACCTGCCACGCGCGCACCGATGCGCGCGGCAATCCCGTCAACGACAGCTTCTATCCGCGCATCGGCGGCAAGCCGGCCGGCTACCTGTACCACCAGCTGCGCAACTTCCAGGATGGCCGGCGCCACTACCCGGTGATGACCTACCTCACCGAACACCTGCCCGATGCCTACCTGCGCGAGATTGCCGCACACTTTGCCGCGCAGGCGCCGACCGTGCTGCCGCCCACGCCCATGAACCTGTCGCCCGCGCAGCGCGAACGGGGTCGCCAGCTCGTGCACGAGGGTGACCGGGGACGCGCCATCCCCGCCTGCATCGCCTGCCATGGCGCGCGCCTGACGGGCGTGCAGCCCGCGATCCCGGGCCTGCTTGGCCTGCCACGCGATTACGTCAACGCGCAGTTCGGCGCCTGGCGCAACGGCGTACGGCGCGCCCATGCGCCCGATTGCATGGGCCAGGTGGCCGCGCGCCTGTCGCCCGACGATGTCGCCGCCGTCTCGGGCTGGCTGGCGGCGCAGCCAATGCCGTCCGATCCACGGCCAGCCGATGCCGTCGCCAGGCCGCTGCCGATCCCCTGTGGCAGCGCGCCATGATGAAGACCATTCGCATCGTTCTTCTCGCGGCGGTGGCCGCCATTGGCCTCGCGATCCTGCTGGCGTGGCCACGCGCCGTCTTCGTGCCGGCCAGCTCGCCCGCCGCCTGGGCGGCCACGCCGGCCAACATCGCGCGCGGCGCCTATCTGGCGCGGGCCGGCGACTGCATCGCCTGCCACACGGCGCGTGGCGGCGTGGCGTATGCCGGCGGGCGCGCGCTCGATACGCCGTTCGGGCGCTTTTACGGCCCGAACCTGACGCCCGACCGCGACACCGGCATCGGTGCGTGGAGCGCCGACGACTTCTGGAACGCGCTGCACAATGGCATCGCACCAAATGGCCGCCTGCTGTATCCGGCCTTCCCGTACACGAACTACACGAAGGTCACGCGCGCCGATGCGGATGCGCTGTATGCCTATTTTCGCAGCCTGCCGCCACAGCGCCAGGCAAACCGGCCGCATGCGATCCGCTTCCCGTACGACCAGCAGGCGTTGCTGGCCGGCTGGCGCCTGCTGTACTTCCGGCCCGCCGAATACACGCCGCAGCCGGCGCGCAGCGCCAGCTGGAACCGGGGCGCCTACCTGGTCGAAGGCCTGGGTCATTGCAGCGCCTGCCACAGCACCCGCAACAGCCTGGGCGCGGCGGATGGCGCGCTGGCCGGCGGCATGATCCCGACCCTCGGCTGGTACGCGCCATCGCTGACTGCCAACCGCGAGGCCGGCCTGGGTGACTGGAGCGACGCGCATATCGTGGCCTTGCTGGGCACTGGCATCTCGCCACGCGGCGCGGCGACCGGCCCGATGGCCGAAGTGGTGGCGCGCAGCCTGCAGTACCTGACGCCGGACGATCTGGGCGCGATGGCGGGCTATCTGAAGTCGCTGGCGGCCACGTCCGCGGGTGCGCAGCCTGTATCGGCGGCAGCGCCAGCAGCTGAACAGGTGCTGGCCGAAGGTGGCCGGATCTACGCGGCGCAGTGCGCGGCGTGTCATGGCGACGATGGCAAGGGAAGAATGCCGGCCTACCCGCCGCTGGCCGGCAACCGCGCCGTGACGCTGACGCCGGCCGTGAACGCGATCCGGATGACCGTCAACGGGGGCTTCCCGCCCGGCACGCGCGGCAATCCGCGGCCGTACGGGATGCCGCCGTTCGGACATGAACTGGATGATGCGGAAGTGGCGGCGGTACTGACCTGGATCCGTGCCAGCTGGGGCAATGCAGGCGCGCCGGTGACGGCGACCGAGGTGAACCGCTACCGCGCCGTGTCGCTCGACTGAGTCACGGGCGACTCACACCATATCGGCAAACGCCACGCGATCGGTGGTGGCATTGCGCGCATCCTCGACGCGCACTTTGTGCGACGCCAGCAAGCCTTCGAGCGATGCATTCATCGTGTGGCAACCGGCATCGATCCCGCGATTCATGTGCGCGCGGATGCTGCCCAGGTCCCCTGCTTCGAGCATGCGCACGACGGCCGGACTCGGGGTCAGGCATTCGGTGGCGAGGTGGTAGCGGTTGCCCTCCACCGATGGCAGCAGCGCCTGGCACAGCACGCCGCGCAGCGCGTGGGCCAGCGCTTGTGCCTGGGCATCCGTGTTGCCCAGCAGGCGCAGCATCTTTTGCAGGCCAAGCTCGGTCGAGCGCGCATGCAGCGACGCCAGCACCAGCGGGCCGGATTCAGCCAGCGCCAGCGCTTCCTGCGCCGTCTGGGCGTCACGGATCTCGCCGATGACGATCACGTCCGGCCGCTCACGCAGCGCGTCCAGCGCGCCCAGGTAGTAGCTGTCGACGTCCCCATCCTCGCCCACTTCGCGCTGCGTGATGATGCAGCGGCGCTGCGGAATCAGCGTTTCGACCGGGTCTTCGATGGTGATGATGTGGCCCGAGCGGTGCCGGTTGATCTCGTCGAGGATCGACGCGATCGTCGTCGACTTGCCCTGGCAGGTGTCACCGATGATCAGGACCAGGCCGCTGGTCAGGCGCGCGAATTCGCGCTCGTCGTCCCACAGGCCCAGGTCGGCCAGCGGGATCGGCTCTTTCGGGAAGCGCCGGATCACGCAACCGATCCGCTTGCCGCCCTGGAAGCGGAAGCAGTTGGCGCGGATGCGCGCCGTGTGCAGGTCGATCGAACGGTCAAAGGCGCGCGAGGCGATGCGCTGGGGCCAGTTCGGTTCGATCACGTCGAAGAACTCTTCCAGCTCTTCCTTCGTGATCGGCGAGTCGGTCACCGCCACCAGGCCCTTCGGCTGGCGCAGCATCAACGGGCTGTTCTGGTGGATGATGATGTCCGAGAACACCAGTTTCGAGTTCAGCAGATGCAGGATCTGCTGGACCAGCGTTTCGAACACCGGATGGTCTTCGTTCTCGATATACGACAGGGTGGGGATCTGCGAGGACTGGTGATGTTCCATCTGGCCGATGCTGGTAAAAGATCAAGTGTCGACCATTATAGAACCTGAATATTGCAGAAAAGAAAAAAATCTTCAGCGTGACATGCTTGCAACAATGCGCTCGCCGAACACGGTGATCGTCACCCCGGCCACCACCACCAGTGCACCAAAAATGCGCACGCCGGACACCTTGCGCGTTGCCATATTGATCAGGCCAAAATGGTCGATCGCCATCGAGCTGAGCAGCTGACCGGCAATCACCAGCACGATCAAGCTGAGGAGGCCAATGCGCGGCGCCAGGAACACGGTGCCGAACACGAACGCCGCACCCAGAAAGCCGCCCAGGAACTTCCAGGCTGGCTGCGACGGCAAGGCCGCCAGTGTCGCGCCCAGACCGCCCACGCCGCCCTTGGCCAGCGCCACCGCCAGCAACACCGCCGTGCCGCAGCTGAACGACACGAGCGCCGCCATCACCGAATTGGCCCCGATCGAATGGGCCAGCTGGCTGTTGACCGCCGCCTGCACCGACATGGCCATGCCCACACAGAAGGCCATCGCCAATAAAATCACGTTCATCGCACTACTCCGTTGCAAAAAGCGCACTAGTTTAGTGCATCTTGGGCGATGGCGTCAGTGTCATGCGTGCCCCTGCCACAGCGCGCGTCTTGCATTTCACACCACGCTGCGTGCAGTCTGTCGCAAACCACTCGGCAGCAGGATCGCGCCTTGAGAGGATGTGAGCATTCCCAACGACGTTCAAGGAGCCCCACCATGTCGCGTAATGTCTGCTCAACCCCTGCCCTGCGCGCCCTGATGCTCGCCGCTGCCCTCGCCTGCACCATGGCGCCCCCGACGGCCATGGCCTGGCCATTCGGCGGCGAACAGGTCGAAGGCAGCGGCAGCGTCACGCGCCAGGCGCGCAAGGTCGATTCGTTCAATGGCATTGCGCTGGGCCTGCCGGGCCGGCTGGAACTGCGTAGTGGCAGCGTCGACAGTGTCACGGTCGAGACCGATGACAACCTGCAAGCCCTGGTCGAAACGCGCGTGGAAGACGGCATGCTGCGCATCCGTCCCGTCAAGCGCAACCTCGACCTGCGCACGCGCAATCTGAAGATCGTCGTGACGGCGCGCCAGATCGAGCGCCTGTCGCTGGGCGGCTCGGGCACCATCGATGCGGACGTCCTGCGCGGCAAGCGCCTGGACGTGGACGTCGGCGGCTCGGGCAAGATCCGGATCGCGCGGCTGGACGCCGAGACGGTTGCAGCGAAGGTGGCCGGCAGCGGCGACCTGCGCGCCGATGGCGGGACCGTACGTGACCTGTCCGCTTCCATTGGTGGCTCGGGGAGTGTCGACATGGGCAAGGTCGCCACCGATACGGCGCGCGTCAGCATCGCCGGATCCGGCGACGTGACGGTGTGGGCAAAGAATGACCTGCGCGCAAAGATCGCCGGGTCGGGCGACGTGGGCTATTACGGTGACCCGACAGTGAGCCGCAGCGTGGCGGGCTCGGGAGAAGTGCGGCGCATCGGGAACGCGCCGCGCTGATGCGGTGAACTCGCCGGTGGCGCTCAGTGGCGCTCAGTGGCGCTCAGTGGCCGGCGTGGCCAGCATGCGCACCGTGCGCATCCTGCGCTGCCGGCTTGCCGCTGTGCGTCAGCGGCATGACCGGCAGCGTCACTTTCACTTCCTGGCGCTTGGCGGCGGCGTCCTGCACCACCAGGGTCAGTTCGACGTTCTCGCCTTCTTTCAGCTGGCGCTTCAGGTCCAGCAGCATCACGTGGTAACCACCCGAGGCCAGCACGACCGGCTTGCCGGCGGGCAGATCCAGGCTCTTCAGCTGGCGCATGCGCATCACCTGGCCTTCCATCGCCATCTCGTGGATCTCGGCGCGGCCGGCCACCGGCGTACGCACTTCGAGCAGCCGCGCCGGCGTCGCCGATTGCAGCTGCATGAAGGCGCCCGTGCTTTTCTGGGCCGGCACGGTGGCGCGCACCCAGGGTTCGGTCACGGTGACCTGGGCCAGCGCGGAGACGGAAAACAGGCCCGCGGCAAGCGCGGCGATCAGGTGACGGGTCATGGCAATCCTTGGCAAGTTGAGGTCAGTGAAAAATACAATGTTACACGGTGCCGCGCAAGGCTTCACGCTCGACCAGCACGGTGTCAGTGCCGTCGGTCAGCCACACCTGGCCATCCTGGATCGTGCACTGCAGCGCCATTGAGCGCGACGCCATTTTCTCGAGCTGGGCGCTGATATCGGCCGGGATGTTGATCACGCTGACGTTCTTGGCGCGCTCGATCTTGTTGGCGATGCCCTTGAACCAGATGCTGCTCGTTGCGCTATAGCTGTAGACGATCACTTTCTCGGCGCGGCCGGCCGCTTTCAGCAGGCGCTTTTCATCGGGCTGGCCCACTTCGATCCACAGGTCGATGGCGCCGGTCAGGTCCTTGAGCCACAGCGCCGGCTCGTCGACGTCGAACAGGTCTTTCGTGAACGCCAGCGCCGGGTCGGCGTGCAGCGCGTAAGCCAGCACGCGGATCATCACGCGTTCGTCGGTCTCGGACGGATGCCGGGCGATCGTCAGGCTGTGTTCGTGGTAATAGTTGCGGTCCATGTCTGCAATCGACAGGTCGGCCTTGTAGATGGTCGCTTTGATAGCCATTGGTGCGGTGCTTTGAACGGGATTGATCGGTGGGGTAACCCGCTATTGTCGCATGCGCAGCGCGCGCCGGGAGCCGCCGCGGGGTAGACTTCCTGGCACAGATCATCCAACCAGCCAGGGAGACCCGCATGACCGAGACCTTTCCATCCAATCAGCAATTCCTGCTCGCTGCCCGCCCCGTCGGGCTGCCGCAGGCCCACGACTGGCAATTGCACGAACAGGCCGTGCCGGCCCCTGGCGAGGGCGAGGTCGTGGTCAAGGTGCTGTACCTGTCGCTCGACCCGGCCATGCGTGGCTGGATGAACGAAGGCAAATCGTATATCCGCCCGGTCGCCATCGGCGAAGTCATGCGCGCCGGCGGCCTGGGCATCGTGGTGGCGTCGCGCTCGCCCCGCTTTGCGGTGGGCGACCATGTCGCCGGCGGCACCGGCGTGCAGCGCTACTGGTCCGGCCCCGCCGATGACAAGAACGCCGGCTTCGTCAAAATCGATCCCCGTATCGGTAACCTCACCGCGTGGCTGAACCTGCTCGGCATGCCGGGGATGACGGCGTACTTCGGCCTGCGCGAGGTCGGCCAGGCCAAGGCCGGCGACACGGTCGTGGTCTCGGGCGCGGCCGGCGCTGTCGGGATGACCGTGGGCCAGGTCGCCAAACGCATGGGCTGCCGCGTGGTGGGCATTGCCGGCGGCGCAGAGAAATGCCGCTTCGTCGTCGAGCAACTGGGTTTTGATGCCTGCATCGACTACAAGGCGGGCGGCCTGCACGCCGCGCTCAAGCAGCATTGCCCGCAGGGCGTGGACGTCTATTTCGACAATGTCGGCGGCGACATCCTCGATGCTGTCCTTACGCGCATCAACCTGAAGGCCCGCATCGTGATCTGCGGGGCGATCTCGCAGTACAACGTCACCGCGCCCGTCAAGGGGCCGGCCAACTACCTGGCGCTCCTGGTGAACCGCGCGCGGATGGAAGGCATGGTGGTGTTCGACTACGCCCCGCGCTACCACGAGGCAGTGGCCGAACTGGGCGCGTGGCTGGCCGCAGGCGAGATCGCCAGCCACGAACACGTGGTGGACGGCTTCGAACAATTCCCGCAGGCGCTCCTGATGCTGTTCGAGGGCCGCAACCTGGGCAAGCTGGTCCTGAAGGTGGCCGACGCGTAAGCACATCCTCGCTGCCTTTGCCTGCCCTGGCGTGAAAACGGTGGAACTAACGCTCACCACGTTTCTCTAAACACGAGAGCGCAACCTGTGTGCTCTCGTGGCATCGGGCACGACTTCCATCACTGACAGCCCCAGGGCAGAAGGAGATCGACATGGCGACCAGCAAGGAGAATGGCAGCAAGGGTACGAATACCGGCAGTGCCCATAAGACCGGGCAACCGGCAAAGCGCGGTTTCGCAGCGATGGACCAGAACCAGCAGCGCGAAATCGCCAGCAAGGGCGGTCAGGCGGCGCACCAGAAAGGCACGGCGCACGAATTCGATTCCGAAGAAGCGCGCCGCGCCGGCCAGAAAGGCGGCGAAGCCGTCAGCCGTAACCGCGCCCACATGGCCGACATCGGCCGCAAGGGCGGCGAAAGCCGGCAGTCGGCGCAGCGCGCGGCAGCCGCGGCGCTGGCCGACAAAGGCAATCGCCAGGGTAAAGACAATTAGCGTTGTCGGCGTCGTTTCCCGCCAGTGCGGGAAACGACGCGGTGCCCTTGCATGCCCGTCCCGGCATGCGCGCGTTCACGAGCGCCACTCCACAACCTTGCCCACCATTCGGCACGGCGCCACCCCCTGTGGTACATTGCCGGCCTTATGCAAACGCTGAAATACCTGACCGCCTATCCCGAGCAACTGCGCACGCAGGTCAGCGGCCTGATCGCGCAGAACCGTCTTGGCGACACGTTGCGCCAGCGCTATCCGGCGCCGCACGGCATCCGTACCGACCGCGCCCTGTACGACTATGTACAGGACCTGAAGGACGAGTACCTGCGCCAGGCCGCACCGGTGTCAAAAGTGGCCTTCGACAGCAAGATCCAGGTAGTCCAGCATGCGCTCGGCCTGCACACGGCCATCTCGCGCGTGCAGGGTGCACGCCTCAAGGCCAAGCACGAGATCCGCATCGCCAGCCTGTTTCGCGATGCCCCGCTGCCGTTCCTGCGCATGATCGCCGTCCACGAACTGGCGCACCTGAAAGAAAAAGAACACGACAAGGCGTTCTACAAGCTGTGCTGCTGGATGGAACCGGCCTATCACCAGCTGGAGTTCGACGTCCGCCTGTACCTGACCTGGCTCGATCTGGCCGGCGCACGCTTGTGGGACGTCGAGCCAGCAGCGCTGTCGCGTTGATGCTACCATGTGCAACCAACGTTGCACATGCGCAACAAAAATCTTTGCCATTTGTCTGTGTTGTCGTGCTCCGCTCGACTTTGAACGCGCCCTTCGCTAGAGTCCTCAGGTTCTGGCGCGGCGTCACCCGACACCGTGCAGGCCCTTGGCGCCAACATCTCATCACATGCTTTTGCACTCTTTTCCCGGCACGCTATTGCCTGCCGCATTCGCTAGTTGTGTGCTCGCCTGCACGCCGCTCCATGTTCAGGCGCAGGTAACCGACGCAGCGACCGACGCGGCTGTCGTGCCCACGTGGAAGCTGTCCGGCTTCGGCACGCTTGGCGTCGTCCATTCGAACAGCCGCGAGGCCGATTTCAGCTCGTCCATCCTGCGCGCCAGCGGCGCCGGCGTGTCCGGTGCCTGGAGCCCGAACGTCGACAGCCGCCTCGGCGCGCAGCTCGACGTCAGCCAGGGTGCCTGGTCGGGCGTGCTGCAGGTCATCAGCGAACAGCGTCTCGACCACAGCTACCAGCCGCGGATCGAATGGGCCAACATCAAGTACCAGATCACGCCCGATGTCGCCGTGCGCGTCGGGCGCATCGCCCTGCCCGTCTTTCTCGGCGCCGAATCGCGCAAGGTCGGCTACACCATTCCCTGGGTCCGCACGCCGGTCGAAGTCTACGGCGCATTGCCGATTTCGAGCAGCGACGGGGTCGACGCGACCTGGCGCTGGAATGCGGGCGCCGTACGCCACGCAACCCAGGTGTTTTCCGGCAGTACCGACCAGGATCTGGGCTACGGCCTGCAGATCGACGCCAACAACATCCTGGGCCTGTCGCACAGCATCGACTACGGCCCCCTGACCGTGCGCCTGTCGGCAGCGCGCGCGCGCCTGAACACCGACATCGCCGCCGACCTGTTCGCAGGGCTGCGCATGTTCGGCCCCCGCGGCCAGATGCTGGCCGAGCGCTACGCCATCGTCGACAAACGCGTGTCGATGATCAGCGCCGGCGCCAGCTACGATCCTGGCGCCTGGTTCGTGACCGCCGAAACGGGTCGCACCCGTACCGACTCCCTGCTCGGTGGCGGGACCTCGGTGTATGTCGGCGCCGGCTGGCGCCAGGGCGCATTCACGCCATACGTCGGCTACGCGCAGATCCGCGCCGACGTGGCGACGTCCGACCCGGGCCTGTCCCTGGAAGGCCTGCCAGCGCCATTTGCTGCCGGCGCCGCCCAGATCAACGGTGCGCTCAATACCCTGCTGGCAACGATTCCGATCCAGACCACCTGGAGCACCGGCGTGCGCTGGGACGTTGCTGCCGATATCGCCCTCAAGCTGCAGTTCGAAAGCGTGCGCCCGCGCGGCGGCTCGCGCGGCACCCTGATCAATTCCACGCCTGCGTTTCGCTCGGATCGCACGACCAACGTGACCAGCATTGCGCTGGACTTTGTCTTTTGACGCCGATGAAAACACGCCTCGGTACTTACTCCCGCCAGATGCTGGCCCTGTGCACGCTGTGCCTCGTCGCCACGAGCGCGTCGGCCGAACTGGTCGTCATCGTCTCCAGCCGCAACGCGAACCCGGTGCTCAACGCCGAGCAGGTCAGCGCCATCTTCCTCGGCCAGACCGGCCGCTTCCCCGACGGCGCGGCCGCCGTTGCCATCGACCAGGGACTGGGCGCCGCGCAGCGCGACCTGTTCTATCGCCAGCTCACCGGCAAGAGCCCGGCGCTGCTCAAGGCGCACTGGTCGAAGATGGTGTTTACGGGCCGCGGCCAGCCGCCGCGCGAAGCCGCGAGCGATGCTGCCGTGCGTCGCATGGTGGCCGACAATCCGTCGATGATCGGCTACATCGAGCGCGCCGCGCTCGACCCGTCGGTGCGCCCGGTGCTGGTGCTGCAGTGAGTCCGCCGTGAACATGCTCGCGCGCCCCACCGGACCGACGCTGGCTGCCGGCGACGAGCCGTCAGCGGGCGCACCGCGCACGCGCGGCCGGCTGGCGCGCTGGCTTGGCCTGGCGCTCGAGACGCATATCTCGCTGCCGCTGTTTGCGCTGGCGCTGCTGGGCGCGATGTGGTTCGGCACGCTGCACGTGATCGACGCCGAGCGCCGCACCGCCGTCGCGGCCGAACGCGACGCCACCCAGGAACTGCTCGACACCTATGAAGCGCAACTGGCGCGCAGCCTGAGCGCGATCGACCAGACCCTGCGCGTGCTGAAGTACGCGGTCGAGCAGAATGGCCCGACCGGCGCGCTGCCCGCGCTCGAAGCCAAGGGCCTGCTGCCGCCCGGACTCGTGTTCCGGGTCGAGATCAGCGACGCCAGCGGGCGCATCGTCGCCAGCAATCCGGCCTCGACGGGTCGCAACCTGGCCGGCACCGCGTGGTTCGAATTTCATCGCCACACCCGCGACGACGTGCCGTTCGTCAGCCTGACGAATCTGAGCGAGTCGTCGCACGAACCGATCGTCCACTTTTCACGCCGTATCAGCGATGGCGCCGGACGCTTTGCCGGCGTGGCGGTCGTGGCGCTCGACCCGGCCTATTTCACCAGCGGTTACGAACGCTCGCGCCAGGGTGATCGCGGCCTGCTCGGCATGGCGGGCACCGATGGCATGCTGCGCGCGCTGCGCATCGGCGACACGGTCTCGTGGGGCCAGCGCTTCACGCCAGGCGCAAGCGGCGGCGTGGCGGCCGGCACGAGCGCGCACGGCGCCCCGGTACTGGCGGACGAGGCCCGCACCGTTGCCAGCCGGCCGATGAACAGTTTTCCGCTGGTCGCCGTGGCCGGCCTGTCCGAGGCCGAGCAGATGGCCGAGTTCTACCAGGACCGGCGCGCCTGGCTATTGGGTGCCGGCGCCGCCAGCGCGCTGCTGATCGCCGTCGTGATCCTGGTCAGCGCGTGGTCATGGCAGCTCGCCAAGGCGCGCCGGCGCGAACGGCTGGCGCAGGAAACCTACGCCGCCGCGTCCGAAGCCAGCCCCGACGCCTTCTTCGTGCTGCGCACCGTATTCGGTCCGCGCGGCGAGGTCCGCGATTTTGTCGTTGCCACCACCAACAGCCGCGCCGAGCGCTTCACCAGCCTGACCAAGCACCAGATGGCCGCCAAGCCGATTTCGGGCCTTCTGCCGCCATCGATCAGTCAATCCGTCTTCGACGACCTGTCAGCCGTGGCGCGCGACGGCATTGCACGCGAAACCGAATGGCAGGCGCAGACCCTGCCCCAGCCCGGAGTCTGGCTGCACCGCCAGGCCGTGGCCGTCGAAGGCGGCGTGGTGGTGATCGTGCGCGACATCACCGAGCGCAAGATGGGCGAACAGCGCATCCGTCACCTGGCCCACCACGATGACCTGACCGGCCTGCCCAACCGCAGCCTGCTGCGCGAACGCCTGGGCCAGGCGATCGTCACCGCCGCCGGGGCGGGCCACGCGGTGGGCCTGGCGTTCATCGACCTCGATGGCTTCAAGCTGGTCAACGACACGCTGGGCCATAACGCCGGCGACGAACTGCTCAAGGTGGTCGGCGCGCGCATGCACCGGTGCCTGCGGCGCGACGACACGCTGGCGCGCTTCGGCGGCGACGAATTCGTGATCCTGCTGCCTGAGCTGGCGGGCGACCCGATGGCCATTGCACCGCTGCTCGAGCGGGTGCGCGAAGCCGTCACCGAACCGGTGCTGGTCGAGGGCCAGGAAGTCCAGGTCAGCTGCAGCGTCGGCGTCACGTTCTACCCGCGCGACGGCGCCAGCGCGAATGCGCTGATGATGCATGCCGACGTGGCCATGTACCGCGCCAAGGAACTGGGCAGCAATAACGTGCAGTACTACGTCAGCGAGATGAACGAGAGCGTCGACGAGAAACTCGTGCTGCTCGAAGGCCTGCGCGCGGCGATCGACACCTGCGCCGAAGACTACCCGGGCCCGTGCCAGTTCCAGCTGCTGTACCAGCCCAAGGTCGACCTGCGCACGAACTGCCTGTTCGGCGTCGAGGCGCTGATTCGCTGGCACCATCCCGAGCAGGGCCTGGTCTCGCCGCTGCGCTTCATCGGTCTGGCCGAAGAAAGTGGCCTGATCGTGGCCATCGGCGACTGGGTGCTGCGCACCGCCTGCGCCCAGGCCCAGCAATGGCGCACCGATGGCCTGCCCCCGGTCAGCGTGTCGGTCAATGTCTCGGCGCGCCAGTTCGAAGACAAGCGTCTGGTCGAACGCGTCGCCGAGGCGCTGCGCGCCAGTGGCCTGCCGGCCGACGGCCTCGAAGTCGAAGTGACCGAAAGCCTGATCATGCGCGACCTGGGCCGCTCGGTCGACAAGATGCGAGAGCTCGAGGCGATGGGCGTGGCGCTGTCGATCGACGATTTCGGCACCGGCTATTCGAGCCTGTCGGCGCTCAAGTCGTTCCCGATCAGCCGTCTCAAGATCGACAAGTCATTCGTCGCCGACCTGGCCGACTCGCCCGACGACCAGGCGATCGCCATGGCCGTGATCTCGTTGGGACACAAGCTCGATCTGCGCGTGATCGCCGAAGGCGTCGAGACCGAGCAGCAGCGCGACTTCCTGCGCGCCAACGACTGCGACGAAATGCAAGGTTACCTGTTCAGCCGCCCGCTCCCGGCCGGCGACATTGCGCGCCTGCTCGCGGGTGGCGCCGGAGACGCGCATGACCCCTGCGGCAAATAACACGACCAGCACCGGCACGGTCACTGCGCCGTCCCAGGACACGCTGATGCTGCGCCGCATGCGCAACTACTGGTTTGCCACCGCCATGCTGTACGTGGCCACCATGGGGCTGCTGGCGGCGCAGGTCAGCGCCGGCTACACGCCGCGCGGCCCCGCGCTGGTGCTGAGCATCATCGCCGCGTGCGGCACGCTCGCGTTCTATGCCCTGATCCGCTTCAGCACGCGACTGCAGATCGCGCCCGACATGCTCGCCGCGCTGCAGTCCCTGTTCGCGATCGGCTGCACCATCGCGGGCTATGCGATCGCCGGTCCGCTGCGCGCCTCGCTGCTGAGCATGCTGGTGGTGGCTATCGCTTTCTGCACGTTCGCCATGCACCCGCGCCGCGCCTTGCTGCTGGCCGGCGCCGCACTGGCCGGCATGGCCGGCATCATGTGGTATCTGCAGGCCACCGATCCGGTGGGCCATCCGCCCGCCGTCGAGGCGATGAGCTTCGGCTACCTGGCTGCCGCCTTGCTGGCAACCACGCTGCTGGCCAGCGAAATGACCAAGCTGCGCCGGCGCATGAAGGCCAGCCGCCAGGAATTGCTGGCAGCGCTGGAAACCATCCGCCTGCTGGCCACGGTCGACGAACTGACGTCGCTGGCGAACCGCCGCCACATGAACGAGGTGCTGGGCGCCGAAGAACGGCGTTCGGCGGCGACGACCAGCTGCGTCGCGCTGCTCGACCTCGACCTGTTCAAGCAGGTCAACGACCAGTATGGCCACGCGGTGGGCGACGCCGTGCTACGCGGATTCGCCGGCGCCGCGCACGGCGCGCTGCGTGAGCACGACACGCTGGCGCGCTGGGGCGGGGAAGAATTTTTGCTGCTGCTGCCCGATGCCACGGCGCAGGCGGCGCACCAGGTGCTCGAGCGCATCGTCACGCGCGTGCATGCGCTGCAGATCGACGGCATGGATCCGGCGCGGCGGATCAGCTTTTCGGCTGGCCTCGCGGAACGCCGCGATGGCGAACCGTTCCTGGAGGCGATCAGCCGCGCGGACAAGGCGCTGTACCGCGCCAAGGCGGCGGGACGCGACCGGATCGAGGCGGCCTAGCCTTTCAACTCGTCGGCGGCGGCCGCCGACAGGCCCGATGCCAGCTCCAGCGGCGCTGCGGCGCGCAGGCGCTGGATCAGCTGGTCGGGATCGCTGTCGGCGATCATCAGGCTTTCGTGCTCGGGCCGCACGAAGCCTTCGGCCACCTGGTGGCCCACGAACGCGCGCAGGCCGTCATAGAAACCGTTCACATTCAGCAGGCCGATCGGTTTGGCGTGGATGCCCAGCTGGGCCCAGGTCACCATTTCGAACAGTTCTTCCAGCGTGCCCATCCCGCCGGGCATCGCGATGAAGCCCTCGGACAGGTCGGCCATCATCGCCTTGCGCTCGTGCATGTCCTTGACGACGAACAGGCGCGTGAGGCCGGCATGACCGACTTCGCGCTCGACCAGGGCGCGCGGAATGACGCCGGTGGCTTCGCCGCCCAGGCGCAGCACTTCGTCGGCGATCACGCCCATCAGGCCGACCTTGCCGCCGCCATAGACGAGGCTGATGTTGTGGTCGACCATCGCGCGTGCCAGCAGGCGCGCCGCATCGGCGTGGACAGGGTTGACGCCGTGCGCGGCGCCGCAGTAGACAGCTATGGTTTTCATCGTAGGCATTTTCAGAGGAAATCAGCGCCGGGCCGGGCATCGGCCGACAGCTTTTTCAGGTAATCGTCGGACAGCTTCTCGAACAGCACGCGCGTCTCGCCATTCAGGTAGGGGCCGATCATCGAAAGCACCTGGTAGCAGCCGCGCGCGAGCGCATCGGCAATCGCCTGCTGCTCGCTGTATTTGCGGGGATTGCGCACGTATTCGAACGAGAGCCAGTAGGTCGCCACCACCACCATATTGGTGGCCATGGCGCCGATCTGCTGGTCCGACGCGTCGAGCGAGCCTTCGCTGCGCAAGTCTTCGCACAGCTGGCGCGCGACCTTGATCTTGTGCGCGTGGATCGCCTTGAAATGCAGTTCGAGCTTGCGGTTGCGCGACAGCAGGTCGTTCAGGTCACGGTAGAAGAAGCGGTAGCGCCAGATCAGCTTGAACATATGGTGCAGGTACAGCCACACGTCTTCCATGTTCGAGCGGCGCCCGGCCGGCACCGTCAGGATGCGCTCGATCTCCGCCTCGAACTGGACGAAGATCGAGTTGACGATATCGTCCTTGTTGCGGAAATGGTAGTACAGATTGCCTGGGGAGATATTCATCTCCTCGGCAATGACGGTGGTCGTGATGTTGGGCTCGCCGAACTCGTTGAACAGCCTGAGCGAGAGCTCGAGGATGCGTTCACGGGTCCGGCGCGGTGCTTTTTGTTGCATGTAGGCCGCTGTTCGTGTTTGTTCCCGCAAGGATATCATCGAACGGTCGTTCTATCGAGCAATCTACCGGCTGGCCTGACTGACCCCCATGCCGCGCGTGCGCTGCAGGCGGAACGCTTCGTCGAGCTGCTCGCGCAGCGCCCGCGCGCCGAGCGGCTTGATGTAATGGCCATCGGCCACCCCGCTCCTGATGGCTGCTTCGATGTCGGTCAGGTCTGGCTGGCCCGACAGCATCAGGCGCACCGTGTTCGGATAACGCGCCGCTGCCTCGGCCAGCACCTCGGTGCCGCGCATGCCGGGCATGGCCTGGTCGCACAGGATCACTTCGACCGGTTCGTGCGACAGCACGTCGAGCGCTTCTTCGCCCGAGCAGGCGCTGAGCACGCGGTACGGCTGGCCGATCAGCATGTCGTTGAGCACGCCGAGCATGAAGCGGTCGTCGTCGACCAGCAGCAGCGTGCGCGCGCCGGCTTCCGGCGCGGCAGCGGGGGCGGCAGCGGCCACGGTGGCCGTGACCGAAGGCGCCACAGCGGGCACCGCCGCCGCTGCCGGTGCGGACGCTGGTGCGGTGGTCAGGAACGCCTCGAGTTCGGCCACGAAGCTTTCGGGTTCGATCGGCTTGCTGATGTAGCCATCGAAGCCAGCGGCCAGGACTTTTTCACGGTCACCCGTCATCGCCAGCGCGGTGACGGCCAGGATGGGCACACCGGCCAGCGCCGGGTCACCCTTCAGTTCGGCCAGGACGGCAAACCCGTCCATGCCCGGGAGGTTCACGTCACAGGCGATCAGGTCGGGGCGCTCGCTGCGCGCAGCGGCCACGCCGCGGGGGCCATCGGCTGCGCTCAATGGCGCGTGGCCATAGGCGCTGAGCAGAAACGACATCAGTTCGATGTTGGCCGGGTTATCTTCGATGATCAGGATGCGCGCCACTGGATACTCCGAAGGATGCGTTATTGACATCACTGTACCACGCTCGGGCGCGGGGTGGATTCACGCCGCGCCGTGCAAAACCGGGGTTGCCGGACAGGCTGCCTGAAGGCGTGCGATCTCGTCCATGACGAGCGCCAGCACGCGCCGGTTACGACCCAGCGCGACGTGGCCGACGCCGCCCAGTTCGATGTTGCGCGCGCCCGCCAGATGCGATGACGTCTGGGGCGCGACGATATTGTCGTGGTGCGTGTAGATCGACGTGATGCGCGCGCGCGTGGCGGCGTCTTCGTGCGCTTCCAGGTCGCACAACCATGTGCAGGCGGGGCCATCGACGCCCGTGCGCCGCATCTGCATGGCGTTGATGCCGATCCCGAACGCCGCCAGGCATGTGCCGTGGTGTGGTGTGCCGAGCGTGATCACGCCCGCCGCCTGCGCGCTGCCATGGCGGCGCAGCCAGGCACGCGCGGCCAGGCCGCCCATGCTGTGACCGACAACAATGACCTGCTGCGCGCCGGCCTCGCGGCGCAGCCGTGTTGCGCCCGCTTCGATCGCAGCGGCAAAGCCGTCGATGTCGCCGGTGAGCGGTTCAAGGTCGAGCGTGGCGTGACTGATGCCGGCCGCATCGAGCCGCGGCGTCAGGTACGCCCAATAACCAGCGTTGCAACCGTAACCATGCAGCAGCAGGACGGGCGGCGTCGTGCAGCCGCGATGGATGCGTGTGCGCGGCCGCGCGCGCGGCATGTGCCAGGAACTGGACAGCATGCTGGCCCCGAACTCTTCGCCGAACATCCGCACCGCGGCCAGCACGCCGATCTGGTATTCGGGCGGCGTGGGACTGGCAACGCGCCGACTCATCACGAAGTTGTTGGCATTGATCGCCAGGCGCACCAGCACCACGCTAGCCACGCCGATGGCAACGGCTTGCCACGGCGCCGCGCCGGCCCGGACGGCGCCGGCAACGATCGCGCAGGCGACCAGCAGCTGCACGAGCAGGACCAGGCGTAGCAGCTGGCGCGAACTCATGCCGGCCGCCTCATAGAGACGCTGGCGCGGCGTGGGGCGGGATCGGTGCAGGGGGTGGCCATGATGCGAGTATAGGCTTGCTGCCGCGGGCGCATCAACGGGGTGGCGCGTCCTTCAGGATCGCGCGGGCGATGCCGCGCAGGATGTTGACTTCTTCGAGTTCCAGGCCACCGCGCGCGAACATGCGCTTGATGCGCGGCATGAGCTTTTTCGGGTTGTCGGCGTTCAGAAAGCCAATGGCAACCAGGGCCTGTTCGAGGTGCGCGTACATGCCGTCGATCTGCGTCACGCTGGCGGCGTCGCCCTGGAAGCCGACGCCACGCGTATCGGGTGCACCGCTCACGGAGGCCATGCGCGCTTCGTAGGCCAGCACCTGGGCCGCCTGCGACAGGTTCAGCGACGAATAATCGGGATTGGCCGGGATGTTGATCAAGACATTGCAGCGCTCGACGATGTCGTTCGGCAGCCCGACGCGCTCGTTGCCGAACACGATGGCGGCGCGCAGGTCGGGCGCGGCGCCGGCGTGCTCGGCGAACGCGCGCGGAGTCCAGACCGGGGGCGAAAATTCGCGCAGGCGCGCCGACACGGCGGCGGCGAAATTGCAGCCGTCGAGCGCCGCGCCGATATCGGGCACGACCCGTGCGTTGTTCAGTACGTCGCCTGCGCCGCTGGCAAAGGCGACGGCTTCCGGGTCATTGACGAAGTCGGCGCATTTCGGCGTCACCAGCACCAGATCGGTAAAGCCCATCGTTTTCATCGCGCGCGCGACCGAGCCGATGTTGCCGGCGCGGCTCGTTTCGACGAGGACAAAACGCAAACGGCCGAACAGCGGCAGCGGGCTGAAAGAAGAAGTGTCGGTTTGGGTCGGGTTCATTTACAATAGCGACCATCGCGTGGTGCGGACGGTTTTACGGTAGCGGGGGGAAGCCCCGGATTGTAACGGGTTCCGGCGCCGCCCTGCTCTTTAATCACTCTTCAATAGCTGATCGTTCACGGCGCCCCATCGGTGCGTGAGTGGGCGTTCGCGTTCTTACGGAAAAAGCCTCCATGCACCCAATGCTCAACACGGCCATCAAGGCCGCCCGCCGCGCCGCCACCGTCATCAACCGTGCGTCCTTCGATATCGACCGCATCGTCGTTTCAGAAAAGCAACATAACGATTTCGTCACCGACGTCGACCAGGCGGCGGAGCATGAAATCGTTGAAACGCTGCTCAAGGCGTATCCGGGCCATGCCATCCTGGCCGAAGAAAGCGGTGCATCAGCCAATCTGAACGACGAGAGTGAAAACGTGTGGATCATCGACCCGATCGATGGCACCACCAACTTCCTGCACGGCTACCCCAACTACTGCATCTCGATCGCGCTCAAGCAGCGCGGCGTGATCACGAACGGCCTGGTCTACGACCCGGTCCGCAACGACCTGTTCACCGCCACCAAGGGCGGCGGCGCCTACCTGAACGACAAGCGTATCCGCGTGCGCAGCACCGAGCGCATCGGCCGCGCGCTGCTGTCGTCGGGCCACGGTCCGGATCCACGCGCACTGGCCGAATACCTGCGCATGTACGAAGTGGTCGCCTCGCGCAGCCATGGCGTGCGCAGCGGCGGTTCGGCAGCGCTGGAACTGGCCAACGTGGCCGCCGGCCGCATCGACGGCTTCTTTGAAAAGAACCTCAAGATCTGGGACATCGCTGCCGGCGCCCTCCTGGTGACCGAGGCAGGCGGCATCGTCGGCGAGTTCAGCGGCGAATCCGATTACCTGAACAAGGGCGACGTGATCGCCGCCGGTCCGAAGGTTTTCGGCGCGCTTGTCCCGCTGTTGTCGCCTTTCGCGTAAAATACACGTTGTAACAGTCAGGCCACTCGCAGGCGGTGCTTGCCAGTGGCCTGTGCTTTTATACAATACGTTACAGAGTTCTGCGTCAAATACTTTCTACAGTGAAATACACTTCACTATAATCCCTGCCAGCCGCCTTTGCGGCAGCGTCCGGGCGCCCGCTAGCTTGCGCGCCTGCATCGATCAATCCGATTCCAGGACTGCCGCCAAGCATGGCGACGGGCCGCTTTTTTACTGAAAAAATCTATGTCATTTTCTTCACTTGGTCTTTCTGACGCGATCGTGCGCGCGGTAACCGAACAAGGCTATACCGCCCCGACCCCGATCCAGAGCCAGGCCATTCCAACCGTGCTGAACGGCGGCGACCTGCTCGCCGGCGCCCAGACCGGTACTGGCAAGACGGCCGGCTTCACGCTGCCGATCCTGCATCGCCTGTCGACCGACACCATCGGTGCGGCGCAGAAAAACAAGACCTCGCCACGCGTGATCCGCGCGCTGGTCCTGACCCCGACCCGCGAACTCGCGGCGCAGGTCGAGGAAAGCGTGCGCCTGTACGGCGCGTACACGAACCTGAATTCGGCCGTGATCTTTGGCGGCGTCGGCATCAATCCGCAGATCAAGCTGCTCAAGCATGGCGTCGACATCCTCGTCGCCACGCCGGGCCGCCTGCTGGATCACGCTGGCCAGGGTACCGTCGACCTGTCGAAAGTCGAAATCCTGATCCTGGACGAAGCCGACCGCATGCTGGACATGGGCTTCATCCACGACATCCGCAAAGTGCTGGCCCTGCTGCCGGCCAAGCGCCAGAACCTGCTGTTCTCGGCCACGTTCTCGGAAGAGATCAAGACGCTGGCCGATCGCCTGCTGAACAACCCGCAGATGATCGAAGTGGCGCGTCGCAACTCGACCGTCGAAGTCATCGCACAGAAGATCCACCCGGTCGACCGCGACAAGAAGCACCCGCTGCTGTCGCACCTGATCAAGTCGAACAACTGGACGCAGGTGCTGGTGTTTACGCGCACCAAGCACGGCGCCAACAAGCTGGTCGAGCAACTGGGCAAGGACAGCATCGGCGCGATGGCAATCCACGGCAACAAGAGCCAGTCGGCACGTACCAAGGCGCTGGCCGAGTTCAAGGATGGCAGCCTGCAGGTGCTGGTCGCCACCGACATCGCCGCGCGCGGCATCGACATCGACCAGTTGCCACACGTGGTGAACTACGACCTGCCGAACATCCCGGAAGACTACGTCCACCGCATCGGCCGTACGGGCCGTGCCGGCGCGACGGGTGAAGCCGTATCGCTGGTCTGCGTCGACGAGCACCAGATGTTGAAAGACATCGAAAAGCTGATCAAGCAAACGCTGCCACGCGAAGTCATCGAAGGCTTCGAGCCGGACATGAACGCCAAGCCACAGCCAATCCAGCTGCGCAGCGGCGCCCCAGGCCACACCGGCCGCGGCGGTCGTCCGGGCGGCGGTAACGGCGGTGGCCGTGGTAACGGCGGCGGCGGCGGCGGTGGTGGCAACAAGCCCCGCGCCCCCGGCGGCGCCCCCGCCGCAAAACGCAGCGGCCCGCGCCCAGCCTCCGCAGTACGCCGCGACCGCTAACCCAATCAGGGTCAGAGTCGAATTAATGGGAAAGATTGTCACAACTCCCGTTAATTCGACTTCACCCGAAGGGTAATGTCGCAAAAGCTCGTACCAAATAATGAGGGTCAGAGTCGAATTGTTTGACAACTTTAAAAGTTGTCATTTAATTCGACTCTGACCCTCATTGTTTTCTTGCCACTCAAAACCGGATTTCGCGAATAGTCGTAACAGTCACTACCTGATCGGCAATTTCTGCATGCGTCATGCAAGATCAATGTCTCCAAGGTTTTTCTGGCGCTTTATTTAAATAGGGTCAGAGTCGAATTATTGACCAACATCCTCAGATCAGTTGAGGACAAGCTTTTGCCCTTACCGGGCTTCTCGAAATCAATTACTTAACAATGAGGGTCAGAGTCGAATTGTTTGATAACTTCTAAAGTTGTCATTTAATTCGACTCTGACCCTCATTGTTTATTGGACTGGGGAATTGGGGAGGGTTGATGGATAACAATGACGACTGGCAGGGGATGGCAAGAATGGGATGTTGCGGGATGTGCTGAGGGGGGTCGTATGGCGCGCTGGTTGCGAGTGGGGGTACTGGTCGGGTTGGTCCTCGCCGGGTGTGCTTCGCCGGGGGCGGTCAGCTTGGTGGAAGTGCGGGAGTTTGCGGATGCGTCTGCCAAGCTGGGCGGTTATGCGGAGTTGTCGCGGCGCTATCGGGATACGTATCAGCGGGAGTTGCCGTATTTGTCGCCCCAGGCAGAACGCCTGGCACGCGATACGGATGCCAGGCGGCAGGCGGTATTCAATGATTTTGTGGCGATCCAGAAGACGCTCGTCCTGTATATGCAGACGCTGAGTTCGCTCGCGGGGGATGACCGGTACGATTTATCCGGGCGCATCGATGAATTGGGGCATGGTCTCAGTACCACCACCGATTCCGGGCTCCGGCAGCGCCATATTGCGGCGTATGCGGGACTGACCCGGTTGCTGACGCGGGTCATTACCTCTCGTTACCAGAGTCAATATGTCGCGACGATGGTGCGCGATGGGGATGCTGACGTCCAGGCGCTGATTGATGCCATGATCGTTCTCACCCGCCTGTATGAAAAGGCCAACGAGAATGAGCAAAAAACTGTGCTGGGCAGCTTCAATGCCGAGATTCCGATGGCTAACCGGAATGCGGATCGCATGCTGGTCATGCTGGCCAAGGTGCATCTGCAGAACAAGACGGCCGAATACAAGCTGATCGACCGCCGCTACAAGCTTGCCCAGCAAGGCTTGACGAAGGTGGCGCTTGGCCACCAGAAAATGCGCGAGAACATGGATCACTTGAGCAGCGCGGAAATGCGGCACATGCTCGCAGGGTATGTTCGCGACTTGAATGTGATTCGCCATTCTCTTGGCGGGGACTAACGGGGAATCTCATGACCACACCTTCAGACAGCAGGCCCGGGCAGACCACTGACCATATCGTCGAACTGGCTGACAGCGTGGCCGATATTGCGGACCGACTGCACGAGCGCATTCTGAAGGAGATTGCGTCCTACCCGGATCAGGCCATGCCGGATGCCCAAAAAGCGGTACTGCGTACCTTGATGGACAATGAACTCATGCTGCGCCAGCACGCACAAGCGCTGTACGCGGACGCGACCAACCATGTCATTCAGGGTCTCGACCAGCCGCAACGTCGCCTGATCGCTCTCACGGCGGTGGCAGCCGAACAAATCCGCCAGATCGGTGTCATCGGTGAAACCACCGGACTTGTCGGCGAGATCCTGTCACTGGTCGGCGGCATCGCCACTGGCCGGTTATCCCAGGTGGAAACGGCGCTGGAAAACATCAGGCTGCACCACACCGCACTGAAAGCGCTCAAGCCCACGCCCGCGGTCAAGACCTGAACCAGCACAGTCTGTTCAGTGAACATTCTGCCTGCCGCTGATCGCGTTCGCTGCAGGTAGCGGGCGCGGGGTCCGGAACGACGCACCCGCCCACCGTCACTCAGGCAATCACTTCCGGCAGGCTCGACGCATCAAAGTCTGCCCAGTCGCCTCCAACGATATTACCCTGTGCACGTTCGATATGATGCGCCCCGAGCTGGCGCAGTACGTCGACGGCGCGGGTTTCCTGAGCAGGATCGGTAAACGCAACTGCCACCAGCATCCCGGCCGTACGCGGCGCCACCGCATTCTCCCCGCCCTCTTCCGCCTCGCCCCGGTCTTTCATTTTCGAAAAGCTGAACAGCGAGCCGATATGTCCGCCCACCAACCCGCCGACGATCGGCCCGATCGGCCCGGTGACGGGCGAGGTTGCCGCGCCGATGGCCACGCCAACTGCGCCGCCCGTCGCCACGCCCTGGACCACGCCCTCGGGCGTGTCCTTGGCGCCGGGCGACTGCAGATTGTCGCCGCCGATGGGCGTCATGTCGTGCTGACCTGGCTGGCTCAGATAGAAGCCGCTGATGCGATCGGCATCGAAGCCGGCATCGACCAGGGCGCTGCGCGCGCGGTCGACCTCGTCCTGAAGCTGGAAACGTCCTGCGATGATCATAGACATGGGCAAGTTCTCCTGGATAGAGCTAGCAGCATGCGCCCGCCGCCGCAGCCCATCTGTACGGCGCCGCACGCACCCTGTCGCAGGCGAACGATGCCGGGCCACACCCCGTGCGCGTCAGCGCCACTGTCCATAGACCACGCCGTATTGCTGCGGTTCCTCGACCGGCACGGGCGCAGGCGGCTGCTGCCATTGACGGGGATCGATCTTGTAGTACTTGAGGAATTCGTCGTACAGGGCAGGATGACGCGCAGCAAGCTGGTGCGGTTGCTCGAAGAAACTTTCGGTGGCCACGGCAAAGAACTCGGCAGGATTGGTCGCGCCATAATGGTCGAGTACGCCCTGCGTGCCCCACATGGCGTCATGCCGCAGGTTCGCATAATCGCGTGACAGCACCTCGGACCAGCGACGGTAATGCTCGCTGCTGCCCAGATACGGCGCGCCATTCGTGCTGCCGGATTCGCTGTCGAGCTGGTGGGCAAACTCGTGCAGCACGACATTATGGCCGGGCGCATCGGCGGTATCGCCACGCCGCACATGATCCCACGACAGGATCACGCGCCCATCGCCCCATGATTCGCCCAGCAGATCCTGGCGCTCTTCGGTGACCACACCGGATGCATCGATCTGCTTGCGTGGCGCCAGGAACGCCCCCGGATACACCAGCACCATCTCGAGCGTGGGATAACTGACCGGCTTCGGGCTGTCGCCAACACGCCCCAGCAGCAGCAGACACGCCTGCCCCGCGATGGTGACGCGCATCGTGTCGGTGATATCCAGCCCGCCGCAGCCGACAAACTTCTTCTGGTGCAGGAAATACTGGACCATGCGCGCCAGCCGTTGCCGTTGCAGGTCGTCCATGCCGTTGTATTGCCTGACGTTGGCCGCCAGGATGGCGACATGCTCAGGCGGCAGCGGGCGGGCGACGGCGCGGCGCAAGCGCCACTTGGGCAGCAGCCAGGCCGCCAGGATACCAGCGCCCAGCAACCCGACAACGAGCGCTTCCATCATCAAGCCCGGTTGGCGAGCCAGGCCTGCACATCGTCGGCGCCGCCGATCAATTCACCGCCGACAAAGACTTGTGGCCAGGTCATGCTGCCCGTGATGCCACGCAGGACGATCGAATTGATCTTCTGGTCTTCGGAAATGTCGGTGAACTGGATATCCTGACCATGCAAAGCGTCGCGGGCGCGCGCGCAATGCGGGCAGCCGGGGCGCGAAAACATCACCACCGGCTCGGGCACCGTGGCCTGCGGCGCGACATACGCCAGCATCGTGTCGGCATCGGAGACCTCGAAGGGGTCACCTTCCTTGTCTGCTTCGATAAAAATCTTGTCGATGACGCCGTCGCGCACGAGCATCGAATAGCGCCACGAGCGGACGCCGAAACCCAGGTCGCGTTTGTCGACCAGCATGCCCATGCCGGTGGTGAAGTCGCCATTGCCGTCCGGGATGACGGTGATATTGCCCGCGTCCTGCCCTGCTTTCCACTGGTTCATGACGAAGGCGTCATTGACCGAGATACACATGACTTCGTCGACACCGTGCGATTGCAGCACCGGCGCCAGCTCGTTGTAACGTGGCAGATGGGTCGAGGAACAGGTCGGCGTGAACGCCCCTGGCAGCGAGAACACGACCACCGTGCGCCCTTTGAACAATTGATCGGACGTTACATCGCACCACTGATCATCGGGGCGCGCCTTGAACGTCACGTTAGGTACGGGTTTGCCTTCCAGCGATTCGGCACTCGGTAACATCGATACTCCTGTCTGGTTGATTGTGCACCGCGCAAACACGGCGAGATGGCAGGCAGATGAGGACCATTGACTTGTTTTCAACACGTGCGCTGCAAAAGACGCGGCCCAAAAAACAAAACCGCGCAACATGCGCGGCAAAGGACGACAGCGTTCGTCAGGACCGTGACCGGTGCGGGTCTCGACCGCACCAGCCCCGGGGGCGCATGTAGGGCGCCTTACTTGACTGCAGGTTGGCCTGGTGGCGGGCCGAACAGTGCTGCTACCAGCGGATCGCGCGCCACAGGGCTGCGATTGACGCGGATGGCGTAGTGGGTGTCATCGGCCAGGATGTGGAAGTGGCGACCGCTGCCGGCCATGTTCTGCTCGCGCAGGCCCGGACGCTCCTTGCGTGGGGCGACGCCTTCGCGCTTTGGCTGGCAGATCGCTGCCAGGAACGCCTTGACGCGGTCCGGGTCAGGCGAAATCTGGTACACGGCCTTGCCCAGGTAGGTGGCGGTGCCTTCGATGTAGCGGGCCAGTTCGATCACGCCTGCTTCACGCAGATCGCGGATGTACTTGCGCGCGCCGGACGGCGAAAACTTGAGGAACCAGGCGATTTCATCGGCGAGCATCTCGTGGCTCGACAGTTCATTGATCAGCTTTTGCATGTTTTCAATGCGGCGCTGGGTGGCAGACGTCGAACGCACACGTTCGATCGGTGCCAGGGAAATTGGTGCACGCTCGGTTGGCTGTGGTGGGACGCGTTCAATCAGCGCCGAATTGCCGGAAGTGTGCACTGCGCCGGTGTCGCTGTGAGCCGCGTTGTGCTGTGTCGTTGCATGCATATTGATTAGCTCCAATAGAGAGTGAGACTGTGTGGTCCGGGTCGCTGTGTGTCGTGTGACACCCTGACAACATCTCGGTTCCGCTTAACTAGCCTCAAGATTGCCTGCATCAGACACCAAGGTCTGTGCGCCATCCAACATTCGACAAGATTCCTGAAAGCACCATGGTGCACAGCACCAATGCTGTGGTTTTTCGCCACTAGTGGAACTTTTTGCAATCTTGTAAACTCTCTACGACATGACAGCGTTATGACGTCATGTGATCTGCACGAGCATCACTATACCTGCATGACGGCGACGTGACATTCTCCGGTGCGCGCCCCTTCCTGCGCTATATGACAGCGTCGTTACAGTTAGTTTCACCTTAGAAATGTGCGAATTTGATCACTGTTGTAAAATCGCACAGCGTTTTTCCATTAGGTGCGGTAGCGCACCGAGGATTCTGACCCAGCACTGTTAAGCTTTATCCAACTTAGCTGCTGACGCATGCTTTGTCATCAATTTCAACCAACGGGAGTTACCTGTGAACAACACCAAGAAAATCGCCCTGGCTGCTGCACTGCTGTGCGCATCCGGCGCCACCCTCGCTCAAGAGATCAACCCATCGTGGTACATCCAGCCTAGCGTGAACCACGTTAAGCCAGATGCAGACTTCGGCGTTGACGACCGCGACACGGGTGGCGGCCTGAAGTTCGGTAAGGCGGTCAGTCAGAACTGGGATATCCAGGTCGGCGCGAGCCAGACCCGTTTCGAACAGGGTCGTAGCGAATACCGCCAGACCCTGCTGGGTGCGGACGCTCTGCTGATGCTGAGCCGTGAGCGTTTCCGTCCATTCATCCTGTTCGGTCTGGGTGTTGAGCGTGACAAGGTCAACAATCTGCAGCGTAACGTCGAGAAAAACTCGCCGTACGGCACCGTTGGTATCGGTTTCCAGGCAAGCCTGACCCCGCAATGGTCGCTGCAAGCTGACCTGCGCACCGTCCGTGGCTTCCTGCGTGATGACGAAGAGTTCGGCTTCAAGCGCAGCAACAACAAAATGCTGACCGTCGGCCTGAACTACGCGTTCAACCCGCCACCAGCAGCACCAATGCCAGCACCGGCACCAGTGGTCGAAGCACCAGCTCCAGCACCTGAGCCAGTTGCACCACCACCACCGCCAGCACCACGCTTCCAGAAAGTCACCCTCGAAGCAACCAAGATGTTCGCCTTCGACAAGGCTGTCGTGATCACCCCAGCACCTAAGCTGGACGAGATCGCTGCTGCCCTGCAAGCTGACACCAGCGTCACCAACGTCGAAATCACCGGTTACACCGACCGTCTGGGTTCGGAATCGTACAACCAGAAGCTGTCGGAGCGTCGCGCCATGGCCGTGCGTGAATACCTGATCGGCAAAGGCATCGACGGCAACCGTCTGCGCGCTATCGGCAAGGGCGAAGCTAACCCAGTCGTCGAGTGCAACCAGAAAGGCCGCGCTCAGCTGATCGCTTGCCTGGAACCTAACCGTCGCGTCGAAGTCGACCAGATCACGGTTGAAGTCCCAGTCCAGCGTTAATACCTGAAGCTGTCACTGCCGCATGGCGGCGGTGACAATGCGAGATCGAGGGGGCTTAGGCCCCCTTTTCTTTTGGAGAAGCGGTTATGGCAGTAAATAAATGGTTCCCGTACACGCACCAGATTTACAAGGTACTGCGCGCTGCAGTCATGGACTGGATCGATCACCGCGCATCCAGCAAGGGCGCTGCCCTCGCCTTCTATACACTGTTTTCGCTGGCGCCGATCCTGGTGCTCGTGATCGCCGTCGCCGGCTTTTTCTATGGTGCGGAGGCAGCCCAGGGGCAGTTGCTTAATGAACTGCGTGGCCTCGTCGGGGCCCAGGGCGCCGATACCATCCAGGCCATCCTGGCCGGTGCGCAAAACAAGGAAACGGGCATGTTTGCCACAATCGTGGCCACATTGCTGCTGATCGTCGGCGCGACGACCGTATTTTCAGAACTCAAGGACAGCCTGGATGAAATCTGGAACCTGCCGGCGCCACCGAATGGCGGCGTGTGGAACCTGATCCGTACGCGCCTGCTGTCGTTCGGCGTGATCCTGGTGCTGGGCTTCCTGTTGATGGTATCGCTGGTGATCAGCGCCGCGACCACGGTGGCCGAGAAATTTATCAGCGGTATGTGGCAGGAAGCTGCGATCGTCATGGGCTGGATCGCCTCGGGCCTGGGCTTCCTGGTCATCGCGACGCTGTTTGGCGTGATCTATAAGCTGCTTCCGCGCGTGAAACTGTCGTGGAAAGACGTGGCCATCGGTGCGCTTGGCACGGCGGCGATGTTCACGCTGGGTAAGTTCGGCATTGGCCTGTACATCGGCAACAGCGGCACCACCGACAGCTTCGGCGCTGCCGGCTCGCTGATCGCGCTGCTGCTGTGGGTGTATTACTCGGCGCAGATCTTTTTCCTGGGTGCGGAGTTCGCGCGCCAGTATGCGTTGCAGATGGGTAGTTTGCGTAACAAGCCGAAGTCGGTAACGGGCGTGGACCCGAAGCCGGTGGAAAGCTAAGTCGTCTCACCAGGTCGGCAGCCCGGCTGCCGACCTTCTTGCAGTTCTTATTCGCCCAGCAACTCCGACACCACTTCCATCCCCTCGACGCGCTCGGCCACGACCTTGAGCACCATCACGAGCGGCACGCCAAGCAGCAACCCCCAGACACCCCAGAGCCAGCCCCAGAACAGCAGGCTGACGAACACCGCGGCCGGATTCATGCGCGCGATCTTGCCGGTCATCCAGGTCGCGACGACCATGCCAACCAGGGTTGCGATACCGAGCGAGGCACCGGCTACCAGCGTCACCATCCCCACGGTTTCAAATTGCAGGAAGGCCGCCATGCCGGTCGCGACGGTGATCACGAGCGGACCAAAATACGGCATCAGGTGCGCGACTCCGGCAAATGCCGCCCAGGCGCCGGCATTTTCGAGGCCGATCGCGCGCAGTGTGCCCCACATCAGCAGTGCCAGCAAAACATTGGTCACCAGCAGCATGAACATATAGCTCTGGATCGAGGTATTGATATCGTCCAGAATATGGACCGTGACCTTCTTGCGCGACAGCGACGGCCCGGTCAGCTTGACCAGCTTGCGCTTGAACGTGTCGCCGGCAAGCAGCAGGAAAAACACCAGGAAAATCACCATTGTGGCCTGCGACATGAACGCAGCCAGGCTCATCGAGCCGGCCAGCACCCAGTCCATCACGCGAATTGGCGAGCTGGCCGACGCAACGCTGGCGTTCTGGCGCCGCTGCTGGGTGACGCGGCGGACATCCGAGCCGACATTGCTGGCAGCGCGCTCGATTTCTGCGGCGGCCGCCTGCATCTGCTGCAGCGTCGAGCGCTGCCCCGTCGTATTGGACAGGATGCGCGTGACCTTCGACGTCAGCGTCGGCAGGTCATCGATGATATTGAAGAATTCGCCCTGGAGGCGGTAGACGGTGCCAGCCATCGCGCCCACGATCAAGACCGTGACCAGCGTAGCGCCGACGATGCGGCGGATATGCCAGCGCTCGAGCCAGCGCACGACAGGATTGAGGGTGTACGCGATCAGGATGCCGAGCAGGAGCGGCACGAAGAATTTTTGCGCCCATTGGAGCGCGAAGACGAATGCGATGGTAGCGAGGACGCCGAGCGAGAGGCCGCGGGCGTTGACGTGCAATGGAACGCGCAGACCACCGATGTGGAGCGCCAGTTCATCGCCGGTGGAACGCACCTCGGGATGGAGGGCGTCACCGTTGCTGCTGGGGGGCAAAGCCCCCGGGGCGGCAGTATCAGGCGGGGTTGCCGGCATGGCCGGATCAGATTGAGCTAGCTGCATATGTGTGCCTGAACAAGTGACCGGGCCGCCCCGGCGATCCGACTATTATTTCACGCGGATGTCGTTCTTGACAGCGGTCACGCCTTTGACGCCACGTGCGATCTCGACAGCGCGCTGTGCATCGCGTGCATCAGCAACAAAGCCCGACAGCTGAACGTCGCCCTTGAAGGTTTCGACGTTGACTTCACGTGCTTTCACGTTCGGGTCGTTGATCAGGGCAGCCTTGACCTTGGTGGTGATCACTGCGTCGTCGACGTATTCGCCGGTGCTGGCTTGCTTGTTGGTCGACGAGCAACCGACAGCGGTGATGGCGACGGTAGCGAAGATGGCTGCGGAGATGATGCTTTTAGCGATTTTCATGATGGCTCCTAATAATGATCATGTTAAAACTTACCCTTGCGGGCGGATTGCGCGGCGCCGGCAAGCCGGCCCGCAGGTTTATTTGCCGTATGCCGTCCGGGCGGTGCTCACGCACCCGTCCTTGACAGCGCCGGCGAAGGCATCGCACTTCTGCAGTGCGACGCGATATTCGGCTTCGATCTTGGCGTCATTGGCATCCAGTCGCGCTTCGATCGCCTTGCGGTCGGCCCTGGCGTCAGCCTGGAGCGTGACCAGTGTCGCCTTGGCCTGGGCCAGGCAGACCTCGCGGTCGTTGCCGACCAGCGCGCCGCAGCGCGTCTTGTCGCGTTCATGAAACGCGGTGGCGATGCGCATGCGTGCCTGGGTATAGGCCGCCAGTGTGTTCTTGTTGGCCGCCGTCGCTTCTTCTTCGATCCGGACCCGCGCAGCGCGGGCGTCGGCGACGCAGATATCGTGCGGCACACCTGCCATGGCATCGCACCGGGCCTTGGCAGCGTCATAGCCTGCTTCAGCGCTGTCCATGGCGTATTGATAGATGGTCTTCGCATCCTGTCCTGCCTGTTGCGCCAGGGCCGGCAGTGACCAGGCCATGGCAACAGCGATCAGGAACGTCACATGCGAAGTCTTCATTATTTTTGTTCACCATTTGTCAACACTGGCGCTATCTTTACATGCAGCGCACGCTCGTTCTGTTCGCTGCCGAACATAAGACGCAGAGTGTTGGTGCTTGTCACAGAAACCACGCAGATTGCCTGCCGAATTCACTGTCAACCGGCGAAAACACGGCCTTGTGCTGTAAAACAGAGTAAGTGCGGCAGCGCACAGACCCCTTTCAGCGGCGTGATTAATCTGAACCATACAATTTGTCAGGAGAACAACATGAATGCAAACCGTAAACTTATCGTCGCTGTGCTGGCAACTGGTGCCATGCTCACCGGTTGCGCCACCAACAGCTCGCAGCCCTTCGGCGGCGGCTACAACAATGCCAGCAGCAGCGCATCGGCAGGCTATGGCGTGATCGATTCGATCCAGGTGGCACAGGGTGAAAACCGTACCAGCGGCGCCGGTGCGATCCTTGGTGGTGTGGTCGGCGCACTGGCCGGCAGCCAGATCGGTAGCGGCGGCGGTCGCACGGCGGCCACCGTGGCTGGCGGCGTTGCCGGTGCTGCACTGGGCAACAATGTTGAAAAGAACCGTGGCACGACGGGTCCTGAGCAATACCAGATCAATATTCGCATGGACAACGGCGAATACCGCGCCGTCATGCAGGACAGCGTCTACGACCTGCGCGTGGGCAACCGCGTGCGCATCGTCGACGGCCGCGTCTACCGCTATTAATGATTGATTACGGCGCCAAGCCGTACCTCCTGGCAGGTTGAGGCAATGGGGCATGCGCCCCTTTCCTCGACCGGCCTGTCAGCATCATCGTCTGCCGCACCGCCTCCGGAGAACACCATGGGACACGTCATTCGCACCGCCACGACCGGCCTGCTTGCGCTGGCAACCTCGTTTGCCTGCCTGAGCGCTGCCGCGCAACCGACCCCGCCCACCGGTGGGGATGCCAATGTCAGTCAGGTCGCTGCCCGTCAGCAAGCTCAGGAAATCGCCAAGGGCGATCCGGCACGCTGGTACCGCGACGACCCGGCACAGCAGACACTGCGCAAGGAGCTGCGCGCGGCACTGCAGGAAGCGCAGAACGCGTGCCGGCAACGGCCCACTGCCGAGCGCAAGGCCTGCGTGGCCGAGGCGCGCGCCACGTTCCAGCGCGATTCGGCATCCCTGGCCAAGGCCCCCTCAGCGTAAGCTGCCAGCACCGGCCAGGCCCAGGCACTCGGTCAGCGCTTTTTCTTGCGTGACGGTAGCGGGTACACATCCGCCACCAGCGTGCTCTCGCCGATTTGCCGGCTCGGTGATGCCGAGTCGTGTACCACCAGCAGACCTTCGTCGGCCCCGTCGCGGCTGGCAAACAGGGCAATGCCTTCCGGGTGATCCACGCCCTGGCCGAACGGCAGGTTCAGCACATGCTCCAGCACTGCGCTGGACACGACCGTTTCGCCATCCGGCTCGGCGCCGCCAATCCATCTGAACAGCGTTACCGGCCCATCGAGGTCCATCGTCGGTCCGGCCAGGATCAACAGATCCCTGCCCTGCTTGCACAGGTCGCGAATGCCCAGGCCACCCAGGTCAAGGAAATGTTTGCGGTACAGGTTGCCGTCGGCATCGAGCGGCGCCAGGCGCAGCAGACCGGCTTTCTCGTCATCGACGGGCGCCACCTCGATGATGGTCGCCCAGCCCCGCAGCACCGGCCCGCGCAGACCGAGCAGGACATGCTTGCCCGCCAGTGCGATGCCCTCGATATCGAAACCATTGTCCTTGCCGGGAATGGCCAGGAACGGGCCGATGTGTTCATCGAGCCGCAACTGCGCCGTGAGTTCGTTACCGTGCGCGTCGCCACGCAGCATCGCAGCGGTGCGGCGCTTGCCCTTGTGCTCGATCTCCTTGACCAGCGTGGGCACGCCATCCTGCTCGCCCATCGGAATACGGCCCAGCAGATAGCGGTTGCCATCGGCGCTGACCGTCGCCAGGCGCTTGTGCGTGCGCTTGTTGCCGTCCTCCGGGTCGGGCTTCTTGCGGCGCAGGCTGTGCGAGCCGGTCACCCACATGTACTTGCCATCGCAGGCCAGGCCTTCGACGTCGGCTTCATTGATGCGTTCCTTCTCGCCATCGAAGGCCGGCAGCGGCAGGTCGAAGAAATCATGCAGGGCGAACTGGCGATGCTCGCGCGCGAAGCTGCTCTGGCCGCGGCTGTCTTCTTCCACCAGCGTCAGGCGCTCGATGCTGACCGACTCGTCGTTCGCCAGCCACAGTGTCTTGCCCATGCGCAGCGCCACCGAAAGGCCGTTGCGCAGCTCCTTGTCGGGACTGAGGTCATCGCGTTCCGGATGGAATTCGAGCAGGACGATATTCGAGGGATGCATGCGTGTCTCGTGAAAAATGATTTAACACCCAGCATACCCGATCGGTCGCGCGGCCGATGCCGACAAAAAAGAGGCGCAGTCAACATTATCTGTTGATGACGCCGACAGCGATACGGAACATTTGTTCTGGGGCACATACCCTCCCACCATCCAGAGTCCAGCGACTGCCCAGATACTTGGTGCGCCCTTCTGAATGCAGACTGACCGCCTGGTGCGCAGTCCCGTGCTTGCGTGAAAAGGCGCGATCGGCGGCATGGCTGTCGGTGACCAGCAGCGCCTGCGGATCGAGCCGGGGCAGCAAGTCGCGTTCGAGTTGCGCCGCCGTCAATGCCCCGCGCCCAGTGACCGCGTCGATCGTGTTGCCGCTGCGATCGCGCGCGACCAGTATGCAATCCAGATGCCGCGAAATACCCCGCAAGGCGGCGCACCCGCCCCGCCGGCGCGGTGGCCGGTCGAGCGTGCGGGATCCTTTTTGCGATTCGAGCAGGAACGTCTCGTCGGCCTCGACAATGCCATTCAGAGAGGCCGGCCGGTCCAGCTTGACCCAATCGAGGAAGCGGTGACGCCAGCGGAAGGCCGTATTGCGGTGCACGCCTGTGCGATCTGCCGCTTTGCGCACGGACAGTGAGTCCAGTAGTACGTGAGAATACGCGAGCCATTTGGCCTTGTGCCGGAGTCGCGCCAGGGGCGTGCCGCTCAGATCGTTGAAGGTGCGCCCGCAGCCGCAGCAGCGAAAACGCTGCAGATCGTTGGCGAATCCGTGCCGGTGACAGCGTGCACCGCCACACCGGGGGCAGCAGCGCCCCGGGCCTCTGGCCTCGGCGATCAGTGCCACTACCTGATCGAGACCCGCTGCAGGATGCAGGGCATCGAGCACTTGCCGGCGCTGCGGCCCGTTCAGCTTTGGCACTCTGGAGAACCAGCTTTTGGAACGTGGCGCTTTCATGGTCGGCTCCTGACGCTGGGAACAGGGTTAGACCACGGGGCTGCTTGTCAGTTCAAAACTCTCCTCAATTTAACGCTGACTGCGCCAAAAAAGACGGCGTCCATCTTGCGATTGGACGCCGTTCAAGCCCCACCATATCCGCTACAGCGCGTTGCACCGTATCGTCATCCATTGCGCGCCGCTCAGGCTTCGGTTGCTGCCTTGCGCGAACGCTTGCGATTGAAGTACCAGCCCACTGCGCCCAGCGCCACGGCGGCGCCGGCCACCGGCTTGGCCAGGCGACGCTGGCGCACGAAGTTCAGCGCGCTCATTGCATACGGCATCAGCATCGCCACATTCGCGCCGGTCGGCTTGAGCAAGGCATCGGCCCTGGTGCGCAGTGCCACCGTGGTGTGGTCGATGGCCGTGCGCATCATCACTTCAGGCTTGATGCTGTGCTGGATGCCAGCCTTGGCGTGCGCAACGCCAGCGCGGAAGAACTCGCCCTCACGCAGGAGTTCCTTCTTGCGTGCCGCCGGGTCCAGGCTGTGTTGATGACCGGCCAACCCGGTCGTCTCGTCGTGTTTGTGCATGTTGGCTTCCTTGGATACGCCGCTCACAGCAGCATCTCGCGATCGTTTTTCAGTTCTTTCATCGTGGCCGGGAACCCCAGCTTGTTCTGCTTGATCAGCGCCATGCCCTTGGCCACCAGGATGGCCGTGACCAGCGTGAACACCGCGAACATGATCAACAGGATGGTCCAGCCCATCGATTCCCACGCCAGCGCCACGATCGTCATCGCGCCGAAAGCAATGGCAAACCAGACTGCCAGCGCGGCTCCGGCAAAGATGGCCACCAGCTCGATGACATGGTTGCGGATCTCGGCCAGCTCAAGCGCTGCGAGTTCCACACGCGAGACGGCCAGGCCGAACAGACTCTTGAAGAGACTGGATATGCCGGCAAACACCCCGGGGTTCTGCACGATTGCTTCTTGTTTATCCACGTAGCCCCCAGCCTTATTGTTTACGACTGATCAAGAGGCCGATGAGCACACCGACACCTGCCGCAGCTGCCACGATGCGCCATGGATTATGTTTCACATAATCATCAGCGGAATGCACCAGTTCCTTGCCCTTGACCACGGCCTGCGTGGGCATCAGGCTGGCGCCGCCCAATACGGTATCCAGCATCGCCATGCCGCGCTCGCGCAGCTCTTCGGCTTTTTCGCCGGTGAGCGATGCGGCTGCGGTCAGCATGGATTGCGCGTCGCGCACCAATGCCTTCATGTCGGACTGGGTGGCATAGGTGCTTCCGCTGATCGGGTGCATGCTGCCGTGGCTGTTGCGGGAAGTGTCTAGCATGTTCTACTCCTGTCACTAATCAATCATCAAAACTGACCCGCACGAGGCGGGTCGCCATCAGGCTCAGGCCATCAGGTCGCGCATGTCGTCGGCGTGCTCTTCTTCGACAGCCATGATCTCGACCAGCATGTTGCGGGTGGTCGGATCCTTGTCGCCGATTGCCACGATCATCTGGCGGTACGATTCGATCGCCACGCGTTCGGCGATCAGGTCGGCGCGGACCATGTCTTGCGCGTTTTCCGACGCATCGTATTCGGCGTGGCTGCGTGCAGCGAACGTGGCCGGGTTGAAGTCTGGCGAACCGTTCAGCTGCACGATGCGCTCGGCGATGCGGTCAGCGTGTTCCTGCTCCTGCTGTGCGTGCTCGAGGAACTCAGCCTTGATCTGGCCGGTGCCCGGGCCGCTGACCGTGTAGTAATGGCGCTTGTAGCGCATCACGCACAGCAGTTCGGTGGCCAGTGCATCGTTGAGCATGGCGATGACCGCTTCGCGATCTGCCTGGTAGCCCTCGGTAACGGCGCCGTCGTCGAGGTTGGCGGCTGCCTTGCGGATTGCCGAGACGTCAAAGCCGTGGCCGAGGTTGTTGGTTTGTTCCATGGTGATTCCTTAATTCAAAGTCGGTTCAAAAATGTGTTCAACGCATTGCTGCGCGTGGCGGAATGGCTGCGCCTTCGTTCGACAGAACGATTTCGACGCGACGATTCTGCTGACGGCTTGCTGCGCTGTCATTCGATGCAACAGGGAATGCCTCGCCGTATGCGCGCATGGCGATACGTTCACGCGGCACGCCCTGGCCGGCCAGCGCGGTCGCGACTGCGGCGGCGCGGCGTTCGGACAGTTGCTGGTTGTGGCTCGCGCTGCCGGTGCTGTCGGTGAAACCTTCGATCAGCACGGTGCGGTTAGGGTTCTGGGCCATCACGTCGGCCAGCTTGCGCAGGGTCGACATGCCATTCGCATTCAATACGGCCTGGTCGGTGGCGAACAGGACGTCGCCGATCGTGACCACGAAGCCGCGTTCGGTCTTCACGGCCTGCAGATCGACCAGCAGCGCTTCGAGCTTGGCTGCGCGCTCGGCCATTGCGGCGGTTTCGGCCTGCGCTGCCTGTGCCTGCATCTGGGCTTGCTGCGCCTGGCCTTGTGCCTGCTGCGCGGCGGCCTGGGCCGCTTCGGCTTCGCGCTTGGCGCGATCGGCTTCGGCAGTACGGGCATCCAGGCGCACCATGTCGCGCTGACGGGATGCGTCGGCGATATTCGCTTCGGCAGCCTTGCCCTTGGCAACCTCCTGCGCCGTGGCGATACGCTGCTTGGCCACATACGCGAGACGATCGATGTCGCTCAGGCTTTCGCGGCGGGCCGCGGCCTGGTTGGCCTGGTCGAGGGCTTCACTGGCCTGCTTGAATTCGAGCGGTGCGTAGGTCGACACCTGCACGTTGTTGTTAGCGCTGACAAAGTCGGCGCGCGCCTGGTCGAGCGTTGGCGTGGTCATCGGCGCGCTGGCGCAGGCTGCGGCCAGCACGGCGGCGGCCAGGATCGATACGGCGGATTTGCGGTTTTTCATGTTGTTATTCCTTTTATTGTGCAAGCGCCGGATCGTCGGCGCGAACTCCTGTCCGGGGACAGGAAACAGTGCAATGAGGCAGCTGGCTCAGTTGAATCAGTTGGTATTGGCGCGATCGACTTCTTCACGCAGTACGCGCAAGTCTTCATTCAGGCGGGTCGAGGCAGCCGTTGCCTTGCTCGAGACAGCCTTGCTCTGGGCCAGCTTGGCGTCGGCCTGGGCCTGCACCGCAAGTTCGCGTGCCAGCTTGTAGTCGCGCGCGGCCAGTGCCTGGTTGGCGCGGCCCATTTTTTCGCGTGCTGCCGTCATTTCGGCTGGCGCCAGATCAGCTGCACCTGCCGACACCGCGTTCTCGATCGCATTGCGCGAGACTGCCACGTCCGCCGTCGCAGGCGCCTTGTCAGGACTTGCGCAGGCCGTCAGTGCCAGCAGAGCGGCAACGCAGCCAAGGCGGGCAAACCCGGTCATCGATTGATGTTTATTCATCACATTTTCTCCTGGGAAGTGGTGTAGGTAACGTTATAAACCTGTTATCGGATGCGATCAGTTCGGTGACGCACATTGCCTGCAGGGAGGCAGACCCGCAGCGCATACGCTGGCGCATTGCCGGCGCTCGGTGCAGCATCGCACGTTGGAATGATGGCCCGTAGCGTACGCTCGGCGCACCGACTCAAGACAAAGGATGATCATGGCCGAACCAATGCCGCCGGCGGCGCAACGTCCGCAGGGACCACGCCGCAACAAGAAGACACGGATCGCCCTGGCGGTCCTCGCGGTATTGATTGCGCTGCCGGTCATCGCCGTCATCGTTATTCTCACGTTCGACTGGAACCGCGCACGGCCGTGGATCAACGACAAGGTCAGTGACGCCATCGACCGTCCGTTCGCCATCCGTGGCGACCTGACCGTGTCGTGGGAACGCCCCGCCGCGCGGATGGCGCCGGCCGAGCGCACATGGCGTGATCACATTCCCTGGCCTTACCTCGTCGCGCGCAACACCACGGTTGGCAATCCGGCCGGCATGGAGGCCGGCAACATGGCCAGCGTGGGCCAGTTCTCGTTCTCGCTCGACCCGCTGGCGCTGCTGGACAAGAGGATCGGCATTCCGCTGCTGCGCTTTGACGCACCGCGCATCGACCTGCTGCGCCTTGACCCGACCACCAATAACTGGACGTTCAAGCGCAACGAACAACCGTCGCGCTGGAATCTCGACCTCGAACGCGTGGTGCTGACCGATGGCGTCATCCACGTCAAGGATGCGGTCACCAAAGCGGACGTCACGGCCCGGGTGCGCACGCTCGAGCGCGACCCGGTGTATGGCGTAGCCTTCTCGCTGGACGGCACCTACAACGGCGCGAAGGTTAATGGCGGCGGCAAGCTCGGCTCGGTGTTTTCGCTGAAGAACGAGACCGCGCCCTATCCGATCCAGGGCGAGTTCAGGTCGGGCAAGACCCGGATCGCAATCGAAGGCACCGTCACCAATCCGGCGCAGCTCGCCGCGCTGGACGTACAGCTTGAACTGGCGGGCGCCAGCATGGCGCGCCTGTACCAGTTCACCGGCGTCCTGCTGCCGGAAACACCGGCATTTTCCACTGCGGGCCGCCTGACCGGTCGCCTCGGCAAGGGTGCCAGCAGCTGGGTGTATGACGATTTCTCCGGCAAGGTCGGCGCCAGCGATATCGGCGGGCGCCTCGCGTATGCGACGGGCGGCGCGCGCCCTGTCCTGTCGGGCAATGTGCGCTCGCGCCAGCTCGTGTTTGCCGATCTGGCGCCCCTGGTCGGCGCCGATTCGAACGCCAGCAAGGCAGCGCGTGGCGTCGAGGCCAAACAGCCAACTGGCAAGGTGTTGCCGGTGGAAGAATTCCACACCGAACGCTGGACAGCGCTCGATGCCGACGTGCGCTTTGCTGCCGACAATATTGTGCGCGACAAGGCGCTGCCGATCAGTAAGCTCAGCAGCCATATCAAGATGGACAATGGCGTGCTACGGCTCGACCCGCTCGAATTCGGCATGGCCGGCGGCACCGTGCGCTCGACCATTCGCCTCGATGGCAGCGGGCGCAGCGGCAAGAATGCCATCCAGGCGATGGCGGACGTGCGGGCACGCAAGATTGGCATCAAGCAACTGTTCCCGAAGATTGAACAGATGCAGGCAACGGCAGGCCAGATCAACGCTGACGCCAAGTTGTCGGCCACCGGCAACTCCGTCGCGTCATTGCTGGCCAAGTCCAATGGCGAACTCAAGGCGCTCGTCAGCGAAGGCACGGTGAGCAAGATGCTGCTGGAAATGGCAGGCTTGAACGTGGCGAATATCGTCGTGACCAAGCTGTTTGGCGACAAGCAGGTTGAACTCAATTGCGTAGCAGCGGACTTTGCCGTCAGCGACGGTGTCGCGCGCACGCGCAGCTTCATCGTCGACACCGAAGAAGCCATCATCACCGTCGACGGCGCGATCAACCTGGCGGGCGAGCAGATGGAGCTGCGCATCCGGCCCGAAACCAAGGCGCTGCGCATCTTCTCGCTGCGCGCGCCCCTGTATGTGCGCGGTTCGTTCAGCAAGCCGGACGTGGCCATCGACAAGGGCGTGCTGGCGATGAAGGCAGGCGGCGCAGCAGCACTCGCCGTCGTCGCCGCGCCGCTGGCCGCCCTGCTCCCACTGATCAATACTGGCCCGGGAGAAGACAGCGATTGCGCACGCCTGCTGGCCCAGGCACGGCAAGCGCCGAGCGCGCCGCCACCGGGCCGGCGCCAGCGTCGCTAAATAGCCTCACGGATACAACCTGTAACAACCTGGCACGGGCTCTGTGTGTTGCCGAACAGATCAATTTGGCAATCCTGACTATGATCGCCCCAGGTCATCAAGAAAAGAAACACCCGCATGAACGGATCGAGCATCAGGCGTTTTGGCAGCATCCCGGTTTTACTGGTCGCATTGGCTGGTAGCGCACTGATGGGATGCACTTCCGGACTACCCGGCTTCGGCAAGATCGAAGCCGTCCAGGACGATGCCATCACGGCCGCAGTACACAGCGCCATCCGGCGCGATCCTGAACTGAAGGTGTCCGATCTGGATGTCAATACGTATCAAGGCATTGTCCGGTTGCGTGGATTTGTATCCTCTGCCGACAGCGTCGCCGCAGCGGCCTCGGTCGCGCGAACCGTCAACGGCGTGAAATCGGTCAGAAATGACCTGCGCCTGAAATAACCCCATCAAAGGAGAACATCATGAAACTCATCAAAAACCTGGTAGTGACGGCAACCCTGGCGACCGCCGCATTCGGTATGGTCGGCTGCTCGAACATGTCGAAGCAAGACCGTAACACCGCAGTCGGCGCTGGCGCCGGTGCCGTGATCGGTGGCGTCCTGACCGGTGGCAGCGCAGTCGGCACCGTTGGCGGCGCAGCTGTCGGCGGCGTGGTCGGCAACCAGGTCAAGACCACCAACTGATCCCTGTTCACTGGCGCCAAAGCCAGTGACATGACAGTGAATAGAACACGCCCGGCTCGCCGGGCGTTTTCTATTGGGCGACGCGCTTTGGCGCAGGCCGCTCAGACGGTATCGGTGGCCGGCGCTGCACCGGCTTCGCGCACGATCTGGTAGCAGCTGCAGGCCGCCGCTGCGAGGCGCTCCGGGTCGAGGATCTCGATATTGCCCCGGCTGTAGTTGATCAGCCCCTGCTGCTGCAGCGCGCTGGCCGCCTTGGTCACGCCAACCCGGCGCACCCCGAGCGCATGCGCCAGAAATTCATGGGTCAGGTGGAACTTGTCGGATTGCAGGCGGTCGCGCGTGATGAGCAGCGAACGTGCCAGGCGTGCTTCAAGGACATGGAAGCGGCTGCAGACGGCAATCTGGATCGCCTGGGCCAGTAATGAATCGGTGTACCGGTACAGCACGCGCTGCAGGGCCGGATTGCGCGAGACTTCGAGGCGAAAGCGCCCGCCGTCCATCCGGCTGGCGCTGCCAGCGCGCTGCACGACGGCGCGCACTTGCGTGGTGTCGTGGCCCAGCGCCGTGGTGGCGCCAAGCATGCCTTCACGCCCGACCTGGCCAACCTCGAGCGTCATGCGCCCCTCGGCCACCCCCAGCAGCGATACCAGGCAGTCATGAGGGAAATAAATGTGAAGAATCGGATCACCCGCTTCGCACAGGACCTGGCCAGCTTCCACCCTGACCTCGTCGAGCTGCGGAAGCATCTGGGCAAGGTCATCTGGGGGAAGTGCTGCGAGCAACAAATTACTGCTGGGCTCGAAGACAGGCGGGTGGACGGCAGAATTCATCATTTCCTCACAGATTGGCGTGTGGCGCCAGCCGGGACCGCCACACCCAGTTACATTTACAAACAATGTCTTGGAGACTAACGGTACAGGGTGTGCAGGTATGTACGGTGACGCACGGAAGCTTTAGTTGTTCCTGAGGACAATCATTGAACATCCGGCTTAATGCCTATACGAAAGGAACAAAAGATGACAACCCCTCCAAACATGCCTGTAAAGAACCGCACCCACCCGCTGCTGCTGCTGGCAGCCGCTGCTGTCGTGCTGTTCTCGCTGGTCGGTACCGCCGCCATCATGGGCTGGCTGCCATCATCGGTGGGTGGCACGGCTGACCGTCAGCTGACCGAAGCTGACCGCCTGGCGCTCGCGTCGACCTTGCCGCAAGGTGGTTACGCCGTTGCACCACAAGCCGCCTACCCTGCACCGGCGCCAGCCCAAGCGTACGCGCCGGCCCCTGCGCCAGCACCGGTGCAACAAGCAGCACCTGTGACGAAGATCAAGGAAAGCCAGCCGACCCAGCTGGCCGCCAAGAGCAACTGGTGTGAAAACTGCGGCAACGTGGAATCGGTCCGCGCGATCAAGGAGCGTGCCGAAGGCAGCGGCCTGGGCGCAGCCGGCGGCGCTGTCCTGGGCGGCCTGCTGGGCAACCAGATCGGTGGCGGCAATGGCAAGACGCTGGCCACTGCGGCCGGCGCCATCGGTGGCGCTGTCGTCGGCAACCAGGTCGAGGGCAATGTGAAGGCCACGACCAGCTATGAAATCCGGGTTCGCCTCGATGACGGCACGCTGCGCACCTTCCGCCAGACCACCCAGCCACAATGGGGCAACGGCGACCGCGTGCGTATCGTCAAGGGCCGTCTGCGCTCGGTGGCATAACGCTGCAACGCGCTGGTTTCAGCACGATGACATGGCCGGGATCGCGCAAGCGACCCGGCCAATTTTTTTCCTGAGTGCAATGTGTGCCATCGCACGGTTTTATTGATGAGCTAAGCCGACAATCGGGGTGTGCTGAATCGATTGGCGATACGGCATCAATCAGGGAGACCCACATGAATACCTTGACCTGGATCGGCATCATTGTTTGGGGAATCGTAATGACGTTATTCGGCATGCTGTCGGCCGGGCCGGCGCCTGTCGCGCAGGGCCTGGTGCAAGCCCATGATGTGGTGTTCCTGATTGCCGGAGGCCTGCTGAGCTGCCTGATCGGTTTTACCGGCCTGATCGGGATGATGGGCTGGATTCCAGGCGTGCAAAAACAAAAAAGTTGCGTTTAATGTACGCCATCGAACGGTAGTCGCTCTCAGGAAACAACATACTGGTCTCACAGCGCAACGGGCGCACCCCTTCTAGGAGATTCATCATGCTGTACACAATTGCTGTTGTCCTCGTTATCCTCTGGCTGCTTGGCTTGGTCACGTCGTACACCATCGGCGGCTTCATCCACATCCTGCTCGTCGTCGCCGTCATCATGATCCTGGTTCGCCTGATCAGCGGTCGCGGTATATAGAACTTTTATGACAAGTCTCTGCTTGTCGTAAAATCCAATCCGTTTCGCTGTCGCGCCCCTGTCCGGCGTGACAGCGAAACGGATTTCTTACTTTTAAGGAGTTCCACCATGAACAAAAACTTCATCAAAACCACCGCAGCAGTCGCCATCGTCGTCATGACGGCAACCGGTTGCGCAGACATGACCGGCACCCAGCGCGGTACGGCAACCGGCGCCGGCATCGGCGCAGGCCTTGGCGGCCTGATCGGCGGCACGACCAGCGGCGGTGGCGGCGGCCGTGTGGCAGGCGGCGCAGCCATCGGCGCAGCAGCTGGCGCCGTGATCGGCAATATCTGGTCCAAGCGCATGGAACAGCAAAAACAAGCCATGGAACAAGCGACCCAGGGCACCGGCGTGCAAGTGACCCAGACCTCGGACAACCGCCTGAAGCTGGAAATCCCGAGCGACATCTCGTTCGACACCGGCCGCTCGGACATCAAGAGCAACTTCCAGCCAGTGCTGCAGCGCTTTGCTTCGACGCTGCAAGAGAACCCGAACACCAACGTCGTGATCATCGGCCACACCGACAGCACCGGCAGCGACAGCATCAACCAGCCATTGTCGGTCGACCGCGCATCGCGCACCCGCGACTACCTGGCAGGCCGCGGCGTGAACCCGAACCGCATCACCATCGAAGGCCGCGGTTCGCGCGAACCAATCGCATCGAACAACGACAACGCCGGCAAGGCGCGCAACCGCCGCGTCGAGATCTACGTCGCAGAACCAGCACGCGGCTGATCGCCACGTTCGCCAGTAATACAAAAGGCCGGCATTTGCCGGCCTTTTGCATGGTGACGCCAGACGCGGCTAGGCGGCCTGCGTGAACGCCATGTACAGCTCGCGTGCCTGCCGTGCGACAGGCCCGGCGTCCAGCACATGGTCTTCATAGCGCGTGCATGGCGTGACCTTGCCATAGTTACCGGTGCTGAAGATCTCGCGCGCCGTGCGCAGTTCAGCCTCTTCCACCGTGCGTTCTTCGACCTGGATACCGACCTCGGCCAGCAGCGCCATCACGCGCGCACGCGTGATCCCGGCCAGGAAGGTGCCGTTCAACCGGGGCGTGACCACCTTGCCGTCGGCCGTGACCAGGAACAGATTCGACGCGGCAAACTCCGCGACGTGGCCGTCGCCGTCGAGCACGATCGCCTGCTCGAAGCCGCGCGCCTTCACTTCGCGCATGGCGCGGGTCGAGTTGGCGTACAGCGCCGATGCCTTGGCGTCGGTCGGGGCCATGCTCGGCTGCGGGCGACGCATCGTCGACAGGCCAGCCGAAAACCCGACAAACGGCGGCAGCGGTGCATCGAACAGCGTCAGCGCGAACTGGCTCTTTTCAGCCACCGGAATCAGGAAGCCTTCCGTGCCGAACACGAGCGGGCGCACGTACAGCTCGGCATCGGGCGCAAATTTTGCGACGCCTTCGCGCACCAGCGCTTCCATCTCGTCCACGCTCAAGGGACAGGCCAGGCCCAGTTTCTCGGCCGAGCTGATGACGCGCTCGAGGTGCGGCCGCAGGTCGGGCAGCTTGCCGGCCAGCGCACGCGCGCCGTCGAACACGGACGAACCGAGCCACAGGCTGTGATCCATCGCGCCGTACAGGGGCACATTGCCTTCGGCCCACTGGCCGTTGAAATAAGTGAGGTACATGGTTTCCTTGATGACTGAGACATGGCAGATCCGGTCCAGTGTAGCGGGACTGCCCTGCCCGCGTCCAGTCGCCGGCGCCGCGGCGCGGGTCTGAACCGTGCTACAGGATACTTCCACGAGGTTACTGTTCGTTGCCACACCATATTGGCCCGGCTCCTCGCGTACACTGGCGCTTTTCTGACCAGATTTTTTTTCATGCTCGCAACACTTGAACGGATTGATCCCCACAGCGACAAGATCGACTTGCTGGTCGAGCTCGTCTGCCATTTGCGCCCGCGCCAGCGCTGGGTATGGCAAACGGCCGATGACCCGGCGCAGGCGGTCCGTACGCTGACCCAGCTCCTCAAGGGAAATCCCGACCAGGCATGGGCGCTGCGCCGCTACATCACCACGCTGCTCGAAAAGCGCCGGCACACCAGCCTGTACAGCGACATCGGCATCCTGTCGAACGATGGTTTCGTCACCGAGCTGAAAAGCCGCATCACTTACCGCTTCCTGCCGCCGGCGCTGGAAGACCTGTACCTGTCCGACGCGCTCGACCAGGTGCTGTACCGCCAGGACGATTACGCCTGGATCCGCGCGGTGCCCGACACCGACTGGATGACGTTGTTCCACGTGATCGAAAGCGCCCCGGTGCCGGCGGATGCCAATCCCGGCCGCGCGCGCGTGGTCACGCTCAAGGGCCTGCTCGATGCGATCCGCACGCTGTCGTGCCGCGTCTGCGCGCTGGGCCTGGAGCCCCGCCTCGTGCACAGCTACAGCCAGATCGAGAACTTCGATTCGCCGTTCCTGATGCAGAACATCGAGGTCAACCGTTACCTGGATGAATATGCGCGCTACCTGAACGGCGACATCGCGCGCCCGGACGATGCGCGCCACCTGCTCGTGATGCTCGACCAGTGTGAAGACGTCGTGCTCAAGATCCGGCGCCTGGCGCTGAGCAGCGGTACCAGCATCGCCCTGACCTATCTGCTGGTCGCACTCCAGCAAAGTATCGACCGCCTGCAAAAGCTGCTGTTCCTGGTGGATGTGCCGGAGACCGGGGCGAGCGCCGACACGGACGTCGACCCGGCCGCCGCGACCCAGGGTGTGCTGAGCGCCATGAGCGCGACGGCGACGCCGCCCGAGGCCGCCACGACAGCAGCGCCTGTCACAACGCTGACGCCGCAAGGCAGCCTCGCCGTGATCACCGACCAGCCGGCGCCTGAACTGGGCCCGCGCGAGCGCGCCGTGATCGAGCTGGCCGAAGAACTGATCGAGGCGCACAACACCAAGTATCAGGTGACCAACCTGGTGCGCGACAACGTCGACCTGCTGGCGCGCAACGTCACCGAAAACGCCAGCCGCACGGGCGAGCATTACATCGCCGAAGACCGCAAGGGCTTGCGCAAGATGCTGTGGTCGTCGTCCGGCGCCGGCTTCATCGTCGGCTTCATGGCGCTGCTCAAGATCCTGCTGGGCTACCTGCACTCACCGCCGCTGGTCCAGGCATTTTTGTTCAGCATGAATTATTCGTTCGGCTTCGTGCTGATCCACATGCTGCACTTCACCGTCGCGACCAAGCAGCCGGCCATGACGGCCCAGCGCATCGCCGCGTCGCTGCACCGCTCGGCAACGGGCCGTGGCCTGGACGTCGACCGGCTCGCAGAGCTCGTCAACAAAGTGTTCCGCACCCAGATGGTGGCGGTGCTCGGCAACGTGCTGGTCGCGTTCCCCGTGGCCTGGGCCATTGCCGAGAGCGTGCGCTGGTACCGGGGCGAGCATCTGGTCGACCCGATCAAGGCGCTGCACCTGCTCAACGAAATCGATCCCGTCAACAGTCCGGCCCTGTTCTATGCGGCGGTGGCGGGCGTCTGGCTGTTCGTGGCCGGCCTGGTGTCGGGCTACTACGACAACAAGGCCCTGTACACCCGCATGGGTCAGCGCGTGCAGCAGTTGCGCGGCCTGCGCAGCCTGCTCGGCCCGGCACGGCTGGCGCGCCTGGGCGCGTATGTCGAGAACAACCTCGGCGGCCTGATGGGTAACTTCTTCTTCGGCATCCTGCTCGGCACCACCGGCACGGTCGGTTTCCTGCTGGGCCTGCCGATCGACATCCGTCACATCACGTTCTCGGCCGCCAATTTCGCGACCGCGCTGGTGGCGCTCGACTACCAGATGACCGTGCCGCAGATCATCAACGCCACCGCCGGCGTGCTGCTGATCGGCACGGTCAACCTGCTGGTCAGCTTTGGCCTCGCGCTCTGGGTCGCCCTGCGCGCGCGCAAGATCCGCTTCAAGCGCGGCATCCTGCTGGTGCAGGCACTGGGCCGCCGCTTCGCCTATTCACCGGTCGAGTTCTTCCTCGGCCCCAAACACCGCCAGCTGGCGCCCCCCGACTCCGACCCCGCAAGAGGAACAAAATGATCACGAAGCGCTTCGCCACCTGGTGTGCCATCGCCGCTCTCGCCTGCGCGGTGACCGCATGCAAGACACTGCCCGATGCGAGCACCATGACCGGCGGGCCTTCGCAGTCCACGCCGACGGTCACGAACCAGCATGGCGAACTGAAGCAGAAACAGGCGGCGGCGCTGCTCAAGCGGCGCTGGGCGCGCGCGTCGGCCGACCTCAAGGGACTGGCGGTGCTGGAAGAACAGGCCACCGGCGTACCGATGATTGCCGGGAATGCCGTCACGCTGCTGTTCGACGGTCCGGCGACCATGCGCGCGATGATGGAAGCGGCGCGCGGGGCAAGGAAATCGATCAACCTGGAAACCTATATCTTCGACCACGACGAGATCGGCGGACAGTTTGCCGACATCCTGATGGAAAAGCGGCGCCAGGGCGTCGTGGTCAACATCATGGTCGACGGCGTCGGCACGCTCTCGACACCGAAGGAATTCTTCGACCGGCTGCGCCAGGCCGGCGTCAACGTGCTGGTCTTCAATCCGGTGGACCCGACCAAGCGGCCCGGCAAATGGGCGCTGAACAACCGCGATCACCGCAAGATCATGATCGTCGATGGCCTCGTGGCTTTCACCGGCGGCATCAACATCAGCAGCACCTACGCCAACAGCTCGCTGTTCCGGTCGAAGAAACGGCCGGACGACGTGAGCAAGGATGAAGTCGGCTGGCGCGATACCCACATCAAGATCGAAGGACCGGCCGTCGGCGCGCTGCAATGGGCGTTCATCGACAACTGGGTCCACCAGGACGCGGGGGAATTGCCCGAGATCGATTACTTCCCGAAACTGGCCCCGGCGGGCGACAAGGTCGTGCGCGTGCTGGCCACGTCACCGGACCGCGATTCGACGATCTACAAGTCGCTCGTCGTCGCCATCGGCGAAGCGAAGAAATCGATCCACCTGACGGCCGCCTACTTCGTGCCGGACCGCCAGATCGTCGACGGCCTGATCGCCGCGGCCAAACGGGGCGTGGACGTGCAGCTCGTGCTGCCGGGCGTGTCGGATCACGGCTTCATCCGCCATGCGGGCGAGTCGTTCTATGAAGAGCTGCTGGAGGGCGGCGTGCGCATTCACCAGTTGCAGGTGGCCGTGTTGCATGCCAAGACCACGGTGATCGACGGCATGTGGTCGTCGATCGGCTCGGCCAATATCGACCGCCGCAGCTTCATCCACAACTATGAGGTCAATGTGATCGTGCTGGATCCGGCGTTCGGGCGCGACATGGAAGCCGCGTTCCGGGACGACGTGGTCCATTCGAAGGAAATCAAGCTCGACGCCTGGAAGCGGCGGCCATGGTCGGACCGCCTGCGTGAAGCCATGGCGCGCCTGACCGAATACTGGATTTGAGCGCCGGGCGGCGCGTCAGAGCCCCGCTGCCAGCATGCCGTCGGCATGCGGGGACCAGACGCTGCCTGCCTGCATGAACTTTTCGGTCGTGATCACGTCAAACTTGCCGCCCACGGCATCCCAGCCATAGCGGTCGATCTCGACCCGCTGCGCGTCCACCCGCACCACGTTGAACGAATTCACTTCACCGCGCCCGCGCGTCGAGGTAGCCGTGCCGGCCTGGATCACCAGCGCCGCATACGCATCGATCTGGTAACGCGCCGCCGTGCTGCCCGCGTGGCTGGCATGCATGTGCCCGGCCATCAGGATATCCACGCCGGTTTCGGCAAACACCTCCATCGCCAGCGGCGCGCGCACGACCAGGTCGCGCTTTTCGAAATGGTCGGGCAAGTCGAACGGGTGATGCGTGACGACGATGCGCGTGATGTCCGGGCCCAGGCCACTGAGGCGCTCACGCAGCGCGGCGATCTGTTCGTGGCTGACGCGCCCGTCCTTGATCGTCAGTGAACGCGCGGTGTTGACGCCCACGACGGCGATCTCGTCGTCGATGAAGACCGGCTCGAGATTGTCGGTGATATAGCGGCGGTAGCGCGACAGCGGCCGCGCGAAGCGGCGCAGCACGTTGTACAGCGAGATATCGTGATTGCCCGGCACGACGATCTGCGGCCCGGGCAGCGAATCGAGAAACGCGCGCGCTTCTTCGAATTCTTCCACCTTGGCGCGCTGGGTCAGGTCGCCCGAAATGACGACGACGTCGGCGGCGATGGCGTGCACGAGATCGCGCAGCGGGCCGAGCAGGGCCTGGTCGACGCGCCCGAAGTGCAGGTCGGACAGGTGAACGAGAGTGCGCATCGAAAAACTCCTTACATGTCTTGGGATGAAGCCGCGCCGGACAGGCGCCGCTCGCGGGCCCGGCGGCGGCGATTGAGGGTAGCGGTGCCGCTGATGCAGATGGCGAGCCAGCCGCAGCCTTCCACGAGCGCGGCGAGGATGTCGGTGAGATAGTGCGCACCGAGATACATGCGCGAAAACGCCACGGCGCCGATCATCATGGCTGCGAACACGAACGGCAGCACCCTGCCCGGCCAGGTGCGGGCGTGGCGCGCAACGTAGCAGGCCAGCACGCCGTACAGCACGGTGGCGGCCATCGTGTGCCCGCTGGGGAAACTGTAGGTAGTCAAGGTGACGATCGGCTCGTCGAAATGCGGCCTGGCGCGCTCGAACGTGTGCTTGAGCGCGACATTGAGCAGCATGCCGCCCGGCACGCTGGCAATCACCGCCATCGTCCAGTAACGATGGCCGCGGCGATACACCCACAGCGCCGCGCAGAACGCCATGACGAGCATGCCGGGCGTGCTGTGGATGTGGGTCAGGATCAGCAGCGCTTCGCGCAGCAGGCCGCCCTGGCGCGCGTGCTGGTGCAGCCAGTTGGCGATCTCGGCATCGAATTGCGTGATCGGCGCACCGGCGACGACGGCACCGGCCAGTTGGGCGAACACCGCCATGGCAGCGAGCAGCAGCGCCACGCCGATGGTCAGGTGCAGCCCGTATTCGCCTTCCGGCGAGAAGCGGTTGGCAGCGAAGCGCTGCAGTCGGGGCAGTGTTTTGGTCATGATGACGCGATTATGACTGACTTGGCGAAAATACCACACACCGCAAAAAGTACTGTATGCCCGAACAGTAACTGTTGATTCATACAGTGGTTGTGGTATTCTTACTTCACTGCATAACCACTCGATACGAGGAAACGAACATGACCACGCTCAACAGCTCTTTTGGTATGGAACACGCCCCGACCCCTTTCATGGTCCGCATTGGCCGCCGTGAAATCCTGGTGACCCGTGATTTCCGCAAGCGTTTCTACGCCGTGAATCCGGTCATCGAGTGCGATACCGGCGTCGAAGCCGGCCATGTCGAAATCCTGCTGTTCCGTCGCTGGCTCGTCATCCTGTCGAAGGCGCACTGATCCCCGCTGGCGCCAGCGCAGAAACCGCATAAGGTTGCTTGAATTTATTCGTTTTGTTTCTACAGGTTGAGACCGTACGCTACGGTCTTCAACCCAGAGAAAGAGAACAATGCTTCGCAAAACCTTCATCAGCTCGCTGGCAGCCCTGACCCTTCTGGCGCAAGCGCCTGCGTTTGCTGCCGACATCAGCCTGCTCAACGTATCGTATGATCCGACGCGCGAGCTGTACCACGAGTTCGACGCGGCATTTGCCAGGCACTGGAAAGCGAAAACCGGCGACAACGTCACGATCAAGCAGTCGCACGGCGGCTCCGGCAAGCAGGCACGCTCGGTGATCGACGGCCTGCAGGCCGACGTCGTCACCCTCGCGCTGGCGTACGACATCGACGCCATCCGCGACAAGGGCCTGATCAATCCGGGCTGGGAACAAAAACTCAACTACCGCAGCGCGCCGTACACATCGACCATCGTGTTCCTGGTGCGCAAGGGCAATCCGAAGCAGATCCGCGACTGGGGCGACCTCGTCAAGCCGGGGGTGTCGGTGATCACCCCGAATCCGAAGACCTCGGGCGGCGCCCGCTGGAACCACCTGGCGGCCTACGGCTACGCCCTGCGCCAGCCAGGCGGCAACGATGCCAAAGCCCGCGACTACCTGGCGCGCCTGTACAAGAACGTGCCGGTGCTCGACTCGGGCGCCCGCGGCGCCACCACCACGTTCGTCGAACGCGGCATCGGCGACGTGCTGCTGGCCTGGGAAAACGAAGCGCTGCTGGCGCTGCGCGAACTGGGCCCGGACAAGTTCGAGATCGTCGCCCCGTCGGTCAGCATCCTGGCCGAACCGCCAGTGGCCGTGGTCGACAAGAACGTCGACAAGCGCGGCACCCGCAAGGTGGCGCAGGCGTATCTCGAGTTCCTGTACGGCGACCAGGGCCAGGACATCATCGCCAAGAACTACTACCGTCCTTCTGTCGACAAATTCGCCAAAAAATATGCATCGCAGTTCCCGCAGATCAAGCTGTTCCAGATCAGCGAGTTTGGCGGCTGGACCGCAGCGCAGAAAACCCACTTTGCCGATGGCGGCGTGTTCGACCAGATCTACGCCAAGAAGTAACGATCAACGCTGCCTTCGCGCAGTGTTCATCGAACGCCGTTCCCGCATCCTGTGGGGACGGCGTTTTTTTTCATGCGCTCGTTCGCCGGGACGGTCGCGTCACCCGCGCGCCACGATTTCGCTTGAAATATCACTATCAAACACGAAGTGATCATTTCACTAACTCGTGGCTTGTCCCCGGTGCACGACGCATGCCAGGGGGCCGCCCATCCCGCCAACATCAGAGCAAAAAGGATCACCCATGTCAGTCAAGCTGAAACACATCAGTGAGCAAGTCATCGTCATCACCGGCGCCACCAGTGGCATCGGCCTGTCCACGGCGCGCATGGCGGCCGGGCAAGGCGCCAGACTGGTGCTGGCCGCACGCGCCGACGACGCCCTCGCCCACCTGGCCGAAGAACTCGGGTCGCTGGGCGCCGAGGTCGTCACCGTCACGGCCGACGTCGGCAATGTCGACGAGGTGGCGCGCATCGGCGACGCCGCCATCGAGCGTTTCGGTCGCATCGACACGTGGATCAACAATGCCGGCATTTCGATCTTCGGTCGCCTGGAAGATGTCTCGCCGGAAGACCACCACCGCCTGTTCCAGACCAATTTCTGGGGTGTGGTCAATGGTTCACTGGAAGCGGTCAAGCGCATGAAGCTGCGCGGCGGCGGCGCGCTGATCAACCTGGGCAGCGAACTGTCCGACCACGCGATCCCGCTGCAGGGCATGTACGCCGCATCCAAGCACGCCGTGAAGGGCTTCACGGATTCGCTGCGCATGGAGCTGGAAAAAGAAGGCGCGCCGATGTCGGTCACGCTGATCAAGCCGACGGGTATCGACACGATGTTTGCCGTGCACGCGAAAAACTACATGGACAAGGAGCCGAAGCTGCCGGCGCCCGTGTATGCGCCGGAAATCGTTGCGGATGCAATCCTGTATGCGGCCCAGCATCCGAAGCGTGACGTGTTTGTCGGCGGCGCATCGAAGTTCAATGCCACCGGTGCGCGCCTGCTGCCACGCGTATTCGACAAATACCTGCAAGCGACGATGTTCAAGAATCAGAAGCTCGACATCGACACCGATCCGAGCCGACGCGATGCCTTGCACAAGCCCGACTACACGCGTGAATTGCGCGAGCGCCAGGGCTCACCACACGATGTCATCGAGCACAGCGAATACACGGCGGCAGCGCTGCGCTCGAAGTACATCACCACCGCCCTGCTGGGCGGCGGCGCCCTGTTAGCGGCTTTCGCCCTGACCCGGCGGACGACTCGCTAAAAAGTCGGTGTCATCCTCGGTCAGTGGCAGATCGGGGATCGACTCGATGTGGTCGGTGTCGATGTCGGCGCCGTCCCTGACGACGGCGTCGCGCCCGGCAGCGGCGCGTTCGCCCGTGCCGCTGCGATCACTGTCACCCGAGAAATCGGCATCGCCGACATCCGGCCCGGCCGTTTCGCCCGCGTGACCGGCCTCGAGGTCGGACGTCGTGCCGCCGTCGAAGTCCAGCGTCTGTTCAGGATCGATATTGGTGGCAAAGCCGGGGCCGCCGACAACGTCGCTGCCGGTGTCCGACAAGTCGCTCGGACCGAGTGCGTCAACGCCATGGCCCTTGCCCAGGCTGCGGTCTGGGGCTTCCGGGAAGTTATCCGGATCAAGTGTGCTGGTACCAGTCATAAGGTCTCCTCAATAGTTAATGAACCATGGAGGCACATTACTGAATTTCGCCGATTCCTGTCGCAGCGCACGGACGGTGCGTCCGCGACGGGCACCGCTTCAGAAGGCGCGCCGCATCCCGACGTTCAGCGACGAGCCATTGCCCGGCTTGACACCGAGCTGCACGCCGGCCAGGTGCTGGATGCGCGAATACGCCGCGTAGAAATCCATCCGGCGCGAGACGGCATAGCTGGCGCCGACAGCGATCTGGCGCGCATCGCGATTGGCCAGGTCGCGGTCGTTGCGGCGAATATAGGACGCCAGCAGCGTGGTGCAGTGGGACATGGGCACGGCCACGCCGGCGAGCACGTCGCGGCTGTTGGTCGAGCGGGTGGCGGCCACGCCGGCGCTGTAGGGATTGTCGGGATTGAACAGCGGCGAGCTGCCCCAGCCGCGGCTGGCACTGTAGGCGGCGTAGGCCGTGCCCCAGTCGAAGCGCATATTGGCCGCGACAATGGAATTCTTGGCCGCCATCGTGATGTCGACCTGGTCGTAGCGCGTGACCTTGGCCACATTGCGATTCTGGTGGGCCGCGCGGATGTTGAGTGGTCCGAGATTGACACCGACCGACATGCCCCAGGCCCGGCCGGAAGGCGAGCCGTCGACGTCGCCCTTGCCCCATTTGGCGCCGGTCGACAGGCCGGCGAACGTGCCTTCGTAGGCGACGCTGTCGTCGGCGCGTTCGCCGCGCGGCGCGGCCTGGGCGGACAGGCCGCCATGGAACGGGTCGCCCACGTCATTGAGCGTCGTGTAGTCGATGTTGAACTGCCGGCCGACGGTGACCGTGCCGGCGCCAGCGCGCCCGGCGCGCTGATCGGACTCGGGGGCTGTTTCGCGGGTGAAGACCATATTGCCGGCGGGCGCATTGACGCCATCGGTACGCGCGGCCAGCTGAAGCTGGGCCAGGCAGTCTTGCGCACAGACGGTCTCGGGGATCACGGCGCTGCCAGCAGCCGTTGCAGTGGCTGCCGATTCCTGCGCCGAAGCACATACCGCACTCGAACCCAGCACGGCCATTGCGATGAAAGACATGTTCATGGCGTCAAACTCTCCCTGACACCTACTATCCGACAAATGCGGCGATCTTATCTGTCTATTACTTCACATAACCGACCGCTTCCGGTCCGTCATGGTCAGGCACGTGCAACTCATCATACGCTACCGGCGCAGGCCCGCAAAGGCTGCCGGTTCCCATTCCCGCAATGCAATCAACAGGCCGGTGCCACGCCGCTGCGCCAGTGGCGCAGCCAGGCTTTCGTCGTGCAATTGCGCGAACCGGCTGCGCAGCTGGCGCAGCTCCTGCTGCAGCCTCGCGCGCGCGCTCTCGGTCAGCATGCCATGCGCGAAGTCGAGCGACTCGCCCACCCCGCCGAAATCCCCGGCCACGAATTCCGGCATGCCCTGGTCGCGGAAATACGCGCGGATCGGCCCGTCGGGCAACCAGTCGAAATCGCGCGCGACATTCACGCGGATGCGATTGCCGGGCAACAGCGAAATCAGTTGCAGGCGGTCGAGATGGAGCAGGTGCTGGATGCATTGCGCCTCGCTCAGGGCATAGGCGCCCAGGATGTCGAGCATGCGCCAGTGGTTCAGCGCGCAGACGGCGACCAGCAACAGTTTCGGATCCGACACCAGCTCGGTTTCCTGCTCGGCGCTCAGCGTGCGCAGGCGGCGCTGGCCGTTCTGCGCTTCCTGCGTGATCTCGGCCAGCGTAAATCCAAGCAGGCTGCAGATTTCGACGATGCGGTCGAGGGTAAATTGCTCGCTGGCGAACAGGCGCTTGACGCTGGGCTCGGACAAACCGAGTGCGACAGCAACGTCACGGTAGGTCAGTCCCTGCAGCTTCAACTGACGCTTGATGGTGGCGATGATCTGGCTGATTTGGGTCATGAAGGGTACTGGCAATCGCAAAGAACGACGTGGGGCGTGCAGGCCAGTATGTGCCTCACACGGGTACGGCAGCCAGGGCCACCGCATTCTTGCCGCCGCGCTTGGCGGCGTACATGGCATGGTCGGCGCGCGCCAGCCAGGCATCGAGATCGGGCTTATCACCCGGCGCAAAGACCGCAACGCCCATGCTGGCGCCGACGGTCACTTCGGTGGTGCTGAGCTGGTACGGCTCGCGCAGCCGGTCGAGGAGTTTCCAGGCGGTTTCCTCGGCATCGGTGCGCGACGTCAGCATTTCAAGAACGACGACGAATTCATCACCGGCCAGGCGGGCCACCATATCGGTCTTGCGGATCGCCCCGGCCAGGCGCGCGCCGAACTGGCGCAGCAGCTCGTCGCCTTCTTCGTGGCCATGGTTGTCGTTGACCGCCTTGAAGCCATCCATGTCGATGAACAGCAGCGCCGCCGGACGCCCGCCCCGGCTGGCGCGACCCATCGCCTCGGGCAAGGTCTCGAGCAGCGCGCGGCGGTTCGGCAAGCCCGTGAGCACGTCGCGCAGCAGCAGCGCCTGCAGTTCGGCCGTGCGCTGCGCCACCTTCGACTCCAGGTGTTCGTTCATCTGCTGCAGGGCGCGCCGGTAGTCCGCTTCGCTGTCGACCAGGTTGCGCATCGTGCGCGACAGCATATTCGCTTCGTAAAAACCCTGGATATGCGGAATCGCCGGCAACTCATGCCCGCCAGCGGTGGCTTCCGTCACCCGCTCGATCGCTTCGCCCAGCCGCGTCATCGGGCGCGCCAGGCGCTGCGCCAGCAATGCGGCGACCACGGCCAGCACCACACCCAGCAAGCCGCTCCACATCAGCATCCGGTGCTGCAGCAGCTTGGCGCTCTGCAAGGCCTTGTCTTCATCCTGGCGCACCAGCACCGCCCAGTTCAGCGAGGCCGCGTTGCCGATCTGCCCCGTCTGGCTATAGCCGGTGAGATAGGTACGCCCGTCCGGCCAGGCCTCGCGCAGCGCGCCCGTGTCACCCAATTTGGCGCGCCGCAGGCTCTCCGTTGCAATCTTTTTCTCGACCAGTTCTTCCGGCCCCAGCATCACGGTCCCGTCGTTGCGCACGACCAGGATCTCGGCGCCATACTCGCGCAGCGCCGGGGTCAAGAGCTTGCGCGCCTGGCGTCGTGCCCAGTCCCAGCTCAGGTGCAGGCCAAGCACGGCGAACATCTCACCATCCTGGCTGAAAACGGGTGTGGACACATCGACGAAGCGCCACGGATCGGTACCGTGGGGCATGAGCTTTTCGAGCATCAGAGCGGGATGGTAATCGGTGGCGCGCACGCCCACCTGACCCGACTTGAACCACGGCCGGGCGCTGACATCCGCGCCTTCGAGCAGGCCCTTGGTCGAGGCCGTTACTTTTCCGTCGATATCGGCCAGGCCGATCCAGGCGTAATCGGGGAAGGTTTGCTGCAGGCTTTCCAGCGCAACACGGGCCGACGCCGGACTACGCGCATTGCGCACTTGCGGCAACGCGGCCAGGAGACGCGCGTCACCCGTGGCCTGCTCGACCACGCGATTGAGCGAGTCACGCATCTGCCACGACAACTGTTGCAGCCGCAACTGCGCTTCAGCATTGGCCTGCCGTACCGCAAAATGGTTGACCACGGCCAGCAGCAGAGCGACGGTCAGTGCCACCGTGGCGCACACGGCCAGGGTCATCAGGGTGGACAGTCGAAATCTACAGAGCAAACCTTGCATGTGCGGGCGTAGCAAACGTGTAATAGCTCATCATGATAGCGCCGAAACCGGGAGTGAATTCGGATTAATGAAGATGCGCCATGGAAATAAATTTCCAGCGTGCTATTTTGGATGAATTGCAACACTGTAACGGAGATTGGCAGGCCTGACCATCTTTACGGTGAGATTGCAGCCTGACGCTGAAAACATTGAGGTGCTGCCGGTACAGTGACTGGTCCGGTACTATCCATGGTCAACCGTTCAACCATCCGATCAAGAGGCCCATTCATGTTGCATCGCTCACTTCCTCCCCTGCTTGCCATGGTAATCGTCGTGGCCGCGCCTGGCGCCACCGCGTCGCCAGGTGCGCCCGTGATCGCCACCGACAGTGGCAAGGTGGCAGGATCGACCGATGCAGGCGTCGTCAGCTGGAAAGGCATTCCGTTTGCCGCCCCGCCGGTGGGCACGCTGCGCTGGCGCCCGCCAGCGCCTGCCAAGCCGTGGCCCGACGTGCGGCAGGCCACGGCCTACGCGGCAGACTGCATGCAGGTGCCCTTCCCCAGCGACGCCGCGCCGCTGGGCACGACGCCCAGCGAAGACTGCCTGTACCTGAACTTCTGGAAGCCGGCTGATGCCAAGGGCAAACTGCCCGTGATCGTCTGGATCTATGGCGGCGGCTTCGTCAACGGCGGCGCCTCGCCCCCGACCTACTCCGGCGCCGAGCTGGCGAAACAGGGCGCACTCGTCGTCAGCTTCAACTACCGCATCGGACGGTTCGGCTTCTTCGCTCACCCGCAGCTCACACGCGAAACCGGCGGCAACGGCATCGTTGGCAACTTCGGCTTCATGGACCAGATCGCAGCACTGGAATGGGTCAAGCGCAATGTGGCGGCGTTTGGCGGCGATCCGGCCAATGTCACGATCGCCGGTGAATCGGCAGGCGGCATGTCGGTCAACACGCTGCTGACTTCGCCAATGAGCAAGGGGCTGTTCGCCAAGGCAGTCGTGATGTCGGGCGGCGATGGCGCAGCAGCGCCGACCAAGCTGGCGGACGTCGAACAAATCGGCGTGAATTTCGCGGCCGGCAAGGGCATCGCGGCGGACGATCCGGCAGCACTCGCCAAACTGCGGGCGCTGCCGGCAGAAACGATCGCCGATGGCTTGAACCTGGCGAACTTCATGCAGCGCGACAAGCCCACGTATCACGGGCCCTATATCGACGGCACGCTGGCCATCGATTCCCGCGCCGCCTTTGCCGAGGGCCGCATGCACAAGGTGCCGGTGATGATCGGCGCCACCAGCGCGGATATTGGTGGCAAGACGGGGTATATGGTTGCGGGCGCGCGCAGTCTGGCCGCGACCCTTGCCGGGCACGGCGTGCCCGTGTATGCGTACCGCTTTTCCTACGTGCACCAGGCGAACGACAAGCCGGGCGCCGGGGCCGGGCATGCAACGGATATCCCGTTCTTCTTCGATACCGTGGCCATCAAGTACGGCGCGCAAACGACACCGCGCGATCTTGGCATGGGCAAGGCGATGAGCACGTATATGGTGAATTTTGCGAAGCGCGGCGATCCGAACGGGGCCGGGCTGCCGGTGTGGGAGCGCTATGCACGCGCGGCCGACGCGATCATGGACTTCACGGCAAACGGCACCGCGGTGATGGGCAAGGATGCCTGGGGCGCCGACATCGATGGGGCGCAAGCGACGCCGGCCAGGCCTGGCGAGCGTCGCTGAACCGCCACTTCTTCAACGGCGGGAATTACATCACGCCAGTTGCGCCTGGTAAGGAATGGCGCTGGCGCGGCGCGCAGTGACCGCCCTGGCCGGCGCTGACACGACGGCCGGCTCGATCTTGAACACGCTGACGCGATCGGCCAGACCAGCAGCGCTTTCCTGCAGCGACGTGGCAGCGCTGGCGGCTTCCTCGACGAGGGCGGCGTTCTGCTGCGTGACCTGGTCCATCTGGCTGATCGCCTGGTGAATCTGCTCGATGCCCGAGCTCTGCTCGGCGCTGGCCACGCTGATTTCACCCATGATCCCCGCCACACGGCGGACGCTCTGGACGATTTCCTCCATCGTCGCACCGGCCTGGTCGACCAGGCGCGTGCCCGCATCCACCTTGCTGACCGAGTCGCCGATCAGTTCCTTGATTTCCTTGGCCGCACTGGCCGAACGCTGCGCCAGATTGCGCACTTCGGTCGCGACGACGGCAAAGCCACGACCCTGCTCGCCGGCACGGGCCGCTTCCACTGCCGCATTGAGCGCCAGGATGTTGGTCTGGAACGCGATGCCATCGATGACGCCGATGATATCGACGATCTTGCGAGCCGACGCATTGATCTCGCCCATCGTGCCCACGACTTCGGTCACGACCGTACCACCACGGGTGGCGATCTGCGTGGCCGATGCGGCCAGCTCATTCGCCTGACGCGCATTTTCCGCATTCTGGCGCACGGTGCTGGTCAGCTCTTCGACGGATGCGGCGGTCTCCTCAATCGCGCTTGCTTGCTGTTCGGTACGCGACGACAAGTCCATATTGCCGGCGGCGATCTGCGTCGACGCCGTGGCGATCACTTCACTTTCGCTGCGCACATCCTTGACGATACCGGCCAGCGACGCGGTCATGTCACGCAGGGCGGCCAGCAGCTGGCCGAATTCGTTGGTCGACTTGACCGGCGCCTGGAGACTCAGGTCACCATCGGCGACACGGCGGGCAACGGCCACAGCCTGCATCAGCGGCGTATTGATCGCGCCGACCAGGTAGAACGCAGCGCCGATGCTGAGCAGGATCGCCACGACGATGGCGGCGATCACGACCGCGTTGAGCATGGCGAGTTCCTGGTGCAGCTCCTTGCCCTGGCGGATATTGCGATCGCTCATCAGCTTCTGCAATGCACCGAACGCTTCGGTCGACTTGTTGTAGGTCGGGTTGATCTGCTTGCCGAGCATCAGATTGGCGTCATCCCATTGACCCGATTGAATCGCGCGCATGGCATTGCCGATCATGTCGATGCCCAGGTTGTCGCTGGCCGTCATCCACGCAGCAAAACGCTCACGCGTTTCGGGGAAACGCAGACTCGCCTCCAGCTCCTGCTGCTCCTTGCGCATTTCTTCGCTGTTCTTGGCGATGAAGTCGCTGTGGAACGTCAATGGGTGGTTGTGCAGCGACGCATGCTTGTTCTCAGGATTGTGCTGCAGCGCCTGCAGGATGTGGCTGCGGTTGGTTTCCATCCGCATTTTCAGGTCGGACATGCCGATCTGTTGATTCGCCGTCTTGAGTGCGAGGTTTTCGAGAAGGTCGACGGAGCGCTGCGTGGCATGGTAGCCAAGGGCGCCGACAGTGATCACGGCAAGAATGAGCAAGCCGATGACTGCGGCGATCACGTACTTGATGCTGAAGTTTTTCATGATGGATGGGAAGTGGGGCGCGATCGATGTCGCTGAGGGAGTCGATTATCCACGCACTTCAGCCGGATTTCGAACAAGAAACATTGCTTTTCGTCTGACAATATTTACAGTTGTTGTTCGGGCAAGGGGGGCTGTGTTGAATCCCTCCAGGCACCCTTGCGTGACGCTCCTACCGGCAGAACCGGTACATGTTGCGAACGATTTCGCTTGCCCTACGGCAGTATGCTTCGGCATACAATTAATGGGTCGATAAACCATACCGAAGGTCATGCAGACCATTTCTCAGTACGATCAGAACGCCGAACAATTTGTCTCCCAGTACGAATCGCTGACCTTCGAGCATGTTCACCCTGCCTTGCTGGATCTTCTGCCGCCGCCCGGCGCGACAATTCTGGACGTGGGTGCCGGTTCGGGAAGGGATGCCGCATGGTTCGCGGCCAACGGATACGATGTCGTCGCCGCCGAGCCATCGGCAGCGATGCGTACGCTGGCGCGCCAGCGCCACCCCTCGCCGCGCATTCACTGGGTGGCCGACAGTCTGCCTGACCTGTCCCATGTACGTCGGCTGGGACTGTCCTTCGACCTCATCCTGCTTTCTGCTGTCTGGATGCACGTCCCACCAGCTGCACGCCAGCGTGCATTGAGAAAGCTGGCGACGCTGCTGGCGCCGAATGGTCGCATCGCCGTCAGCCTTCGCATTGGCCCGCCCGATACCGCCCGCGCAATGCATGAGGTCACACTGCCAGAGTTGATGGCGATGGCCCAGCAGTTTGGACTCAGGCTGGTACGCACCGACGATAGCCCCGACAGGTTGGGTCGCCCTGGCATTTCATGGACAACAGCGGTACTTGGACTACCGGACGATGGCCTGAGCGTGCTTCCGCTGCTACGCCATCTGATCCTCAACGACAATAAGGCATCGACCTATAAGATCGCGCTGCTGCGCATTCTTGCAAGAATCGCCGATTCTGCGGCCGGGTCTGCCCGTTATGAGTCCGAGTCAGTCGTTCTGCCAATGGGCTTGGTGGCAATGTTCTGGCTACGCATGTACAAACCACTCATCGAGGGTGGCCTTCCCCAGATGCCGCCCAACCGGACCGGAAACGGACCTGGTTTCGTCACCAGCAACTTCACGGCATTGCATCCAGTTCGGCCAGTTGACCTTCGTGCAGGGATGATGTTTCACGACGACACGGCGCGACACCTTCATGGCAGCCTTTGGGAAATCTCGCGGCTCATCCGCGAGATGCCGGTCAGGTTTCTGCGTTGGCCCGCGAGCGATGAGAACATCTTCCACATCAGGCACCAGCGCCGCACATCAACACCGTCATTTCTGCGGATCGATGATCCATTTCTATGGAGCTTTGGCGAATTCCACGTCCCCCTTCGTATCTGGGACGCACTCCGTCACTACAATGTGTGGGTGGAACCAGTACTTGTTGCGGAATGGGTGCGCCTGATGGAATCCTACGCGGGACAACTCGGCCCTGTGATCAGCCAGACCGCAAATGCGCTCCTTGCGTGGGCGGATCCAGAGCGCGACACCAAGTTCGCACGTGCTGCAGTAGAACGGCTTCGCACTCAAGGAAAGTCCATCTACTGCGTCTGGTCGGGCCAGCATCTGAAGGATGACTACGACATCGACCATTGTTTTCCCTTCGCCGCTTGGGCCTGTGGAGACGCATGGAACTTGATGCCTGCATCGAAGCGGATCAACAACGAAAAGTCGAACCGGCTGATTACACAAGCCGCCCTCGAACGCGCAAGCGAGCGAATCAACGACTGGTGGGAGGAAGCGTTTCTTTCGACGGGGACTGATGCGCGGCTGCGCTTCTTTCTGGAAGCCGGGCAAACGCTCCCGATGCTGGACGCGACCGGGTGTTCCACAGATTTGATCGACGCCATGAAATTGCAGCGCATTCGGCTTGCCAAGGATCAGGGCTTACGCCCATGGGAACCAGTGTCAGGCAAGGAACGGCTTGTGGTCGCCACTGGCGGCTCTTCGCTCGTCATACCATCAGCGTGAGCCGCTTGGCGCTAGCGCGGCCAAATTACGGAACCGGATCTCTACTACACGCTCGGGTTCGACCAATCGATCGGACAAGCGCCGCAGCGCAGACTTTTGATGACGAGACGAAAAAAAGCCCCACGTGTGGGGCTCTTGTTCAGTATGCTTGGCGGAAGCGGTGAGATTCGAACTCACGAACGGCTCACACCGTCGGCAGTTTTCAAGACTGCTGCCTTCAACCACTCGGCCACGCTTCCTGTTGCACGGCATTATACATAATCATCGGCTGGATGAGGGAGTTCTGAGCCAGGCAAGACAGTGGCGCTCACGCACAATCGCCCTCTCACCCCACCAACGCCCAATTCTCCCTTAACGCCTTCTCGAACGCATACGCCGGCAAAGGCGCCGCATACAAATACCCCTGCACCTCATCACACCCCGCCCCGCGCAGAAACGCCAACTGATCCAGCGTCTCAACACCCTCAGCAATCACCCGCAAACACAACTGCCGCGCCATGCTGATGATGGTCCCCGCAATCGCGCAGTCGCTGCCATCCGCCGGTATCCCCATCGTGAACGACCGGTCAATCTTCAACGTATGAATCGGGAACCGCTTCAGATACGACAGGCTCGAGAAGCCGGTCCCGAAATCGTCCAGCGACAGCGACACGCCCAGCGCCGTGATCTGGTCCATGATGGCCGTGACGCGATCCACGTCGTGCATCAGCGTGCTTTCGGTGATCTCCAGCTCCAGCCACGATGGGTCGAGCTGGTAGCGCCGCAGCGTGGCGGCCACGCGTTCCGGCAGCGATGGCGTGAACTCACGCGCCGACACGTTCACCGCAACGCGAAACGGCGCAATGCCGGAGCGCTGCCAGATCGAGGCCTGCGCGCAGGCTTCTTCCAGCACCCATTCGCCGACCTGCACGATCAGGCCCGTGGTCTCGGCCAGCGGGATGAATTCGCCGGGCGGCACGATGCCACGCTCGGGATGCATCCAGCGTACCAGCGCTTCCGCGCCGACCAGGCGGCCGCTCGCGATTTCGAACTTCGGCTGGTAGTACAGCACCAGCTCGCCGTTGCCCAGCGCGTGGCGCAGGCCGGATTCGATGCGCATGCGCTCCTGCATGCCCTTGTTCATGTCCTGGCTGTAGAAGGCGACGCTGCGGTCCGGGTTGGCGTCGTCGCCCTTGGCCCGTTCCATCGCGATGTCGGCCAGCGCCAGCAGGGTTTCGGCGTCGTTGCCGTCCTGCGGGTAGACACTGATGCCGATGCTGGCGCCCAGGCGCAGGTCGTGGCCGCCGATCAGGAATGGTGCGTCGAGCGCGGCTTGCAGCTTTTGCGCCACCGTGGTGGCTTCGAAGTGCTGGCGCACGTCGGCCAGGCCGACGGCGTATTCGTCGCCCGACAGGCGCGCCACCAGGTCTTCGTCGCGCAGCGCGGCCTTGAAGCGCTGGCCGACCTGCTTGAGCAGTTCGTCGCCGATGCGCCGGCCCAGCGTGTCGTTGATGCGCTTGAAGCGGTTCAGGTCGATGAACAGGATGCAGCCGGCCGTCTCGTTGCGCTGCGCGACCATCAGGGCCTGGTCGACCAGCCGCGCGAACAGCGTGCGGTTCGGCAGGCCGGTCAGTTCGTCATAGTAGGCCAGGTGGTGCAGCTGCTCTTCGGCGTGTTTGCGTTCGGTGATGTCGGTCAGGTAGGCGATCAGGCCGCTCGGGCGGCCCGCCAGGTCGCGCAGGGGCGACAGCGACAGGCTGGCCCAGAAGATGTCGCCCGACTTCTTGCGGCGTTTCACCTCCATCATGCGCCCGCCGTGCTCGGCGAACAGGTCCGGCGGCGCGCCGCCCTCCTCGTCGCCCAGGTCTTCGTCGGCGTACAAAAACAGGATGTTGCGGCCCACCGCTTCGAGCGCCGTGTAGCCGAACAGGCGTTCGGCGCCGCGGTTCCAGCTGGTGATGTAGCCCATCTGGTCCATCGTCAGCACCGACTCGTGAATCTGGTCGAGGATCTGCGACTGGTGTGCCAGCTGCGCTTCCATCTGTGCGTAGGCGTGGGTCGAGCGCTGTGCCAGCGAGTGCATCTGCATCAGGCTCGCTGTCAGTTGCGCCAGCGCGCCCAGCGTGTGTGCGCTGGCCTCGGCATGGTCGCCGTAGCCGCTCACTTCATACCAGCCGAACTGTTCGATGCCTGCGACCACCGCGTGGCGCAACACGCGCCCGCCGGCCGGACCTGGATCGACGAGGCCCGGGCCGGGCACGAAGCGCCCCTGCGCGCTGCCCGTCAGCGTACGCGCCAGACGGCCCAGTTCCTGCACCAGCGCCTCGCCGCGCAGGCGCAGGACCGCGTCGCAGACGGCGCTCGTGCCCTGGACGAAGGCGGTCGGAGCCAATTCGCGCACGTCAGACATTGCGACCTACCTCGATCGCCCAGTGGTAGGCGTGCAGCTGGCTGTGCCACCAGTGCTCGAGGCTCACGCCGGCCTCGTGGAGCGCAGGTTCGGTCGGGTTGGCGTCGACCAGCGCCAGCCACACGCCCAGCTGGCCGCTGCGGTTGACGAGCGCGCCGTAAACGTCGTCAGGCAGGTACAGCTCGGCCGCGATCTCGGTCATCGGCATGTACAGCAGCCGGTCGAGCAGCGAGAACACGCCGGTCATGAAGGCCAGGTCCTGCGCGTCGCGGTCGTCGCCCTGCAGGCGCGCGAGCGCTTCGAGCTGGGCGCCGCGGCGCGCGGCCAGCGGCAGCAGCAGGTTCGGCAAGCCGTCCGGTTGCTGGCGCGCGTACAGCAGCAGTTGCAACCAGCGTTGCAGCTGGCGCCGGCCCAGCACCGTGATCGCCTGGCCGAAGCTGGTCACTTGTGTCGATACCGTGAAGGCGGCCGAGTTGACCAGCTTGAGCAGGTGGTAGGCCAGCGCCGGATCCTGCTTGACCTGTTCTTCGAGTTCGCGCGAGTCGGCGTCGCGTGCGAGCAGACCCAGCAGCGTGAGGATGCGGCGGCGCGAACTGCCGTCGTCGTCGGGCGATGGCGCGATATCCGGGTCGTAGGCGTAGTCGCCGATGAACCAGTCGAAGCCCGCGATTTCGCAGGCGAAGAAGCGGCGCGCGTTGTCGACACCATACGCGATGTGCGGAGCAAACAGGGCCACCAGGCGCCCAGGCGGCATCGGGGCGACGCGGCAGTTGCGCGCGACCGAGCGCAGCGCGGATGGCGCCGTGACGCCGTCGGGGATGTCGCCGTCCAGCCAGATGCGGTAGCCGCAGGCGTGCAGTTCGATGAGTTTGCGCGCCACGCCATCGGTCGCCAGCGCGTTCGCGTCGATCACCAGGCCGATGCGGTTGGCGGGCAACAGCGCCAGCACCGGCGGGGCCAGGGTGGCCGGGTCATCCAGGTTCAGCAGGCAGTCGAGCGGCGCGGCAGCGGCCAGCAGGTCGGGCGTGCCGAACACGGTCTGCAGGCGCTGGGGCAAGTCGGGGCCCGGCGCGAGGCGCACGCTGAGCGCGACCCATTCATTCTGTGCGTTGGCGACCGGTTCGATTGCAACCAGCGGACATGTTTCCTGCTCTGCCATGGAAAGTTTCAAAGTGGTATCCAGGCAATCTTATTGCACCGAATGCCATAAAGCAAATCCAAGTTTCCCAGTGGACAGCCGGTGTTGACCATCAGTTACCGCTGGCGCGTTGCACGGCGAACCGGATCAGTTCAGCCTGGCCTTCGATGCCCAGCTTGCGCTTGATGTTCAGGCGGTGCGTTTCGACCGTGCGCACGGACAGGTCGAGGTCGCGCGCGATCTGCTTGTTCGACTGGCCGGCAGCGATATGCCCCAGTACTTCGTGCTCGCGCGCAGTGAGCTGGTCGCTCGGGACGGCCGGATTGGCCAGCTGGCGCGCCAGCGCGGCGCTGTAATAGATGCCGCCGCCCATCACGGTGTCGATGGCCAGCACGATGTCCTTGCCCGGCGCATCCTTGAGGACGTAACCGCGGGCACCGGCGCCGATCGCCTGGCTCACGTATTCCGGTTTGTCGTGCATTGACAACATTAATACTGCAATGCCGGGAAAACGCGCCGTGAGCTGGAAGGTGGCTTCGATGCCGCTGCCGCCACGCATGTTCACGTCCATCAGCACCAGGTCGGGATGGTATTCGCCCGCGCGCTCCAGCGCTTCGGCGCTCGAGCCGGCTTCGGCCACCACGTGCAGGTGCGGCGCCGACTCGAGCCGCGCGCGCAGGCCGTCGCGTACCAGCGGGTGGTCGTCCACCAGCAGAATCTTCACTTCTTTGATGTCACCGTTCACTGCCCTACTCCTTCAAATCGATGCTGGCCACCACGCTGGTGCCGCTGGACGACGAGTTGACCGACAGGCGCCCGCCGATCGCTTCCATCCGTTCCATCATATTCCTCAAGCCGATGCCGCGCTTCGGGTGCACGGCCACGCCATCGGTATCAAAGCCCACGCCGTCGTCCGCGATCGACAGGCTGACGCGGTTGGCCACGCGCTCCAGCGAGAGTTCGATGGTGCTGGCCTGGGCGTGGCGTTCGACATTGGTCAGGGCCTCCTGTGCGATGCGAAACAGCACCGTTCCCACCATCTCGGGCAGCGCGTCGAGCGCGCCGGTGGCACGAAAGCGTACCGGCGTGCCGGCGTCTTCGCCGAATTCGCGGGCCAGGTACTCCAGTGCCGGCGCCAGGCCCATGTCGTCGAGCAGCGTGGGGCGCAGGTCGTGCGAGATGCGGCGCACTTCGCCCAGCACTGCGTTGACCTGATCGACGGTGCGCTCCAGGCCCGCGCGCGCCTGCTCGCGCTTGTTGGCGTCGCCGTCGAGGCGGATGATGCCGGCCTCGAGTTGCAGCTTGACCGAGACCAGCGCCTGGCTGATCCCGTCGTGCAGGTCGCGCGACAGGCGCGCCCGTTCTTCTTCCTGCGATTCCACCACACGCTGGGCCAGCGCGCGCAGCTTGGCGTCGGCCAGGCGCCCTTCACTGATGTTCAGCGCCAGCCCCCCACCGGCCACGCCGATTGTGGCCAGCGTGGCCAGTACGGCCATCCAGAGCAGCGTCTGGTCACTGTTACGCGATTGCTGGGCCTCGACCAGTTCGAGCGCCGCATCGACATCGTCGAGGTAGATGCCGGTGCCCATGACCCAGCCCCAGTGCGCGACCGGGACCACGTAGCCCAGCTTGGGCGCCGCCGCCTTGCTCGACGGCTTGGCCCAGGTGTAGCGCAGGAAGCCGCCGCCGCCCTGCGCCAGTCCGATCAGGCGCTGGATCGTCAGTGAGCCGGTCGAGTCGCGCCAGTTCCACATGTCGGTGCCGACCAGTTCCGGCTGGCGCGGATGCGCGAGGTTCTTGCCACGCGTGTCATACACGAAGAAGTAGCCGTCGTCGCCGTAGCTCAGCGACGACAGGATGCGGATTGCCTCGGCCTGCGTGGCCGGGTCGCTGCGTCCGCTCTGGGTCAGGTGCGCGATCGAGCGCGTGGCCAGTTCGACGTAGTGGCGCAGTTCGGCTTCCTTGCTGGCCAGGTAGGCGCTGCCGATCGTGTCGCGCTGTTGTTGCGCCAGAGTGACAGCCTGCTGGCGCACGTAGAGCGTAATCGCGCACAGGGCCACGACCAGGGGCGCCACTGCCAGCATGATGACTTTTTGCTTGAGCCGCATGGGCCGACTGCCTTCTGATGGGGAAAGCAAGGCATTTTACGTGCGTTACGGGCATGCGTCCTACGTAGTGGTACGTAGCTTCTGCGTAATAGTTGCGCTTGCAGTCCTGATAATTGTGCAAGATACTCATTGCCATGCTGTAAAGAATCGCGCCGGCATGTACTGGCGTACGAAGCATCAATCCATATCGGAGGAGTCACCAATGAAGAAAATGACGAGCATGCTCGGATGGATCGCCTTGTCCATCCTGGGCGCGTTTTCGCTCGGCTACATCGCGCTCAAACGCGGTGAAACCATCAATGCCATCTGGATCGTCGCGGCCGCCGGCTGCGTCTATCTCATCGCTTACCGCTTCTATTCGAAGTTCATCGCCAACAAGGTGCTGGGGCTCGACGCCACCCGCCAGACACCCGCCCACAAGTTCAACGACGGCCTCGATTACGTGCCGACCAACAAGAACGTCCTGTTCGGTCACCACTTCGCGGCGATTGCCGGCGCCGGCCCGCTGGTGGGCCCCGTGCTTGCCGCGCAGATGGGCTACCTGCCGGGCATGATGTGGATCCTGGCTGGCGTCGTGTTCGCCGGCGCGGTGCAGGATTTCATCGTGCTGTTCATGTCCACGCGGCGCGATGGCCGCTCGCTCGGTGACCTGATCAAATCCGAAATGGGCGAAATCCCCGGTATGATCGCGCTGCTCGGCACCTTCATGATCATGGTGATCATCCTGGCCGTGCTGGCACTGATCGTCGTGAAAGCGCTGACCGGTTCGCCATGGGGCACGTTCACCGTGATGGCCACGATCCCGATCGCGCTGTTCATGGGCATCTACTCGCGCTACGTGCGGGTGGGGCGCATCGGCGAGATTTCGGCGATTGGTTTTGTGCTGCTGATGCTCGCCATCGTCGGCGGCCAGTGGGTGCACGACTCGCCAGTCTGGGGCCCGATGTTCACCTTCACCGGCACCGAACTGACCTGGATGCTGATCGGTTATGGCTTCGTCGCCGCCGTGATTCCTGTGTGGCTGCTGCTGGCGCCGCGCGACTACCTGTCGACCTTCCTCAAGATTGGCACCATCCTGGCGCTGGCGATCGGCATCCTGGTCGTCGCACCGGACCTGCGCATGCCTGCCGTGACGAAGTTCGTCGATGGTACCGGCCCGGTCTGGTCGGGCGGCATTTTCCCGTTCCTGTTCATCACCATCGCCTGCGGCGCCGTGTCGGGCTTCCACGCGCTGATCGCCTCGGGCACCACGCCGAAGATGCTGGAAAATGAAACGCAGGCGCGCTTCATCGGCTACGGCGGCATGCTGATGGAAAGTTTCGTCGCCATCATGGCGCTGATCGCGGCGTCGACCATCGACCCGGGCGTCTACTTCGCCATGAACAGCCCTGCTGCCCTGCTGGGCACGACGGCGCAATCGGCCGCCGCTGCCGTCTCGCAGATGGGCTTCGTGATCACGCCGGAAGCGCTGGAACAGATGGCCCGTGACGTCGGCGAGCACACGATCATCTCGCGCGCCGGTGGCGCACCGACGCTGGCAGTGGGCATGGCCCACATCCTGTCGAACGTGGTCGGTGGCCAGACCATGATGGCGTTCTGGTACCACTTCGCGATCCTGTTCGAAGCACTGTTCATCCTGACCGCCGTTGACGCAGGCACCCGCGCTGGCCGCTTCATGCTGCAGGATCTGCTGGGCGCGTTCGCACCATCGCTCAAGCGCACCGACTCGCTGCCGGCCAACCTGCTGGCCACCGGCCTGTGCGTGGCGGCCTGGGGCTACTTCCTGTACCAGGGCGTCGTCGATCCGCTGGGTGGCATCAACACCTTGTGGCCACTGTTCGGTATCGCCAACCAGATGCTGGCCGGTATTGCGCTGATGCTGGGTACCTGTGTGCTGTTCAAGATGAAGCGCGGCAAATACGCGTGGGTCACTGCACTGCCGACGCTGTGGCTGCTGGCCTGCACGCTGACGGCGGGCTACCAGAAGATCTTCCACGTCGACCCGCGCATCGGCTTCGTGGCGCACGCCAACAAGTACCAGGCTGCACATGATGCCGGCACGATCCTGGCGCCGGCCAAGTCGATCCTCGACATGGAGCGGATCATCTTCAACGACTACGTCAACGCCAGCCTGGCCGGCTTCTTCATCTTCGTCGTGCTGGCCGTGCTGTTCTATGGCCTGCGCACCGTGATGGATGCGCGCAAGGCGAACAGCCCGACCGCGAAAGAGTCGCCGTACGTCGCCATGCCCGCACCGCAGGTCGCCTGATGTTCGGCACCCTGAAGCAGGCCGGCAATTACCTCGGGCAGTCGCTGCGCCTGATGGTCGGCCTGCCCGAGTACGACACGTACCTGGCGCACATGGAGCGTACGCATCCGGATGAGCCAGCGATGACGTACGAGGAGTTCTTCCGTGAGCGCCAGGAGGCGCGGTATGGGGGGAGTCGGGCTTCATGCTGTTAAGCCTGTAATCGGGTAGCACCGTAGGGGACGCCGAGGCGTCCCCTTTCAATTCCCAAACAGCAAAGCGGGGGTCAGGTCTGACATTCGGACACGAGCTCAACAAACAAAGCGGGGTCAGGTCTGACATTCGGACACGAAGTCAACAGAAGTCTATTCATGAATCCCCTAGTGGACGGACTAAGGAAGAGTCCGTGTCCAAATGTCAGACCTGACCCCGGCTTTTTGAACTGTCCCGCGCCGCGACCAGCATGTCGATCAGTGCGCGCGACGCGGCTGAAAGGCCACGGTGTGCCGGGTAGACGACCGAGAACGCGCGCGTGCGGCCGCCCAGCTGTGGCAGCACCTCTACCAACTGCCCCGCCGCCAGGCTGGCTTCCGCAAACAGGCGCGGACACAGCGCGATCCCCATTCCCTGCTCGGCCAGCCAGATGACGCCCATCACGTCGGTCGATACCGTCACCGACGCCGGTGGGAGCCAGTCGATGTCACGCCCACCATCGCGCAGGTGCCAGGGAAATACCCGCCCGGTATTGGGCCGGACAAAGGCAATGCATTGCTGGCGCGCCAGGTCATCGAGCGTCGCGAGCGGTCCTGCTGTCTCCAGGTAGGCTGGGGATGCCAGCAGGCACAGCGGCGACGCTTCCAGCTGGCGGGAAGCCATCGTACTGCTCGGCAGTGGGCCGGAGCGGATCGCCAGGTCGAATCCTTCGGCCACCAGATCGACGTTGCGGTTGGTGATGTCGACATCCAGTTCGACCAGCGGGTAGGCGCGCGCGTAGGCAGCCAGGATCGGCGGCAGGCGTTGCTGGCCGTAGCCGGTGGACACGCTCATGCGGACCTTGCCGCTCAGTTGCGCCGTCGTGCTGCGCATCGCCTGCTCTGCCTGCCCGAGCCGGGCGAAAGCGTCGCGTGCCTCGTTGGCGTAGCGCTGGCCGGCGTCAGTGAGGCTGAGGCTGCGCGTGGTCCGGCGCAGCAATTGCGTGGCAAGGCGCGCTTCGAGTCGCGACAGCGCCCGGCTCAGCACCGACGGTGTGGTCGAGAGCACGATCGCTGCTGCGCTGAACGAGCCGTGTTCGACAACGTTCAGAAACACTTCGACATCGGCCAGATGATCGAACTTTCGCGCCATCTTGTCTCCTCAAGAACAAATCATTTGTCAGAATCGTAGTTTATCTATCTACCGAGAAAAAATACAATGATGAATCTCTCATCCGAAAGGAAGCACATGGAATTGCTCGACAAATTGAACTGGCGCTATGCGACCAAGGCAATGGACCCGACCCGCAAGGTGTCGCAAGATAAGATAAACCGGATCATCGAAGCCGCGCGCCTGGCGCCGACGTCGTCCGGCCTGCAGCCTTACGAAATCCTGGTCGTGAACAATCAGGCGCTGCGCGCCCAGATCAAGGATGTCGCCTGGAACCAGGCACAGGTGGTCGATGCCTCGCACCTGCTGGTCTTTGCTGCCTGGGACGACTACACGCCCGAGCGGATCAACCATATGTTCGACCTGACCAACGAAGTGCGCGGTTTCCGCAACGAAGGCTGGGAAGCCTACCGTCAGCAACTGCTGTCGACCTACCCTGGCCGCGATGCACAGGTGAACTTCGAGCACGCGGCGCGTCAGGCTTATATCGGTTTCAGTGCAGCGATCATTGCCGCCGCGTTCGAGGAAGTCGATTGCACGCCGATGGAAGGCTTCGATCCGGCCGCTGTCGACCGCATACTGAACCTGGGCGAGCGCCACCTGCGTAGCGTGCTCATTCTGCCACTGGGCTATCGCAAGGCCGAGGAAGATTGGCTGGCAGGACTGACGAAAGTGCGCCGGCCGCTCGAACAGTTCGTCAGCGAAATCAACTGATTTACGTTTTACCGCAAGCTGCCGGGCGGCGTTGATGTGTGCGCGCCGCCCGCGTTTCCAACCATGCACAAGCGAGTGAATCGCTATCTGAGTATCACGCCCCCTGTTGTCCTCTACGTTCACCCATGAAACATCGTAGAAGCGGGCTTGGCTTGAAGACTGCTCTTTTCTGGCCTCTCACCTAACCGTTGGTTAGTTACTTATTTAGGGGGCGAACAAAAAACGAGCAGGGTCAGGTCTGACATTCAGACACGAGCTCAACAACAGTCTGATCATCAAATCGCTTGTGAACAGACTAAGGACGAGCCCGTGTCCAAATGTCAGACCTGACCCCGGCTGGGCTGGACGAGCCCGTGTCCAAATGTCAGACCTGACCCCGGCTTGACTACGTCCAAGGCGAACCCGTGCGCTGCGTCAGCGATCAGGATGCCACTTTGCGCAGCGAACACACTGTATCGAACCATGCCTGCATCCCCACCAGCGGCTGGGGATTGATCGGCAGCAGCGCATTGATATTGATGCCATTGCCCCGTCCGCCGTTCTTCTTGTCCCACCAGACGCCCGCGTTCAGGTCGTCCAGCGCAGGCGCCGGCGCGTAGCCCTTGGCCGCATCGGGACTGATGCCCTGCGCCGCCACGTCGGCGCGCCAGCCGCTCTTGCCTTCGCTGGCGCGGCCGCCGCTGATCCACCCGAGCGAATTGGACACGGCCACCACCCGCGGATGGATGCCGCGCGTGACGAACACGCGCATGCGCGCCGAACCGATCACGTCGCCCGTCCCGCGATACGCCTGCTGCGCCTTGAGCTCGCCGGAACGCGGGCGGTACGTCGTCAGCTCGACCATGTCGCCGCTTTTCAGGCCCAGCTCTTTCGCTGTCGCCACATTGATCCACATGGGATTGTCGTGCACGATTTCGGACAGGTATTTCTGCGATGCCGTCCTGCCCTGCGTGTGCACGTTCCATTTGAAGGAAGTCAGGATGAACCGGTCTGCCGGCAAGTCCACGTGCGACGGAATGCGTGCAAACGTCGGCATGCCATCGTCGACGATGCCCAGCCCCTTGGCCACCTGCGTGATCTCCGGCGCATGGATTTCGAACTTGCGTGACGGCGTGGCAAAGCCCCGCACTGCCTTGCCATCGACCTGCAGGCCCACGGCGCTGTCCTTGCCCTTGTCGTTGGGGCGGTAGACAACGCCAGTCGCTTCCTCGACGCGCGACCCCGCCAGCTGCTTGTCGCTGAGCGGCTTGCGATAGATTTCGTACGGTTTCGGCGCCGACTTGTCGACGAACGCGCCGTAGAATTTCATGTACTCGAAGCCGTCCTTGAACTGGCGCCCGTCCGGCCCCACCGTCGGCAGTTTCGAACACTGGACGCGCACGAAATCCTCGTGGCTGCCGAACTGGAAATACTTCGCCTGTTCCGGCCCCAGACGCCGGCCGATGTCGAACAGGACATCGGCAAAACTGCGCGCATCGCCTGGTGGACTGGTGAGCGGCTGGCGCAGCGTGACGAAGTGGGTCAACTCGAGATTGTTGCGGATATCCAGGCCCCAGCGTTCCAGGTAGGTCGCATCCGGCAGGATCAGGTCGGCATAATGCGCCGTTTCGGAATAGACAATGTCGGAACACGCATGGAACGGGATCAGCGTTTCATCGAGCAGCACCTCGACCGTCGTACTGCGGCCCTCCGGCCACGTCATCGGTGAACCCAGCGTGTAGGTCAGGTAGACATCCAGTTTGGCCCGCCCCTGGCGCACGAAGTCGTAGACGATCTGGCCCACCTTCATCTTCTGCCAGCGGTTCGCCAGCGGCCACTCGGGCGGGTCTTCCAGGTCCGTGCGAATTGTCGGTGCCGGCGGCAGCGGCAGCGGCTGGGGGTAACGGCCGATCGACAGTTTTTCATCGAGACCGTAGCAATACCCGCCCGGCCTGCCGATGGAACCGGCCAGTGCATTGAGCATGACGACCGCACGCTCGGCATTGAAGCCGTTGAAGTGCGCGCCGACGCCCCGGTTGGAAAAAGCAACCGTGGCGGGACGGGCGCGCGCGAATTCCAGCGCCAGCCGTTCGATGTCGGCCACCGCAATGCCCGACAGTTTGGCGGCCCATGCCGGCGTGCAGTCAGCCAGCCACGTGCGCAGCGTGGCGACACCTGGCTGGACATACTTGTCCACGAACGCCTGGTCGAACTCGTTTTCACGCAGCATGACGTGGGCCATCGCCAGCGCCACCGCGCCCTCGGTGCCAGGAAACGGCTGGTGCCACTCGTCGCTGCGCCCAGCCGTGTTCGACAGGCGCACATCGAACGTCACCAGCTTGGCGCCGTGGTCGTAGCGCGCCTTGACGACGCGGCTGACCAGATGCAGGCCACCCTGGTGCGCCTCGTAGAAATTGGCGCCGAAATTGAGAAAGTACTTGCAGCGCTCGGCGTCGATCGATTCCCAGTCCGTCTCGCCCAGCGATACATAGTTCGCGGCCCGCTTGTTCGATGAGCACAGGGCGCGGTGGTTCAGTTGCACGGGCGTGCCGATGGCCGACAGGAACCGGTTGATTTCCGCGTCGATGCGCGAGCGGCCCTGGTGCAGCGCCACGCGCTCCGGATGGCCGCTGGCGATGCTTGCCTTGATGCGCTCGGCCACTTCGGTGTAGGCCTCGTCCCAGCTGATGCGCTGCCACAGGCCCTCGCCTCGCTTGCCCACGCGCTTCAACGGATACAGCAGGCGTTCCGGATAATCGTTGATCGTCGGTCCCGACTGGCCCTTCGCGCAGGTCATGTGGCTGCCCATGTTCGGGTCGAGCGGATTACCCCGGATCTTGATGACCTTGTTGTCCACCACATGGGCCTCGATGCCGCAGACGGTCGAGCAGTTCAGGCACACGCTGGTGATGCGCCTGGCGGCGCGGTAATTGTTTTTTACCTTGCGCAGCTGGCCGGCGCGTTCGCCCGCCAGCACGGGCGTGTAATTGAGCACCTGCTCGGTCGCCTGCGCGGCGCCGTGCGTGAGCAGGATGGTGTCGCCCAGGCCCAGCGTCGCCATGGCGCCGAAGCCCCGCTTGATGAAATGACGGCGGTCCATGATTACGCTTTCCGTGGTGTTTTCGGGTGGGGCGTCGATGCTGGCGCCGCCGGGAATGCCGCCTTGAGCTGGTCCCAGGTATCGGCCTCGTACGACATCGGATCGTGCGCACGGCCTTTCGGCACCTTCTTTTCCATCGCCAGCGGCACCGCCGTGCCAAGGCCGCGGTACTGCACGCGCGGGCGCGTCTTCTCTTCCGCCTTCATGGCCTTGACCTGCGCGCCATGCCTGGCGTTGAACACGCTGACAGGGCTGGCAGGATCCTTCAGGTCGCCGAACGCAAACACGCCGGCCGGACACACTTCCACACAGGCTGGCGCCATGTCCGCCTCCAGCCGGTGCGCGCAAAAATCGCACTTGTCAGCCACTTGCGAGACGGGATCGATGTGAATGGCGCCATACGGGCACGCCTTGATGCAGTCGCGACTGCGGTCACACACGTCGACATTGATGTGCACGATACCGTCGGCCCCGCGCGTGATGGCCTCGGTGGGACAGGCGTCCAGGCACGGCGCGTCGGTGCACTGCATGCACAGCGTCGGCAGGAACGCCCGTTTCGTCGTCGGCTGGTGATTGAACGGATTGACGGCCGGGTAATCGTAGTAATACACCTTGGTGCGGAAAAACCCCAGCGAGACAGCATTCTCGACCTTGCAGGCAACGGAGCAGGCGTGACAACCGATGCAGCGTTCGAGATCGACGGCCATGCCCCATTGCGGCGTGGCGGTAGCGGAAGCGTTGTTCATGAACATCCTTGTGAGTCGTGCCAGGCAAGATTGTATGACAGCATGGCTGTAGCGCTAACAAAACCGGCACCCGGTGCTGTCCGGCCGGCGCCGCTGCGGTCTGCGCCGTCGCGTTGCGGATTTGGGCGTGTTTGCAACATGCACCCGGTTCGCCTGCCCTGTTTGCGTTCTCGCAAGGCCGCGCACGCCCCTACCCCGTATATTTTTTTCCTGCGGGCTCTTGCCCGCGCGGAGGATCCGCGTCGTGCAGGTCCATGCCGCTGTGCCCACTGCGGGAATTGCGATGCCGAACTTCGAGCGCTCGAGCCTGAACCGGAAGCTGACCATCATCTCGCTGCTCTCGACGGCGACGGCATTGCTGTTCGTGTTCGGCGCGTTCGCCGTCACCTCCATCCACAACCACCGCAAGGACGAAGCCGTGCAGCTGGCGGCGTTCGCGCGCATCATCGGCGCGGCCAGTGCCGGTGACCTGCTGCTGGTCGACCGCAGGCAGGCCGGCGCCACGCTGTCGGTCCTCGACGCCCAGCGCAGCATTTCGGCAGCCGTGCTGTACGACCGCTTCGGCCAGCCCGTCGCCACCTACCGCACCCCGGCGCGCCAGGACGCCGACCTGTCCCCCATGGACGGCATCGATTCCGCCACGCTGGAACAGGTCAACCGCGCTGGCCGTGCGCTGCTGGGCCGCCACATGCGCGTGGTGCAGGCAGTGCAGCATGGCGAGCTGGTGGTGGGCGCCGTGATGATCGAAGCCGACCTGTTGCCGATGTGGCTCGATATCGCCGCCAGCCTGGGCGTGATCGGCTTGGCGATGGGCGCGGCGCTGCTGGTCTCGCTTGGCCTGGCGGGCCGGCTCAAGCACAGCATCGCCGAGCCGATCACCAAACTGATCCAGGCCGCGCAGAAAGTCTCGGCCAGCCAGAACTACGGCCTGCGCGTGCCGCACCAGCGCAGTGACGAACTGGGTGTGCTGATCGACAGCTTCAACAGCATGCTGGCGCAGATCGAAGAACGCGGCGCCGCCCTGCTGCACCACCGCGACGAACTAGAACGCCAGGTCGGCGTGCGCACCGAACAACTCGAGAAGGCCAAGAACGCCGCTGAAGCGGCCAGCCGCGCCAAGAGCGGTTTCCTGGCCACGATGAGCCACGAGATCCGCACCCCGATGAATGGCGTGCTGGGCATGACCGACATGCTGCTGGCCACGCCCCTGACCGAGTTACAGCGCAACTACACGCAGCTGGTCAAGCGCTCGGGTGAGCACCTGCTGGTGATCATCAACGACATCCTCGACTTCTCCAAGATCGAAGCGGGCAAGCTCACGATCGAATACATCAACTTCAATCTGTGGGACCTGCTCGACGACATCCATAACGTCTACACGCCGCAGGCAGCGGCCAAGGGCCTGGGCTGCGAGTTCGACATCGCCAACGACATCCCGGTGGCGATCTGCGGCGATCCGAACCGGCTGCGCCAGATCCTCGCCAACCTGCTGGGCAATGCGCTCAAGTTCACCGACGATGGCCACATCCTGGCGCGCGTGCGCGTTGCCGGCGAAGACGCGCAGCAGGTCGTGCTGCGCTTCGAGGTGCACGACACCGGCATCGGCATCTCGCACGAAGCCCGGTCGCGCCTGTTCAATGCGTTTTCGCAGGCGGACGACTCCACCACCCGCAAGTACGGCGGCACCGGCCTGGGGCTGGCGATTTCGAAGCAGCTGGTCGAACTGATGAACGGCGCCATCGGCGTCGAGAATGGACGCCAGCGTGGCTCGGTCTTCTGGTTCACGGTCAGCTTCGACAAGCACCGGGTCGATCCGGATGCGCCGGGCCATCAGCGCAACACGCTGGACGGCTTGCGCGTGCTGGTCGTCGACGATCAGGAGACGAGCCGCACGGCGCTGGTACAGCAGCTGACAGCGTGGCGGGCGCACTGCGATGACATCGATGGCGCGCGCGCGTTCGAGTGGCTGGTCGACGCGGCCCGCGCCGGGCGGCCCTACGATGCGGCGCTGCTCGACATGGAACTGCGTCGCACCAGCGGCCTGGCGCTGGCCGCGGCAGTGCGCGCCGAACCGCTGGCACGCGACACGCGTCTGGTGCTGCTCAGTTCCGAGCGGCTGGCGGCCGATCCGGTACAGCGGCGCGAAGCGGGCGTGGCTTACCAGCTCGTCAAGCCGGCGCGCGCGGCCGATCTGCATGCCTGCCTGGCGGTGCAGGCAGCGCGGCTGCAGCAGCCGGTCGCGCCGTCCGCGACGGCCAGCGATGCGGCGCCCGCGCCGCATCCGGCCAGGCGCGCGCGGCGCGTGCTGCTGGCAGAGGACAACCCGGTCAACGTCGAAGTCGCGCGCGCGATGCTGGAAAGCCTGGGCCTGGAAACCGGGTGCGCGAAGAACGGCCAGGAAGCGCTGCGCGCGGTGCACGAAGGCCGCTGGGATGCGGTGCTGATGGATTGCCAGATGCCGGTGATGGACGGCTTTGCGGCCACCGGCGAAATCCGGCGCCACGAGCGCGAGTCGGGCCGCCAGCGCGCGCTGCCCGTGATCGCCATTACCGCCAACGCGCTGCAGGGCGACCGCGAAGCGTGCCTGGCGGCGGGCATGGACGACTACCTGTCCAAGCCCTTCACCCAGCAGCAGCTGGCCGCCGTCATCGGGCGCTGGATCGCGATGCCGCTGCTGTCGGCGCGCGAGCATGGTGACGAGCCGGTGGTCGAGATTGCGCCGGCAACCCCGCTGCCGCCGGCCCGACCACCCGCTGGCCAGATGACGGAAACCGGCATCGCTGCGATCAACCACAGCGCGCTGGAGAATATCCGCGCCCTGAGCCGCGACAACGGCGACGCGCTCGTGCACAAGGTGATCGCCGCCTACGTCGGCGACACGCCGCGCCAGTTGCACGCGCTGCGCCAGGCGCTGGGTGAAGGCGACGCCGAGAGCGTGCGGCGCGTGGCGCACGGCCTGAAATCGGCCAGCGCCAATATCGGCGCGGGTCACCTGTCCGGCCTGTGCCGCGACCTCGAACAACTGGGACGCAGCGGCAACGTGGACAGCGGCGGCCCGCTGCTGTCCGACCTGGAACGCGAGTTCCGCTCGGTGCGCCAGGCGCTTCACGCATCGCTTGAAAAGGAGTCCTGACATGCCCTCCGCACCCACCCAGCGCGTGACGGTCCTGGTTGCCGACGACGATCCCGTCATGCGGCTGTTGATGCTCGAAATGCTCGCGCAGGTCGGCCTGGACGCGATCGAGGCCGGCGACGGCATCGAGGCCCTGGCCCAGGCGCGCAGCAGCCGGCCCGACCTGATCCTGATGGACGTCGACATGCCACGCATGGATGGTTTCGATGCCTGCAGCGCACTGCGCGCCGCCGAACGCGACGGCGTCTGTGTCCCGGTCATCATGGTGACCGGCAGCGACGACATCGACGCCGTCACCCATGCCTACGAAGTGGGCGCGACCGATTTCGTGTCCAAGCCGATCAACTGGCCGATCCTCGGGCACCGCGTGCTGTACGTGCTGCGCGCCAGCGACGCCATCGCCCGCCTGCGCATCGCCGATGCCCAGAACCGCGCCGTGCTCGCGGCGATTCCCGATACGTTCTTTCGCCTGAACGCCGACGGTTTCTATCTGGATTACGAGCCGGGGCACGAACGCCCGAGCCAGGGCGGCCCCACCGGTGCGCTGCCGGCCGATGGCGCCGGCACGCGCTTCATTGGCAGGCACCTGACCGATACGCTGCCACCGGAAATCGCCGGCCGCATGCTGGACCAGATGACGACGGTGCTGGCCACCCACCAGGTGCGCTCGGTCGAATACGAACTGGTCGACGCTGGCGTCGCGCAGCATTTCGAAGCGCGCCTGGTGGCCACCAGCCCGTCCGAAGTACTGGGCCTGGTGCGCGACATCAGCGAACGCAAACGCGCCGAAGAACAGATCCGGCGCCTCGCCTATTGCGACGGCCTGACTGGCATCCCGAACCGCCAGGCGTTCCTGGAAACGCTGGAACGCGAACTGCACCGTTCAAAGGTCGGCAACAAGAAGTTCGCCGTGCTGTTCATGGATCTCGATGCGTTCAAGCGCATCAACGACACGCTGGGCCACAACGCCGGCGACCAGCTGCTCAAGATGGTGTCCGAGCGCCTGCGCGACACCACGCGCCCGAGCGACCTGGTCTCGCGCGGCGACAGCAGCGAAGCGCACACGGATGGCGTGAACAACCTGGCGCGCCTGGGCGGCGACGAATTCACGATCCTGATCCCGGATCTCGAACGGGTCGAGCACGCGCTCAATGTCGCGCACCGGGTCAAGGAAGCGATGCGGCGCTCCTTTCTCATCGAGGGCAACGAGATCTTCGTCACGGCCAGCATCGGCATCTCGCTGTTCCCGGAAGACGGCGACGATTCCGGCTCGCTGCTCAAGTTTGCCGATACCGCGATGTACCACGCCAAGAGCTGCGGCAAGAACAACGCCAAGCTGTACAGCTCATCGCTGACGATGCAGATCATGAGCCACGTGAAGCTCGAAGTGGGCCTGCGCCGCGCACTGCAGAACGACGAGCTGTATCTGGTGTACCAGCCGCAGCGCGACGTGGCCAGTGCGGAAATCGTGGGCGTCGAAGCGCTGGTGCGCTGGCGCCATCCCGAGCGGGGCCTGATTGCGCCGACCGAGTTCATTCCGCTGGCCGAAGAGACGGGCCTGATCGTGCCGATCGGCGAATGGGTGCTGCGCACCGCCTGCCGCCAGGCGCGCACGTGGCAACGCCTGACGCAACGCACGCTGCGCATCGCGGTGAACCTGTCGGCCAAGCAGTTCAAGGACGAAAACCTGTCGCAGATCGTGCTCTCGGCACTGCTCGATACGGGGCTCGAACCGCGCCTGCTGGAACTGGAGCTGACCGAAGGCACGCTGATGGACGATGCGCGCGCCACGATGGTCACGCTCGAACGCCTGCGCAACATCGGCGTGCACCTGTCGATCGACGACTTCGGGACCGGGTATTCGTCGATGAATTACCTGAAACGCTTCGACGTGCGGGCACTCAAGATCGATCGCAGCTTCATATCCGGACTGCCGCAGGACTCCGAAAACGCGGCCATCACACGCGCGATCATCGCGATGGCGCATGGGCTGAAGATGGTGGTGGTGGCCGAAGGCGTCGAGACGGGCGAGCAGCTGTTGCTGCTCGAGGAATATGGCTGCGACATGGTGCAGGGCTACTACCTCGGTCACCCGTCCAATGCCGAGACGATCACCGAGCTGCTGCAGGTCGTGCAACTGATGCTGCCGGCAAGATAAGGCCGGCAGCATTGGTTGTATCAGGGATAGAGGCGCAGCGTATAGAGCGCCGCCCCCGGCAGCAACGGCGTCGGCTTGCCATCGACCCACGCCTGGTGCCCGGTCAGAAAGAACGGCGACAGCGGATGCCCGCTCTGCCCGCCCGGCATATTGTACAAACCCTCTTCTTCGCGGCCTGGCGACACGACCAGGCGTTCGGACTGGCCGAACTTCGGTCCGGCGACGCGCGGCATGTGCGCATCGCCCGCCAGCTGGTCAGCCGGTGCGGCCAGCCAGGGCCGCAGCGCGGGCACCGCCATGCTGATCGGATGCGCGACGCCTGCCGTGTTGCGCTGGCCCCAGGTGGCTTGCGCCAGCGGCGTGCCGGCATCCTGCAGCGCGGCGAGCGCGCGGTCCACCGCAGCCAGTTGCAGCGCCTGCCAATCGGCGTGGCCCGGCGGCAGCCAGCCGGCCGGCCGCGCGTCGAGCAGGCGCGCCACCACGGCCGGCCAGCGCGCGCTGGCGCCGGCGGCGCTGGCTTTCGGATCGAGGTCCTTCAGCGCGAGGTTGGCGCCGCCGTACAGCAGGTCGTGCAATGCCCACATGAAGTCGCGCGCCAGGCGGTAACCGACCGAGTTCACACTGGCGCGGCCATCCCAGCTGGTCTCGAGCAGGCGCCGGAACTCGGCGCGCGCCGGATGCCCTGCCAGCGCCCCGGCGTCGAGCGCCGCCAGCGCGCGTTCACGCCAGGCGCCGATCAGGATCGCCCGGTCGTCCAGCGCCGCGTCGAACGCGCGCCGCACATCGGTCTGCGCGCCCAGCGCGGCCAGGCCATTGTGCAGCTGGCGGTTGCGCATGCCCAGGTCGTAGCCGCCATCGCCCAGCAGCGCGTAACCGGTGCCCATCAGCTGGCGGCTGTTGGCGGTGGTGAGCTGGCCGTTGGCGGGGTTGATCACGCGCGGATGCGCGGCATACGGCAGCGCATTGGCCCAGGTGGGTGTCGCGCCAGCCGGCGCCAGCGGAAACGTGGTGTCGCCCGGCGCCGTAGCGCGCTGCGGCAGCAGGCCGGCGATCGTCCAGCCGATGTTCCCCTGCGCGTCGCCGGCCACGAAGTTCTGCGCCGGGATGCCATCGCTGGCCGCCGTCGCCAGCGCTGCATCGAGTGTGGCGCTGGACTCGAGCCGGATGTGGTGCAGGTTGAGCGCTGCCGGATCGTGCGCGATCCAGTGCACGGCGTAGCTGCGGCCGGCAACCTCGCGCACCGGGCCGAGCGACGTCTCGCGCACGACCATCCGTTCGGCCGGCGCGCCTTTTACCAGGATCGACTCGACGTGTTCCTGCGGCGTTTCCCACTTGCCCGCCACCTGCAGCTGGCCCGGGCGCGCGGCGTCGACGCCCAGTTCGACCAGGTCGAGCGCATCGGCGTAGCTGTTGGTGAAGGCCCACGCCACCTGGCCATTGCTGCCGACGATGACGGAAGGCGGCGCGCCGGGCAGGCTCACGCCCACCAGGCGACGCTGGCCACCGGGGGCAGCGGGATCGGGAAAGCGCAGCGCCAGCCGGTACCAGATATTCGGCAGTTGCAGGCCAAGATGCATGTCGTCGGCGACGATCGCTGCGCCATTGGTGCTGCGGCTGCCGGCCAGCGCGTAATTGTTGCTGCCGACCGAATCCGTCACGTCCAGGCCGGCCAGCTTGATGGGGGCATCCGGAACCGCTGCTGCTGCGCCCCACCAGGCCGGCGCACGTGCCGGGATCGGGGCTGGCGCCGGCGGCGCGCCGCCATCGAGCGTGGTGTCGAACGCAGTTGCCTCGGGCAGCAGGAACGCCAGTTGCGCGGCGTCGCTGTGCTCGCGCAGCCAGCCGCGCGCGATTTCGCGCGACGCCTGCATCCCTTGCAGGTCGATGTACATGGCCCAGACGACGAGCAGCGAATCGGCGCCGCGCCACGGCCGCTGCGCCGCCCCAGTCAGCGCGTATTCAAACGGGCGTGCGCCCAGCGCTGCCACGCCCGCGTTGACGCCGGCCGCGTAGCGCTCGAGCAGCGCGCGCTCGGCCGGGGCCAGGCGCGCGAACGTGGCTTGGGCGCGCGAGGCGAAGCGGTGCAGCCGGTTGGCACGGTCGAGCGGCACGGCGCGTGGCCCGAACAGCTCGGCCAGCTCGCCGCTCGCCGTGCGGCGCAGCAGGTCCATCTGGAAGAAGCGTTCCTGCGCGTGCACGAAGCCGGTCGCATACGCGACATCGAGCCGTGTGGCGCCGGTGATCAGGGGCACGCCAGTCGCGTCACGCTCGATCCGCACATCGGCCGACAGGCCCGCGCCCTGGCGCTCGCCGTCGAGCTGCGGCAGGCTGGCGCGCAGGAACAGCCAGGCGCCCAGCAGCACCAGCAGCACGAGTCCCAGCAGCGCCGCAAGGCCGCGCAACGTCCATTTCTTCCATCCCTGCATGGTGTCTCCCTGAGTGTTCCCTGAGTGTCCCCTTGGTGCTGCGTATGTTGCCAGAAAAAACTGTCAACCGGCATGGAGACGCTGTCGGGCGTTAAGGGCTGCCGGGACCGGCAGATGATCAACCGGCGTTCGTTGACGGCTTACCCGCTATCCGTTGCTGCGCTCGCCAGGGAAGCCTGGCAAACACCGCGATGGGAATCAGGAACGGGTACAGGCTCCAGATGGCCCGGCCTTCGATCCGTACGGACAAGGCTGCGTACAAAGGTGGGATGGCCATCATCAAGAGAATCCCCTTGAGCGGCTTGATCCGGTCGGGCACCCGTTTCCATCCCAGCACCGCCAACGGGATCACGATGATGGCCGCACTGATCAGGGACATCAGCGATCGGTTGTCACGCAACGCTGCAATGACGGTGCCGATATTCGGCATCCAGACATAGGACGGCAGACCGGCAAACAGCCACCACCGCACGCCAATCAGCCAAAGCCCGGCAAGCGCCAGTGCCATGACCCCACGAACCAGCCCGACCCGTCCGAATACCAGCAGCCAGCCGAGCAACAGGATGTTTTCTTCCCTGACTGTCGTGGCAAACAACGCGCCGGCCAGTGCCATCCACGGCTGGCAAGTCACGACACCAAGCACGAACACCGCCTTACCAAAAATGGCGCCAGGATCGGTGAGCAGATAAGGGGCATACCAGAAGGTCGGTACCGAGAAGATGAAGAGCAGTCCCGCGAGTACGGTCTGGCGCCGGTTGCCGCCAGCAGCATGCACGACACAGGACAGGACGATTGCCGTGCCTGCGGTTGCCAGCCAGTTCAGCGTGGCGAAGGCATGGCGAACGTCGCCCGGCATCAACGCCGCCAGCGCAGGCATGGTCACCCGGTAAGGAAATGGCGCGCGCAAGTCGGAAAAAGGCACTTCTCCCCGGAGATACCGCGCCGTATTGAAGTAGGCCAGCGAGTCCTCGACGGTGCCGCCCCAGCGGGCCCACATGATCGCAAGCGAACATGCGGCAAATGCCAGGGACAGGCCGATCCAGTGCGTTCGCAACCATGCGCCTTCAGGAGATACTGCCTCGTGTTTCATGGAATCCATGCTGCGCCGCTTTTTGAAAATTTCATGAGGCCGGTATTCGCCTCGTTGGTGACGGTGGTCTCGAATGCCACTTGCAAGCAGCAGCGTGGAAACAGCAATTCCCATCATCCCACCGTCACAGAGCGGAAGAGTATAGGGGGCAATCCCGCGTGGAAGCTCACAGAAAGTCACACTGGCGCGACGATCCGTGAATCAGGTCGTGCCTGACACGGGGCGTGTCGGCAGCACCTTGTCGGCTCGCCGGGATCATCACCGGGCACCGCGGCGGCACGAAAAAAACGAGGCCCGCGCGAACGGGCCTCGTCTCGATCCGGCCGGCGCTTCAGCCGGCAATGACGCCTATGTGCTGCGCCGGTCGAGCATCGCGCGCGCAATCGTGCCCGCGTCGACGTACTCGAGTTCGCCGCCGACCGGTACGCCGCGCGCAAGCCGGCTGACCTTGAGACCACGCGCCTTGAGCATTTCGCTGATGTAGTGCGCGGTGGCTTCGCCCTCGTTGGTGAAATTGGTGGCCAGTACCACTTCGCCCACCACCTCGTCGGTGGCGCGCGTCACCAATTTTTCCAGGTGCAGATCGCGCGGCCCGATGCCATCCAGCGGCGACAGGCGCCCCATCAGCACGAAGTACAAACCGCGCCAGGTCAGCGTCTGCTCGACCATCAACTGGTCGGCCGGTGTTTCGACCACGCACAGCAGCGTGTGGTCACGCTCGGTATCGGCGCACAGGTCGCAGATCTCGATGTCGGAAAAGGTATTGCACTTGATGCAGTGGTGCACCGTGTCGACCGCCTGGTACAACGCGCGCGACAGTTGCGCCGCACCCTCGCGGTCATGCTGGAGCAGGTGGAACGCCATGCGCTGGGCCGATTTCGGGCCAACGCCAGGCAGGCGCCGGAGCGATTCGATGAGAAATTCGAGGGATGTCGACATGGGTGCGTGAACAAGACGGCCCGCCGGCGTGGTGCCGGCGGGACCGCCTCATGCCTGGATCAGAAAGGCATCTTGAAGCCAGGCGGCAGGCCCGGCATGCCGGCGGTCACGCCGCTCATTTTTTCGGCGGCGGTGGCTTCGGCCTTGCGCGAAGCGTCGTTGAACGCAGCGGCCACCAGGTCTTCCAGCATGTCGCGGTCGTCGCCGAGCAGCGACGGGTCGATCGTGACGCGCTTGACGTCGTTCTTGCAGGTCATGACAACCTTGACGAGGCCGGCGCCCGACTGGCCTTCGACTTCGACCAGGGCCAGCGCTTCCTGCGCCTTTTTCATGTTGTCCTGCATGGCTTGCGCCTGTTTCATCAAGCCTGCGAGCTGGTTCTTCATCATGGTGTGGTTCTCCAAATAGGGGTTGTCTGTATTGGTTGGATCAGGCGATCTTGACCGAGCCGGGCATGACGAACGCATCGAAGCGTTGCTCGAGTTCCTGCACGAACGGGTCGGCCGCGACCAGGGCCTCGGCCTCGCGCTGGCGCGCCTCGCGCGCCGCTTTCTGTTCGGCGCCGGCGGTGTACCACACCGGGCCGATATCGGACTCCACGCTCACGCGCAGGTTCGGGAAATGTTCTTGCAGCGCCGCGGCCAGCTTTTCGCTGTTGCCGCTGGCGCGCAGCGTGTCGACCGGCACGCGCAGGCGGAACGTCACCGCATTGTCGCGTGCTTCGCAGGCAACCAGCTCGGTCTGCAGCGCCAGTTGCTGGGCCACGCCGCGCAGCGGCAGGCTGCCGGCCAGCGCGGGCCAGTTACCGTCCCAGTCGATCTCGGGGACCGGCGTGATGACGTAGGCATGTGGTGCCACACGCGGCGCACGAACGGCCGCCGCCGGGGCCACGACGATGGCTGGCGCGGCCTCGGTAGTGACGGTGGCTACCGCCGTGTCGTCCGAAAACTCGGTGACCCAGGATGGCACATCGTCATCCGGCGGCTGCTGGGCGCGCATCGCCGGCTGCGGCGGCGCGATCGCCTGCGCCTGCGCGGGTGCGACGGACTGCGCGACGGCCTGCTGGCCGCCGCCATCCCATGGCGGCGCGGCGCGGCCTTGCGGCGCCGCCGGCGCCGCATGCATCGTGGCGCCCGGCCCCGGCCCCGGTGCAGCAGGCCGCGGTGGCGGTGCTGGCGGTGCAGGGTCGGCAGCGGGCGCCGGCGCAGCAGCAGGCGCAGATTCGGGACGCTTGTTGCCGCCCGAGCGCATGCCGGCGCCGGCGCGCGCCGCTTCCAGCGCCGCATTGATCGCGGCCCGTGCCGACGTCATCGGCGGCGCGCCGGGTGCCGAGGCACTGGTCGGTGCGGCAGGCATTGGCGGCGGCGTCGTCGGCACCTGCGCCGGACGTGGTGCAGGTGCCGGCGGCATTGCGGCAGCAGCAGGCGCACTCGCCGGTGCGGTCGCCGGTGCAGCAGCACGCGGCGTCACCGCCGCATGGCTGGCTGCCGCGGCGGCAGCGGCGCGAGCGCCTGGCACGTTGATCGGTGCGGCGGCAGGCGGGGCCTGGACCTCGGCGCCGCCCTGCCCGGGGCGAAACGCGAGCATGCGCAAGAGGGTCATCGTGAAGCCCGCGTATTCGTCCGGCGCGAGACCGATCTCGTTACGGCCATGCACGGCGATCTGGTAATACAGCTGCACTTCCTGCGGCTCGAACAGGCCGGCCAGGCGCATGATGTCGGCCAGCTCCGGCAAATCCTGCGGCACTGCGCCCGGCACCGATTGCGCCAGCGCGACGCGGTGCAGCAGCGTGCCCAGGTCTTGCAGCGCGCCGTTGTACGACAGGCTGCGGCTGGCCATTTCATCGGCCACCGCCATCAGGTCGGCGCCGTCCTGCGCGGCAAGGGCATCGAGCAGGCGCACCAGGTACGACTGGTCGAGCGCGCCGAGCATGCCCTGCACCGCTTCGAGCGTGACCTGGCCGGCGGCATAGGCAATGGCCTGGTCGGTCAGCGACAGCGCATCGCGCATCGAGCCGTGCGCGCCCTGCGCCAGCAGGCGCAGCGCCGGCTGCTCGAACGTGACGCCTTCTTGCCCCAGGATGTCTTCGAGGTGGCCGACGATATGCCCCGGTGGCATCTGCTTGAGGTTGAACTGCAGGCAGCGCGACAGCACCGTCACGGGAATCTTTTGCGGATCAGTGGTGGCGAGGATGAACTTGACGTGCGGCGGTGGTTCTTCGAGCGTCTTGAGCATCGAATTGAACGCGTGGTTCGTCAGCATGTGCACCTCATCGATCATATAGACCTTGAAGCGCGCATTGCTTGGCGCGTAGACCGCCTGTTCGAGCAGCTGGGCCATCTCGTCGACGCCGCGGTTGGACGCCGCGTCCATCTCGATGTAGTCGACGAAGCGGCCGGCATCGATGGCGACGCAGGCTTCGCAGACGCCGCACGGCTGCTCGGTGATGCCCCCCTGCCCGTCCGGGCCAATGCAATTGAGCGACTTGGCCAGGATGCGCGACAGCGTGGTCTTGCCGACCCCGCGCGTGCCCGTGAACAGATAGGCGTGGTGCAGCCGCCCGGTGCGCAGGGCATGGCTCAGTGCACGGACGACGTGCTCCTGGCCAACCAGCGTATCGAAATTCTTGGGACGGTATTTGCGGGCGAGGACTTGATAGGACATGCCACGATTTTACCGCAGATGACGCCCGCCGCGGACATTCGGCAGATGCGGCAGCGCGCGACGCCGATGACAGACGTGACGACGCCGGGCTGGCAAACGTGATGCTGAAAGGGAGGGCAAACCGACACCACGGACGCGTGGTGATGCGAGGAGAACGAAAGAGGCGAGCCTGATCTGCGGCACTTGCGGTGAACGGCTTTGGCTGCTTCGTTCCCGACCTGACCAGGTAAACCATGCCGCAATGCGCAGGGGCCCGCCAGCGCGAATTATACCGCACGCTGGCGGTTTGGGGAAATGGCCGGGAACATCCATTGCCGGCCCTGGTCATCAGATCCCCAGCTCTTGCCAGATCGCATCCACGCGCGCCTTGACGTCGGGCGCCATCACGATCGGCGTGCCCCATTCGCGGTTGGTCTCGCCCGGCCATTTATTGGTCGCGTCGATGCCCATCTTGCTGCCCAGGCCACTGATCGGCGACGCGAAGTCCAGGTAATCGATGGGCGTGTTGTCAACCAGCACCGTGTCGCGGGTGGGATCGACACGCGTCGTGATCGCCCAGATCACCTCTTTCCAGTCGCGCACATTCACGTCTTCGTCGACCACCACGATGAACTTGGTATACATGAACTGGCGCAGGAAACTCCAGACCCCGAACATCACGCGCTTGGCGTGGCCCGCGTACTGCTTCTTCATCTGTACGACCGCCATGCGGTAGCTGCAGCCTTCCGGTGGCAGGTAGAAGTCGGTGATCTCGGTGAACTGCTTCTGCAGCAACGGGATGAACACTTCATTAAGCGCCACGCCCAGCACGGCCGGCTCGTCCGGCGGTTTGCCCGTGTAGGTCGAGTGGTAGATCGGGTCACGCCGCATCGTGATGCGGTCGATGGTGAACACCGGGAAACTGTCCTGTTCATTATAGTAGCCGGTGTGGTCACCATACGGCCCCTCGAGCGCGTGCTCGAAACCGGTCGGGTGGTTCGCATCCGGGTAAATATGGCCTTCGAGCACGATCTCGGCGGAGGCCGGCACGCGCAGTTCGCTGCCGATCGCCTTGGTCAGCGTCGTGCGGCTGCCGCGCAGCAAGCCGGCAAACTGGTATTCGGACAGCGAATCGGGCACCGGCGTTACCGCGCCCAGAATGGTGGCCGGATCGGCGCCCAGCGCCACAGCGATCGGATACGGCTTGCCCGGATTGGTCAGCGCGTGCTCGCGGAAGTCCAGCGCGCCGCCACGGTGCGCCAGCCAGCGCATGATGACCTTGTTCCGGCCCAGCACCTGCTGGCGGTAGATGCCCAGGTTCTGGCGCTTCTTGTTCGGGCCTTTCGTGATGACCAGGCCCCAGGTGATCAACGGTGCGATATCGCCGGGCCAGCAGTGCTGGATCGGCAGGCGCGCCAGGTCGACGTCCTGCCCTTCCCAGACGATTTCCTGGCAGGACGCGCCCTTGACTTCTTTTGGCGCCATATCCCACACCGCTTTTACCAGTGAACCCATGCCCATGATGTCGGCAAAGCCCTTGGGCGGCTCGGGTTCTTTCAGGCGCGCCAGCACGTGGCCAATGCGGCGCAGCTCGCTCACATCGCTCGCGCCCATTCCCAGCGCCACGCGTTTTGGCGTACCGAACAGATTGGCCAGCACCGGGATCGTGTGCCCGGTCGGCTTGGAAAACAGCAGCGCAGGACCCTCGGCGCGCAACGTGCGGTCGCACACTTCGGTCATTTCAAGGTGCGTCGAGACAGGAAAATCGACACGTTTGAGTTCACCCATGCGCTCCAGTTGGGCCATAAAATCACGCAAATCTGTATATTTCATCAAGTTTTAAGCTTTTCTTCGGTTGCAGAACATTAGTGAAGCGACGCCGCCAAGTGATTGATTCGACAAGTGTTTCACGCTCATCAGTACCCCTTTAATAACTGGAAGTTATATAGAACAGTCGTGCTAGGGTTGACTTGATATAAGCTCGCCCCTACAATCCGTCCTACTTGATGAGACAGCGATACCTTTTTTGACACAATTTTAGCTGTTCTCATGCATTCACGGGGTCGGGGCCCCACATGACATTGTAGGAGTGTTTTCAACGGGCGTCTGCCCACTCCCCCGAGACAGTTGTTGAGCCACTGGCACCAGTCCCCATGTTGGACGGCAGCCAGCTGAAGCAAGGCAATGACGGCGTTAGTCGGCCGCGTCGCGGCGACAAACGATTTTCTGATGCACGGTCCAGAGCACCCCACGTAACGCCTTCGGCGCGACGACGGGCTTCTTTTCGCCGCGACAAGGGGAAATTCGATGTTTCATCGTTTTATCATGAGCGCAAAGTTCATGCATTCCAGGGCCAGCCAGCCCATCACGGTATCGTCCGTGACCAAAACGGCACGCAGTGTTGTACAAACTGCGCGTTCTACCCTGACTGTATTCGGTCTCAGCGCAGTGGCCCTGATGGCCCTGATCTACTCCAACGACAGCGTCGCCAAGCGCGTCTCCGAGATGCTGCATCCGGAGCCGGTCGTCGTTGCCGCCATGTCGCCAGCACCGGTCGCCACGGTCGTACCGGCAATGCAGGCCACGGCCCAGACGGTGGCCGTTGAAACCACGCACCTGGGCACGTCGTCCGCCACGCTTGGCAACACCAGGCAGCAGCAGTACGTGACCAAATGGCTGTCGAAGCGTTACCGCGTCGCCAGCGACGCCGCCAATATGCTGGTCTCGACCGCCTACCTGACGGCGCACGACCTGAAACTCGATCCGCTGCTGATCCTGGCGGTGATGGCCATCGAATCGGGCCTGAACCCGTTCGCCGAAAGCGCGATGGGCGCCAAGGGCCTGATGCAGGTGATGGCCAAGGTCCACCATGACAAGTTCGAGAAAGTCGGCGGCCAGCAGGCAGCCCTCAATCCCGTCGCCAACATCCGTGTCGGCGCCTTGATCCTGAAAGACTACGTCAAGCGCACCGGTTCGATCGAAGGCGGCCTGAAGACCTATGTGGGCGCTGCCGACATGGACAGCGACCAGGGCTACGGCGCCAAGGTCATCAACGAGTACCGCCTGCTGAACCAAGTCGCGAAAGGCCAGAACGTGCCGGCAATGAAGCGCAATACGCCGGTACGGACATCGGCGCCAGTCGTCGTCAGCAAGCAGCCTGAGGCAGACAGCGTCAAGACGGAAGCAAAGCCAGTACCTGAAGCGACCACTGCGGCCACCGCACCGGTGGTTGCCTCGGACGCGTTGGCCGGTCTGTAAATCGACCGCGCTTCTTAAAACCACCGCCTCGGCGGTGGTTTTTTTATGTAGGGTGGACGGGTTCCCCGTCCACGCGTTCAACGCACGTCGGCGCATCGCAAACACTGCTTGAACGCGTGGACGGCATAGCCGTCCACCCTACCGGGATGCGTCACAAAAAAAGCCACCGGCTTGCGCACGGTGGCTTTTTACATGGTGCAGGCCAGACGATCAGCGGCGCTGATCGCCCGCCGCTTCGTCCGGACGCAGGCGCTGGGCCAGCTTGTCCAGCACGCCATTGACATACTTGTGGCCGTCGATACCGCCAAACGACTTGGTCAGCTCGACCGCTTCGTTGATCACGACGCGGTACGGCACTTCCGGATGGTTCTTCAGCTCGTACGCGCCCAGCAGCAGCACCGCGTGCTCGATTGGCGACAGCTCGGCGATCGAACGGTCGATCAGCGGGGCGATCGACTCGCGCAGCTCGACCGAGGTGCTGATCGCGCCATTGAGCAGCGCCGAAAAGAAGTCGCTGTCGGCCTTGTCGAAACCATGGGCGCTGCGGATATTGGCCGCGACGATGCGTGCCGGCTCATTGTTCAGCAGCCACTGGTACAGACCCTGCAGCGCGAACTCGCGCGCGCGGTGGCGCGGCGTGCGGTTCTTGCTCGGGTTGGCGTGCATATTCTTGTCAGTCATTGTTCTCTTGCCTTTATTGTTATTCGTCCTCTGGCACCAGCTCGTCCAGCGCCATCAGGAGGTTGGCCATTTCGACGGCGACACGTGCGGCGTCGGCGCCTTTTTCGGCCATGCGCACTTCTGCCTGCGCATCGTTCTCGGTGGTCAGGATTGCGTTGGCGACCGGGATGCCGTAATCGAGGCCGATGCGGGTGATGCCCGCGCCCGATTCGTTCGACACCAGCTCGAAGTGGTAGGTTTCACCGCGGATCACCGCGCCCAGCGCGATCAGCGCGTCGAACTGCTCGGTGACAGCCATGCGCTGCAGCGCCAGCGGCACCTCTAGCGCACCCGGCACGGTCACGTGCAGGATGTCTTCGTCGGCCACGCCCAGGCGCTTCAGTTCAGCCAGGCACGACGACAGCAGGCCGTTGCCCACGGTCTCGTTGAAACGGGCCTGCACGATACCGATGCGCAGGTCTTCGCCCTGCATATTGCTTTCAAAAGTTCCTACCGTCATGACTGACCTCTTGTATTAGTTGGATTGAATGGTTCAGGCGTCGGGACGCGGCACGTAGCCGGTCACTTCCAGGTCGAACCCGGTCATCGACGGCATCTTGCGCGGATTGGCCAGCAGCTGCATCTTGCCCACGCCCAGCGCGCGCAGGATCTGGGCGCCGATGCCGTAGGTGCGCAGGTCCATCGACGCGGCGCGTGCGCCGGCGCGGCTGCCCTTGGCGTCCTGCGGCGCCAGTTGCGCAAACAGTTGCTCGGCCGTTTCGCCGCAATTGAGCAGCACGATCACGCCGGCATCGCTGGCCTTGATCGTGCGCATCGCCGAGGCCATGTCCCACGAGTGGGTGGTGGCGCGGTTTTCCAGCAGGTCGAGGATCGACACCGGCTGGTGCACGCGCACCAGCGCTTCCTTGTCAGGCGACAGCTCGCCGTGCACGAGTGCCAGGTGGGCCGAGCCGCTGGGCGCGTCGCGGAACGCCACCAGCCTGAACTCGCCTGCCTCGGTCGACAGCGCGCGTTCGGCAATGCGCTCGACCAGGCATTCGTTCTGGCTGCGGTAATGGATCAGGTCAGCGATGGTGCCGATCTTGAGGTCGTGTTCTCTGGCGAACTCGATCAGGTCGGGCAGGCGCGCCATCGTGCCGTCTTCCTTGATGATCTCGCAGATCACCGAGGCCGGCGACAGGCCGGCCATCTGCGTCAGGTCGCAACCGGCTTCGGTATGACCGGCACGCATCAGGACGCCGCCCTTCTGGGCGCGCAGCGGGAAGATGTGGCCCGGCTGGACCAGGTCGTCCGGCACGGTGCCCTTGTTGACGGCCACCTGGATGGTGCGCGCGCGGTCGGCCGCCGAGATGCCGGTGGTGACGCCTTCGGCCGCTTCGATCGACACGGTGAAATTGGTGCCGAACGAGGTGCCGTTTTTCGACGTCATCATCGGCAGGGCCAGCTCGTCGCAGCGTTCTTCGGTCAGGGTCAGGCAAACCAGGCCACGGGCGTGGCGGATCATGAAATTGATCGCCTCGGGGGTGACGAAATCGGCTGCAAGCACGAGGTCGCCTTCGTTTTCGCGATCTTCTTCGTCGACCAGGATCACCATGCGGCCAGCGCGCAGTTCGGCGACGATTTCCTCGGTGCTGGAAATGGACATACAGATTCCTTGAAACAGGGGTTTTGCGTAATCCGCTATTTTAAAGGATTTACCGGCGCCCAACGGCATTCCCGATGGCCGGAGGGCCAAATTGCCAGCACGGCGCGCCCCTGTCGTCAACCATGCGTTGCCAATAGACAACCACACGTGACCTCTTGTCGGTTAATTGTTAAGCTAGTTCGTTCGCGTGGCAAGCGCGTGGCATGACTGCAACCAACTGGATTATGATTATTACATTATTGCCGTATTTACCCATTCACAGCGGCAGTCTTTCCGACGGAGTTGCCATGCTGGTTGTCCATCCCGATCATTCCCAGGGCACCAACGCCAGCGGCAGGCCCGACTGATGGCGACCATCCTGATCGTCGATGACCGGCCCAGCAACCGCAGTTATCTGAGTGCCCTGCTCGGCCTGTCCGGGTACCGCATCCTCGAAGCCGAAAACGGCGCCTGCGCGCTGGCCATCACGCGCGCCGAGCTGCCCGACCTGATCATCACCGACATCCTGATGCCGACGATGGACGGCTACGAGTTCGTCCAGCAGCTGCGCGCCGAACCGGCGCTGCAGCACACGCGCGTGATCTTCTTCTCGGCCGTCTACTCGGAGCGCGAGACGCTGGCAATGGCGGCCCGCTGCGGCGTGACCACGGTGCTGGGCAAGCCGGCCGACCCGCACCGGATCCTCGAAGCCGTCGATGCCGAACTGGGCGTGGCCGGCGGCGCGCCGGCGCCCTCTCCCAGCGCGCAAGAGCGCGAGCGCGCGCTGCCATTCGACCTGGGCGCGCGCCTGGGCGAACTCGAACGCATGTGCATGATGCTCGTCGGCGAACGCCGGGTCGAGGCGCTGGCCGCAGCGTTCGTCGACGCGGTGCGGCGCGTGCTCGGTGCCGACTGTGTCGCGCTGTGCCTGCTGGGCAGCTCGGAGCGCAGCGTGCGCCATCTGAGCACGCATGGCGTCGATGCCGCGCTGCTGCTGCCAACGGCGCTCGATGAACACGACCTGCCCGGCGTGCTGCTGCGCGCCCGCGCACCCTTGCGCCTGGAATCCGACGATGCGCTGCTGGCCACGCTGCCTGCCGGCCATCCGCGCGTCGCGCACCTGCTCGGCCTGCAGGTGCACGACCTGCAGCATCCGCTTGGCTGGCTGTATTGCACACGCGCCGACGGCGCCGCGCCCTTCACCGACGAAGAAGAGCGCTGGGCCACGGCGCTGGCCGCGCAACTGGCAGTCGCCTACGAGAACCTGAACCTGTACGAAGTGGTGCAGCACCACGCGGCGCAGCTGCAGCTCGAGGCCATTGCCCGCGCCGATTCCGACGCCGCCCTGCGCGACAGCGAACACCGGCTGGAACTGGCGCGCCAGGTATTCGACAGCACGCAGGAAGCCATCCTGATGACCGACGCCGATGCCAATATCGTCGCCGCCAATCCGGCCTTCGAAACGATCACCGGCTACCTCGAAGCCGATGTCATGGGCACCAACCCGCGCTTCATGCGCTCGGGCCGGCACGACGCCGCGTTCTACGCCAGCATGTGGAACTGCCTCGAAAAAGACGGCCAGTGGCGCGGCGAAATCTGGAACCGCCGCAAGAACGGCGAAATCTACCCGGCCAGCATGAGCATCAGCGCGGTGCGCGACGATGCCGGCAACCTGACGGCCTATGTGTCGGTGTCGACCGACCTGTCGGCCCTCAAGGCGGCCCACCACCAGCTCGATTTCCTGTCCAACCACGACGTGCTGACGCAGTTGCCGAACCGCTCGCTGTTCAACGACCGCGTGGGCCAGGCCCTGGCCGCGGCGCGCCAGGACGCCAGCCAGGTCGCCGTGCTGCTGTTTAACGTCGACCGGCTCTCGCGCATCAACGACAGTCTCGGTCACGCGGCCGGCGACACCGTGCTGCGCGAAGTCGCGCGCCGCGTCAGCGTACTGGCCGGCCCCACCGACACCGTGGCGCGCCTGTCGGGCGATGAATTCGTGCTGCTCATGACCGACTTCGATGACACCGATGACGTGATCTACTGCGCACAGAAGCTGATCGATGCCGTCGCCGAGCCGCATGGCGTGGGCGGCCACGACCTGGTGGTCACCGGCAGCGTGGGCATCAGCATTTATCCGCGCGATGGCGACGCGCCGGGCGACCTGCTCAAGGCGGCCGATGCGGCGCTCACGCACGTCAAGGAATCGGGGCGCAATGGCTTTCGCTTCTTCAAGGGCGAGATGAATGCCGAGGCGCTGCGCTGGCTGGCGCTCGAGACGCGCCTGCGGCGTGCGATCGAACGCGACGAACTGGCGCTGCACTACCAGCCGCAGGTCTCGCGCGTGGACGGCTCACTGGTCGGCATGGAAGCCCTGCTGCGCTGGCACAGCACCGAGATCGGCCATGTCTCGCCGGCCGACTTCATCCCGCTGGCCGAAGACACGGGCCTGATCCATCCGATCGGCGAATGGGTCGTGCGCCAGGCGTGCTTTCAGAACAAGGCTTGGCAGGATGCGGGCCTGGCGCCGGTGCGCGTGGCGGTCAATGTGTCGGCCCACCAGTTCAAGGCCGGCGCCGTCGTCTCGGTGGTGCGCGCCGCGCTCAATGACAGCGGCCTGGCGCCGCGCTGGCTCGAGGTCGAACTGACCGAAAGCGTGATGCTGGGCGACAGCAGCGCGGCCGAGGCCCAGATGGCCGAACTGCGCGAGCTGGGCGTGTCGCTTTCGCTGGACGACTTCGGCACCGGCTATTCATCGCTGGGCTACCTGTCGCGCTTCCCGCTCGACAAACTCAAGATCGACCAGACCTTCGTGCGCAACATCACCAGCGAGCAGCGCAGCGCGGCGATCGCCCAGGCCACCATCGCGCTGGCCAAGGGCCTGTCCCTGGCCGTGGTGGCCGAAGGCGTCGAGACGATCGGCCAGAGCGATTTTCTCGGTTCGCTCGGTTGCGACGTGATGCAGGGGTACCTGTACGGGCGGCCCATCCCGGCGTCCGGGATGGCCGGCTTGCTGGCACTGGGCTGCGTGAAGCTGTAAGCGCCGTGCTGGCGCCGCATCCTCTGGTGCGGCGTTCGTTAGTGCAGCCTTAAGCCCAGCCGTGCACCGGCGCGCGCCCTGTAAAATGCACCGATCAAGTCACCGGGAACCCCCAATGAGCAACAAATTTGTACGCGGCGCATGGCTGGCCGCGGTGGTGTGCGTTTCCTCGCTGGCGCACAGTGCGCCGCAGGTCAGTACGCCAACGGCAGCCGTCTCGAAAATGGATGCGCTGCAGCTCGATGCCGTGATCCCGGTCGGCCCACAGGTCAAGGTCGGCAAGCTGGCCAACGGCCTGACCTACTACATCCAGCGCAATGCGCGCCCCGAACGCAAGCTCGAACTGCGCCTGGTCGTCAAGGCCGGCTCGATCCTGGAAGACGACGACCAGCGCGGCCTGGCGCACTTCGTCGAGCACATGGCGTTCAATGGCTCCACCCACTTTCGCAAGCACGAGCTGGTGTCGTACCTGCAATCGATCGGCGTGGGCTTCGGCGCCGACCTGAATGCCTACACGTCGTTCGACGAAACCGTGTACATCCTGCCGATTCCGACGGACAAACCGCAAAATGTCACCCAGGCCTTCCAGGTGCTGGAAGACTGGGCTCATGGCGTGAGCTTCGATACCGACGCCATCGACAAGGAGCGCGGCATCATCCTCGAAGAAGCGCGCCTGGGCAAAGGCGCGGCCGACCGCATGGGCAAGCAGATCTACCCGCGCCTGTTCAACGGCTCGCGCTACGCCGAACGCCTGCCGATCGGTCGCGAAGACGTGCTGCGCAATTTCAGGCCCGAGACGCTCAAGCGCTTCTACAAGGACTGGTACCGGCCCGACCTGATGGCAGTCGTCGTGGTTGGCGACATCGATCCGGCGCAGGCCGAGAAGCTGGTCAAGCAGCATTTCACGCGCCTGAAGAATCCGGCGAAGCCGCGCCCGCGCGACTACGCCGCGATTCCCGCGCGCGCCGACACCGAGGCGCTGGTCGTGACCGACCCCGAAGCGGACGGCAATGCAGTGCTGATCCGCTATCCGGTGCAGCCGGTGCGCGACCTGGGCACCGTGCGCGCCTACCGCGAAGAGCTGGTGCAGGGCCTGTTCGCCTCGATGCTCAGCGCGCGCCTGGCCGAAATCTCGCAACTGCCCGATGCGCCGTGGCTGGGCGCCAGCAGCTCGCTGGGCAAGCTGACCCCGCGCTACCGCGCCTACAACGCGTCGGCCGCCATCGGCCCGCGTGGCGCGCAGCCGGCCATCGCGGCGCTGGTCCAGGAAAACGAACGCGCGCGCCAGCACGGCTTTGGCGTGCAGGAAATCGAGCGCGCCAAGAAAAACCTGATGCGCACCTACGAGCAGGCCTGGAACGAGCGCGCCAAGAGCGATTCGGGCACCTACGCCGCCGAATACATCCGCAACTTCCTGCAGGACGAAGCCATTCCCGGCATCGAAACCGAATACCGCTACGTGCAGAACCTGGTGCCCGGCATCACGCAGGCCGAGATGAACGCGTACGCGCGCAGCACGATCCCGAAGGACTCCGGCAAGCTGGTGCTGTACACGGGCGTGGCCCGGCCCGATACGCCCACTGGCCCGCAGCTGCTGGCAGCAGTGGCCGATGCCGCGCGCCAGCCGGTCGCGCCGTATGATGAAAAGCTGCTGGCGGCGCGCCTGATGGAACGGCCGGCGCAACCCGGCACGATCACGCACGAAGAGCACGACAAGGCGCTGGGCCTGACGCGCCTTACCCTGTCGAACGGCGTGAAGGTGATCCTGAAACCCACCGACTTCCTGAATGACCAGGTGGTCCTGAGCGCGGCGCGTCCGGGCGGCCAAAGCCTGTTCCCCGACCAGGACATCCTCAATGCGCGCTTTTCCAACGCGATCGTGGCCAGCATGGGCGTGAAGGATTTCACGCCGCTGGACATGCGCAAGATCCTGGCCGGCAAGGCGGCCGGCGTGACCGTGGGCCTGGGCAGCTACACCGACGTCATCGCGGGCGCGTCGGGCGCGACCGATATCGAGACGATGCTGCAGCTGTTGTGGCTGAAGTTCGCCGGCGTGCGCCGCGACGAAGACCTGTTCCACGCATATATCGACAAGCAGGCCGAAATCGCACGCAACGCCAGCGGCCAGCCGGGCCGGCGCTTCGGCGACGCCGTGGTGTCGGCGCTGTTTGGCAATCACCCGCGCGCCCCGCGCTCGCTCGAGGCCGACGAGTATGCCAAGATCGACCTCGATCGCAGCATTGCCATCTTCCGCCAGCGCTTCTCGAGCGCAAAGGACATGACCTTCATCCTGGTGGGCAGCTTCGACGAAAAGGCGATCCGCCCGCTGTTGACGAGCTATCTGGGCACCCTGCCGACGCCCGCGGTGCCGGTGGCGTTTCGCGACGTGGGCCTGCGCCCGGTCACCGGCGTGGTCAAGCGCGAGGTGCGCAGCGGTACCGAACCGAAAAGCACGATCTCGATCAACTTCACGGGCCCGGCCGAATTTTCCGAAGCCGAGCAGCTGCGCCTGTCGGCACTGATCGAAGTGACCAATCTGCGCATCATCGAGGTGCTGCGCGAGAAGATGGCGATGATCTACGGCGGCGGCGCCAGCGGTGCGCTCAGCAAGATCCCGTATGGGAACTACTCAATCGGCATCAACCTGCCGACCGGCCCCGAGAACGTCGACAAGGTCGTGGCCGCGACGTTTGCCGAGATCAGGCGCCTGCAGGAGAACGGCCCGGACGCCGCCGAGTTGGAGAAAGTCAAATCCGGCTGGATCCAGAACCACCGCCGCTCGCTGCGCGAGAATGGCTACTGGGTGGCGAACCTGCAATCGAGCCTGACCGAAGGCACCGATCCGGCGTCGATCCTGAAGGTCGAGCAGCAGGTGGGCGCGCTGACGGCCCAGGACGTGCAGGCAGCGGCGCGGCGTTACTTCGATACGAAGAACTATGTGCAGGTGGTGCTCAATCCCGAGCTGGCCACCAAGGCCGCGAACGTCGCCAGGGCGCCGGCCACGGGCAGGCAGGACGTGCCGGCAACACCCGGCACCTGAGCCTCGCACGACCGTTCGCGTGGCGCCGGGCATCGTCTATACTGTGCGTGCACGCTGCCGTGGCAGCGGGCATCCGCCCACGTACAGATCAACGCCGGCGCCAGGCATCACCGGCGCTCTACTGGTGAAACACCATGCGCATTTCCGATAACCCGGTTCACCTGGCCGGCAAGCCCCTCACCCACGCGTGCCATGCCTGCGCCTTTTTTCATACGGACGAAGAAAAGTACCGCGTGCTGCTGCCGTTCATCCTGGAAGGCGTCGAACGCGGCGATCTGGCTGCCCACATCGTCAACCCGGCGCAGCGCGACATGCACCTTGCCCGGCTGGCGCAGGCGGGCGTGGACCTTGACGCCGCCCAGGTGCAAGGCCAGCTTGCCGTGCACACCTGGGACGAGACCTATCTGCAGGATGGCAGGTTCGACCAGCAGCGCATGATCGCCACGCTGCTGGCGCTGATCGCGCCGGCTGACGCACCACCCGGCACCGTCTCGCGCAATATCGCCGACATGGCCTGGTCGCCCGGCTCACGTCCCGACGCCCACGACATCGTCGAATACGAGGCGCGCCTGAACCAGATACTCCCTGAGCACCACAACCCGATCGTCTGCACCTACGACCTGACGCATTTCAGCGCCGATGTCGTGATCGACATCCTGCGCACCCACCCGATGGTGATCATCGGCGGCATCCTGCAGGAGAATCCGTTCTTCGTGCCTCCGGCCGAGATGCTCGAGGAGCTCGCAGCGCGTCGCCTGGCAGGCGCAGCGCCGGCCAGCGCTGCGCAATAGGCGGGCGCTGCGGCATGCATTCACCCGACGAGTACCGCGCCGAAATCGACCGCCTGCGCAAGACCACGCGCGACCTGGTGGCCATGACCACCCTGCCAGCCGTCTGGGGCGACCTTCCGCCGGAAGGCGTCATCGACAGCCTGGCTGGCGTCCTTCTCAGCACGCTGAACCTGGACCTGGTCGGTATCCACCTGCCGGGCAAGGGCGAGACCGATGCACTGGAAATCATCCGCGTCCGGCGCGACGCGACTGACAGCCTGCTGCCCGCCGCGCGTGCGGCGCTCGATGCCGCCATGCAGTCGGGCGAACTGCAAAACGACGACGCGCCGCTGCAGTTCGGCACCGCCCGCTTCGGCATCGGCAGCGATCCCGGCGTCGTGGTCATCGGCGCGCGGCGCGCCGGCTTTCCGTCCGAGCACGAGCGCCTGCTGCTGGGCGTGGCCGCCAACCAGGCCGCCGCGATCCTGCAGCGGCGCCTGGCCGAACGGGCGCTGGCGCGCAGCGAGTCGCGCTTCCAGGACCTGGCCGATGCCGCGCCGGCCATGCTGTGGGTGACCGAGCCCGATGGCAGACTCTCGTTCCTGTCGCGCGCCTGGCACGAATTCACGGCCCAGGACAAGGGGACGAGCCTGGCGTTCGGCTGGACGGCGGCAGTGCATCCCGACGAGCGCGACGCGGCGCTGCACACGGTCGTCGATGCCAATGCGCGCCGCGCGCCATTCAGCATGGAGCATCGCCTGCGGCATGCCGTCGACGGCTACCGCTGGGTGATCGCGACCGGGCAGCCGCGCTTTGCGGCGAACGGCGACTTCCTGGGTTTTGTCGGCAATGTGCTCGACATCAGCGACCGCAAACGAACCGAACAGGCGCTGCACGAAACGCGCGACACGCTCGTGACGATGTTCGACGCCCTGCCGGTGGGCGTGGCCGTGGCCGGCCAGGACGGCAAGCTGCTGCTGTCAAACCAGGCAATGCACCGCTACCTGCCCACCGGCGTGCTGCCGTCGCTGGACGAGGAGCGTTATATGCGCTGGACCGCGTTCCATGATGATGGCCGGCTTGTGGAGCGCCGTGATTTCGCCGGCGCGCGCGCGGCGCGCGGCGAACGCGTCGTGCCCGGCATCGAAGCGCGCTACCTGGGCGACGATGGCGTCGAGATCTGGACCCAGGTGGCCGCCGTACCGCTCAAGGGGCGAGACAACGTCACCCGCGGCCACGTGGCCATCGTCACCGACATCGACGCCTTCAAACGCACGGAGGCGGCCCTGCGCCTGGCCGAGTCCCGGCAGCGCGAGCTGTTCGACGAAGTGGCCAGGGCCAACCGCAACCTGAGCGAATTTCTGGCCGTGCTGGCGCACGAACTGCGCAATCCCCTGGCGCCGCTATTGACGGGCCTGGAGCTGATGCGTATCGGGCCCGCTGACGCCGGCGCCATTGCCAACGTCCGGAGCATGATGGAGCGCCAGGTCCGGCAACTCGCGCACCTGATCGACGACCTGCTCGACATCGCACGCGTCACCAATGGCAAGGTGGAGATCCGCAAAACCCGCGTCGACCTCAATGCGATCGTGGCCGACGCGGTCGAGACCAGCCTGCCGCTGATCGAACAGAAGCAGCACGCATTCGATCTGCAGCTCAATGCTGCCCCGCTGCCGGTGCTGGCCGACGCCACCCGCATCGCGCAGGTGGTCGGCAACCTGCTGACCAATGCAGCCAAGTACACGCCACCGGGCGGCGCGATGTCGCTGCGCGTGACGCAGGATGGGGCCGACGCCGTCATTACCGTGACCGACAACGGCGTCGGCATTCCGGCCGCGTCGCTGGAATCGGTGTTCGAGATGTTCAGCCAGGTAGGCAGCAACCGCAAGCACGCGCAGGGCGGCCTGGGCATCGGCCTGTCGCTGGTACGCCAGCTGATTGCCCTGCACGACGGCGCCGTCAGCGCGCACAGCGACGGCATCGGCAAGGGCAGCACATTCGTGGTCAGACTCGCGCTCGATCAGGCGGCAGTGGCACCTGCGCCTGGCAACGCGCCAGCAGCGCAGGGCGCGCCGGTCGGGCCGCTGCGCATTCTCGTCACGGACGACAATGTCGATGCGGCAGAGACGCTGTCGATACTGCTCGAGATGGAGGGCCACGACGTCACGCTTGCCCATGACGGCCAGCAGGCGCTGCAGATGGCGGCGCAATGCCTGCCGGACGTGGCGTTTCTGGATATCGGGCTGCCGGACATGTCGGGCCACGAGGTGGCGCGCCGCCTGCGGCAGATCGCCGGGCTCGAGCGCTGCGCGATCGTTGCCGTCTCCGGCTGGGGCGCGCCGGACGACCTGGCGCGCTCAAGCGCCGCCGGCTTCGACGCGCACTTCACGAAGCCGGTGGCATCAAACCGCGTGCTCGATTACCTGGCGGTGGTGGCCGCCAGCATGCGCTCGACGTAGCGCGCAATCAGGTCGATCTCGAGATTGACGCGCGAACCGGCGGCCAGGTGCCGCAGCGTGGTGACTTCGATCGTGTGCGGGATCAGGTTGATCGAGAAGCGGCAGACTTTCTGGCCGCCCTCTTCCAGGTCGTGCACCCGGTTGACCGTCAGCGAGACCCCGTTGACGACGATCGAACCTTTATAGGCCAGGAACTTGCCCAGCTCGTGCGGCGCATCGATGATCAGTTCGCGCGATTCGCCGACCGGCTCGAAGCTGTGCACGACGCCCAGGCCATCGACGTGGCCCGACACCAGGTGCCCGCCCAGACGCTCGGCCAGTGTCAGTGCCTTCTCGAGATTGACTTCACCGGGCGCGTCCAGGCCCACGGTCTTGTTCAGGCTTTCGCGCGAGACATCGACCGTGAAGCCGGTGGCGCTCTTTTCGGTGACGGTCATGCAGGCGCCGTTGATGGCGATCGAGTCGCCCAGGCCCACGTCGGCCAGAGGCAACGGGCCGGCATCGATGGCGAGACGCACGCCGGCGTCCAGGCCGCCGGCCAGCGGCGCGACGGAAGTGATGGTGCCGACAGCGGCGACGATTCCAGTAAACATACGACGTTATTCCTTGTTGGGGGTAGCAGAGGATGATTGGGCAGCTTCGGCAAAGCGGGCCAGGATGCGCAGGTCGTCGCCCACGCGCGTGACGTCGTGGAAGCGCAACTGGCGCCGTTCGGTCAGTTGCGTGAGCGGCGGCAGGTCGAACATGCCCTGCCCCGGGCCGATCAGGCTGGGCGCCAAATAGACCAGCAATTCGTCGACGCAGCCTTCGCGCACGAGCGACGCATTGAGCTTGCTGCCCGCTTCGACATGCACTTCATTGACTTCGCGCCGGCCCAGTTCGCGCATCAGCGCCGGCAGGTCGACCTTGCCATGGGCATTCGGCAGGTACAGCACTTCGTGGCCAGCGGCGCGCAAGGCGGCGGCTTTCTCGTCGCCCGGTTGCCCGGCCGCCGCGACGAGCCAGCACGGCTCGCCCTGCAGGATGTGGGCATCGGGATCGATCTCCAGGCGGCTGTCGACGATCACGCGGCGCGGCTGCATCGGCGTGGCAAGGCCGCGCACGGTGAGCTGCGGGTTGTCGGCCTTGACGGTGCCGAAGCCGGTGACGATCGCGCTGGCGCGCGCGCGCCACGCATGGCCGTCGGCGCGCGCATCGGGGCCCGTGATCCACTGGCTTTCGCCGCCCGCCAGCGCCGTGGCGCCGTCCAGGCTGGCGGCCACTTTCAGGCGCACCCACGGCAAGCCGCGCACCATGCGCGAGAAGAAGCCGATGTTCAGTTCCTGCGCTTCGCGCGCCATGATCCCGGAGCGCACGGCGATGCCCGCCGCTTCCAGCTGCGCCAGGCCGCGCCCGGCGACCAGCGGATTGGGATCGACCATCGCCGCGACCACGCGGCCCAGGCCGGCGGCGATCAGCGCCTCCGAGCACGGCGGCGTGCGGCCATGGTGGCTGCAGGGTTCGAGCGTGACGTAGGCGGTGGCGCCACGCACATCGTTGCCGCGTGCGGCGGCGTCGCGCAGTGCCTGGATTTCGGCGTGCGCCTGGCCGGCAGGCTGCGTGTGGCCGGCGCCGATGACGACGTCATCCTTGACGATGACGCAGCCGATGCGCGGATTGGGCGCCGTGATGAACATGCCGCGCGCCGCCCAGGCCAGCGCCGCGGCCATGCCTTCGGTGTCGTTGAGAATGGGTCGGCTGTCGTGGGTCACGTGGTCTTTCATCGATGCGCGTTGTGGCATGCGCTGGTTTTCGGCTTGCTTCAGGCTTGTTTGCAGGCTCATTTCAGGGCGGTGCGGCGGCGCCGTCGCAGCCGGCGTCACGGGCCGGGTTGCACAGGCGCGGGCGACCAAGCATATTGATTTTAATACGGCGTACCCCGCCGCCGTGGAACAGCGACAGCGTGCCCGGCCGCGCGGCGGCGCTGCTGGTATCGCTGCAACTGCGCCCCGCGCCATTGTAGGCGATGTATTGCGGGGCTGCAGCGCTGGCAAAGGAATAGCTCACCTGCACGCCCTGCGCCAGCGTGGCGCGCACGGCCAGGATCTCGTCGCCAGCCCCCGCCTGGCGATTGTTGTCGCGGTCGACGTAGACGGTCCAGCCGCGCGACCAGTCGATGCCGGCTGTGTCATTGGACGTGAGGATGACCGGCTCGTTGCGGGCAATCGCCTGCGAGCGGGCCAGCTGGACTGCGCTGTACAGGTCGCTGGCAGCCACGCGCAGTTCCTGGCCCTGCACGATCCGGTGCAGGCCGGGGGCCGCCAGCGCCGCCGTGATGGCCACCATGCCCAGCACCACGGCCAGTTCGGCCAGCGACACGCCGCTGCAGCGGGCTCGCGGGGCGGATCGGGGCAGCGACTTCACGACGGGGGTTGTCATGGCCAGCAGCGCGCAGATGCACCGCTGGCGCCCTGCGCCCCGGTGCTGTCCAGCGTCAGCGTGCCGCATTCGGGATCGGCAAAAGCAGCGTTGACGTTGGCCGTGCCCGGCCGCGCGCGCAGCAGGATGCACGCAGCAACTGGCTGGCCCGGACAGGCGTCGCCGTCAAGCTCATACGCGCTGGCGGCGGCGCTGTTGCCAAGCCAGGTGCGAAACTGGCCCGTATCGGCAGCGCTGGCGGCCATCGAGAACGCGCCATACGTGTGATGCTGCGCGCGATATTGTTCCTGGCGCTGCATCAGCTCGAGCAGCGCCAGCTGGGCCTCGACCCGGCGTGCCTTGACGATCTGGCGCGCATACGACGGATACGCAACCGATGTCAGGATGCCGATGATCGCCAGCACGGCCAGCAGTTCAATCAGTGTGAAGCCCTTCTTGCGATCCCGTGTCATGCAGTGTTCTCCTGTGTGCTCTGGTGGCTCAGTCGGCTGCGGCGGCAACCAGTGTCGACCAGTTGCCGACCTCGCGCCAGCCGACGCGCCGGCCGCGCGATCCATCGGGTGGTTTGCGGTAATAGGCCTGCAGCGCGACCTGGGCACCTGGCATGCTGCCGGCGCCGTGCGCGGCAATGCGGTACAGCTGCCCTTCGCCGGAGGCCGGCATCAGTTCGATCAGGTAGCGCGGCAGCGCGAGCGGCAAGCCGCCCTCGCCCGTCGGCAGCGTGGCGCCGGTGAAGGTGCCGAAGCCGATACCCGGCCCGTCATCAGCGGCCAGTCGGGCAAGCTGGCGGTTGGGGTCGGCGTCGTGCGCGCACAGGCCGCTATACGGGCGGGCGCCGAGACAGCCACCGATGAACGCATCCGCGCTGCCACCGACGATCGCATTGGCGCGCGCCGATCCCGGCGCCGCGCCGCCGTCGATATCGTGTTCAGCATCGACCAGGGCGGCTTGGGCCATCTGCATCGCCAGCACGCGATCGCGTTCGTACGCAGCGCCCCGCGTGCCTTGCAGCGCGCCACGCGCTGACGCAATGCCCGTCATCAGCACCGCCAGCATCAGGACGAGCGCAGTGATGAGCGCGATGCCTGCCTGGCGCCGGGGGTTGGGTGAACGTCGATTGCGCATGCCCGGCTCAAGGCGCGGCCACGGACGGCGCGATGGAAGGTGCAGCGCGCGGCCCTGCGGGTGGCGACGCGGGCGGCCCGGCGGGCGGTACAGCGGGCGGCGCCGACGGCAACACAGGCAACGCAATCGGCAACGCAATCACCGCGCCATACACCTTGCGCATGCGCGCATCGCCCTCGCTGTCGAGGTCAGCCGCCGCCAGCCTGGCACCCGGATCGGCGGCAGCCAGCGCCCCGTCGTAGCCCGGCCCGAACAACCAGTGCACCAGGCTCGCACCGCTGCCGGCAGCCTGGCGCGGGCCGTGCAGCAGCAGGCCCACACGCACGCTCGCGACACGCTTCCAGTGACTGCGCGTGCGCAGGTCGGCGTCACGCTCATCCAGCGTCGACCCGGCCAGCACGAGCGCCGCATCCAGCGCCCGGATCGCGCTGGCGTTCACGTACCGGTTGGGCGCGCCATCGCCATCGGTATCGAGCCCGTACAGCACCTGGAAGCTGTCGACATGCCCTGCCACCGCATCGGACGACCAGCTGCCGGCGCCCCGGTATTTGCAGCGCAGTTCGGCGTCGCCCTGCGCATTGCGCGTGACATAGAAAATGCTCCCCCCTTCCTGGTCGCGATGGACCGGAAAGCCGGCGCAGTCGAGCGTGCCGCCATCGCCATCCGGTGGCGCACCGGTGCCGGCAAAGCGCAGCGCCAGCACGTCGCTGCCGTTGACGGCAAGCGGCAGCGGCGCATCGATCCCGGCGCCGGCATAGGTCAGCGAGGCCGCATCCAGCCCGGCAATGGCAGCCGGGACTGCCGGGTCTGGCACTGGGTGCGCCGCCCAGTCGACGTGGCCGGCCAGGCGCACGGCGCGTGCCAGCGCATCCAGTGCATAGCGGCCGGCGTCGTCCATCTCGGCCGCTTCGAGCAGCGTCGCGTGCGCCCGCGTCGCGCCGATCAGCAGCGAGCCAGCCGCCAGCAGCACGGCCAGGCCGAGCACCATCGCCACCATGAACTCGGCGATGGTAAAACCCGGCTGGCGCGCGCGAAGGTGCCGGTCGCGCGTCATCGCGCCACCATCAGCACGAACGCCGGCAGGTCATCGTTGCCGTGCCAGCCGATCTTGATCGCCACCCCCGCCTGCGCCCCGCCGCTGCATGCCCATTGATAGCGGTGGCTGCCGGCATCCCACGGCGCCGCATCGCGGCAGACGGCAATGCGCCCGCCGGGAAAGCGCCCGTGCACGAGCAGGCGCGTCTCATCGAGGTCGAACGCCGCCAGCGCCAGCGGATCGCATGCGGCGCTGCCGAAGCACGCAGCGGCGGCGACGGGCGGGCCGTCGGCGACGGCGTCGTAGTCGAGCGACAGATAGGGATTGCCCGCATCGGGCAGGCTGGCCAGCGGCGCATTGGCGTTCATGCGCGCTGCCAGCGAATTGGCGAGCTGGGCCGCTTCGGCCGTCAAGGCCGCCTGCTGGCGCGTGCGCTCGGCCACCAGGTGCGCCGCGCCGGCGCCGACGACACCGATGGCGAGCACGAACAGCGCCACCAGCACTTCGATGAGCGTGAAACCGCACTGAGACTGGTGACGCATGCGAGCCTCCCGATAACGAACCTTGACGTTATCAGGCCGGCTTCGCGCACCCGTGCGGCGGCGCAAGCGTACGCCGCGCCGTTCGGGGAACCTCGGGAAGGGATTAGTTGTCGAGTTTGTGCTGATGCCCGACTTCGGCCAGCGCTGCCTGGAAGGAATCCAGGTCTTCAAAATTCTTGTAGACGGACGCGAAGCGGATATACGCGATCTTGTCGAGGCCCTTGAGCTCTTGCATCACGAGCTCGCCCACATGGCCGGTATCGACTTCGCGGAGACCGCTGGTGAGCAGCTTTTCTTCAATCGAGGCAACGGCCTTGTCGATGGCTTCGGCTGCCACGGGCCGCTTGCGCAATGCCAGCATCAGGCTGCCGCGCAGCTTCGACGACGCAAACTCGGTGCGGCTGCCGTTTTTCTTGACGATGATCGGCATCGACAGTTCGATGCGCTCATAGGTGGTAAAGCGCTTGTCGCACTTGCCGCAGCGGCGCCGGCGCCGGATAGCGTCCCCTTCCTCCGATACGCGGGTATCGAGGACTTGTGTATCTTCATGCTGACAAAAGGGACATTTCATGGCGCCGGGGCTGCAAGACTACGTGGGACGACTACCGGGCCGGCGAACCGGCCCGCGAAGGCAGAGCAGCAAATCAGGCAGCGTAGACCGGGTACTTGCTGGTCAGCTTCTTGACTTCGCCCTTGACGCGCTCGATGGTCGCGGCGTCGTGCGGGTTGTCCAGCACGTCGGCGATCAGGTTGCCCACGGTGACGGCGTCTTCTTCGACAAAGCCACGCGTCGTGAAGGCCGGGCTGCCCAGGCGGATGCCCGACGTGACGAACGGCTTCTGCGGGTCGTTCGGGATGCCGTTCTTGTTGCAGGTCATGTGTGCCTGGCCCAAGATCGCTTCGGCTTCCTTGCCGGTCAGGTTCTTGGCGCGCAGGTCGACCAGCATCACGTGCGATTCGGTGCGTCCTGACACGATGCGCAGGCCACGCGCGGTCAGCGTGTCGGCCAGTGCCTTGGCGTTCTTGACGACCTGCTGCTGGTACGTCTTGAACTCGGGCGTCAGCGCCTCTTTGAACGCGACGGCCTTGCCGGCGATCACGTGCATCAACGGGCCGCCCTGGATGCCAGGGAAGATGGCCGAGTTGATGATCTTCTCGTGCTCGGCCTTCATCAGGATGATGCCGCCACGCGGGCCGCGCAGCGACTTGTGCGTGGTCGAGGTGACGAAGTCGGCGAACGGCACCGGGTTCGGGTACTCGCCCGCAGCGATCAGGCCGGCATAGTGGGCCATGTCGACCATGAAATAGGCGCCGACTGCCTTGGCGACCTTGGCGATGCGCTCGAAATCGATCTTCAGCGAGAACGCCGACGCGCCGGCGATGATCATCTTCGGCTTGTGCTCGTGCGCCTGGCGCTCAAGGGCCTCGTAGTCGATGTCTTCTTCAGCGGTCAAGCCGTACGAGACAACGTTGAACCACTTGCCGGACATGTTCAGCGGCATGCCGTGGGTCAGGTGACCGCCTTCGGCCAGCGACATGCCCATGATCGTGTCGCCTGGTTTCAACACGGCGAAGAACACGCCCTGGTTCGCCTGCGAACCCGAGTTCGGCTGCACGTTGGCGGCTTCCGCGCCAAACAATTGCTTGAGGCGGTCGATGGCCAGTTGCTCGACGATGTCGACGTATTCGCAGCCACCGTAGTAGCGCTTGCCCGGATAGCCTTCGGCGTACTTGTTGGTCAGTTGCGAGCCCTGCGCTTCCATGACGGCTGGCGAGGTGTAGTTCTCGGACGCGATCAGCTCGATGTGGTCTTGCTGACGGACGTTTTCCTTCTGAATGGCATTCCACAGATCCGGATCGACATTGGCCAGCGTATGGTCTTTAGCAAACATGTAAAACTCCAATCGATAGTATTCCAGGCAACGAGCGGCGCTGTGTGCGGGTGCGGGAGCCAAAGGGCGCGGGCAGCCGCGATCGAACGCGTACCGGTTGATGGCTGCCCAGGCGAACGGCGTATGGCGTCTCACGTTCCCCGGTGGGTACCCACCTTTGCCGCGCTGCGCACCAATCGGTGGCGCTCGTGCGGTGTTTCGCCAGTTACGTGAGACGTAAAGTCCGCAAATTGTACTGAACTCCCCATTGAAGGGCAAGGAAAGCGGGGAATGGGCCGCCCGCCGCGACCCGCTGGTCATTTCGGCTACAATTTTGCGTTCTTGCTCAGCTGTCTCACCGCGCACTCATTGCCCACCTTAAGGATTCATCATGATCGTCCTCATTACCGGCGCCTCGGCCGGCTTCGGCGCCGAAATGGCGCGCACCTTCGTCTCGCACGGCCATCGCGTGATCCTGGCAGCCCGCCGCACCGATCGCATCGCCGATCTGGCCGCGGAGCTGGGCGACGCCGCCCTGCCGGTGACGCTCGACGTCACCAGCCGCGCATCGATCGAGGCGGCGCTGGCCGGCTTGCCAGCCGACTGGAAAGGGATCGATGTGCTGATCAACAATGCCGGCCTGGCGCTCAACACGGTGCCGGCGCACGAAGTGCCGCTGGACGACTGGGACACCATGATCGCCACCAATTGCAAGGGCCTGGTGACGATGACCCGTCTGGTACTGCCCGACATGGTCGCGCGCGGCAGCGGGCTGGTGATCAATATCGGCTCGACCGCCGGCCACTACCCTTACCCGGGTGGCAATGTGTACGGCGCCACCAAGGCCTTCGTCGAACAGTTCACGCTCAATCTGCGCGCCGACCTGGTCGGCACGGGCGTGCGCGCCACCAATCTGGCGCCGGGGCTGTCCGGTGGCACCGAGTTTTCGAACGTGCGCTTCAAGGGCGACGATTCGGCTGCGGCCAAGGTGTACGAAGGCACGACGCCACTGAGCGCGAAGGACATTGCCGATACCGCCTACTGGATCGCCACGCTGCCGCCGCACGTGAACGTCAACAGCATCGAACTGATGCCGACCTGCCAGGGCTTCTCGCCATTCACGATCAAGCGTGCCTGATGCAAGCGACACCTGCTCGGGCCTCCGCGCGGGTGTCGACCAGGCCAACCAGAAGCGCGTTCGCCATTTGTGAGAAAATGTTACAGTGATTGGTCTTTTTGCTACGCTTCAAGTCTACTACTGCCCAAAAGCACGATTTCGTGCGAGGGCTACGTAAGTATTTTCCGCGCTCAATGTTCTTTAGCGGACATATCGAGAAGGAAACTCGCGTAGAATGTTTCTCATGTTCATGTATCGGCAGTAACAATGTCTTCAGTATTTAACTGGCCAGTCAGGGTGTATTACGAAGATACCGACGCTGGCGGCATTGTTTTCTATGCCAACTACCTGAAATTCTTTGAACGCGCCCGTACCGAATGGCTGCGCGCGCTTGGCGTGCAGCAGCAAGCCCTGCTCGATGCGGACAACACCGCCTTCGTCGTCAAGAACGTGACGCTCGACTACCACGCTTCGGCGCGCCTCGACGACCAGTTGACGATCCAGACCAGCGTCGCCAGGCTGGGCCGCGCATCGGTCCAGTTCCTGCAGCAGGCCTGGCGCGGTGACACCCTGCTCAATACGGCCAGCGTGACCGTGTGTTGTGTCGATATTGCCACAATGCGCCCACGCCCCTTGCCCGACCACGTGGCTGCTAAAATGCGTGCCGCCTGAATCCATTCCTAGATAATTCGCCCATGACCGTCACCCCAGACCTTTCATTCGTCGCCCTGATCGGCAATGCCCACGTGCTGGTGCAATTGATTATGGCCTTGCTGCTGCTGCTGTCGATCGTGAGCTGGACCTACATCTTCCGCAAGGTATTCGCGATCCGCGCCGCGCGTGCGCAGACCGAGCAGTTCGAACGCACCTTCTGGGCCGGCGGCAATCTGCACACGCTGCATCAGAGCGCCAGCAGCCAGCGCGACCAGAGCGGCGCCTTGGCCCGCATCTTCGAGTCCGGCATGGGTGAATTCATCAAGGGCAAGCAAGCCTCGCGCGAAACGCTCGACATGAACTCGGTGCTCGACGGCGCCCGCCGCGCGATGCGCGCCTCGTTCCAGCGCGAACTCGATGCCCTGGAATCGCACCTGAACTTCCTGGCGTCGGTCGGTTCGGTCTCGCCGTACATCGGCCTGCTCGGTACCGTCTGGGGCATCATGAACGCATTCCGCGGCCTGGCCAGCGTCGAGCAAGCCACGCTGGCGATCGTCGCGCCCGGTATTGCCGAAGCACTGATCGCCACCGCCATCGGCCTGTTCGCTGCAATCCCGGCCGTGGTGGCATACAACCGCTTCACGCACGATATCGACCGCCTGGCCAACCGCTTCGAGAGCTTCGTCGAAGAATTCTCGAACATTCTCCAGCGCCAGTCGCGCTGATCGGGGGAGACTGTCCATGGCCTTTTCCAGCAGCATGCGCGGCGGACGTCGCCGCAAGTTGAAGTCCGAGATCAACGTCGTGCCGTACATCGACGTGATGCTGGTGCTGCTCATTATTTTCATGGCAGTGCCGGCCAACCAGGCGCCGAGCGTAGTGAACCTGCCGCGCGCCGAGAAATCGGCGCTGCCGCCGGACACCTATATCCAGATTTCGATCGAGCCCGAAAATCGCCTGTCGATCGGCGTGCAGGGCAAGGGACGCGTGGCGCAGGAAGACGTGGCCGACCGCTCTGCCCTGCTGCAGCGCCTGCGCGCACTGCATGAAGAACACCCTGATTATCCGGTGCTGATCGCGGGCGACCGCGAGAGCAAATACGACGACGTCATCCAACTGATCTCGGAAGCCAAGAAGATGGGTATCAACCGGGTTGGCCTGGCCACCCAGTGATGTCGATGCATTGATGCCTAGAATATGCCCGAAATAAAGCCAGACAACGCCGGCGTACCGTACCACGTGCCGCCCGAACCGAGCCGCCTGCCATCGTTCCTGCTGGCAGTGGCCGTGCACGCCGCGTTGCTGGCGTTTCTGTGGATCGGCGTGAGCTGGACGGCCAAGACGCCGATCACGGTCGAGGCCGAAGTATGGGACATGTCGGTGCAGACGGCCGCCGCGCCCGAGTTGCCGCCCGAGCCCACGGTGCAGCCAGAGCCAACCCCTGAGCCGGAACCAGCGCCGGAACCGGAACCCGTGCGCACGCCGCCACCGCCGCCACCGCTACCGGTGGTCGAGCAACCGGCACCGACGCCGGCGCCGGACATCGCGCTGCAGCGCGAAAAGGAACGCAAGGCCGAGGAAGCGAAGAAAAAAGCGCTGGCCGAGAAGCGTGACGCGGAAAAACGCGAGCGTGAAGAAAAGCTCGCCGAGCAAAAGAAGAAGGACGAGGCCGAGCGCAAGCTGAAAGAAAAAGAAAAAGAGCTGCTCGCGAAGAAGGAAGCGGACGAGAAGAAAAAAGAAGCCGACAAGAAAGCGGCAGCGCTGGCCGCGGCGGAAAAGAAAAAAGAAGCGGACGAGAAAAAGAAAGCCGATCAGCTGGCGGCTGCTGCCGACAAGAAGAAAGCGGACGCGGCCAAGGCCAAGGCGGCCGCGGCCGAAGACGCCAAACTCGCGAAGCTGCGTGCCGATGAACTCAAGCGGATGGCTGGCGCGATGGGCAGTGGCGGCAGCGCCGCCAAGTCGACGGGCCCGAAATCGGATGGCGGTTATATCGCCGCGATCACGGCGGCCATCAAGAGCAGCACGGCCTATCCGGGTAACACCGATGTGTCGGGCAATCCGCGCGCCACGTTCCGTGTCGACCAGTTGCCGACCGGTGAAATCATGTCGGTCAGGTTGGTGAAAAGCAGCGGTGTGCCAGAATTTGACAGGGCAGTGGAAAATGGTATCAAGAAAGCATCGCCACTGCCCAAAAAGAAGGACGGGACGGTAGAGCGTACGCTAGACGTGAATTTCTCGATGCGCGATTACGATTGATTCGGTTCGAACCAGTTTTACAAGAGAAACTATGAAAAAAATCCATTTCCTGCTGTTTAGCGCTTCCCTCGCCATGGGATCGGCAGCCAATGCGCAGCTGCAAATCGAAATCGCCGGTGTCGGCAGCAACCAGATTCCGGTCGCCATTGCGGCCTTCGCCGACGAATCCGTCGCACCCGACAAGGTCTCGGCCGTCATCCGCGCCGACCTCGAGCGCAGTGGCGTGTTCAAGGTCATCGACGCCGGCCAGGTCATCAGCGACCGCGACGCTGGCAGCATCAACCTGGCTGCCTTCAAGGCCAGCGGCGCCGACGCGCTCGTGGTCGGCAGCGTGTCCAAGCAACCGGATGGCCGTTTTGCCATCCGCTACAAGCTGATGGACACCGTCAAGGGCGGCGAAATCTCGCAGATGGGCGGCGAAGTCCAGCCCCGCTACACGCGTCTGCAGGCGCACCGCATTGCCGATGACGTCTATGAAAAGCTGACCGGCGTGCGCGGCATCTTCTCGACCCGCATCGCCTACGTCAAGGCCGACAGCGGCGCCAAGCGCTATGTGCTGGCCGTGTCGGACGCCGATGGCGAGAACGAAGTCATCGCCACCCAGGGCAAGGAACCGATCATTTCGCCATCGTGGTCGCCGGACGGCTCGAAAGTCGCCTACGTCTCGATGGAAGACCGCAAGCCGGTCGTGTATCTGCAAGACCTGATGACGGGTCGCCGCAACGTGATCTCGAACCAGAAGGGCAACAACTCGGCGCCATCGTGGTCGCCGGACGGCTCGACGCTGGCCGTGGCCCTGTCGAAGGACGGCAATACCGAGATCTACTCGGTCAATTCGGGCGGCACCGGCCACAAGCGGCTGACCAACAACCCGGCGATCGACACCGAGCCACAATATTCGGCCGACGGCCGGACCATTTATTTCACGAGCGACCGCAGCGGTGGCCCGCAGATCTACAAAATGAGCGCAGCCGGCGGCAACGCCACCCGTGTGACGTTCAATGGCAGCTACAACATCAGCCCGCGCGTGTCGTCCGACGGCAAGACGCTGGCCTGGATTTCGCAGCGCGGCGGCGCTTACTCCTTATATGCGATGGACCTGGCCAGCGGCCAGGAACTGCGCCTGGCCGATGGGGCCACGGAACCGAGTTTTTCGCCTAACGGCAAGTACATCATGTATGCAACCAAGGGTGGCGGTCGCACCTCGCTGGCCGTGGTGTCTGTGGATGGACGAGTCAAGCAACGCTTGACAACCAAAGCGGGAAACATTCGGGAGCCCAGCTGGGGTCCCTTCATGAAGTAAGAAGTAAAACCTCAACATAACAGGAGAAAATCCATGCGCAACTTCAAGAGTGTAGCTTTCATCGTTTCCACCGCAGCCCTGCTGGCCGCCTGCTCGTCGCCAACCAAGCTGAACGAAACCCCGGTCGTCGAGAAATCGCCAACCCCGGCAGCGCCAGCTGCTGATCCACGCGACATCAACCCGGTCCAGACCGGCAGCGTCGATCCGCTGAACGACCCACAAGGCGTTCTGGCCAAGCGCAGCATCTACTTCGACTACGACAGCTTCGTCGTGCGCGCTGATGGCCAGCCAGTGGTCCAGAACCACTCGGCGTTCCTGACCAAGAACACGTCGCGTAAAGTCCTGATCCAGGGCAATACCGATGAACGCGGCGGCACCGAGTACAACCTGGCCCTGGGCCAGAAGCGTGCTGAAGCCGTCCGTCGTTCGATGGCGTCGCTGGGCGTGTCGGAAGGCCAGATCGAAGCCGTGTCGCTGGGCGAAGAAAAGCCAAAAGCCACCGGCAGCAACGAAGAATCGTGGGCTGAAAACCGCCGCGCAGACATCGTCTATCAATAATCGATTCGGCTGAACAAGCCGGACAGGTTCGATTGACAGGGGGCGGGACGCAGTGCAGACTGCTACCCGCCCCTTGTTTTATCTCAGCAACCGCCGAAGTCACTGGCTTAGTAGAAAGAACACAACGCTTATGCTCAAACTGTCCAAGTCCCGCCTCGCATGCCTCGTGCTGGCCCTGTCGATGCCGCTGCACGCCGTCGCCGGCCCGTTCGACGACGAAGAAGCGCGCAAGGCCATCCTGGACCTGCGCACCAAGGTCGACAACATCACGCGCGACCTGACCGCACGCATCGACAGCAAATCGGACAAGACGGTGCAGATCGAGATGCTCAACCAGCACGAGCAGACGATGCAGGAAATCGCCCGCCTGCGCGGCCAGATCGAAGTGCTGGCCAACGAAGTCGCCAAGGCCCAGAACAGCCAGAAGCAGCTGTACGCCGACCTCGACGCCCGCCTGAAGAAGGTCGAGCCTCGCGCCGAAATGATCGACGGCCAGACGGCCGAAGTGCTGCCGACCGAAAAGACTGCGTACGAAGCCGCCACCGCCCTGTTCCAGTCGGGCGACTACAAGGGCGCCTCGGTCGCGCTGCAGGAATTCGTCCGCCAGTACCCGCAGTCGCCGTACGCTTCGAATGCGCAGTACTGGCTCGGCAACACCTTCTACGCACTGGGCGACTACAAGAAGGCCATCGCGGCGCAGCAGGTCGTCACGACCACCTACGGCACCAGCCAGAAGGTCCCGGACGCGATGCTCAATATCGCCAGCAGCTACGCCCTGCTCAAGGACAACAAGAACGCGAAGAAGTCGCTGCAGACGCTGGTGGCAAAGTACCCGGATTCGAGCGCCGCGCAGACCGCGCGCGATCGCCTGGCGTCGCTGAAGTAACGACACGGAGATGCGATACGCCGGGCGCGGCATTTGACAGCGTCCGTGTCGCCCCCTATAATCTTGCTTCTTCGGGTCGTTAGCTCAGCTGGTAGAGCAGCGGACTTTTAATCCGTTGGTCGCAGGTTCGAATCCCGCACGGCCTACCAAAGATTCAGCAAAAAAGCCAACCTTCGGGTTGGCTTTTTTGTGTTCCGCACACATTAGGATGATCGCACCATGACTTATGAAGATTTTCTCGACGAGGTGACCACGCTCCTCACGGAGATGTATGACCTCACCGACGAAGCGGCGATCAAGCTGGTGGTCGACGCGCAAGCCAACGATTACTTCGTCGCGCACGACGACAAGGAAGAGCTGCGCACCGCCGAACAGGCCAAGCTGGACGCCACCGCGCTCCACGAAGGCAAGCAGAACCGCAACCAGACGCAGCGCAAGCAGCAACAGCGTCATGTGCAGAAGAAAAAAGCGGTGTAAGAACCGTAGGGTGGACGGCTATGCCGTCCACGCGTTCAACATGCGCTTGAATTCTCGGCAATTCGGCGATCGTTGAACGCGTGGACGGGAAACCCGTCCACCCTACGACCAGTCAAGCCGCCACCGCCGGATGCGCCTGCTTGCGGTACAAGAACTCCAGCACCTGCCGGCGATGCTCGGTATAGCGCGCATCCTGCGCCAGCGCCACCCGGTCTCGCGGGCGCTCGAGTTCCACGGCGACGATCTCGCCGATCGTCGCCGCCGGCCCGTTGGTCAGCATGACGATCCGGTCCGACAGCAGCACTGCCTCGTCCACATCGTGCGTCACCATCACCACCGTGGATTTGGTCGCCGCCACGATCTTGAGCAGCTCGTCCTGCAAGTGCGCCCGCGTGAGCGCGTCGAGTGCGCCGAATGGCTCGTCCATCAACAGCACCTTCGGCTGCATCGCCAGCGCCCGCGCGATGCCGACACGCTGCTTCATGCCGCCCGAGATTTCATGCGGCCGCTTCGTTTCCGCGCTCGTCAGGCCCACCAGCGCCAGCGCATCCATCGTCCGCTCGCGCAACTGCGCGCGTGATTCCAGTGAGCCAAACACCCGCTCGACGCCCAGGTGGATGTTCTCGTAGCACGTCAGCCATGGCAGCAGCGAATGATTCTGGAACACCACCGCGCGCTCCGGTGACGGGCCGCCGATCTCGCGGCCAGCGCAGATCAGCACGCCCGCCGTCGGCTTGAGCAGCCCGGCGACCAGGTTCAGCAGTGTCGACTTGCCGCAGCCCGAGTGGCCGATCAGCGTGATGAATTCGCCCTTGCGCACTGTCAGGTCGACCCCCTGCAGCGCCTGGAACACGCCCTTCTTCGTGTGAAACGCCATCTCGACGCCGGCGATGTCGATGAATTTCTTTTGCAGTTCGTCCATGATCGAAACCCTTTCAGTTAGCCACTTGTTCGTGGGTCAGTGCGCGCGCCAGCGACACCAGCGCCAGTTCGAGCAGCAGGCCGACGACGCCGATGATGGCAATTGCGATGATGATGTGCGCCACGTTCAGGTTGTTCCACTCGTCCCACACCCAGAAGCCGATGCCCACGCCGCCGGTCAGCATTTCGGCTGCGACGATGACGAGCCATGCGGTGCCAATGGCCAGGCGTACGCCGGTCAGGATGTACGGCAGCGCCGATGGCAGCAGGATCTTGGTGAGGATCTTCCACTCCGACAGGTTCAGCACGCGCGCCACGTTCATGTAGTCCTGCGGCACACGCTGCACGCCGACGGCCGTGTTGATGATCATCGGCCAGATCGAGCAGATGAAGATCGACCAGATCGCCGCCGGGTCGGCCGACTTGAATACCAGCAGGCCAATCGGCAGCCAGGCCAGCGGCGAGACGGGCTTGAGCAGGCTGATGATCGGGCCGAACATGCGGCTGACGAACTGCACGCGCCCGATCACGAAGCCCAGCGGAATCCCGATCAGTGCCGCCAGGCCGAAGCCGATCGCCACGCGCTGCAGCGATGCCAGCACGTTCCAGCCGATGCCCTGGTCGTTGGGGCTGTTGCGGTAGAACGGATCGGCAAACAGTTCGAGCGCCGCATGCCACGTGACCAGTGGCGATGGAAACGCCTCGTTCTGCGCGGCGATCACCTGCCAGACCAGCAGCACGAGCGCGATGCCGGTCAGCGGCGGCGCCACGCGCCGGACTGCCGTGGCAAACGGCTGCGCGCGACGTGCAGCGACGGCAGCGGCCGGCTTGCGCGGCGTCGCGGTGCGTGCCGGCCCGCTGACGGCCACCGGCACTGGCGCCGGCTCGTGGGGAACGGATTTCAACAGGGCATTCATGACGGCTCCTCGCAGTACGGGTGAATGGTCAAGCCTTGACCTTGAACGACGCGGCATACGCCTGTGGGTTCTTGCCATCCCACACGGTGCCGTCCATCAGCTTCGATGTGCGCAGCAAGCCCGCCGGGACCGGCGTCTTCGTCATCGTCGCGGCTTCCTTGTACAACTGCACCTGGTTGACCGCCGTGGCCACCGCCAGGTAATCCGGATCGGTCTTGAGCAGGCCCCAGCGGCGATGCTGCGTCATGAACCACATGCCATCGGACAGGTACGGGAAGTTGACCAGGCCGTCGTTGTAGAACTTCATGTGGTTCGCGTCGTCCCAGGTCTTGCCCATGCCGTTCTGGTAGCGGCCCATGATGCGCTGGTCAATCGCGTCCTTGCTGGTGTTGACGTACGATTTGGCGGCGATCACTTCGGCCATCTTGTTCTTGTTGGCCAGCGATGCATCGATCCACTTGCCTGCTTCGAGGATGGCAGCCATCATCGCGCGGCACGTGTTCGGATTGGCTTTCGCGAACGCCAGCGTCGAGCCCAGTACCTTCTCGGGGTGGTCGCGCCAGATGTCCTGGGTCGTCGTGGCCGTGATGCCGATGCCATCCATGATGGCGCGGTGGCCCCACGGCTCGCCGACGCAGAAGCCGTCCATGTTCCCGATGCGCATATTGGCCACCATCTGCGGCGGCGGCACGGTGATCACCTTGGCGTCCTTCATCGGATTGATGCCGTTGGCGGCCAGCCAGTAATACAGCCACATCGCGTGGGTGCCGGTCGGGAAGGTTTGCGCGAACGTGTAGTCGCGCTTTTCGGTGCGCATCAGTTTGGCGAGCGAGGCGCCGTCGACCGCGCCCTTGGTGGCCAGTTGCTTCGACAGCGTGATGGCCTGGCCATTGTTGTTCAGTCCCATCAGCACGGCCATGTCCTTCTTCTGGCCGCCAATGCCCATCTGCACGCCGTACAGCAGGCCGTACAGCACGTGGGCGGCATCCAGGTCGCCATTGGCAAGCTTGTCGCGCACGCCGGCCCACGAGGCCTCTTTACTCAGCACGAACTTGACGCCGTATTTCTTGTCGAAGCCCAGCACCGACGCCATCACGACCGATGCGCAGTCGGTCAGCGGAATGAAGCCGATTTTGATCTCGGTCTTCTCGGGTTTGTCCGATCCCGCTGCCCATGCCCCGCCCCCGGCCAGCCCCAGCAGGCCGCCAGCCGCTGCCAGCGAGGCACCCTGGATGATGTTCCTGCGCGTCCCGTCGACGTTCGTGCCGGTGGACGGGTTGCCCTGCGCTTGACGCTGTTGATTTTCCATTGCGAATCCCAAAAAGTGATCAGGCAAAAAAAAACGACTACCCCACATGAACGTGTTCATGCGTTGGTAGACGTCGTTGTCCGGGGAGGCGGGCCAGCATTGGCATGCACCTCGTGCGCTCCGTTGCGCATCAGTCATTACGCAAGCTTCGTGCCAGTGGCCTCCGCAGAGTGCGGCGCAAGAATGGCCACGCTGCGGTGCACCGCAGCATGGCGTGCGCGGCGCACTACGATCGCGCAGCGCCTCTTTTTGGACGGCGCTGCAGGCCGGGCAAGCCGGCTGTCCGTACGCGCGCACGGTTGACAACGTGGCCTTCCACAACCCGATGCGTGCATGCTAGGATTGTTTATTGCCTCAAACACAAGCAGAAGCACAGTACCGACCGTGCACCGCCGGGGCCTGCAACTGGAGCCAACCATGCACACCGAACAAGCGCAGCGTCACCGCACGCCGATCCATACGGCGACCGCCGTCGACCGCAGCAATCCCAAGAAGCCGCGCCGGCATATCGCGCAAGACATCGTCTCGGGCCGCCGCCGCCTGCGCCAGCGCATCGGCGTGGTCGCCGTCGTCTGCATCGGCCTGGCCACGCTGCTGGTCGCGTTCGAGTAAGCCGGGCTATACTGCGCCATTACCCGTTCAGCCAGGATCGCATGTCGCTGTTGCACACGCTACGCATTACGCACACCAGCACGGCCCTGCGCCGCTTGCTCCTGTGCGCATGCGCGCTGATCCTGGCGCTGCAACTCATCGGCAGCTCGTACCACGACCATGACCTGGCCGAGCAGCTGTCCGACTGCGTCAGCTGCCAGGTTGCAGCGCATGCCACGGCCGACCTGCCGGCCGTGTCGCCACAATTGCTGGCCGTCTTCCTGGCGGTCGCCTACCTTCTGGCGCGCCTGCCGCGCCCTGCGCCCTTCTACCGGCGCCAGTACCTGATCCCTTCCCCCCAGGCGCCACCACGCCACCAGTCCGTCCACTGATTCGTTCGTGCGCCGCCGCGGCTGCCAGCGTGGCCTGACGGCGTAGCGGCACGAGTCATCTCCATCCCGTTTGCCGGCGCGGCACCTGTGCGCGCGTCTGCATCCGGCGCGCACGCTGCATGCGTGCGCCGGCATACCTTGTTGACTTTGAAAGAACACGATGACCATGACCACTCCTGCCATGGAAGCGACCGGCGTGACCGTCGCCTACGGCGCCACGACCGTCCTGCGCGACCTGAACCTGCGCGTCGCGCGCGGCGAAATCTACGCCCTGCTGGGCGGCAATGGCGCCGGCAAATCGACGACGCTCAACGCCTTCCTCGGCTTTCTCGCACCGCAGGCCGGCAGCGTGCGCGTGTGCGGCATCGACGTTGCCGCCGACCCGCTCGCCGCGCGCGGCCAGCTTGCCTACGTGCCGGAAAACGTCGCACTCTATGAACACCTGAGCGCCCGCGAAAACATCGACTACTTCCTGCGCCTGGCCGGTAGTCACCCCATCGACGCCACCATCGACGATGCCTTGCGCGCGGTGCGGCTCGACCCGGCCGCATGGACGCGGCGCCTGGGCGGCTACTCGAAGGGCATGCGCCAGAAGGTCGCGATCGCGCTCGCCGTGGCGCGCCAGGTGCCGCTGCTGCTGCTCGACGAGCCGACCACGGGCCTGGATCCGCAGGCCACCAGCGAATTCAACACGCTGCTGCAGGACTTGCGCGCACGGGGCAGCGCCATCTTCATGGTCACGCATGATCTGCTGGGCGCCGCCGAAGTGGCGGACCGCATCGGCTTTCTGGAGCGTGGCCACATCAGCCACGAAGTGGCCGCCAGCAGCGCCGAACGCTATGACGTGCGCGACCTGTACCGGCGCTACGCCGGCGCTGCTGCCAGACCGGAGGCCGCATGAGCGTTTCCCAAGCACTGCCCGCAGTTGCCTTGGGCGAGTGGCGCGCCATGCTGCGCAACCAGGTGGCCGTGGCCGCCGGCATCCTGATGCTGGCGCTCACGCTCGTGGCGATCGTCGTCAGCCATGAGCGTGTCAGCGCCGTGAATGCCGAACGGGCGCGCTTCCAGAGCACGGTCGATGCCCAGTGGGCCAACCAGCCGGATCGCCACCCGCACCGTGTCGTCCATTACGGGCACTATGTGTTCCGGCCATTGAGTCCCCTCGCCTTCTTCGATTTCGGCGTCGATCCGTTCACCGGCAGCACGCTGTTCCTGGAAGGTCACCGCCAGAACAGCGCCAACTTCAGCGACGCCGCCCAGTCGTCGGTGCTGCTGCGCTTTGGCCAGCTGACACCGGCTTTTGTCCTGCAGGTGCTCACGCCGCTGCTGATCGTGTTCCTCGCCTTCGGCAGCGTCGCACGCGAACGCGAGCGCGGCCAGTTGCGGCTGCAGATCGTGCAGGGTGTCCGTGGCACGACGCTGTTGCTTGGCAAGCTCGTGGCCCATGCGGGTGTGGCGCTGCTGCTGGGCGCGCCGGCCTTCATTGCGCTCGTGGTGATCGCCGTCGTGCACCCGGCCGTCGCGGCCGAGGCGATCGCGTTGCTGGGCGGGTATGCGCTGTACCTGCTGGTGTGGGTCGTGGCAGCGGTGCTGGTATCGGCCTCGCTGCCCCGGGCGCGCGATGCGCTGCTGGCGCTGGTGGCCGGCTGGATCGTCACGGCAATCCTGCTGCCGCGCGTGATGCCCGATGTCGCGGCTGGCGACGTGAATCGCCCGAGCCGCATCGAAACCGAGGTCGCCATCCACGAGCGGCTGGCGGCGATCGGCGACAGCCACAACCCGGACGACCCGTACTTCAATGCGTTCCGGGCGCGCACGCTGCAACACTACGGCGTGACGCGCGTGGAAGACCTGCCGGTTAATTACAGCGGCCTGTTGATGGCCGAGGGTGAGCGCATGACCAGCGCCCTGTTCGACGAATTCATGCGCGCCGATTACGCACGTCAAACTGCGGAAAGCGCGATCGTCCATTCGGCCAGCGTGGCCAGTCCGCTGATCGGGCTGCGTCGCATGTCGACCGCCCTGTCCGGCACCAATCTCGACAGCCATGCGCGCTTCCTGCTCGAAGGTGAACGCTACCGCTACGCCTTCGTCCAGCGCCTCAACGGCCTGCACGTCAATGTCGTCACGCCCACCGGCGCCGGCGACGAGCGCATCGACAAGCACCACTGGGACGACACGCCGCGCTTCGGCTACGCCCCTGCACCGTTCGCCGAGGTCGCTGCGCGCCACGCCTGGCCTGCGTTTGCCCTGCTGGGCGGCTGGCTGCTGGCGTTGTTGGCCATCGGCGGCTGGGTCGCCAAACGCCTGGAAAGGAATCCGGCATGAAAACGTACTTTCTTGAACTGCGCCAGATCGCGCACTCGCGCCTGGCCGTCGGCGCCGTCGTGCTGCTGGCGCTGCTGTCCGCGCTGTCGGTCTGGACCGGCCTGCACGCCGTCAACCAGCAGCGCGCCACGCTCGAGCGCATCGCCACAAGCCATGCCCATGACCATGCGGCCATCCTGGCAACGCAGCTACGCAGCGGAAGCGCCGAAGCCGGTGCGGTCGGCTACTACCTGCCACACCTGACCGTCAATCCGCCATCGCCACTGGCGTTTGCCGCGATAGGTGGGCGCGACCTGCAGCCGTCGGCGCTGCGCGTGCGGATTCTCGGGTTGCAGTCGCAGTTGTACGAATCGGAGTCGATCAATCCCGAGCTGGCCATGCCGGGGCGCTTCGACTTCGCGTTCGTGCTGGTGTACCTGACGCCGCTGTTCGTCATCGCGCTGATGCACGACCTGGTGTCGAGCGAACGCGAAGCCGGCCGCCTGCGCCTGCTGGCATCCCTGCCGAAAGGCGCGGCCGATACCTGGCGCCGCCGCGTCGGCCTGCGCTATGGATTGTTATGGCTGGCCGCCCTGCTGCCACTGGCCGTGGGCGCCTTCATCGCCGGCGCCGGCGTGACGGGCTTCGGCCAGATCGCGCTGGTGGCAACGCTGTACCTGGCGTTCTGGTTCGGGCTGGCGGCCTGGGTGGCGGCGCGTGCGCGCACGTCGGCGGGCAGCGCGGCGATCCTGCTGGCAAGCCTGGTGGGGCTGACGATGATCCTGCCAACGCTGGCCGATGCGGGCATCGCGCGCCTGTCGCCGGTGTCGAAGGGTGTCGAGCTGGCGCTGGCGCAACGCCAGGCCGTGCACTCGGCGTGGGACGTGCCCAAGCCCGAGACGTTCGAAAAATTCTTCCGCACGCATCCAGAATGGAAGGACACGGCGCCGGTCACGGGGCGCTTCCACTGGAAATGGTATTACGCGATGCATCAGGCAGGCGACGACGCGGTGGCACCTGGCGTGGCGCAGTATCGCGCCAGCATGCAGGCGCGCGAAGACTGGACTGCGCGCGCGGGGCTGCTGCTGGCGTCGGTGAACGTGCAGGTGCTGCTGCACCGGCTGGCCGATACCGATCTGGCCTCGCAACTGGCGTACCACGACCGGATTGGCGCGTATCACACGCAGCTGCGGCAGTTCTTCTATCCGTACCTGTTCGGCGAGCGGCCGTTCACACCAGGCGATGCGGCAAAACTGCCCGTGTATGACGGCAGTGCGATGAAGGGAACGCTGGCGCCGGGACAGTTGCTGGCGCTGGCCGTGCTGGCATTGATGGCGCTGACAGTGGGCCTGCGCACGTTGCGCACGGTGCGGTAGGAAAGGCGGCGTGGCCGCCTTTCCCGGACCGCGTCAGAACTCTTCCCAGCCGTCGCCGGTGCTGGCGTTGGCTGGCTCGGCCTTCGCCGGCTTTGCAGCCGGCGCGGCATCGGCGCGGGCTGTCGTGACGACTGGCTTCACCGGCGCTTTTGCAGGCGCTTTTGCAGGCACTTTTGCAGGCACATTCGCAGGCGCCTTCTCCACCGGCTCCGGCGCTGCATTGGTCACCATCTTCGGCGCGCTGGTCACCGCGCGCGGCTTGGCCACGACTGCGCGCACGCCTGCCGGCGTGGCAAGCTTGAACTCGCCCACGGTCTGCGCCAGCTTGGCCGCTTCTTCCTGCAGCGAGGTCGCCGCCGCCGACGCCTGCTCGACCAGCGCCGCATTCTGCGTGGTCACCTGATCCATCTGCGCAACAGCGCCGTTGATCTGCTCGATGCCGGCCGTCTGTTCCTGGCTGGCGGCGGTGATCTCGGCCATGATGTCGGTCACGCGGTTCACGCTTTGCACGATTTCGGCCATCGTCGTACCGGCGCGGTCCACCAGTTCCGAGCCGTGATGCACCTTCTGGACCGAATCGTCGATCAGCACCTTGATTTCCTTGGCCGCCGCCGCGCTGCGCTGCGCCAGGCTGCGCACCTCGCCCGCCACCACCGCAAAGCCGCGGCCCTGCTCGCCGGCGCGCGCTGCCTCGACAGCTGCATTCAGGGCCAGGATATTGGTCTGGAACGCGATGCCGTCGATCACGGCGATGATGTCGACGATGCGCGTGGCCGACGTGTTGATCGCGCCCATCGTCTGCACCACCTCGGCCACCACGGCGCCGCCCTTGCCCGCCACTGCCGATGCCGACGTGGCCAGCGCATTGGCCTGGCGCGCATTGTCGGCGTTCTGCTTGACGGTCGACGTCAGTTCTTCCATCGACGAGGCGGTTTCTTCCAGCGAACCGGCCTGCTGCTCGGTACGCGATGACAGATCCAGGTTGCCAGCTGCAATTTCGCTCGACGCGGTGGCGATATTGTCGGTGCCGGTACGGACCTGGCCGACGATGCGCACGAGCGATTCGTTCATGTCCTTGAGTGCCCGCAGCAGGCGCCCGGTTTCATCGGTCGAGGTGACCTCGATGGTCTGGGTCAGGTCGCCCTGGGCGACGGCGCCGGCGATCTTCACGGCCTGCTCGAGCGGGCGCACGATCGCGCGCACCAGCAGGTAGCCGACCAGCGCAGCCATGATGAGGCCGAAGGCCAGGCCGGCCAGGCACACCGCGCGCACAAGTTCGAAGTTTGCCTGCGACGCCTGATATTCGGCCAGTGCGGCAGCCTGCTGTTCGTTGATCAGCCGGATGCCCAGCGTATTGAGCGATGCGTACAACTGCGTCATCGGCCCGTTCAGCAGCTGGGTCGCCTGCGCATTGTCATTGGCGCGGATCGCGGCCACTGCCGGCAACAGGCCGCCATCGAGAAACGCCTTGCGCGCTGCGGCGATCTCCCCGACCAGCGCGCGATCTTTCTCGCTCATCGGAATCTGCGTGAACTCGCCCCACAGCTTGTTGATGGTGGCGCTCGTTGCGGTGACGGTGTCCATGGCGGCGCTGCGCTGGCCCGGATCGGTCAGCGTGACCGCCTTGGCCACGGTCAGCTGGTTCGCCGTGATCAGCTGGGTGACTTCCCCGGCCTGGCTCAAGCCGACCAGACGGCGATCGTACATCTGCTTGAGCTCGGCATTGGCAGTGCCAAGGTTGTAGATGCCGATGACGGCGCCGGCGATGAGCTCGACCGCGAGAAAGGCGATGACAAAAATGAGGCGCGACTTGATGCTGAGATGTTTGAACATGTTCGCTGGACTGGCTGATGAAAGAATAAGGGGTGTTTTATTGGATTATAGAAACTTTGCCTTACCTGTGGGAAGTATTGACCGGGAGATTGACCGGTTCCCTATGCAAGCCGGGAAGTACGTCGCTGCGCAGCAACAACCCGTGGCTAACCGCGCATTGGCAAAAATGACAATCGCACTGTGAACCAGCAACTTTGTCGATAAAATGACATGATTGTCCACGCCGTCCCATCGAAGCCCCCATGACACTTCCCGTCCTGCTCAACCTGGCCATCGCCCTGGCTGTCTGCGTCTTCCTGTACCGCCTGCAGGCCAATTACGTGTCGTTCACCAAGCGCGTGTTCGCCGGCCTTGGCCTGGGCGTCGTGCTCGGCGCTGCGCTGCAGGTGATGTACGGCGTGGGTGAACCCGAGATCAAGGCCACCAACGAATGGCTGAACGTGATCGGCAGCGGCTATGTCCAGCTGCTGCAGATGATCATCATTCCATTGATCATGGTCTCGATCATCCAGGCAATCCTGAAGCTGCGCGACGCCTCGTCGCTCGGCAAGATCAGTACGCTGACCATCGGCATCCTGCTCATCACCACCATCGTGGCGGCCTCGATCGGCATCCTGATGGCCAAGCTGTTCGGCCTGACAGCGGTCGGCCTGACCTCCACCGCCGCCGAAGTCGCGCGCGGCGAGTACATGCAGGGCAACCTGGCGGCGGCCAAGGAACTGTCGCTGCCGTCGCTGCTGCTGTCCTTCATCCCGGCCAACCCGTTCCTCGACATGACGGGCGCGCGCAAGACCTCGACCATCGCGGTGGTGGTATTCGCGATCTTCATCGGCGTCTCGGCCACCGGCATCGCCGGCAAGAAGCCGGAAGTCTTCACGTCGTTCAGCAGCTTCGTGCACGTGGCGCACGTGATCGTGATGCGCATGGTCACGCTCGTGCTGCGCCTGACCCCGTACGGCGTGTTCGCGCTGATGGCCAAGGTCGTCTCGAGCTCGAGCTGGCAAGACATTCTTGGCCTGCTCAACTTCGTGGTCGCCTCGTATGCGGCGCTGGCGCTGATGTTCTGCGTCCACCTGGCGATGGTCGCAGCAGCGGGCCTGAAGCCATGGCGCTACGTGAAGAAGATCTTCCCTGTTCTCGTGTTCGCGTTCACCTCGCGCACCAGCGCCGGCTCGATCCCGATGAGCGTGGCCACGCAGACCGCGCGCCTGGGCACGCCGGAAGGCACGGCCAACTTCGCCGCGTCGTTCGGCGCCACGATCGGCCAGAACGGCTGCGCCGGCATCTACCCGGCCATGCTGGCGGTGATGATTGCGCCGACCGTGGGCGTCGATCCGTTCACGGCCGCGTTCCTGCTGCCGCTGCTGGCGATCATCGCCTTCGGCTCGATCGGCGTGGCCGGCGTGGGCGGTGGCGCCACGTTCGCGGCGCTGATCGTGCTGTCGGCGATGGACCTGCCGGTGGCGCTCGCGGGCCTCTTGATCTCGGTCGAACCGCTGATCGACATGGGCCGCACGGCACTGAACGTCAGCGGCTCCATCGCTGCCGGTACCGTCACCAGCCGGGTCATGGGCCAGACCGACATGCGCGTGTTCGACGACGATGCCGACATCAACCTGGACAGCGAGGCGCGGGCCGTCTGACGCCGCAAGGCGGTGTCGGCGCACGGAACAATCGTGCGCTGAGGCCGTCGCGAATCCTTCTATGATGACGCCAAGATAACTTTTTGGCGGACTTTATGGAACAAAAATGGCCACAAGAAATTTGGGTCGTGCGGCACGGCCAGAGCGCCGGCAACGTCGCGCGCGACCTGGCTGAAGCAGCCGCAGGGCACCGCATCGACATCGCCGAACGCGACGTCGACGTGCCCCTGTCCGACCTTGGCGAGCGCCAGTCCGACGCCCTCGGCGCCTGGTTCGCGGCGCTGCCCGCAGCGCAGCGCCCGACCGTCGTCCTGCATTCACCGTACGTGCGCGCCACCGAAACGGCCAACCTCGTGATGCGCCACCTCGACCGCGACAACCTGTGCGTCCTCCAGGACGAGCGCCTGCGCGAAAAGGAATTCGGCGTGCTCGACCGCCTGACCACGCACGGCATCGCGCACCACTTCCCCGACCTGTACGAGCAGCGCAGCCACGTCGGCAAATTCTATTTCCGTCCGCCTGGCGGCGAGAGCTGGTGCGACGTGATCCTGCGCCTGCGCAGCGTGATGGACACGCTCGAACGCGATTTCAGCGGCGAGCGCGTCTTGATCGTTGCGCACCAGGTCACGGTCAATTGCTTCCGTTACCTGTTCGAGCACCTCACCGAAGCGCAGATCCTCGAATTCGACCGCAACGGCGATGTGCCGAACTGCTCCGTCACGTCCTACGAATTCGATCCCGACGCGGGCAAGCGCGGCGACCTGGCGCTGCGCCTGGTCAATTTCGTCGCGCCGCTGGAAGAGACCGGCACGCCGGTCACGGTGGCCAAGGACGTCGCGTCCGCCCCCAACGCGTAAGGTCGACTGGCATGGACACGCACCAGGTACACGACGTCGACGCCGCCATGCTGGCCGCCTGGCCGCTGCCCCAGCCGGGCACCGGTGGCGACAAGGAAATGCGCGGCCACATCCTGATCATCGGCGGCTCGCGCGAGATGCCAGGCGCCATCATCCTGGCGGCCACGGCGGCGTTGCGCGCCGGCGCCGGCAAGCTCACGATCGCAACCGGCGCCAGCGTGGCCCAGCTGGTGGCGCTGGCGATGCCCGAGGCGCGCGTGATCGGCCTGACCGAGCACGATACCGATGGCTTCAGCCTCGATGCCGTGGCGAGCCTGGACCCGCTGGCCGATCGCGTCAATGCCGTGCTGGTCGGTCCCGGCATGCGCGACGAGGCAAGCACGGCGCGCCTGCTGCACGCACTGATGCCGCGCCTGGTCGAGGCCAACGTGGGCCTCGTGCTCGACGCCTGTGCGATGGACGTCCTGCTTCATCCACCAGAGCACTGGCCGGAGGGCAAGTCGATGCGCTTCGACCGCCCGGTGATCATGACGCCGCACTGCGGTGAAATGGCGCACCTGACCGGCATCGATAAGGATTGCATCGTCGGCCTGCCCGACGCGCCCGCCCTCGCGGCGGCGCGCGACTGGAATGCCGTGATTGCGCTCAAGGGTGCGCGCACCGTGATCGCTGCGCCGGACGGCACGCTGTGGCAGCACGAAGGCGCCGGCAATATCGGGCTGGCCAGCTCCGGCTCGGGCGACGTGCTGGCCGGCATCATCGGCGGCCTTCTCGCGCGAGGCGCGACCGAGACCCAGGCCGCGTGCTGGGGCGTTGCACTCCATGCGCGCGCCGGCGACCGGCTCGCGCAGCGCCTGGGCCCGCTCGGCTACCTGGCACGCGAAATCGCCGCCGAGGTGCCAGCGCTGCTGGAACAGATCGGACGGCAGGACCTGTCAGTGGCAGGGGGCGGAAAGCCGGCATCGGGCGATGTACACCTGGGCACGTAGCTCACTGGCAGTCACCGGATCTGTGTAAATAATGTTACCAATTTCCCTAAGTGTGCGGTATCTAACGAACCAGCTGTCGGGCTTGCGGTCTAATCGACACAGATGCATTGGAACACATTGAAGTGGAACAAGATTTACTGAAGTACGCACCGGGGCCGCGTATTGCGTGGTTACCCTCACCGTTTCACCAGCGCCCATCGCGTATCGGTGGAACTGACCTGGCGCCGCACCTGCCCACCGTCTGACCTGGCATCTGCGGCACACAAATAGACGTCACTCGAGGAGTAAAAAATGAATGCAATGACCAAGGCACCAAAAATCCTGCTGACCGCCGCTGTGCTGGCAACCCTGCTGGGCGCATGCAAGAAAGACGAAGCAGCGACTACCACGACCGTCCCGGCTGATACCTCGGCCACCATGCCTAGCGGCACTTCGGGCGCCACCGGCACCATGGGCGACACCGGCACTGGCGCAACCGGCACGGGCACCACGGGTACGGGCGACATGGGCACGGGCGCTGCTGCCGGTACCACCGGTACCACGACCGATACGTCGGGCGCAGCAGGCACGAGCGGCATGACGGGTGCCACCGGCACCACCGGCACCGCGGAAGGCGCCACCAGCCCGCAGACCACCGATCCAACCAGCACCACCACGCCGCCAACCGGCACGACCGGCAAGTAATTGCGGTCAATTAGCTGAACATCGCCCCGCAGGCTGGGGCAGGTTCAGTGCAGCATGGCAGCCCGGCTTTTCAGTCGGGCTGTTTGTTTTGGGCCGGCACGCCCTCCGCCACGTCGCGGATCAATTGCTCCACAATCAGAAAATCGGCCGGCTTGGTCAGATGATGATCGAACCCCACCTGGCTTGAACGACGCCGGTCCTGCTCCGCACCCCAGCCCGTGAGCGCGATCAGCGTCGCGCCTTCCATCCCGGCGATGCGGCGCAGCGCTTCGGCCGCGTCATACCCGGTCATGTCGGGCAGCCCGATATCGAGGAACACGATGTGCGGCAGCAGCGCAGCCGCCTGCAGCAGCGCCGAGGCGCCATCGTGCACGGCGGTCACCGCATGCCCGTTCATCTCGAGCAGCGCCTGCAGCGTCTCGGCCGCATCGACGTTGTCGTCGACCACAAGGATCCGCAGCACGCCTGGCTCGGCATGTGGCGCTGGCAACGCGGCAACGGCCGCCATCGGCGGTGGCGTGGCGCTGTCGGCCGGCAGCGGCAGCCAGACCGTGAACTGGCTGCCCTGCCCGACCCCGGCGCTGGTGGCGGCAACCCGGCCGCCATGCAGCTTCACCAGCCGCTGCACCAGATTCAGGCCCACGCCCAGACCGCCCTGCGCCATCTCGGCGCCGGCGTGCGCCTGCGCATACATGTCGAACACGCCCTCGAGTGCATCCGCAGCGATGCCGATGCCGTTGTCCAGGACCGAAATCGCCACCTCATCGCCCTCGATCTGCGCCCGGATGGCCAGTGCGCCGCCCGGCGGCGTGTACTTGGCCGCGTTGTTGAGCAGGTTGCTCAGGATCTGGGCCACGCGATGGCGGTCGGCGTGCAGGCCCACATGCCCGTCCGGCAGGTGCACGGCGAGCGCGTGGCGGCCACGCTCGACCAGCGGCATGCTCATGTCGACGGCTTCGCGTACTGCGTCGGCCAGCAGCACGCGCTCGCAGCGCAGCGTGACCTTGCCTTCGGCCAGGCGCGCCATGTCGAGCAGGTCGTCCACCAGATGCACCATGTGATCTACCTGGCGCCGCATGATGGCCTGCACGTCGCCGCTGGCCGCGCCGATGCGCATCAGCTCCAGGCCCGAGCGGATCGGCGCCAGCGGGTTGCGCAGTTCATGCGCGAGGGTAAACAGGAAGTCGCTCTGCGCGCGGTTCTTCGCGCCCAGTTCGCGCGCCAGGCGCTGCAGTTCCTGCTCGGCCTGCTTTTGGCTGTCGATGTCGAGCGTGACGCCGTCGAAGCGCTCGGGCTGGCCGTTCGCGTCCAGGCCACACCAGCCGATCGCGCGCAACCAGCGCGGCGCGCCATCGGCGCCATCGCCGCCCGGTCCCGATGCGGCAACGCGCGTACGGAACTCGAGGTCCAGCGGCGCGCCGGCGCGCACCGCGTGCGCCACACTGTCGGCCCAGCGCGCGCGGTCTTCCGGGTCGACCGCCGCCATCAGCTCGTCGATCGAGGCGGGGCGACCCGCTTCGACACCAAAGTGCAGGGCCATCTCGGCATTGATCTGGAACTGCGTGAACGGCACGTCGGCATACCAGACGCCGATGTCGCCCGCCTCGGCCACGCGCTCGAAGCGCTCCTGCAACAGCTTGCGCGCATGGACATCGATGACGGTGCCGACATAGCCGTCCGGCTCACCGGCAGCGTTCACGCGCGGCAGGCCGGCATCGATGAACCAGCGGTAGCTGCCGTCATGGCCGCGCAGGCGGTAGTCGAACGAGAACGGCTGGCGCGCCGCACTGGCGGCCAGGAAGATCTCGCCCGAACGCGCGGCGTCGTCGGGGTGCACGTTCTCGAGCCAGCCCATGCCCAGGTCCTGCTCGGGCGTGCGGCCCGTGTAGTCGTACCAGCGCTGGCTCAGGTAGGTGCACAGGCTGTCGTTGTCGGTGGTCCAGAGCATCGCGGGCGAGGCGTCGATCAGCGCCCGCACATGCGCTTCGCGCGCCTGCGCATCGCGGGCGTTCTGGCACCGTTCGCGCCCCAGCGCCACCTGGGTGCCGATGCGCGCCAGCAGCTCGTTGGCCGAAAACGGCTTGACCAGGTAGTCGTCGGCTCCGGCCTGCAGGCCCTCGACCTTGGCTTCTTCGCCGGCGCGCGCCGACAGCAGCATCACCGGCAGATGACGCAGCAGCGCGCTGGCGCGCACCTTGGCGATCAGGCCGAAGCCATCCAGGCGCGGCATCATCACGTCCGACAGCAACAGGTCGGGCGGGTCCAGCAGCGCCATTTCGTAGGCCACCTGGCCGTCGGCCACCGCGCGCACGTCGGCGTGCGGCTCGAGCAGCGACTTGAGGTAGGCGCGCATGTCGTTGTTGTCGTCGGCGACCAGGATGCGTGGCCGCGCTTCGGGCTGCACGTCGGACTGCGCGGGCGCGCTCGTGTTCGTGTCCTGGTCCGTGTCCGTTGCTGGCGGTACGCCTTCCTGTGTATCGGGCAGCCAGCGCAGCGCTTCCTCGACGAACGCCGCGCCCATGCGCTGGCGGTCGGCCGTCGCCTCCGGCGCCTGCACGATGCGGTCTGCCGGCAGGTGCGCATCGCCAAACGGCAGGTCGACGTCAAAGCGCGTGCCTTCGCCGAAGATGCTCGCCACCGCGATGGTGCCGCCGTGCAGCCGCACCAGTTCCTGGATCAGCGCCAGGCCGATGCCGGTGCCTTCATACGTGCGGCCCGGGGCACCCTCGATGCGGTGGAAGCGCTCGAACATGCGTGGCAGTTCGTGCTCGGGAATCCCGGTGCCGGTGTCCTGCACCGACAGCCGCGCCATGCCGGCGTGTTCGCGCAGGCTGACCGTCACGCCGCCCTGCAGCGTGAACTTGAAGGCGTTCGACAGCAGGTTGAAGACGATCTTTTCCCACATGTCGCGGTCGACAAAGACCGGCTGCGTCAGTGGCTGCAGATCGACGCTGTAATCCAGGCCACCCTTGGTCATGGCCGATTCGAATACGCCGGCCAGGTCGAGCGTCAGGCGCGCCAGGTCGACCGGCATGTAGCTGGCCTGCACGCGGCCGGCTTCGATGCGCGAAAAGTCGAGCAGCGAATTGACCAGCTTGAGCAGGCGCAGCGAATTGCGGTGCGTGAGTTCGATGCGCTGGCGCTGGATCGCGCTCATGCTCTCGGGCGCATCGGCCAGCGCATCGTCGAGCGGGCCGAGGATCAGCGTGAGCGGCGTGCGGAATTCATGCGAAACGTTCGAGAAGAACGCCGTCTTGGCGCGGTCGATCTGGGCCAGTTCTTCGGCGCGGCGCTGCTCCTGCTCGTAGGCGACGACGTTGCCCACCGCAGTATTGACGGCCGCGCCGAGCAAGGCGTAGAAGTTGCGGTAGTCGGCGTCGAGCGCGCGGCGCACGCTGACCCCGGCCACGACAAACCCGAACAGCGCCTGCTGGCCGGGCAAGGTCAGCGGCAGCACCAGCGCCGAGCGCGGCGCGTCGTCGTACGGTCCGCAGGCAACGCCGCCGAGGCGCGTCGCGACGTCATCGACCTGATGGGCGCCGTGCGACGCGCTGCTGCGGGCAAAGGGCCAGATGCTGTCGTCGATGGCGATTGAAACAGGTGCGAGCGCGCTGTCCGGCGCCAGGCCGGCGCTGCCGCGCAGCACCAGCATGCCCGTCTCGGCATCGATCTGGTAGAACAGCACGAACGGCACGTCGGCCGTCATCTGCGTGCAATGGCTTGCCAGTTGCGCGCCGATGTCGCCGATCGACCGCACGCCCGCCAGGCTGGCAGTCAGGTCGCGCAGGCCCTTGCTGCGGCGCGCGCTGAGCACCTGGGCCGTGGTTTCGGTGATCGGGTGGAACACCCCGCCGACCGCGCCGGACTCGTCGCGAATGGGCGAGAACGAGAACGTCATGTTGGCTTCTTCGAGATAGCCGCTGCGGTCGAGGAACATCTGCTGGTCGCGGATGTACGCGCCGGAACCCTGGTGCGCGAGCTCGAAGGCGGCGCCCACGACCGGCAGCGCCGAGGCCCAGACCACCTTGAACGGCGCGCCCATGGCCGCCGGATGCAGGTCGCCACAGATCGGGCGGTAGGCATCGTTGTAGATCTGGATGTCGTCCGGGCCCCAGCAGACCAGGATCGGGAACGTCGACGACAGGCACAGGCTGACGGACGTGCGCAGGCTCTGTGGCCATCCGGACGGCGGTCCGAGCGGCGTGGCCGACCAGTCCATGCTGCGGATCAGTTCGCCCATCTCGCCCCCACCGGCGAGCCAGTTCAGGTCGTCATTGGCGAACGTGGCGATGGGCTGTACGACGGGCATGGGGCTGGACCTTACGGGGGAAAAGGAAGTGCGGCGTGGCGTCGCGTGAAGGCACACGACGATTGCACATGCTGCCCAACGGCGAAGTGCATGGCAAAAGATCCGCTATTAGACCATAACCCGTCGTCCGCTGGTTGCCGAGGTGCTATTTTACAACCCCGATAAACGACTGCGAGTTACCCAATAAAAAACACGGCCAGTCAATATTGGCCGTGTCCGGAAAATCCGGCAAGGCGCTTGCGGCGCCCTGCCCTGTTGACTCAGACCGGCGCCACCTTGGCGCGCCCGCGCCCTGTCGCGAACCGCACGAGGCGCATGATCAGCCGGTACACCAGGCGCACCAGCGTCAGCGCCAGGATGGCTTCGATGAAGGTCATCAGGAACGCCACCAGCGCGTTGCGGTGCCCGGCGCGGCGGCCGTACTTGGCCACCATGCGGTCGCGGGCGATCTCGATGCTGTCATAGAAGGTCGGCACCACCAGCAGCGTCAGGATCGTCGACGTGATCGTGCCGCCAATGATCGCGATTGCCAGCGGCTGGTAGAACTCGCCCGAGTCACCCAGGGCCAGCGCCACCGGCAGCATGCCGGCGATCAGCGCGAAGGTGGTCATCAGGATCGGCCGCAGGCGCTTGCGCCCGGCCGCCATCAGCGCGTCTTCGCGGTCCATGCCTTCGTGCTCGAGCGCCCTGGCGGCGTCGAGCAGCAGGATCGCGTTCTTGGCGACCAGGCCCATCAGCATCAGGATGCCGATCATGCTCATCAGGTTGAGCGTGTTGCCGGTCATGATCAGGGCCAGCACGACGCCGATCAGCGACAGCGGCAACGACAGCATCACGCCGATCGGCGCCGTGAACGAGCCGAACTGCATCACGAGGATCAGGTACATCAGCGCAATGCCCGAGAACAGCGCAATGACCATCTCCTTGAACAGTTCCTGCTGGTCTTCACCCGAGCCGCCCAGCGCCAGGCCGTAACCCGGCGGGAAGTCGAAGGTGCGCGCCAGTTTCATCGCGTCGGTCGTGACCTCACCGGCCGAACGGCCCTGCGCATTGGCCGATACGGTGATCATGCGCTCGCCGTTCTTGTGACGGATCGCCGACGGGCCCTTGCCCATCGTGATCGACGCGATCTGCTCGAGCGGCACCATCATGCCGGTACCGGTGACCGGGATCGGCAGGCGCTCGATGCTGTCGGTATTGACGCGGTCGTCCGGATGCAGGCGCACGGCGACGTCGCGGGTTTCGCTGGTCGGATCGACCCAGTCGCCCACTTCGATGCCGGCAAACGCCACGCGCAGCGACTGCGCCGCATCGCCCACCGAAATGCCCAGGGCATTGGCAAGACCCCGGTCGAGCACGATCTGCAGCTCGTTCTTCGGATCCTGCTCGGACAGCGCGACGTCCACCGCACCGGGCACTTGACGCAGCTTTTCCATGTAGGCGGTGGTCAGCTCCATGAGTTTGCGCGAATCGGGACCGGTAAATTCCACCTGCACCGGCTTGCCGCCGCCGGACAGGTCATCGATGACCGTGTATTCGGCGCCCACCAGGGTGGCGATCTTGGCGCGCAGTTCGATGGCGACTTCGGACGCAGTGCGCTTGCGCTCGCTGCGCTTGCCGATGTCGACGTAGATCGAGCCGCCGCTGGTCTTGACGTTGCTGTTCGTGTCCTTCGTTTCAGGCAGGGTGCGGGCCAGCACGGCTGCTGCTTCCAGCTTGCGGCGCGCATACTCGATCGACGACGAGGCCGGCGTGCGCACCTCGATCTGCAGGTTGCCCGAGTCCTGCTTGGGCAGGAAGCTCGACCCGCCGAAGTAATGGTGCATGACCAGCGCACCGACCAGGCTGGCCACTGCCAGGAATGCCATCGCGCGGCGGTGATGCAGCGCCCAGGCAATCACGCGGCCATAACGATCGGCCTGGTGATCGAACCAGTGATTGAAGCGGTCGAGCACGGCGCCGATGCCGGTCTTCGGGCGGCTGTGGTGATCCGGTGGGTCACCCCAGTAGGCCGACATCATCGGGTCGAGCGTGAACGAGATGAACAGCGACACGATCACCGAGCAGGTCACGGTCAGTGCAAACGGCCGGAACCATTCGCCCGACACGCCCGGCATGAACGCCACCGGCACGAACACGGCCATGATGGAGAACGTGGTTGCAGCCACTGCCATGCCGATCTCGGCGGTGCCTTCGAGCGCCGCCGTGCGACGGTCGGACCCCATTTCCATATGGCGCACGATGTTCTCGCGCACCACGATCGCATCGTCGATCAGCACGCCGATGGCCAGCGACAGGCCCAGCAGCGTCATGAAGTTCAGCGTGAAGCCGCACAGCCAGACCGCGATGAACGCGGCCAGTACCGACGTCGGCAGCGCCAGCGCGGTGATCAGCGTCGAGCGCCATGAATTGAGAAACGCGTAGACGACGAACACGGTCAGCACGGCGCCCAGCACCAGCGCCTCGATCACGTTGTTCAGGCTCGACTGCGCATCCTTGCCGCCGTCAATCACGACCTCGAGTTTGGTACCGGCCGGCAGCAGTTTGCTCTGCGCTGCCACCACTTCGTGGACGCGCTTGGCCAGCGATACGGTGGAGGCATCACGCGAGCGCGAAATCTGCAGACCCACATTCGGCCTGCCGCTGCGCACCGACAGCGTGTTCACGTCGGCGAAGCCATCGCGGATCTCGGCCACCTGGTTCAGGCGCACGATCTGGTCGCCATTGCGCTTGACGACGATCTGCGAAAAATCTTCGGGTCGCTCGATGCGCCCGACCAGGCGAATTCCCTTTTCGTCGAGTTCGCTACGCAGCTTGCCCACCGGCGCATTGGTATTGCCGTTACGCAGCGCGTTGGTGACGTCGGACGCCGAGACATTGAATTCGCTCAGCTTCTCGGCCCGCAGCAGCACCGACAGCTCGCGCCGCAGCGCGCCGTTGACGACCACAGTGGACACGCCATCGATGCCGCGGAATTCGTCGGCCAGCACGTCTTCGGCGTAGCGCGAGATTTCGGCGTGGCTCTGGGTGCTGGACGACAGTGCCAGCGACATGATCGGCTGGGCCGACGGATCGATCCGGCGCAGCACCGGCTCGCGCATCTCGATCGGCAGCTTGTAGCGCACGGCGGCAATCGCGTTGCGCACGTCGTCCGACGCTTCGATCAGGTCGCGGTTGAAGTCGAACTCCATCCAGATCGAGGCACCGCCTTCGTAGGAGTTGGAATTGACATCCTTGACGCCCTGGATCGCCTGCATCTGCTTTTCGAGGCGGTTGGTGATCTCGCGCTCGGCGGTCTCGGGCGATGCGCCCGGATAGGGGATGTCGACGACGATGATCGGAATCTCGACATCCGGGTTCTGGTTGACCTTCAGTTTGGACAGGGCCAGCAGGCCGATGGCCATCATCGCGACGATGATGACGATCGTCGCGACCGGTTTCTTGACACTAAAATTGGACAGGAACATGGTGGGTTTTCCTTTGGTGTTCCTGGGCTTACTTGCCCTGGACCGCGCCTGCGCCCGCACCAGCGCCATTCGCGCTGGCCACACGGGCGTTCGGCATGTCGACCTTCTGGCCGTCCTTCAGGTTCGACGTCGGCGCACGCAGCACGATGTCGCCGGCCGCGAGACCCTGCTTGATCTCGACATTGCCGGTACGGGCGTCGCGCGCGCCGACCACCAGCTTGACCTTCGACAGCGTCTTGTCCTTGATGCGCCAGGTGTGGCTGGCGTCGCCCACGCGCACCAGCGCGCTCTCGGGCAGCATCAGCGCGTCGGTCGCGGCAGCGTCGACACGCCCTTCGGCGTACAGGCCGGCCACGCGCGGCTGCGCATTGTCGACAAAGCCCACCAGCACCTCGACCTGGCGCGTCACCGGATTGGCGGCAGGGTCGATGCGCCTGACCACGCCGGCAAACGTCTGGTCCGCGTAGCCATTCACGCGGAAATTGACCTTCTGGCCAATTTTGACGGTGCTGACCGAGTCGGCCGACACCGCGCCTTCGAAGCGCATGCTGGTCGGATCGATGACCTTGACGAGTTCCTTGCCGATGGTGGCGGTGTCGCCATTGGACACCTTGCGCTCGGAAACGATGCCGTCGAATGGCGCGCGCACGGTGGTGCGGGCCAGTTGCTGGCGGGCGGTGGCCACGCGGCTGCGCGAGCTCGACAGTTCACTCATCGCATTGTTGCGCGCCATCTCGGCGTCGTCGAGCGCCTTGGCCGAGGTCATGCCCGACGCGGTCAGGGTTTTCAGGCGCTCGAGCTGGCGGTTGGCCTGGTCGACGGCCAGCGAGGCGGCGCGCTGCATGTCTTCGGCCGACATCAGGGTGTCGCGGATCGAGGTTTCGTCGAGGCGCACCAGCACGTCGCCGCGCTTGACCGGCTCGCCGTTTTCCTTGAGCACCTGCAGCACGATGGCCGAGACTTCGGCGCGCAGGTCGGCGCGGCGCTCGGGTTCGATCGAGCCGGTGATCACCGGGCCCGACGACACCGACGCGCTCTGGATCGTCAGGACATCCTCTTGCGCCACAGTCAGCTGGGTCGGCTTGTTGTCCTTGCCCTCGGGGGCTTTGGAATCCTTGCCGCAAGCGACTAAGCTTGATGCGATGGCTAGAACGAGGAGTGTTTTGCGCAGCATGGTGGTTCTCCGGAAATGGACTCGGTGTTTTTATAAAAATAAGGTCTGATACATCCAGCGCGCAGTATTCAGGAGGTCTCCAGCAGCGTCAATTGACGAACCTGTGTACTGCCGGATTCGATGGATGAAGTGCGGAATCTGGCGATGAGCTGCATTCCGTCCGGGATGAAATGCAGTGAAAAACGGACAACCAACGGACAACGACGGACGCCCGGACGTCCGCCGGGATGCGCGACGCGCGCATCCCGTACCACCACTAGAACCCGCCCAGCAGCGTGTAGATCAGAAAGCCCATGCCGATGCCGGTCAGGATGCCGCCGGCGATCTCGACGCGCGTGTGGCCCATGCGCTCGCGCAGGATCACATGGTCCGCTTTGCCCTCGTGCAGGCGGTTCAGCGTGACAGCATGGCGACCAACGTGCTGGCGCAGGCTGTTGGCGTCAATCATGACGATGAAGGCGAGCGTGACGGCCACGCCGAACGCCGGATGGCCCATGCCTTCGCGCAGGGCGATCAGCGTGGCCATGCTGGACACGACGGCGCTATGGTTGCTGGGAAAGCCGCCATTGCCGACCAGGTCGAAGGCCCAGCGCCGGTAGCGCACGCTGGAAATAAAAAACTTGATCGGGCCGACCACCATCCAGGTCAGTACCGGTGTGACGAGATAAATGAGTTCCATGGTTTCTTAGAGTGAAAAATGCTGGGCAGAATTATCTCAGAAGCAAGGCTCGGCAGGCGACTTTCGGTACGGTCGATTTTGGCAAGGACACGGTAATATTGTCCCAACGGGTACCTGCACACAAGAGGCGCATATGCGGCATTTCCGGTGGTCCTTCGTCGTAACGGCATTGCTCATGGTGCTCGCTGGCTGGTGGGGCTATGCGCACCGGGGCTGGCCCGGGCTGCTGCAGGCTCTGTGGATCACCGCCATCCTTGGTGTACTGGAAGTGTCGCTTTCTTTCGACAATGCAGTGGTCAATGCATCGGTGCTCAAGCACTGGAACGAATTCTGGCGCAAGTTGTTCCTCACCGTCGGCATCCTGGTGGCCGTATTCGGGATGCGCCTGCTGTTTCCCCTCGTGATCGTGGCGGCTGCGACCGGGCTGGGGTTGCCGGCCGTCTGGCACATGGCGCTCGACAATCCGGCCGAGTATTCGCGCAACCTCACCGCGCACCACGCCGAAGTGGCAGCCTTTGGCGGCGCCTTCCTGATGCTGGTGTTCCTGAACTTTATGTTCGATGAAGAAAAAGAACTGCACTGGTTCGACTGGCTGGAGGCAAAAGTCGGCAAGTACGGCACCGAAGGCCTGGCCGTGCTGCTCACCTTGCTGTGCGTGATTCTCGCCATGCGCCTGATGCCGGAGGCGCGCAAGCTGGCGGTGCTGACCGCAGGCGTCACGGGCGTGCTGATCTATATAGCGGTGAAGTGGCTCAGCAACCTGCTCGAAGCGAAGGAGCACGATCCGGCCGTGGGCGCGATGATCTCGCAAGGCAGCATCGGGGGCTTCCTGTACCTCGAAGTGCTCGATGCGTCGTTCAGCTTCGATGGCGTGATCGGTGCATTCGCCATCACCAACGATGTCGTCATCATCATGCTGGGACTGGCCATCGGCGCCATGTTCGTGCGCTCGATGACCGTGTTTCTGGTCTACAAGGGCACGTTGCAGGAATTCGTGTACCTGGAACACGGCGCGCACTATGCCATTGGCATCCTGGCGCTGATCATGTTCGCCAGCGTCCACTATCACATCCCGGAATGGTTCACCGGGCTGTCGGGGCTGGCGTTCATTCTCGTGTCGCTGTGGTCGTCGATCCGGTATCGCCGGCGGCTGGCGCAAGGGGCGCTGGCCGACCCCGGACATGGCTGACCCGGCCAGTCGCCGGAATCCCGGTTTGCGATTGGGGCAAGGCGTGGCAGAATGGGCGCGCACCGCGTTTGCGCTGCACGTTTGACAACCCCGACCACTTTCCTGATCGACCAGCCCCAACCATGCCGACCACCATGCCAAAACGCACTTCCGCCATTCTGCTCATCCTCATCGCCGTCGTCGCTGTCCTGGCTGCAGGCTATACCTGGTTCACGCTGACCTGGTCGTACTCCGAAGGCGAACGTGCCGGCTACCTGCAGAAATTCTCCAAGCGCGGCTGGCTGTGCAAGACGTGGGAAGGCGAGATCCTGCTGTCGAGCATGCCAGGGGCGATTCCCGAGCGCTTCGTGTTCACGGTGCGTGACGAGACCGTCGTACCAGCCCTGCTGGCCAGCATGGGCAAGCGCGTGCAACTGACGTATGACCAGCACAAGGGTGTGCCAACCACCTGCTTCGGCGAAACCGAGTATTTCGTGTCGAAAGTGGCCGGCGGCCCGGATAACCCGCTGTCACCAAGCCAGGCACCAGCAGTTGCGCAACCGGCCGCCGCACAGTAAGTACACCACCGTCGTTCCAGGCACACCACCGTCGTTCCCGCGCAGGCGGGAACCCAATTTTGTGCGCCGTACCTGTAACGTCAAACACTGCCGGTACGCGACGAGCTTGGGTTCCCGCCTTCGCGGGAACGACGTGTTGATAGCGTTGGGGGCAGATGCTTGCCCTCCCCGATCAGTCCGGATCGCCCTTGCGGTGCCCGTCCAGCTCGCGCTGCGTCGCGATCACTTCGGCCAGCCTGGCTGCCGCCTGCGCGGCCGATGTATCGCCGGCCCGCGCCTGCGATTGCTTGAAGCGGCCCAGTACCTCGCGCGTCAGGTCGGCCGAGACTGAACGCTGGCCCGCTTCGACCTTGCGCTCGCCAATGGCGCGCTGCGTTGCCGCCAGTTCAACCGCGTCGTCATCCTGACGCCGGCTTTCCAGATTCACGAGCTGCTTGCGCGCGTCGGCCATCTGCTGCGTCGCGTGCGCTGCCTTGCGCTGCATTTCGGCGTGCTCTTGCGCGTGTTCGAGCAGCGCCCGCTGTGCTTCGCGTTTTTCCAGCGCCGCCTGCACCGCTGCCAGCTCGGCCAGCTCGCGCTGACGCGCCAGTTCGGCCTGGGCCTGTTCGGCGTCGGCGCGCGACACGGCGGCCTGCGCCGCAGCCTGTTCGGATGCCAGGCGCGCTGCCTGCGCTTCGTTGGCGCGGGTGTCGGCGGCGGCCTGCTCGCGCTGCGCCGCCAGCTTGCGCTCGACCAGCGACAACGCTTCGCGTGCGGCCCGGGTCGCATCGCGTTCGGCGGCAAGGGCCGCCTCGGTCAGCGCCACCTGCTGCTGCTCGACCTCGGCGCGTTCGGTCTGGGCCTGGGCCAGCTCGGCCGCGCGGCGCGCATGCGCCTGCTGGGCGGCAGCTGCCGCCTCGGCCTGCGAGGCTTCTTCGATCGCTGCGTCGGCCTGCGCCTGCTGCGCTTCCCAGGCAGCGCGCTGCGCGTCTTCGGTGCGCCGCTCGGCCTCGACCTTGGCCTGCAGGGCCGCGGTAGCCGCCGCTTCGGCCTCGCTGCGTGCCTGCGCCGCCAGCGTCAGTTCATGCTCGGCCGCGAGTTTTTGTTCCAGTGCGGCCAGCGCCTGCGCCTCGGCCGCGGCGCGTTCCTGCTCGGCCTGCACGAGGCGTTCGGCCTGTTCGCGGCGCTGCGTCGCCAGCTGGGCTGCCTCTTGCTGCAACTGCACCTGCGATGCTTCGAGCGCCAGCGCTGCAGCCTCGGCATCATTCAATGCCGCCTGCGCGGCGGCAGCCGCCTGCGCCAGTCCAGCGCGCTCGTCGGCCAGTGCGGCCTCGCGCTGGTGTTCTTCAGCCTCGCGCTGCGCCGCGGCCGTGGCCGCTTCGTCGGCGGCCGTGCGCGCACGCGCGTCGAGCGCAGCCTGCGCTTCGGCTTCCAGGCGTGCCTGCACCTGCTCGCCCGCTTCTTCTTCGGCGCGGGCGCGGTCTTCGGCCACCAGACGCAGCTTGCGGTCGGCTTCGATGCGCGCTTCGGTCGCGGCCAGGATGCGCGTCTCGGCATCGCGCCGCGCGGCGGCGCTCGAGGCCGCCATCTGTTCTTGCCGCTCGCGGTGCACGGCGGCATCGCGGATGTCTTTTTCGGTCTGCAGGCGCATGCGCAGCGACTGACCGGCCACCCGTTCGGATTCGGCCTGGGCCAGCGCAATGGCTTCGCGCTCCTGCTCGATGTGGGCGTAGGCGCGCGCTTCTTCGAGGGCGCGCGCTTCCGCCGCGGCGCGCGCGAAGGCCGATGTGAGCGCGATCTGGTCGGCGCGCTCGCGCTGCTGGGTCAGTTCGAGGGCTTCGGCTTCGGCGTCGGCCAGTTTCTCGGCGGTCTGGCGCGCGGAGCGTTCGGCCCGCTCGCGCTCGCGCGCCAGGATGGCGATGCGGGCGTCGGCGCTGGCGTTGTGCTGCACTTCTTCACGCGCCGCCTCCACGGCGGCCATGCGTTCGACCGCCTGCAGGCGCGCCTGCTCGGTATGCACGACCAGTTCATCGGCCGCGCGGGCGGCCTTGGCGGCCAGTTCGGCCTCGGCTTCGATCTGGGCCGTCGCGCGGCGGCGCGCTTCTTCTTCGAGGCGCGCACGCGCTTCGGTGGCGACCCGCACTTCGGTATCGCTTTTTACGCGCGCGCGCAGCTCGGCAGTCTCCTGGCGGATCGCCTCCAGGCGTTCGCTCGAGGCCTGGGCGGCAGCGCGCAGCGAGTCGAGGCGTTCGCGGTTGGCGGCGATGGCGTCTTCGGATGCCTGGGAATTGGCTTGCGCCGCGGCGGCCGCGGCGGCGTCGATGGACGCGCGCTCGTCGGCCAGCGAGCGGGCGCGCGCTTCGGCGTGGTGGCGGCTCTCGGCCGCCATGTTCGCCTTGGCTTCGGCTTCGACGCGCGCGATCGCTTCCTGGATCTCGCGCATTTCAAGTGGTTTGCGACCTGGACCGGCAAATTCGGCAGGTTCCACCGCAGCCGGCATCGCCGGCAAAACCGGCAAGACCGGAACGACCGGCTGCGTGAACGCGGCAGCCGGCACCGGCCGCGCGTCGGTCGGCGCCAACGCTTCGGCGGCCGGCGACAGGTCGATCGTGAAGTCGTGGTCGTCTTGTGGGACTGGGTTCGGTTCCATGCGGGTCTCTGTGGCGGCAGTCTGGTGGATTATCCGGCAAAACCGGTTCGCGTGCCATGCCGAACTGGATGGCAATCGTGCATCAGCTTGGGGCTTTGCCTACAGTTGCCACAGCGGCGGCTCGTCCATCAGCGCAACCTGCTCGCGCAGTTCGAGGATACGATCCTGCCAGTACCGCTGCGTATTGAACCAGGGGAAAGCGGCCGGGAATGCCGGATCGGTCCAGCGCATCGCCAGCCACGCCGAGTAATGGATCAGGCGCAGTGTCCGCAGCGCTTCCACCAGATACAGCTGGCGCGGATGGAAATCACAGAAATCCTCGTAGCCGGCCAGTACATCGGCCATCTGGCCCACCATCTCCTGCCGCTCGCCCGACAGCAGCATCCACAGGTCCTGCACCGCCGGCCCCATGCGGCTATCGTCGAAATCGACGAAGTGCGGCCCGTCGGGCGTCCACAGCACGTTGCCGCCGTGGCAATCGCCATGCAGGCGCACGAGCGGCAGCTCACCGGCCCGCTCGTAGCAGCGCGCCACGCCTTCAAGCGCCTGTTCCATCACGCTCGACCAGGCCGGCATCAGCTCGGGGGGCACGAAATCATGGCCGCGCAGCCAGTCGTATGGCTCGCGGCCGAAGGTGACCGGGTCGAGCGCCGGGCGCAGCAGGAATGGCTTGACGGCGCCCTGGGCGTGGATGCGGCCGATGAAGCGGCCAATCCACTCCAGCACGGCCGGGTCACCCAGCTCGGGCGCGCGCCCGCCGCGGCTCTCGAACACCGAAAAGCGGAAGCCGTCGAACGTGTGCAGCGTGCGCCCGTCAATCGCGATGGCGGGGATGACGGGGATCTCTTTCTCGACCAGCTCGGCAACGAAGCCGTGTTCTTCCAGGATGGCCTCATCGCTCCAGCGTTCAGGCCGGTAAAACTTGACCACGACCGGTTCGCCCTCTTCGCGGCCGACACGGTACACGCGGTTCTCATAGCTGTTGAGCGCCAGCAGGCGCCCGTCGCCATGCAGGCCGACGCTGTCGAGCGCGTCGAGCACCGTTGCAGGATCCAGACGCGCGTAGGGATGGTCGGGCGTTTCGTTGTCGAGATTCAAGGTATCCATGCCCCCATTGTACGGCGGCGCACGTGCCAGTGGTGATTGCGAACATTTCACTACTGTTGTGTTCGTTTTCGCACAGAGCGTGACAATGTAACAAGGTGTCATGTCATGTATGTATCCGCGCACCGTGCTGCGGACAAATAACTGAATAGGACTGACCATGAAAAAACTGACGTTGACCGTCATCGCTCTCGCCGCTGGCCTGCTGGCCGGTACTGCCATCGCACAAACCGCTGCCCAGCCGGCAAAAGCCGAGCCGAACATGCAGAAAGTGCTGGACGCGATGGCGGCCCTGAAGCCAAAGCCGATCGAAACCCTGACCCCGGAAGAAGCGCGCAAGCAGCCGACCCCGACCGACGCCGTCAAGAAGGTGTTGACTGACGCCGGCAAGAGCACGGCACCGGAACCAGGCGTGACGATGAAGACGCAATCGATCCAGGGCAAGGGCGGCAGCTTCCCGATCCACATCTTCACGCCTGAGGGCGCGGGTCCGTTCCCGGTCGTCGTGTACTTCCACGGCGGCGGCTTCGTGATTGCCGACACCAAGGTGTATGAAGCGTCGGTGCGCGGCCTGGCCAAGAAGGCCAAGGCGATCGTGATCTCGGCCGACTACCGTCTGGCGCCAGAGCACAAGTTCCCGACCCAGACCGAAGACGCCTTCGCGGCCTACCAGTGGGCGCTGGCCAATGCCAAGAGCATCAATGGCGACCCGATGCGCGTGGCAGTGGCCGGTGAATCGGCCGGCGGCAACCTGGCGACCGTGGTGTCGATGATGGCGATGGAAAAGAAAATCCAGATGCCGGTGCACCAGCTGCTGGTCTACCCTGTCGTCAACGACGACATGAACAACGAGTCGTACAAGAAGAACGCCAACGCCAAGCCGCTGAACAAGGCGATGATGACGTGGTTCTTCAAGCACTACGGCGCCGATCCGAAGAACCCGCACGCACTGCCGATGAAGGCCGCCTCGCTCAAGGGCCTGCCACCGGCGACCGTGATCACCGCGGAAATCGATCCGTTGATGACCGAGGGTAAGGCCTATGCCGACCGCCTCAAGAAGGAAGGCGTGACCGTCAACTATCGCCACTTTACCGGCGTGACCCACGAGTTCTTCGGCATGGACGCCGTGGTGCCAAAGGCCAAGGAAGCCCAGCAGTTCGCTGCGGATGAGCTGACAAAGGCATTCAACGCCAAGCGTTGATCCGTCTGCACTGAAGTAAACGTTGCAAGCAGCGCCTCGCCGGCAGGTTTTTCGTGCCCGGCGACGGCGCAGGCGTTACACTGGCGCCTTTGACGCAACAGGCGCGCCCGCGCCACAGACCACCTACCCCATGCACCTCGAACAGCCCCTCTCCGAAAAAGAATTCGACGAACTCGACCAGTTCCTGCTCTCCGACCGTTGTTCCGACGACGCGATGACGATGGACACCCTGCACGGCTACCTGACCGCCATCGCGATCGGCCCGGAATCGATCATGCCGGCCGAATGGCTGCCGATGGTCTGGGGCGAAGACGAGGCCGCGGCGCCGAAATGGAAGAACAAGCGCGACGAAGAACGCATCGTCAACCTGATCATGCGCTTCATGAACGAAGTGCTGATCACGTTCGAGGTCGCGCCAAAGGATTTCGAGCCGCTGTTCTGCGAGCACGAGGTCGACGGCAAGGTGCTGATCGATCCGGAAGCCTGGTGCTGGGGCTTCTGGGAAGGCGTCGAACTGCGCGCCGGCTCGTGGGATGCGATCTGGGACAGCGACGTCGCTGAACTGATCCGCCCGATCTATCTGCTGGGCGCGGACGAAATCGAAGAAGCCGAACTGGCCGAGGTCGACGATCCGGTCAAGGTGCATGCCCTGGCGCTCCAGATCGAAGCCAACGTGCCGGCCATCTACCGCCACTGGCTGCCACTGCGCAAGCCAGCCGTGGAAACGATCGTGCGCGACGAGCCGAAGGTCGGCCGCAACGACGATTGCACCTGCGGCAGCGGCAAGAAGTTCAAGAAGTGCTGCGGCGCTGAATAAACACCCCGGGGATTGACAGCCTGGCCGTCAATCCTGCCCGACCCGCTCGCCGGCCTGCTGCGCCATCCTGGCCGCAACCCCGGCCAGCACCTCCAGCAATACCTCCACATCGAGCGGCTTGACCAGGTGATGCGCAAAGCCGGCCGCCAGCGCCGCGTCGCGATCCTGCGGCTGTCCATAGCCCGTCACGGCAACCAGCACGGAACCGGCCATCCCGGGATCCTGCTGCAGGCGCCGCGCCAGTTCGTGCCCGTCGATGTCGGGCAACCCGATATCGAGCAGGCACACATCGGGCTGCATGCTGCGGGCCCGTGCCAGCGCGCCCAGGGCCCCGTGCTCGATCGCCACGTCATGCCCCTGCGCCGCCAGCAGCAGCCCGAGCATCTCGGCCGCATCCGTGTTGTCATCCACCACCAGCACTTTCAGGCGCGCGATGGCGGCGGGTGCATCGGCTTCCGGCGCCGCCATGGCGGGCGCTTCATCAAGCAGCAGCGGCAGCGTGATGACGAATGTGCTGCCCTTGCCCAGCCCCGGACTGGAACAGCCCACCGTGCCGCCGTGCAGCTCGACCAGGTGCTTGACCAGCGCCAGCCCGAGCCCCAGGCCGCCCTGGGCCCGGTCCGACGAGCGCTCGGCCTGGGTGAACAGGTCAAACACGCGCCCGGTCAGTTCGAGGTCCATGCCGATGCCTTCGTCGCGCACGCTCAGCACGAGGCGCGTGCCGTGCACGTCAGCGCGCAGATCGATGCCGCGCCCCGCCGGCGTGTACTTGGCCGCATTGGCCAGCACATTGGCCACCACCTGCACCAGGCGCGCCTTGTCGCCGCGCACGGCCACGCCGGCCGACGGCAGGCGCACGGTGAGCGTCTGCGCGCGCGTGTCGATGGTGGGGCGCACCTGCTCGATCGCCTCTTCGATGACGGTGCGCGCCGCCACGCACGCCTGGTCCAGCGTGATCAGGCCGCGCGTGACGCGCGAGACGTCGAGCAGGTCGTCCACCAGCCGCGTCATGTGGCGCACCTGGCGGCTGATGATGGTGCTGCTCTGGTGCACCCGGCGCGCGTCGACGTTGCCGAGCCGGAGCAGTTCGGCCGCCGCACTGATCGGCGCGAGCGGGTTACGCAGCTCGTGCGCGAGCATCGCCAGGAATTCGTCCTTGCGGCGGTCGCCCTCCACCAGCTTTTCTTCGGCCAGCTTGCGGTCGGTGATGTCGCGGAAAAACGTGGCGATGCCGCCGTCCTGCGTCGGGTAGGCGCGGATATCGGTCCAGACACGGCGGCCATCGGGAAACACGTGGCACTGCTCGGCGTTGCCGGCCTTGCGGGTGGTCATCACGCTGCGATACATGCGCCCGGCCTCACAATCGACCATGGCCGGAAACACGGCCCAGTGATTGCGCCCGATGACCTCGTCGCTCGTGACATCGCAGATGCGCAGGCCTTCGGCGTTCATGCGCTGCATCACCCAGTTGCGGTCGAACAGGGCGAAGCCTTCGGAGATATTGGCGAAGATGTCGCGGCCCCGGTCGCGCTCCTCGCGCAGCAGCGCGTGTGCACGCGCCGTGCCCGCCGCCGTCCAGGTGCGCTCGGCCACGTCGCGCGCCAGCCGGATATCGTGGTCGGTCCACGAGCGCGGCGTCGGCGCATCCACGCGCAGGCACGCGGCCAGGCGGCCCGCCGACATCAACGGCACGACCAGCATGGCGCCCACGCGCGGGTGGAACGGTGACTGCAGCGCGCGCGGATCGTTGGCGGCGTCGTGGATGCACACCACGGCGCCCTGCTGCAGCGTCGCCATCAGGGCCGGACCGAGGCGTTCCGGCTGCGCGTTCGGCGCAGCACGATCCTGCGGCCACACACTTGGCGCGGCCAGCGCCCCGCTGAGCGGATCGGCTTCAGCGTACAGCACGCGGGCTGCGCCCAGTTTTGTCCCCAGCAGTGCGCTGGCAGTGGCAATCACGTCACCCGCGTCGTCCAGCGGTGCAAGGGCGTCGGACAGCGTGAGCCGGAACGCCGCGCGGCGCTCGCCCAGCACGCGGGCCGTCGTTTCCATCGCGGTACAGAACAGGCCGCCGACGCTGCCGTCAGCGTCATGCAGCGGCGCATACGAGAAGGTGAACCAGGTGCGCTCGGGGTAGCCGTTACGCAGCAGGCACAGCGGATAATCTTCGAAAAAGACCGGTTTGCCGGCCATGACGTGCTCGACCTGCGGCTGCAGCTCGGGCCAGACCTCGGGCCACAGGGCCGCGAACGATTGCCCGAGCGCGCCGGCATGGCGCTCGCCGAGGATCGGGATGTAGGCGTCGTTGTACAGGATGATGTGCTGTGCCCCCCACGCAACGGACATCGGGAACGCGGAATGCAGCATCATGTCGACCGCCGTCCGGAGGGACGGCGGCCAGGTGTCGGGCGCACCGAGTGGAGAATGCTGCCAGTCGTGGCTGCGCATCTGCGCAGCCATCGCACTGTCACCCGAAAAAGCGGTAGCGGAAAGCGAGGCCATGGCCAGGATTGTCGCATACCTTGTTGGCCGGATTGCAGCTTTTTCCGGTTTTACAGCGACTCTTGCGCAACTTTACATCGCGCGTTTTACCGCTTGCGCTTTACAGCTTGATGAAGTGCTCGCGGTAGTAGCGCAGCTCTTCGATCGACTCGACGATGTCGGCCAGCGCCGTGTGCTTCTGGTGTTTCTTGAAGCCGGATGCCAGCTCGGGCTTCCAGCGGCGGCACAGTTCCTTCAGCGTCGACACATCCAGGTTGCGGTAATGGAAGAACGCTTCGAGCTTCGGCATGCCGCGCGCCATGAAGCGGCGGTCCTGGCAGATCGAATTGCCGCACATCGGCGACTTGTTCTTCGGCACGTACTGCTTGAGAAATTCGATCAGCTCGACTTCGGCCTGGGCCTCGGTCACGGTCGACGCCTTCACGCGGTCGATCAGGCCCGACTTGCCGTGGGTGCCCTTGTTCCAGTTGTCCATCTTGTCCAGCGTTTCATCCGACTGGTGGATCGCGAACACCGGGCCTTCGGCGATGATGTTCAGGTCGGGATCGGTGACGACGACGGCAACTTCGATGATGCGGTCGTTGTCCGGGTCGAGCCCCGTCATTTCCATGTCGAGCCAGACGAGGTTGAATTCATTGGGACGCTGGGCCGTGCCCGGCACTTCGGAAGGTGTCGCTTGTGACATAATTCTCTCTTTGCCTAATCAATCCTGCATTTTCTCACAGGCACAGAATGTCTTCATTCGCGTTTTCGGTTTTGTTCGTCGTTTTTCTGCTGCTCACGCTGTCGTTGCGCACCTGGCTGGCCGCGCGCCATATCCGGCACATCGCGCGCCACCGCGCCAGTGTGCCAGCCGAGTTTGCGCCGAAAGTGCCGCTCGCGGCGCACCAGAAAGCGGCTGATTACACCGTCGCCAAGACCCGGCTCGGCCTGATCGGCACGCTGTGGGGCGCCATCGTCCTGATCGGTTTCACGCTGATGGGCGGCCTGCAACTGCTGTCGCTGGCGGTCCTGCCGTTCACCGGCCCCGGCCTGATGCACCAGCTGGTACTGGTCGTTGCCTTCGCCGTGATCGCCAGCGTGCTCGACCTGCCGCTCGACTGGTACCGCCAGTTTGTCCTCGAGCAGCGTTTCGGCTTCAACAAGATGACACCCGGCCTGTGGTGGGGCGACCTGCTCAAGAGCACGTTCGTGGGCGCGCTGATCGGTCTGCCACTGCTGTGGGTCGTGCTCAAGCTGATGCAAGCCAGCGGTTCGTTGTGGTGGCTGTACACGTGGTTCGTCTGGAGCGGCTTCCAGCTGTTGATGATCGCGTTCTACCCGACCGTGATCGCGCCGCTGTTCAACAAATTCACGCCGCTGGCCGATGTCAGCCTCAAACAGCGCATCGATGGCCTGATGTCGCGGGTGGGCTTTGCCTCGCGCGGCCTGTTCGTCATGGATGGCAGCAAGCGCAGCGCCCATGGCAATGCGTATTTCTCGGGCTTCGGCCGGGCCAAGCGCATCGTGTTCTTCGACACGCTGCTGTCGCGCCTCGAGCCACAGGAAATCGAAGCCGTGCTGGCGCACGAACTGGGCCACTTCAAGCTGCGCCACATCGTCAAGCGCGTCATCACGATGTTCGCGATCTCGCTGGCCTTCCTGGCGCTGCTGGGCTACCTGAAAGGCCAGGCCTGGTTCTACACGGGCCTGGGCGTGCTGCCGTTCATGAACGCGTCGAACGACGGCATGGCGCTGATCCTGTTCATGCTCGTGCTGCCGGTGTTCACGTTCGTGCTAGCGCCGCTGGGCTCGATCACGTCGCGCAAGCATGAATTCGAGGCCGATGCCTTCGCTGCGCAGCACACCGATCACCGCGACCTGGTGTCGGCGCTGGTCAAGATGTACGAAGACAATGCGTCGACGCTGACGCCTGATCCGCTGCACTCGGCCTTCTACGATTCGCACCCGCCGGCATCGGTCCGGGTCAGGCGCCTGACGATGGCGGCCGCATGAACCTGACGCCGCCACTCACGTCGCGCCATTGCACGCGCAAGGCGGCCGCGCTCGACGCGGCGGCCATCGCCACGCTGCTGCACGAGGTGCCTGGCTGGAGCGTGACCGACAACGTCCTGGCGCGCACCTTCACGCTGCCCGACTACCGCGCCACGATCGCGTTCGTCAACGCAGTGGCAACGCTGGCCGAGCACGAAGACCACCACCCCGACATGACGGTCGGCTACAGCACCTGCCGCGTCAGCTGGACCACCCATTCCGCGGGCAGCGCGCTGTCCGACAACGACTTTATCTGCGCCGCGAAAGCCAATGCGCTATACCTCAACCAGGAAAACGCATGAGCGCCTCCCCTACTGAACTGACCGGCACCATCATCGCGGCCCACGGCCGCCACTACCTGGCCGACATCGACGGCGAAAAACTGCAGTGCGTCACGCGCGGCAAGAAGACCAACGTGGCCGTGGGCGATGTCGTCCATGTGGTCCGGACGTCCGAGAACCAGGCCGTGATCGAGCGCATTGGCGAGCGCACCACGCTGCTGTACCGCTCCGACCAGTATAAATCCAAGCTGCTGGCAGCCAACATCTCGCGCCTGTTCGTCGTGATCGCCACCGAGCCCGGCTTTGCCGACGACCTGGTGTCGCGCTCGCTGGTGGCGTGCGAAGCGGCCGGCATCGAGGCGCACCTGATCCTCAACAAGACCGACGTCACCGACCTGCTGCCCCGCGCACGCGAACGCGCTGCGCAGTATTCGCGCCTCGGCTACCCGGTGCACGAGGTCTCGGCCCAGGCGCATCCTGAAGAAACCGTGGCGATCCTCAAGCCGCTGCTGGCCGGCCAGTCGTCGATCTTCATCGGCCAGTCGGGCATGGGCAAGTCGTCGCTGATCAATCTGTTGATCCCGGACGCCGATATCGCCGTGCGCGAAATCTCGGCTGCGCTGGATACCGGCAAGCACACGACCACGTTCACGCGCCTGTACTGGCTGCCCGAAGTCGATGGCAAGGCCGGCGCGATCATCGATTCGCCGGGCTTCCAGGAATTTGGCCTGTACCACCTGAGCGAAGGCATGCTGGAGCGCGCCTTCGTCGAGTTCAAGCCGTACCTGGGTGGCTGCAAGTACTACAACTGCCGCCACCTGGCCGAGCCATTCTGCGCCATTCTCGACGCCGTGGCAGCGGGCAAGATCTGGAAGCACCGCCATGAACTGTACGGGCAATTGCTGCACGAATCGGCGCAGACCCTGTACTAAGGCCCTGACTACTTTCCCTAACGGAAAGAAATTCCCCTTATAATTCAAGGGACAAACATCGCAGCAGACACGAGCAGACTTATGATGACGAGCACCCCACCGATCAAGCACTTCCTGCAGTTTTCCGACTTCACGCGCGACGAGTTCGAATACGTCATCAAGCGCGCGGCGATCATCAAGCGCAAGTTCAAGGCCTACGAGGTGTACCACCCGCTGGTCGACCGCACGCTGGTGATGGTGTTCGAAAAAAGCTCGACGCGCACGCGCCTGTCGTTCGAAGCCGGCATGCACCAGCTGGGCGGCGCCGCCATCTACCTGAACACGCGCGACAGCCAGCTCGGCCGCGGCGAACCGGTGGAAGACGCCGGCCAGGTGATCAGCCGCATGTGCGACATCATCATGATCCGCACCTTTGGCCAGGACATCATCGACCGCTTCGCCGCCAACTCGCGCGTGCCGGTCATCAATGGCCTGACCAATGAACACCACCCGTGCCAGGTGCTGGCGGACGTGTTCACGTTCCACGAGCACCGCGGCTCCATCGCCGGCAAGACCGTTGCATGGATTGGCGACGCCAACAATATGCTGTACTCGTGGCTGCAGGCGGCCGAAGTGTTCGGCTTCCACCTGAACGTCGCCACGCCGACAGGCTACGAGATGGACCCGAGTTTGGTCTCGACCACGCGCTACACGCTGTTCGACAACCCGTCGGACGCCTGCGAAGGCGCGCACCTGGTCAATACCGACGTCTGGACCAGCATGGGCTACGAGAAGGAAAACGCCGAACGCATGAAAGCGTTTGACGGCTTCATCGTCGACGAGGCCAAGATGGCCCGCGCCGCGAGCGACGCGCTGTTCATGCACTGCCTGCCGGCGCACCGCGGCGAAGAAGTGGCCGCCGAGGTCATCGACGGCCCGCAATCGGTCGTCTGGGACGAAGCCGAAAACCGCCTGCACGTGCAAAAAGCCCTGATCGAGTACCTGCTGCTCGGCCGTATTGAAGATTGATTTTTACCCCTGAAGCTTGATCGTTGGCCGTCCATCCCGGCGCTTGCCGGGCTGGATTTGCGAGCCAGCTGACCATTACTCCTCTACCATCCCTCCATCACTGGAACTCCCATGAGCGACATCAAGAAAGTAGTACTGGCCTATTCTGGCGGCCTCGACACCTCCGTCATCCTGAAATGGCTGCAAGACAATTACGGCTGCGAAATCGTCACCTTCACCGCCGACCTCGGCCAGGGTGAAGAACTGGAACCGGCACGCGCCAAGGCCATCAAGTTCGGCATCAAGCCAGAGAACATCTATATCGACGACGTGCGCGAAGAATTCGTGCGCGACTTCGTCTACCCGATGTTCCGCGCGAACACCGTGTATGAAGGCGAATACCTGCTGGGCACGTCGATCGCGCGTCCGCTGATCGCCAAGCGCCTGATCGAGATCGCCAACGAAACCGGCGCCGACGCCGTCTCGCACGGCGCGACCGGCAAGGGCAACGACCAGGTGCGTTTCGAGCTGGGCGCGTACGCGCTCAAGCCGGACGTCAAGATCATCGCCCCATGGCGTGAATGGGACCTGCTGTCGCGCGAAAAACTGCTGAAGTACGCGGAAGACGCGGGCATCGCGGTGGACATGAAGCACAAGAACGGCGGGGCGCCGTACTCGATGGACGCCAACCTGCTGCACATCAGCTTTGAAGGCCGCCACCTGGAAAACCCGAGCGCCGAAGCCGAGGAATCGATGTGGCGCTGGACCGTCTCGCCAGAAGCGGCGCCGGACGAAGCGGAATACCTGGACGTCGAATTCGAGCGCGGCGACATCGTCGGCCTGAACGGCAAGCGCCTGTCGCCAGCCGCCGTCCTGACTGAGCTGAACCGCCTGGGCGGCAAGCACGGCATCGGCCGCCTGGACCTGGTGGAAAACCGCTACGTCGGCATGAAGTCGCGCGGCTGCTACGAAACCCCGGGCGGCACGATCATGCTGCGCGCGCACCGCGCCATTGAATCGATCACGCTCGACCGCGAAGTGGCGCACCTGAAGGACGACCTGATGCCACGCTACGCGTCGCTGATCTATAACGGCTACTGGTGGGCACCGGAACGCGTCGCACTGCAGACGCTGATCGACCACACGCAGGCCACCGTCAACGGCTGGGTTCGTATCAAGCTGTACAAGGGCAATGTGATCGTCGTGTCGCGCGATTCGAAGACCGATTCGCTGTTCGACATGAACATCGCGACGTTCGATGAAGATGGTGGTGCGTACAACCAGGCTGACGCTGGCGGCTTCATCAAGCTCAATGCGCTACGCATGCGGATTGCAGCGAAGGCACGCGCCAAGCGCGGGCAGTAAGCCGGTTCGTGAATGACAAAGCCGCCCTCGGGCGGCTTTTTTTTGCGGTTGCGGTGTGCTTGCGGACTTGGGTTCCCGCCTTCGCGGGAACGACGTGCTGATGTTGCAGGGAGAAAACCGTCGTTCCCGCGCAGGCGGGAACCCAAGCTACATTGCGCCGCCACAAGCGCAAACAGCACCGCAGACGCACAGTAGACGCCATGGACAAACCCTCCTACGTCTACATCCTGGCCAGCCGCCCCTACGGCACCCTCTACGTCGGCGTCACCTCTGACCTGATCAAACGCATCTGGCAACACCGCGAGGCAGCAGTCGCCAGCTTTACAAAAAGGCACAGCGTCAACCGCCTGGTCTGGTACGAAATCCACACCGATATCCGCGAAGCCATTACACGCGAAAAACGCCTCAAATCCTGGAACCGCAACTGGAAAATCAACCTGATCCAGTCCGCCAATCCACTGTGGCGCGACCTGTACCACGACATCGTCTAGAACACGTGGCGCAAACCCAGCGCAATGCTGTTGCCGCCATCAAACCCCGTCTGCTTGTCGCGCATATAGATCGCATACACGTCGGTGCGCTTTGACAGGAAATGGTCATAGCCGAACGAGGCGGTCCGGCGCAGATTGACCGGCACCACCGCGCGCGTGCGCTCCGAGCGCGCAAATTCTGCCAGCACGGCGCCCTGCGCAGTGACCGGCACCTTCAGGCCCAGATCCCAGGTCCGCGTTTCATTGACCGTGCCGTCGGCCGACGAGCGCACCATCGCGCCATGCAGCTTGGCCACCTTGAAGTCGTAGGCGGCGCCAAGCAGATACCCTTTCTGCTGCGTCAGTGGCGCCGTGACCGGCACCCGGAAGCGCTGCGCCGACGCCACGGCCGTGAACGCGCCCTTGACGTAATTGGCATGCAGGCCCACGTTCGCGGTGCCGGTGCTGCCGGCGGTTTCGCCGGCGCCGATGATCACGTTGGCCAGCAGGCCGTTCGTGCGCGGCGTCGTGTACTGGAGCGCATTGTTCCAGACCGTGTCGCCGATCAGCGCGCCGTTATAGCTCGCCACGAACGAATGCAGCACCAGCGGCGAAAACACCACCGAAATGCCGAACGGGCTGACCATCCCCATATTCATGTAGGTGGGATTGGTCTGGCGCCCCACCGTGAACTTGCCGAAACCGCCTTCGATGCCAACATACGCATTGCGCGAGAACAGCGGGTCGTTCACGCTGCGGCCCTGGGCGCCGGTATCGGTCTGGAAGAAGCTCTCCAGCGCGAAGATCACCTTGTAGCCGCCGCCCAGGTTCTCCGAGCCGCGCACGCCGATGTACGAGGTTGTCAAGCCGCCATGGCCCAGCATCGTCACGGCTTTCGGGTCGCCGCTGCGTTCGAGCTTGGCGCCGTAAGCGCCGATCAGTCCGTACATCTGGATCGACGCGGTGTCCTGGGCGAGTGCCGGGAACGAAATGCCGGCCGCAAGAAGGCCTGCGCCGAAGCGCATGCAATATAACTGTTTCATGGTGTTGTATCTCTGTTGAGAATGTGGGGCACGCGTGGCGTGCCGCTACCGGGCGTCCGCGGACGCCTCGGGTGCAGGGTGAAACCGGGTTACTGCTTTTCGATGCCGGCCTTGACGATGACGGCGCCCCATTTGGCGATGTCACTCGTCAGCAGCGTGGTCGTTGCAGCGGGCGTGCTTCCCTGCGCCACGATGCCCAGACCGAGCAGGCGCGTCTTCACGTCGGGGATGGCAACGGCGGCATTGATTTCGCGGTTCAGGCGATCGATGATCGGCTGTGGCGTTTTGGCAGGCGCGGCCAGCCCGTTCCAGCTCGTCGCCTGGTAATTCGGCAAACCGCTTTCGGCCACGGTCGGCACGTTCGGCAAGCCGGCAAAGCGCTTGGTCGAGGTTACGGCGAGCGCCTTGAGCGTGCCGGCCTTGATCAGCGGCATGGCCGGGCTGAGAATTTCGAAGGCCACGTCGAGCTCACCCGTCGTGGTAGCGGTCAGCACTTCCGGCGAGCCTTTGTACGGCACGACCAGGGCGTCCACACCAGCCATGGACACGAACAGTTCGGCCGCCAGATTCTGCGTGCTGCCACGGTTGATGGACCCGACATTGAGCTTGCCCGGATTGGCCTTGGCGTAGGCGATGAGTTCAGCGACCGATTTGACCGGCAGCTTCTGGTTCGCCACCAGCGCCAGGTCGAAGTAACCCAGCGTCGAGATCGGCGCGAAGTCCTTTTGCGTGTCGTAAGGCAGCTTCTTGAACAAATTGGCGCTGACGGCCGTGCCGTTGCTGATCAACAGCAGCGTGTAGCCATCAGGGCGGGCCTTGGCCACGGTGCTGGCAGCGACCACGCCGCCGGCGCCGGGCCGGTTCTCGACAATGATGGGCTGCTTCATCGATACCGCCATTTTCTGCGCGACCATGCGCACTGTCAGGTCGGCGACGCCGCCCGGACCGAACGGCACCACGATGGTGATGGCTTTCTTTGGATAGTCCTGGGCGCTCGCGCCCGGGGCCAGACTCAGCGCGACTGCGGCAAGGCCGCCAGCCAGCCACTGTTTATGTTGCAGGTTCATAGATTGTCTCGGGTAATGGAGCGACGCTTTTTGCTGCGCCTCGTGAATGGAGTAGATCTGTACCGCACCAGCGAGCGTTGGCAGTGAATGCCTGCCAGCGCTGTGACGTACGGTCATTATTGGATCCAGCCCATTACTCAACAACCCTTCCGACCACCTATCAGCTATTGCATTCCGGCATAACTCAGGTCGGCGGGTGCGGGCGCTGCAGGGATTCGCGCGCGATGCGCTCGAGGATATCGAGGGTCGCCTGCTGCGTGCCGGTGGCCGGACGCACCGCGCTGGTGGCAAGCGACAGCAATGGGAACAGGCCCGGCTTGACGATCCGGCGCAAGGCGAAGCGCTCCGGCCCTGCGGCAGTAAGCACGGCCTGGCGCGGCAGGATGGCACTGCCGATGCCTTCGGCAACCAGGTCGAGAATGGTGGACACGCTGTTGACTTCCATGGCGATGCACGGCTGGACGCCGATACCGAGCAGCGCCGTTTCCACATGCATGCGCAAGGCGTTCGGCCGGCCGGGAATGATCAGGGGATGCTGGGCGACGTCGGCCAGCTCGATCGGCGCGGCCGCCTCTGGCACGCTGCGAGAACCCTGTACCAGCAGCAGTTCATCGTGCACCAGCGCGCGCAGCTCGATGCCGGGCGCGGGCAAGGCATTGTAGACCATGGCGATATCGAGTTCGCCCGTCAGCACGGATTCCTGCATGGTCTTCGACAGCCCGTCGACGATGGCCAGCGTGGCGTCGGGCATCAGCTCGTTGAAGGCCCGCGTGAGCGGCACCGCCAGGATCCGCCCCAGCGTCGGCGGCAATCCCACCGCCACGCGCCCTGCCAGCGAGCCGCGCACGCGCGAGAGCTCTTCACGCAGGCGCTCCATCTGGTGCAGCACGCCCCGGCTGTGTTCAAGCAATACCTTGCCCGCTTCGGTCAGCGTGATGCCGCGGCCATTGCGTATCAGCAGGTTCTGCCGGATCTCCACCTCGAGCAGCCGCACCTGACGGCTCAGTGCTGGCTGGGCGATGTCGAGAACGATCGAGGCGCGCGTGAAGCTGCCCATTTCCGCGACCCGGACAAAATACGAAAGCTGCTTGATATCCATTGCCTGTCTCCAATTTTTTTGGTTTAGGCCGATGATATAGCAAGTTGATATAGCTGATAGCGTTCGGGCCTCCTTTATCGCGCTCTCAACCGGAGGCACAATCAATCGCATGCAAACCCCTATCGATACGTTGTTCATGCGCGGCGGCACCTCGCGCGGCCCCTTCTTCCTCGAGACCGACCTGCCCGCCGATGTGGCGACCCGCGACCGTGTGCTGCTGGCCGTGCTCGGCTCGCCCGACGCGCGCCAGATCGACGGCCTGGGCGGCGCCCATCCGCTGACGTCGAAGGCTGGCATCGTGCGCCGGAGCACGACGCCCGGCGTCGATCTCGACTTCCTGTTCGTCCAGGTGCAACCGGCCGGCGACACGGTCGACAGCACTGCCAACTGCGGCAACATGCTTGCCGCCGTCGCGCCGTTCGCGCTGGAAACAGGCCTGGCTGCTGCGCAGGGCGAAACCACCACGCTGCGCGTGCTGACGCTCAATACCGGCATGCAGTGCGACATGACCGTGCAGACACCGGGCGGCAGGGTCGCCTACGAGGGCACGGCGCGGATCGACGGCGTGCCCGGCAGCGCCGCTCCGGTCGAGATCGCCTTTCTCGACACGGCCGGATCGGTCTGCGCCAGCATGCTCCCGACCGGCAACGTGCGCGACACGATCGACGGCATCGAGGTGACCTGCATCGACAACGGCATGCCGCTGGTGATCCTGCGCGCCGACGCCGTCGGGCGCAGCGGCTATGAAAGCGTAGCCGACCTCAATGCCGACGCGGCGCTGCGCGCGCGACTCGAGTCGCTCCGGCTGGCCTGCGGTCACGCGATGGGCCTGGGCGACGTGAGCGCCAGGAATTATCCGAAAATGACCATGATCGCCGCGCCGCGCCAGGGCGGCAGCATCAGCACCCGCAGCTTCATCCCGCACGTATGCCATGACGCGATTGGCGTGCTGGCGGCCGTCACGGTCGCCACCGCCTGCATGCTCGACGGTTCTGTGGCCGATGACGTGGCGGTCGCCCCGCAGGACGGTGACCCCATGTCGGTCGAGCATCCGGGCGGAGAATTTTCGGTCGAACTGGACATCGACCCCGCCAACCCGCAGAACGTTACCCGCGCCGCCCTGCTGCGCACCGCACGCCTCATCATGCGCGGTCAAGTCATGGTGCCCCACTCGATCTGGCATAAAGGACTTACCACATGATTATCGATATCCACGGCCACTACACCACCGCGCCCCCGGCGCTCGAAGCATGGCGCAAGCGCCAGATCGCCGGCCTGGCCGACGGTTCGACGCCATCGGCGGGCGAGCTGCACATCAGCGACGACGAGCTGCGCGAAAGCATCATCACGAACCAGCTCGGCAAGATGCAGGAACGCGGCATCGACCTGACGATCTTCTCGCCGCGCGCCAGCTTCATGGCCCACCACATCGGCAATGCGCAGACCAGCGCCACCTGGGCGGCCATCAACAACGAGCTGTGCCATCGCGTGAGCGAGCTGTTCCCGGACAGCTTCATCGGCGCGGCCATGCTGCCGCAGTCCCCCGGCGTCGATCCTGCCGGCTGCATCCCCGAGCTGGAACGCTGCGTGAAGGAATACGGCTTTGTCGCCATCAACCTGAACCCGGACCCGTCGGGCGGCCACTGGACCAGTCCCCCCCTGACCGACCGCCATTGGTATCCGGTCTACGAAAAGATGGTCGAGTACGACATCCCGGCGATGGTGCATGTGTCGACCTCGTGCAATGCGTGCTTTCATACGACGGGCGCGCACTATATCAATGCCGACACCACCGCCTTCATGCAGCTGCTCAGCGGCGACCTGTTCGCCGACTTTCCGACCCTGAAATTCGTGATCCCGCACGGCGGCGGCGCGGCGCCCTACCACTGGGGCCGCTACCGGGGCCTGGCGCAGGAAATGAAAAAACCGCTGCTGCAGGATCACCTGCTCAACAATGTGTTTTTTGACACCTGCGTCTACCACCAGCCGGGCATCGACCTGCTCACCAAAGTCATTCCGGTCGCGAACGTGCTGTTTGCCTCAGAAATGATCGGCGCCGTGCGCGGCATCGATCCCGAGACCGGCTACTACTACGACGATACCCGGCGCTATATCGACGCGGCCGCCCTGAGCGCACCCCAGCGCCACCAGATTTACGAAGGCAATGCCCGCCGCGTTTACCCGCGCCTGGACGCCATGCTTGCCGCCAAAGGACGCTGATATGAACTCCCCGAATTCTTCTGCGCCGCTGCACACGCAGCTGGGCGTCGTCAAACGCCATATCGTGCGCGCCGACGCGGCCGCAGTCGACCAGCTCGGTCGCCTCGGCAGCGCCACCGTGCACGAGGCAATGGGCCGCATGGGCCTGATGAAGCCGTATATGCGCCCGATCTATCCGGGCCAGGTCGCGGGTACCGCGGTGACGGTGCTGCTGCAACCGGGCGACAACTGGATGATGCACGTCGCCGCCGAACAGATCCAGCCGGGCGACATCGTCGTCGCCGCCGTGACCGCCGAATGCACGGACGGCTATTTCGGCGACCTGCTGGCAACCAGTTTCATGGCCCGCGGCGCACGTGGCCTGGTGATCGACGCCGGGGTGCGCGACGTGCGCGAACTGACCGCCATGGGCTTTCCCGTGTGGAGCCGTGCGATCAGTGCCAAGGGCACGATCAAGGCCACGCTCGGCTCGGTCAATGTGCCGGTGGTGTGCGCCGGCGCCATTGTCTGTCCCGGTGATGCGATTGTCGCCGACGACGATGGCGTGGTCGTCGTGCCGGCCGCCGACGTGGTGCGCGTGGCCGCTGCCGCCGTCAAGCGCGAGGCGCTGGAAGCCGACAAGCGCACGAAGCTGGCCGCCGGCGTGCTGGGCCTGGACATGTACGACATGCGCGGCGCACTGGAACAAGCTGGACTCATCTACATCGACTAGGCCATGACCATGCAGACCACCACCCCGGGCTGGCTCGAGCCGCACCCTGCCCCTGCAACTCCGCGCTTCATCCTGCCGCAGGGCGCCGTCGACGCCCACTGCCACGTATTCGGCCCGGCCGCCGTGTTCCCGTTCGCGCCGGAGCGCAAGTACACGCCGGGCGACGCCGGCAAGGAAGCGCTGTTCGCGCTGCGTGACCAGCTGGGCTTCGCCCGCAACGTGATCGTCCAGGCCACCTGCCATGGCGCCGACAACCGCGCGCTGGTCGATGCCTGCCAGGCGGCCGGCGGCCGGGCGCGCGGCGTGGCCACCGTGCGGCGCGATATCAGCGATGATGACCTCACCCGCCTGCATGACGCCGGCGTGCGCGGCGTACGCTTCAACTTCGTCAAGCGCCTGGTCGACGTGACGCCGGCCGACGAGCTGCTCGAGATTGCCACCCGGGTCGCCCGCTTCGGCTGGCACGTGGTCGTGTATTTCGAAGCGCAGGACCTGCCCGACCTGCGCGACCTGTTCGCGGCGCTGCCGACGATCGTCGTGGTCGATCACATGGGCCGCCCGGACGTCAGCAAACCCGTCGACGGGCCTGAGTTCGGCATGTTCCTGGACTTCATGCGCCGTCACCCGAACGTGTGGTCGAAGGTCAGCTGCCCGGAACGGTTGTCGGTCACGGGGCCACCCGCGCTCGACGGCGAAGCGCATCCGTATCGCGATGTCGTGCCGTTCGCGCGCCGCATCGTGCAGGAGTTTCCCGAGCGCGTACTATGGGGCACCGACTGGCCGCATCCGAACCTGAAGGACCACATGCCCGACGACGGCCTGCTGGTCGATTTTATTCCCCACATCGCGCCGACGCCCGAACTGCAGCGCCAGTTGCTGGTCGACAATCCGATGCGTCTGTACTGGCCCGAACAGCGCTGATTACAGCAGGCCGAGCGACTGCAGCGCAGCCCTGGCCAGCGCCACCCGCTTGTCGGGCGCGCCTTCGGGAATATCGCTGTTCAGCGCGAACGTGTACAGCTTGCCGTCCTTCCTGACCCAGCCGACCCACCAGCCGATATCGGGCTGGCCGGGCCGCTTGCCCCAGCCGGTTTTGGCATACAGCTCGGCTGGCCCGTCCTGGCGCGCAATCGCGCGCACCGCTTCCATGTGCACGTTTTCGAACGGCAGCTGGCCCTGCGCGAGCCTGGCCAGGAACACCGTCTGCTCGATCGCGCTGATCTCCAGCGGACCATCGAGCCAGAAGCGGTCGACGACCTTGCCGGTGTCCATATTCCCGTAATTCATCCGCACCAGCGCGCCACGCATGCGCTCCATCCCGATGCGCCGCGCCAGCGTCTGGTACACGGGCACGTTCGATACCTTGATCGCTTCACGCAAGTCCATGTCCTTTGCCCATTCGGCGCGGTAGACCGGCTTGCCGTCATACGGCACGATCTCATCGACCGACGCGATCGCGCCGGTGCTCAGTGCGATCAGCGAGTTCGGAATCTTGAAGGTCGACGCCGGGATGAACCGTCTGGCGGCGCGCTGGCGGTTGTGGCCCGTGTCGGTGTCCAGCGCCACATCGTGCACGACGAACGTTCCCGTCACGCCCTCTTTCTTGAACAGCTGCGTGATGGCCGGGCTGTCGCGCCATTCGGTGGCCTGGGCGACGGCGCCACACGCCATCAGGAAGAGTGCAGCAAGGCGCTTGATCATTGGTCTGTTTCCTTGCTCAGTTGCGTGGCAAGACGCGCTCTGGCCTTGTCGGCATACGTGCGGCAGGCGGTGGTGTCGATGAAGGCGGCGTTGCCCCGCGCAGCGCGCCTGGCGTAGCGCTGCCACAGGTCGCTGCCTTCCGGATGCGCCGAGACCAGCACATCGCACGGCAGGCCGGCCACTGTCGCAATCGAGCGTTCAAGGTCCGCGCGCGCCGTTGGATAGGCCGGATGGCCGCGGTAGCGGAATGGCCCCGCGGCGAGCGCGTTCAAACTGTCGGCGTACACCATGTGCGCCGTCCGGCCGCCTTCAACAGCGTTCCATGTCCAGCTTGCGCCGCCCTGTGTGTGGCCGGGCGTGGCATGCATGGTGACTGCCAGCGGGCCGAGCTTGACGACGTCGCCGTCGGCCACGGCCCGCACGCGGGCAGTTGGCGCCATCGGCTGAAGGTCGGTGTATTGCGGGTCACCCTTGTCGGCCTGGCCGCTCGCCAGCACCGGTACGGCAGCGCTGCCGGCCAGGACCTCGGCGCCCGACAGGCGCTGCAGCTCGGCGATGCCGCCTGCATGATCAAAGTGTGCGTGCGAGTTCAGGATGAAGCGGATATCTTCGACCCTGAAGCCGAGCTGGCGCATATTGCGCACGATCTGCGGGGCCGATTTCTCGCTGCCGCCGTCGATCAGAATGTGGCCCTGTGGCGATGTGATCAGAACGGCCGACAGGCCATGCGTGCCCACATAGTAGGTGTTGCCATACAGCGCAAACGGTTCCTGCGGCGTGTTCCAGTCGTTGGCTGCGGCGGGCTGCAGACACGTAACGAGGCCAGCCGCAGCAAGTGCCAGGCGTGTGTGTTTCATCATGACGATTCCTTATGTGGACGGTAACAGCGTTGCGAGTCTTCCCGGCAGCGTACGCAGGAAGCGTTCTTTCAGGAGCGGCCCGGCAGCGCGGTCCGGGTCGCGCGGGCCAAATGTCTGGCGTGCGAAGACGACGGTGCGCCCGTCCTTCGTGGCCCAGCCCACGAACCAGCCCAGCGCACGGCCCTTGTCCCCGGCACCATCGCTAGAGGCGGTGCCGGTCTTGCCGTACACCTGCCAGCCATCCGCCAGCAAGGGCAAGCGCAGCAGCTGCGCCGTCATGTCGAATGCGTGCGCGCTGACGGGCAGTTCGCGGTTCGCGACCTTGCGCAGAAATGCGGCCTGTTCACGTGGCGAGACCTGCAGCGATGAGGCGATCCAGGCGATGTCGACGCCGCCGGTCAGGTCCTGGTTGCCGTAGTCGAAGCGCCCCACGTAATCCTGCACGCGGCGTTCGCCCAGCCGGCTGGTGACCTGCTGCGCGTACCAGACCGTCGAATTGCGGATCCAGCTCGTCGGATCGGTGGCGGCGCGCCACGACGGCTGCCAGTCGACGTAGCCTGCCTTGAACGGCAGCGCCGGTGTATGCGCGTCCTGCAGGATGCCGGCGTCGAAACCCATCAGACTCACGGCAACATTGAAGATCGACGCGGGCGTGGTGCGCACGTCGCAGCGCCCCTCTTCGACCAGCACCGCCCCCGTGGCGGCATCGAGCATCAGGGTGCAGTCAAGCGCCTGCGGCGCAGCGTCCCAGGCCAGCGCCGGCTGCAGCGCGAGGTTGGCGCCAAACACCAGCGCCAGCGCGCCGAGGCCGGCGCAGCGGGCACGGGTCGCGTGCCGGTCGGACCCTGGCGTGCGGATCAGCGCGACGCGCGCGGCCAGCGTGTCCGGTGCGACGCCACCAAACGCCAGCGCATTCGCAGGCGCGGCCTGGTACTGGAAGCGCAGCTGCGCGACCAGCGCGGCAGCGTAGGCCTTGCGCTGGATCTGCGGCCGGCCACGCAATACGTCGCGGTCGCAGCCCAGCTCCTGGGCCCAGACCAGACGCGCACGCAGCAGGCGCATCGCGGGATTGAACCAGCACATTGCCTGGAGCAACGCGCAGGCGGCGAGCCACCACAGATCGCCCCGGCGCCAGTGCGTCAGTTCGTGTGCAATGATCAGGTCGCGCTGCAGCGGATCGATCGTGCGCAGGGCCAGCGGCAACAGCAGGCGCGGCCGGAACGGGCCGATCAGCATCGGGGAAATGGGGGCGTCGACTTCGATCATGACAGGCAGTGCTGCGCCCGAGGGCAGGTGCGCACCGGCGCGCAGCAGCCGCGCCAGCGCGCGCTGGCCATGGAACAGGCGCGCAAGCATTCATAGCAGGCCGCCCGTGTAGGCCAGCATCCATGACCATGCGGTCCAGGCCAGCCACGAGCGGGCTTCTGCCAACGTGCCGGTGGGCCCGACAGTCTGGGTAGACATCGCCACCGCGCTGGCGATCGCGGGCGACAGGTCGACCTCGAACACGGGCAGCATGTGAAGCTGCTGCGCCTGTGGCAGCATCAGGACGATGAAGGTGGCCGCAAGCGCGACCTGCCCCAGCATCCACGGGGCGCGCTGCATGGCAAGCGCCGGCAGGTACCGCCGCACCAGGACCAGCACACCCCATACCGCCATGCCTGCCGCCAGACAACCGAGGCTGGCAAACAGGAAGCGGATGGCCAGTGCGTCGGGCGCTGTCATGGCGCCACATCCTTATCGAGCGGCCAGTCGTTGAGCAATTGCTCAAGGCGGACCAGCTCGTCTTCATCGACCAGTTTGCTGCCGGTGAACATATTGACGGGCAGCGGTGTATCGATTTCCATGACGCGCTTGCCGAAATCGTGGGCGAAGGCAGCCAGGGTATCGACCTTGTCGCTGAGCGCCGCATACACCTGCACACCGTGGCGAAGCTGTTGGTGCACCATGCCTTTGTCGAGCATGCGCTCGAGCGTCTTGCGGGTGGACGAGTAGGACCAGCCAAGGTCCGCCTCGACCGCGTCGTGAATTTCACGCGCGCTCAGCGGTTGCTGGCGCCACAGGGCCTTGAGCAGACTCAGTTCAGAGATGGAAGGGACAGCCATAAAAATGCCTCGATGCGACGAATGACGCAATCATGCGACACATGTCGCATTGCTGTCAAGCCGGCATCGCATCCCTCCACCCTGCCAATATTGGCCAGGCTGGCCCGTTCCACAATGGTGATTGCGTTCTATCAGCTAGAGGAATTTTACATACCAGCAAAATTCCTCCTGCCTTCGCGCTGCCATCCGGTTCTGCAAATGGCATGCCGCAGCGCCACGATCGTGTCATCCCCCCTCTGATACAGGCGCAACGCGCCGGATATGCCACGTGGCCATCCGGCGCCACGCCAGTCCGAACTTTCCCGCTGAAATAGTTTCCATGCGTTGCAGACAGGATGCAGGGCGCCAGATCATTAGTTTCTAATCGGAAATATTTCCATATACTATTTTTGGTAGTCCGCAAACATCGTCTCATCGTTATAAGTGAACAGCATGAAAAATCTGAATATTGGTAACAAAATCGCTGTCGTGTTCGGCATCGTCCTGATCGTGGCGACGGCGATCACGATCGTCGGCCTGTGGCAGCTCGACACGGTCATGAAGTCGAACCAGGAACTGATGGCCACGCCGCTGGCCAAGGAACGCCTGGTCAGCGACTGGTACAGGACCATCTACGGTGGCTCACGCCGCACCATTGCGATCGCGAAGAGCTCGGACAGCTCGCTCGTTGCATTCTTCGCCGCGGACTCGGCGCAAGGCACGCGCGAAGTCGAAGAACTGATGGCCAAGGTCCAGCCATTGCTGACCTCACCCGAAGAAAAACAGCTGGTCCAGGAGATTGCGCTTGCCCGCACCGCGAACAACGCCACGCGCGCTGCTGTGGCGGTTGCCCGCGCTGCCAACGACCATGAAACGGCCAACCGCCTGATCGATGAGAAATACCTGCCCGCGACCGCGATCTACCAGGCGAAATTGCGCGACATGGTGCAGATGCAGCGTCTCGCCATCGACGCCCAGGCTGCCAGGATCGCGGCAGCCGGTGCCATGAGCCTGCGTCTGCAGGGTGGCCTGAGCGCCTTCCTGGCGCTGCTGGTCATCGGCGGTGGTTTTTTGCTTCGCAACAACATCGTGCGTCCGTTGCAGGTGGCAATCGGGATCGCGCGCCGCGTCGCCAAGGGCGATCTGACGGCCGAGATCGTCGTCACCAGCCGCGACGAAGCCGGCCAGCTGCTCGAAGCCTTGCGCGACATGAACCATGAACTGCGCCGCCTGGTCACGCAGGTTCTGCATGGCGCGACCCAGATCGCCGGCGCGTCGGACGAAATTGCATCGGGCAATATGGAATTGTCGGCGCGCACCGAAGAGCAAGCCAGTTCGCTGGAACAGACCGCCGCATCGATGGAAGAGCTGACCTCCACGGTCAAGCAGACGGCGGACAATGCCCTGCAGGCCAACGGATTGGCTGGCTCGGCCAGCGACGTGGCAGCCAGGGGCGGCCTGGTCGTGCGCCAGGTGATCGATACGATGGGCCTGATCGATGTCTCGTCGAGAAAAATCGTCGACATCATCAGCGTCATCGACAGCATCGCTTTCCAGACCAATATCCTGGCGTTGAATGCAGCGGTGGAAGCGGCGCGTGCCGGTGAACAGGGCCGCGGGTTTGCCGTCGTGGCCAGCGAGGTGCGCAGCCTGGCGCACCGTTCTGCCGAAGCGGCAAAAGAAATCAAGGCCCTGATCGGCGCGTCTGTCGCCAATGTCGAAGAAGGCAGCGCGCTGGTCGATCAGGCTGGCTCAACGATGGACGAGATCGTTGCCAGCGTGCGCCGCGTGGCGGACATCATGGGCGAGATCAGTGCTGCGACCCGCGAGCAGACGCTCGGCATTGAACAGATCAATATGGCAGTGAGCCAGATGGACCAGACCACCCAGCAAAATGCATCGCTGGTCGAAGAAGCCGCAGCCGCCTCGGAATCCCTGCAGCATCAGGCAGCTGCGCTGAGCAATGCAGTGCGCGTCTTCTCCCTCGACGACGCGCCGCCCGCGGCCGCCCCCGAGCGCACGCTGCGGCAGCCCACGCCGCGCTACCGGGCGCCACTCAAGGCCTTGAGCTGAGCATGACCGCGCGCATCAGTGTGAAGCCAGAACCAGCTGGCGATGCTGTATCGCGTAGTAAGTATCGTCCAGCAGAAACGCCTCCTGTTCGAGGCCGAACAGGACGAAGCCGAACGCATCGTACAGGCGTTCGGCACGCCTGTTCCCATCGGTCAGGCTGAGCGTCAACTGGCGCAGACCCGCTGCCCGGGCCTGATCGATCAGATGGGCGAGAAGCGCCCGGCCGATGCCCTGCCGCTGTCGTTGCGGATCGACGACCAGCGCCTTCAGTTCAGCAGAGTGCGCAATCTTTTTGCCCGCGTGCCTGCGCAGGCAAACGGCGCCCACCAGGTCGCCGCCATCGAAGGCGCCAAAGAATGTGTCGCCCGGCGTGCTCAAGCGCTGCGCAGCCCAGGACAGCGGTTGCAGACATGCCTCGCCGTAGTCGGGCTGGAACGCCAGCGGACAAGCATGGATGCCGGCCAGACGAAGGGCGCGATATGCGCGGGCATCGCGCTGGTCGAGGATACGCAACGTGATACCAGGTGTCGCCGTCATGGTGCCCCTCGGTTGCGGTGGGCCGGTCCTGACCGGTTCAGCCGCGCAAGTCGTCTACTGGCTGGTCGCCAAAGCCAGGTGCGAGCAGATAGTCGGCCAGCTTGCGCGCGCAGTCTTCGGGCGAGGTCAGGCCGCCGCTGTCCTTCAGTTCGACGAAACGTTCGCGCAGCGGGAAGTTGGCGTCGGGCGTCGCGCGGATCGCGGCCTGCATGTCGGTGTCGATGACGCCCGGCGCCAGGCTCACCGCCAGCACGCGCGCGTCGCCGTCGAGCTGGACGGCGCGCGCATGCTGGTCGAGCGCGGCCTTGGTCGCGCAATACACGGCCCAGCCGGGATAGGCATTGCGCCCTGCCCCGCTGGAAATGTGCAGGATGCGGCGCGTCGCCCCGGGCGCAGCCTGCACGAATGCGGCGGCCAGCGCCAGCGGCGCCCCGACATTGAGCATCACCGCCTGCAGCACGGCAGCCGGCTCCTGCGCGGCAAGCGGGCCCACCGGCGTGACGACACCGGCATTGTTGACCAGGTACGCCGCATCGGCGCCGGCGAGAAAATCGCGCAGCGCCGGGCCGGCCAACCAGGCCTGCAAGGCAGCCGGATCGGCCATGTCGACTTCGGCCTGCTCGATGCCGGCCAGCGCAGAGCGCCCGCGCGCCAGGCCCAGCACGGACAGGCCACGCGCCTGCAGTTCGGCCGCGATGGCGGCCCCGAGACCACGGGTATGGCCGGTGACGATGACTTTTTTCATGAGGCGTTCCTTAGATGAAGACGGGTTCGGGTTCAAGCATCACGCCATAGCGCGCCGCGACATCGGCCTGGATCGCTGCGGCAAGCCGGACCACGTCCTGGCCCGTCGCCCCGCCCAGATTGACCAGCACCAGCGCCTGCTTGTGGTACACGCCGGCCGCGCCCAGGTGGCGGCCTTTCCAGCCGCACTGGTCGATCAGCCAGCCGGCCGCCAGCTTGAACGTGCCGTCCGGCTGGGCGTGGTGCACCAGGTTCGGAAACTGCGCCAGCAGGCGCGCGCATTCCGTGCTTGATACCACCGGATTCTTGAAGAAACTGCCGGCATTGCCGATCTCGCGCGGATCGGGCAGCTTGCGGCGCCGGATCGCTTCGACCAGCAAGCCGATGTCGTTCGGCGTGGGCGCCGTCAGACCGGCTTCCTGCACCGCGTTGCCCAGTTCGGCATAGCGCAGGTTCGGCTGCCACGCGCGCGGCAGCGCAAACGTCACGTCCAGCACGACCAGGCTGGCGCCGTCGGGGTGCTTGAAGATGCTGTCGCGGTAACCGAAGCGGCAGGCGGCCGCGTCCAGCGTGCGCGTGGCGCCGCTGGTCATGTCGTAGGCGGTGAGACTGTGGAATACATCCTTGGTTTCGACGCCATACGCCCCCACATTCTGGATAGGCGCGGCGCCCACCGTGCCCGGTATCAGGGACAGGTTTTCCAGCCCGCCGATGCCTTGCTCGAGCGTGAAGCGCACGAAGCCGTGCCAGTGTTCGCCGGCCTGGGCGCGCACGAGGATCTTGCCGTCTTCTTCGCCGAGCACCTCGCGGCCCTGCCCCGTCATGTGCAGCACGAGGCCATCGACGTCGCGCGTGAACAGCAGGTTGCTGCCGCCGCCGAGCACCAGGCGCGGCAGTGCCGCGAGCGCCGGATCGGCGCGCACCGCGGCCAGTTGTTCGGCGCCATCCACGCGCAGGTAGTGGCGCGCGCGCGCGGGGATGCGGAAGGTATTGAACGTGGCTAGCGGCTGGTCGTGAATGAGAGGCATGATGTAACGGCGTAAAAGTGTCGTTTCATTATAGTGGTTCGTGCATTCCCGGCTTTCATCTGGGGGGAAAGCGTCGCGAATCGGGCCGCCGTCCGCTAAAATAGAGGGATTCATCTATATGCAAACTATAAAAAGGACACACCATGCCATCGTTTGATGTCGTCTGCGAAGCAGACATGGTCGAAGTAAAGAACGCGGTTGAACAATCGAACAAAGAGATCACGACCCGTTTTGATTTCAAGGGCAGCTCGGCCAATGTCGAGCAAAAAGACAAGGAACTGACGCTGTTTGCCGATTCCGATTTCCAGCTTACTCAGGTCAAGGACGTCCTGATCAACAAGATGGCCAAGCGCAAGGTCGACGTGCGTTTCCTGGACGAAGGCAAGGTCGAGAAAATCGGCGGCGACAAGGTCAAGCTGGTGATCAAGGTGCGCAACGGTATCGAAACCGACGACGCGAAAAAGATCACCAAGCTGGTCAAGGAAAGCAAAATGAAGGTGCAGGCCAGCATCCAGGGCGAATCGGTGCGCATCACCGGCGCCAAGCGCGATGACCTGCAGACGGCCATGGCCATGCTGCGCAAGGACGTGCAGGATCTGCCGCTGGCCTTCAACAACTTCCGCGACTGATCGATATCAGCGCGTTGCAACGGGCCGGCTTGACCGGCGCTGGCACGGGGCGCTACGTGGACAATGTGTCCGCTGAAGCCTTGTAACGCTTGGAGTAAAATGGCGCCGTGTGCCGACCCCAGGTCGACGATTGCACACCGCAGCCACTCCGGGCAGATTAGGTAGTCTAAGGATAGCAATGAAACGTGTTGATGATTTCCGCCTGCGCATGGGCAACAAGGAATACGTGCCCATCATGATCGGCGGAATGGGTGTGGACATTTCGACGTCCGAGCTGGCGCTGGAAGCAGCCCGCCTGGGTGGTATCGGCCATATTTCTGATGCAATGTCGCAAGACGTGTCCGACCGCAAGTTCGACACCACGTACGTCAAGGAAAAAACCAAGACCTACAAGTTCAACATCAACAACATGAACAAGGCCGTGGTCCAGTTCGATCTGGATCACCTGGCCGAGGCCACGCGCCGTCATGTCAGCTCCACCATGGAAGCGAAGAAAGGCGATGGCCTGATCTACGTGAACTGCATGGAAAAGCTGACCATGAACGCGCCAAAGGAAACGCTGCGCGTGCGCCTGGCGTCGGCCCTGGACGGCGGCATCGACGGCATCACGCTGTCGGCCGGCCTGCACCTGGGTTCGTTCGAGCTGATCAAGGATCACCCGCGTTTCCGCGATGCGCACCTGGGCATCATCGTGTCGTCCGTGCGCGCGCTGCAACTGTTCCTGCGTAAAGTCTCGCGCCTGGACCGCAAGCCCGACTTCGTCATCGTCGAAGGCCCGCTGGCCGGTGGCCACCTGGGCTTCGGCATGGATGACTGGAAGCAATATGACCTGCACACGATCATGGACGAGATCCATGCGTTCGTGAAGGCCGAGCAGCTGGGGATCCCGGTGATCGCAGCCGGTGGCGTGTTCACCGGCTCGGATGCCGTCAGCTTCCTCGAAAAAGGCGCGGGCGCCGTGCAAGTGGCCACGCGCTTTACCGTGACGACCGAATGCGGCCTGCCCGACGACGTCAAGCAGGAATACTTCCGCGCCAGCGAAGAAGACATCGAAGTCAACGGCATCTCGCCGACCGGCTATCCGATGCGCATGCTCAAGAATACGCCGGCGATCGGCTCGGGCATCCGCCCGGGTTGCGAATCGTATGGTTATCTGCTCGATGCGACCGGCAACTGCTCGTACATCAACGCCTACAACCGCGAGGTGCAGGCGCATCCGGAACTGAAAAAAGTCACGGTGATGGACAAGACCTGCCTGTGCACGCACATGCGCAACTTCAATTGCTGGACCTGCGGCCATTACACGTACCGCCTGAAGGACACGTCGCACCTGCTGGCCGATGGCAACTACCAGATCCTCAGCGCCGAGCACGTGTTCAAGGACTACCAGTTCAGTGTCAACAACGAGATCGCCCTGCCCGAAAAGCAGGACATCGTCACGGCGTAAGCCCGTCTTTTGCTGTTGCCGCGCTGTACAGCGGCCATGAAAACGTCATTCCTGTCCACGCTGGAATGACGTTTTTTGCATTGACGCCCGAATGAACCGCCTTGTCCCGTCCCCGCCCGGTGATCGCCGCTGAATGTGCGCAGGCGCACCGAAGCAGTCTTGCATGAACGTTACGGTAATCATTCCATCAGCGGGAGTGAGCAATGAGCGAAGAGAAAAAGCAGGTCCGTATTACCAAGGCGACGATGCCGGCCGGCGGCTGGGGTTCCGTTGGCGACGTCAGCACCATCCTGACCGACCAGAACGTCGTCGTCAAAGACACGGGCTTGCTGCTCAAGCAAAACAAGACCGATGGCTTCGCCTGCGTCAGCTGCGCCTGGGCGAAACCTGCCAATCCGCACCCGTTCGAATTCTGCGCCAGCGGCGCCAAGGCCACCGCGTGGGAAACCACCAGCAAATCCATTGGCGCCGACTTTTTCCAGCGCTACACGCTGACCGAGCTGGAAGGCTGGAGCGACCATGAACTGGAAGACCACGGCCGCCTGACCACGCCGCTGCGCTACGACGCCGCCAGCGACAAATACCTGCCAGTCGAGTGGGATGTAGCGTTCAGCGAAATCGGCGCCGCGCTGCGCGGGTTCGACCGCAAGCAAGTCGTGTTCTACGCATCGGGCCGCGCATCGCTGGAAACGTCGTATATGTACCAGTTGCTGGCGCGCATGTACGGCAACAACAACCTGCCGGACAGCTCGAATATGTGCCACGAAAGCACGTCGGTCGGCCTGCAGAAAACCATCGGCGTTGGCGTCGGCACGGTCAAGCTGAGCGACTTCGACGACACCGACTGCGTCCTGTTCTTTGGCCAGAACGTGGGCGTGAACAGCCCGCGCATGCTGCACCAGCTGCAAGAGGCGCGCAAACGCGACGTTCCGATCATCACCTTCAACCCGCTGCGTGAACGGGGGCTGGTGAGCTTCACCAATCCGCAGTCGCCGCTGGAAATGCTGACCAGGCAAGAAACCGCGATCTCGACCCAGTACCACCAGGTCAAGCCGGGCGGCGACACGGCCGTCATCATGGGCATGTGCAAGGCACTCTTCGCCCTCGACGATGCGGCGCTGGCCGTCGGCGAACAGCGCGTCATTGACATCGCGTTCATCCAGGAGCACACCAATGGCTTCGAGGCCTTCGAGGCGGCCGTGCGTACTTGCCCGTGGGAAGCGATCGAGCGTGAAGCGGGCCTGTCGCAGGCAGCCATCGAAGAGGCGGCAAATGTCTACGCGACATCGAGCGCGGTGCTGGGCGTGTACGGCATGGGCCTAACCCAGCACCGCAACGGCGTGCAGAACGTGACGATGATGGTCAACCTGCTGCTATTGCGCGGCAATATCGGCAAGCCGGGCGCCGGCATCTGCCCGGTGCGCGGCCACTCCAACGTGCAGGGCCAGCGCACGGTCGGCATTACCGAAAAACCCGAACTGGCGCCGCTTGACAAGCTCAAGGAGCAATTCAACTTCGAGCCGCCGCGCGACACGGGCCTGACGACGGTCGATGCCTGCGAAGCCATCATCAAACGCGACCTGCAGGCGTTCATCGGCCTGGGCGGCAACTTCCTGCGCGCCGTGCCGGAAACCGTGCTGATGGAAGCGGCCTGGCGCGAGCTGCCGCTGACGGTGCAGATTGCCACCAAGCTCAACCGCAACCACGTCATCCACGGCAAGGAGGCCTACCTGCTGCCGTGCCTGGGCCGGATTGAAATCGACCGCCAGGGCTCCGGTGACCAGTCGGTGTCAGTCGAGGACAGCACGTCGCACATGCACGGCTCGCGCGGGATGACCGAGCCGGCTGCGCCAGGGCTGCTGTCCGAGCCGGCCATCGTGGCGGGCATCGCCAAGGCCACGCTGGACGCCAATCCGCGCGTCGACTGGGACGCGTGGGTGGCCGACTACCGCACCATCCGCAAGGCGATGGGGATCACCTTCCCCGAGATCTTCAAGGACCTGAACGAACGCATGTGGACGCCGGGCGGCTACCGCAAGCCGCTGGCCGCCGCCGAGCGGGTCTGGAAGACCGACAGCGGCAAGGCCGAATTCACGGTGCCCGAAGAACTGCCGGGCAACCCGAACATGCCGGGCGGCCCCGATATCCTGCGCTTGTTTACGATTCGCAGCGATGGCCAGTTCAACACGACGATCTACAGCAACGACGACCGCTTCCGCGGCGTGCACGGCAGTCGCATGGTGCTGTTCATGAACGCGGCCGACATGGAACGCTACGGCCTCGACAAGGGCGACGTGGTGGCGCTGCGCACGCATGCCGACGACGGCGTCGACCGGCGCGTCGAGGGCTTGCAGATCGTGCCCTACGATGTCCCGACCGGCTGCATCGCCGGCTACTACCCGGAATGCAATCCGTTGATTCCGCTCTGGCACCATGCCAAAGAGAGCAAGGTGCCGGCGGCGAAAGCCATCGACGTCCTGCTCGAACGCAGTAAAGTGGCTGCACCGGGCGTGGCATGAACGCGCGCACGTCGTTCCCAGGCGACGGCGGGCCGGACTTCCCCGTCGCCACCAGCCTGCCGGCAGCCTGCTGGCAGGCTGGTGCGAGTGAAGCTCTGGCCGAAGTCCTGGCCGAGGAAGTCCCGGTTGCGCTCGTCTACAACGGCATCAGCCACGCCGTGATGCTGGCCTCGCCGCAAGACCTGGACGACTTTGCGCTGGGCTTTTCGCTGTCCGAGCGCATCGTGCGCAACGCTGCGGACATCCGCGACATCGCCATCGAGCCGGGCCCGCACGGCATCACGGTCTCGATGGAGATTGCCCCCGGCGCCATGGCGCGCCTGAAGGAAACCCGGCGCGCACGCACCGGCAAGACCGGCTGCGGCCTGTGTGGCGTGGACAGCCTGGCCTGGTTCGAGCGCGAAACGGGCCTGCTCGACGCCCGCGATGGCGGCGCGCACGGCGTGACGGCGCAGTTCGCACCGGCAGCGCTGCACCGCGCGATGGCGGCGATGAACGCGGACCAGCGCCTGCACCAGGCCACCGGCGCCGTGCATGCGGCAGGCTGGGCCGACCACGACGGCGTGCTGCGCACCGTGCGCGAGGACGTCGGTCGTCACAATGCGCTCGACAAACTGATCGGCGCAGTGGCGCGCGATGGCCTGGCGGCCGACAGCGGCTTCGTCGTCGTGACCAGCCGGGCCAGTTTCGAGATGGTGCAAAAGACCGCGCGCGCCGGCATTGCCGTGCTGGCGGCCATATCTGCGCCCACGGCCATGGCCGTGCGCATGGCCGATGCCGCCGGCGTGACGTTGGCCGGCTTCGTGCGGGCCGGCCGCCACGTCGTCTACAGCCATCCGCAGCGCCTCGCGTAACCGCAGCGCACTCCGCACGCGCCCGTTGCGGCGCCATGTTGAACGGGTATATGCTGGACGCCAGCGCAGACCCGACGCAGCGCGATGCGAGAGAGGCGGCCCGTCATGTCAACGTTTGCCCCTGCCGAGCAGGTCAGCTTCCTGGCTGATCAAGCGGGCAGCATCACCAGCTGGAATCCGGCGTGCGCGGCGCTGTTCGGTCGCGCCGCAGCCGATGTCATCGGTCAACCGCTCGTCGGCCTGCTGGCCGGTAACGACTGGCCCACCCTCCAACGTGTTGGCCAGAGCCAGACCGCACTGGCGACGGCCGCCGGTGACGTCTCTGCCAGCCTCAGCCTCGTGTTGCAGCATGCCGCCGACGGCGCCGCGCTCGGCTACAGCATCACCATCACCCCTGCCCTGCCCGGCGCATCCGAAGGCGAACGGCTCGGCGCGACGCCGCTGTCCGCCGTGGTCGATCTGTTGCCGGGCACGTTCTACATCATGAACCGCGAAGGCCGCATCCTGCTGTGGAACCACAATCTCGAGCGGCTGTGCGAGATGATGCCGGACGAGATCGCCGCCGCCAATGGCATTACCATGCTCGACCCGCGTGACCGCCCGGGGGCGCTCGTGCAGGTCGAGGCCATGTTCAACAACAACACCGAGATCGCACTGGAAACCGACTACGTCTCGCGCAGCGGCCGCGAAACGCCGATGCTGCTGCGCGGCGCGCGCATCGACTGCAACGGCGGCCAGTACCTGGTCGGCATGGGCATCGACATTTCCAGGCAACGCGCACGCGAGCGCCAGCTGGCCCTGTACCGGCGTGCGCTCAATGTCGCACGCAATGGCGTGATCATCGCCCGCGATGCCGGCCCCAACCGCGTAGTCGAGTACGTCAACCCCGCGTTCGAGCACATCACCGGCTACAGCGCCGACGAAGTCATCGGCCGCGATGCGCGCTTCATGGCCGCGCCCGGCCTGGACGAAGACGAACGCAGCCGCATGCGCGTCGCCTTGCGCGAGCGGCGCTCGGTCCACGTCGTGCTGCGCAACCTGCGCAAGAATGGCGAAGTGTTCTGGAACGACCTGCAGATCACGCCGGTGCACGACGACAATGGCAAGGTCACGCATTTCATCGGCATCATCAACGACGTTACCGCCAGCAAGCAGCGTGCTGACGAGATCGAGCCCGATGCCAACCACGACAGCCTGACGGGATTAGCCAACCGCACGCTGCTGTGGGACCGGCTCGACCACGCCCTGCACCTGGCGCAGCGTCACCAGTCGCTGGTGGCCACCGTGCTGGTCGACCTGGCCGGCTTCAAGGCCATCAACCATACGTTCGGCCACGACGCCGGTGACGCCGTGCTCAAGGTCGTGGCGAGGCGCCTGCAGGCAGCCGTGCGCGACTGCGACACCGTGGCGCGCATGGCGGGCGATGAATTCGTGATGGTGCTGGTGGACCAGCCGAACCTGCGCTTCACGCTGCGCGTGGTCGAGCGGCTGCGACGCGCACTGGTCATGCCGGTCGCGTACGGCGGCAACGATATCGCCGTGGGCGCGCGCATCGGCGTGGCGGCCTACCCGAACGATGGCGCGACGACAGCCGACCTGATCCGCGCGGCCGGGATGGCGGTGCACCGCGCCAGGCAGCGTGGCGGCGACGTGCATTTCTACTCGCGCGACATGCGCAATGCCAGCGACGCGCGCGTCGCGCTGGCCGGCACGATGCGCAGCGCGCTCGCCAACGATCAGTTGTTCCTGCTGTTCCAGCCACGGATGGAAGCGTGCAGCGGCAAGGTCCGCGGGTTCGAAGCCCTGCTGCGCTGGCGCCATCCCGAGCAGGGCGTGATGCTGCCGGCGTCGTTCCTGGCCGAAGCCGAAGAAACCGGCCAGATCGTCGCCATCGGCGGCTGGGTGCTGGACCAGGCCTGCGCCTTCGCGCGCGACCTGCGCGACGCCGGTTACGCCGGGCTGCCGGTGGCGGTGAACGTGACACACCGCGAGTACAGCCGGCCCGATTTCATCGCCGGGATCGCCCGCCGCTTGCAGGAAGCCGATCTGCCGCCCGGCAGCCTCGAGATCGAAATCCCAGAAGCCGACCTGATCCGCAACCCGGGGTTGGGGCGCGACCTGGCAGTGCAATTGCGCGCCGCCGGCGCGATGCTGTCGATCGACCAGTTCGGGCAAGGCATCTCCGATCTGGCATTCCTGCAGCAATTGTCGGTGCGCCAGGTGAAACTGTCACACAAAGCCGTGCAGGATATCGCCGGGCATGGCCAGGGCGGCACACTCGCCAGGACCCTGATCGACATCGGGCACAACCTCGATATCACGGTGGTCGGCGAAGCGGTGGAAACCGACGCGCAAGTCGACTTCCTGCGCAGCCACGGCTGCGACCAGCTGCAGGGGCAATGGCTCAGCGCGCCATTGTCGGCCGCTGCAGCGCGCGACTTCCTCGTGCAGCGCCAACATGCGCTGTAGGGTGGGCGGGTCCCCCGCCCACGCGTTCGATGAAAGTCATGGCGCCGCAGTATTGAGCGAAGCCCGCCCACCCGTTCAATGAACGTCATGGCGCCCCACATTCGGCGTGATTTGAACGCGTGGACGGCATAGCCGTCCACCCTACGCCAGTGGTTACGGTCATATTGGTCATTGACCATCCCATGCCAACCGCCCCCGTCCATTCCCCGATTCATGCAGGCTGTCGCAGGATACTGGCCCTGACGCGCCCGGCGCGGTAAAGTTGCATCATTCCAACGGCCGCCGTTCAGGCCGATGCAGCCTACTCCGACGATCGACGACGCCATGCAAGCACGCAGCACGACACAGCACCATCTGGCCGGCATCCTGACCTGGCTCTACCGCGCTTTCGATGGCGTGGCGACCTGGGTCACCCAGCTATCGTGGTGGAAGTTTCTTCTCTTTGCCGGCCTGACCCTGACCGCCGCCGGCATCCTGCAGGAAGAACTGTTCAACGGCCCTGCCGAAGAAGAAATTGCCCGCGCCGAACGCGAGTCGGGCCGCCGCAGCGACGCCAGCATCCTGATCGACGAGAGCGGCATCCGCTTCAATCCCCGCACCCGCACGCGCACGGCCGAACCGGCCCCGGCGACCACGCCGGAGACGCCCGAGGTGCCCGCAGTGCCGGACACGCCCGATACGCCGCCGGGCCCGCCGGTCACAGCGACGACGCCTTCCCCGAGCGCCGGCGCCGTCAACATCTCGCCGAATAGCGACTCGGTCCACATCGAACTGCCGCCGCAAATCGGCGAAGAATTGTCGAACGCCATCGAGGCGGCCGTCGAAGACGCCGCCGAACAGAAGGTGTCGCGCTACCACAAGCAAGCGTCCACCTGGTTCATGAACTTCGTCGTTCTCCTGCTGCTGGCGCTGTTTGGCACCAAGGCCCTGGTCGGCGGCAAGAAGCGGGCCGATGCCGAGGCCCAGGTGGCCAATGCGGCCGCCGAGCGCGAGGCGATGCAGCGCCAGCTGATGGAAACGAAAATGCAGATGATGCAGGCCCAGGTTGAGCCGCATTTTCTGTTCAACACGCTGGCATCGGTCGAGCACTTGATCCGGGTCGACCCGCCGCGCGCCTCGGCCATGCAGCGCAGCCTCATCCAGTACCTGCGCGCGGTGCTGCCGCAGATGCGCGACAACGCCGTCGTCACCGGCCTGGGGCGCGAGGTCGACATGGTCAACGCTTACCTGGACCTGCTGAAGATGCGGATGGAAGAACGCCTGACCGTCAACCTGCGCGTGCCGGATGGCCTGCGCAGCGCGGCCTTCCCACCGATGATGCTGCAGTCGATGGTCGAAAACGCCATCAAGCACGGGCTTGAGTGCAAGCCCGAAGGCGGCACCCTGAACATCGTCGCCGAGGTCGTGGACAGCCGCCTGCGCGTGACCGTGGCCGACGATGGCGTGGGCTTTGGCGTGATGCCGAGCGACGGCACCGGCCTGGGGCTGCAAACGATCCGCGAGCGCCTGAAGCTGCTGCATGGCGACGCCGGCTGGCTGCACATCGGCGCCAACAGCCCGACCGGCGTGATCGCGACGATCGAAGTGCCCTACCAGTTGTCCAAGTAATGGATTGGCCAACGGGGCAGCGGCTATCGCCGACTTGCCTGTTGGTCAGTTTCATTGAATAATCATTCAATCACTTTTCATAACAACCTTGTCAAGAGACCACCATGCCGACCGCGATTATTGCCGATGACGAAAGACTGATGCGCGACCAGCTGCGCATGCGCCTGCAGGATGCCTGGCCCGAGCTGCAGATCGTCGGCGAAGCGAAGAATGGTGAAGAAGCGGTGCAACTGGTGGGCGAACTCAAGCCTGACCTGACGTTTCTCGACATCCGCATGCCGGGCAAGACCGGCATGGAAGCGGCGCGCGACATCGGCGACAAGAGCCTGATCGTGTTCGTGACCGCCTACGACCAGTACGCGGTGGAAGCGTTCGAGCGCGGCGCCATCGACTACGTGCTCAAGCCGACCGAGCCGGACCGTTTGCGGGTCACGGTGGACCGCCTGAAAGAGCGCCTGGAGCGTCCGCAGGACAATGTCAACGACAGCGTCAGCGCGATGCTGAGCCAGCTGGCCGAAAAAATCGCCTCGCCCAAGCCGAAGCACCTGCAGTGGATCCAGGCCAGCATCGGCCAGGACCTGCGCATGATTCCCGTCGAAGACATCCTGTTCTTCCGCTCGGACGAAAAATACACGAGCGTGCAGACGAGCGGCTTCGAGGCGCTGATCCGCAAGCCGGTGCGTGACCTGGCCGATGAGCTCGACCCGTCACTGTTCTGGCAAATCCACCGCGCGACGCTGGTCAACGTGAATGCCATCGAAGGCGTGACGCGCGATATCCGCGGCCGCCATCTGGTGATGGTCAAGGGCCGGCCCGAAAAGCTCGAAGTCAGCCGCAGCTTTTTGCACCTGTTCAAGCAGATGTGACCGCGTCGCCGGGCGCGTGTGCCATTGCGCGCCTTGTGACCTCGCAAAGCCCCCGGAGGGTCGTGCGCGTAGTGTAGAAGGTCCGGGCCGCACCCGTGGCCTTCTCGCCCAGCTCCCCGCATGAAACTCCAGCGCACGATGCACCTGCGGCGCAACCGCAGTCTTGACCAGCGCGCCGCACGCGGCTTCGACAGCCGGCGCATTCTGCACAGCGCCAGCGACGCCATCCTGTCGGTCGGCCACGACACCACCATCCTGCTGGCCAACCCCGCTGCGGCGCGCATGTTCGATACGGGCGTGCCCAGCCTGCAGGGCAGCGCGCTGGCGCGCTTCATCGCCGCACCCGGCGCCGATGCCCGCACCCCGCTCGACTATTTTCCCGCCGGCCTCGGTCGCGCCGGCCGGCGCGCCACCGACTACGCCGTCACGGGCATTCGCAGCGATGGCGAACGTTTCCCCATCGAAGGGTCGATTTCGAGCGTCGATCACGATGGCCGGCCGATCTACACGGTGATCCTGCGCGATGTGTCCGAGCGCCACCTGGTGCAGCAGACACTGGCGCGCTCGCACGACCAGTTGCGCCAGTTGTCGTCAGCGCTGCAAAGCATCCGCGAAGAAGAGCGCACCCACATCGCGCGCGAGCTGCACGACGACCTCGGGCAACTGCTGGCATCGCTGCGCATGGACCTCACGCTGCTCGCGCGTGTCGAGCGCCTGCCCGAGGCCAGCACGCCGCTGATCGGCTGCATGCAAAGCAATCTGCTGACGGCCATCGCGTCGCTGCGCCGGATCGCCACCAACCTGCGCCCGCGCGCCCTCGACGAAGGCGGGCTGTACTTCGCACTGCAGGGCTTGCGCGACGAGTTCACCGAACGCCATGGCATCGCCTGCAGCGTCCTCGCCGACGAAGCCGAATTGCGGCTGGACGATGCCGCCAGCACCGCGATCTTCCGCATCGTGCAAGAGGCGCTGACCAATATCGCCCGTCATGCGGGCGCGCAGCATGTGTGTGTAAACCTGTACCGCATCAATGGCGACCTGCTGCTGACGATCCAGGACGACGGCCGGGGCATCCGCGCACAAGACATGGACAAGGCCGAATCGCTGGGCCTGATCGGCATGCGCGAGCGGGTCTGGGCCATGCTGGGCGACATCACGATCGGTGCCGACGAGTCGCCGGGTACACGGATCGATATCGTGCTGCCCATTGCAGGCCACGTGGTCTGACGCCCGCCGAACCGCGCATGACTATCCTCCTATTGCGTAAAAACAACAGTGCCAGGGTGTCATGAACTCGACACATAGTCTCGATAAGATCGCTGTCGATCTGAGTTGATTACAAACTCTACATCTTGTCGAAACCACACTGGAGATCTTCATGAAGTATAAGTTCCTGGCCGCCGCCGTGCTGTCATCCCTGCCACTGTTCGCATCCGCCCAAACCAACGTCCAGATCTATGGCGTGATGGACGCGGCCGTCGCGCTCGAAGACACCGACGTGCCGGGTGAAGACCGTCGCACCACCGTCAGCTCGGGCAACCAGTCGAGCAGCCGTCTGGGCTTCCGCGGTACCGAAGATCTCGGCAATGGCCTGAAAGCCATGTTCAACATCGAAGCCGGCGTCGCGCTGGACACCGGTGCCACCGACACGCAAACCTTCGGCCGCCGCGCCGTGGTCGGCCTGCAAGGCAACTTCGGTACCGTGACCCTGGGCCGTGAGTACTCGCCAATCGCTGCTGTCGCCGCCGCATCCGACATCAACGGTCAGGGCATGTACGGCAGCAACCTGTCGGCCTTCGGCACCAACCGTCTGACCCGTCGCCTGTCGAACTCGATCAACTACAAATCGAACGACCTGGCTGGCTTCGTCGTCAACGCTGCGTATTCGACCGCTGAAAAAACCGTCGATCCGTCGGGCGACCTGCTGGGCATCGCGCTGGAATACAAGATCGGCGGCCTGTACCTGGGCGCCGGCTACCACACCATCGAGCGTCTGGCCTCGGGCGACGACAAGGAAATGGCATTCGGCGCTGGCTACAAATTCGGCGACTTCGAAATCAAGGGTAACTACCTGGAAGCCGAACTGGAAGGCACCACCGCCAGCAATGGCGTCGAGTACAAGAACGCCAACATCGGCGCATCGTACGCCATGGGCGCCAACAAGTTCTTCCTGAACTTCCAGCAGCAAAAGCTGAACAACGGCGCCAAGGGCAACACCGTGGCCGTGTCGTACACCTACACGCTGTCGAAGCGCACGAACTTCTACGGTACGTACGCCCAGCTGAGCAACAACAACCGCGCTGCCTTCGGCATCAACGCGTCGTCGAACAACGTGACCCCGGTCTCGAGCGTTCCGGCCATCAGCGCCCTGAGCGCCGACCCATCGGTCCTGACCGTCGGTATCCGTCACGCGTTCTAACCATGGCGCCGCACACGCTGCCAACGGCGGCGTGTGACGGAAGCTGTCCGTTCCTGCGTCCGCGGGAACGTTTGATGCCGGCGCTGCCGGCATTTTTCATGGTGCATTGCTATCATCACTATCTGACGACGTCGATGACGCCGATCACTTTTTGTCCCTGACATTTTGCGTAGATGAAGTAACTGGAGATGCATGGTGATCAACCATCAGGCCAATGGCTGGGAAGATGTGGCGCTGACGTTCGCTGACGTGCGTTCTGACACCGGTCGCGATGTCATCCGGCGCTGGGCAAGCACCTTGCCGTCGGGCGGCGAGGTCCTGGATGTCGGCTGCGGCTCGGGCTTTCCGGTCTCCTCGACACTCGCCGATGAAGGGTTGACGGTGTTCGGCATCGATGCCTCTCCGACGCTGGTGTCCATGTTTGTCCGGCGATTCGACAGTGCGCATGCAGCGTGCGAAACCGTGCAGGACAGTACCTTTTTCAGTCAAACCTTCGACGGCATCCTGGCAATCGGGCTCATGTTTCTGCTGTCGGAAGAGGATCAGGTAAAGCTGATCGATAAAGCAGGCAATGCACTCAAGCCAGGCGGACGCTTCTTGTTTACGGCACCGCATCAGAAATGCGAGTGGAAGGACGTGTTGACCGGACAGCGTTCAGCGTCCCTTGGTACAACGGACTACGAGCGATTGCTTGCCGGGGCCGGCATGCAGCTTATCGGCACTTGCATGGACGAGGGCGAGAATCACTACTTTGCCGCGGTGCGATCTTCAGAATGCACCGAAGTCCCGGCAACAGTCCTCATCTAGCCAATATTTGTCGCCAATGTGCTTAGAGGTTGTATGATGCAGGTTGATTGAGACCAATAGTAGCAAATGGCCAACGCAACCAGGAGTCAACAACTTACCTATGCCGATGACCACGCCAGCGCCACGGCACGACGCCGACGGCGTGCACGATGCGCTGATTGAGCAAAACGCCATCCTGTGCAGTGCTAATCAGCATCTGCTGCTTGCAACATTCGATGCGGAAGACCTGCGCGCGCAGGCGGAAGCCGCAAACCGGCGCCAGAACGAATTTCTTGCAGTGCTGGCCCATGAGTTACGCAATCCGCTGGCACCGATCAGCATGGCCAGTGCGATGATGGGCAGGATGCCCGCCCCATCGGCCGAGCTGCTGCAGATCAAGACCATCATCGACCGGCAAGTGGGACAACTTTCACGTCTGCTGGACGACCTGCTCGACGCGGCGCGCATCAGCAGCGGCAAGATCGAACTGCACAAGCAGGCGCTGCTGGTCGCCGAGCAGCTCGACAATGCGGTGGACACCGTGCAGGCGCGTGTCAACGATCGCAGGCAGCAGTTGATCATCGACGTGCCCGATCGCGCCATCCGGGTCTTCGGCGATGGTGTCAGGCTGGCGCAGGTGTTCTCGAACCTGCTGGTCAACGCGTCGAAATTCACGCCGGTTGGCGGCCGCATCTGTCTTCGCGCTTGCGTGATCGGTAACGATGTGGTCGTGACGGTCGACGATGACGGCGACGGTATTGCTGCCGAGGTCCTGCCCACCGTCTTCACGCTGTTCGCGCAGGGTCCCAGGACATTGGCCCGCTCCCAGGGTGGCCTGGGGATCGGCTTGAATATCGTCCGCAATGTCGTCGAGATGCATGGCGGCAGCGTCAGCGCAGCCAGTCCCGGCTTAGGCCACGGCACGGTGTTCACAGTCAGGCTGCCGCTGCTCGAGGCGACCGACGCGCTCATCGCCGCGATGCCTGATGCCCCGCCGCCCACATTGCGCCACCATATTCTGCTGGTCGAAGACAACCGGGATGCCAGCGACATGCTGGAGATGGTGTTGTGTTCAGAAAACCATACCGTCATCAAGGCGTTCGATGGCATTGCCGGACTCGCGCTGGCATGCACCGGCGCATTCGATGTCGTGCTGTGTGATATCGGTTTGCCAGGGATGACTGGTTACGAGCTGGTCCGGGCGTTGCGCACCACCCTCGCCGAGACCACGCCCTTCTGCGTGGCCATATCTGGCTACGGCCAGCCAGAAGACCGGACACGCGCACTGGCGTCCGGATTCGACGAGCATCTGGTCAAGCCGATCAATATTGATAATCTGTTACAGTTGGTCGCTTCCGTACCTCTTGATACAGCACATGCACCGCAGCCCTCCGTGTGATCGTCTCGTGCAGTTTCATCCCATGGCCAGCCTGAAGCCCTGCCCCCCAATGCACCGGAGAGTCATTCTCCCTGCGTCAACATCAGGCCGAATTATTTCCAGGAAATGTCCATGACGGCTCCCATCAATCTCCAGCGACACGTGCTGATCGAGCGCGCCGTGCTGGTGCTTGCACAACGTGGTGAATCCAGCGTGACATTGTGGACGAGCATCGCGGCAGCGCTCGGCAAGATTATCGGTGACCAGGGGTTTGCATCGCTGCTGGTCAGATGCATGCATGAACTCGCACCATGCCACCCATGGCTGGCTGACGCGCAACACGCCAACACGGGGGCACTCACCCATCTGTCGACCCTGCTGGCCAGCCGCGACATCGAAGAATCGGAACACGCCAGCGCCGCATTGCTGCATATTTTCGCCGACACCCTGATCCTGCTGGTCGGCGAACTCGTAACCAATCGCATCCTCCTTTCCGCCTGGAAGACGCTCGCTGTAGAAGATGTACCGGAGCCATCAAAATGAACAAAGTTACTATCCGCCTGCTGCCGACCGGCGTGCCCGGACTCGATGATTTGCTGGGCGGCGGCGTGCCCGAATTTTCGTTCAACCTGCTTGCCGGAACGCCGGGCAGCGGCAAGACGACGATGGCACACCAGATGATGTTTTCACTGGCCAGTCCGGCGCGACGTGCAATTTTCTTCACTGTGCTGGGCGAACCCGCGCTCAAGATGCTGCGCTATCAGCAACAATTCCCTTTCTTCGATCCCGAGAAAATCGATGACTCGATCAGGTTCGTCAACCTCTCGGCCGATCTGCTCGAGGGAAATTTCGATGCCGTGCTCGCGCGCATCACCGAAGAAGTCCGCGCCTTTGGCGCGAGCCTGGTGTTTGTCGATTCGTTCCGTTCCGTCATGCAAACTGCGCGCGGCCTTGACGACGGCCCCGCAGGCTTGCAGCATTTTGTCCAGCAGCTGGGCATGCAGATGACGAGCTGGCTGGCGACGACGTTCCTGATTGGCGAATACCTGGTGCCCGAAGAAGAGTCGAGTCCCGTGTTCACCGTTGCCGATGGCATCATCTGGCTGTCCCAGCTGGTACACCGCGATGCCTTGGTGCGCAAGATCCAGGTCGTCAAGCTGCGCGGTCACGCACAACGCCTGGGGATGCACACGTTTCGCATCGACGAGCAGGGCCTGCGCATCTTCCCGCGCGCGATGGTCGCGCAGGGCCTGGGCGCGCCGGTGCGCTTCAAGCCGACGCAGCGCCTGTCGATGGGCGTGCCGGCGATCGACACCATGCTCGGCGGTGGACTGCCGGCCGGTTATTCGATGCTGGTCGTTGGCCCGTCGGGTTCCGGCAAGACGGTATTGGCAACCCAGTTTCTCGAAGAAGGTGCCCGCGTCGGCGAACCGGGGATCATCGCCGCCTTCGAAAAAAGTCCGAATCAACTGATGAGCCAGCGGCTTGATGCGCTGGTCGAGAGCGGCAGCGCCGGCGTGATCAACACGCGCACGCTCGATCTGTCGCTCGACGAAGTCCTGCATGACCTGATCGAGATGATCATCAGGATGAAAGCGAAGCGGGTCGTCATCGATTCACTGTCCGGCTTTGAAATGGCACTGGCCTCGGTATTTCGCGAAGACTTCCGCGAGTCGCTCTACCGGCTGGTGGCCTCGTTGACGCAACTGGGCGTGACGGTACTGATGACCGCCGAGACCGAAGACCGGTACACCGATCTGCGCTTTTCCTCGTATGGCAATGCGTTCTTGGCCGATGCGATCCTGATGCAGCGGTATATCGAACTGCGCGGCCGTCTGCGCCGGGTGCTGTCAGTCGTGAAAGTGCGGGCCAGCGCGCATAGCGATCATCTGCATTTTTACGACATCCGTGACGGCGACATCCATGTCGGCGAGACGATGGAAAACTACGAAGGCATCCTGACGGGGCAGCCACACCTGCATGGGCAAGGCTGACGGGCGGTCTATCGGCACCTGGCAATCGAGCGCATTGTCAACCTTGATGCCGGCGCTGCCGGCATGTTTCATGGTGCGGTCGATATCTAGCAGGTCTGCGCAGGCGCTGCCATACTGGCAATGGGGAACAAGCGATCATAGCCAAGATTGAACAGGAAGCCGTACACCAGATAAAACGTCACGATAGCAATATCCATGAGTAAGGCAGCCCACAGGCCAATCCCCAGATACCAGGCGATGAGCGGGATCAGCATGGCAACCAGGCCTGCTTCGAACAGGAAGGTATGTGTGACTCGGATCGCCATCGTCTTTTCGACACTGCCCCGCAGACGCAGCATGGCGCGGTCAAATCCGAGGTTGAACACAAAATTCCAGAGTGTGGCGATGGTGGCCGAGAAAATACCGATGACGCCCATGTCCTGCACGGGTTGGTCGAACAGAACGGCAGAGCCGGGGATGAAGATGGCCAGCGCCACCGCCTCGAAAAGAAGCGCGTGCCGGACGCGATCGGCGAATGTACGCATGTCAATCCTTATTATTGTTGGTGGGGCTTACGGCAAGCAGCTATAGAGAAAATGCGTTCAAACGCTGAACCGGCAAAGCAAGGCAGGATGATCCCATAGTCTATAAATGCACACATAGCCAAGAAACTGAGGCATCATGGTGCAAATATGAAACACTTGAACTGGGACGACCTGCGCTTGCTGGCGTTTATCGCGCAGGAAGGCACGTTGCGCGGTGCTGCGCGAAGGGCGGGATTGAGCCCTGCCACACTGTCGCGAAGGCTCGACCAGCTCGAGGAAACGGTCGGCCAGAAGCTGGTCGAGCGCCATCAGGGTGGTTGTGTTCCAACGACGTTTGGCGTGGACATGTTCGCACTGGCCGAGCAGATGAGCGATATCGCCCTGGAAGTCGAGCATGCACAGGCTCGACAGAATGCAAGTTCTGCGTCGGGCGTCGTACGCATCAATACCGACGAATGGCTCTCGTACTTCCTGACGACCCGCTTCGCACCGTTCCATGACGCCTATCCGGATGTGGAGGTCGAAATCGTTACCTCCCACCGGCCCTACAACCTGGCACGGCGCGAGGCCGATATCGCAATACGCCCTTACCGGCCCGAACAGCTCGACCTCGTGGCGCGCCAGGTCGGGACGCTATCCTTCGGACTGTATGGCAGTCAGGCGATCGCAACGCGTTATGCCGAGGCCATCGCGAACCAGAACTGGACAGGCGTGCCATTCGTGGGCTTCGACGAGCCACGTGCCGAGTTCCAGTCTGACCAGTGGTTACGGGCGCTGCCCGGTGCGCCTGCCCCCTGGATGCGCTGCAGCTATGGCCTTGGCATCCTTGATGGCGTGACGCATGGTGCTGGCCTGGGGGTGCTGGCCTCGTTTCTGGCAAGCGAAGCACATGGCCTCGTCACGGCAATTCCGCATATTCCCGAATTGGACCAGGCCATCTGGCTTTCGATGCATCGCACGGTGCGAACGACTGCGCGCGTCAGGGCGGTGGTCGATTTCGTGGGGTTGTTGTTCGCGCAGTACCACGAGGGCGGGGGTTGATACGTAAAAAAACCCGCGAGACTTGCGGGTTTTTTCATGCGTCCAAACGATTACTGGGTCTTTGGACGATCCGACACACGTGTTGAGCGGGTCCCGGTGTGCGCGCTCCCCGCGCTGTTATTTTGCCTTGACCTCGCCCTTGCTCTCGGCTTTGGCCGTTGCCTTGGCTTCCTTGTCGGCTTGCGCTACCGCTTTCGCATCGACCTTGTCGACCTTCTTGACCAGCTTGCCGTCGGTTTGCGTGCTGCCCTTGAGTTTCTCGTTAGCGACAAATGCGGCTTTCGGCGTCTTGGTGTCCGTCGTGGCGTGTGCTTCTGACGTTGCTGAAGACGTCGACGCGGCAGGCGTCTGGGCGAAGGCAGCGGTGGCAAACAGACCCGCGATCAGGGTAAGGGTAATTTTTTTCATGGTGCAGCTCCTCGGTTGGTTGTTTAGAAGTGCATGTTTTCCATGCCACTAACCAATCAACGATGAGCTCGCCAAGCTGTTGACCGACTTAACAAATGCTTACATCATTGGCTAGACGGGATTTATTTCCGCTTCGCCAGCGCGCGATCAAGGGCATTGGCAAAATTGCGGCTGTCGGCCTGGCTGAACGCCGCTGGCCCACCGGTATCAACGCCGCTGCCACGCAGTTCTTCCATGAAGGCGCGCATCGTCAGTTGCTGCGCGATCGTGTCCTTCGTGTACCAGTCGCCACGCGGATTAAGCGGCAGGCCACCCTTCTCCAGCACCAGCGCTGCCAGCGGAATGTCGCCGGTGACGACGATGTCGCCCGGATTCACCCGCTCGACGATTTCGGCATCGGCCACATCAGCGCCCGATGGCACCTGCAGCGCGCGGATAAAGCGCGAACCCGGCACGCGCATCAACTGGTTCGCCACCAGCGTGACGGGCAACTGGGTACGCTCCGCGACCCGGAACAGGATGTCCTTGATGACGCCAGGACAGGCATCGGCGTCGACCCAGATGTGCATGCTTACTTCAACCGGCAGGTCAGCACCCAGTAAAACTCCCAGCGCGCCACGCGGATCTCGCGTCCGGCCACGCCCACGCGCTTGCGCAGCGCGCTGTCGGTCGGGTAGTTCTTTACGAGCTCATGCTGCTTGCCGTCGGCGTCGAGCTGGAATTCGTGTGTGTTTCCCAGCAAGTCGGTGCGCACGGTGACGGCGCTCTCGCCTTCGACATAGTTGTCGTCGAACAGCACCAGCAGCACATCCTTGCCCAGGCGCTTTTTCAGTGATTGCAGCAGGTCGTCCTGCTGCTTGCGGGTCAGGTGCGCCCACAGGCCACCCAGGAACACGGCGGTGAATTTGTCGTCGCCCATGCCCAGGTCGTCCGGCAGTGCCAGCGCATCCATCAGGCGGTATTCGACATTGTCCATGTCTTCGCCATGCATTTGCGCAAGCTCCAGCATCGCGGCGCTGGCGTCGGTGGCGACGATCGACTCGGCGGTTTCGGCCAGCACCTCGGTCCAGGCGCCGCTGCCGCACCCCAGTTCCAGGATGCGGTGGCCGGACAGGAGCGTGGAGATTTGCTCGCGCGCTTCGTCCAGGTCTTCCAGCTGCTCGTCGGCCACCTCGGCGGCGGCGTTGTCATAGTGGGCGGCGATGCTGTCGTAATAGGCGATAACCGGATTCTTGTCCATCGGTGCTTCCATTGAAATATCGTTGTGCATCAAAGTTCGTAATTGTCCCCACCGCGCATGGCCGATTCGACCATCTTGCGATTCAGTGTCGGCGTCAGCAGTTCGATGAAGGTGTACACATAGCTGCGCAGGTAGGCGCCCTGCTTGATCGCCACGCGCGACGTGTTCATGCCGAACAGGTGGCCGACCGGGATCGCGCGCAGGCCGCGGTCGCGCTCGGCGTCGAAGGCCATGCCGGCGATGATGCCGATGCCCATGCCCAGTTCGACGTAGGTCTTGATCACGTCGGCGTCGATCGCCTCCAGCAACACGTCGGGTTTCAGGCTGCGCAGGCCGAACGCGTGGTCGATCTTGCTGCGTCCGGCGAAGGCGGCATCATACGTGATGATCGGGTAGCTGGCGATTTCTTCGAGCGAGATCGCCCGCGACTTGAACAGCGGGTGCTCGGGCGGGGCTACCACCACGTGCTCCCACTGGTAGGCCGGCAGCGTGATCAGGCCGTCGATGGTCGTGATGGCCTCGGTGGCGATGGCCAGGTCGGCCTGGTCGCTCTTGACCATGTCGGCGATCTGCTTCGGATTGCCCTGCAGCAGCGACAGGCGCACCTTCGGGTACTTCTGCATGAAGGCCTGCACGACTTTCGGCAGCATGTAGCGCGCCTGCGTGTGGGTGGTGGCGATGGTGAAGCTGCCGCTGTCGTGGGCGGCGTATTCCTTGCCGATGCGCTTGAGGCTTTCGATCTCCTGCATGATCAGCTCGACCGACTGCAGCACCAGCCGCCCCGGCTCGGTCAGGCCCCGGATCCGCTTGCCGTGGCGCGTGAAAATGTCGACGCCCAGCTCTTCTTCCAGCTCAATGATCGCCTTCGAGACCCCGGGCTGCGAGGTAAACAGCGATTTGGCGGCGTCGGTCAGGTTGTAGTTCTGGCGTACGGCCTCGCGCACGAAGCGCAGCTGATGGAGGTTCATTCTGGAAATATTCTTGTTTGCTCTGCGAACAGCATTTTAAGATGCTTATTCGGGTTACGTATATAAGCAAATAAATTATCCGTAGTTTGGAATATAAGTCGACCTCCGTATCATCGGAACATTATTGAATGGGCGTGCACTATCCGCCCTTACCGGAACAAGCCCATGTATCGTTACGACCAGTACGACCACCTCATCGTTCGCGAGCGCATCGCCCAGTACCGCGACCAGGTGGCGCGCCGCCTGAGCGGTGAGTTGCTCGAAGAAGAATTCATCCCGCTGCGCCTGCAGAACGGCCTGTACATGCAGCGCCACGCCTACATGCTGCGCGTGGCCGTGCCGTATGGCCTGCTGTCGAGCGCCCAGGTGCGCATGTTCGGCCATATCGCCCGCACCTACGACCGCGGCTACGGCCATTTCACCACGCGCCAGAACATCCAGTACAACTGGATCGAGCTGGAGCAAACCCCGGATATCCTGACCGACCTGGCGTCAGTCGAGATGCACGCCATCCAGACCTCGGGCAATTGCATCCGCAACATCACCACCGACGAATTCGCCGGTGTGGCGGCCGATGAGATCATCGATCCGCGCCCGTTCGCCGAGATCCTGCGCCAGTGGAGCACGTTCCATCCGGAATTTGCCGCCCTGCCCCGCAAGTTCAAGGTTGCGATCAATGGCGCCGTCGAAGACCGCGCCGCGATCGCCGTGCACGATATCGGTCTGACGGTTGTGCACAACGAAGCAGGCGAAGTCGGCTTCAAGTTCATGGCCGGTGGCGGCATGGGCCGCACGCCGATCCTGGGCAGCGTCATCCGCGAGTTCCTGCCATGGCAGCACCTGCTGACGTACACCGAAGCCGTGATGCGCGTGTACAACCAGAACGGTCGCCGCGACAACAAGTACAAGGCACGCATCAAGATTTTGCTCAAGGCCATGGGCGTCGAGGAATTCACGCGCCAGGTCGAAGCCGAATGGGCCGACCTGAAGGATGGCCCTGAAACGCTGACGCAGGAAGAATTCGACCGCGTTGCCAAGTGGTTCCAGCCGCACGCCTACCGCACGCTCGAGACAATCGACGTGGCTGCGTCGCAGCCGGACAATAAACCGTTCGCCAACTGGCTCGATCGCAACGTCAAGCCACACAAGGTGCCGGGTTACGCCGCCGTACTGCTGTCGCTGAAGAAAACCGGCGTGCCCCCGGGCGACGCCACCGACGGACAGCTCGATTTCGTGGCCGATCTGGCCGACCAGTTCAGTTTTGGCGAAGTGCGCGTCACGCACGAGCAGAACCTGGTGCTGGCCGATGTCGAGCAAAGCCAGTTGTTCGCGCTGTGGCAATTGCTCAAGTCGCAGGGTTTGGCCACGCCAAACATTGGCCTCCTGACCGACATCATTGCGTGCCCGGGTGGCGATTATTGCTCGCTGGCCAATGCCAAGTCGCTGCCGATTGCTGCGGCGATTGCCGAGCGCTTCGACGATCTGGACTTCCAGCACGATATCGGCGACATCGAACTGAACATCTCGGGCTGCATCAATGCCTGCGGGCACCACCACGTCGGCAATATCGGCATTCTGGGCGTGGACAAGGATGGCAGCGAGTGGTACCAGGTCTCGGTCGGCGGCGCGCAGGGCAATACCTCGGCCATCGGCAAGATCATCGGCCCGTCGTTCTCGGCCCCGCAAATGCCGGAAGTCATCGGGCGCCTGCTCGAGACGTATGTCCAGTGTCGGATCGAGGGTGAGCGCTTCGTCGACACCGTGGGCCGCCTCGGCATCGCCCCGTTCAAGGAACATGTGTATGCCACGCCGATTCCGGCCGGCGAACCCGCAAAGGAAGACCAGTATGCTTGACGCTCACCCACAGATCATCAAGGGCCGCGACGTCGTCGCCGACGACTGGAGCGTGCTGCGTCTTGCAGAAACCGATGCAGCCGAAACGATCGAGGTCCCGGCCGGCAAGATCATCGTGCCGCTGACCGTCTGGCTGGCTCAACGTGCTGTGCTGGAAACGCGCGCCGAGCTCGGCGTGTGGCTGGCGCCGGACGAGCGCGCGGAGAGCATCAAGGACGATCTGGGCCGCTTTGCGGTCATCGCGGTCGACTTCCCGAAGTTCACCGATGGCCGCGGCTACTCGACTGCTTTCAATCTGCGCCGCCGCCTGGGCTGGACGGGCGAACTGCGCGCCATCGGCGACGTGCTGCGCGACCAGTTGTTCCAGATGCAGCGCTGCGGCTTCGATGCGTTTGCCACCCGCCAGGACCGCAGTATCCACGATGCGCTCAAGGGCTTGTCGGTATTTTCGGAAACCTATCAGGCGTCGATCGACAATCCGGTGCCGTTGTTCCGCCGCGTGCCGCGGGAAACACCTGCGCCGCCCGCCGACCTTGCCAGCCAGGAGTAAGCCATGAGCGATCTGCATCGCCGCGTGGCCGAGACCAGCGCGATCCTGGAACGTATTGCCCGTGATTTCACGCCGGCCGTGTTCGCGTCGAGCCTGGCCGCCGAAGACATGGTGCTGACCGACCTGATTCTGAAGGCAGAATTGCCGATTGCGATCTTTTCGCTCGAGACGGGCCGCCTGCATGCCGAAACGCTGGCCATGATCGACCGCGTCAAGGACACGTACGACTACGACATCGCCCTGTTCCGTCCCGACCCGCTGGCGGTCGAGCGCTACGTCACGCAGAACGGCCTGAACGCGTTCTACGAGAGCGTGGAGATGCGCAAGGAATGCTGCCGCATCCGCAAGGTCGAGCCGCTTGGCCGCACGCTGGCCGGCAAGCGCGCCTGGATCACGGGCCAGCGCCGCGCGCAGTCGGCCACGCGCGCCGAACTGGCGGTGCAGGAAGACGATCTGGGCCACGCCATGCAGAAGTTCAATCCGTTGACGGACTGGAGCGAAGAGAACGTCTGGGAGTATTTGCGCTCGAACAATGTGCCGTACAACGCGCTGCACGATCGCGGCTTCCCGTCGATCGGCTGCGAACCCTGCACCCGCGCCGTGCAGCCTGGCGAAGACGTGCGCGCCGGCCGCTGGTGGTGGGAAAACCCGGAATCGAAGGAATGCGGGTTGCACGTGGTAGACGGCAAACTTATCCGCATCAAATCCGTGGCTGCCTAAGCCACAACAACAACAGGCACCGCCATGACATCTGTTACCGAGAATATTTTTAACGAAGTAAACGCCGCCCATCTGGATGCGCTGGAATCGGAAGCGATCCACATCCTGCGCGAAGTGGCAGCCGAATGCAGCAACCCCGCCCTGCTGTTCTCGGGCGGCAAGGACTCGGTCGTCCTGCTGCGCCTGGCCGAAAAAGCCTTCCGCCCGGGCAGCTTCCCGTTCCCGCTCGTGCACATCGACACCGGCCACAACTTCGACGAAGTGATCGCCTTCCGCGACGCCCGCGCCGCTGAGCTGGGCGAGCGCCTGATCGTTGGCAGCGTCGAAGAATCGATCCGCCGTGGCACGGTGCGCCTGCGCAATCCGGCCACCGATTCGCGCAACGCGGCTCAGGCTGTCACGCTCTTGGAAACCATCGCCGAACACGGCTTCGACGCCTGCATCGGCGGCGCGCGCCGCGACGAAGAAAAAGCCCGCGCCAAGGAACGCATCTTTTCGTTCCGCGACGAGTTCGGACAGTGGGACCCGAAAGCCCAGCGCCCCGAACTGTGGGACCTGTATAACACCCGCGTCCATCCGGGCGAAAACATGCGCGTGTTCCCGATCTCGAACTGGACCGAGCTCGACGTGTGGCAATACATCGCCCGCGAACAACTGGCGCTGCCGTCGATCTATTTCGCGCACCAGCGCGACGTCATCGAACGCAATGGCCTCTTGGTGCCGCTCACGCCCCTGACCCCGGCGCGCGATGGCGAGACGGTCGAGAACCGCACCGTGCGCTTCCGGACCGTGGGCGACATCTCGTGCACCTGTCCGGTGGCGTCCAGTGCCGATTCGCTGGCCGACATCATTGCCGAAACGGCGATTACCGACATCACCGAACGGGGCGCCACGCGCATGGATGACCAGACTTCCGAAGCCTCGATGGAAAAACGCAAGAAAGCAGGATACTTCTGATGAACGCCATGACTGATCTCAACGCCAACGGCGACACCAAGGCCAACCGCTCACTGCTGCGCTTCATCACGGCCGGCTCGGTCGACGATGGCAAGAGCACGCTGATCGGCCGCCTGCTGTTCGACAGCAAGGGCATCTTTGCCGACCAGCTGGCCGCCGTCTCGCGCGCCAAGCACAAGCGCACCGTGGGCGACACGATCGACCTGTCGCTGCTGACCGACGGCCTCGAGGCCGAGCGCGAACAGGGCATCACGATCGACGTGGCCTACCGCTACTTCGCCACGCCCAAGCGCAAGTTCATCATCGCCGACACGCCGGGCCATGAGCAGTACACGCGTAATATGGTCACGGGCGCATCGACCGCCGACGCCGTCATCATCCTGATCGACGTGTCCAAGGTCACGCTGCGCGAAGACGGCGGCGTCGACCTGCTGACGCAGACCAAACGCCACTCGACCATCGCGAAACTGCTGCAGATCGAGCACGTCGTGGTGGCCGTCAACAAGATGGACCTGATCGGGTATGACCAGGCGATCTATGACCGCATCGTGGCCGAGTACCAGAAGTTTGCGACGTCGCTGGGCCTGAAGGACATCACGGCCATCCCGCTGTCTGCGCTCACCGGCGACAACGTGGTGGAAAAATCGACGAACACGCCGTGGTACAGCGGCCCGACGCTGATCGACCTGCTCGAATCGCTGTCGGTCTACGACGAGTCGCACAGTGCGCCCTTCCGCTTCCCGGTGCAGCTGGTGGCGCGCCACAACGGCCACGCGGCCAAGGACTTCCGTGGCTATATGGGCCGCATCGAATCGGGCGTCGTGAACGTCGGCGACACGCTGGTCGTGCAACCGTCCGGCCAGAGTGCGACGGTCAAAGAGATCGTCACGTTCGACGGGTGGCTGACGTCGGCGACGGCCGGCCAGTCGGTCACGCTGGTGCTGAACGAATACGTGGATGTCTCGCGTGGCGACATGCTGGCTGGCAGTGCGCAGCCGGCGACCTTGCTCAAGCAGGTCACCGCCGACGTCTGCTGGATGGCCGACGAGCCGCTCGACCTGCGCCGCAAGTACTGGCTCAAACACGGCACGCGCCAGACGGCGGCCAAGTTCGCGCGCATCGACACGCTGCTGGACGTGAACACGCAAGAGCGCCATCCGGCCGAAGGCCTCAAGCTCAACGACATCGCACGGGTGCAACTGACCGTCCAGCAGCCGCTGGCGGCCGATGCCTACGACGCGATCCGCGCGACCGGCGCGTTCATCCTGATCGACGAAGTCACCCATCAGACCGTGGCCGCAGGTATGATCCGCATCGACGCATAAACAACGAAGGGGCGGTATGGCGGCACTGGGCAAAGTCTATCTGGTGGGATCAGGCCCCGGCGCGGCCGACCTGATCACGGTGCGCGGCGCGCGCCTGCTGGCAGCCGCCGACGTGGTGCTGTACGACGCGCTGGTCACGCCCGAGATGCTGGCGTTGTGCGAGCGGGCCGATAAAATTTCGGTCGGCAAGCGCTCGGGCCAGCGTTCGATGGCGCAGACGCTGATCAACGGCCAGATCATCGAGTGCGCGCACAAGTATGCGCTGGTCGTGCGTTTGAAAGGCGGCGACCCGATGCTGTTCGGGCGTGCGGATGAAGAACTCCGTGCACTTGAAGCGGAAGGCATCGAGGTCGAGGTCGTGCCGGGGATTACCACTGCCGTCGCCGCCGCGGCAGCCACCAAGCAGCCGCTGACCAAGCGTGGTGTGGCGCGCAGCGTGGCGTTCTTCACGTCGAGCACCGCACCCGATGAACCGGATCACCCTGCTTTACCTGAAACCGACACGCTGGTCCAGTACATGGGCGGGCGTGAAGCGGCCGCTACCGCAGAACGGTTACTGGCCGAAGGCCGGCGTGCCGATCTGCCAGTGGTCGTGGTGGAAAATTGCAGCCGCGTCGATCAGCGCATCCTGCGTTTGACGCTGACGGACCTGGCACGTGGCCTGGAGCCGGGCCATGGGCCCGTGCTGGTCATGATGGGTGAAGCGCTGGCGCGACGCGAGCACCAGCCGGATTGAAGTTACACTGTCAGGCCTTCGGACTGCAACGCGAATCGAAAATTGCCCTGTCCGTTGTCTGTGAAGCACCGCGTGACCCTACCTGTTGCGACTCGATTTGTCAGCACGATCCAGTTGAGGTACCTCCTGCGAGCGCTGGATCGCCTCGATGTTCGCAGGGCGAGTCAAAATATCCGGCGTGATTGCCATGCTCGGATCACCTGGATTTGTCACCTGAAGGCTTCGGGTGCGCATACGATCGAGGGCAGTCGGCGTAAAACCTTCACGAGGCGACGACCCTGACTCCCCTGCGCAATGTTTGCCATCGCGTTTGATGACGAGTGTCGGCGCGGTCGCTATCGCACTCACCCACTGCCCGGAAAACTTGCCACTGCTCGCGTTGGCGTCGCTGAGCTGGTAGGTATTCCGGTGAAGGGATTCCATGCCAAGCTGATCCAGCTCCCGTTCGATAATGGCAATTTCCGCCTTCCATTTCCATGCGCTCAAAATAGAGCCTGCCGGTAGCTGGCCGACGAATGTCAACGGCATGCTGCATCCCGCGTCAAACGTCGGCACTTTCTTCGCCGTCTGATGCGAAACAAATGGAATAACGTCGCCAACCGGTACGCGCTGACTCAGCGTAATGTCTACATCGAGCCATGCACTTCCCTTGCACATGCGAAGCATGTCGAGTCCAGCCCCACGCAAGTGGAAATACACTTTGGCGCAATTGCCAACACGCTCAACATTTTCGATGTAAGAGGCATTCTTGGGACTTCCTGCGCTCAGAAGATTGATGCCCACATTTTCGAGCGTACCGCGCTCATCGGCGCAATATTGACGTTCATGGGTGACACTACCATCTGCCGAACATCCATCGGCTGCCCGCAATTGCTTGACCACCTGCTCGATCACACTCATCCTGCCATAGGGGGTCATGACCACATTGATAGCGACATCGTCGCTGGCGGCGATCTCGGCCTGGCATGGGATGTTGAGCGTGTTGTTCATCACGGCACGCAACGACTTGCCAGCAGCGCGGCGCAATGTCAGAAACGTTGACCCTGTCTTGATCTCGGTATTGGCAGGCAGAACCACGTCGGTGGTGGGGAGCGCAGGACGACTGGTGCCCTCTCGGAGCTTCCACAGCTTGACGTCATTTTGATAGCTGGTCTCGGCCTGACCGCCCACGACAAAGCCGCCATTCACCGTTGATGTCGTGACCAGTGGGGCCGCCACGGCCATCTTTGGATAATACGTGATGTGAAGCGTCGAAAATTCCGGGTCGCCGTCACTCAGACTGCAGGTCATTGGCGTGGCGGACGCTGTCGTCAGTTCAACGCAGCGATTGTAATTGGCCATCAAGTCGGGAACGGGGACGCGTTCCATCAACTTGATGTGCGTGACGTCGGAGACGTCGCTGAAATCTTTCGTGCACAGCTTGCTGCGTGCGTCCTGGCGTTCGCTGGCATCGTCCGACCACAGCGCACCGAGCGGAACGCCGTCGACGATTGCGTTGATCTCGAGCCCCTGGCTCCGCGCTTTCTCTGCAGTCAGTTGCTGCTCGCTGCATAGTTGCGACAGAATCTTTTTTTGGAATGAACGATTTGATTCGAGATAGCGCTCGGTGACCGCACGGGTCAGTACCGGCGAACAGACCTTGGCCGGATCAAGGTTCTGGGCATTCAAACACATGCTTGCCAGTAGCAAGCAGGTAGTCGATACCGTCTTTGCATTGAGCCACATAGCGCCTCCTGATCCTGATGTATTGCCCAGTGTAGGCACAACTCAAGACCCGGCTCCTGCTATCGTCCAACCCTTTGTTACCGATCAACGAAGTGAATCGGCCCCGGAACTAAGTGCATCGACGCAGTAATCCGTCATCGCCCGCTGCACGCCCGGATCTTCACCGATGGCGCCGGCAACATTGAGCGTGAGATCCGGATGCGCCGCGCGCACCTCGTCACACAGTGCCGGCAGATCACGCAGCAAATGACCACCCTTCCCCAGAAACACCGGCACCACCGTGATGTCGTTGATGCCGTGCGCGCGCAGCACGTCGATGGTATCGGGCAGGCTCGGCGTCATCAGCTCGAGAAACGCCAGTTCGACGACCGCCGCCGGCACACGCTCGCGCGTCTGGTCGCGCAAGCGCTCGAAAGGGACCGCCCATGATGCGGCGCGCGCGCCGTGGGCAAACAGGATCAGGCCACGTCTCATTGTCGTCATGCTTAATGTCGCTCCACCCACCACAGCGCAACGAGCGCCATGAGCAGGAATAACAGGCTGGGCGCCAGCGCCGTGAAGAACGCAGGCAGGATGGTCAGCACACCGAGGTGCGAGAACAGGGAATTGATCAGCAGGAAGCTCACGCCGATCATGATCCCGATGAAGATCTTCAGGCTCACGCCACCGCTGCGCGTGTGCAGGTAGGCGAATGGCAGCGCCAGCGCCATCAGGACGAAAATCGAAAACGGATCGATGACTTTCTTCCAGAACGCGACCTTGAAGCGCTCGGTCTCCTGCTTGTTCTCGGCTAGGTGGCGCGTGTAGATGGCCAGTTCGGCCGCCGACATGCGCTCGGGATCCGAGCGCGACACCGACAGGATCTTGGGTGTGATCTCGGACGCCAGCGTGTAGGTGGCCAGCTTGCGCGTCGCGATCGCTGCAGTTTCCTGGCCATACGTGCTCTGGATCGTCTGCCCTGCCGGCACCGCCGAACCGGGCGCCGGCAACTCGCGGCTGTTGGTGAACATCGTCTCGGTGACATCCGTCAGGCGCCACGTGTTGTTGCCCCCATACGTGCCCCGCGCAGCCGTCACGAGCGAGCGCATGCGCATATTGTTGTCGAACTCGTAGAGCCGCACGTCTTCCAGCTGGCCATCGGGCGCAATGCGGCGTACGTTGAAGAAGCGCGAGCCGGTGATGGTGCCGCGCACGCCGTTTTCGTGCACGCTGTCCTTGGTCCACATGCCCGAGCGGAATTCGGCCGAGATCGAGCCGCCCTTGGCCGTCAGGCGCATGCGCTCGGCGATCGGCGCCGTGCGCGGCGTGATCAGTTCGCCGAACACGAAGGTCACCACGACGAAGATCGCGCCGATCTTGAACAGCATCCAGGCCGCGTGCCGGGTCGACATCGACGAAGCGCGCATGATGGTGAACTCGGAGCTCGAGGCAAATTGCGCCATCGTGTAGATGGTGCCGATCAGCGCGGCCACCGGCATGACCTGATACACATTGCCCGGCACCAGCAGCAGCACGTACAGGAACGCGTGCTGCATGCCGAAATCGTCCTTGCCGACCGATGGCAGGATGCTGGTCAGGTCCATGAAGGCGACGAGCGCCAGGAACGCGGCCAGCACGAATGCCACCGCCTGGAAGATATTGATGGCGAAGTAACGCTGCAGGATTTTCATTCGACGGCTGCCTCTTCACGCTTGTGCAACGGCTGCGGCTTGCGCAGGCGGCGCTTGAAGGCGCTCAGCATGACCAGCGGGTGATACGGGTGGTTCACGTTCAGGCGCCAGGCGAACAGCCCCGCCACGCACAGCAGCGCGAACAGGTGCAGCGGCCACCAGCCCATGGCAAAGGCGACCTTGCCCTGCTTCACGCTCGCTTCGGAAAGCCGCACCAGGTTGTTATAGGTGAAGAAGATCAGCAGCGCCAGGATCATGTTGGCCGACGACCCCGCGCGCGGATTGACGAAACCCAGCGGGATGGCCAGCAGCATCAGGATCAGGCAGGTGATCGGCGCAGCGATGCGCGCCAGCAGTTCGGCCTGCGTAAAACGGTTGGGCGCGAGCAGCAGCGCGGGCGTGGACAGTGCCGCCACCGGGATGTCGGCGCCGAGCATCGGCGCCTGCGTGGCCACGCGCATGCTGTAGCGCTCGAACTCCATCGTCTGGAAATTGGCCTGGCCCGGAATGCCTTCGTAGCGGCGCCCGTTGCTCAGCACGAGGAACTGGCCGCCCTTGCCATCCGATTCGATCACGCCCTGCTTGGCCACCACCACCGAATGCGTGTTGCCGTTGACGCTGTTGACGAAGACGTTCTGCACGACAGTGGCGCCTTCGGCGCTGCGCTCGACAAAGAACACGCGGTCGTTCGAGCTCGATTCGCGGAACTGACCCGGCGCCACGCGCTGCAGGTCTTCGCGCTTCTGGAAGCGCTCGACAAATTCGGCACTCTTCATCTTGGCCCACGGCGTGACGACCAGTGACAGCGCGGCCACGACGAACACCATCGGCAGGCCGAGCGTGAGCACGGGCCGGATCCACGCCAGCAGCGACTGCCCGGACGCAAACCAGACCACCATCTCGGAATCGCGATAGCTGCGCGTGACGGCCGCGACAACGGCGATGAAGCACGTGAGGATCAGAATGATCGGCAACAGCTCGGCACTGCGAAATACAATCAGCGCCAGCACGTCGCCGGACGCGACCTTGCCACCGGCTGCCCGGCCAAGAATGGCGATCAGGGTCCAGGTGACAAGAATGGAAAACAGCACCGTGAAGGTCGCGCCAGCGGCGCTTGCCAACTCACGTTGCAGGGAACGTCGGAAGATCATTCAATAGAGTCGTTATAATTGCAGATTAGGCAGTCCGCCGCGAACAATGAATCGGAGAACCAAATGGACTTTAGCATAAAAGCATTCGACACAAAAAACACCCTGGCAGCGGCGAAGACCGGCTGTGTCGCAGTGGCGGTGTTCGAAAATAAAAAATTGTCGGCTGCAGCAAAAGCACTCGACGTGAATGGCGAAATCAGCGCGGCGATCAAGTCCGGGGACATCACCGGAAAGCCAGGTTCGACCCTGCTGCTGCGCGGCGTAGCCGGCGTGACCGCGGCGCGCGTGCTGCTCGTGGGCCTGGGCGCCGACGAGACCATCTCCCAGAAAAACTTCACCACGGGCGCGACTGCCGCCCTGAAAGTGTTCGCCACGCTGGGTGCCACGGACGCCATTATCGCATTCCCGCTCGAGAGCGTGAAAGAACGCGATGCCAACTGGGCGCTGCAGGCACTGGTGCTGGCATCGAGCGACGCCGAATACCGCACCGACGCGCAGAAAAGCAAGAAAGAACCGGCGCTGGCCGGCGTGCGCAAGGTCGTCATCGCGATGCCGAATGCCGGTACCGCCAAGGCCGCGCTGGCACAGGCCGCCGCCATCGCGAATGGCATGAAGCTCACGCGCGACCTGGGCAACCTGTCGCCGAACATCTGCACCCCGACTTACCTGGCACAAACGGCACGCAAGCTGGCCGACGACTTCGGCTTCGGCCTCGAAGTCCTGGAACGCAAGCAGCTCGAAGCGCTCAAGATGGGCAGCTTCCTGGCAGTGGCGCGCGGCAGCGAAGAAGCGCCGAAGTTCATCGTCCTGCGCCACAACGGCGGCAAGCCGAACGATGCGCCAGTGGTCCTGGTCGGCAAGGGCATCACGTTCGATTCGGGTGGTATCTCGATCAAGGCTGGTCCGGGCATGGACGAGATGAAATACGATATGTGCGGCGCCGGTTCGGTGCTGGGCACCTTCCGCGCGATCGGCGAGATGGGCCTGAAGCTCAACGTGATCGGCATCGTGGTCGCCTGCGAAAACATGCCATCGGGTCGCGCAGCGAAGCCGGGCGACATCGTCACCGCGATGAACGGCACCACCATTGAAATCCTCAACACCGACGCCGAAGGCCGCCTGGTGCTGTGCGATGCGCTGTCGTACGCTGAACGCTTCAACCCTGCCGTCGTGGTCGACATCGCCACGCTGACGGGCGCCTGCATCGTGGCCCTGGGTCACCACACGAGCGGCCTGTTCACCCGTGACGACGCCGCGCACGATGCACTGGCCGACGAGCTACTCACGGCCGGCAAGCAGGCTGGCGACGTCGCCTGGCGCTTCCCGCTGGGCGAGATCTACAACGACCAGCTCAAGTCGAACTTCGCCGACCTGGCCAATATCGGCACCCCGGGCGCCGCATCGATCACCGCCGCGTGCTTCCTGGAAAACTTCACCCGCAAGTACACCTGGGCCCACCTCGACATCGCCGGCACCGCCTGGAAATCGGGCGCCGCCAAGGGCGCCACGGGCCGCCCCGTGCCGCTGTTGACCACGTTCCTGATGAATCGCGTGTAAGCATCCCACGCACCGTGAAAAAGCCCCGCATGCGGGGCTTTTTTTCGTCTCGAACCGGTGGCCACAGCCGGGGTCAGGTCTGACATTCGGACACGACCCCAGCCTTAGCCACTCGCAATGGTGTCGTGCACAGCATTCGTATGGGCCAGTGCCAGCTAGTTCCGACTACCGACTGTCGAGACCGTGTCCGAATGTCAGACCTGACCCCGGCTTTTTTCGAAGCAGGTCAGAACATTCGGGTGGCTACCGGCTCGGCACCTGCGGCGGCGGCGGCGGCGGATTTTTCTGATGGTTGCATCAGGACGGTCAGCGTGGCCGGGTAGCCGTAGCCGGCGCCCGAATAACGGTCGACGTAGTGGCCGATGCCGGCGGTGGTGATCAGGTTGCCGACCAGGTTGCCCGTATTGAGCTGTGCTTCGACCCTCTCGGCGGCGATGGCCACGCCCTGCTTCTTGCAGCTGATCGACAACGGTCCCTTGTTGCGCGTGACCGTGACGCGGCCCGGAGCGATCACGTACCAGCGTCCGGCGTCATTGCTCAGGATGCAACCGACCCCACCGATTTCGCGGTAATCGAGTACGGCGCGCACTTCGAGCTGCTGCGTGGGAGAATCGGACATGGTTGCGCAGCCGCCCAGCAGGGCAAGCGCGGACCAGACTAGCGGGCGGAGAAGAGGCGACATGGCAACCATCGAGAAGCGGATGCTTCTTTAACGGCAGCAGCGCACAAATACTGAGGCGGGATTAGTCTATCGGCGCGAAACGCGGTTGCAAGAGGCCATCCGCTGTCACGGTGCCGAAAAAGGCGTCGCGAGGACGGACCCAGACGGCGCCGGCCTCATCCCGGTACACGATGACCGGGGCGTGGTCGGATTCCAGCAGCGCCTCGCACACCACCTCATAGATGCCGCCCTTGTAGTGGCGGTAACGCATGGGGTGCAGGAGCTCAGACCTTTTCGGCCTCGGCCTTCTGTTTTTTCTTCAGGCCCTGGATGACCTTCAGCACGCCTTCCATGCCGGCGGTCTCGTCCAGTTCGCTGAAAGCGTCCAGGACTTCGTTCAGCACGCTGTTGCGCACTGCCGCCTCGTCGGGCGCGATGGCAGGCACAGGGCTGCCGTCTTTGCCGAACTTCGATGGCGATTCGGCTGCGGTCTTGGCGCCATGCGCCAGGGCTGCCTGCCAGATGACCCAACGACGCTGGGTTTCGAAAACGAGGTATTCCTCGGGCTTGTCTTCGCGGCGGCGAACGATGTGGCCTTCACGCTGGGCCCATGCTTCAAATGCACTGCGCATTTCTGTCCTTTTCAAATCTGCGTCAGGATGATGAACTCCTGAACGCAATATTTCACAATAGTACCACTAGCGCACGTCGATGGCCTGAAACAACTGTGTCAGCTGTCGACCATTACTGCATCGCGACCCGCCAATGGTACAATGAAAGTTGCACATACACAATTTTATTATTAACAAAAAGCAACCTGTGATGTTGTCGCGTCATGCGACGACTGCCGGACTCAATTCTTTATAGTCCCGAACCGGCAAACCGGCAATACTTTTTGGAAAGCTCTTAATCAAAAGTGTCATCAGTTGTTGTAATTATACCAACCAACGCTCTGTTTCACTACCGTTATTTCATGCATGCGGCTTAATCAATCCGGTAATTTCGTTAATAATAGCTGGTTGGCAAGCAAATGGGCTGGATTATCTTGAGTCACGAGCAACTCGCCCAACGTTAACTGTAGAGAAATCGATGAAAATTGTCACCTGGAATGTAAATTCTTTGAAAGTCCGCCTTGCACATTTGTTGCAATGGCTGGAAACCAACCCTGTCGATGTGCTCTGCATCCAGGAAACCAAGCTGACCGACGACAAGTTCCCTGTTGCCGAACTCAATGCCGCCGGTTACCAGGTCGCCTTCTCGGGTCAAAAGACGTACAACGGCGTGGCGATCCTGTCCCGCCTGCCTCTCGAGGATGTCGTGCGCAACAATCCGCACTTTGACGATCCGCAGCAACGCCTGCTGGCCGCGACGATCGGCGGCGTGCGCTTCATCTGTGCGTACGTACCCAACGGGCAGGAAGTCGGGTCCGACAAGTACGTCTACAAGATGGCCTGGCTGGCGGCCCTGCAGACGTGGGTGGCCGCCGAAATGGCGGCGCATCCGCAGTTTGCGATCCTCGGCGACTACAATATCGCGCCCGATGCGCGCGACGTGCACGACGTGGCCGAATGGGAAGGCCGGATCCACTTTTCGCTGCCCGAGCGCGATGCGCTGCAGGCGCTCATCGCCCTGGGCCTGTCAGATGCATTCCGCCTGTTCGAACAGCCCGAAAAGCAGTACAGCTGGTGGGACTATCGCCAGATGGCATTTCGCCGCAACCGCGGGCTGCGTATCGACCACATCCTGCTGTCCAGGGCACTGGCCGAGCGCTGCACTGCCTGCCACATCGACCGCGAGACGCGCAAGTGGGAGCAGCCGTCCGACCACGCCCCGGTGGTCGCCACGCTGACGGATTAACCGGCCAGCAACCTGCCGATCTGCGCGGCCGGCAACGGCCGCGCGAACAGATACCCCTGCGCGAACTGGCAGCCGAACGATCGTAGCAGCGCGTACTGCCCTTCCGTCTCCACGCCTTCGGCCACCACCGACAATTGCAGGCTGTTGGCCAGCGCCATCACGGCGGCCACGATCGCGCGGTCCTCGGCGCTGGCTTCCAGCTCACGCACGAAGGCGCGATCGATCTTGATCTTGTGGACCGGGAAACGCTTCAGGTACGCCAGGCTCGAATAGCCCGTTCCGAAGTCGTCGATCGACAGGCGCATTCCCATCGCATTCATCCGGCGCAGTGTCTCGAGCGTCTGGCCGCCGTGCTGCATCAGGGCGGTCTCGGTGATCTCGAATTCGACCAGGCGCGCATCGATGCCGGTTTCCTGCACGATGGCCGCGATCGCGTCGACCAGGCCGTGGTGCGTGAACTGGCGTGCCGACAGGTTGATCGCAAGCGGCACCACGTCCAGCCCTTCGCTGCGCCACAACTGGTTCTGCACGCACGCGGTGCGGATCACCCACTCACCCACCGCCATGATCATGCCGCTCTCTTCGAGGATCGGGATGAATTCGTCCGGGCCGACCAGTTCAGTGCCGCCCCGCCGCCAGCGCAGCAGCACCTCGAGCCCATGCACGCGGCGCGTGGCGGTGCACATGATCGGCTGGTAGTGCAGCTCGAATTCGTCGCGGGCCAGCGCGCCGCGCAGGCTCGATTCGAGGTCGAAGTGACGCGCCGCGGCCTGGTTCATGCGCTGGGTGAAGAACTGGTAATTGTTGCGCCCCGCCGCCTTGGCCTGGTACATCGCCGCGTCGGCGTGACGCATCAGCGTATCGACGTCGCCCCCGTCCTGCGGATACAGGCAGATGCCAATCGAAGGCGAGATGTGCAGGCTGCGGCCTTCGATCGCGCAGGGCGACGCCAGCGCCTCGATGATCGCGTCGCCGACCGCAGCGGCGGCAGCGCCCTCCTCGACCCCGGGCAGCAGCACGACGAATTCATCGCCACCCAGGCGCGCCACCAGGTCGCCCGGGCGCACCGAGCGTACCAGCCGGCGCGCGACTTCGCGCAGCAGCTGGTCGCCCACCAGGTGACCGAGCGAATCGTTGATCGTCTTGAAGCGATCGAGGTCAAGGAACATCAGCGCCAGCCCCGTGCCCCTGTGCGCCTCGTCGCCACTGGCCACGCTGCGCATCGCTGCATCGAGCCGGTCGGACAGCATGGCGCGGTTGGGCAACCCCGTCAGGCTGTCGTGGTAGGCCATGTGGTGCACGCGCGCCTCGGCCTGGCGCCGCTCGTTGATTTCTTCCTGCAGCAGCGCGTTGGCGCCGGCCAGTTCGGCCGTGCGTTCGGCCACGCGCACTTCGAGCTCGTCGCGCGCGCGCCGCACCGCATCGGCTGCTTCGCGCTGGGCCGTCACGTCGTCGACCAGCCAGACGCTGCGCCCGCGCGTGAGCGTCGCGTCGAACAGGCGTCCTGACAGGCGCGCCCAGAACCGCGTGCCGTCGCGCCGCACCAGTTCATGCTCGGCCATGTGGGCCTGGCCAGCCGAGAACTGGGCCTCGGACAGCGCGCGCGCTGCCATCCAGCTGGTCTGGTCGGGATACAGCGCGCGCACCGGATTGCCGTCCATGCCACCCGGCGGCGCGCCGAACAACTCTTCCATCTTGCGGTTGCAGTGCAGCGTGCGGCCATTCTCGACCACCGCGATACCCAGCACCGCGTTGTCGAGGATGGCGCGGTTTTCCATCAGCGCCTCGCGCAGCGACTGCTCGTCGCCCTTCTCGCGGGTGCGGTCTTCGAGCATCCAGATCGTGCCCTTGTCCGGGTCGAGCGGATTGACCTGGTAGCCGATCATCAGGACCCAGGCCCGCGCCCCGTCCTTGCGCACCAGCGTGCGCTCGGTGCGAAACGGCCGGCCTTCCGCCAGCTGGGGATACGCATCGGCACCCAGCGCGCGGTAGGCGTCTTCGTCCGGGTACAGCACGCGCGTGGACACGCCGATCGGTTCGCCCTCGGTGTAGCCGAACATCGCGCAGAAGGCGGGATTGGCGCGCCGGATCACGCGGTTGCGGGTGAACATGACGCCGATCGAGGCATTGGTCATGATCGCCTGCATTTCGCTGGCCGCCTGGCGCGCCTCGGTCACGTCCTCGACGATCCAGATCGTGCCGGCGTTGCGGTTGCCCGGTTCGACGGCGCAGCCGCGCAGGCGCGCCCAGAAGGTCGACCCATCGCGGCGGCGGAACTGCTGCTCGGCCTTTTCGAACATGTCGCCCCGCGCCAGCACGGCGTACGCCTCGGCAATCAGGGTCTGGTAGGCCTCGGGCGACAGGCACACGTCGTACGGCGAGATGGCGTCGACTTCATGCTGCGCATAGCCGAACATCTCGCCCAGGCGAGGGTTGAACGAACGGATCTGGTCAGGCTGCGTGACGGCGATGCCGACCGGCGCATGCTCAAAGATGGCGCGCTGTTCGCGCACCGTGCGGCGCAGGCCGCCCAGCTCCATGGCGCGCGGGCCGGTGGCCGGCATCGGGGGAACTTGCGGTGTCGAGAATCCGTCCATCGTCGAGGCAGGCAGGCTGTGGGTAGTGATTATCCGGAGTTGTCATTTAGCAACCTAATCAGGCAATCATAACCCGGAACCGGCAGGTACTCCAGTCGGCAGCGACCAGAATGCGACACTAGCCCGGCACCCGCACCCACCCTTCCATCAGGACGCGTGCGCTGCGGCTCATGCTGGCCTTCGCCACGCGCCACTGGCCATCGTCCAGCACCGCTTCCGCGCCCACACGCAATGTGCCGGACGGATGGCCGAAACGCACCGCCGAGCGCTCGCCGCCGCCGGCCGCCAGGTTCACGAGCGTGCCTGGAATGGCCGCCGCCGTGCCGATCGCCACCGCCGCCGTGCCCATCATCGCGTGGTGGAGTTTGCCCATCGACAGCGCCCGTACGAGCAGGTCGATCTCGCCCGCTGCCACCTGCCGTCCGCTTGACGACAGATACCCGGCCGCCCTGGCCACGAACGCGACCTTCGGCGTGTGCTGGCGTTTGCCTGCTTCGTCGATGCTCGCGATGAGGCCCATGCGCAGCGCGCCGTGGGCGCGGATCGTCTCGAACACGGCCAGCGCGCGCGGGTCGCCATTGATCGCGTCCTGCAGCTCGGTGCCGTCGTAGCCCAGCGCGCCGGCCTCGATGAAGATGGTCGGAATGCCGGCATTGATCAGCGTTGCGCGCAGCACGCCCACATCCGGCACGTCGAGTTCATCGATCAGATTCCCGGTCGGGAACATGGCGCCGCCACCGCCCTCTTCTTCGGCGGCCGGGTCCATGAACTCGAGCTGCACCTCGGCCGCCGGGAAGGTCACGCCATCGAGCTCGAAGCCGCCCGTTTCCTGCACCTGGCCAGCGGCCATCGGCACATGCGCGAGGATCGTCTTGCCAATATTGGCTTGCCAGATGCGCACCACGGCCACGCCGTCGTGCGGCACGCGCGCCGGATCAACCAGGCCGGCGGCGATCGCGAACGGACCGACCGCCGCAGACAGGTTGCCGCAGTTGCCGCTCCAGTCGACGAACGGCTTGTCGATCGCCACCTGGCCGAACAGGTAGTCCACATCATGGTCGGCCTGTGTGGACGCCGCGACGATGACGGCCTTGCTGGTGCTGGACGTGGCGCCGCCCATGCCGTCGATCTGCTTGGCGTACGGGTCGGGGCTGCCGATCACGCGCAGCAGCAGTGCGTCGCGCGCAGGGCCAGCCACGCGTGCGTCTTCCGGCAAATCGTCCAGCTTGAAGAACACGCCCTTGCTGGTGCCGCCGCGCAGATAGGTGGCGGCGATCCGGCGCTGGGGAAGATAGGTCACTGGTTCCATCATGCCGCCTTCACGGTCGATTCAAGAAAATCCTGCGCGAAGCGTTGCAGCACGCCCCCGGCCTCGTAGATGGCCACTTCTTCGGCCGTATCGAGCCGGCACGTCACGGCCACCTCAACCCGCTCGCCGCTCGCGCGGTGGATGACCAGCGTGAGTTCGGCGCGTGGCGTGCGCGCGCCGATCACGTCGAACGTTTCCGTGCCGTCAATGGCCAAGGTCAGGCGGTTCTCGCCCGGCTTGAATTCCAGCGGCAGCACGCCCATGCCCACCAGGTTGGTGCGGTGGATGCGCTCGAAGCCTTCCGCGGCAATCGCCTCGACGCCTGCCAGGCGCACGCCCTTGGCCGCCCAGTCGCGCGACGAGCCCTGGCCGTAGTCGGCGCCGGCGATGATGATCAACGGCTGCTTGCGCGCCATGTAATGCTCGATCGCTTCCCACATGCGGGTGACTTCACCGGCCGGCTCGATGCGCGCAAGCGACCCGGCCATCACCTCGCCGTGGCTGTCCTTCACCATCTCGTTCTTGAGCGTCGGATTGGCGAACGTCGCGCGCTGCGCCGTCAGGTGGTCGCCCCGGTGCGTGGCGTAGGAATTGAAATCTTCTTCGGGCAGGCCCATCTTCGCCAGGTATTCGCCAGCAGCCGAGTCGAGCAGGATCGCGTTCGATGGCGACAGGTGGTCGGTGGTGATGTTGTCACCCAGGACCGCCAGTGGCCGCATCCCCGCCAGCGGGCGGCTGCCCGCCAGCGCGCCTTCCCAGTACGGGGGGCGGCGGATATAGGTGCTCTGCGCACGCCAGTCGTACAGCGGGCTCACTGCAGCGCCGTCATCGGCCACACGGGCGAACATCGGCGTGTAGACCTTGCGGAACTGTTCCGGCTTGACGCTCGTGGCGACCACGGCGTCGATTTCTTCCTCCGATGGCCACAGGTCAGCCAGGCGGATTTCGCGCCCGGCGCTGTCCAGACCCAGCACGTCCTTCTCGATGTCGAAGCGGATCGTGCCGGCAATCGCATACGCCACCACCAGCGGCGGCGACGCCAGGAAAGCCTGCTTCGCGTACGGGTGGATGCGCCCGTCGAAATTGCGGTTGCCCGACAGGACCGCCGTTGCATACAGGTCGCGCTTGATGATCTCGTCCTGGATCGCCGGATCGAGCGCGCCGCTCATGCCATTGCAGGTGGTGCAGGCAAAGGCGACGACGCCGAAGCCCAGCTGCTCCAGCTCATGGCTCAGGCCTGCTTCGTCGAGGTACAGCGCGACTGCCTTCGAGCCGGGCGCCAGTGAACTCTTCACCCATGGTTTGCGTGTCAGGCCAGCGCGGTTGGCGTTACGCGCCAGGAGGCCCGCTGTGACCATATTGCGCGGGTTGCTGGTGTTGGTGCAGCTGGTGATCGCGGCGATGATAACGGCGCCATCGGGCATCTGGCCCGGTGTGTTTTCCACGACGCCCGAGATGCCGCGCGCGGCCAGTTCGGACGTCGGCACACGCTTGTGCGGATTGGACGGCCCGGCGATATTGCGCACGACGTTTGACAAATCGAACGACAGCGTGCGCTCGTACTCGGCGCTCTGCAGGCTGTCGGCCCACAGGCCGGCGTGCTTTGCATACGTCTCGACCAGGTGCACGGTGGCGTCGTCGCGGCCGGTCAGGCGCAGGTACTTGATGGTTTGCTCGTCGATGTAGAACATCGCGGCGGTGGCGCCGAATTCGGGCGCCATGTTGGCGATCGTCGCACGGTCGCCCAACGTCAGCGCGGCAGCGCCAGCGCCGAAAAATTCCAGGTAGGTCGAGACGACTTTGGCATTGCGCAGGAACTCGGTCAGCGCCAGCACGACGTCTGTCGCGGTGATGCCCGGCTGCGGCTTGCCGGTGAGTTCGACGCCGACGATGTCGGGCAGGCGCATCCACGAGGCGCGGCCCAGCATCACGCTTTCAGCTTCCAGGCCGCCAACGCCGATCGCAAGCACGCCAAGCGCGTCGACCATTGGCGTGTGCGAGTCGGTGCCGACCAGCGTGTCCGGATAGGCCACGCCGCCCTCTGCCTGGATTACCGGCGACATGCGCTCGAGATTGATCTGGTGCAGGATGCCGTTCCCGGGCGGGATCACGTCGACGTTCTTGAAGGCCTTCTTGGTCCAGTCGATGAAGTGGAAGCGGTCTTCGTTGCGGCGGTCTTCGATGGCGCGGTTCTTGGTGAACGCATCCGGGTCGAACCCGCCGCATTCGACGGCCAGCGAATGGTCGACCACGAGCTGCGTCGGCACCACCGGGTTGACCAGCGCCGGGTCCCCCCCTTGCAGCGCGATGGCGTCGCGCAGGCCGGCCAGGTCGACCAATGCGGTCTGGCCCAGGATGTCGTGGCAGACGACGCGCGCCGGGAACCACGGGAAATCGAGGTCGCGCTTGCGTTCGATGAGCTGCCTGAGCGAATCGCGCAGGCTCGCGGGCGCGCAGCGGCGCACGAGGTTTTCGGCCAGCACGCGCGATGTGTAGGGCAACGTGGCGTAGGCGCCCGGTGCGATGGCGTCGACGGCGGCGCGGGTGTCGAAGTAATCGAGGTCCGTGCCCGGCAGGGAGGTGCGGTAATCAGTATTCATGGCGGTGTTCGATCATTTTAGCTAACCCCGAAAACGTCGTTCCCGCGCAGGCGGGAACCCAAGTGCTGCATGCATGGCCTGCGAACAGACTTGGGTTCCCGCCTTGGCGGGAACGACGTGCCGGAGCTGGTGGTCAAATGGCTGCGCTTGCTTGCACTTACTTGCGCTCTGCCAGCGGCACGAACTGCAGATCTTCCGGCCCCACGTAGTTGGCGCTCGGGCGGATGATCTTGTTGTCGATGCGCTGCTCGATGACGTGCGCCGCCCAACCGGACGTGCGCGCGATGACGAACAGCGGCGTGAACATCGCCGTTGGCACGCCCATCATGTGGTACGACACGGCCGAGAACCAGTCCAGGTTCGGGAACATCTTTTTCACGTCCCACATCACGGTCTCGAGGCGCTCGGCGATGTCGTACATCTTCATCGAGCCGCCCTCTTCCGACAAGGTGCGCGCCACTTCCTTGATCACCTTGTTGCGCGGGTCCGAGATCGTGTAGACCGGATGGCCGAAGCCGATCACGACTTCCTTGTTGGCCACGCGGTTGCGGATATCCGCTTCGGCTTCGTCGGGATTCTCGTAACGCTTCTGGATGTCGTGCGCGACTTCATTGGCGCCGCCGTGTTTTGGTCCGCGCAGCGCGCCGATCGCGCCGGTGATGGCCGAGTGCATGTCCGAGCCGGTACCGGCAATCACGCGGGCGGTGAAGGTCGACGCATTGAATTCGTGTTCGGCGTACAGGATCAGCGACGTGTGCATTGCGCGCACCCACGATTCCTTTGGTGCGAAGCCGTGCAGCAGGTGCAGGAAGTGGCCGCCGATCGAATCGTCGTCGGTGTCCACCTCGATGCGTTTGCCGCTGTGGCTGAAGTGGTACCAGTACAGCAGCATCGAGCCGAACGACGCCATCAGGCGGTCGGCGATGTCGCGCGCGCCGCTGATGTGGTGCTCGTCCTTCTCGGGCAGCGTGCAGCCCAGGACCGACACGCCGGTGCGCATCACGTCCATCGGATGGGCATTGGCCGGCAAGGCTTCGAGCGCGCTTTTCAGCGCCTGCGGCAGGCCGCGCAGTGAACGCAGCTTGGCCTTGTAGCCGCGCAGTTCACCGTCGTTCGGCAGCTTGCCGTGTACCAGCAGGTAGGCGATTTCTTCGAATTCGCTGGTGGTGGCGATGTCGAGGATGTCGTAGCCGCGGTAATGCAGGTCGTTGCCCGACTTGCCGACCGAGCACAGTGCGGTATTGCCGGCGGCGACGCCGGACAGGGCGACGGATTTCTTCGGCTTGAAGGTCGGGGTTTCCTGGTTCTGCGTGTCCATGGGTGGTCTCCTTACTTGACTTTGTTCTGGGCAAACAGCGCGTCGAGCTTCTGCTCGTAGCTGTGGTAATCGATACGATCATACAGTTCGGCGCGGGTCTGCATCGTGTCGAGCACGTGCTGCTGCGTGCCGTCGCGGCGGATCGCGGTGTAGACGTTTTCGGCGGCCTTGTTCATCGCGCGAAACGCCGACAGCGGATACAGCACCAGGCCCACGCCGGCGCCGGCCAGCTCATCGACGGTAAACAGCGGCGTGGCGCCGAACTCGGTGATATTGGCCAGCACCGGCACCTTGACCGCCTCGGCGAAGCGCTTGTACATGTCGAGCGTCGTCATCGCTTCCGGGAAGATCATGTCGGCGCCCGCTTCGACACAGGCCACGGCGCGTTCGATCGCGGCGTCCAGGCCTTCGACGGCCAGCGCATCGGTGCGCGCCATGATCACGAAATCGTCATCCAGGCGGGCATCGGCGGCGGCGCGGATGCGGTCGACCATTTCTTCCTTGCTGACGATTTCCTTGCCCGGCCGGTGGCCGCAGCGCTTGGCGCCGACCTGGTCTTCGATGTGGCAGGCGGCGGCGCCGGCCTTGGACAGCGAACGCACGGTGCGCGCGACATTGAAGGCCGACGCGCCAAAGCCGGTGTCGACATCGACCAGCAGCGGCAGGTCGCACACGTCGGTGATGCGGCGAACATCGACCAGCACGTCGTCGAGATTCGAGATGCCCAGATCGGGCAGGCCAAGCGAGCCGGCGGCAACGCCGCCGCCGGACAGGTAGATGGCCTTGAAGCCGGCGCGCTTGGCCAGCAAGGCGTGGTTGGCGTTGATCGCGCCCACGACTTGCAGCGGGGATTCGTCCAGGATTGCCTGGCGGAAGGCGGCGCCTGCGGAAAGTGTGCTCATGCTGGTCCTTTGTGATTGCGGTAAGAGATCAGGGGATGAATTGCAAGCACCGTGCCAGCGTGACTCAACCTGTCTCTTACCGCAATTTCAAGGACTTAGATGCGATCAGCGTCCTTTCCAGTCGCTGCAGCACACACCCTGTGTTTCACTATGCAACACGGAATGAAACATGAAACAACTGGATTTATCTTACACCAGCCATAAGCCAGCGCCAGTCACCTGCGCATCCAGCACGGCTTGCTGCCCGATCCAGCTGCCGATCAGTTCAGCGCGCGAGGCGGTGGCCAGCTGCGCCACCCACGCCGCACTGCCGCCGGCTGCGGCCGCATCCAGATCCGAGTTGGCATACAGCGCCGCGACGAACTGGGCGTCCGACAAGGCACCATAGCGCGCCGCGAATTCGCCCGAGCCGACGAAGCCTGCCACCAGGCCCGCCGTGTCCAGGCCACTGGCAGCCCAGTCGTTGAAGCCATCCAGATCGCCGCTGCGATCGAGCACAGCCTGGTACAGCAGCCCGACCGACCTGAGGGTGCCGGCGTCGGCCTGGGTGAAGCGCAGATCGACCGTGCCATTGCTGAATGCGCCCTGCTCGATACCGCGCAACGTGTCGATGTCGCCGGTGACCGCATCCACCGCCTGCACCGCTGTCGCGCCAAGCACGAAGCGCATGCCAGCCAGCGCGCCGGCGTAGACAACGGTATCGGTGCCGTCGCCGCCGACCAGCACGTCGTTGCCCGCGCCGCCGTCCAGCCGATCATCGCCGCTGGCGGCGAGCCAGCTGTTTTCAGTGCTGACGCTGGAGGCAGCGATGACGAGGTCAGGGCCCTGCAGCGCCCGGTGCTCGGTGCTGGCAGCAAAGCCGAGCAGCACGTCGGCGCGCGTGTAGGTCCCTTGCGCCAGCTGGCCGCTCCAGAATGCCAGGCCCTGCGCGTCGGACGCCCGGCCCAGCACCTGGCTGTAGAGGGTCGACACGAACGCCTCATCGGACAGCGCATTCGTGCCACGCGCGGTCCACTCGGCGGAGGCAACGATGCCATGCGCCACCGACGCGGCGTCGTTGCCATGACTCAGGTAGAAATTCAGGCCGCCGAGGTCGGGGGCGCGCCCGAACGCCGCCTGGTACAGCAGCGCCATGTCCGTCAGGCTGTCGCGCGGCGCCGCGAGAAACGCCAGGTCGGCGTCGCTGCCATCCAACTGCGCGAGGGTGAGATTGGCCGGCCTGCCCCCGGCGAACACCGTCGCGGAATGGACGGCGCCCAGCGTGCCGTCGGCCCCCATCGTGAATTGCCAGTCGCCGCGCGCGCTGCCGCCGCCCTGCAGCACATCGTTGCCGCTGCCGCCGCGCAGGCTGTCGTTGCCGATGCCACCCACCACCAGGTCATTGCCGCTGCCGCCATCGAGCAGGTCGTTGCCGCCGGCGCTGCCGATGATGTCGTTGCCACCACCGCCGAACAACTGGTCGTCGCCGGCGCCGAGATAGATCGTCTGGACGGCATCATCGCCGATCACGATGTTCTCGCCCGCACCACCGCGCACGATGGCCGCACCGACGATCGCGGCGAACTGGACGTCGTTGAGCTCGATGGTCGCATTGGTGGGCAGACTGGTCGTGTCAATGACCAGGCCGATCGCGGCGCCGCCCGAGGCATCGCCCGTGATGGCGATCGTCGGCGCGGCGCTGCCAGGGGCAATCACGGGTGTCAGTGTGGCCGTGTGCAGCAAGGTACTCTGTGCCAGGGCCTGCAGGAACGCAATGCCTTCCCCGCTCATGTCATCCTGCGCGTCGGAGCCGGCCACCGTCTTTTGCCCGATGCGCAGGATCAGGTCGCGCAGCGCCTGGTCGTGATCGAGCAGCGTGGCCGGGCCAGCGGCCTGCAGCCCGGTACCAACCGGCAAGCCGACCGTCAGTACCGACGTCACGCCGGCACCCGATGCAGCCAGCGGAATGTCGGCCAGACTGGCGTTCGGCGTGTTCGGGTCGTCCGGGCGGGTGGCCGTCACGAACGGCACCGTGACCACCGTATTGACCAGGCCTGTCGCGGGATCGGTCGTGGTGCTGGTGATGACAGGCACGCCATCGACCGTTGTGGTGGGTGGGTCCGGCGTTGGCTCGGGCGTGTTGTCCGGACCCACCGTGAAGGTATGGGCCGCAGCATTGGCCACCACGGCGTTGCCGGCGAGATCGCGCAGCGTGCCGGTGATGCCGATCGTGTAGGTGCCGGCGTCGAGCGGATCCCATTCACCGCCCGGCGCCTGCACCGTGTAGGTGACGACGTTGCCATTGACGACATGGCTGCTGACGTTCAGGACACCACCCGGCCCGGTCACGCTGACATTGTCGCTGCCGGCCGTGGCGGCATCGATGCCGGCGCCGCTGTCGGCATACGTCACGGTGAAGGTGAAGCTGGTCCCGACCGGATCGACCAGGTTGGCGCGCACCGGCGTGCCGGCGGTCGGCGCCGCCCCGTCGACCAGATAAGCCTGTGTCAACGCCGCGCCATGGTTGCCCGCCGTGTCGGCCACACGCACCTGCAGCGTGCCGCTGGCCGGCAGCAGTATACCTTCCAGCGTCCAGTCACTGCCGGTGCCCCCGGCCGTGAGCCAGCTGATGCCTCCATCGAGCGACACTTCGACGAACTCGTCGCCCGTGCGTGCGGTGCTCAGGGTGCCGCTGAGGTCCTGCGCTGCGACGTTGGTGATGAAGTCGTCCGCACTGGCACCCGAGTCGATCGCCAGCGCCGCCGTGGCCGGCGTGCTCGTGGGCGCGTCGGCATCGATCGTGTAAGCCTGGCTGGCCTCGATGCCGGCCATGTCGTCGGCGTCAATTGCGCGGATGATGATCGTGCCCGACGCCGGCAAGACGACATCGGCCCACGTCACGCTCGCGCCGACGACGCCGGCACTGATGTCGGTCCAGCTGGCGCCATTGTCGAGCGAGCCGAACACGCTCTCGCCCGCCAGCAGCGCGCGCGACAGCGTTGCCTCGATCGTTTGCAGCGCCACGTTGGTGAGGAAGTCGGTATCGCTGACGCCATTGTCGGCCGACAGGCGCAGGCTGCTTACCGTGGGCGCATTGCTGAAGGTGACGTCGATGACGCCGGCACTGGCCACGCCAGCCACGCCGTTGCCAGCCAGGTCGCGCACCGAACCGGCCGCGATCCCGACGGTGTAGCGCCCGGCATCCTGGGCGTCCCAGGTGCCGCCCGGCGCGGCGACGGTGTAGGTGACGACGTTGCCATTGACGCTGTACGACTGGACGGCAAGAAGGTCGGTCGCGGGCGTGGTGACGCTGATGTTATCGGTGCCGAAACTGCCGACGTCGAGGCCTGCGCCGCCCGTGTCGCCCCAGGTCACCACGACCTCGAAGGTGGCGCCGGCCGGCAACTGCAGCACCGTGCTGGGCGGCACCGCAGCGGTGGGACCCGCCTCGTCGACGAGGTAGTTGCTGCTGTAGACCGGCCCGGCATTGCCCGCCAGGTCGAGCACCCGCACCTGCAGGGCGCCGCTCGCATCGAGCACGAGGCCGGCGAGCGACCAGGCCGGCGAGCCGGTCGAGGCGATGGCATCGACCCAGTCGGTGCCATTGACCGACACCTGGACCTGCTCGCCGGCCTGCAGCGGCGCGTCCAGCGTCCCTGAGACACTCTGGTTCGCGCTGGCCACGATGAAGTCGCCGTCGCTGTCGCCACTCAGTTCCGCCAGCGTGATCCCGGTCGTGGGCGCGGTGGTGTCAAGGGAGTACGCGCGCGTGGCCGGCGTACCGGCATTGCCATGCTCGTCTTCCAGGCGCAGCACGATCGCCCCGCCCTCGACCAGCGTGGCGCTGGTCCAGACGAGCGAGGTGCCGCTGACCTGGTCCGTGATGTCGATCCAGGTGGCGCCATTGTCCACCGAACCGAACAACGTCTCACCGGCATCGATCGGCTGGCTCAGGGTCGCGCTGATCGTCTGGCTGGCAACGTTCGTGGTGAAGTCGGTGTCGCTGGCGCCGCTGTCGTTCGCGATGGCGATCGCGCTGAAGCTGGTTGTCGGCGCCGTGTGGTCGATCGTCACGGCGAGCGCGTTGCCAGGCGCGCTCGAGAGGTTGCCGGTGGCGGACGTCACGAAGGCGCGCACGGCGTAGGTGCCGTCCAGGCCGCTCGTGGACAGGTCGCTGACGCTCCAGGTGCCGTTGGCAACCGTCGCCGTGGCAGACTGCTCGCCGACGTCGAGCATGCCGTCGTCATCGGCGTCGATGAATACCGTGACCGTGCTGGCCGAATCGCCCGATGCACTGGTGCCGGACAGTGTCAGGCTGGCCGCAGCGGTGACGTCGTCGTCCTGCACCAGGCCCGTATCGGTGCCTGCCGCCAGGTCGGGCGTGCCCGGCGCCTGTGGTATGACGCTGAAGTTGATGGTCCGGGTTGCCGTGGCAGCGCCATCGCTGACCTGGATCGTGACGCTGTCGTTGCCCGCATAGCCGCTGGTGGGTGTGTACAGCAGGGTGCCGCCCGGGGTGATGTCGGCGCTGCCCCCGCTGGCCGTGGCGCCCGTCAGTTGCGCGACGCCGTGGCTGGCCTGGCTGAGGACCGACCAGGTCAGCGTTTCGGCCGCATCCGGATCGTTCACGTGCAGCAGGCTGGCAAGGTCGAGCGCGCCGCCGTTCTGGTCCACGTCCACGCTGGCGGCAAGTGGATCGACGAACACCGGATCGGTGGACAGGGACTCGATGTTGGACAGGACGATATTGTCGAACTGGAGCAGGATGACGTCGCCGGTGACGGCATTGGAAAGCTCGGCCCATGCGATGCCTTGCAGGTCCGGCTCGCTGGCCAGCAGGACGCGCACCGCATCGCTGGGCAACTGCGTGCCGCCGTCAAATTGCGCGGGAGGGATGTCGAAGGTCACCGGCGTCGATGTTTTATTCGTGCGGATATTGACCGTCAACCCGAACGCGCTCAGGTCCAGCACCGACAGCTCCGTCAGATCGAATGTCCGGCCACCATCGAGTGCCAGCGTGATTACGGCAGGCGCAAGCACGTCGGGATTTTCCAGGTCGACCGAGACGGTCAGGCCATCCAGGCCAACCACGTCGTAGCCCGAAAAGGATGTCTCATCGGTATGCACGAGAGAACCGGCATCGGCCATGAGCGTCAGCACCGCGTCGCCCACCTGCTGACTGGCAATGGGTGATCCGGGGCTCCCGATGACGTTTTGCGCGGTGACCCCGTTCGTGAAATCGAACATCACCGGCCCGGGCTGGACCAGGTTACTGTTGGCAATGGACGCGCGGGTGCTGCTGGCATGCGAGGAAGTGATCATGATGGTCCTGGGATGGCGATGGCGTGAAGGGAAGAGTCAACCGGGCTGCGCGGGGCAGCCCGGGAGCACTCATGGACGTGACGGGTAAATGCCCTGCATGGCGATGATGAAATTCAGGGTCGTGTAGGGCGGCACGGTGCCGAGCGCGCCACTCAGCGCGACCTGCACCGGCAACGGCTGCCCCGCGCCGGTCGTGCTCACCGCGATCGTGCCGGCCGCTGCCGGCAGCGCCACGTCGAACGGCCGCAGCGTGGATGTGGCCGCGTCAGTCGCATAGAGTTTGGGCGGCGTGATGCCGCCCGTGACGCACCCGAGGACCTTGCCGGCCCCCGGCACGCTGTCCGTGGCCGGACCGACCGCGTCGACGGGAACCGCGACGCTGACGCTGGCCGCCGCCGCGCCCGTGAACGCTGCCCCGTGACTGTGCGCGGGCAGGTTGTTCACGCCGATCGTGACGCTGCCGGCGCCACTGGCACCGCTCATGTTTGCCGATGCGGCGCCGCCCTTCTGGGCGATCCCGGTCATCGCCTGGGCGCCCATCGGAAACCTGTTGCGCAGGTCGGGCAGCGCAAAGGTCTGCTGGCCGTCACCACCGAAGTAGTTGCCCAGCAATGTGTAGAGCGCCTGATGTTGATTGATTGCGAGCAGTGAGCCGTCGCACAGGGCCCAGCCGATTGGTACCCACGGTATGGGCCACAAGATGATCTGTCCCAGGATTGGATCCATGTCTCTCCCCCAATGTGAATGAAGTTCGAGTGGAATTACCTTTGGGATAGTCGCACGACAGGAATTGAACCACGGTCGACAAATGTCAAACCATCCGAGGTTCGTCAGGAGGATTGGCGGAGATACGACGGTTCGATGCAGTTCCAATAGCGCACAGATCAAAAAAAACCGGGTGGGTCCTTGCGGACCACACCCGGCTTGCGCTGCCTGACCAGACGGGGATCAGTGACCCGACGCGCCCGCCGCACCGATACCGGTCTCGGCGCGCACCTGCTGCGCCTCGAAGCCTGCACGGTCGATACGGGCACGCGGCCCCTTGTCGGTGATCGAGAACAGCCAGATACCGATGAAGCCCACTGCCATCGAGAAGATTGCTGGCGAGGCGTACGGGAAGATCGCTGCCGGATGGTGCAGCACATCGACCCACACCGATTTCGACACGATCGTCAGGCCCACTGCCGTGGCCAGGCCCAGGAAGCCGCCAATCGTGGCGCCGCGGGTGGTGCAATCCTTCCACAGCACCGACATGAACAGCACCGGGAAGTTGGCCGATGCGGCAATCGCGAAGGCCAGCGACACCATGAAGGCGACGTTCTGCTTTTCGAAGGCGATACCCAGCACGACGGCAACGATACCGAGAGCGATGGTCGTGATCTTCGACACGCGCAGCTCGTTTTCGCTGGTGGCATTGCCCTTCTTGAACACGGTCGCATACAGATCGTGCGACACGGCCGAGGCGCCCGACAGCGTCAGGCCCGCCACCACGGCCAGGATGGTCGCGAACGCCACTGCCGAGATGAAGCCCAGGAACACGTCGCCGCCCACGGCCTTGGCCAGGTGAACCGCCGCCATATTGTTACCACCCAGCAGGGCACCGGCTGCATCCTTGAATGCCGGGTTGGTACCCACCAGCACGATCGCGCCGAAGCCGATGATGAAGGTCAGGATGTAGAAGTAGCCGATCCAGGTGGTTGCCCACAGCACCGACTTGCGTGCTTCCTTCGCGCTCGGGACGGTGAAGAAGCGCATCAGGATGTGCGGCAAGCCAGCGGTACCGAACATCAGCGCCATGCCGAACGAAATGGCCGAGATCGGATCCTTGATGAAACTGCCCGGGCCCATGATGGACGTGCCCTTGGCGTGCACTTCGGTTGCAGTCTGGAACAGCTTGGCAGGGCTGAAGTTGTATTGTGCCAGCACCGAGAACGCCATGAACGACGCGCCCGACAGCAGCAGCACGGCCTTGATGATCTGGACCCAGGTGGTGGCCGTCATGCCGCCGAACAGCACGTAGACCATCATCAGGATACCGACCAGCACGACGGCGATCCAGTATTCCAGACCGAACAGCAGCTTGATCAGCTGACCCGCGCCGACCATCTGCGCGATCAGGTAGAACGCGACGACGACCAGCGTGCCGGACGCCGCGAACACGCGGATCGGCTTTTGCGCAAAGCGGTACGAGGCCACGTCGGCAAACGTGAAGCGGCCAAGGTTACGCAGGCGCTCGGCCATCAGGAACGTGATGACAGGCCAGCCGACCAGGAAGCCGATCGCGTAGATCAGGCCATCGTAGCCGTCGAGGAACACGGCGGCCGAAATACCCAGGAACGATGCGGCCGACATGAAGTCGCCGGCAATCGCCAGGCCGTTCTGGAAACCGGTGATGCCACCGCCAGCGGTGTAGAAGTCGGACGCCGACTTGGTCTTGGCAGCGGCCCACTTGGTGATGAACAGCGTGCCGACGACGAACAGCGCGAACATGCTGATCGCGGTCCAGTTGGTCGGCTGACGAACGGCCTGGCCCATGTCGGGCGCGGCGTGGGCGATGCCGGTGGCGGCCAGCAGGACGAACGCCAGCAGTGAGGAGGTGCGGGCGCCGGCCATCATGCGCCCACCTTTGCACGGATGGCGTCGCTCAACTCGTCGTATTCGCGGTTGGCGCGGCGCACATAGATGCCGGTAATCAAAACGGTAAACAGGATGACGAACAGGCCGAGGGGAATGCCCCAGGTGATGACACTGTCGCCGATCGGGGTGCCCATGAATTCCTTGTTGAACGCGACCAGCAGCGTGAAGCCGTAGTACACGATCATCATGGCCCAGGTCAGCGTCCAGCCGAAGCGGGAACGGATGCGTTTGAGTTTCTGGTAATTGGGGTCGTTCTTGACCCGGTCTACGATATCTTGTTCCACTTTGTCTCCTGATTCTTTTGGTAATGCCGTGGTTCGGCTGCCTTTATGGCTGCGACCCATCCTACGGGCATGCCCTTACCGGATTCTTACGCGGCAAGCTTAATTACGACCGGTCGTTCGCAGATTGTTCGTTTCATGCTGAAACAGCCGTCGCCATTTGCACTACACTTGAAACATGGATTCCCCACGCACTGCTTCCGCTGGCGACAAGCCCATCATCTGGACGGTGTCGGTCTCGCGCCTGTCCGCGTTGTTTCGCGACATCACCGTCGAATACGATCACCTGGCGTCGATCGAGCCCCTGCACATCGGTTTCGACGAGGCCGCGACGCACATCCGCGAGCGGCTGGCAACGGAGCACTGCGACGTCGTGATCGCGGCCGGTTCGAACGCGGCCTGGCTCAAGAGCCGTGTCTCGGTACCGGTGGTGGCGGCCCGGGCCAGTGGCTTCGACGTGCTGCAGGCGCTCACGCGCGCGCGCAAGCTCGCCGGCAACGCGCCCGGCGCCATCGGCGTCGTCAGCTACGGCGCCCTGCTCCCCGAGCTGGCCGAGTTCGCGACCGGCTTCGGTCTGGACCTGGTCCAGCGCAGCTATGTCACGCAGGAAGACGCGCGCGCTGCCGTGGACGAACTCAAGGCGCTGGGCGTGGCCGTCATCGTCGGCGCCGGTTCGGTGACCGACCTGGCCGAAGAAGCGGGCCTGCGCGCCGTGTTCCTGTATTCGGCGGCATCGATCCGCCAGGCGTTCGACGATGCACTCGAACTGGCCCGCCTGACTCGCCTCGAGGTCGACCGCAGCCGTGGCCGAACCAGAAGTGCGCCGCCCGACAAGCACCGCCTGCGGCGCGGCCTGAACGACCTGCGCGGCGACTCGCCCGCGATGCAGCAGCTGCGCCAGACCGTGGTGCTGTACGCGCGCTCGCCCAGCACCGTGCTGATCGAGGGCGAGACCGGCAGCGGCAAGGAACTCGTCGCGCAGGCGATTCATCGCGAAAGCCCGCGCCAGGATGCCAACCGCCCGTTTGTCGCGGTCAACTGCGGCGCGATTGCCGAGTCGCTGCTCGAATCGGAGCTGTTCGGCCATGAGGACGGCGCGTTCACCGGCGCGCGCCGTGGCGGGCACGCGGGCCTGTTCGAAGCGGCCAATGGCGGCACGCTGTTTCTCGACGAGATCGGCGAAATGCCGCTCGGTCTGCAGACGCGCCTGCTGCGCGTGCTCGAAGAGCGCGAGGTGATGCGCGTGGGCGGCACGCGGCCGGTGCCGATCGACGTGCGCGTGATCAGCGCCACCCACTGCGACCTCGAAGCGCGCGTGCGCGACGGACGCTTCCGGGCCGACCTGTTCTATCGCCTGGCCGTGCTGCGGCTTGCCCTGCCGCCGCTGCGGGCACGGGTGCAGGACATCGCACCGCTGCTCGAATGGTCGCTCAAGAGCGCGCTGGCCGCGCTCGACGCGCGCCCGCAGCCGAACCTGCTGGCCGAACTGAAGGCCTGCACGCCGCTGCTCACCGCCTACGCCTGGCCCGGGAACGTGCGCGAGCTGCGCAACCTGACCGAGCGCCTGGCGCTGTTCCTGGCGGCCGAACCGCTGCAGGCACTGACGCCCGGCTTCATGCTGTCGGTGGCGCCGGAACTGGCGCGTGGGGCCGCGGTCGCCGGGACGCCAGACGCACCGGCGCGCGGGTCGACGCGCGAATCCGCGGCCGCGGTGCTGGCGCGCTTTGGCGGCCAGCGCGACCTGGCAGCCGATCATCTGGGGATCAGCCGTACGACACTGTGGCGACGACTGAAGGCGGAAAGCTGACCTCTGACCTTAAGACGCTCCAAAGCAACGTCCACCGAAACCTCGTATCATGATTCTTTGATATGGCCTGGCGACAATCCGCGCCAGGTGGTCATAGCATGCCGGCCGCGGCGCCCTGATCCGCGGCGCCCCTTTCGGACCCCACGGAGGCAAATATGCAACATGCGTCGCAAGCGGCCCTGTTTTCCCTGATTGGCGATACCCCGATGGTGGAAGTGACCCGCATCGACACCGGGCCCTGCCAGCTGTTCCTGAAGCTCGAATCACAGAACCCCGGCGGCTCCATCAAGGACCGTATCGGCAAGACCATGATCGAGCAGGCCGAGCATGACGGCCTGCTCAATCCCGGCGGCACCGTTGTCGAAGCCACCGCCGGCAACACGGGCCTGGGTCTGGCACTGGTGGCGCGCATCAAGGGCTACCGCGTCGTGCTCGTCGTGCCCGACAAGATGGCACCCGAGAAAATCCTGCACCTCAAGGCGCTCGGCGCTGAAATCCACCTGACCCGCTCCGACGTCGGCAAGGGCCATCCCGAGTACTACCAGGATCTCGCCGCGCGGCTGGCCAAGCAGATTCCCGGCGCCTGGTTCGCCGACCAGTTCAATAATCCGGCCAATCCACGCGCGCACGAAACCACGACCGGCCCCGAGATCTGGGACCAGGCCAAGCACAAGCTGGACGCGATCGTCCTTGGGGTCGGCTCGTCCGGCACCCTTACCGGCCTGTCGCGCTACTTCAAGAAAGCGGCGCCCCTGCTCGAATTCATCCTGGCCGATCCGAAAGGCTCGATCCTGGCCGAGTACGTCCAGACCGGCCACGTGTCGCAGCATGCCGGCTCGTGGGCCGTGGAAGGCATCGGCGAAGACTTCATTCCCGGCATCGCCGACCTTACCCGCGTCAAGCACGCCTACACGATCACCGACGAAGAAAGCTTCTCGACGGCGCGCCTGCTGCTGCAGCAGGAAGGCATCCTGGGCGGCTCGTCGACCGGCACGCTGCTGGCCGCGGCGCTCAAGTACTGCCGCGCGCAGACGCGCCCCAAGCGCGTCGTCACATTCGTCTGCGATACCGGCACGCGCTATCTCAGCAAGGTGTACAGCGATGGCTGGATGGTCGACCAGGGCCTGATCACGCGCCCGAAAACGGGCGACCTGCGCGACCTGATCGGCCGCCGTCACGACGCCGGCGAAGTCATCACCCTGGCGCCATCGGACACGCTGCTCACTGCGTTTAACCGCATGCGCTCGAGCGACCTCCAGCAACTGCCCGTGATGGACGCCGAAGGGCGTCTGGCGGGCCTGATCGATGAATCCGACCTGCTGCTCAAGGTCACGCAATCGAACGACCATTTCAGCGCGCCGGTCGCGTCCACGATGACGGCCGACCTCAAGACCCTTCCCCCCGGTGCGAGCATGGCGCAACTGCGCGACATCCTCGACCGGGGCCTTACTGCCGTGATCGCCGACGGGCCGCAGTTCTTCGGCCTGATCACGCGCTTCGACCTGCTCAATCACCTGCGAAGGACACTCTCGTGACCCATCCGGACACCCAACACACGATCGAATTCAAACGCCACCTGGCCACCCGCGTCATCCACGGCGGCCAGTCCCCCGAACCCGCGACCGGCGCCGTGATGCCGCCGATCTTCGCCACTTCCACCTATCGCCAGGAAAGCCCGGGCGTGCACCAGGGCTTCGACTACGGCCGCTCGCACAACCCGACCCGCTTCGCGCTCGAACGCTCGCTGGCCGATATCGAGGGCGGCCGCGCCGCCTTCGCGTTCGCATCGGGCCTGGCAGCCATCGCTGCCGTGCTGGAACTGCTTCCCAGCGGTTCGCACATCGTGGCCGGCGACGACATGTACGGCGGCACCTACCGCCTGTTCGAACGCGTGCGCCGCGACAGCGCCGGGCACACGTTCAGCTATGTCGATTTGTCCGACGCGGACGCGCTGGCCGCCGCCATCACGCCTGCCACGCGCATGGTGTGGGTCGAGACGCCGACCAACCCGATGCTCAAGCTGGCCGACCTGACCGCCATTGCCAGCCTGTGCCACGCACGCGGCATCCTGAGCGTCTGCGACAACACGTTCGCCAGCCCGATCATCCAGCGCCCGCTCGAACACGGGTTCGACATCGTCGTCCACTCGACCACCAAGTACATCAACGGCCACTCGGACGTGATCGGCGGCGTGGCCATCGTCGGCGCCAGCGACCACCAGACTGGCCTGGCCGAAAAGCTCGGCTTCATCCAGAACTCGGTCGGCGCGATCCAGGGGCCGTTCGACAGCTTCCTCGTGCTGCGCGGAATCAAGACGCTGGCCCTGCGCGTGGAGCGCAGCAGCGGCAACGCGCTGCTGCTGGCCAGCTGGCTCGAACAGCAGCCGCAGGTCCGCAAGGTGCACTATCCGGGGCTGGAGTCGCATCCGCAGCATGCGCTGGCGCGCAACCAGATGCATGGCGGGTATGGCGGCATTGTTTCCATTGAGCTGGACACCGACCTTGATGGTGCGCGGCGCTTCCTGGAAGCGTGCGAAGTGTTTACGCTGGCCGAAAGCCTGGGCGGGGTGGAGAGCCTGATCGAGCATCCGGCGCTGATGACGCATGCGAGCATTCCGCCGGAGCGGCGTGCTGAATTGGGGATTGGCGACGGGCTGATCCGGTTGTCGGTCGGGATCGAGCATATCGACGATCAGCGGGAGGATTTGCGACGGGCGCTGGCGGCGATTTGATTGACTGAATTGCTGTCATCATTCCGGATGACCTTGCTGCCAACCATCACCGCGTGCGCGGCATAGCCGCCTCGCCGGCCGCGCCCACCCTACGCCAGCAACAGGGGTTCTCGACGTAATTTGAACGTTGCCACCAGTGCCGACAAGTCCGCGGCCTGCTGGCGCATCGAGGCGGCGGCGGCTGCCGCTTCTTCCACCATCGCGGCATTCTGCTGGGTCGAGAGGTCCATCTCGGCAATCGCGCGGCTTACCTGCGTGACGCCGTTGGCCTGGCCGGCGCTGGCGGTGTGGATCTGGCCCAGGATGCCGGCCACCTCGTGCACGTGCTGCAGCATGGCGCGCATCGTCGAGCCGGCCGCTTCGGCCATGCCCGTGCCCACCTCGATCTCGTGCGACGATTCGCCGATCAGCTTCTTGATTTCTTTGGCGGCATTGGCCGAATGCTGCGCCAGGTTGCGCACTTCGGACGCCACCACCGCAAACCCCCTCCCCTCGCTGCCGGCGCGCGCCGCTTCCACGGCCGCATTCAGCGCCAGGATATTCGTCTGGAAGGCGATGCTGTCGATCATCCCGGTGATGTCCACGATGCGCGCCGCCGACGCCTTGATCGCGCCCATGCGCGTGACCAGCTGACCCACGGCCTGTGCGCCCTCGGCCGCCACGCCGGACGCCGTCTGGGCCAGCGCATTGGCCTGCTGCGCGTTGGCATTGTTGCTGGCGATGGCGTCCGACAGTTCGTCCATCGCCGTCACCGTTTCGCGCAGCGATTCGGCCTGGCGCTCGGTGCGGATCGAGAGGTCCTGGTTGCCTTCGGCGATTTCACCCGACGCCGCGTCGATCGCCTGCGCCCCTTGCAGCACTTGCGCCACGGTCCCCGACACGCCGTGCGTCATGCCGTTGAGTGCATCGAACAGGCGGCCGATTTCATCCGAGCGGGTATGACTGATGGTCGGGCGCAGGTCGCCATGGGCCACCTGCTCGGCCAGCGTGGCGGCTTGTTTGAGCGGCACGACCAGGTTGCGGGTCAGGAGCCAGGCCAGACCACCGGCGACGGCCAGCGCGGCGCCGCCGAGGGCCAGCAGCAGCGCCTTGCTGAAGCGCGATGCGGCTGCCGATTCGTCGGCCAGGCGGTGCGCTTCGGTACTCTCGTCGGCAAGCAGGCGCTCGAGCGCGGCGATCTCGGCCCCGTAGGCCGGCTCCCATCGTTTGGTGAGGATTTCTTCGACCAGGCCGGTCTGGCCCAGGTCCTTGGCCTTGAACAGGTCGGCCTGGATGGTGGCCAGCGCCGTCTTGCGCGCGCTTGCTGCGGCGATCAACGTACGTTCATTGTCCGTGGCTGGCAACTTGACCAGTTGCGCCTCGAGTCCGCTGGCAATCTTGCGCCCCTCGGCCAGTTGTGCGCCGAAGTAATCCCCCAGTTCCAGGCTGTCGCTGCGCGCGATCGAGACGGCGCGCGAGCCATTCAGGCGCGCAATGCCAAGCAACTCCGACGTCAGCTGCTGCTTGGCCAGCTTGTCGTCGACCAGGTTCGACGTGATCACATCGGCCGCGTGCAGGCGCCAGATGGCGACGGTCGCGATGATGACGATGACGAGGGACAGGATGCCGAAGGCACTGATGAGCTTGGAAAAAGTAGTGCGCGGTGCGAGTCGCATTGGGATTTCCATGAGAGTGGGACGACGTGTGCGCACAGTGTAGGAATGTTCGATGACAGGCATGTGAAATAGCGCCGCAGGAACTGTGGTTGCCGTGACGAACTGCGCAATCAGCGTTACGTGTGGATTCCTCTCAGCATGAAAAAAGCCCGCGGCACTTGCGTGCGCGGGCTTTTGGGGGAGCGAACCTGCTTATTCGATTTCGACCGTCTCGGCCGGGGCCGGTGGCGGGCTGACATCGCCCTCGGGGAACTCGAGGACCACATCGTCCTTCTCGTTCAGGTCGACCGTCACGCGGCCACCGTTGGTCAGGCGACCGAACAGCAGTTCGTCGGCCAGCGCCTTGCGGATCAGGTCCTGGATCAGACGCGACATCGGACGTGCACCCATCGACGGGTCGAACCCTTTCTGGCCGAGGAACTTGCGCAGCTTCTCGGTGAAGATGGCTTCGACTTTTTTCTCGTGCAGCTGCTCTTCGAGCTGCATCAGGAACTTGTCGACGACGCGCAGGATAATGTCTTCGTCCAGCGCGCGGAAGCTGATGATCGCATCCAGGCGGTTACGGAACTCCGGCGTGAACATGCGCTTGATGTCGCCCATCTCGTCGCCCGCTTCACGCGAGTTGACGAAGCCCACCGAACGCTTGGTCAGGCTTTCCGCGCCCGCATTCGTGGTCATGATGATGATCACGTTGCGGAAGTCGGCCTTGCGACCATTGTTGTCGGTCAGCGTGCCATGGTCCATCACCTGCAGCAGGATGTTGAAAATGTCCGGGTGGGCTTTTTCAATCTCGTCCAGCAGCAGCACGGTGTGCGGCTTCTTGGTGATCGCTTCGGTCAGCAGGCCGCCCTGGTCGAAACCAACGTAGCCCGGCGGCGCGCCGATCAGGCGCGAGACAGCGTGCCGCTCCATGTACTCGGACATGTCGAAGCGCACCAGTTCGATGCCCATGATGAAGGCGAGCTGCTTGGCGACCTCGGTCTTGCCGACACCGGTCGGACCCGAGAACAGGAACGAGCCAATCGGCTTGTCCGTCTTGCCGAGGCCGGCGCGCGCCATCTTGATCGCCGCCGACAGCGCTTCGATCGCCGGGTCTTGGCCGAACACGACATTGCGCAGGTCGCGGTCGATCGTCTGCAGCTTGCTGCGATCGTCCTGGTTCACCGATTGCGGCGGGATGCGCGCGATCTTGGCGATGATGTCCTCGATCTCGGCCTTGCCGATGGTCTTTTTCTGCTTCGACTTCGGCAGGACGCGCTGGGCAGCACCGGCTTCGTCGATCACGTCGATTGCCTTGTCAGGCAGGTGACGGTCATTGATGAAGCGCGCAGCCAGCTCGGCAGCGGTGGTCAGCGCCGACGCCGAGTACTTCACGCCATGGTGCTCTTCGAAGCGCGATTTCAGGCCACGCAGGATCGCGATGGTCTGTTCGACCGTCGGCTCGTTGACGTCGACCTTCTGGAACCGGCGCGACAGCGCGTGGTCTTTTTCGAACACGCCGCGGTACTCGGTGAACGTGGTCGCACCGATGCACTTGAGCTGGCCATTGGCCAACGCTGGCTTGAGCAGGTTCGATGCGTCGAGCGTACCGCCCGATGCCGAACCGGCGCCGATGATAGTGTGGATCTCGTCGATGAACAGGATGCCGTTCGGCGTGTCCTTGATCTGCTTGAGCACGGCCTTGAGGCGCTGCTCGAAATCACCACGGTACTTGGTGCCGGCCAGCAGTGCGCCCATGTCCAGCGAGAACACGACGGCGTTCTGCAGGATTTCAGGCACGTCTTCCTGGACGATGCGCCATGCCAGGCCCTCGGCGATCGCGGTCTTGCCCACGCCCGCCTCGCCCACCAGCAGCGGATTGTTCTTGCGGCGACGGCACAGGATCTGGATCACGCGGTCGACTTCTTCTTCGCGGCCGATCAGCGGGTCAATCTTGCCATCGGCAGCTGCCTTGTTCAGGTTCTGCGTGAACTGGTCCAGCGGGCTCTCTTTGGCCTGACCTTCGACCTGCGCTTCCTCAACGCCTTCGGGCGCCTTGGAGGTGTCGACCTGCTGGTCCTTGCGCACGCCGTGCGAAATGAAATTGACCACGTCGAGACGCGTCACGCCCTGCTGGTGCAGGTAATACACCGCGTGCGAGTCCTTTTCGCCGAAGATCGCCACCAGCACGTTGGCGCCGGTGACTTCCTTCTTGCCGTTGGACGCCGACTGCACGTGCATGATCGCGCGCTGAATCACGCGCTGGAAACCCAGCGTTGGCTGGGTGTCGACCTCGCCCGTGCCGGGGACGGTCGGGGTGTTATCGCCGATGAAATTCGTCAGGGTCTTGCGCAGGTCTTCAATATTGACCGCGCATGCACGCAGGACTTCGGCGGCCGAAGGATTATCGAGCAACGCCAATAGCAGGTGCTCCACGGTGATGAACTCGTGGCGTGCCTGGCGAGCCTCGACAAAGGCCATGTGTAGGGATACTTCAAGTTCCTGCGCAATCATACTTCCTCCATCACGCACTGCAGGGGATGCCCTGCCTTGCGTGCATGCGTTAAGACAAACTCCACTTTGGTACACGCTATATCTTTGGAAAACACGCCGCACACCCCTTTGCCGTTCTGGTGTACCGACAGCATGATCTGGGTAGCGGTCTCGCGATCCTTGTTGAAGTACTCCTGGATCACGGCCACGACAAACTCCATCGGCGTGTAATCATCGTTCAGTAGCGCCACCTGGTACAGCGGAGGCGGTTTGACGGTCTGCCGCTCTAGCAGTTGTTCAGTATCGTGCTTCGTTGCCATGGGGTATTCTAATACTTCCGAGGTTATTGCCAAGCGTTAACATCAGCTTGTTTCTGGTGTTTCCATATTACGCGTTTTCGGATAACTGCGCAGATGGCGTTTCGATTGCCAAAATCAAGTCTGCTGTGCAGGAATAGCATGAAAAATTTGACAACCTGCGCCCCAAACCCCTTGACTTGCGTGATTATTCCACCAACAATGCAGTCATCGACTTTGTACTTATGTACGCGTTGATAAGCAGTTAGCAGGCTGAGGAGGGCAAGAAGATTCTTGCTTTTATGGCTCGTGTGATTTGTTAAATTTGAAAGTTCTTTTATGGCAACTGGTACTGTTAAGTGGTTCAATGATTCCAAAGGCTTTGGCTTCATCACGCCTGATGACGGCGGCGAGGATCTGTTCGCACACTTCTCCGCAATCAACATGAACGGTTTTAAGACCCTCAAAGAAGGTCAAAAAGTCCAATTCGAAGTCACGCAAGGCCCTAAAGGCAAGCAAGCTTCCAACATCCAGGGTAACTGATCTCTGCCCTACCGGAAGTGAAAAGCCCCACTCTCGCAGTGGGGTTTTTTTTCGCCTGCCGCAACGGCAGGCGGCGCGTCACAGCTGTTCGATCAGCACTTCGCCAAAGCCGGAGCACGATACCTGCGTCGCCCCTTCCATCAGGCGCGCGAAATCGTACGTCACTTTTTTCGACACGATTGCCTTGCCCATGGCCGCGATGATCAGGTCGGCCGCTTCGCTCCAGCCCATGTGGCGCAGCATCATCTCCGCCGACAGGATCAGCGAACCGGGATTCACGTAATCCTTGCCGGCGTACTTAGGCGCCGTGCCGTGGGTTGCTTCGAACATCGCCACCGAATCGGACATGTTCGCGCCCGGCGCGATGCCGATGCCGCCGACCTGGGCTGCCAGCGCGTCGGAAATATAATCGCCGTTCAGGTTCAGCGTGGCAATCACGCTGTATTCGGCCGGGCGCAACAGGATCTGCTGCAGGAAGGCATCCGCGATCGAGTCCTTGATCATGATGTCGCGCCCGGTCTTCGGATTTTTCAGCTTGCACCATGGGCCGCCATCGAACAGCTCGGCGCCGAATTCCTTCTGCGCCAGCGCGTAACCCCAATCGCGGAAGCCACCTTCGGTGTACTTCATGATATTGCCCTTGTGGACCAGGGTCACCGATGGCTTGTCGTGGTCGATCGCGTACTGGATCGCCTTGCGCACCAGGCGTTCGGTGCCTTCGATCGAGACAGGCTTCAGGCCAAGCGCCGACGTGGCCGGGAAGCGGATCTTCGACACGCCCAGTTCGGCTTTCAGGAACGCGATCAGCTTTTGCGCGCCTTCGGAACCGGCCTCCCATTCGATGCCGGCGTAGATGTCCTCGGAATTCTCGCGGAAGATGACCATGTCGGTCTTTTCCGGCTGCTTGAGCGGCGACGGCACGCCGGTAAAGTAGCGCACCGGGCGCAGGCAGACGTACAGATCAAGTTCCTGGCGCAGGGCCACATTGAGCGAGCGGATGCCGCCGCCGACCGGCGTGGTCAGCGGGCCCTTGATCGAAACCACATACTCCTTGAGCACGTCGAGCACTTCGGCCGGCAGCCAGACGTCGGCGCCATACAGCCTGGTCGCCTTTTCACCGGCGAAGATCTCCATCCAGGCAATGCTGCGCTCCCCGCCGTAGGCCTTGCGCACCGCCGCATCGACCACCTTCTTCATCACCGGCGTGATGTCCGCACCCGTGCCGTCACCCTCGATATACGGAATGATCGGCGTGGCCGGCACGTTCAGGCTGAAATCGGCGTTGACGGTGATCTTCTGGCCCGCAGGCGGGACGGTGATATGCTGGTACATCAAGTTCTCCAGGTGGGTGGCGAAAGGCGGTGCGAACGACGTGACGAACTGCGTTACCAACTCGCTTACAATGTCGCCGTTGCCAGCGGCAGCCGATGGCTGCTCTTCATTATGCCCCAGTATTTTGCCATATCGCCACGCTACCGGTTGGCCACCCTCTCATTCGCTTTACTGCATCGTCATGTCCCTGATTCTCTTCAATAAACCGTTCCAGGTCCTGTGCCAGTTCTCGCCCCAGGATGGCCGCGAGTCCCTTGCCGACTACCTCAAGATCCCCGGCATTTACCCCGCCGGCCGGCTCGACGCCGACAGCGAAGGCCTGATGCTGCTGACCGACGACGGCCAGCTGCAGCACAAGATCGCCCATCCGGATCACAAGGAAGCCAAGACCTACCTGGTGCAGGTCGATGGCGTGCCCGATGCCGCCGCCATGGCGCGCCTGCAGGCGCCGCTCGACCTGGGCGACTTCGTCACCAAGCCGTGCCGCGCCGCGCGGATCGCCGAGCCCGAATGGCTGTGGCCGCGCAATCCGCCGATCCGCGCGCGCCAGGACAAGCCCACCAGCTGGCTGGCGATCACGCTCGAAGAAGGCAAGAACCGCCAGGTGCGCCGGATGACGGCGGCCGTGGGCTTGCCGACGCTGCGCCTGGTGCGCAGCAGTATCGGCCCGTTTTCGCTGAGCACGCATCCGTTGCTGCCGGGCGAATTCATCGACGTGCCGGCCTACTCGCGCCACGCGGGCAAATAAAAACCCGCCGACCTTGCGGTCGGCGGGCTTCAGTTACAGCAGTCGTTCAGTTCAGGCGAACGAATCGATTGCCGCATTGAAGGTGGCGCTCGGACGCATCGCGGCCGTCACCTTGGCTTCATCCAGCTTGTAGTAGCCACCGATATCGACCGGCTTGCCCTGCACGGCCAGCAGCTCTGCGACGATGGTCGCTTCGTCGGCGGCCAGTTTCTTGGCCAGTGGCGCGAACGTGGCGGCCAGTGCGGCATCGTCGGTCTGCGCGGCCAGCTCTTGTGCCCAGAACAGCGACAGGTAGAACTGGCTGCCGCGGTTGTCGAGCTCGCCGGTCTTTGGCGATGGCGACTTGCGGTTGTCCAGCAGCTTGCCGGTGGCCGCGTCGAGCGTCTTGGCCAGGACCTTGGCTTTCTCGTTGCCGGTCTTGAGGCCCAGGTCTTCCAGCGACACGGCCAGCGCCAGGAACTCGCCCAGCGAATCCCAGCGCAGGTGGTTTTCTTCAACCAGCTGCTGCACGTGTTTCGGGGCCGAACCGCCGGCGCCCGTTTCGTACATGCCGCCACCGGCCATCAGCGGCACGATCGACAGCATCTTGGCGGACGTGCCCAGTTCCATGATCGGGAACAGGTCGGTCAGGTAGTCGCGCAGGATGTTGCCGGTCACCGAGATGGTGTCCAGGCCGCGCCAGACGCGCTCGAGCGTGAAGCGCATTGCGCGCACTTGCGACATGATCTGGATATCCAGGCCGCTCGTGTCGTGGTCCTTCAGGTAGACCTTGACCTTCTTGATCAGTTCATTTTCGTGCGGACGGTACGGGTCGAGCCAGAACACGGTCGGCATGCCCGAGTTGCGCGCACGCGTCACGGCCAGCTTGACCCAGTCGCGGATCGGCGCATCCTTGACCTGGCACATGCGCCAGATATCGCCCTTCTCGACATTCTGGCTCATCAGGACTTCGCCGGTGGCGAGGTCGGTGATGTTGGCCACGCCGTCTTCAGCGATCTCGAAGGTCTTGTCGTGCGAGCCGTACTCTTCGGCTTGCTGGGCCATCAGGCCGACGTTCGGGACGGTACCCATCGTCTTCGGATCGAAAGCGCCGTGCCATTTGCAGAAGTTGATGATCTCCTGGTAGATGCGCGCGAAGGTGCTCTCCGGGATGACGGCCTTGACTTCTTTCAGGCGGCCATCGGCGCCGTACATCTTGCCGCCGGCGCGGATCATGGCTGGCATCGACGCGTCGACGATGACGTCGTTTGGCGAATGGAAGTTGGTGATGCCTTTGGCCGAATCGACCATGGCCAGTTCCGGACGGTGTTCCTGGCAGGCGTGCAGGTCGCGGATGATTTCTTCGCGCTGCGACGACGGCAGGTCGGCGATCTTGTTGTACAGATCGGCCATGCCATTGTTGACGTTGATGCCGAGGCTCTCGAACAACGCGCCGTGCTTCTCGAACGCTTCCTTGTAGAACATGCGTACGCAGTGACCGAACACGATCGGGTGCGACACCTTCATCATCGTTGCCTTGACGTGCAGCGAGAACAACATGCCGGTGGCATGTGCGTCTTCGATCTGGGCTTCGTAGAAGGCCAGCAGCGCCTTGCGGCTCATGAACATCGAATCAATGATTTCACCGGCCAGCAGCGAGACCTTTGGCTTCAGAACAATGGTCTGGCCGCTCTTGGTGACCAGTTCCATCTTGACGTCACGTGCAGCCTCGACCGTCATCGACTTTTCGCCGTGGTAGAAGTCGCCTTCGGTCATGTGCGCCACGTGGGTGCGCGACGCTTGCGACCATGGGGCCATCGAGTGCGGGTTCTTGCGTGCGTATTCCTTGACGGCGCGCGGCGCGCGGCGGTCGGAGTTGCCTTCGCGCAGGACCGGGTTCACTGCCGAACCGATGCACTTGCCGTACTTGGCCTTGATGGTTTTTTCTTCGTCGGTCTTCGGGTCCGACGGGTAGTCAGGGATGTTGTAACCCTTGTCCTGCAGTTCCTTGATCGCGGTGGTCAGCTGGCTGACCGAAGCGCTGATGTTCGGCAGCTTGATGATGTTGGCGCTCGCCTCGAGCGTCTTCTTGCCCAGCTCGACCAGCGAATCCGGCACGCGCTGCTCCGGGGTGAGGTTTTCCGGGAAAGCCGCCAGGATACGGGCCGCGACCGAGATGTCGCTGGCAGTGACGGTGATGCCGGCCGGCTTCGTGAAGGTGCTGACCACAGGAAGGAAGGCGTGGGTCGCCAGCAGCGGCGCCTCGTCGGTCAGGGTGTAGATGATGGTCTGATCACTGCTCATGCACATTTTCCTCGGTAATCGCGACGATGTCGCGCGTAGTAAAAACTGACAATTGGCCACGGCCCATCAATAGATGCGCCGCGGGCACTGGGCGCCGATGCCGGACATTCTACCCCCGTCTGTGACGGGAGGGCCAGCGCGCACCGGCGTCCATGTTCACCCGTTGATGCGGCCGCTTCGTGCAAGGCCGCACAATCCGTGGTTGACACTAGTCTTCTATAAGACATAAGACGCGCCATATTATGCCCCACCTTTGCGGCGGACACCAGTTTTTACGTTATCGACAACCCCGTCATGCATTCCGGATGGAAAAATCGAAGCGCCAAGCAAAAAAACCCGCCAGGACCGAAGTCGGGCGGGTCTTTCCACTGCACAGAACTTGCCTGCGCGGCCCGAAGGCCGCACGCACGCGGGCTTTACGCCGACAGTGCTTTCAGGGCTGCAGCCAGGCGGCTCTTGTGGCGCGCTGCTTTGTTCTTGTGGATGATTTTCTTGTCAGCGATGCTGTCGATTTTCGACACGGACTGCTGGAAGATCAGGGTCGCGGCTTCTTTGTCGCCAGCCTGGATGGCTTTGCGAGCTGCCTTGATTGCGGTGCGCAGGGTCGAACGCTGCGACGAATTGTGCGCGTTTTGCTTAACTGCTTGACGAGCGCGCTTGCGCGCTTGTGCGGTATTTGCCATGGAATTTCCTAAATCGGGGTCAAGTTGCGTTTGCAAACATTAGCGACTGTTAAACCGGCGCAGGAGCCTGCCCAACGATTAGTGTCTGCTAACAGAATTCAGTACAGCCCATGATTATAGCGAAGCTTTCAAGTATGGGCAATTCAAAATTCAAAGATTGTCGGCCGGATGTCTGTACCGGTTGAGTTGCACCAGTATAATCTCGCGCCATGAACCTGCTCAGAACCCTCGCCGCCATTTCCAGCATGACGATGCTTTCGCGCGTCACCGGCCTCTTGCGCGAAAGCCTGTTTGCGCGCGCTTTCGGCGCCTCGGCGTACACCGATGCCTTCATCATCGCGTTCCGCCTGCCCAATCTGCTGCGGCGCCTGTTTGCCGAAGGCGCGTTCTCGCAAGCGTTCGTGCCGATCCTGTCCGAATACAAGACGCAGCATGGCGACGTCGCCACCAAGACCCTCGTCGACCATGTCGCTACCTCGCTGCTGTGGGCCACGGTACTCACCAGTATTGTCGGCATCATCGGCGCTCCGCTCCTGATCATGGTCCTGGCCGGCGACCTGCGCGAGACGCCTGGGGCCTACAATGCGTCGGTCATCATGACGCAGATGATGTTCCCGTACATCGCCTGCATGTCGTTTGTCGCGCTGGCCGGCGGCATCCTGAATACCTGGCGCCAGTTCAAGATCCCCGCGTTCACGCCAGTGCTGCTGAATCTGTCGTTCATCTTCGCTTCGCTCGTGCTCGTCAATTACCTCGAACAGCCGATCTACGCGATGGCCATTGCGGTCTGCGTCGGCGGCCTGCTGCAGGTGGCGATCCAGATTCCGTCGCTCGTGAAAATCGGCATGCTGCCGCGCATCTCGTTCAATCCGATGACGGGCCTGCGCGACGCGGGCGTGCGCCGCATGCTCAAGAAGATGGGCCCGGCCGTGTTCGCCGTCTCCGCAGCGCAGATCAGCCTGTTGATCAATACCGGTATCGCCGCCAGCCTCGCCGCCGGCGCCGTCTCGGCCCTGCAATATGCCGATCGCCTGATGGAGTTCCCGACCGCCATGCTGGGCGTGGCCCTGGGCACGATCCTGCTGCCGTCGCTGTCGAAAGCCAATAGCGAAGGCGACACCGCCGAATACGCGGCGCTGCTCAACTGGGGCCTGCGCCTGACCTTCCTGCTCGCGCTGCCAGCCGCCGTGGGCATGGCAACGCTGGCAGTGCCGATGATCGCCACCCTCTTCCACTACGGTAAATTCGACGATGCGGCACTGGTCAATTCATCGATGCCGCTGATGGCCTACAGCGCCGGCCTGCTCGGCATCATCCTCGTCAAGATCCTGGCGCCGGCCTTCTACGCCCGCCAGGACGTCAAGACGCCGGTACGCATCGCCATTGCCGTGCTGGTGGCCACACAGCTGATGAACCTGATCTTCGTGCCGCTGATGGGCGTGGCAGGCCTGGCCCTGTCGATTGGCCTGGGCGCCTGCATTAATGCGATCTGCCTGTACATCGGCCTGCGCAAACGCGGCATCTACACGCCGCAACCGGGCTGGGGCAAGTTCTTCCTGAAGCTCGCGATCGGGGTGGCGGTCATGGGCGCCGTGGCGTGGTTCGGCCAGGCGCAGTTCGACTGGGCCGCGATGAAGGTCACGCCCGGCCTGCGCATCGGCGCCCTGCTCGCGATCATCGTGGCCAGTGCCGTGGCCTACTTCGCGATGCTTGCGCTGCTGGGGTTCCGGCCGCGCGACTTCCGGCGCCGCGCGGCGTAACGGCTCAGGGCCGCGCAGCTGCCGTCCGCGTCAAGGTGTCCGCGCCAATGTGCTTGTGCAGGAACCGTTCGACACGCTGCCAGAAGTCGATCCGGTTTCTGGCCAGCGACCAGCCATGTCCCTCGCCGTCGTACACCACCCATTCGATCTGCCGATTGGTCTTGCGCGCGGCAATCACCAGTGCGCTCATCTTTGGCCTCCCACTTGCATTTTTATTCTGCAAGTTGCGTGTAACGCGATGGTGGCAGTTCGCAGTGACAGGCGCCATCTGCGCCATACCTGTATGGATTGAGCTTGCCGAGCCATTCACATCCGTCCGTTGGGCGCGATTCGCTCTGTATGATTCATTGAACTGTCTTGGGTCGGGCCTTGCCGGTGGGCTTGCTTACTGGTGGACAAAGACTGTCGAGACAACGTGTGCCCATTCCAGCCCGAGTAGCCGGGGTCAAGTAGCCGGAGTAGCCGGGGTCAGGTCTGACATTCGGACTCGGACTCTTCCTTAATACCGTCATTAGCGCATCCATAAATAGACTTTTTGCTGAGCTCGTGTCCAAATGTCAGACCTGACCCTGCTCGTGACCCCTAGCGGTCTCTTCCCTTATCGGAGCAGGGTTACTGTTGACTCGCCGTGCCCCCAGTCCAGCCTTCACACTGCTCAGTGTTACTGTTGGCGGTTTGGTATCGGCACTCATATTGTCACGTATCTATTTCGACTTCACCACGTAGGATTGTCTGCAATCCTTGTGCAGCGTTCGATGACTGCTTTGGCTCGGCTGCTGCCCTTCGTGACAGTCCGCGATTTTCCGCCCTGGCCGACCTGCTATGCTGAGGTGAGCGGCCACCTTGGCCACAAACATTCATTCCAAACATACATCTCGAAGAACTAGAACGCGCTCTGATGTCCAACGAAACATTAATTGCGAGGATCGAAAGTGGCCTCAACGGCATGCGAGCGCGGGAAATCAGCGCTGCCGCGTTTGCGAAAATAGTGCGGAACAATGGGCGCGCGCTCGAAGCGATGCCGTACGATCTCATTCGGAAAATAGAAGATCTTGCTCAAGATTTAGAAATTGCGGAATGGTATGAGAAGGATGGTTTCCTACCAGATCTTGAGTCTGTTCTGTTACGGACACAAGCGTGGTTAGCTTCTTTACCTCGCGACGTTTGACCTTCAATCTCAATCGATTCAAGGTCTGCTCCGGCCGCTAAAGGCCTGTCGTGACAGTCAGGGCTTTTTCAAACCAGGCAACCTGCTAAGCCGACGTGAACGGCTGGGTTCGGGCCGAATCCGGACTGTCGTGCACCTGTATGCCTGCCGACTGTGTCCAACTTGATGTTTCGTCCAAGCCTACCGGTCCTCGGTCGGTGTTTCCGTCGGAGGCTCCGCTTGCGGTTCAGCTGCGGTTTCCTGTGCATTCACCGGTTCGGGTTCCGGTACAGCAGTCGGTGCTGGCTCCAATTCTTCAGTCCTCTCCGCCGCCGGCACATCTGCCGGCGCTGCCGCAGGCAAGCCTGGCGGCACCGGTTGCGCCGTCGGCGCCGCTGGTGCACCAGACTGCGGCTGCGGCTGCGGCTGCCCAGGTGCCTGCCCCAGCGCCGGATCACGCGCCTTGAACCGCCAAGCCGAAATCGTGTCCGCATTGTCCAGGCCCGCAAACCGGCTGTCAAAGTTGGCGATCTTCAGCGGCCTGGCCGTCGACAAACTATGCACTGCAACCACGCCCGTCGTGCCGTCCCCCAGATACACCACACCCCACTCGGCCTTGCCTGTCAGCGGGTCGACGAAGATCTTGCGCAGGTGCCGGCGCACGCCCGGCACGCGCGGGTCCTTCAGCAATTCCTTGAGCGATGGCGGATACGGCGAAGCGCCTTGCGGCGTCGCGGCCGCGTAGCTGTCGAGCGCTGCGCTGAAGGCGGCGCCGATGTCGAGCAGTTCTTCTTCGGCCGCCGCCCGTTGCAGCAGCGCGCCGATCTTGAGCGTGGCCGCGCCCACCAGGCCGATGATGGTGACGAAGATGATCAGGCCCAGATAAGTGAAACCGGCCTGGCGCCTGGAGCGCACTACCATTCCACGTAGGGCCGGCCATGCCGGTCGTTGCCCGGCGCGCCGCTACGCAGATTGGCAAAGCCGCCCTGCTCCCCTTCGTGCGGCGCTTCGAGGATCCACGTATCGCGCGCTTCGGTGACCGGGTCGAGCGGGATCTCGCGCAGGTAGCGCACTTCCACCAGCTGCTCGAGCGATGCTGGATAGCGGCCCGTATCGGAGCGGTACTGATCAACCACCTGGCGCGTGTTGCGCAGGTTATCGGCCAGGATGGTCTCCTTGGCGCTGTCGATGCTGGGGAAAAAGCGCGGCAGCGCCACCGTGAGCAGCAGCGCGATAATCCCCAGCACCACCAGCAGTTCGATCAGCGTGAAGCCACGGTTTTTTCCAACTGCATGCATGCGCATTGTGCTCACCTCGTGCTCACCATTTGTTGTAGGGGATGCCGTTCAGCCCCACCCGCGCGGAGCGCGAATACACATCATAGACATCGTCGCCTTCCTGCGGTTGATCCGGCTCGCTGGCGTAACTGCGCTTGCCCCAGGTGGCGGCGTCATCGAGATCGCGCTCCGGCGTGAACGGGTCGCGCGGAAGGCGCCGCATGAAATAGATCTTCGCCTGCTTCGGGCTGCGCAGGTCGGGCACGCCCTGCACCAGCAATTCCAGCCGCGCCGGATAACCGCTGGCGTCGGCGGCCCTGGCCACGCGGCCCTCGTCGGCGGCCTTCTTGTACGCATCCAGCCCGGCGCGGATCTCGCGCAGGCCGCGCCGCAGTTCCTGCTCGTCGCGGCGCTGCACCGTCACTTCGGCCACCGGCAGCACCAGGGTGCCGAGCAGGCCCAGGATCGCGAGCGTGACGAGCAGCTCGATCAGCGTGAAGCCGTGCCGCGCGCGCATGCCCCGGGTCGTCATCGCGGCTGCGCTGGCGGGGTCGCAGTCGGCTGCACGTCGCCCGGTGATGGTTCAGGCGCGACAGGCTGACCCGGCGGCGCCGATGGCGGCGAGCCCAGTTGCGGCGTGGCCGGCAAAGCCGACGGCGGCACCGAGAATGACGTCGCAGGTTCCCGCGACGGCGGCGGTGCGACCGGCGTCGTGACTGTCGTCGTCGTCACCGTCGCTGGCGGCGCCAGGGCCGGTGTCGCAGGCCGCGCGCCTGTCGTCGGCATCAGCACCTGCGGGCGCACAGCATTATCGGGGCGGCGGCGGAAGCTCGCTTCGGTGCCGGCGCCGAATTCGGACGCCGACGCGGGCGGGCGCTGCACCGCGCGCACGATGCGCGGCGTGATCGACAGCAGGATCTCGGTGCGTCCGCTGCTGTCGGTCTGGCTGCCGAACAGACGGCCGACGATCGGCAGGTCGCCCACGCCCGGCACCTTGGTGCCGCTGCTGCGGTCTTCGTTGCTGATCAGGCCAGCGAGCACCTGGTTCTCGCCATCCTTCAGTTGCAGCATGGTGGTCGCCGAGCGGCTGCCGATGCGGTAAGCCACGGTGCCGTTGCGGGTCTCGACACGCTCGCCCAGCGTGCTGACTTCGAGGTTGATGCGGATCGCCACTTCGTTGTTCAGGTAGATGGTCGGCTCGACATTCAGCGTCAGGCCCACGTCCAGGTAGGTGATGTTATCGGACGCAAAACCGCCGATCCCCGACGACACCGTCGCCGAGATATTCGGGATCTTGTCGCCGATGACGATCTTGGCCTTTTCCTTGTTGCGCACGCGGATGCGCGGGTTGGCAAGCGTCGTCGTGTCGCCGTCGGTCTTGCTGGCGTTGAGCGTGGCGCTGATCGGGCCCGTCGCGATCGTGCTGCTGTTCAGGCCACGCAGCTGGTCGATGGTCAGCACATTGCCGTCGAACGACGTCAGTGGCGAGAACCCGAGCGACGACGGCCAGTTGATCCCCAGGTCCATCACGCTGCTGCGGTTGATCTCCAGCACCTCGACGTCGAGCATCACTTCAGGCTCCGGCACGTCCTGCAGCGCCACCAGCTGCGTGGCGATGCGGATCGCTTCCGGATTGTCGCGCAGGATCACCAGGTTCAGTTTTTCATCGACCACCACGTCGCGGCTCTTGAGGATCGTCTTGAACGTGTTGGCGATGGACTTGGCGTCGGCGTTCGCCAGGAAGAACGTCTTGACCGTCATTTCCTGGTACTCACGCAGCTTCGCCGCGACGTTCGGGTAGATCAGGATCGTGTTGCCATCCATGACCTGGCGCTCGAGCTGGTTCGTCATCAAGAGGTAGTACACCGCCGCTTCGACGGTGCTGTTCTTCAGGAAGATCGAGGTGCGGGTATCGGCCTTGACGTCCTTGTCGAAGATGAAGTTCAGGCCCGAGTGGCGGGCGATGATCTCGAATACCTGCTTGAGCGGGGCATCGCGAAATTCGAGGCTGATCGGTTTGCGGTAGCTGGCCGCCAGCGCTGCCGGGCCGGATGGCGCAGCGGCCGCCTTCTCGTCGATCTCCAGCAGCAGCAGGCGCGCCGCTTCGTGCGCCGGGCGCTCGGTCAGCACGGCCGCGAGCTTGTTGCGCGCGGTGTCGACATCGTCCTTTTCGAACGCGGCGCGCGCCTCGATCAGTGCGGCCGCATGGCGCCGGTCCGCCTCGACCTGGCGCAGGCCCGCGCGGGCGCGGTCGTTGCCCGGGTCGATGGTCTGCACGCGCCGGTATTCGCTGCTGGCCACGTCGATCTGCCCGGACGCCAGTGCGCGGTCGGCCGCCTCCACCATGCGCACGACGGCGCCGTCGCGCGCGCGCAGGAACGCCGCCTTGTATTCGGGATTGCCGGGATCGGCGGCCAGCGCCTCCTGGTACTTAGCCAGGCCGGCGCCGACCTTGTCCTGGGCCACCAGTGCGTTGCCCTCCTGGTAAGCGCGCTGCGCCGCGCACCCCGCGAGAAGAAACGGCAACAGCAACAGGGTCAATCCCTGCATCGGCGAACGGGCCATCAATCGAATACTCCAATATTGAGCTGCTGGACCTGGTCCAGCGGCAGGTAAGTCAGGGTCAGCGTGGGCGGACGGATCGCGTCGACGCGATAGGCGCCATCGATCGTCGCGCCGTCGCGCACGAGATAGGTACGGTCGTTGCGGGCCAGGTAGATTTCCCACACGCCGTCCTGCAGCGATTTGCCGATGTACTTGAACGGCAGCGGTGGCGCCACGGGCGGCGGCGGTGGCGGCGGCGGTGCGTTCGATGGCGGCGGCGGTGGCGGTGTCCAGTCGTGGCGCGCAAACAAGGCCTGCTCACCCTCGCCGAAGCGCTCGCCGTCGGCGCCGATCAACTCGTCGCGCGGGACCAGCCGGACGATCGCGGTGTCCGCGACCGGCCTGGCCACCGCGACCGCCGTGCTGCGCGCGGGTGCAGTGGCGGCAGTTCTGGCCCCACGTTCGGCCGGTTCGGCCAGCGTATCTTCAGGCGTGTTGTCGCCAAAGACCACCAGCCCGGCGGCCAGCGCCAGCGCGCCACCCATGGCGATGTGACGGGGCTTCATCGCGCCTCTCCCGGTGTTGTGCTGCGCTCGGCCAGATAGAACGTCAGGCGCAGCCGCGCATCGACGCCCGCCTCGCCGATGGCGTCGCGGCGAAACGCCACGTCGTCGAGCGAGGCATGCGGGACCGCGCGCAGCACGTCCATCGCGAACTGCCAGATGGCGCTGTAACTGCCCTTGACGGGCAGGTTGACCTGGTAGGCAACCAGCCGCGCATTGCGGTCAACGGTGGTGCGGTACTCGCCCTGCTCCAGCGTCAAGCCATGACGCGCGGCCAGTGCGAACACCGCTTTCAACTGACGTTCGACGCTGCCCGCATCGCCCAGCGTCGCGTAGAACTGCGCCAGGTTCTGGTCGCTGCTCGGTGGCGGCGCGCTTGGTGCCGGGCGTGGTGGCAACGGCGTGCGTGCGAGGCGGCGGGCCGCCTCGTAGTCTGCGTCGAGCCGGGCGCGCGCCGGCACCAGCGCGACCTGCACCGCTGCGCCGGCCACGATCAGCGCCAGGACCAGCGCCGTCAACGGATTGACGCGCGCGAGCAGCAGGCGCGCGCGGAGTGGCAGGGTCGCGAGCGTCATGGCGTCCCCCATTGCACGCTGACCTGGAAGCGCAGTGGCCGGTTCGGGTCTTCCTGCATCACTTCATGGCGCATCAGCACCACACTCGTGAACCATTCCTCGGCCTGCAGGCGCGTGATGTAGGCCAGCATGTCGTCGCTGTTCCTGGCTTCGGCGCTGATGCGCAGCGTGCGCCGCTTGGCGTCCGGCTCCAGCGCCAGCAGTGCGATCGACGCTGGCGTGGCGTCGCCCAGCGCTGCCGCCAGGTCGCGCCATGGCAGGTTCAGTTGCTGCACGGCGGCGTTGACGGCGGTGACCTGCGCCGGCGCCAGGGTCACCCTCGGTGCGGCGGCCACCACGACGGGCGGCGGCGCACTGCGCACGGCCAGCGCCGCCTGTAAGTCGGTCAGTTCCTGCTGCTGCTCGATGTAGCGCTGGGTCATGAACCCTGCGGGCACGCAGATCAACAGCACGACAGGCAGCATGAAGATCACACGTGGCGGCGTGCGAAACAGCGTGCGGCGCAGGCCCGGCTGGGAAAAATCGATGCGGGTGCGCTTCACGCGGGCACTCCCGTACGCGCCAGCCGCGCCAGATCGGACCAACCGTCGCCAGCGTTCTGCTCCAGCAGGCTGCACGCGAATTTCAGGCGCCCCGGGCTGCTGCCCCAGGCGGCCGGCGCGGCGCCGCACAGTTGCAGGCGTTCGGGCCGTCCCACGCCCACGCGCAGCGCTTCGCGCGCCACGTGCGATTCCAGCCAGTCGCGATCGGCGCCGGCCGGGACCGGGCTGCTGCGCACGGCCATCAGGAGCGCGCCGTCATAGGCCGCGAGCGACAGCACGCCGCCATGGACCTGGCCGAACCACGCCCCTGCCCTGCGCGCCTGGCGCCACTGATTGAGCGCGGCCACGAATTGCGGCCGGATGTCGACCAGGTGAAAGCGGTGGGTCTCGGCGGCCAGCTGCAGGCCATCGAGCAGGTTGCGCGGCGCGGCGCTGGCCAGGAACGGCTTGGCCGCATCCCAGTCGGCGCGGATGACCCACTCGGCAGGCGGCGCGCCGAACAGGTGCTGGAAGCGCAGCGCGGCCGCCCCTTCGAGGTCGCCCATGCGCGTGGCGCCTGGTGGCGGCGTGACCTGCCACAGCCGTATCAACTCATCGGCCAGCACAACACTCACCGTCCAGCCGCCAGGGGCATGGTCGGCGAACAGCGCGGAGAGGCCGGTGGCCAGCGCATCGGGCGCGAACAGGTCGAGACGCTGCTCGGCCAGCAGCACGGGCGCGCCGCCGAACAGGCGGTTGACCCTGATCAGGGCCAGGCCCTCACTGGCAATGCCGATGCGCAGGGTGTGTCCAAAAAGCAGGTTGGTCCGCCTAAGCATGCAGGGTCACCCGCTTGATTTCATCGATGGTGGTGGCGCCGCGCCGCACCAGGTCGAGCGCGGCCAGGCGCAGGCTGCGTGTGCCGTTGGCGTGGGCCGCGGCCTTGATGCGGCGGATCGGCTGCTTGTCGACGATCAGTTCGCGGATCTCGTCGTTCAGGGTCAGGATTTCGGCGATCGAACGGCGGCCCTTGTAGCCGGTGCCACGGCAATCGCCGCAGCCCTTGCCGCGCATGAACAGGTAGTCGCCCACCTCGGCGCGTTCCAGGTGCACCGAGGCCAGTTCGAGATCGGTCGGGTCGTGCCGCTCGCCACAGCGCGGGCAGTTCATGCGGATCAGGCGCTGCGCCCAGATGCCGTTCAGGGCCGAGACGAATGCATACGGATCGATGCCCATGTGCGTGAAGCGCCCGAACACATCGAACACGTTGTTGGCGTGGACGGTCGTCAGGACCAGGTGACCGGTCAGCGCCGACTGCACCGCGATTTCGGCGGTCTCGCGGTCGCGAATTTCGCCGACCATGATCTTGTCCGGGTCGTGCCGCAGGATCGAGCGCAGGCCCTTGGCAAACGTCAGGCCCTTCTTTTCGTTGACCGGGATTTGCAGGATGCCGGGCAGCTGGTATTCCACCGGGTCTTCGATCGTGATGATCTTTTCGCGGCCGTTGTGGATTTCGGTCAGCGCCGCATACAGCGTCGTGGTCTTGCCCGAACCGGTGGGGCCCGTTACCAAGAGCATGCCGTAGGCCTCCTGCGCCAGGTGGCGCAGCGTGACAAGGGACGGCGCGTCGAACCCCAGCGCTTCGAGCGTGAGCGAGCCATACGCCTCGATCATCGCGCGCTTGTCGAGGATACGGATCACCGCATCTTCGCCGTGGATGCTCGGCATGATCGACACGCGCAGGTCGATGTCGCGCCCGGCCGCCTCGACCCTGAAGCTCCCGTCCTGCGGCACGCGGCGCTCGGCGATATCGAGTTCGGCCAGCACCTTCAGGCGCGAGATGATGTGCTCGGCCAGCTCGATGCCGCCCACCGTCGTGGCGTGATCGAGCACGCCGTCGACACGGTATTTCACGGCCAGGCCGCCGGCCGTGCTTTCCAGGTGGATGTCCGAGGCGCCGGCTTTCAACGCGTCGTACAGCGTCGAGTTGACCAGCTTGACGGCCGGGCTGCCAGCTTCGGACACCGACGCGAACGACAGCACGGTACCGATCTTGCCATCACGCCGGCCATCGGCCGCCCCGCCGACGAGCGAATCGACAGCGCGCGCCGATTCCTCCTGCTTGGACAGGTAGGCCTGGATGTCGGCCTGCTGCGCCAGGCACAGTGCAAGCGGCCGGCTAGGCGTGGCGCGGGCCTGCGCGCCGAGCCACGTCTGCAGATCGAGATCGAACGGATCGGACACCACGCCGACCAGGCGCCCGTCGGCGTGGCGCAGCAGCGCGCAGTGACGCGACAGTGCCTGCGCCAGCGGCAGCAGATCGAACGCAGGCGCGAGCAGCAGCATCTCGCCCGTTTCCATGACGGGGAGCGCAAACAGTGCGGCCAGGCCGTCGACCAGTTCGCGCGCATCGCGCCCGGTCAGCGCTTCCAGCTCGGCCACGAGGCCCCGGCGCGACACGTTCGCGGCTGCTCTGGCCTGCGCCAGAACGACAGGATCGAACGGCGCGGTGGTCACGACATGTCCCCTGCCAGATCGAAGATCGGCATGTACAGCAGCACGACGATGGCGCCGACCACGAGGCCAATGGCGGCCATCAGGAGCGGCTCGAAGGTGCGCGTAAAGCGGTCGATCCAGCGCCCGATCTCGCCATCGTAGAACGCGGCCGACTGGGTCAGCATCGGCCCCATCTCGCCCGTGCGTTCACCCACGCGCAGCATGCGCAGCGAGATCGGCGTGGTCAGGCCGTGGGCCTCGAACGCGTTCGACATCGGCTCGCCCGACTCGATCGCGGCGCGCGCCGCCGCCAGGTTTTTGGCCAGGTGCGGCGAGACCATCTGCTGCACGGTCTCGATGGCGCCGACGATCGTGATGCCGCCTTCGGTCAGCATGCCGAGCGTCAGGTACAGGCGCGAGAGTTCATACACGCGGGCACGCTCGCCGATGCCGGGCACGCGCCGCAGCAGCCGGCCCATGCCGCCGCTGCGGCGCAGGTGACGGATGCCGGCCACGATGCCGGCGACCACCAGCACGGCGCCGAACAGGATCGCCGTCCCGTGGCCGGACGCGAACTGGCCCCAGTCGAGCAGCCGCTGCGACAACCACGGCAGGTTTCGGCCCGCACCCTGGTAGACCTCGGCGAATTTGGGCACCACGTAGCCGATCAGGAACCCCGAGACACCCCCGCCGACCATCAGCAGGATCACCGGATAGATCGAGGCGCTGACGATCTTCGCGCGCACGGTGTCGATGCGCTGCTGGTAATCGATGTAGCGCGTCAGCGCGCGCGGCAGGTCGCTGGTGCCTTCGGCGGCGCGCACGATGCCGATGTACAGCGGCGGGAACAGCGCCGGCTGCGCTGCCAGCACGGCCGAAAAGCGCTTGCCTTCGCGCAGGCCGCCGAGCAGGCGTTCGAGCACGGCGCGGGTGGGCGCGGCGCTTTCCTTTTCCAGCAGCGCTTCGAGACTTTCGACGATGCCCAGGCCCGCATTGAGCAGCGCGAGCAGTTCCTGGCTGAACAACACCAGTGACAGTCTGGCGCCGCGCGAACTGGCCAGGCGCGCGCCACGCGCCGGTTCAACGGCGCTGACGAACAGGCCGCGCGCCTCGATCTGGCGGCGGGCATCCTGCGCGTCGAGGGCATCGACGACGAGGTTGGCGATCGACATGTCGGGCGCGAGGGTGCGAACGGCGAACTGCATGGGGCGGCGCTGTCAGGTGGGTGAGACGAACAATAATGTGAACAATGAGGCGAACAACGTCGGTCAGTTCGACGTGATGTCGGCGTTCTCGCCAACGCCGCCGGGCTGGCCGTCCTTGCCGAGCGAAAGCACCTCGTATTCCGCGCGGGCGCCGGGAGCGCGGTACTGGTACGCATTGCCCCACGGATCGAGCGGCACGGCTTTCTTCAGGTAGGGGCCGTTCCATTTGACGCCGGCGCTGGGCGGCGCCGTCATCAGGGCGGCCAGGCCTTCTTCGGTGGTCGGGTAACGACCGACGTCGAGCCGGTAGGTGTCGAGCGTCTTGTCGAACGCGTCGATCTGGGCCTTGGCCGCGGTGACTTCGGATTTGCCGAGCTGGGAAAAATATTTCGGGCCGACATACGCGGCAAGCAAACCGATGATGACGATCACCACCAGCAATTCCAGCAACGTGAACCCGGCGCTGCGACGCGCGGCGCCCCGTTTCATGGCAAAGAACATCGACCGACTCCTCATCTGCTGCTCAAAAAAAATCCCTGTGAACGGTATCACGGGGTATAGCAAAAGGACAACTCTTGTTTTGAGATACCACCCAACGCCGACACCGATGCGTCGAGCATGAACGACAAAGCGCGCCGGGGCGCGCTTTTGTCGTTGACGTTGCGACGCGTCAGTTGCTTGCTGCGCCGTTGCCCAGCTGGCAGGTGCCGGCCACACAGACCGCGCCCGGATCGGCTTTCATCATGCAGGTCGACACCATGCCACTGGCCGTGAGCGCGGCCTTGGTCTCGGCATACGAGCGTTCGGACAGCGCGCGCAGCGCATTGGCGTCGCTCTTTTGCGTGGAGTACGGCAGGTATTCCTGCGGGCCCCCACATGCCATCGCGCCCACCGGCAACGTGCGGCATTGCGCGTTGTCGCTGCATGACGGCGTGCCGATCTGGCGCCGGATGTCGGCCAGCGTCGTGGCCGGCGCCGTGCTGATGGAGGTTTCACCCTTGACCTGAGCGCGGACGGGACCCTGGGCCTGGCTCGTGCAGGCGGCGCAGCTGACGAGCAGCAAAAGTAGGAGTTTGTTCATGAGCCTATCTTCGCGTGCGATGGGCGTGTGGTCAAGCGAAATGCGACTGCTGCGCCGGCCACGATTTTCTTCACGCACTGTCGCGCGGCCGCCACGCCTGAGCTGGCCTTGGTGATGGTCAGAGCAGGCGCAGCGCCAGGCAGCGCGCCACCGCATGCGCCCGGTTGGCCACGCCGAGCGCGCGGTAACTGCGCTGCAGATGGTTCTTCACCGTCAGCGCGCTGATGCCGAGCTGACGCGCCACTTCTTCGTTGCTGCAGCCGGCGCGCACGCCGTCGAGCACGGCCAGCTCGCGCCCGCTCAGGGGCCGCACCGGCGCATTGCCGGCGTCCTGCCCGGCGCTGGCTGCCACTGGCATGCGCAGCAATCCCAGATGCAGGTACGGCAGCAGCAACTGCAGAAAATAGGCCTGGCGCGCATCCGGGCGCGACGGCATGCCGAGCAGCGCGAATACCGTGCCGGCAGCGCCCTGCGGCGCGCTGCCGTGCACGAGCGCATGCTCGACGCCCATCGCGCGCAAGACGCTGTCGTTCGCATCGATCACCGTGGGCATGGCGTTCCCCGCCTGCCAGCGCGCCACCAGTGCCGGCGCCACGCCGGTCTTGAGGTGCGCCAGCGCAGCGCGATCGAGCACGGTGCGATGCAGGCACTCGACATGCGCGACGGCGCCCGCCGCATCCAGTGTCACGCACAGCATGATCTCGTGTGGCAGCAGCGCCTGGAATGCGCCCTGCGTCCACAGGAACAGCTGGCGCCGCTCGACCAGTCCGACGCCCGATTCGATGGTGCGCAACAGGTATTCCTGCTCCAGCTTGTCGAGGATCGTCATGCGGCACCCGCCAGCGCCGGCAGGCCGGCGGTGAAGCGGTAACCGGCGCCGCGCACGGTCTGGATGCGGTCGCCCTGGCCGTCCGGCCCCAGCGCCTGGCGCAGGCGGCCGACATGGGTGTCGACGGTTCGTTCATCGAGCACCGCATGACGGCCCCAGACCCGGTCGAGCAATTGCGGCCGCGAATGCACGCGCTCTGGATGGCGCATCAGGAATGCCAGCAGGCGAAATTCGATGGGGCCGAGCAGGACCGGGCGGCCACCGGCGCTCACCTGCAATGTGTCCGGATCGAGGTGCAGGCCACCGTCGCGCATGGCGGCGGCGCCAGCCGGCGTCAGGCGACGCAACACGGATTGCGTGCGCGCCAGCAGTTCGCGCGGACTGAACGGCTTGGTGACGTAATCGTCCGCGCCCGATTCGAGCGCAAGCACCTTGTCGGCCTCGGCGCCCCGCCCTGTCAGCATGATCAGGCCCAGTGCGCGCGTGCTCGCCTGCGCGCGCAGCCGGCGCACGAGGGTTTCGCCGCTCTGGCCCGGCAATTCCCACTCGATCAGCAGCAGGTCCGGCAATCCCTGCGCCAGACGCTGCAGCGCATGTTCGGCATCCGGACAACAGGTCACCAGATAGCCGGCATTGCCGAAATTGAGCCTCAATAATTGCTGGACAGCAGGATCGGGGTCGACCGCGAGAATCTGGACTGGCATGGTGGCATATGTAATGTCTGCACGACAATACAATGACTATGCCCCAAGGTGCCAATGTTTATAAATACAATTTCTTTAACGTATTTATATGCTTGAAGAATAAATCCGGCGCAGCGACCTGTCAGTCGCTGCGCCGGATTGACCGGCAGTGCAGGATTAGCCGCGCTGTTGCATCCGGCGGGTGGCGCCGATCAGCAGCAGGCCGGTGGCCAGCAGCAGCCATTCGCCTGGTTCCGGGACTTCGGCGATCTGGGCCACCTGTGCCAGGCCAGGCGCGTTCACGGTGACGTCGGCCAATTTGTCTGCGATCACGTCGATCGAGAACAGTTCGGCGTCAGCGCCAAGGTAGGCGTCGAACGCGTCGTTGAACAGTGCCACGGTGAACAACGTACGCAGCGGCTCATTGCCCAGGTCGAACGCGACGTCGAACGAGAACAGGCCACCGAAGGCCAGCGCCTGGGTGAAGAAATTCTCTCCCGTGCTGTTGCCCAGGACCGCCCCGGTGGCCACGGTGCCGCTGGCGTCACCCACATACATTGCATCCCCAACGAAGTTGCCGCTGAAGTTGCTCAGACGGGCGACTGACTGCCCCATGTCGCCACCACCGTTGAAGCCCAGGTCGAGGAAGCCGGTGCTGCCGGCAAGTGAAGACGTGTCGAGCGAGACCCGGTACATCGGGCCAGCCAGCGCGGCAGGCGCGCCAACCGCGATCGAGAACGCCAGCATGGCGCGAAGAAACAGAGCGTAAAGATTGTTCATGATGATTCCTGATCAGAGCGCGCCGGAAACCAGCTGCGGGGTGTAAGTAATGGACCGTTTGGCGCTATTGGTGAACGTGGTGGTGAATGTGACGGTGGCGCCGGGCGCGATGCTCGCTTGCGGCAGCGTCAGGTAAGGCGCGCCGGCCCGCATGCCGCTGCTGCCGTCGAGTGTCACGCCGCTCGGCAAGCCCTGCATGACGAAATGCAGTGGACCGGTGAGGACCGTGGCACTCGTGTTGGTGACCGTGACCTTGCCACTGTATTTGCCGGTAAGACGGTTGATCGCAAAGCCGCCAATATCAGCACTGACCGATGCCGTGACATCGCCGAACGCCGGCGTCAGGTTCAGGCTCACCACCAGCGGATCGTGATCCGATGCACGGTAGGCGTTGTCGCGGTACGGATCCTGCGCGGTGTCGTTCAGGTTGTAGTCGATGGTTTCCGGCTCGTCGGCATTGCTGTGCCACTCGGCGGCGCCCACCACTTGCGCGGCCAGCGAGCTGCTTGCCAGTGCGTGGTCGAGGTAGCCCGACAGGCCGTCGAACACGTACGAGTACGGCATTGCCTCGGGGCGCACGAAACGCTCGAGCAGGTTGACCATGCCGGCCACGCCGGTCAGGTGGTTGATCGGGCTTTCGAACGCGTAGGCGTTCAGGTCACCAATGACCAGCACGTCCGGGTCGCCGGCGGCCGCGATCACCTGCGGGATGAAGTACGACGTCAGGCGCTGGGCCTGCTGGGTGCGGGTACGATCCCAGCAACCTGCGCCATTACCCGGATCGGTATCGCCGGCGCCGGCGCCACTGCAACCGCCCTTGGATTTCAGGTGGTTCACGACCACCGAGAACTTGCCTCCGCCATTGCCGGCCATGAAGGTCTGGGCCATCGGCGCACGGTTGTTGATCGCGTTGCCATCCGACAGCGCACCGCCCACCAGCGACACGACCGACGGCTTGTAGATCATTGCCACACGGATCGCGTCGGTACCCAGTGCAACCGGCTGCGGCACCACGGCGTACTTGCCCGGCGCCGTGGCGGCGTTGAGCTGCTCGACCAGGTAGCCCACCGCGATGTCACGGTTGTTCTGGATTTCCATCAGGCCGACGACGTCGGCGTCGAGCGCGGCCAGCGACTTGACGATCTTGTCGCGCTGGCGGATGAACTCGGCCGTGTTGTCGGCACCGCGGCAGTTGCCGGCGGACGTCGAGTTGCCGATGGTGCAGCCCTGGCCGGTGCGGCCCCAGGCGTCGCGCCCGTCGGTAAAGGTCGTGAAGAAGTTCAGCACGTTGGCGCTGCCGACCTTGATGCCCGCTGGCAGCGTTGGCGCCGGGGTGCGTTCGTTGGTGCGGGCGAAGGTCGGGGCCATGGTCGGCTGCAGCTTGAAGCCGGCGCCACCACCGCCCAGCGCGCCATAGTCGATAACGCCCGTCAGGTCGGTGACGGTGTCGCCGACGCGCACGGTGCCGTCTTCGGCCAGGTACGGAATCACGGCAGGCGCGACAAAGATGCCGTCGTCCAGCACGATCTGGTTGGCCTGGTGCTCCTGGTACAGCGCCAGCGCTTCGGGCGAACCGAGCGGGAAACGGTTGGTTGGATTTTCGCGGCGGCCATTGGCCAGGATCAGTTCGCCACGGTCACCGACGTTGCGGTTGCCATTCACCGTCAGTGGCGACGTGAAGCGCACCAGCATGCCTTCGACGCTGGCCAGGTCGGCGTTCGGCAACACGATATTGGTCGGCGTGATGGCCGGACCGGTACCCAGGCGCTGCACGCCAGTGACATTGGAGAATTCGGTGTAGGTGCGGTTGGCGCCAGTCGGGCGGTATTCGATGATCGTCCCTGTCACGCGCACCAGTTCGCCGATCGGCGCATCGGTCGGCGCGCCAAAGACGTACAGGCCGTCCGACGTCGACGGGTCGCCATCGCCGGCGGCATCCTGGATGAAGAAGCCGCTGCCGATCTTGGCCGTGATCACGCCCTGCGTGGACTGGACCGTGCCGACATACGGGCTGGCCGCACCCGAACCCTGGATGGCCGGAATGCGCAATTCACCAGCGACATTGACGTTGATGGCGCAGGTTTCGGCGTCGCCGGCGACATTGCCGAACTGGACCTGGACCGGATAGCTGCCGGCGGCCAGCGTGTCGGCAATGACGAGCTGCGCCTGGGCACGGCCGCCGACGGCGCCGGCGGCTGCGAAGTCGAGCAGGCTGATGCCCGGACGGGCGCCAGCGATGATGCTGGCGCTGTTGACGATGCCGTCGCCGTCGATGGCCGACAGGACGGTCGACGAAGCGCTGCCCTGCGCGACCTGGACCGCCGTCGGGCAGGTCAGCACGATCGGCTGCACGACCGGGCCGCCGCATGCCTGGATGGCCGACGCCATGCTGCGCGGGCCGGTCACGGGCGCGCCAGCAAAGTCGTCACGGTTGTTGTCGGTATCCTGGCAGCCGAGTGCCGCGCGCTGGATCGAATTGACGGTCGACGGGGCCGGTGCCGGCGCGCCCTCGGCGCGGTTGGCGCTGCCGAAGCCCACCAGGTCGATCAGGTTCGTGCCCTCGCCCGCCGGCATCTGCGTCGCAATACCGGACAGCGCCACCTTGCCGCCGCCTGCCGCCATGTCGAAGCTGGCGCTGGTGGCGTCGCCCGTGCCCACCGGCATGGCGTTGGACTGGGTGCCGCTGCGACCGACCATCAGGAAGTATTGACCTGGCTTGAGTTCCACAGCCGGCAAGCGCGTGACCGATCCCCAGTTGGTGCCGGTCGCGGACTGGTATTGCAAGCTCATGCCATCCAGGCTGACTGGCGAAGAACTGCGATTGAACAGTTCGACGAAGTCGTGGCTCCACTGACCGCCAGCGTTGTTCGAATGGGCATACAGCTGGCTGATCACGACGTCGCCCGGGGCAGCCGAGGCTGTCGCGGCAAAGCCCGCAATCAAGGTCGCCAGCAGCGTACGCCGTGGCATGAAGGATGCAAAGGTGGTCATGGATTCCCTGTTGGTTGTCATGCAAGGCATGCTTGCGGCATTCATTAACAAAATCATAGTAAATGCGCAAATTGACAATATGATGACGCTGCATTAGTCCGAAGGAACCAATCTTCATCATGCATACAACACAATTGGAAATTACCCTGCCAAAACGGTCGTTGCTGCGGGGCTGGTCAGGTGTCTGACGCAGATGCATGGCCCCGGGACGGGCGCAGCGGAACGGATGTCGGGCAGGAGCGGTCAACGACCAGGTGACGGACGAGCGCAGTGCCGCCAGCGTGCAGCAGGCAGAATTGATGGGTGTGGCAAAGTGTGACTTGGCCGGTGTTGGCCAGGTGATAGCGAAGGCGGAAACGCCGTGGTGTGTCGTGATGCCGGGGCGGTCAAGACGACTGCCCCGGCATCAGCGTGGTACAGCCTGATGAATTACGTTACGCGCGCTTGTAGATGTCTTCGAAGCGAACGATATCGTCTTCACCCAGATAGCTGCCCGACTGCACTTCAATGATGTGCAGCGGCAGTTTGCCCGGGTTTTCCAGACGGTGGTTCATGCCGATCGGGATGTACGTCGATTCGTTTTCGGACAGCAGGCTGACCGTATCGCCGCACGTCACGCGCGCCGTGCCCGATACCACGACCCAATGCTCGGCGCGGTGATGGTGCATCTGCAGCGACAGCTTCTCGCCCGGCTTGACCGTGATGCGCTTGACCTGGAAACGGTCGCCCGCATCGATGCCTTCGTAGTGGCCCCATGGACGATACACCTTGGTGTGGTGCAGGTGCTCGGTGCGCTCTTTCGACTTCAGGTGTTCGACCACCTGCTTGACACGCTGCACCTGGCTCTTGCTCGTGACCAGCACGGCATCCTGGGTTTCCACGACAACGATGTCTTCGAGACCAACGACGGCCACGATGCGGCTTTCGGCACGCACCAGCGAGTTTTTCACGCCATCCAGATACACGTCACCGCGCTGGGCGTTGCCGTTGACATCTTTCGGCTGGGTTTCCCACAGCGCCGACCACGAACCGACGTCATTCCAGCCGATGTCGGCCGGCACGACTGCGGCGTCACGCGTGTGCTCCATGACCGCGTAGTCGATCGAATCGGACGGGCACGCCGAGAAGGCGGTTTCGTCGAGGCGGCAAAAATCGAGATCGCGGTACGCGGCGTGCATGGCCTGGTTGGCAGCAGCGGCGATGGCCGGCGCATGCTCTTCCAGTTCTTGCAGGTAGCGCGCGGCGCCGAACATGAACATCCCGCTGTTCCAGTAATACGTGCCTTCGGCAACAAAGCCTTCGGCAGTGGCAGCATCCGGCTTTTCGACGAAGCGCGCGACGTTGTAGCAATCGCTGCACTCGGCCACCGGTTCGCCGCGGCGGATGTAGCCGTAGCCGGTTTCCGGCGTTTTCGGCACGATGCCGAACGTGGCCAGCTTGCCGGCCGCGACCAGACGGGTGGCGCGCTCGACCGCTTCACGGAAGGCTTGCGCATTCTCGATGACGTGGTCGGCTGGCAACACCAGCATGACAGCGTCCGGGTCGATCTGTTGCAGGTGGTGCGCAGCCGCAGCCACGGCCGGCGCGGTGTTGCGGCCGACTGGCTCGAGCAGGATGCCCAGTGGCGTGATGCCCACTTCGCGCAACTGTTCAGCCACCATGAAACGGTGATCATTACCGCAAACTACCAGTGGCGCCATCAATCCAGGCCAGTTCGTCACGCGCAAGGCAGTGTCCTGCAACATGGTTTTGTCGGCAACCAGTGGCAGCAACTGCTTTGGCAGAACGGCACGCGACAGGGGCCACAGGCGGGTCCCGGCGCCGCCGGAGAGGATGACTGGATAGATCTTCATGCGCTGACTTTCTCTTTCTTTGACTCGTTGGTGTCCGGGGTGTCCTTGCGGCGCGAGGTGCGACGATCACGTGCATTGAGCCACTCTTCGGAAGAATATTCGGAAGTGTGCTTCATCTCGCCATTTCGGTCGACACTGTATTCCTTGAAGACAATCATTTCATTCAATGTTACATCATGCAACACCCGCGTGTACTCGAACAGGACGCTGCGAACGACTTCGGCGCCTTCGCAGATGTGGCTGCCATGGCCGATCCAGGTCGGGCCAACGATACGCGTACCGGCTTCGATCTTGCAACCGGAACCGATGTACACCGGGCCTTCGATCGTGGTGCCTTCCCAGTCGATGCTGGTGTTCAGGCCAACCCACAGACCCGGCTTGATCTGGATGCCCGGCACGTGCATGTGGTTCACTTCGCCGGTCAGCACCGTCTGCAGCACTTCCCAGTAGTCGCTCATGGTACCGATGTCGAGCCAGTTGAACGGGCGGCCCTGGGCGTAGAACGGCAGGCCGCGCTCGGCCAGCAGCGGGAACAGGTCGGAGCCGATATCGAACGACACGCCCGACGGGATCAGGTCGATGACTTCCGGCTCGAAGATGTAGATACCAGTCGAGATGAAGTTGGACTTGGCGTCGGCTTCGGCTGGCTTTTCCTGGAATTCCTGGATGCGGCCTTCTTCATCGGTCACGACCACGCCGTACGACGAGACTTTGTCCCATGGCACTTCTTTGGTGATGACGGTGGCCATCGCGCCCTTGCGGCGGTGTTCCATCAGGGCTGCTTTGAGGTCCAGGTCGATCAGCGCGTCGCCGCACAGCACGACCGTCGTGTCGTCGAAGAAGCCACCGAATTCCTGGATTTTCTTCATGCCGCCGGCCGAGCCGATCGGCATCGGCACGACTTCGCCGTCGTCCTTCGTGTAACCCTCGAACGAATAGCCGATCTGGACGCCGAACTGCTCGCCTTCACCGAAGTACTCTTCGATTTTTTCATGCAGCCAGCTGACGTTGACCATGATCTCGGAAATGCCGTTTTTTCGGAGGTGGTCGACCAGGTAGGCCATCACCGGCCGGCCCAGCAGCGGAATCATCGGTTTTGGCAGATCGTAGGTGAGTGGACGCACGCGCGTCCCTTTGCCTGCGGCGAGAATCATGGCTTTCATTCGATGTTCCTTTGAATTATTTGGCAGTGGTTTGGTAGCGCCATACATCGGCGCACATTTGAGCGACATCGCGTTCGGCGGTCCAGCCGAGTTCATCGCGTGCCTTGGCCGGGTCGGCGTAGCATTTGGCCACGTCGCCAGGGCGGCGGTCGACGATCTGGTAGGCGACCTTGCGGCCACTGGCGGCCTCGAACGCGCGGATCATTTCCAGGACGCTGTTGCCGCGCCCCGTACCGAGGTTGTAGGCAACGATGCCCGGGCCCTTGGCCAGGCGGTCCAGGGTCTTGACGTGGCCGATGGCCAGGTCGACGACGTGGATGTAGTCACGCTGGCCGGTGCCGTCCGGCGTGTTGTAGTCGCCGCCGAAGACCGACAGCTTCTCGCGCTGGCCATTGGCAACCTGGGCGATGTAAGGCACGAGGTTGTTCGGAATCCCGCTTGGCTCTTCGCCGATCAGGCCGCTCTCGTGGGCGCCCACCGGATTGAAGTAGCGCAGCAGCGCAATGCGCCAGTCGGGCTGGGCCTTGGCCAGGTCTTGCAGGATCTCTTCGATCATCAGCTTGCTGCGGCCGTACGGATTGGTGGCCGACAGCGGGAAATCTTCGCGGATCGGCACCGAGGCCGGGTCGCCATACACGGTGGCCGACGACGAGAACACGAGCGACTTGCAGCCGAACTTGGCCATCGTTTCGAACAGCACGACGCTGCCCGAGACATTGTTGTCGTAGTAGCGCAGCGGCTCGGCCACCGATTCGCCCACGGCCTTCAGGCCGGCGAAATGAATGACCGCTTCCGGCTTGTGCTCGGCAAATGCCGCTTCCATCGCTGCGCGGTCACGGATATCGGCTTCGACAAAGGCGAACGGCTTGCCGCTGATGCGCTCTACCCTGTCACGCACCGACAACTGGGCGTTGGACAGGTTGTCGAGCACCACCACGTCGTGACCTGCGCTCTGCAGTTCGACGACGGTGTGCGAGCCGATGTAACCAATGCCGCCAGTAACGAGAATTTTCATGTATTGCTCTCTGCTTTCACTTGTAGTGATCAATTATTGTTTGCAATAACCTTGTTGCCTGATGTTGCCTGCTGCGCTTTCTTGCTATTTTTACTACACCCTGCCCGTCACCGCTTCTCTCGTCAGGACCAACGAGCGGGCGACAATCGACGCCATGGTGTGACTAGGATACATCCGGTCGACCCCGCGCACGATATCCTGTTGTGCAGCGAACAAAAAACCGCGCGTGCCTTGCTGCTACGGACCAGGTTGCTCGACCGTACGCCCTGTGACGCAATATTGCTGCATAGCGTCATAGCAAAGCTTATCTATTTTACAAGCCTTTTGCAAAAAGCGCGCGCGCGCATGCTTGTACGTACTGGCAATCTGGCAGCAATGCCCCGCTTTACCGCGCATTGGCATGCCGGTTGGCAGCCGGCAACGGTGTGTGCAACGGTGCTATTTTTCGTCGATGAACGTGATTGAAAACCTGCATTCCACCGGCACCGCAGACGAAACGGTCGAGATGCGCAACACATCGCACGGCACCTTGGACTGATAGGTGGCCGAGTACCAGCCGAGCGGCGGGTTTTCAGCGCCGCTCACCAGCTCCAGGTGCAGATCTTCGCCGCTGGCCTGCATCTGCAGCACGAAGCGGCGGCCACGCACGGCCAGGCCGTTGCTGGTCAGGCGCACGTCGAGCCCGGGCGCGAAATGCCAGAACAACTCGACCTTGTGCGGCTTCCTGCCGGATACCTCGTCGCGCACGGTCAGCGTGTTGCTGGCGCTTTCGAAGCGGACACTGCGCACATGACGCACCGGATCGGGCAGGCGCGCGTAGCCATCGTGCGAACCGCGGAAGTCGAACTCGTGGGGCGAGGCCGGCATGCGCTCGATGCTGGCAACGGCCTTGCGCAGCCACATGAACCGGCCACCCGGGACCGACTGGTCGACGCCATCGATGCGCACCGTGTTGTGGCTGGACGTGCCGCGGAAGTAATCCCGCCATTTGTCATCCTGGCCATACGAATAGGTGCCAGGATCGACCAGGCAAGGTTCACCCGCCACCGACAGCGCGAGCGCCAGTGCATCGGCGTGGCCGTGGGCAGCCGTGCCCAGGTAGCCCAGCGGTCCGCAGTCGAGCAAGCCCTTGATCTCGTCCGCCTCGCCAAAATGGTTGCCGAACAGCAGGTAGCCGCCGTCGGGAAACGCCCAGCCCGTATCAACCTCGTGCGGGTCGCAATCGGGCCGCCCGCCCGGCAGCGTGTGCAGCAGCCAGCGCACGCCGGGATGACTGTCGGCATGGCCGCCGAACACGGTGTCGCCCAGCGCCAGCAATTGCGCGGCGCGGTCCATGCCCGACGCGTCCAGGCGGAATACGCAGCCGTCATCGGCGTCGCCCACGGTCGGCACATTGCCACCGACATCGCGTACCGAGCGTAAAAAGCGCAGCGCGCGCTGCAGGCTGCCCCAGTACGCGCGCGAAAACGGTCGCAGGCTGTGGCCGCCGGTCTGCGCCAGCAAGCCCGCCACGAACAGGAATTCGCACACCAGCAAGTGGTAGCCGAAGGCTTGTTCGCGGTTGACGCCATCGCGTGAAAATTGCGCCTGGGCTTCGACTTCCAGCTCGTTCTGCGCCAGCGCCTGCCAATCGCGCGACTCCTTCCAGCACGGCCAGGTGACGGCGCCCATGTACAGGCCGGCCAGCTCGCCAATCAGGTGGTTGTTGGCCAGTGAATGGCGCGACAGATGGCGCGCGATCGTGCGGCAGTGCGCGTGGATGCTGCCGAGCCAGTCGGCGCGCAGGCGCTGTCCGTCGTCGCCCTCGAACAGTGCGCTGCGCTCGCCCCCGATCAATTGCCAGATCAGGCTCCAGTTGATGAGCCGGATGCCCAGTTCCCTCGAACTGGTCCAGTTGGGACCGGTCAGCGGCGGACATTGCTCGAGCCAGCTGCGCAGGTTCTGGCCGATTGCATCCATCCAGCGCGCATCGCGCGTCAGCGCCCAGGCCTGCGCCAGTCGCACGAGGTGCAGGTGGCGGTTCAATTCCCAGACATGCTTGATGTCCCCGACCAGCTCGCGATCGGTGATGGCGATGTCGCCACGGTACACGGCCGGCGCGGTCACGCCGGTATCGGGATCGCGGTTCCATGCGGTGGGCACGCCAACGTCGAAGCGACCATCGGCAAACAGCACGACGTGGCCTGCACAGATGCGTTCGGCGTCCAGCAGCAGTGCCTCGACCTCGCGCGGATCGAGTTCCGGCGCGCCGCGCACGCCCAGCGTCAGCGCCGGCACGGACGGGGGCGCTGCACGAGACTGCACCAGCTGCGCACGGCCCGCCATGCTGCGTCCCAGCCGGATCGCGGTCGCCTGCTGCACCCGGTACCCCATCTCGGCCACCGACATGCAGCGCAAGCGGTTCACCAGCCATACCATGTTTGCTCCGTTCATCACGCTTCCTTCATGCAACACTCCATCTGTTTAACCGGTTGCCCTTCCCCGCCAGGCGTGCGTAAAGCGCAGCGCCGGCGGATGTCTCGCTGGTCGAGCGTGGCGGGCGACCAGCGCCGGCGTGTTCCCGCGGGCGGGAGTTACCGGCACCTTGTCGAGGGGGCTTGCAGCGCGGCACGCGGTCTGGTGTGGCTTGCCACGCTGAACCGACGGCAGCGCGATGGAACCGACGGCAACCGGCCTGGCAATCGCAGGACCATCTCGTCCGCGCACTTGGTAAAGGCACAATTTTTCCGATCATACATTTTCCCGTGTCGGACGCCACGCACGATTCACGATGCGTGCGGCGTCATGCAGACCCGCGATTTCCGGGCTGTGCAGTCGCTTCGACACACCCGGTCGACGCCACGCTGACGATAGCGCGCCGTGGCTGCGACGGGCCTGGTGAGTACCTTCCGGATGGCTAAGGCGATCGCTTCGGGACGCCGCAAACACGTATCCGATCGCGGTAAGCCGGGTCGTACGGCGCATGGGCGGTTAGTTTGCAACAAGAATATGGCCGGTGCAATAACGGGTCAATGGTACGACCTATGATGTCGGCGTGCCTGTCGGCGAGGCCGCATGCCGGCTGGCGCAGCGCGCGTGCCAACGCGGCGTGATCATTCAACGCTGCGCTTGCCGGGCGCACGGATGAACGCGAGAATCACCAGGCCGAACAGTGCGCTGAGCACGGCCGTCCCTTCGCGCCCCATGCCGGCGGCAACCCCGATCGCAGCGGTCATCCAGACACTGGCAGCCGTGGTCAATCCCTTGACGTCGTTATTGTCGCGCTGCTTGAGGATGGCGCCGGCGCCCAGGAAGCCGATACCGGCCGTGACGCCTTGCAGGACACGGGACAAGTCCTGGATTGTCATCCCCGCCTGCAAAGGAATCAGCACGAACAGCGCCGAGCCAACCGACACGAGCATGTGGGTGCGCAGGCCAGCCGAGGCGCCTTTCGTTTCGCGTTCATAACCAAGCAAGCCGCCCAGGACGGACGCCACCAGCAGACGCACGACGATCACCGTCACATCCTCGGCGTCGCCCAGATCGGAAAATTCACGTTGAATCGTCTGCAAGCTTTCTGTCCACCACACGCGCATGCCCCCCATCCTTGATCACATTTATCAAGGAAATGATGCCATCCATGCAAGAAGGGTGTCGCCACGCTCGCCCGTGGGCATTGTCATCGATGCGAGATGACGCGATTGAGAGTTGGCAAGGCTGCATCAAGTCATACAAGCCGCCGGCATCGCCTGCCAGCCGCCGCTGGTCAGAACCAGCTTTCGCGCACGACGATCACGTCATCGATCTGGACCATATCGCTGCCCCGCACGTCCAGCGAGACGGACTGTCCACTGGCATCCTTGCGCGTGATGCGGATGCCGTTGTTGCTGCCGCGCGGACTCAGGCCACCGCCAGCCGACAACGCCTGCTGGACCGTCATGCCACGTTCGAGCCGGAATGGTCCCGGGCGACTGACTTCGCCGGTGATATACGCACGCGGCGCCCGTTCGACAAAGATGATGTCGCCGCCGGCCACTTCGACGTCCCGGTCGAGTTCGCCCTTGCGCACCATGTCGACCACATCGATGGTCTCGCGCATGGTCTTGCCGTCGCGCGTGCGCACGAGGCTGATCATGTCGCCACCCTCGCTATGGATGCCGCCGGCCAGCGCCAGCATGTCGAGCACGCGGCGGCGGCCTTCCACCGGATAGCGGCCGGGCCGGTTCACGTGGCCCAGCACCGAAATCTGCTGGCTCGCCATGGTCGTCACCAGCATATTGACCTGGGCATGCTTGAGGTAGCCGCTTTTCTCCAACAGCCCCGCGATGGTGTTCTCGGCTGCCGCCACCGGCATGCCGCCGACGGCCACCTGCCCTAGCAACGGGAATGTGAGGTGGCCGCTTTCGCTGACGCGGGTTTCGAGTGACAGGTCGGGACTGCCATATACTGACAGCTTGACCACGTCGCCCGGCCCCAGCAGCACCTCGGCCGCGCCAGCCATGCCCATGCCCAATATCAATGCCAGGCCTGCGATCCATATGACGACACGCTTCATGATGCCTCCATCCGCATTGGTGATCGTTGCAGGGTGCCTGCGCCTGGCCGGAAGCGGCAGCACCCGTCCCGGAAAAAATCTGCCTGACATGTCATTCGACGCGGCTGCAACCCATCGGTTCCGTCGAAAAGCGGCGCAACCGATTGAGCTGGCGCAAGCGCAACCGATGTGCGTCGTGCGCGCAAAAACACCTGGCCGTCAACGCGCCGGTCAGAACAGCACGTTGGCGGTAACCTCCACCACATTGGCATCGAACTTGCCCGTGCCGAGCCGCGCCGCCGCACTGCGGGCCTGGTGGACAACCCCGGCAACCACCTTCACCTTCGGCCTGACCTGCCACACGGCGCGCATGCTGGCCGAGCGCAGTGCGTCGCGCAGTGCATCGGCGCCGGTGAAGTCGCCCCGCCCCGTGGAGCGACGCCGCTCGTAGAGCGCGCTAACCTCGACGGCCACCCTGGCGCTGGCAGCCCAGTTGACACCGATGCTTGCACCCTGGTTGAGCGTGTAACTGATGAACGGGCTTTCGATCGGTGCGAAGTCGCGCCACACGCCCGCCTGGTAACTGACCGGGCCGCGGGGCGTGAAGACCACGTCGACGCGGCCGTTCACGCCGCTCGTGGCACCCGCGCCGTACGACGGCTGCGCGCGCCGCACGTAACCGGCCAGGCCCTGCACCGTGGTCGAGCCCGTGGCGAGCCAGTGCACGCGCAGCTTGAGTTCGTTCTGGGTGAAATCGTCGTTCAGGCCCGTCGCGATGGACGCACGCCGGAACGGATAGCTGCCCTTGATGCGGCGCGCGACCACGCCCAGCGCACTGCCGCCCCTCGGCTGGTACAACAGCTCGGTTTCAAACGTGGTTTCGGTGCGGTTGTTGAAGCGCTGGATCGCCAGGTCGTAGCTGGCCTTGTCGCGCACGGCCCCGACGCGCACTTTCCAGCTTGGGTGCAGCTTCCAGCCGGCATCGGCTTCCTGGCGGCGCTGCTGGCGCAGGTTGCGCTGGTCGCTGTTGAAGTCGGTGTAGGGGGCCAGCGTCTCGAGATACAGCCCCGCCAGATGGCCGTCGAACCTGTCGCCGATTTCCCAGAACCACGTGGCTTGCAGGTTGCGCCCGGTGTAGTCGAGCTGCCTGAATCGATCGAACGCGGTCTTCGAGACCCTGGCCGTGGCCGCGATGCGCTGCCGGCTGATCTGTTTGGCGAGCACCACACCCGCCTCGAACGTGCGGTAGCTGTCGCTGCGCCCGTTACCGAAGGCAGACACGCCACCGGCCTGGCGCAGGAGATTGTCGTCATGGGCCCAGCCGATGCCGGCGAGCAGTTGCACGCCTTCAGAGGATGCGGTGGACGCTGCGGCTGCAGGAAAGCAATACAGCGCACCGGCGCAGAACGCGACCGGCGAAAGGCGATGCAACGCTGGAGAGGCTGGCATGGTCGTCGTCTTCCACGGGTCGTGCTACCGGAGGAATCACCAGAATTGCCAGCCCCCTGTGTAGACGACCCAGACGCCCAGCAACCCATTCGTGACAGCGTGGGCCAGAATGGGCGACCACAGGTTGCGATGCCGCATATACAACACGCCATACGCCACGCCAGCGACAATACCGGCCAGCCACAGCGTGTGTTCAAAGCCAAACAGCACGCATGGAATCACGAATGCCTTGAATCCGATACGCGCCGGATCAACGAGCCGGAAGTTGGCGTGTTCGACCCACCGCATCAGGAACGAGCGCCAGAACAATTCTTCCATGACGGGCACGACCAGCGCCGCGCCGGCGATACGCAGTGTCACCATCAGCCAGTCGATCTCGCCACCGGTGCGCGGATCGTAGCCGGGCGTGCTGCCGAGCGTCATCCATGGCACGGTCAGATTGACCCACAGCACCAGCACGATCACGCCGACGACCATGGCAACGAGCGTGTGCGAGAGGCGCAGGCTGAACCGGTGCAACTCGTCGTACTGGCGCCAGAACACGGCCAGCAGCGCCAGCACGGCGCCGGCCTGCACCGGATACAGCCAGCGCAGGTCGGCGCGGCTCATGCCCATGCGTTCGAGCAGGTCGCCAATCACGATGAACAGGATGTAGGTGCCGAATGGCAGGATCCGCGCCCAGGCGGCGCGGGTCAGGAAAGGTGCATCGGCCACCGGCGCAGCAGACGCGGGGCCATCTGGCCGGGCGGTGCGCGACTCGTCGTCCATCATGAAAAGTCGCTCCGCCCGGCCATTGCCCGTCCCTGTTGCTTACACGCCGCGCGAGCGCGCTTCGATCGTTTCCCAGCGCTCGAGCGCATCGAGGAGCAAGTCTTCGATTTCGGCAAAGCGCGCATTGATGCGCTTGGCGTCGGCCGGATTCTGCTTGTAGAAGTCCGGACCGTTGAGCTGCGCCGTGATGGCCGACTGTTCGTCTTCCAGCGTCGCGATCAGCTTCGGCAGTTCTTCCAGCTCGCGCTGTTCCTTGTAGCTCAGCTTGACCTTCTTGGCAGCCGGGGCTGCCGTGTCGTCCGCTTTTGGCGCGCTGGCCTTGACCGGCGCCTGGACCACCGGCGTGGCCGCCTTGACGCGTTCCCAATCGGTATAACCACCGACGAATTCGCGCCACTTGCCCGCGCCTTCGGCCACGATCACCTGCGTGACGACGTTGTCGAGGAAGGTGCGGTCGTGGCTGACCAGGAACACGGTACCCGTGTATTCCTCGAGCAGCTCTTCGAGCAGCTCGAGTGTGTCGATGTCCAGATCGTTGGTCGGCTCATCGAGCACGAGGCAGTTGGCCGGCTTGGCGAACAGGCGCGCCAGCAGCAGGCGGTTACGCTCGCCACCGGAGAGCGACTTGACCGGCGAACGTGCGCGTTCCGGCGAGAACAGGAAGTCGTTCAGGTACGTCATCACGTGGCGGCGCTGGCCATTGATCTCGACCCAGTCGCTGCCCGGTGCAATGGTGTCGGCCAGGCTGGCTTCTTCATTGAGCTGGGTGCGCATCTGGTCGAAGTACGCGACGTTCAGCTTGGTACCCAGACGGACCTTGCCGCTGTCGGCCGTCTCTTCGCCCAGGATGATCTTGAGCAGCGTCGTCTTGCCGGCGCCGTTCGGTCCGATCAGGCCGACCTTGTCGCCGCGCATCAGCGTGCCGGTGAAGTTGTCGACGATGACCTTGTCACCGTACATCTTGGAGATGTTCTCGAGATCGGCAACGATCTTGCCCGAGCGCTCGCCCGTGGCGACGTCCAGCTTGATCTGGCCCTGCTGGTCGCGACGCACCGCGCGCTGCGAACGCAGTGCTTCCAGGCGGCGCACACGGCCTTCGTCGCGGGTGCGGCGTGCCTGCACGCCCTTGCGGATCCACACTTCTTCTTGCGCCAGGAACTTGTCGAACTTGGCGTTTTCGACTTCTTCATTGGCCAGCAGTTCTTGCTTGCGCGCCTGGTAGGTCGTGAAGTTGCCCGGGAACGACAGCAGACGGCCGCGGTCGAGTTCAATGATGCGCGTGGCAACGTTGTCCAGGAAGCTACGATCGTGGGTGATGAACAGGACCGAGCCACGGAATTCGCGCAGCAGGCTTTCCAGCCACTTGATCGACGTGAAGTCCAGGTGGTTGGTCGGCTCATCGAGCAGCAGCACGTCCGGCGCCGACACCAGCGCCACGGCCAGCGCCACGCGCTTCTGCATACCGCCCGAGAGCGTGCCCATCAGCGCGTCGCCCGACAGGTTCAGGCGATCGAGCGTGGTCTCGACCTTGTGCGCCAGGTTCCAGCCGTCGTTTGCGTCGAGTTTGGTCTGGATCACATGCATGCGCTCCATCAGCGCGTCGTCGTCGCCCTGGCCGAACTTGCCGGTCAGCTCTTCGTATTCGGTCAGCATCGCCTGCTGGTCACCCATGCCGCCGGCGACGACGGCAAACACCGTCATGCTCAGGTCAAACACCGGTTCCTGTTCAACATAGGCGATGGACACGCCCTGCTGCATGACCAGCAAGCCATCGTCCAGGCGCGAGCGGCCCGAGATGACTTTCAGGAGCGAGGATTTGCCGGTGCCGTTGCGGCCGATGAGGCCGACGCGTTCGCCGGTCTCTAGGGAAAAATCAGCGTGATCGAGCAGCGGCACGTGGCCGAAAGCAAGTTGAGCGGAACTAATGGAGATGACAGCCATGATCGGTATGCGTTTCGTCGCGCGAGGAAAATTCAGGCGCGGGGGAAAAGGTGCGTTGATTGATTAAGGGGCACATTGTACCGACTGCCGGGCATGAACCTGCATTTCTATTTCGATCCCGGCTATAATTGCAACCGGTTCACGGTACCAGCCCGCCCTGCGGGGCCTGCCCGCCGGACTGCAGGCTTGCCCTGCTTCGCGCCGTCAGCACCTGGCGGCGCGGGCGTCCTCCCCGTAGCACAATGGATAGTGCACATGCCTCCTAAGCGTGGGATACTGGTTCGATTCCAGTCGGGGGGACCAGCTACACCCCGTCATCCACGCGCAAACTGCGCTTCATGGTCGACAACAGCGCGATCATCGTCGCCTTGTCTTCTGCCGCCACATCAGCCAGCATTTCCTCGATCCAGCGCTCGTGCACTGCCGCCATTTCGTCGAACGCTGCGCGCCCCGCTGGCGTCAGCTTGACGGCCGATGCACGCCGGTCGTTCACATCCTGCACCCGCACCACGAGCTGCTCGCGTTCGAGCTGGTCGGTGATCCCCGTGATATTGCCACCCGTGACCATCATGCGCTTGGACAGTTCGCCCATGCGCAAGCCGTCCGGATGCCGCTGGAGCTGCGCCATCAGGTCAAAGCGCGGCAGCGTGATGTCGAACGTCGTGCGCAGGCGGCTGCGGATCTCGTTTTCGATGCGCGTCGTGCACGACAGCATGCGCAGCCACAGGCGCAGCGATTGGTGATGTTCGTCCGTCAGGCGGCTTTCCATGTCCAGCTCGGCTGCCCCGCCCATTGCTGGGTCTTGTTCACGTCCATCCACTTCCTGCATGCTGTCCTCAATCTGCGTTCGTGCGTAATTTAAAGCGTTGTAGTTTACCGGTTTCGGTGCGAGGTAGTTTTTCCTTGAACAAAATGGCCCTGGGGTACTTGTACGGCGCGATCTGCGCCTTCACGAATTCCTGCAGTTCGCAGGCCAGACCCGCCGACCCTGCCTGCCCTGCGCGCAGCACGACGTGGGCCTCGACCACCTGCCCGCGCTCGGGGTCGAGCCGCCCCACGACGGCGCACTCGGCCACGGCCGGATGGTGCAGCAGCGCTTCTTCGACTTCAGCGCCGGCGATGTTGTAGCCGGCCGAGATGATCATGTCGTCGGTGCGCGAGCGGTAGTAGAAATAGCCGTCGGCATCCATTTCATAGGCGTCGCCCGTGATGTTCCAGCCACCCTGCACGTAATCACCCTGACGCTCGTCGTCCAGGTAGCGGCAGCCGGTCGGGCCTTTCACGGCCAGGCGCCCGATCACGCCCGGGCCGACAGGTACGCCGTCGGCATCGAGGATGCAGGCCTGGTAGCCCGGCACCGGCTTGCCGGTCGCGCCCGGCCGGATGGCTGCGCCCGCGCTGGCGATGAAAATGTGCAGCAATTCGGTCGCGCCGATCCCGTCGATCATCGCCAGCCCGGTGGCCGCCTGCCAGGCCGCGCGCGTGGCCAGCGGCAGCGGCTCGCCGGCCGAGACGCTGGCGCGCAGGCTGGTCAGGTCAGAACAAGCCGCCTGCGCCGCCATCAGGCGGTAGAAGGTCGGCGCCGTGAAGCATACGGTGGCGCGGTAGTCGGCGATGGCCGCCAGCAGCGCCTCGGGACTCAGGCGTTCGAGCAGCACACCGGCGCCGCCCACGCGCAGCGGGAAAAGCAGCAGGCCACCCAGCCCGAACGTGAACGCCAGCGGCGGCGTGCCGATGAAGATATCGTCCGCGCGCGCACCGAGCGTATGGCGCGGGAAGCAGTCGCACACGGCCAGCACGTCGCGATGAAAGTGCATCGTCCCTTTGGGGATGCCGGTGGTACCGGACGTGAAGCTGATCAGGCAGACGTCGTCGCGCGCGGTGTCGGCCGCGACGAACGGGGCGTCGTGGCGCGCCATGCGTTCTTCGAGCGCATCGGGTGCATCTGGCGCATCCGGCACCAACTCGCCGAACACCAGCACCGGCACGCGCAGGCCCAGTGCCTCGACGGCCTCCATCAGGCCAGCGGCGCACAGCACCGCGTTGATGCGCGCCTTGTCGGCGATGGCGCCCAGCTCGCGTGCGCGCAGCAGCGGCATGGTCGGCAGCACGATGCAGCCGGCCTTGATCACGCCCAGGATACAGGCCGCCATCATCGGACAATTCGCGCCGCGCACTAGCACGCGGCTGCCGGTGGCCAGGCCAAGATCGTCGCGCAGCACGTGGGCGATGCGATCGACCTGCGCCAGCAGGCCGGCATAGGTCAGGCGCTCGCGCGCGCCGATCAGCGCCGTGCGCGCGCCCCAGCCGCGCGTGATGGCGTCGTCGAGCAGCACGCTCGCGCAGTTCAGGCGCGGCGGATACTGCAGTTCGGGCAGGTCGAACAGGAAGTCGGGCCAGGCATCCGGCGGCGGCAGGTGCGTACGCGCGAAGCCGTCCGTGTGGCCGGACGGGGACAGCGCGGCACTGGTGACGTCGTTCATGGCGTGATCCCGGCTAACAATGAAGCAGTCGACCGGCAGCGCCGGTCAGGCAACACCTGCGGGATACTGTAAGTCCAAAGCACACCGCCAGCAAGGAAATTTGTTCGGCAGACAGGCCATCGGCATCACGCACGCGCGGCGCGCCCGATCTGGCGCATCACCGCAGCCTGTGCCTGCGCCAGGCCTGCCGCCAGCGGTGCCCGGTCGAGTGCTGCGGCGGCGCCATGCAGGCCGAGCATGCTGCAGCCGTCGCGCAGGCGCGCGAGCTGCTGCGCGCCCTCGGCGCCTTCGGCCAACCCGCCCTGCGCGGCCTGCAACTGGCGCGCCAGGCCATCGAGATACAGGCGCAGGCGATCGGTGTCGATGCCCAGCCGGCGCACCACGGCGTCAGGTGCTTCGTCGATGGCGTCGTTCGCGTCGGTTGACGCAAACAGCCGCTCGAACTGGGCGCGCACGTCCTCGTGGCGAAACGGCTTGACGATGTAGCCGCTGGCACCGGCCAATGCTGCTTCATCCATCGTGCTGCTGTCGGACGCCGCAGAAACCAGCACGAACGGCAGCGCCGCCAGCAGCGGGGTCTGGCGCACGCGCTGCAGCAGTTCGAGCCCGGACAGATGCGGCATGCGCAGGTCGCAGAACACGATATCGGGCCGCAGGCCGGCTTCCAGCTGGCGCCAGGCATCGGCGCCGTCTTCGGCTTCGACGATCGCATGGCTGCCGCAGCTGTCCACCAGATGCATCAGCATCATGCGCGCCACCACATCGTCGTCCACCACCAGCACGTTCATCCCGTCTCCACCAGAATCCTCAGTCACTTCATTATAAGCAGGTGTCAGGACGGCTCGCCCGTTTCAAACGTATCGAGGACCGCGGCCAGCAGCGGCAAGCCGGCGCGCAGGCGGTCGGCGTCGTGGCTGTCGGCGGCCGCTTCCAGCTCGCCGCACAGTGCTTCCAGCGCCGGTTCGGCCAGATAGGTAGCGCTGCCGCGCAGCCCGTGCAGGATCAGACCGGCGGCATCGAAGTCGTCGCTGGCCAGTGCGGCGTCCAGTTCGGCGCGCCGGCGCGGCAGGTCGTTGCAGAATGCGGCGCGCAGGCGCAGCCCAAGGTTGTCGGCCGGTGCGGCGGGCGGCGCCGCTGGTGCCTCCACGCCGAACAGCGCATCGAGCGCACCCGGCGCAAGGGCGGCCGGCGCAGGGGCCGGCGCCACCGCAACCACCAGCCCGTCCTCCATCAGCGGCAACGGGAAACCGCGCTGCAACTGGCGTTCGATCGCGCGCGCCAGTTGCAGGTGCAGCGCCGCGTCGTCGATCGGCTTGGTCAGGAACGCGTCCATCCCGCACGCCAGGTAGCGCGCGCGGTCTTCGCCGCTGGCGTTGGCGGTGAGCGCCACGATCATCACGTGCTGGTCGAGCACCGGCGCGTCTGACGGACCGCCGGCGCGGATCAGGCGCGTGGCGCTGGCCCCGTCCATCTCCGGCATGCGGCCATCCATCAGCACCAGGTCGTAGCGCTTGCGGGCGCACGCCGCCACCGCTTCGACGCCGTTGCCGACGATGTCGATCGCATGGCCCATCTCTTCGACCATCAGGCGTGCGATGACCTGGTTGGTCGGGAAATCCTCGGCGCACAGGATCGCCAGCCGGTGGCTGTGCGGCGCGCGCGTCACGTGCGGGGCGTGCGCAGGCGCGACGCCATCGCGCAGCGGCAGCAGCACGGAGAACACGCTGCCCTCGCCTTCGACGCTGTTCACGCCAATGGTCCCGCCCATCAGCTCGACCAGCTGGCGGCAGATCGCCAGGCCCAGGCCCGTACCGCCGTAGCGGCGCGTGGTGGTGGTGTCGGCCTGCTCGAATTTCTGGAACAGGCGCGGCACGGCCGCAGCCGGGATGCCGATGCCGGTATCGCGCACCGTGAAGCGGATCATGTGCTGTTCGCCCGCCCCGTGCTGGTCGCTCGGCCGGCATTCGACATGGATCGTCACACCGCCCGCTTTGGTGAACTTGAAGGCATTGCCGACCAGGTTGACCAGCACCTGGCGCACGCGGGTCGGGTCGCCCACCAGATAGCGCGGCACGTTGTCATCGACCAGCACCGAAAACGCCAGGTCCATTCCCGCCGCCTGTTCATCGAACAGGCTGGCCACGTTGCGCATCTTGGCATGCAGGTCGAAGTCGATCCGCTCCACGGTCAGCTTGCCGGCCTCGATCTTGGAAAAGTCGAGCAGGTCGTTGATGATCGACAGCAGGGCCTGCGCATTGGCCTGGCCGCGCAGGATCTGCTCGCGCGTCGTCTCGCGCAGCGCCAGGTCGCGCAGCGCGAAGCCCAGCATGCCGATCACGCCGGCCAGCGGCGTGCGCATCTCGTGGCTCATATTGGCCAGGAATTCCGACTTCTGGCGCGTCGCATCCTCGGCGCGCTCCTTGGCCTGGCGCAGCACTTCCTCGTTGTCCTGCAAGGCGCGATAGGCGCGCGCCAGCTCGTTGCTCTGGTGGCGGCCGCGCCGCTCCTGCTCGCGCAGTTCCTCGGTCTGGAGTTCGAGCATGCGGTTCTGCTGCTCGACCTGCTCGGTGCGCGCGCTGACCTGGTGCTCGAGGCGCTCCTTCTGGTGGCGCAGGCTGGCGAAGCGGATGCGCATGCCCAGGTAGATCGCGCCGCAGGTCAGGATGATCATGCCGATCCGGAACCAGGCGGTGCCCCACGGCGGCGGCTCGATCGTGATCGCCAGTGCGGCCACGTCCTCGCTCCAGACATCGTCCTTGTTGGCCGCGCGCACCCGGAACACATACGTGCCCGGATCGAGATTGGTGTAGGTGGCAAAGCGCTTGTCGGCGCCGGCATTGACCCAGCCCGCATCGAATCCGTCGAGACGGTAGGCGAAGCGGTTGCGCTCGGGCGCAGCGAAATGCAGCGCCGCGAATTCGACCGTGATCACGGGGGCATCCGATGGCAGCGTGATGCTGCTGGCATGTTCGATCGGTCCCGCCAACAGGCCCGGGAAGACCTGCTCGACCGGCCGGTTGAACACCTGCAGCCCGGTGATCGTCGGGCGCGGCGGGATGCGGTTGTCGTGGATCGCACGGGGATCGAACGCGGTCAGGCCATTGAAGCCGCCGAAATACAGCGTGCCATCGGTCGTCCTGAGCGCCGCCGTATCGAAGAACGCGCCTTCGCTGATGCCGTCGGCCGCCGTGTAGCTGCGCCAGCGCCCGCTGGCCGGATCGAAGCTCGAGATGCCGCTCGACGTGCTGGCCCAGATGCGCCCGTCCGCATCTTCCAGGATGGCCGACACGGCGTCGTCGACCAGGCCGTCGCGGGTGGAGTAGCGCGTGAAGCTCAGGGAGCCATCCGGGCCAGTGGTCATGCGGTTCAGGCCCACGCCGGTGCCGATCCAGATGTCGCCGCGGCTGTCTTCGAACAGCGACTGCACTTCGTTGTGGCTGATGCTGTTCGGGTCGAACGGATCATGGCGGAAGTGGCGGAAACGCCCGCTGGCGCGGTCCAGCAGTTCCAGACCCGAGACCGTGCCGACCCAGAAGCGCCCGTGGCGGTCTTCCAGCAGCGGCCGCACCGAGTCATCCGTCAGGCTGGTCGAGCGGGCCGGATCATGCCGCAGGCTCGTCACCGCGCGCGTACCGGCCGCCATCCGGTGCATCCCGCCGCGCGTCCCGATCCAGATGACATCATCGCGATCGACCAGCATCGAGCGCACCTGGTTGGCGTCGGCGTCGCCCGGCAGCACCTGACGATTGAAGCGCCGCGTCGCCGGATCGAAACGCGTGATGCCCGAGCGGCTGCCGATCCACAAGAGGCCGGCGCGATCGCGTACGATGGCCGCTGCCGGCACGTCGATCAGGCTGTTGGGATTGTCCTTCTGGTGCCGGTACACGTCGGCCTTGCCGGTGGCGGGATCGAACCGGTGCAGCGCGGTGGACGAACCGAGCCACAGATGGTCGCCGTCCTGCAGCAACGCGCGGATCTTGTTGTCGGCCAGCGAATGGGCGTCATCGGGGCGGCCCACGATGCGGGCAAAGCCACCACCGCCCAGATCGACGCGCGAGACCCCGCCATACCAGGTGCCGGCCCAGAACGTCCCCACGTTGTCGCGGTACAGCGCCGACACAAAATTGTCGCCCAGGCTGTGGCGATCGGCGATCGCATGGCGAAAGACATCGAAGCGCTCTCCCCTGGCGCGCCAGCGGTACATGCCGTCGTCGTGCGTGCCCACCCACACCGTGCCATCGGCATCCTGGTGCAGCGCGGTGATCCATGCGTTGCCAACGCCGTCACCGGCCCCGAAGCGGCGCAAGGCGCCCTTGCCCGGCCCCCCCGCACCGTACCGCTCGAGCCCGCCGTAGCGGCCCACCCACAGCCGCTGCTGGCTGTCGACCAACAGCGCATGCACCGGCACGGCGCGCTCCGTCAGGTCCGACGCATGGTGCTCGATGCGCCGGCGGTCCGCGCTCAGACTGTCCAGGCCTGCCGCACTGCCGATCCACAGGCGCCCGTCACCGCCCAGCGCCAGCGCCTGGATACCGTCGGCGCGCAGTGTGCGCGGATCGCCCTGGACGTGGTGCCAGACCGTGAATTTGCCGGTGTCGATGTCGAAATGCTGGAGGCCGTCGGCGGTACCGATCCACAGGCCGTCCTGGCCATCGCTGATCATCGTCTTGATCTGGCGGTTGCCGGTGCCGCGCCGCGCCGGTTCGTTCGGCGCATGCAGCGTGAAGCTGCGGGTGGCCGGATCGTAGCGATTCAGCCCGCCGTCGGTGCCCAGCCACATGGTCCCGTGCCGGTCGAGCAGCATCGCGCGCACCGAGTTGCTGGCCAGGCTGCGCGGGTTGCCGATCTCGCTGCGGTAATTGACGAACCGGTAACCGTCGTAGCGCGACAGGCCGGACTGCGTGCCGAACCACATGAAACCATCCCCGTCCTGCAGGATCGACAGCACCGACTCCTGCGCCAGGCCCTGCTGCACCGACAGGTGTTCGAAACGCAGGGTCGGCTCGGGCGCCGCCGCGCGCCCGGGCGCTGCGCAGAGCGTGGTCAGCGCCAGCAGCGCCAGGAGCAGGAACGCGCGCACCATCGTCACGCCGCGAAAAAGGCCAGCACGTCACCGCGCCGTGCCAGCGTATCGCGCTCGCCAAGGCGAATCAGCTCGCGCGTGTAACCGGCTTCGAACAGCAGATAGGATGCCAGCGCAGCGCCGCGCGACTCGAGTGCGCCGAGCGTGCCGAGCAGCGTGCGCACCGGCGCCGGCAAGCTCGATGTATGGCGCGCGGCGATGTCGTCCAGCCGTTCGGAAGGCGAAATCATCAACAGTTTCACCTCGCGCAGCGGCATCTGCGCGCGGGTCTCTGGCGGGATGCGCGCCAGTGTGTCGTTCACACGTTCGAGGCGCTCGACGTCGGCCGCCAGGCTGTCGAGAAAGATCGACGACAGCGCATGGCCCGCCACCTGCGCGAGACTCGGATAACCGCCCTGGCCAGGATCGCCCGGGCGCGGGTCGGTCACGCGCCCGGCGCCCACGACCAGCACACGCGTGGCGCCCAGGTGGATTGCCGGCGCAATCGGCGCCGACTGGCGCATCGAACCATCGCCGCAGAATTCACGGTGTCCCGCCAGGTACAGCGGCACGGCCGGGAACACGAACGGGATGGCGCTCGACGCCAGCAGGTGCTCGACGCCGATCTGCGTGGCCAGCGCCACGCGCCCGTGACGCACCCACGGTTCGACCCGGGCCGCGCTCTGGTAGAACGTCAGGTGATGGCCGCTGCTGTAGGACGAGGCCGTGATTGCCAGCGCATGCAGCGTGCCGTCGGCCAGATTGGCGTCCAAGCGCGGCAGGTCGAGCACGCGGTGCAAGAGCCCGGCCAGCGGCGTGTTGTCGAGCAGGGACGTGGGCGGCGCCGCGCGCCACTGGCGCAGCAGCCAGCCGAACGAGAGCAGCGAAAGCCAGCGCGCGCCCGAGCGCAGCACGGACAGCGAATCGGCCCGGTACACGGCGGGCACCTGGATGTTTTCCCACACGGCCAGCAAGCCACGCACGCTGCTGGCGAAGTTGTCGGCGCGGCAGGCCAGCGCGACCGCATTCAGGGCGCCGGCCGAGGTGCCGCACAGAATATCGAACGGCATCTTCCCGGGTGGATGACCGGCATCCTGAAGAATCCGCGCGATGGCGTGCAGAACGCCGGCCTGGTAGGCGGCGCGCGCTCCTCCTCCCGTCAGGATCAGTCCGGTTTTCTGTTTGTTCTCCACGCCAGCAGGTTAGCAAATTCTGCTTGTCTTGAGGCAAATAAGGGATGGGAATGGCAAGAAATTGTCACTGATTGTCGCTTGTATGCCCACTTGCTCCGAATGGTCGACGCTGCCTGCGTAGTCTTGTGACACGCCAAAAACCGCTTTGCCGAACGCGCCAGACGCCAGGCCTGACGCCTGCCGGCCCATCCGGGCCGGCTTTCATTCCAGAGATACGTCAATCGCCCCTGGCGACACCTTCCCGGCGCGGATCCGCGCCGCCAAACCACATTGGCACACCCTTCACCATCACGCGCTCGATGCCGTGCAGCCCCGACGTCTGTTCACTGATCCGGATCGCGTGACCCCGCGCGCGCAGCACGTCAATGGTCGCATCAGGGAAGCGGCCACGTTCCAGCTCGGTCGGGCCATTGCGGCTGCCGAAGTTCGGCAGCGCGATCGCCTGCTGCACGTTCAGGTCCCAGTCGAGCGTGCCCACCAGCACCTTGGCCACGTAGTTGATGATGGCCGGACCGCCGGGCGAGCCGATGGCGAGCACCAGCTTGCCGCTGGCGCGGTCGAACACGATCGTCGGCGACATCGCGCTGCGTGGGCGCTTGTTGGCTTCGACGCGGTTGGCCACCGGTCTGTCCGCGTCGCGCGCGCTGAACGAGAAGTCGGTCAGCTGGTTATTCAGCATGAAGCCGTCGACCATCTGGCGCGAGCCGAACGCATCTTCGATCGTCGTCGTCATGGCCAGGCCGGCGCCATTGCCGTCCACGACCGAGACGTGCGAGGTCGACGGCGTCTCGATCGCGTTATCGGTGCCCCAGGCCACGTTCATCCCCGGCGGCGTGCCCGCTTTGGCCTCGCCCATCGAGCGCGCGCCCACCATCCCGGCGCGCGCCGTCAGGTAGCCCTTGTCGATCAGGCTCGGGATGCCACGGCCCGGCAGCGGCACGAAATCAGCGTCGGCGGCGTAGCGGTTGCGGTCGGCGTAGGCCAGGCGCCCCACTTCCGAGAACACGTGCACGGCGTCTGCGCCCGGCACGCCGTCCTTCGGCGCGAGCGCCTTCATGTCGAAGGTTTCGAACATGCCCAGCATCTGGGCGACGGCGATCCCGCCCGACGATGGTGGCGGCATGCCGCACACGGTGTAGGCGCGGTAGTCGCTGCAGACGGGCGTACGGACCTTGGGCCGGTAGTCGGCAATGTCCCTGGCTGTCAGCAGGCCCGGATTGGTCGGGTGCGCAGCCACCTTGGCCGCGATATCGCGCGCGAAGCGGCCCGTGTAGAACACGTCGGCGCCGCCGGCAGCGATCTCGCGCAGCGTGGCGGCCAGCGCCGGGTTCTTCAGCACGTGGCCGACCGGCCACGGCTTGCCGGCAGCGTCATAAAAGTAGGCAGCAGCGACCGGGTCCTTGATCAGGAAGGTCTCGCCAGCGAGCATCTTGTGCATGCGCGGGCTGACCTTGAAGCCTCCCTCGGACAGGCGGATCGCCGGTGCGAACAGTGCCTTCCACGGCAGCTTGCCGTGCTGGCGATGTGCGAGTTCGAGCATGCGCAGCACGCCGGGCGCGCCGACCGAGCGACCGCCGACCACGCCTTCGGTGCGCGACAGCGGCGTGCCGTCGGGCCGTTCGAACAGGTGCTCGTCGGCTTTGCTTGGCGCCGTTTCGCGGCCGTCGAACGCCTGGGTTTGCTTGCCGTCGTAGTGGACCATGAAGGCGCCGCCGCCGATGCCCGACGATTGGGGCTCGACCAGCGTCAGCACCAGTTGCGTGGCAATCGCCGCATCGATGGCAGCCCCGCCCTGGCGCAGGATCTGGTAGCCGGCCTCGACCGCCAGCGGATTGGCGGCGGTGACCATGTATTTCTTGGCCTGCCAGCCATTTTTCTCGGTGTAGCCGGTCGCCGCTTCGGGCGCGGCCTGCAGTGAATCCTGGGCCCAGAGGGGCGTCGTCGTCGCGCCGGCGAATGCCAGGGCGAGCGCAAGCTTGCTGAGTGTGTTCAAACGGTTCTCCAAAATAGCAAACGGGCGCGTGACCATAGGCCAGGCGCCCGACATCGAAGACATGCTACAGCATCTTCGAAATGCTTTCAGGACACGTCCCTGAAGAACTACTTTGGCTGCATGCGGATGGCACCGTCCAGGCGGATCGTCTCGCCGTTGAGCATCACGTTTTCGATGATGGCGCGGGCCAGGTGGGCAAACTCGTTCGGCAGGCCCAGGCGCGGCGGGAACGGCACCATCTTGCCCAGCGAATCACGGACTTCCTGCGGCATGTTCATCAGCATCGGCGTCTCGAAAATGCCCGGCGCGATGGTCATCACGCGGATGCCGTTGCGCGACAGGTCGCGCGCCATCGGCAGCGTCAGGCCGGCCACGGCGGCCTTGGACGACGCGTAGGCCGCCTGCCCCATCTGGCCATCGAAGGCGGCCACCGACGCCGTGTTGATGATGATGCCGCGCTCGCCGTGCTCGGCAGCCTCGGTCCTGCTCATCGCCTCGGCGGCCAGGCGCGCCATATTGAAGGTGCCGACCAGGTTGATGTTGACGGCGCGCTGGAACACGTCCAGCGGGTGGGCGCCATCCTTGCCGACGGTCTTGACGGCCGGCGCGACGCCGGCACAGTTGACCAGGCCGCGCAGCACGCCGAGCTTGACGGCGGCATCGATGACGGCCTGGCCATCGGCTTCCTGGGTGACGTCGCAGCGGACGAACTGGCCCTTCAACTCGGCAGCCAGTGCCTGGCCCGCCTCGGCCTGGACGTCGGCGATGACGACGGTGGCGCCGTTCTCGGCGAGCATGCGTGCGGTAGCGGCGCCAAGGCCGGAGGCACCGCCGGTGACGATGAAGACGTTATCCTGGATATGCATGGTTGTCCCTTTTAAAAGTTCTTGTGCCACTATTTTGCCCGGCTTTAACGTTTACGTAAACGTAAAGTAGGCACAAGCGAACTTTCGGGACGACGGGCGGTCCTAATTCAGAAGCACTGCACCGTGGTGCCGCTGCGGTTGCACAGGCGCCCGGCGCTGTTCACGCTCGAGCTGCCGACGGTGCCGGCAGTGGTCGCGCCAGTGGCATCGGTGCACGTGGCGCCGATGCACGGGCTGACCTGGCTGGTCGTTGGCACAACCGGGGTCGGCGCGCTGGTGGCCGGAGCGACCACCGTTGGCGCATTCGGCGACGCGAGGCGCGCTGCGCTATCGATCTGCTGCTGCACCGAGCGGCGTGCGACCGGCTGCACGCCCTGCTCCTGCTGCGTCTTTGGCGCTGGCACTGGCGTTGGCTGTGGCCGCACGTTCTGCGGCGCCGGATGCGTTGCCGGGTCGATGTCCTTCAGGCGCGATGGCTCCTGGCGACCCGTGGCTTTTTCTTCCTGGGTTTTTGGCTGCATGTCGATCGGTGCGGCCGGGGTCGAGGTTTGCTGGCCATCGAGGGATGGCCGGTATGTCTCGCCCGTGGCGGGCTGACCCTGTGCGGCGCCTGTCGTCTGGGCACTGGCGCTGGCAGCGGCAAAGGCCAGCAGCATGGCGAGGATGGCGTTGTTCTTGTTCATGGGAAGACCTCTCAGGGTTGAAGACAGATAACTTATTATCGTCTTGCCAACCCGCACACGGCGCACGGGAAACAATTGCTCACAATTGTACGGCGTAATGACGGTGACAGGTCCCAATGCAACGATCCCGCGCAGGCGGGGCCGGCGCGGGATCGATTGGGTGGTACCGGATGAACGATTTATTCGGCCAGCGCCGCAAACGCGTTGTCACGCACCTGCTCGACCGGGCCGACGCCCGTGATGCGGCGATATTTCGGCGCGCCTGGCAAGCCCGACTCGGCCCACTTGCCGTAGTAGCCCAGCAGCACCTTGGTCTGGTTGTGATAGACCTCAAGGCGCTTCGAGACGGTTTCCGCCTTGTCATCGTCGCGCTGGATCAGCGGTTCGCCCGTGACGTCGTCGGTATCGGCGACTTTAGGCGGGTTGAACTTGACGTGGTACACACGGCCCGATGCGGCGTGCGAGCGGCGGCCGGTCATGCGTTCAAGGATCATTTCGTCCGGTACATCGATCTCGAGCACGTAATCGATGGTCACGCCGCTGTCCTTCATCGCTTCGGCTTGCGCGATGGTGCGCGGGAAGCCGTCGAACAGATAGCCATTCTGGCAGTCTGCGTCCTTCAGGCGCTCCTTGACCAGGCCGATGATGATGTCGTCCGACACGAGTTGGCCGGCATCCATCACTTTTTTGGCGGCCAGGCCCAGCTCAGTCCCTGCCTTGATCGCGGCGCGCAGCATGTCGCCGGTCGAGATCTGGGGGATGCCGAACTTTTCTTTGATGAAATTGGCCTGGGTGCCCTTGCCGGCACCGGGTGCTCCTAACAGAATGAGACGCATGAGTTTCCTGAGATTCTAGAAAATAGAGAAAAGTAAAATGGCGGATAGGGTGATCTTTTTGATATGGCGCAGACTTCGTTGAGACGGAAGTTACCACAAAAGTTGGCGTAAAAGCCAGTCGCAAGCCGTTGCAGCGAGGATATTTGATCCTGCGCAGATGGCTTTGCTATCCCCTTGTGGCTTGCATCAAGACGTGTAGTGCAAACGCACCCGGGCCAGATCATCGGGCGTGTCGACGCCCCCTGGTGGTGCGCTGTCGGCAATGTGCACGGCAATCGGGACACCGTGCCACAGCACGCGCAACTGCTCCAGGGCCTCAATCGACTCGAGTGGCGACACCGCCATGGCCGGATACGCCTGCAGGAACGCATTGCTGTAGGCATACAGGCCGATGTGGCGCAGCGGTACATAGCCTGCAGGCAGCGACTCGAGCGTCTGGGCAAATGCATCGCGGTGCCAGGGAATGGTGGCGCGCGAGAAATACAGTGCGCGGCCGTTCTTGTCGAGCACGACCTTGACGACGTTCGGGTTGAATACGTCGGCCGCATCGAGGATCGGATGCGCGCACGTGGCCATCGGCACGTCGGCGCTGATGCGGGCGGCGCAGGCCGCCAGCAGGGACGGGTCGATCAACGGTTCGTCGCCCTGCAGGTTGACGACGACGTCATCCGGCGCCAGGCCCAGCACCTGCGCCACTTCGGCAATGCGGTCGGTACCCGACGGATGATCGGCGCGTGTGAGCACGGCGCTGACGCCATGCTCGGCGCAGGCGGCGGCAATGTCGACGTGGTCGGTAGCGACGATAATGCGCGTCGCGCCCGATTCACGGGCACGCTCAGCCACGCGCACCACCATCGGCTTGCCGCCCAGGTCGGCCAGCGGCTTGTTGGGCAGGCGGGTCGACGCCAGGCGCGCCGGGATGATGACGGTAAAGTTCATGCAGGCCGATCAGACAGGCTCGATCTTGCGCGCCTGGTCGGCCCACATGATCGGGATGCCGTCACGGATCGGATAGGCAAGGCGGTCGGCGCGGCAGGTCAGCTCCTGCGCCTTCTTGTCGAGTTCAAGCGGACCCTTGCACAACGGGCAGACCAGGATATCAAGCAGGCGAGCGTCCACGACATTTCTCCACGATTTGTTCAGCCAGCGCAGGGTCGAGCTGCGCCGTCACAGGCACGACCCACAAGCGCGGATCGTCCTTCAGATGTTCAAGTTGCCGACATTTTACTGCATCCTTCTCCGTGATCAGGATGATCTCGGCGTCCACGGCGGCAAACGGGTCATCCAGGAAATCATGATGGTCCGGCAACGCCAGTTCGCCAGGGTCGAGGCCAGCCGCGCGCAGCATCGTGAAGAAGCGGCCCGGATTGCCGATGCCGGCTGCGGCGACGAGGCGTTTGGCGCGCAGATCGGCCAATGGCACACGCGCGCCGCCTTGCAGCGGTTCGGCGTACTGGCCCGACAGCAGCATCCGGTATGGGGCGCCACCGACGGCCCGGGCCAGCGCGGAGGTAATTTCAGGGACATTGACCACGGTGAAATCGCGGCGGCGCGACGGCGGCTCGCGCAGCGGCCCGGCCGGCAGCAGCCAGCCATTGCCCACGCCGCGGCCATCGAACAGGACGATCTCGATGTCGCGCGCCAGCGCGTAGTGCTGCAGGCCGTCGTCGGTGATGAGCACGTCGACGTCCGGGTGCGCCGCCAGCAGCGCCCTGCCCGCCTCGGCGCGCTGGGGGCCGATGACCACCGGGCAGCCGGTGCGCTGGGCAATCAGCAGCGGCTCGTCGCCCACGATGCGCGGATCGGACCCGGGCGTGACGGCGCGCGGCGCGCCATCCTTGCCGGCAGCGCCACCATGGCCGCGCGAGATGATGCCCGGCCGCATGCCGGCCGCGCGCAAGGACTCGGCCAGCCAGATCGTCAGCGGGGTCTTGCCGGTGCCGCCAATAAAGATGTTGCCAACAACGATGACGGGCACGGGCAGCCGCGCCGACTGTTTGATGCCGGACTGGAACAGCCGGCGGCGCACGGCGGCCAGCGCCCCGAACAGCAGCGCTACCGGCAGCAGCGCGATGGCAAGCGGGCCGCGCCGCAACCACGCGCGGGTCAGGGTTGTTTCGAGGGAAGATGCCATGCGGGTGGATGCCGGCCCGCTTGACGCGGGCCGGTGAGGTTACTTGCCAGTGCCGGTCTGGGCAGCGAAGGTCAGCTTGTCGTAGCCGGCCACGCGCGCTGCTTCCAGCACATTGATCACCATCTGGTGCATCGCGAACTGGTCGGCGTTGACGATGACGACCGGGCTGGCGACCACCTGGCCATCGGGCGTGCGGGCCGCCGTCTTCATGTCCTGCGCCAGGCCTGCCACGCTGGTGAACGCCACGGGCGTGTTATTGACCGTGTAATTGCCCTTGGCGTCGACCGTGACATTGATCTCGAACGGCTTTTGCGCCTGCTTGTCGGCCTCGGCCGTCGGCAGGGTGATCTGCAGCTCGGTGAACTTGCTGTAGGTGGTCGAGACCATCAGGAAGATCAGGACCACGAGCAGCACGTCGATAAACGGGATCAGGTTGATCTCCGGATCCTCGCGCTTGCGGCCACGACGAAAGTCCATCATTTGCGGGCACCATGGACGACGTCGACAAATTTCACGGCCTGCAGTTCCATGTCGACGATATAGGTGTCGACCAGATTGCGGAAGTGACGGTAGGCGACCAGGGCCGGCATGGCGATGGCCAGGCCGAAACCGGTGTTGTACAGCGCCACCGAAATGCCGTGCGCCAGCTGGGCCGGGTTATTGCCGCCGGTCGGGGCCGAGGCGCCGAAGATCTCGATCATGCCGACCACCGTGCCAAATAGGCCCATCAGTGGCGCAAGCGAAGCGATGGTGCCGAGCGTGGTCAGGAACCGTTCGAGGTTCTGGGCCACACCGCGGCCAGCTTCCTCGATCGACTCCTTCATCACGTCGCGCGGGGCGTCGACGTTACGCAGCGCGGCGGCCAGGACGGTGCCCAGCGGCGAATTCTGTTCCAGCTTGTTGATGACGTCCGGCGTGGCCTTGCCGGTGTGGTGCACGCGGATGACTTCATCGAGCAGATTGCGGGGAAGGATTTTCTCGCGGCGCAGCGTGATCAGGCGTTCGACGATGAGGGCGACGGCAACGATCGACGCGAACAGCAGGAACCAGATAGGCCAGCCTGCGGCTTGAAAGATGGCGAGCAAGAGATACTCCTGAGAGGATAAAAGTCAATCCGGCAATGTAGCAAGTTGGCAGCGAAGCAGCAAGTAGAGTTCTGCACACCTTCTGTGGATAAAATTGTGCGCAACGCGCTGGACGCCCTCCAAGTGTGTTGATTTCAAACGGCTTTCTGTGTCTGCGCAAGAAAATGGCAGTCTCATGACCCGGTCTTGGCGCGTGGTGACACCATGGTTTTTTCGACAATACCAGTGCACGCGTTTGTAGTTGCGAACACATTCTGTGGACAAAATTGTGCGCAAGCCGCACCAACACGTGATAAGTCGTTGATTTCACACGAGTTGATCGCCGCGCCTGTTTTGGAGGCAGCTCATCGAAGTAGCGACTGCATCAGTTGGCCATGTAGTTCCGCACACTTATTGTGGACAAAATTGTGTGCAAGCCACCTTTTATGACACTAAGCCATTGATTTGAATCAGTATTAGTGTTCCGCTTAAAATTTGAGCATACGGGGCTATTGACCAATAAAACCTGCCCGGACATGGCACATTGCCCTGTTTATTTCGTCTCCACCCGGGTTGTGCAGGGATTATTCGTACTATGCACACTTTGTGTGGATAAGAGTGTGAGGAAGCCTGAAGTTAGCGAGCCAAGTCATTGATTCTTATAAGAAGACTTCGGGGTGCTTCAAAACCGGGCAGTGAGATGCATGGTGATAACAGGGAACAACAACCCAACGATGACACGCAAAACAGCCCGGACAGTGCGTGAACACGTGTGCACAGATTCTGTGGACAACTTTGTGATCAAGCCCGCCACAATCGACCTAAGTCATTGTTTTGTAATAAATCCAGCAATCCTGCTCAATCGGCGTGCAGCCCCCGGTCTTATGCATGAGTTCCCCACAGTTTGTGTGGATAAACTGCCTTCAAACGACATTACCAACCCTTCAACCCATTGATTTAAAACATAATTCAATAGATTGCATTGAAAAGCAGCAATAATCGGCGTTTGCCGGCGGATCGCCATCGACAGGAAACGTCGCACCGGGGCGGCTATAATCGCTCCTCTTCGATTTTTCGCGACCCACTATGTTCCCGACCAGCGACGCCGATTCCGCCTACGCTCCCCCCGCCGTTTTGAGCGTCACTGCGCTGAACCAGCAGGTGGCGCGCCTGCTCGAGCGGACGTTTCCACTGACCTGGATCGGCGGTGAAATTTCCAATTTCACGCGCGCGGCATCGGGCCACTGGTATTTCACGCTCAAGGATGACGCAGCCCAGGTGCGCGCCGTCATGTTCCGTGGCCGCGCACAGTCGGCCGGGTTCATTCCGCGCGAAGGCGACAAGGTCGAGGTGCGCGCCCTCGTGACGCTGTATGGCGCGCGCGGCGACTACCAGATCAATGTCGAAGCCATCCGGCGCGCCGGCGTCGGCCAGTTGTACGAGGCGTTCTTGCGGCTGAAAGAAAAGCTGGCCGCGCAAGGCATGTTCGACGCCGACCGCAAGCGCCCGTTGCCGCTGTTCCCGCGCAGCATCGGCATCGTCACGAGTCCCGGCGCCGCCGCGCTGCGCGACGTGCTGACCGCCCTGCGCCGGCGCGCGCCGCATGTGCGCGTGGTGCTCTACCCTACCCCGGTCCAGGGCCAGTTCGCCGCCGACAAGATTGCCGAGGCGATCATGACGGCATCGCGCCGCGGCGAAGTCGACGTGCTGCTGGTGTGCCGCGGCGGCGGCTCGATCGAAGACCTGTGGAGTTTCAACGAAGAGTGCGTGGCGCGCGCGATCGATGCCTGCGCCATCCCGGTGGTCTCGGGCGTGGGCCACGAAACCGATGTCACCATTGCCGACTTCGCAGCCGACGTGCGCGCCGCGACGCCGACCGCCGCCGCCGAACTGGCCGCCACGCCGCGCGCCGACTGGCTGGCGTCGCTGCATGGCGACGCACTCGACCTGCAGCGCGCGATGGACCGCCGCCTGTCGGACGCCAGCCAGGGCCTGGATAACCTGAGCCGTCGCCTGTTGAGCCCATCGGCCCAGATCGGCCACCAGCGCCTGAAACTGCTGGCACTGGCCACGGCCATGACGCACGCCGTCAAACTGCCCCTGAACCGCCAGGGACTGGTGCTGGCGCAATTGCAGCAGCGCTGGAGCCGGCACCGGCCCGACATGCGCGCACTGCGGGCACAACTGGCATCGGACGGCCGCCACCTGCACACGAGCCTGCGTAACAGCCTCAAGGGCCGTCGCGATGCGTTGACGGGGCTGGCAGCGCAGCTCGAGCTGCTCAATCCGCAGCGCACGCTCGAGCGCGGCTACGCCATCGTGCGCGACGGCAAAGGGCAGATCGTGCGCGACCCGGCGCAGATCCATGCGCGCGACACGCTGCATCTTCGCCTGGCCGATGGCAGCGCCGAGGTCGGTGTGGCACAGGTGCAGAGCGTGCTCGACTAAAGAATCCTGTCTGGATGGAAAGAGAATGCAGTCATGCAATATTGCTGCAGCCGGTTTAGAATAGCGCCGCTATCAGAACTACAACCTTTTCAACCAAACAAGGATTCATCATGGAACACACCCTGCCAGCACTGCCGTATGCCAAGGACGCCCTGCAACCGCACATCTCGGCCGAGACCCTGGAATATCACCACGGCAAGCATCACCAGACTTATGTGACCAACCTGAATAACCTGATCAAGGGCACCGAGTTCGAAGAGATGCCACTGGAAGAGATCGTCAAGAAGTCGACGGGCGGCGTGTTCAATAATTCGGCACAGGTCTGGAACCACACCTTCTTCTGGCACTGCATGACCCCGAACGGCGCCGCACCGACCGGCAAGGCGCTGGACGCGATCAATGCCAAATGGGGTTCGGTCGAGAAGTTCAAGGAAGAGTTCAACAAATCGGCACTGGGCAACTTCGGTTCGGGCTGGACCTGGCTGGTGCAAAAGGCCGACGGCAGCGTCGACATCGTCAACACGTCGAACGCCGCGACGCCACTGACCACGACCGACAAGCCGCTGTTGACGGCCGACGTCTGGGAACACGCTTACTACATCGACTACCGCAACGCGCGCGCGAAGTTCCTGGAAGCGTTCTGGAATGTCGCCAACTGGGACTTCGTCAACCAGAACATGGCTTGAAGCCACTTGAATCGCTGAATGTCACGCGCTGTCGGGCGTGACGCTCTGAAACGGCCCGCGCATGCGGGCCGTTTGTCTGCTGGCGCTCAGTCTCCGCCGCCGCCACAACCGCCGCAACTGCTGCTGCCGCTGCTGCCGCTATCGCCGCCATCGGCGCCGCCCTGGTGGCAGTCGAGGTCGAGGTCGCGCTTCACGGTGTAGCTGCTGCCACCATCGACGAGAAACGTGCCTGTCCCGCTGTCCGCGCCCTGCTTGTCGCGCCGGGCTGCGGCATATTCCGGTTGGCTGATCAGGTTCGCCAGCACCAGCGCCTGGAGGGTCAGCTCGGGATGCAGCCTGACGCGGCCGGTCATCTTCCCCTGCGCATCCAGACGGCAATACACGATGTCATGGTCTTGTAGCGCGTAGCCATGACCATGTGGCATATGCAACGTCGCATCGAGTTTGAACAGCGCGGGCAAGCCACGGCCCGGTGAGCGCGTGCGTTCGTGCTCACGACAGGCAACGAGCATGCGCGGCAGTGCAAGCGCGTCGAGTCGGGCTTGTGGAAGATGGCCGATCGGCTTGCCGAAGTGGCGACGGCAAAAGTGATCCAGATTCACGGCATCCCATGCCATCCAGGCATGCCAGACCGAGTCGGCTGCCAGCGATGGCAACGCGCACGGCGCGCGCTGGTCTGCGGCCACCTCGAAAAAGCGCATCAAGCCGCTCGCTGCCTGCATGAAAAAGAGCTCGCTGTCTGGTATGCCGGGAAATTCTTTCCCGCTATTGCGCTGCCAGAAAGGAAACAGCCCAGGAGGAATATCCTCCAGCTGCGGACGAAAGCCGGACTGGCGGACATGCTGCAGCACGCGTACTTTGGCGACCAGGTTCATGGCGTTTTCCAAGAGTGTCGGGACGTGGTTGGATGACCGGCATGTTCGACGAGAGACCGGCGTTCGTCAAGTCGGGGATGACTGACCGGGTGCGGACGTGGGCCAGGACATGGTTTCCTGCCAACTGAGCAGGTTGTCGTCAAACTGTAATGACTTGTCTCGCTTCTGGCAGGATCTGCCATTCCCGCGCACTGGCCGCTACAATGGCCGACCGAGGAGAAATTGAATGCACCGTGTAATGTTGGTGGAAGACGATGCGCGCCTGGCCGAGCTCGTCTCCGAATACCTGTCCAGTTACGAATTCGCGGTTGACCTCGTCACCCGCGGCGACGTCGCGCTCGAGCGCTTCAAGGAATTGTCGCCGGACGTCGTGATCCTGGACCTGATGCTGCCAGGCCTGGACGGCATGGTTGTGTGCCGGCAGATCCGCGAGCATTCGGACGTCCCGATCCTGATCCTGACCGCGCGCGAAGACTCGTACGATGAAGTCTCGGGCCTGGAGCAAGGCGCCGACGACTTCGTCAACAAACCGGTCCAGCCGCGCGTGCTGCTGGCGCGCCTGCGCGCCCTGATGCGGCGCGCCCAGGCCAAGTCGGGCGTCGATGCGCGCATCCTGCAATTTGGCGCGCTGCGCATCGTCACGAGCGACCGCAGCGTGGTCTGGCGCGGCCAGCCCTGCATCCTGTCGAATACCGAATACAAACTGCTGCTGGTGCTGGCAGAGGCAGCCGGCCGCGTACTCTCGCGCGACGCCCTGCTCAAGAAGATGCGCGGCATCGAATTCGACGGGCTCGACCGCAGCATCGACAACTGCATCTCGAAGCTGCGCCGCAAGTTCGACGATGCCGATTCAGAAAAGATCAAGACCGTCTGGGGCGAAGGCTACCTGTTTTCGCCGTCCGCCTGGAACTGACAGCGCGATAACGGGCCATCGCATACCACTGCACAGCCGGGGTCAGGTCTGACATTCGGACACGAGCTCAGGTTTAGCCAATTCCAACACTGCACAGCTGGGGTCAGGTCTGACATTCGGACACGACCTCAGCTTCAGCCACTCCCGTTGGTGTCTTGACCAGCATGTGCACAGCTGGGGTCAGGTCTGACATTCAGACACGACCTCAGCTTTAGCCACTCCAGTTGGTGTCTTGACCAGCATGCGCATGGCCCGGTCCAGCTGGTTTCAACTACCCAATTGTCGAGACCGTGTCCAAATGTCAGACCTGACCCCGGCTTTATGGTCGAGACCGTGTCCGAATGTCAGACCTGACCCCGGCTTTTCGCTTATTCGAATACGGGGACGATTGCCAGTGGCGCGTTGTATGTGACGAGCTGGGCGGTGTCGGTTGGGGTGAAGCGGTAGGTGACGACCGGGAAATCGTCGTCAACGTCGCCGGCAAATGCGGGTGCACGCGTGACTGGCAGGACGGTGTCGGTGCTGCCGGTGCGTACACGGGCACCGGCAGCGGGACTGGTCTTGGCAAATACCAGCCGCACGCCCACGCACGCCAGGCTGCGCGCCGAGGCGTCGCCATGGCGGGCGAAGCCCAGCGCCTGCTCGCAGGCGGCGCGCAGTTCGGTCGCGTCGTATGCACCGTCGGCGCGCAGCGCCAGCGAGATGCGGGGGCGCACCGTGAAGCCGCCGAGCGTCCGGTTGGGCGTCAGTACGGCGTTCTCGTCGTAGGCGGCCTTGAGCAGCGGCAGCGTCGTGCGGCCCAGCGCATCAAGCGCCAGGCTGGTCTGCAGCGTGCGGCCCTTGATCAAGAGGCTCGCATCGTCATCCAGCATCCCCCGCGTGCGCGGGCGCACCTGCAGCTGACTGTGCAGCAAGTGCTTGGGGCCGCCATATTTGTCGAATACCACCATCGCGCGGTAGGCATCACGATAGCTTACCCATTCCGCGGCGTGCGCCTGCGCGCTGGCAACCCCTGCCGTCAGCAGCAGGGTCACGCAGGCGATGTGGTGTACGCGTTGCATCATCAGAAGCGGTAAGCGAAGGCGGTCGAAACCGTCACGTTGGTCGGCCGCTCGACGAGCGGGCTATGGCGGACGCTGCCGATCAGGCGCGTTGCTTGCAGATTGGTGGTGAGCATCCACGACGGGCCGAGCGCCCAGTTCCAGCGCGCGCCGGCGCGCACATCCTTCACGCCGCCACCGGGGCGATACACGGCATTGCCGCTGCTCCAGGCTTCGTTTTCGTTCACGCCGAAGTAGCTGCGGTTGTAGTCGCGGTTGACCAGCGTGAGCCCGGCATTGAACGAGACCGTGTGCTGCGGCGCGATGGCCACCGCCAGGCGCTGCACGCCCAGCTCCATGCGGGCGCCGTCGCGCTCGTTGCCCGAGCCGATCAGCACGCTGCTGGTGAGCCGCCATGCCGGGTTCAGGTAGTAATTCAGGAAGATGCCGCCTTCGACCCGGGTACTGACGTCCGGCATGCCGACGACCGGATTGTCGCTGCGCACGCGTGCTGCCAGCGGCAGCATGGTCGCAACGCCGATCCCATCGATGATGCCGCCCGAGCCGGACGCATCGCGGCTGGCATGGAGCGAAAGCATTGGGCCAAATTCAAGTGTGGGATCGGTCGACAGATGCATCCCGGCGCTCATGCCGGAGACGAACATCCCGTTACTCCACTGCACCTGCAGCACCGGCATGACCGACGTCTTGCGGCTTTCCGCACCCTCGTAGCGCGCCCGTGAGACAGCCCCCAGCCCCGCATACATGTCGTGGCTGCCATCGGGCATCGGGTTGGTGGCCGGCATCTGCGCGCTTGCTGCACTGCTTGCAGCGGCGAGGGCCAGGGCGAAGAACTGTTTCATCGTGATAGCGTTCCGGGAGTTCGTGTGCTGATATTTTACGTCGAGCAAGCTACGCTCTCCCATCGCATGGTGACAATGCAGACGCTTTCGCTCTGGCTCGAATAAAAAAGCCCACTGATACTCGCGCACCAGTGGGCAAACGGAAACCCTGATGATGAGACAGATGGTAAGCGTTGCCCCTGCTGCGAATCACCCTCCAGATGTCCACCAATTGTCGTCAATTTGTAAGGTGGCCCCGGGCGACCGGCACGGATGCTTAACGTTCCATCCTTGCCCCTGTACAATCGCCGGCTCAGGAGAAACCATGCATTTGGCCGCATTTCGTCACCGACAGTTACCCAGGATGGGCCCGTGAACCGGCTATTTTTCCGGTTCTTCGTGTTCGTCATGCTGTCGATTACGGTCGCGACATTTCTCATCTACTTCGCGTTCGCACGCTTGTTTGGCGACCCGCTGGAAGACATTGCACGGCGCCAGGCCGCGGGCCAGATCTTCCTGATCGAGCATTACGTGGACGAAGCGCCCGGCGACGAGTGGCTCACGCGCCTGAACAAGGTGCGCGAGGTATCACCGGTGCGCTACGACCTGCTGCCGCTGGCCGACGTGCGCGCCCGGCTGGGTACGGGCCAGCGCGCGGCGCTCGACCGCGGCGCCATTGTCATCGACATCGGCGAGCGGGCCCTGTACCGGCGCGTCGACCTGGCGGGCGAGCGCTATATCGGCAGCAATGACGACGTGCTGCATGCGCAGAACCTGCCGATCGATATCGGCAAGGAGCTCATGATGGAGCTGCTGCGTTTCGTCATCGTCGCCCTCGCCCTGCTGGTGCCGATCGCGCTGTGGTCGCGCTCTCACTGGCGCGCACTGCAATCGCTGTCGCGCATGGCGGACGAATTCGGCGCCGGCAAGCTGTCGGTGCGCGCGCGCTTGCAACGCTCCGAGATCGTCTATCCGCTGGCCGAACGCATCAACCACATGGCCGGGCGCATCGAGGCGCTGATGGCAGCGCAGCGCAGCCTGCTGCATTCGGTCTCGCACGAACTGCGCACGCCAATTGCGCGCCTGGAATTCGGCCTCGAATTGCTCGATGCGCGCGCCAGCGACCCTGACCTGCGCCGTCGCATCGCCGCGATGGAAGGAGACGTGCGCGAGCTGAACGACCTGGTCAAGGAGTTGCTCGACATGAGCAAGCTCGACAGCGCCGGCACGTTGCAAGGTGCCACGGTCGATCTCGACGCGCTGCTGCGCGACTGCTGCGCCACGCTGCCACCGTCGTCCCAGGACGTCAGCTGCCAGTTCCAGGACGGACTGGGAACCATCGAGGCCGATGCCCGTCTTCTGGCGCGCGCCATCGGCAACTTGCTGCGCAACGCCCAGAAATATGCAGGCAGCCGGGTCGTGCTGTCGGCCGCACGGGGCCCTGCCGGCATCGAGATTGCCGTCGACGACGACGGCCCCGGCATTCCCGAAACCGAGCGCGACAAGGTGTTCGAGCCGTTCTACCGGCTCGACCGCAGCCGCGACCGCGCCACCGGCGGCTTCGGCCTTGGCCTGTCGATTGCGCACAAGGCGGTGCTCCTGCATGGCGGCGTCCTGAGCATCGAGACCTCGCCACTTGGCGGCGCGCGCTTCGTGGTGCGATTACCGCAGGCACCCAAATAAATAAACGGTTTCGTTTACTTATTACGCGGACGGGCGTAAGCTCGGCGCGTTGACATTCTTTCAGCGCGATCATGAACCAGCGTTTCCTCATCTTCACCCTGTGCGCTCTGGCCCTGCTGTCGACGGTCGGCGCCTCGCTGCCCTATCCGATGCTCGCCCCCCTGTTCGCCGATGGCAGCGTCCATGGGCTCAACAGCTTTCTGGGCCTGCCGCCCAAGCTGCTGCTGGGGATTGCGCTGATGATCAATCCGCTCGGCCTGCTGCTCGGCAGCGCCGTGCTGGGCCCGTTGTCCGATGGTTTCGGCCGCCGTCGCGCGCTGCTGCTGACGACCGTCGGCGCGGCGATCGGCCACTTGCTGACCGCCGTGGCGATGGTCATGGAATCGTATTTGCTGTTCCTGGCAGCGCGCTTTTTTACCGGCCTGCTCGAAGGCAATGGCGCCGTGATGCGGGCCCTGGTCATCGAGCGCATCAAGGGACCGATGCGCAATCACGCACTGTCGTGGCTGAATGGTTCCTTCAACCTGGGCTGGCTGGTCGGCCCACTGCTGGGCGGCTTCACGATGACGCTGGGCGCCGAGGTACCATTCGGGATCGCCGCCGTCGCCCTGCTGCTGGGTACGCTCTGCGTGTTCCTGACGATTCCCGCCACGCCGCCCGCCACGCACGGCCTGCGCTGGTGGACGGTGGCGCGGGAACGCCACGCGCTGACACTGCTGCGTCACGGCCCGCTGCGCACGCTGTTCATCGTCCACCTGGGCTATTGCTGTGGCGTCGCGTCGCTGTACGAATACTTCCCGTTATGGCTGGTGGACGTCGGCGGCTACGATGCGCGCCAGATCTCGCTCGTGAACATGGGCATGTGCGCGTTGATGACGACCGCCGCACTGTTCGCCGGCCACGCCAGTCTGGTGGAAGGCCGCCGGCGCGCTGCCTGGTACGCAGCTGTGGGTGCCACCGCTATCCTGTGCGTGGGCTTCGGCAACCTGTGGATCGGTATTGCCGGCATCGTTCTGTTCGGCGTGCCGCACGCGTTCTACAACACGGCGCTGCAAACCTGGGCGGCCGACGAGTTTGCAGCCCACGGCCAGGGGTCGGTCATGGCGCTGCTGTCGACCATTTTTTGCCTGGCCAATATCCTGATGGCGCTGTTGGGCGCCGTGCTGACGCTGATCGACACGCGGCTCGTGCTGGTCGTCGGCGGCATACTGGCGGCCTGGGCATCGGTGGCGCTGCAGCGCTGGAGCGTGCGCAGTACGCATCAACGACTGGAGACCCCATGAACACGTCGGAACGCATCCTGATGCAGCTGAAAATGCGTGGGCCCCAGACCGCCCAGGCACTGGCTGCGCAGCTCGACCTGACGTCGATGGGCGTGCGCCGCCATCTGGAGAGCGCGTTTGAAAAAGGACTGGTCGCGTATGAGGACAGCGGGGGCAAGGTCGGGCGCCCGGTGCGGCGCTGGGGCCTGAGCCAGGCCGGGCAGGCACGCTATCCGGATCGTCACGCCGAGCTCACGGTCGACTTGATCGGGCAGGTGCAGATGCTGTTCGGACCGGCGGCGATGGAACGCCTGATTGTCGCGCGTGAGCAGACCAGCGAAGCGCTGTACCGCAGCCGGCTCGATGACGTCGGCGCCGCGGCGCCAATGGATGCGCGCGTCGCGGCGCTGGCCGCCGTACGCGATGAAGAGGGGTATATGGCCGAGGCGCAGTCACAGCCGGACGGCAGCGTGCTGTTGATAGAGAACCACTGCCCGATCTGCGCCGCGGCACGCATGTGCCAGGACTTTTGCCGCTCGGAACTCGACGTGTTCGCGCGCGTGCTGGGCCCGACCGTAAAAGTGATACGCATCGAGCATCAGTTGCACGGCGCGCGGCGCTGCGCCTATGCGGTCTCGGCCGCTGAATGACAGAACGGCGCCCATGGGCGCCGTTCCGGTATTGCCAGCCTCACTTGCCTAGCTCAGTTGCCCACTCATTTGCCCACATTATGCGGAGCAGGCCGCACATTCATCACGCCGAACCAGAGGTGTTCCCACCAGTGATCGCGCGAATCCACCGTGACCAGGCATGCCTTGTCAAATCCCGCCTTGAACACCAGGTCAGGGCATTTGTTCGTCGCCAGCGCATGACGCTGATTCTCCGCATTGACCAGCGCGATGCTCAGCCAGACGGTCGCCATGGCGAAGATCGCCACCAGCGACCACGCCAGATGGTTCACGTGGCTGGTCTCAAACAGCTCTTCCTCTTTGGGCCGTGACCCTTCGTAGATCTTGAGGATGTCGCGTTCGACGTCGTTGGTCATTTGGTCTGTGCTGCTTTCGTTACCAGTGCATCGAGGACCTGGCCGGTGGCCGTCATCAGCTGGCCCATGTCCTGGATCTTGTTTGACTGCGCCACGGTGGCCGGCGACACGACGTACTTGCCATCGATGACGACGGTCGGCGTGCTGCTGGCCTTGTACGCTTCGGCAACGGCCGGCAGACGCTTGAGCTTGGTCTGCACGCCGAACGAATTCCACGCTTCCATGAACTTGGCCTTGTCGAGCCCGTTCGAGGTTGCCCAGGCGATGATGTCGTCATCCTTCATCAGGCGCTTGCGCTCGACGTGGACGGCGCGGAACACGCGGTCATGGTACTGCTCCAGCTTGCCCATGGCGTCGAGCGTCAGGAACAGGCGGGCTTCCGGGTCGCTCGGGCCCTGGAACGGCAGCGGGATGCGGCGCATCACGATGTTGTCGCCCTGCTTCTTGATCCATGCATTGAGCGTCGGCTCGAACGCATTGCAGGCGCCGCAGTGGTAGGCGAAGAATTCGACGACTTCGACCTTCTTGCCGACGGTCTGGGTCGGCTGCGGCGCGGCCAGCACGGTGTATTCGGAGCCGACGCGTGGATCAGTCGGCGAAGCATTGGCGAAACCGGCAACCAGGGCGGCAGCAACGAGGGCAAAACGCAGAGTGCGCATAACATCCTTCCACAAATATGATTGAGCGAACGATCGCGAGATTACCACTTTTTGCCCGTTCCCTGTCTGCAGGGCGCGATTTATTGCATTTGCTTACCGCTGAAACATGCATGCAAATACATCAGCCGTCCGCGCCCGGCAGAACATGGATCAGAAGTCGTAACGCAGCGACACCTTCATCTGGCGGCCATCGCTCGGGTAAATCCCGCTGCGGCAGCTGAACGCGTAGCTGTAGTGCTGGCGATCGAGCAGGTTCAGGCCCGACACCGATGCTTCCCATGGGCCAAAGCGGCGCGCATAGCGGGCGTCGACCGTCGTGTACGACGGCACACGCGCGCTGCAGCTATTGGCGAAGTCATCGCCAAAACGCTGGCTGGCCACCCACTGCGCGCCGATATCGGCGGTCTGGCCATTGCCTGGCGTCCAGGCCAGGCGCGTCGTCACGACGTGCTTGGGCACCAGCACCATCTCGCGGCCAGCGTTCGGCCCGTCGCGGAACTCGGATTGCACGTACTGCCAGGCGCCGGTCAGGCGCAGGTTGTTCGCCAGGAGTGCGTTGCCCTCGAGTTCGACGCCCTGGCGCCGGGTCGGGTCGAGATTGGTGTTGACGCCAAAGCCGCCGGCCAGCGTCGGATCGAAGAAGATCTCGTTCGTCAGGCGGTGACGGAACACGCGCACCGTGGCCTTGCGCGCATCGTTGCCGAAGGCGACGCCCAATTCGAAGTCGCGCGAGGTTTGCGGCGCCAGCACGCCAGCGCTCGAGCGGTACGAATTTTCGTCGATATTGGCGATGCGGTAGCTGCGGCCGGCCTTGGCAAACACGGTCACTTCCGGCGCCACGTCGATGCTGCCTTCGACCGTAAAGGCATTGACCGACTGCTCGGTGTCTTCCGGGGCGGTGAACGCGAGCGGATCGGTGTAGTCCTTGTCGAAACGTTCATGGCGCGCGCCGATGGCCAGGCGCGCGTTGTGCGGCGCATTCCAGGTCAGTTCGTCACGCACGTAGATGGCGTTGGAATCCTGCGTCGCGTCGCCCGCCGAGAAGCCCGACGTCACCTGGCGATCCCAACGGGTCAGATCGATACCGGTAACGAACTCGTTGCGCTTGTCGCCGAGCATGGCCGTATGGCGCAGGCGCGGCGAGAACTGGGTCTGTTCGGACTCGTAACGCGAACCGAACCCGCTGTAGGTCGACTTCACATCGCGCTTGCGGTGCGACAGTTCGGCCGCCAGTTCGATGGCGCCGATGCGGTGTTCGACGAAGGCGCTGAGACGGTCGGTGTCGAGCGAGCCGAAGTCGTCCGGCGTGCTGCTCTGGGTCGGGATCGACTGGAACTGCGCGTCGGTCAACGAACCCGGCAGGCGCGAGTCCGAGCGCGAGCTCTCGAAGCGCAGGCCAGCACGGCCGTTCGAGGCGTACGCATACTGCACGCCGCCGCTGAAGCTCGTCTGCTCGTAGCGGTTGTTGTCGCGGTAGTTGTCGGTGCGGCGGTCGGTCACGGCAGCGTCGAACGACCACGGGCCGGTGCCATGCGCGATCGAGGCGCGCAGGTCGCGGGCATCGAAGCGCCCGGCCTCGGCAAACAGCGAACCGCGCGTGCCGCTGCCCGATGGACGACGGGTGAAGATCTGGATCACGCCGCCGGTGGCGCCATCGCCGTACAGCACGCTGCTGCCGCCGCGCGTGATCTCGATGCGCTCGACCGTGTCGATCGAAATGCCCGACAGTACCGTGCTGGCCAGTTCGTTTTCATTCAGGCGCACGCCGTCGACCATCACCACCACGTTCTGCGCGCTGTTGGTGCCGAAACCACGCAGGTCGAGGCTGAAGTCGGGCGAGCCGTCCAGGCTCTGGCGACCGAAGACGCCGCCGATCTTGCGGATCGCCGCATTCACGTCGGCCACGCCGGCCGTGCGGATCTGGTCGGCCGTGATCACGGTGGCGCCGATCGGTGTGGCGGTGGCCGGGAAACGGGCGGCGGTGACGACGACAGGCGCCAGCGTTTCCTGTGCGGTGGCGAGGGTGGCGAAGGTGGACACGGCGAAGGCGCACGCCACGGCGAGGGGCGCGCGGCGCGCGGGAGCTGCAAAAGTCATGATGGGTGTGTTCTCGGTAAAGGGCGCCCCGCTGCGTCCCCGCAGCCCGGCGTCGAAGGAAGCGCGTCGCGCTTCCACCTGTCCTGGCCGGTATCCGGGCTGGCAAGCGGGACGCCCTCACCTTCCTGTCCGGCGGACAGTGGTTATCGAGATTGTCTGCCGCGGCGCAGGATGTGCGGACGCGGCGCTTGTCGACCGTTGCGGGGGCAGCACACTTCCAGGACCGCGCGTGGCGCAGGCCTGTCGTGTTTCCCGTTTAACTTCGCGCGCCGGAATGCGCGCGAGAGCACCAAAACGGCGCGATTATACCGTGTCGGCACGCGCCCTGGCAGGTCAGCTGCCGCGCTTGCCGCGCGACTGCTCTTCGAGCTTGGCAGCCAGCTTCTCGGCGGCCAGACGGGCTTTCTCGGCCACTTCGGCCGCGTGCAACGCCAGACTGGCCGCGCGCGAATCGGGCGTTTCCAGGCTGATGCGGCCCAAAGCGCCCTGGCGATAATCCTGCAGCAGCGAGTGCGCCGCCTTTTCATAGTCGTAGTCGCCGCCGCGCACGCGGAAGCCCCGGCGCATCGCCACGCCTTCGATGACGCCCACGCCATCCATGCCCTCGGTTTTCAGGCCATAGCGCGCGGTCAGCAGGTGCGGATAGCGCTGCAGCAGCAGCTCGCCCAGGTATTCGGCGACTTCTTCTTCAACCAGCGCATTGGTGCCAATGGCGTGGCTGGCTGCCAGCATCAGGCCGTCGGTGGCCATGGCGATCTTTGGCCACAGCATGCCGGGCGTGTCGACCAGGACCACGTTCTTGTTCAGGTACAGGCGCTGCTGGACCTTGGTCACGGCCGGCTCGTCGCCCACCTTGGCCACGCGTTTTTTCAGCAGCGCGTTCATCAACGTCGATTTGCCGACGTTGGGAATGCCCATGATCATGATGCGCAGCGGTTTCGTCGGCACGCCGCGGTGCGGCGCCAGCGACAGGGCCAGATCGGGGATGCGGGCGACGTCGGCCGGTTTCTTGGTCGTCATCGGGTAGGCCGTGACGCCTTCCTGTGCATCGTAATAGGCTTTCCAGGCGGCGGTGGCGACCGGATCGGCCAGGTCGATCTTGTTCAGGATCTTGAGGCTGGGACGCTGGCGGAACTTGCGCAGCTGGTCCACCAGTGGGTTGCAGCTCGCCTCGGGCAGGCGTGCATCGAGGACTTCGATCACCAGATCGATGTTCTCCATCTGCTCGGCCGCTTCCTTCTTGGCCGCGTTCATGTGGCCCGGGAACCATTGTATCGACATGCTGTTGCTTTCTTTATCTTTCGTTCAAGGTGCTATTTTACGCTGGTGGCGCGCGCTGGCGTCGCGAACCCGCCACAGCTGCCCTTTCTCTTCTGCACGACGTTGAGCCGTTGCAACACTGTTGACATATTCGCCGTGCACACTGGCCCTTGGCCACGCGGGGTGGCAGGACGCAGCGGAGACGACATATGCGCGCACGGGACAGACTGAAACGATCGATGGTGCGCTGGTATGGCGTCGGCTTGCTGTGCTGTGCCATCGCGGTGTCCGCGCTGGTCGAGTTGCCGCTGGTGCCTTACTGAACCAGCCCTGGCGCGCTGCATCCGGCGGGCGGCAAGGTGGCCACCGGATCGAACGCCGCCAGGCGCTCGCGCGCCGCCATGCGGTCTCTTGCATACTCGGCCAGGTAGCGGCTGCGCTCCTCGCTCTGCCACTCGCTATCGGGTACGCCGGCCAGCGACAGCGTGCGGCTGACCAGCACGAGCCCCTCGCGGCGCGCCAGCAGCAGCCGGTCCGGATCGGTATTCTCGCGCAGCAGATAACCTTCGACATCGCGCAGCACCAGCGGCAGTGACGGCGCAGGGTCGGCGTCGTGCAGAAGCTTGCCATGCACGCGCAACGCTACCGCCTGCGTGCCCTGCCCCAGCAACTCGTTGAAGCTCGCCAGTGCGAACGGGCGGCCCAGCGCATCGTCGATGCGGCCGCTGACCACGTAGCGGCCAGCCAGGCGTACGTCGAGCGGGAGCGTGAATTCGAGCGCGTCCGGGCCGATCGTTTCATGCGCTGCGCCCGTCCAGATGGCGGGCAACTCGGGCGAATGGATCACATCGAACAACACGACACCCGCGCGGCCAGCCGCGCTGAAGCGCACTTCACTACGGATGGTGCCGTGAAAGCCCGCGAGGGCGCCCGCTTGCGGCGCGAACGTGGCGCGCCAGTCGCCGCCGTCTTCCTGCGAGAACGCCAGCGTGATGCGCGGCGCGGGGCGAGCTCCCTGCGCAACCATCCCCTGGGCCAGCGCACGCGTGACCACCAGAGGCAGTGCGGCGCCGTGCGCGTCAAGAGCGCGCAGCGAAAATTCGACTGTCTCGCCCGCCGCCAGGTAGACGCGCGATTGCATGGTCTGCACCAGCACGGCCGGGTCGCTGTCGCCACCATCGACCCGCATCGGATTCGATTCGCGGACCGGCTGGTTCGGATACAGCTGGTCGGGATGCTGCGCGGCCGGGCGCGATGTGTGCGGGTAGCGCGTGTGCTGCAGGTAGCTGCAATAGGTATGCTGCGTCAATCGAACCTGTCCGGCAAGCTGACGCCGGCGCACGCTAGCGTCTTCGCCGGCAGGGTGCACAACCGGCACCGGACCGAAAAAATGCAGGTCGGCCGGTGGCGCCGGTGCAGCCACCGGCAGCGCCGGATCGTCCGGCTGCCAGAACAGCCCGACCAAGAGCGCACCGGTGACGACCAGCGCCAGCCAGGCCGGTCGCGACCTAATTGGCCGTATCGACCATCGCCTCACGCACGACCCCGATGACACCGGCCCAGTTACCGTCGCCATAGTGATTGAAGCGTTCACCGTCGTCGCGGAACACGACCGAATGCCAGCTCCACTTGACACTGCCGCCCTGGTTGGGCGCGGTGCCCAGGCGCAGGTCATCGCACAGCCAGTCACCCGGATTGCACAGCGCGCGGCCCGCATTGCCGGCCACGCCGCCGCTGCTGTGATAGGCCACGACCTCGTCGTCCTGGCCCGGCAACAGGAACGAGTACGCGGTGCCGCGCGCGCCGGCGTAGCGATAGAACCAGACGTTGCGGGTGTCATTGTGGTTGTACATGGCGCGCGCGGTGCTGGTCTTGAGGTCTTGCACGAGTGGCTCGGAGGTGGTCCAGGCGCCGGCGTTGGCGAGCTCGGAGCCGCCCGCCGCGCCGGCCGCGACGCGCACCCATTTGAGGTTCCAGCCCGTCTGCACGCCGCCACTGGCAACGCACACGCCGCTGGCGTTCGCGCCGGCATTCGTCACGGCGCGCGCCGAGCCGCCGTAATTGGCCAGCGTGTAGCCGAGCAGCAGGTCGCCCGCGCTATAGGCGGCGATATAGCACCAGTTCTGGCCCGTACAGAAGCAGTCGAGCGCATCGCGCACGCGGCCGCTTTGCGACGCGATGCTGCTGCGCCCGTCCCAGTTGACCGCCTGCTTGTTGATGCCGGCAGGCGTCGCGGCCGGGCCCCAGTAGCGAAAGTCGCTGTAGTTGCCGGGCGCGCCACCGCTGCTGCGGCCGTTGATCCAGAGCGTGTAATTGGCGGCGCTCGCGACGGTGCTGGCCAGCAGCAGGCACGCGGTGCAAAGAACATAGAAGGCGTACGGGATGCGGCGGTGCTTCATGCTGGTCTCCTCGCTGCCCGGCTCGTGCCGGTGCTACGTTAGAGAGCAGAATGCCGCCGCGGTTCCCGACTATTCGAGATCGGCCAGCACCTTCAGGTGCGCCACCACGCTGCGCGCCAGCGACGACAATTCGTAACCGCCTTCGAGACAGCTGACGATGCGCCCGCCGGCGTATTCGTTGGCCACGGCCAGCACCTGCCGCGTGATCCAGGCGTAGTCCGCCTCGACCAGCCCGATGCCGCCCATGTCGTCGTCGCGATGGCCGTCAAAGCCGGCCGAGACAAAAATCATCTGCGGCTTGAATGCATGCAGCGCCGGCAGCCACTGGTCCTGCACCAGCTGGCGCACGGTGTCGCCCTCGCAGCGCGCCGGCACCGGTACGTTGACGCAGGTGGCGGTAATCGGCTCGGGTTCGGTGTACGGAAAGAACGGGTGCTGGAAGAAGCTCGCCATCAGCACACGCGGATCGTCGCGAAAAGCGTCGGCCGTGCCGTTGCCGTGATGGACATCGAAATCAATGATCGCGACACGCTCCAGCCCGTGCGCCTCGAGCGCGTGGCGCGCGGCGATGGCCACGTTGTTGAAGAGGCAAAAGCCCATCGGCTCGGTGGGCGTCGCGTGGTGGCCCGGCGGGCGCACCGAGCAGAACGCGTTGGTGACCGTGCCGGCGATCACGTCGTCGGTTGCCGCTACCGCGGCGCCGGCTGCGCGCAGCGCCGCCTGGTAGCTGTACTGATTGAGCGACGTGTCGCCATCGAGCGGGTAATAGTCGCCCGGCGTGGCCGGTATGTGGTCGCGCACCAGCGCCAGCGCGCCCGCCGTGTGGTTGCGCAGGATCTGCGCGGTGTCGGCCAGCGGCGCACTGCGCTGCTCGATCAGGCCATCCAGGCGCGCCAGGATCAACTGGTCGTCGATCGCCCGCAGGCGGGCCGGGGACTCGGGGTGCCAATCGCCCATCTCGTGCCGCAGGCAGTCGGGGTGGCTGTAAATCGCTGTACTCATGATGCTCGGTCTCCGCCTGTGCTCATCCATTCACACCTTGCCGCGCCGTTCTCGCATAGAATCCCTTGGGACGGCTGTTGCTGTCGACGTATGAAGATTGCCAATGACGCTAATCTACCACGGCAGGCCGCAGCGCTGCTGTGCCGCGTTGTCAATCATGCATGCGCGCCACGACTGCCGCCCTGTTCCATGTACCGAATAACGTAGAGCCAACCATGTTCAACAAATTGCACGCCGTCGCACGCCAGGTCAACGAGGTGGTGGTCGGCAAGGACCAGCAAGTGCGCCTGGCCCTGACCTGCCTGCTGGCCGGCGGCCACCTGCTGCTCGACGACCTGCCGGGCGTCGGCAAGACCACGCTGGCGCACGCGCTGGCCATTTCGCTGGGGCTGCGCTTTAACCGCGTGCAGTTCACGAGCGATCTGCTGCCGGCCGACGTCGCCGGCATCTCGATCTATGAACGCGAAAAGAACGAGTTCGTGTTCCATCCGGGCCCGATCTTCACGCAGGTGCTGCTGGCCGACGAGATCAACCGCGCCACGCCCAAGACCCAGTCGGGCCTGCTCGAAGCGATGGAAGAACACCAGGTCTCGGCCGACGGCGTCACGCGCGCGCTGCCCGAACCCTTCTTTGTCATCGCCACGCAGAACCCGGCCAACCAGGTCGGCGTGTTCCCGCTGCCCGAGTCGCAGCTCGACCGCTTTTTGATGTGCCTGACGCTGGGCTACCCGGACGCCGCCGCCGAACGCGCGCTGCTGATGGGCGAAGACCGGCGCGCGATGCTCAAGACGCTGCAGCCGGCGATGCAGGCCGCCGAACTGGCCGAAGCCCGGCGCCAGCTGCGCACGATCCACGCATCCGGCGCCCTGATCACGTATGTGCAGGCGCTGGCGCAGGCGTCGCGCCAGAACGGCATGTTCGCCGAAGGCCTGTCGCCACGCGCCGCGATCGCGCTGCTGCAGGCCGGGCGCGCGTGGGCCGCGCTCGAAGGGCGCGACCACGTGCTCCCCGAGGACATCCAGGCCGTCCTGGTGCCGGTCTGCGCGCACCGCCTGCGACCACTGCGCGCCGCGCATGGCACGGCACTGGCCAGCCGCGATCTGGTGCTGCAACTGCAAAAGGCGGTCCCGGTCTGATGGCGCTGGCGCTACGGGGCTGGTTGCGCCGCACGACGGGCGTGTGGCTGCCGCGCGGCGGCGCGCTGGATGCGGGCGAGGTGGTCATCAGCCAGCGCCGCGTGTTCATCGTGCCGTCGCGCGCGGGCCTCGGCTTCGTGCTGCTGCTGGCCGTGCTGCTGGTTGGCTCGGTCAATTACGGACTGGGCCTGGGCTTCGGCCTGACCTTCCTGGCCTTGTCATGCGCACTGGTCGACATGGTCGCCACCTACCGCAATCTGGCGCAGCTGCGCCTGCAGCAGGGGCGCACGGCGCCCGTGTTTGCGGGCGAGGTCGCCCAGTTCGAGCTGCAGGTCATCAACCGCACGCGCCTGGCGCGCTACGCCGTGCGCGCCGATTTTGCCGACTGGCCCGAGGCACGTCACGTTGCCGACATCGCCGCCGGCACGCAGGCCACCGTCACGCTGACGCTGCCAACCACCGCGCGTGGCTGGGCCGCGCCGGGGCGCGTGAAACTGTCAACGCGCTTTCCCCTTGGCCTGTTCGTCGCCTGGAGTTACTGGCGGCCCGCCGCGCGCGTGCTGGTCTATCCACGGCCCGAAGACGGCGCGCCCGGCCTGCCGCTGCAAGGCGGCGGCGGCAACAGCGTGCGCACGGCCGGTTACGATGATTTTGCCGGCGTACGCAATTACCAGGCGGGCGACTCGCCGCGCCAGATGGCGTGGCGCCAGATCGCGCGGCTCGATCCCAGCATCGGCGGGCAACTGGTGACGAAACACTTCGAAGGCGGTGGGGGCGACGAACTGGTGCTCGACTTCGACCGCCTGCCACGCAACCTCGACGTCGAACTGCGCCTGGCGCGCCTGACGCGCTGGGTGCTGGAAGCGGAAAGCCGCGCCCTGCCCTACGCCTTTCACCTGGGCCACGTGCGCATCGACGCCGGGAGTGGCGCCGCGCACCAGGCGGCGTGCCTGCGCGCGCTGGCCTTGTACGGCATCCAGGACCCCGCATGACCTTGCTGCGTACCCCACTACCGCGCGACAAGGCTGATACCTTGCTGCTCCTGGCCAGCGCGGTGCTGGTGCTGGCGCCGCACGCGCTGCACCTGCCGTGGTGGGTCTCGCTGCTGTGCGCGGCCACGCTGGGCTGGCGCGCCGCGATCACGCTGCGCGGCAAGCGCATGCCCAAGGCCATCGTGCTGCTGCCGATTGCGATTGCCGCCATGGTCGGCGTGCAGTTCAGCTACGACACTTTGCTCGGCAAGGACGCCGGCGTGGCGATGCTGGTGCTGCTGGTGGCCTTCAAGATGCTCGAGATGCACGCGCGGCGCGATCTGTTCGTCGTCGTGTTCCTGTGCTTCTTCCTGGTGCTCACCAACTTCTTCTACGCGCAGGGCATCGGCACGGCCATCATGATGGTGGCGTCGGTGCTGCTGCTGCTGGCCACGCAGCTGTCGTTCCAGTTCACCGGCGCCGTGCCGCCACTGCGCACGCGCCTGGCGATGGCCGCGCGCATGCTGGCCTTTGCCGCGCCGATCGCGATCGCGCTGTTTGTCGTGTTCCCGCGCATCCAGGGTCCGCTGTGGAGCATGCCGGGCGGCCCCGGCGCCGGTACCTCGGGCCTGTCGGACCAGATGGCGCCGGGCCAGATGTCGAACCTGGCACTGTCCGAAGAGCCGGCGTTTCGCGTGCGCTTCTTTGGCACGCCGCCGCTGGCACCCCAGCTGTACTGGCGCGGCCCGGTGCTCGACGCCTTCGACGGCCTGACCTGGCGTCGTGGCGAGAACAGCGCATCGGGCCGCAACCTGCGTTTGTCGGTCGGCGGGCCGGGGCTGGAGTACGAAGTCACGCTCGAACCGTCGCAGTCGCGCTGGGTGTTCGCGCTCGAGATGCCGGGCGAACTGCCCGTCGTGCCGGGCCACGAACTGCGCATCTCGCCGCAGTTCGAACTGACGGCCGACGCGCCGCTGGCAAGCCGCGTGCGCTACCGCGCCAGCTCGCACGTCGAGTATGCGCTGCAGCGCGGTCCGGTACTGGCGGACACCAATCGCTGGCTGTTGCTGCCGTATGGCTTCAATCCGCGCGCACTGGCTGCCGGCAGGGCCTTGCGCGCGCTGGGCGATCCGGCCGCGCGGGTCGACGCCGTGCTGCGCCAGTTCCGCGAGCAGCCGTTTGAATACACGCTCGCCCCGCCGCTGCTGGGTCGCCATACGGTCGATGAATTCCTGTACGGGACGCGCTCCGGCTTTTGCGAGCATTACTCGGGCGCGTTCGTGTTCCTGATGCGCGCAGCCGGCGTGCCCGCACGCGTCGTGACCGGCTACCAGGGCGGCGAACGCAATCCCATCGACGGCTTCATGACGGTGCGCCAGTCGGATGCCCACGCCTGGGCCGAAGTCTGGATCGCGGGCCGCGGCTGGCTGCGCGTCGATCCGACGGCGGCAGTGGCGCCGGAACGTGTGCAGTCGGGGACGAACCGGGCCACGGAGCGGCCCGCGCCCTTCGGCATCGACGCGCTGCGCGGCGTGAACCCGTTCGGGCTGCAGGCCGGTGCGTGGCTGGCCGACGTGCGCAACGCGATGGGCGCGCTCAACAACGGCTGGAACCAGTGGGTGCTGAACTACACGCCGGAACGCCAGCGCAGCGTTGTGCAGGGCTTGCAGGACAAATTGCTGGCCTGGCCGTTCGGCGTCGTGCTGGTGCTGGCCGGACTGGCCTGGTGGGGGATGAACATTTTGCGGCGCCGTCGCGAAATCGACCCGATCGATGCTCTATACTCGGTCTTGTGCAAGCGTCTGGGCCAGGCCGGCCTGCCGCGCGCGCAAGACGAAGGGCCAAGCGCCTACGCGGCGCGCATCCTTGCCACCGATGCTGCTACCGCCGCCGGCGCGCAGGTCCTGGCGCCCCCTGCCCGCGAGGCCGCCGTCACCTTCCTGCGTCGTTACAGCGCCTGGCGCTACGCAGCGCCCGCAGCCGATCCACGGCTCCACGCCACCTTGAAAAGTCTATTGTCGCAAGTCAGATGAAATTAATTGTTACCCTGTTCGCCGCGCTCGCGCTTGCCGCCAGCGCGCATGGCGATGCGCTCGCCGCCCCTTCTTCCGATACCCAGACGCGCAGTGCGCAAGCGAAGGCCAAGGCCAAGACCGCGAAATCCACAGCAGCGGCGAAGGCCAAATCCTCCAAGGCACGCCGCACGGCTGCCAAGGCCGCGCCAGTGGCCGCTGCCGGCGCCGCCGTGGCCAGCGTCGTCGATACCGACAACGAGCATGTCAACTTCCTCGAATGGCAGCCGGTGCGCGAGTTCATCGACGGGATGGTCGCGCAGCACGGCTTCGAGCGCGCGGCGCTGGAAACGCTGTTCGGCCAGGTGCGCTACATCGATACGGCCGTGCAGCTGGTCAAGCCGGCACCGCCGGGCAAGCCAAAGAACTGGCAAGCCTACAGCGCCCGCTTCATCGAGCCGATCCGGATCCGCGCCGGCGTGCGCTTCTGGGAAGCCAATGCCGAGGCGCTCAAACGCGCCGAGGCGGCGTATGGCGTGCCGGCCGAGATCATCGTCGGCATCATCGGCATCGAAACCATCTACGGCCGCGACACCGGGCGCTTCCGCGTGCTCGACTCGCTCACCACGCTGGCGTTTGCCTATCCGGATGCGCCAAACCAGGTCGCGCGCCAGGCGTTCTTCCGCGACGAACTTTCCAGCACGCTGATACTGGCGCGCGAGCGCGGCTACGATCCGTTCTCGCTGCTCGGTTCGTTTGCCGGCGCCGTCGGCATGCCGCAGTTCATGCCAAGCAATATCCTCAAGTATGGCGTGGACTTCGACAACGACGGCCGGGTCGACCTGCGCGGCTCCAGCGTGGACGCAATCGGCAGCGTGGCGAACTTCCTGGTCCAGCATGGCTGGAACGCAGAGCATCGCGGCCCCGTGGCGTATGCCGCCGATGTGTCGCCCACCCGCGCCTGGGAGCCCCTGCTCGGACTCGGCCTGGAAGCGACGCTGCTTCCCGAAGCGCTGCGCGCGGCCGGCGTCGTGACCGGCACGGCCCTGCCCGCGGAGACGCTGTACGGTTTGATCGACCTGCAGAACGGCGCCGAGCCGACCGAGTACTGGGTCGCCAACGATAATTTCTACGCCATCACCAAATACAACCGCAGCTATTTCTATGCGATGTCCGTCGTCGATCTGGGCCGCGCCGTGCGTGCTGCCCGGCCGGAGTGAGGCAAGAAACCCTCCCTTGCCTAGCGGGAAATTTTGTAATCTTTTGTAACAAGTTTCCGGCCAACTTTCAATATTGCTGATCAGCATTCGCCTGCATACCCCCCAGGGGTATGCAAAGACATCTTGCAATTATTCGTACTAAATATATTACGAATGTAGTCATACTCCCCATTTTCTTTCCTTTTAGTTAGCAATTTCCATACTGTGCGGCATCAAACGCTGGATGCCCGTACACTATTGATTAATCAAAAAACAATAGTTCTTTCACGTGACTATATGAGAGAATTGCATTGCGGCTATTGTTGCAAGTAGACAACGATAACCGAATCGAAAGAAACGATTCCGGCTTGCTCATGAGTATCGGTATCGAAATAGTTGTACAATTGAATAGAAATTTACGAAAGTAAAAACGGACTCGACGTTGTAGATGTTGATGACTCCGCACTAACCCCTAAGGACTATGAATCATGACTAACCAAGTCGGCATTGATATGAACAGCGATTCGGAAGGCGACGAGCTGCTTCAGTACAACCCGAATCGCCTGCTCGATACGTTGATCGAGAACCTGCGCCTGAAGAATGACGCAGCGCTGTCGCGCGCACTGGAAGTCGCGCCGCCGGTGATCTCGAAAATCCGTCACCACCGCCTGCCGGTCGGCGCCTCGCTGCTGATCCGCATGCACGAAGTAAGCGACCTGTCGATCCGTGACCTGCGCTACCTGATGGGCGATCGCCGTGCAAAGTTCCGCATCAGCGACAAGCAGTTCAAGCCAAAAGAAGGCGCAGTCCCGGCAATGAAGGACTGACAGATGCCGGGCGCTTCACGGCGCCTGCGTTTGTCGTCTTGCCAGGATTGACCGGGCCGGCGCCGTATGGCACGGCCAGTACCCGTAGTGCATACGCCCGCGCGGGCGTATGAGCCGCCGCATTGGCGGACGACCGAAGGAAATTGGCGCAACGCCGATGGAAAGGTCTAGGCAGTCCAAGGACTGATTTGAAGGCCGCCTGTGAACCAGGCGGCCTTTTTTACGGGCGCAACCAACGTGGAATCACGCTGACTGCGCCATTTATCATGCAGGAAACACACCCGTGGACAGGTAGCGATCACCCCGGTCGCAGACGATGAACACGATGGTCGCGTTCTCGACGGTCTGCGCGATGCGCAGCGCCACTTCACAGGCGCCGGCAGCCGAGATGCCGCAGAAGATGCCCTCCTCGGCCGCCATGCGACGCGCCATCTGCTCGGCCGCTGCCTGGCTCACGCTCTCGACCTGGTCGACGCGCGCCTTGTCGTAGATCTTGGGCAGGTAGGCCTCGGGCCACTTGCGGATGCCCGGGATTGACGAGCCTTCTTCGGGCTGCGCGCCGATGATGCGCACCGCCTCGTTCTGCTCCTTCAGATAGCGCGACACGCCCATGATGGTACCGGTCGTGCCCATGGCGCTGACGAAGTGCGTGACGCGCCCGTCGGTGTCACGCCAGATTTCCGGGCCCGTGCTCTCGTAGTGCGCACGCGGATTGTCGTCGTTCGCAAACTGGTCGAGGATGATGCCCTGGCCGTCCTTCTGCATCTGTTCGGCCATGTCGCGCGCGTATTCCATACCGCCCGACTTGGGCGTGAGGATGATCTGCGCGCCATACGCGGCCATGCTCTGGCGGCGTTCGATCGACAGGTTATCGGGCATCAGGAGGATCATCTTGTAGCCGAGGATCGCGGCGGCCATTGCCAGCGCGATGCCGGTATTGCCGCTGGTCGCTTCGATCAGCGTGTCGCCCGGCTTGATCTGGCCGCGCAGTTCGGCGCCGCGCAGCATCGACATCGCCGCCCGGTCCTTGACGGAGCCGGCCGGGTTGTTGCCTTCGAGCTTGCCCAGGATGATGTTGTTGCGAGCCGCGTTCTCGGCGCCCGGGAGGCGCTGCAGCTGCACGAGCGGCGTGTTGCCGATCGTCGATTCGATGGTCTTGTATGCCATTGCGTTCTCTATTCCTTGCGATACCAAAACACCATTTTAATCCGAGACGCACGCGGGCGTCGGCGCAGCCGCCGGTCACGACAAGCGGCGGCTGCAAAGACTGGTGTTCAGCGCGTACCCTGGCGCATCAGCTGGCCCGGCACGGGATTCGGAGGCATGAAGTAGCCGCAGATGCGGTTGACGTCGATGACGGGTTCCTTCGCATCGGACGCGAAGTTGGTGACGCGGCTTCGGCGCACTGCCAGCTTCCTTTTCGCCTGCTCGCACTCGTACGAGTTCGGGTCACCCTGCGGCGGCGCGATCGAGCCGACCGGATCGGCCGCACCTGCCTGCAAGCCGCCACGCTCCTCCTGCGCACGCCAGTCCTGCACGGGTGCCGGAGCGGACTGCGCCGCCTGCGCCGAACGCTTGAGGACTGGCGGCAGTGCCTCCATCGTCGTGCGCTGCGCGCTGCGGGCGCAGCCCGAGTCGGAATACGTCTTCGCCCCGGTCTTTGGGTCGACGCATTTGTAGACCTGGGCTGCAGCCGGCAGCGCGACTGCGCACCAGCCAACCGCAACGGTGCACAGGACGATGGTCAGTTTCACGACGCGGCGACCGGCTTAACGCAGCGGCAGCGGATACGTCGCGACGCTGACGTTGCCGTCCTTGTCGACGGCCTGCACGCCAAAGAAGACATTGTCTTTCGACAGGTCGAGCGTGGCTTCCGTCACGTTGCCGACCCACTTCGAACCTTCCCAATTGGCGCTGGTCGTGTCGCGCCAGACGATGCGGTAACCGGCCAGGTCGGGCTCGGCATTGGCTTTCCAGACCAGTGTGGAATCGTTGGTCAGGCCCGCGGTACGCAGCTTGACCTCTTGCGGCGCGGCCGGCGCCATTGCGAGTGAGGCCATCGCAGCGCCGTTCACGCGCGTGACCTTGGCGATGTAGTCGAAGTCGACGTGGTCGATCGTGTCGCCATACACCTTGCCACTTTCGGTGCGCAGGTCCTGGTGCTGGTGCGCGAAGTCTTCGGCTGGTTCGGTAAAGCGCAGCGCGGCGTAGCCCTGTTCCAGGAACGGCATGTGGTCACCCCCGCGCAGATAGCGGTCATGCCGCTGGATCACGCTGACCTTGAAGCCTTTCACGTAGCGCTCGCCCTGCTCTTTGGTGTGGCGCGCGAGCTGGCGCGAGAGCGAATCGTTCTCGCCGCCCGTGGCCACCAGCTGGCGCACGGCCTCGCTCATTTCCTTGGTCGCCGGGATACTCTGGGCGAACAGGCGCACCTGCTTGTTGTCGATCTTGCCATCGTCACCCTTTGAGCTGCCGATGATGTCGTTGGTGAACATGCCGGCCACGTTCCAGTTCTTTTCACGCGCGCCAACGGCCCAGTGGCGGGCGCCGATCAGGCCCTGCTCTTCGGCGGCCACGGCCATGAAGACCAGCGTCGCGTCAAACTTGTATTTGGCCATCACGCACGCCAGTTCCATGATCGCGGCAGTGCCCGATGCATCGTCGTTCGCGCCCGGGGCATCCGAGGTGGCGTCCATCACGTCCGAGGCGCGCGAGTCATAGTGACCGCTCACCACGTACATGCGCTCTCTGGAAGCGGCCTGCGTGCCCGGCAGCGTCGCGACGACGTTGACGATCTCGGTCGGCTTGGTGATGCGCGCCGAGACGGGCGCGACGTGGCTGTCATACGTGACCTGCAATGGCGTGCCGGCGCCGCAGCGCTCGAGCTCGGCCTTGATCCAGCGGCGGGCAGCGCCGATGCCGCGCGTTGGCGACTCGGTCTCGGACATCGTGTGGCGCGTGCCGAAGCTGACCAGCTTGCGGATATGGCCTTCGATGCGCTGCTGCGAGACTTCACCGAGGATCTTCGTGATCTGGGCTTGCTGCGCGGTGATATCGGGTTGTTTCGGTGTGGCGGGCGTGGCCACTGGCGTAGCAGCTGAAGCGACGCCTGCAGCAGCCAGCAGGGCTGCCAACAGGGCGGTTGAAACACGGGCGTGAGGCATGACGACCTTTCTGATATTGATGTTCAAGCACGATCTTGAAGAGCTGGAACATCTTGCCACGCGCCCGTGACGCTGTCAGTCAATACATGTCATGTTGCGGTTTTTGCGTCGGCCGGTTTGGCCGCCGACTTGTCGCCCTTGGCGGCAGCGGGCTTGGCGGCGACACCTTCCTTGCCCTTGCCGTTGACGACCAGCCCGGACTGACTCAGCCTGGCGGCCTTTTTATCGCCCATGCCCTTGACGCGCGTTTGCAGGTCGGCCCAGTCCTTGAACTCGCCCTTGGCGCGTTCGTCGAGGATGGCCTTGGACATGCTCGGCCCTACGCCCTTGACGCCATCGAGCGCGGCAACATCGGCCTTGTTCACGTCGACCTGGGCAAACGCCATGCTGCCCGAGACGGCCAGCGCGGCAAAGGCAAGCATCAGTTTCTTGATCATTGAATTTCTCCGTTGGTTGAAGACGCTGGACGGCGACGCCGCCCATCGGTCTTTCAACGGATCGCCCGGCGCGTCGTTGACGGGCCGGGCTTGAGGCAAATCAGGAGGGGAACAGCTCGTCGCGGGTCACGGTGGCCGTGCCCAGCTTGCCGACGACGATGCCGCCGGCGCGGTTGGCCGTCACCAGCGCTTCGCCCAGCGGCGCGCCCGTGCCCAGCATCGTGGCCAGCGTCGCAATCACCGTGTCACCGGCGCCCGAGACGTCGAATACTTCGCGCGCATCGGCATTCACGTGCAGCACTTCACCGGCCGTAAACAGGCTCATGCCCTCTTCGGAGCGCGTCAAGAGCAGCGCATCCAGGCCCAGTTCCACGCGCAGTGCCTGCGCTTTTTCGAGCAATTGCGTCTCGCTCTTCCAGCCACCGACGACACGCTGCAGTTCGGCGCGGTTGGGCGTCAGGATGCTCGCGCCTTTGTACGGCGTGAAGTCGTCGCCTTTCGGATCGACCAGCACGATCTTGCCGGCAGCGCGCGCCAGCGCAATCATCTCGGCGACATTGACCAGCGCGCCCTTGTTGTAATCGGACAGGATGATCACGTCGTAATCGGGCAGCAGCGCCTTGAACTGGCTGAGCTTGTCGCGCAGCACGGTCTCTGTCGGCGCGTCTTCGAAATCGATGCGCACCATCTGCTGCTGGCGTCCGATGACGCGCAGCTTGATGATGGTCGAGATGGCGTCGTCGCGCTTGAGGTAGCTGTGGATGCCCGCACCCTGCAGCAGGCGCTCGACTTCATCGCCCGCCTCATCGGCCCCCACCACACCCAGCAGGCCCGTATGGGCGCCCAGCGCCGCGGCATTGCGCGCCACGTTGGCGGCGCCACCCAGGCGCTCTTCGCGCCGCTCGATGCGCACGACGGGCACCGGCGCTTCCGGCGAAATGCGCGAGACGTCGCCGAACCAGTAGCGGTCGAGCATCACGTCGCCCACCACCAGCAGGCGCACGGCGGACAGTTCGGGGGCCGCCTGCTGGCGGTAATCGTCGGCCACCAGCAGGCGGCTCGGGGTCATGGGCGTGGAGCTTGTCATTGGCATCGTTTGATGGACCGTCAGTTCATCACATTGAGTTCTTCGGTGCGGCGTGGCGGGTAGGAATCCCAGCGGTTGCAGCCCGGGCATTGCCAGTAGAACTGACGCGCCTTGAAACCGCAGTGGCTGCACTGGTAGCGCGCCAGCTTCTGCGTGTAACGCTGCACCAGGTTCTTGACCATCGACAGCTCTTCCCAGACATGGGCCGGCGCATCCATCAGGCGCGCTTCCAGCAATTTATCCAGGCCAAGCAGCGTCGGGTTGCGGCGCAGCTCTTCCACCACCAGCCCCTTGGCCGCTTCGACGCCATCGAGCTCGATCACGGCTTTGAACACGACTTCGATCAGGTCGATCGACGAGGCCTCGGCCAGGTACGAGCGCAGCAGGTTCACGCCTTCCTGCGGCCGGCCCACCTTGCGGTAGCCATCCATCAGGCGCGCGGCCACCAGGGCCACGTGCGGCACGCTTTGCTGCTCCACGCGGCGCCAGGTCTTGAGCGCTTCTTCCACATCGCCCTGGGCCAGCAGCGCGTCGCCGCGCAGGATGGTCGCGCGCACGCTGTGGCGATTCGCTTCGAGCGCCTTGTCCAATAGCAGCATCGCGTCGCTCGGCGCCATGTGCACCAGCGCGTCGGCCGCCAGTTCGCAATAGAACTGGGCGATTTCGATCTGGCGCGCGCCGGCGCCAGACGCCTGCAAATCCTGAGCCGCTTCGATGGCGCGCTTCCATTCCTTTTCGCGCTGGTAAATTTCCAGCAGCGAGCGGCGCGCCTGCACCGCGTATGGTGTGTCGGCCAGGCCATTGAACGATTCCTCGGCGCGGTCGAGCAGACCTGCCTTCAGGTAGTCGATGCCCAGTTCGTACTGTGCGTGCGCTTTTTCGTCGCTCGGCAAGTCAGGGCGCGCGAGCAGGTTCTGGTGCACGCGAATGGCGCGTTCGGTCTCGCCGCGGCGACGAAACAGATTGCCCAGCGCGAAGTGCATGTCGCTCGATTCAGGGTCGAGCTTGACGATCTCGATGAACGAATCGATGGCCTTGTCGGGTTGGTCGTTGAGCAGGTGGTTCAGGCCCTTGAAGTAGCCACGCGGCAGCGTGCGCGACTCGGAAACCACCTCGTTGATGTCGACGCGGGCGGCGAGCCAGCCCAGGCCAAAGAAGAAGGGGATGCCAAGCAGCATCCAGAGTTCGAAATCCATGGTGTTCTTGTTGTTAGTGGCGGGGTGCAACCGGTGGGACGGCATCCGGCGGCGGTGGCGTGGTCGCGACCACACCGGTGCCGGCGGCGCTTTGCAGGGCCTGGATGGTGTACTTGTGCTGCCATTTTTCGCGGCGCTGACGGAACACGGTCGGCGCCAGTGCCAGGATGCCAAAGGCAGCGCCGGCGACGAAGAACGCCAGCAGCATCAGCACGAGGGGGCCGCGCAGTTCATAGTCGAGGAAAAAATGCAGGTCGACCTCTTTCGTGTTCTTCAGCGCGAAGCCGAAGAACAGGATGAACAGGACAAATCCGACAATGGTCGAGACGAATTTCATCAACAGGTTCCGCTAGACAATGGAGTAAGGGCGAAGTGTCGCATATCCGCCATCATATTTCAAAATACCGTGCGACGTTGGGCCGCTGCTTGCCTCGACAGGCCATAAAAAAACGGCATCCTCGCGGATGCCGTTTCTTGGTGCCAGCACTGACTCAATCGTTGATGATCGGTTGCCCGACCATCGCGTCCACCTGCTCGCGCAACTGCTTGCCCGGCTTGAAGTGCGGCACCCGTTTTTCGGGCACCATCACCTTGTCGCCGGACTTCGGATTGCGGCCGATACGCGGCGGACGGCTGTTCAGCGAGAAACTGCCGAAACCACGGATCTCGATGCGTTGCCCGGTCGCCAGGGCGTTGGTCATCGCATCGAGGATGGTCTTGACAGCAAACTCCGCATCCTTTGCCACCAGCTGAGAATAACGCTCAGCCAGTCGGTTGATCAGCTCGGACTTGGTCATCTGCAAGCTCCTCAGGGCTTACCTGATTAGTTCTTGTTATCGAACTTGGCCTTGAGCAGTGCGCCCAGGCTGGTCGTGCCCGAAGCAGCGCTGTTGTCGTTCGACAGCTTGCTCATTGCTTCTTGCGTATCGACATTGTCTTTCGCCTTGATCGACAGCTGGATGCTGCGAGCCTTGCGATCGATGTTGATCACCAGAGCTTCGACGGTGTCGCCGACTTTCAGGTGGGTGCCAGCATCTTCAACGCGGTCACGCGAGATTTCCGAAGCGCGCAGGTAGCCTTCGACTTCTTCCGACAGCGAGATCACGGCGCCTTTTGGCTCAACCGATTTCACGGTACCGGTGACCAGCGAACCCTTGTCGTTCATCGACGAGTAGGTGTTGAACGGGTCGCCTTCCAGCTGCTTCACGCCCAGCGAAACACGCTCGCGCTCGACGTCGATGGCCAGAACCACGGCTTCCAGTTCGTCGCCTTTCTTGAAGCGACGCACGGCTTCTTCGCCGGCTTCGGTCCACGACAGGTCCGACAGGTGCACCAGACCATCGATGTTGCCTGGCAGGCCGATGAACACGCCGAAGTCGGTGATCGACTTGATCGAACCCTTGACCTTGTCGCCCTTCTTGTGGGTCATGCCGAAGTCGTCCCATGGATTTGCTTTGCACTGCTTCATGCCCAGCGAAATACGGCGGCGCTCTTCGTCGATCTCCAGAACCATGACTTCCACTTCGTCGCCCAGCTGGACAACTTTGTTTGGTGCCACGTTCTTGTTGGTCCAGTCCATTTCGGACACGTGGACCAGACCTTCGATACCCTGCTCGACTTCGACGAACGCGCCGTAGTCGGTGAGGTTCGTGACTTTACCGAACAGGCGGGTGCTCTGTGGGTAACGACGCGACAGACCGGTCCATGGATCGTCGCCCAGCTGCTTGACGCCCAGCGAGACGCGGTTCTTCTCTTGATCGTACTTGAGGACCTTGGCGGTGATCTCTTGGCCAACCGACAGGACTTCGGATGGGTGACGCACGCGACGCCATGCCAGGTCGGTGATGTGCAGCAGACCATCGATGCCGCCCAGGTCGACGAATGCGCCATAGTCGGTGATGTTCTTGACGATACCGGTAACGACGGTACCTTCTTTCAGCGTTTCCATCAGCTTCTGACGCTCTTCGCCCATCGATGCTTCGATGACAGCGCGGCGCGACAGCACGACGTTGTTACGCTTGCGGTCCAGCTTGATGACCTTGAATTCGAGGGTCTTGCCTTCGAATGGGGTCGTGTCCTTGACTGGACGGGTGTCAACCAGCGAACCCGGCAGGAACGCGCGGATGCCGTTGGTCAGAACGGTCAGGCCGCCCTTGACTTTGCCATTGACGGTACCGGTGACGATTTCGCCCGATTCCATTGCTTTTTCCAGCGCCAGCCACGAAGCCAGACGCTTGGCCTTGTCGCGCGACAGGATGGTGTCGCCAAAGCCGTTTTCCAGCGACTCGATGGCCACGGAAACGAAGTCGCCTACTGCGACTTCCAGTTCGCCCTGGTCATTCTTGAATTCTTCGATTGGAATGAACGCTTCCGACTTCAGGCCTGCGTTGACGATCACGAAATTGTGATCCAGACGCACGACTTCAGCCGAAATGACTTCGCCCGAACGCATGTCTTGACGCGACAGCGATTCCTCGAAGAGGGCGGCAAAGCTTTCCATACCAGTATCTTGGGTAGTTGCAGTAGACATAAAAAAGTTGGTTATTTCATGTGAGCCAGCAGACCGACGATAGTGCGGACTGAACTGGGTTAGGTTAAAACACGCTTGCGATCGCCAATATGCTGTCGCAAGCACCAAAGGACAATGGTCTTCGATTGACATCTCAATATAAAACGAGGATGCCAACCCAAAGACCGTCGTCCCCGCGTAGGCGGGGAACCAAGTTACTCAGCGCAACCACCACGGCGATGACTCAAGCCAATGGCGGCATTGCAGACCTGGATTCCCGCCTGCGCGGGAATGACGTTCAGGCGCCGCTGCCCTACGGTTCGGACTGCAACCGGTTGACACCACCGCCACCACGTCATTCAAAGTCTTATTTCTGCGCATACCAGGCCAGGACTTGCTCGACCGCCTGGTCGACCCCCATCGCAGAGGTATCCAGGATATGCGCATCAGCTGCTGCGACCAGGGGAGCGACTGCACGACCAGTGTCGCGTTCGTCTCTAGCCCGTAAATCTGCAAGCAGGTCGTTCATATTAGCAGAAAAGCCTTTGTCAATCAATTGCTTATACCGGCGTTGCGCGCGCGCCTCAGCACTTGCGGTCAGGAATACTTTGAGCTTGGCGGTGGGAAAGATCACGGTGCCCATATCGCGGCCATCGGCCACCAGTCCGGGCGCCTGGCGAAAGCCCAGTTGCAGGTCGAACAGCGCCTGGCGCACGCTCGGCAGGGCGGCGATCTTCGACGCCATATTGCCCACCTCTTCCGCGCGGATCGCGTGGCTTACATCCTCATCCGCCAGGTAGATCACGTCATCCCGGAAGCGCGCCGGCAGCTGCTGGGCCAGCGTAGCGATGCCCGCTTCGTCCGACAGCGGCAGTGCGCCGCGCAGCGCCTGCAGCGCCGTCAGGCGGTACAGCGCGCCCGAATCAAGAAGGTGAAAGCCCAGGCGGTCGGCGACGCGGCTGGCCACGGTGCCCTTGCCGGAGGCGGTCGGGCCGTCGATGGTGATGACTGGTACGTTTGAATTGGGCATGGGCTCGGGCAGATGGATTAAAACAGCTCGTTGCGCGCAATGCCCGCAAACGCTTCGAAATAGTCGGGGAAGGTCTTGGCGACGCACTTCGGATCGTTGATCCGCATCGCGTTGCCGCGCCGCGCCTTGCCGTCCAGCGACGCCAGCGAGAAGCACATCGCCATCCGGTGGTCGTCGTAGGTGTCGATCGTGGCGGGCTTGAGTTCGTCCGGCGGCGTGATGCGGATGTAGTCCGGCCCCTCCTCCACCTCGGCGCCGACCTTGCGCAGTTCGGTCGCCATCGCGCTCAGGCGATCGGTTTCCTTCACGCGCCAGCTGGCGATATTGCGCAGCGTGCTCGGGCCGTCGGCGTACAGTGCCGCCACCGCAATCGTCATCGCCGCATCCGGGATGTGGTTGAAGTCGGCGTCGATGGCCTTCAGCACGCCATTCGATTGCACCTCGATCCAGTTCTCGCCACGCGTGACGATGGCGCCCATGCGTTCGAGCGCATCGGCAAAGCGCACGTCGCCTTGGATGCTGTGTTCACCGACGCCTTCGACGCGCACCGGTCCGCCCGCGATCGCGCCGGCGGCCAGGAAGTACGATGCCGACGAGGCATCGCCTTCGACGTGGATCGTGCCCGGGCTCTGATAGCGCTGACCCGGCTGCACGGTGAACGAGGCCCAGCCGTTCTGCTCGACCTCGACGCCAAAGCGGCGCATCAGGTTCAGCGTGATCTCGATATACGGCTTGGAAATCAGCTCGCCGACGACATCGATGGATACCGGATGCGTGGTGGCCATCAGCGGCGCGGCCATCAAGAGCGCGGTCAGGAACTGGCTCGACACATTGCCGCGCACCGCCATGCGGTTGGCCGTGATGTGGCCGCGACGGATGCGCAGCGGCGGAAAGCCCGCTTCACCCGTGTACTCGATCTGCGCGCCGACGGCGTTGAGCGCGTCGACCAGGTCGCCGATCGGGCGTTCGTGCATGCGCGAGACGCCATGCAGCGTGTAGTCGCCGCCGATCACGGCCAGCGCCGCCGTCAGCGGCCGGATCGCGGTGCCGGCATTGCCCATAAACAGATCGGCCGCAGATTCGGGCAGCACGCCGCCGTTGCCATGCACGATGACCGTGCGCTCGTCGACTTCATCCCAGCGGATGCCCAGCGAGCGCAGCGCGCCCAGCATGACCATCGTGTCGTCCGACGCCAGCATGTCGTGAATGGTGGTCGTGCCCTCGGCCAGCGCGGCCAGCAGCAGCGTGCGGTTCGAGATGCTCTTGGAGCCCGGCAGCCGCACTGTGCCCGCCGCGTGCAGCACAGGTTCGAGGTCGATATGCTGCGGATAGTGTTTTTGCTGCGTCATGTGTTTTCCTGAATAGGCGCGCGCGGCGCATTTTGCCCGTGATCGGCTTCGATGGCGATCTGCCACTCGTGGCGGGCGCGCTGCGCGTTCGCATAGATATCGTGCAATCCGGCCCCGTCGCCGGCAGCCAGCATGGTCCGCATCGTCGTTAATTGTGCCAGATAGGCATCCAGCTCGGTCAACAGCGCGGCCTGGTTGGCCAGGCTGATGTCGCGCCACATTTCGGGCGACGAACCGGCGATGCGCGTGAAGTCGCGAAAGCCGCTGGCGGCGTACTGGAACAGCATGTCCGCGTGCGGCTTGCCGGCGAGGTCGTCCACCAGCGCGTACGCCAGCAGATGCGGCAGATGGCTGACGGCAGCGAACACGCGGTCATGGTCTTGGGGCGTCAACTGGTGGATCACGGCGCCGCAGGCGCGCCAGGCGGCAGCGACCCGTTCGACGTCGCCTGATGCGTTCTCCGGCAGCGGCGTGAGCACGGCCTTCTTGCCCTGGTACAGGCCGGCCAGTGCGGCATCGGGGCCATTCGCTTCGCTGCCGGCGATCGGGTGGCCGGGCACGAACTGGTGCACGCGCTCGCCGAGTACCGCGCGGGCTGCTGCAACGACGTCGCACTTGGTGCTGCCGGCGTCGGTGACGACCGTGCCGGGCGCCAGGTGCGGCAGCAGCGCGGCCAGGATCGGCCCCGTCTGCGCCACCGGCGCGGCCAGCATGACCAGGTCAGCGCCGTTCAACGCATCGGCGTAGTCGTCACAGACCCGGTCGATGATGCCAAGGGCAAGCGCCCGGGCCAGTGCTTCGGGATGCCGGCCAATGCCGACCACTTCCCGCACCTGCCCGGCGCGTTTGAGCGCCAGCGCGAACGAACCGCCGATCAGGCCGACGCCAACGATAACGATCTTGTCCAGCATTCAGCCGAGCGCCTTCTTCAACGCCTCGATGAAGGCCGCGTTTTCCTGCGGCAGGCCGATCGAGATGCGCAGCCACTGCGGCAGGCCGTAGTTGCCGACCGGGCGCACGATCACGCCCTGCTTGAGCAGTGCCACGTTCACGCGCGCGCCGGCGCCGTCGTCGTCGCCGACCCGCACCAGCACGAAGTTGCCAAACGACGGCACGTACTCGAGCCCCAGTTCTTCAAAGGCAGCGATCATCTGGCGATAGCCGTCCGCGTTGTTGCGCGCGCCCTGGTCCAGGAACGCCGTGTCGTTCAGCGCCGCGACTGCAGCGGCCTGCGCCAGCGAGTTGACGTTGAATGGCTGGCGGATGCGGTTCATCAGATCGGTGACGGCTGGCTGCGCGATGGCAAAGCCCACGCGCAGGCCGGCCAGGCCATAGGCCTTCGAGAACGTGCGCGACACGATCAGGTTCGGGTAGGTGCGCACCCAGGCGCTCGACTCGAACTGGTGCTCGGGCGCCAGGTACTCGTTGTACGCTTCGTCGAGGACGACGATCACGTGCGCCGGCACCTTTTGCAGGAACGCTTCGATCTGCGCAGCCGGGATGAACGTGCCGGTCGGGTTGTTCGGGTTGGCGACGTACACCAGGCGCGTATCGGCATCGATGGCAGCTGCCATCGCATCGAGGTCGTGACCGTAGTCGACGGCCGGCACCACGATCGCGCGGCCACCGACGCCTTGCGTGGCCAGCGCATACACGGCAAACGAATACTGCGAATACACGACCGCTTCGCCTTTTTGCACGAAGGCGTGGGCCGCGATCTCGAGGATGTCGTTGCTGCCGTTGCCGAGCGTGATCCAGTCGAGCGGCACGTCGTAGCGTTTGGCCAGCGCGGTCTTCAGCTCGAAACCGTTGGCGTCCGGGTAGCGGCCCAGGTCAGCTGCCGCTTCGAGCATCGCGGCGCGGCTCGATGCGGGGATGCCGAACGGGTTTTCGTTCGACGCCAGCTTGACGATGTTCGCTTCGTCGAGACCATATTCGCGGGCCACTTCGGCGATCGGTTTGCCGGCCTGGTAAGGGGCGATGGCACGGATGTATTCGGGACCAAATGTCGACATGAAAATCTCTCTTGTTATCGTTTAAAGGCTTTGCGGGTAGGAACCCAGCACCTTGAAGAAGGCGGCGTTGTCCTTGAGTTCTTCGAGCGCGCGCGCAACGGCAGCGTCGTGCACGTGGCCCTCGATGTCGACATAGAAGTAATACTCCCAGGTGCCGATACGCGCCGGGCGCGATTCGAACCGGGTCATCGACACGCCGTGTTTTTCCAGGGGCGCGAGCAGGTTGTAGACGGCGCCGGCCTTGTTCGGCACGGCCAGCACGATGCCGGTGCGGTCCTTGCCCGACGGGCCGGTCTGCAACTGCCCGATCACGACGAAGCGCGTGCGGTTGTGCGGATCGTCCTGGATGTGGGCCTGCACGACGCCCAGGCGGTACTGCTCGCCCGCCATCTCGCTGGCGATCGCGGCGACCGTCGGATCCTGGCTGGCCAGCACGGCCGCCTCGGCGTTCGACGCCACGGCGCGGCGCTCGATGTTCGGGTAATGCTGGTTCAGCCACACCTGGCATTGTGCCAGCGCCTGCGAATGGGCGCAGACGACGGTCACGCCGTCCATCGTGCCGGTCTTGCTCATCAGGCTGTGGTGGACCGCAATCGAGACTTCGCCGCTGATGATCGTGGTCGTTGCCAGCAGCAGGTCGAGGGTGCGGTTGATGGCGCCCTCGGACGAATTCTCGACCGGGACCACGCCAAAGTCGGCGGTGCCGGCCTCGGTCGCGCGAAACACTTCATCGATCGACACGCACGGCAGCGCATCGATGGCCGTGCCGAACTGCTGGAACACGGCCTGCTCGCTGAACGTGCCGGTGGGGCCGAGAAACGCGACCGTGACGCGCTTTTCGAGGGCGCGGCAGGACGACATGATCTCGCGGAAGATGGTCTGGACGTCGCTGTTCTTGAGCGGACCGGGATTGCGCTCGGCCACGCCACGCAGCACCTGCGCTTCGCGCTCCGGGCGAAACACGGGCGCGTTGGTTTCGGCCTTCACGTGGCCGACGGCTTGTGCGACCTGGCCGCGCTCGCTCAACAGCTGGAGGATTTGTGCGTCGATCGCATCGATGCGTTCGCGCAAGGGGGTGAGTTTGTCTGTCATCGTTATGCTGGTTGGTCGATGTTGTTTGCGTTCGGGCGCATCAGCCGTGCATTGGACGCGTGGACGGGATACCCGTCCACCCTACGTCGTGCTCAACCGCGACGGCTTACCGTCCCGCAAACGTGTTCAAATAATCGACGAGGGCCTGTACGCCCTCGATTGGCATCGCGTTGTAGATGGATGCCCGCATGCCGCCGACGGACTTGTGGCCCTTCAGTTGCAACAGCCCGCGCGCTTTCGCGCCGGCCAGGAATTGCTCGTTCAGTGATTCGTCGCGCAGGTAGAACGGGATGTTCATGCGCGAACGATAGGCCGGATCCACGCGGTTGGCGTAGAAATCATCGGCGTCGAGCGCGGCGTACAGCAGGCGCGCTTTTTCGATATTGATGGCTTCCATCGCCGCCACGCCACCGCGCTGCTTGAGCCAAGCAAACACGAGGCCCGCGATATAGATCGCATAGGTGGGCGGCGTGTTGTACAGCGAATCATGCTCGGCGCAGGTCTTCCAGTGGAAGGCCGACGGGCACTGGGGCGAGGCAAAGTCGAGCAGGTCGTCGCGCACGATCACGAGCGTCAGGCCGGCCGGGCCGATGTTCTTTTGCGCGCCGGCGAAGATCACGCCGTACTTGGAGATGTCGATCTGGCGCGACAGGATATGCGAAGACATGTCGGCCACGATCGGCAGACCGGCCGGCACGTCGGGCGCGTCAGGGTATTCGACGCCGTCGATGGTCTCGTTGGTGCAGATGTGCAGGTACGATGCGTCGTCGCTCAGGCGCCAGGTGTCGCGCGGCGGCACGCGGGTGAAGTGTTCAGGCTCGCTTGATGCCGCGATGTTCACGCGTGCAAAGCGCGCTGCTTCCTTGGCCGACTTGCCCGACCAGGTGCCGGTGTGGACAAAATCGATCACCGGGTCAGCCCGGCGCCCGGCCAGGTTGAGGGGCACGATGGCGTTCTGCCCGAGCCCCCCACCCTGCTGGAACAGGATCTTGTAATTGGCCGGGACGTTCAGCAGCTCGCGCAGGTCATCCAGCGCCTGGCGGTGGATGCTGGAAAATTCGGGACCACGGTGGCTCATCTCCATCACCGACATGCCGCTGCCATGCCAGTCGAGCATGTCGTGCGCGGCCTGTTGCAGCACGGTTTTCGGCAGCACGGCGGGGCCGGCCGAGAAATTGAAGATCTGGGTCATGCGGTCCTTTCGTGGAGGGTTATTTGCCTTGCGCGCTCTGCATGACTTCCTGCATCAGGCCATTCAGGCGCGGCGCGACGATGCGCTGGCCGGCGGCCATGCTTTCGGCGGACAGGCGCGGACTCAGGGCCAGCATCTTGCGCCCCAGCGGCGTGCGGTAGAACGCGGTGAGTTCCTTCAGTTCGGCGACCGTGTAGTTCTTGGCGTACAGCGGCGCGATCTCTACCATCATCTCATCGATCAGCGCCGGATCCCGGAGCAGGCGGCCGATGGCTTGCGACGCCGCCGGCAGGACCTGCTCGACCTTGGCCAGTGCGGCCTTCTTTTTCTCGGCATCGGCGCCCGGATCGGCGCTGATCACGGCCGTCATCTGCGCGCGCATCATCTGCGGCAGCGCCTTTTCCATCTCGATGAACGACGCGGTCATCATCTTGCGCACGTCCATTGCGTCGAGCAATTCCTTGACGGCGGCGTTGGCTTGCGGGCTGACGGCGGTGGTAGCCGTCGGCGCCGATGCGGCCTGGGCCATGGCAAACGACGGCGCAGCAGCGAGGGCGGCAACAACGGTCAGGGAACGAAGAAGGTGTTTCATCAGAAGTCCATGCGGGTGGCAGAGCCCAGCGACTTGGGACAATGGCCGGCCTGCCGGGCCGGCCATCCGGAATGGCAGCAGCAGGGACGACAGCTCGCCCCTGCCTGGTACGATATTACTCGGGCGCCGGCTCGAACTCGACTTCTTCGAGGTCGGTTTCGACGATGCGCTGCAGGCCCGACAGCTTGGTGCCGTCTTCGACAGCGATGAGGGTCACGCCCTGCGTCGCGCGGCCCATCTCGCGGATCTCGGACACGCGGGTGCGAATCAGCACGCCGCCCGTCGTGATCAGCATGATCTCGTCGCTTGGCTCGACCAGCGTGGCCGCCACCACCTTGCCGTTACGCTCGGAGGTCTGGATCGCGATCATGCCCTTGGTGCCGCGGCCATGGCGCGTGTACTCCGTGATCGGGGTACGCTTGCCGAAGCCGTTTTCGGTCGCGGTGAGAACAGTTTGCTGCTCGTTCTCGGCTACCAGCAGCGCGATGACTTCCTGGCCTTCTTCGAGGTTCATGCCGCGCACACCGCGCGCCGTACGGCCCATCGGCCGCACGTCGTTCTCGTCGAAGCGCACGGCCTTGCCGGCGTCGGAGAACAGCATCACATCGTGCTTGCCGTCGGTGAGCGCCGCGCCAACGAGCACGTCGCCTTCATCCAGGTCGACCGCGATGATGCCGGCCTTGCGTGGATTGGAGAAGTCGCGCAGCGGCGTCTTCTTGACAGTGCCCAGCGACGTGGACATGAAGACGTAGTGGTCTTCAGGGAAGGTGCGGTTCTCGCCCTGCAGCGGCAGCACGACGGTGATCTTCTCGTTGTCCTGCAGCGGGAACATGTTGACGATCGGCTTACCGCGCGAATTACGCGAGCCTTGCGGCACTTCCCAGACCTTGAGCCAGTACATGCGGCCACGGTTGGAAAAGCACAGGATGTAGTCGTGCGTGTTGGCGATGAAGAGCTGGTCGATCCAGTCGTCTTCTTTCGTTGCCATCGCCTGCTTGCCACGGCCACCGCGCTTTTGCGCGCGGTATTCGGACACTGGCTGCGACTTCATGTAGCCCGAGTGCGACAGCGTCACGACCATGTCCTGCGGCGTGATCAGGTCTTCGGTTTCGAGGTCGCTGGCATTGTGCTCGATGGCAGAACGGCGCGCATCCTTGCCATTGTCGGCGTACTCGGATTTGATCGCCGTCATTTCGTCGACGATGATCGTGGTCACGCGTTCCGGCTTGGACAGGATGTCGAGCAGGTCGGCGATGTGGGTCATCACTTCCTTGTACTCGTTGACGATCTTGTCCTGCTCCAGGCCCGTCAGGCGCTGCAGACGCATCTGCAGAATTTCTTGCGCCTGTTCGTCCGACAGCTTGTACAGGCCATCCGGCTGCATGCCGTAGTGCTTCGGCAGGTGCTCGGGGCGGAAGGCTTCGATGCCGCCGGCCGCGCCGGTTTCGGTGCGGTTGAGCATGTCGCGCACCAGGGACGAATCCCAGGCTTGCTGCATCAGCTCGACCTTGGCAACCGGTGGCGATGGCGCCGCCTTGATGATCGCGATGAAGTCGTCGATATTGGCCAGCGCGACGGCCAGGCCTTCGAGCATGTGGCCGCGGTCGCGCGCCTTGCGCAGTTCGAACACGGTACGGCGCGTGACGACTTCGCGGCGGTGCGACAGGAAGCACTCGAGCATCTGCTTGAGGTTCAGCAGCTTCGGCTGGCCATTGACCAGCGCCACCATGTTCATGCCGAACGTGTCCTGCAGCTGCGTCTGCTTGTACAGGTTGTTCAGCACGACTTCAGGGACTTCGCCGCGCTTGAGCTCGATCACAACGCGCATGCCCGACTTGTCGGACTCGTCGCGGATGTCGGAAATGCCTTCGAGCTTCTTGTCCCGCACGTTTTCGGCGATGCGCTCGAGCAGCGACTTCTTGTTCACCTGGTACGGCAGCTCATCGATGATGATCGCCGTGCGGGCGCCGTCGCGGCCGATTTCTTCGAAGTGGGTCTTGGCGCGCATCACGACGCGGCCCCGACCGGTGCGGTAACCGTCGCGCACGCCCGAGACGCCATAGATGATGCCAGCGGTCGGGAAGTCCGGCGCAGGGATCAGCTCGATCAGCTCGTCAATGGTGCAGTCCGGGTTGTGCAGCACGTGCATCGCGCCGGCAATCACTTCGGACAGGTTATGCGGCGGAATATTGGTGGCCATGCCGACCGCGATGCCCGACGAACCGTTGATCAACAGGTTCGGGATGCGGGTTGGCAGGACGGTCGGCTCTTTCTCTTTGCCGTCGTAGTTCGGCTGGAAGTCGACGGTGTCCTTGTCGATGTCGGCCAGAATTTCGCCGGCAATCTTGTCCAGGCGGCACTCGGTGTAACGCATCGCCGCGGCGCTGTCGCCGTCGATGGAACCGAAGTTGCCCTGTCCATCGACCAGCGTGTAGCGCAGCGAGAAGTCTTGCGCCATGCGCACGAGCGTGTCGTAGATCGACGAGTCGCCATGCGGGTGGAACTTGCCCATCGTGTCGCCGACGACGCGCGCGCACTTCAGGTAAGGCCGGTTCCACACGTTGTTCATTTCGTGCATCGCGTACAGGACGCGGCGGTGCACCGGCTTCAGGCCGTCCCGCACATCCGGCAGTGCGCGGCCCACGATCACGCTCATCGCGTAATCGAGGTAGCTCTTGCGCATCTCTTCTTCGAGGGAAATCGGGACTGTTTCTTTTGCGAATTGATCCATTGGCGGGTCGACTGCTTTCAGGCGAAAGTTATAAGTTACAGCGGGCGATTCTACCACGCGGGACATCCTAGTTGCTCAATTCCGGGCCATGCCTTTTTGGCAGCAAAAAACCGCGGGGGATCACCCAAAAGTTCCAGTATTGTCGTCACCAAGGATGCATACTTGGCTAAATGTTGCGCTTAAACAACGTCAAGCAACAAATGCTCGGTGTTTGATTTGGGTGCAGTCGTACGATTTTGGTGCGTGTGGCAGAATGGCCAGGAAGTCAATTGCTTGTTTCACAATACGAAACGGACAGAGCAGCCAACATGTTATTGTTATGACCACATGGAGACTGTCTGAATCGACACGGAATTTACCGAAAGGAAAAGAATATGAAAAAAATGATCACTGTTCTGTTCGCAGCAACGGCCGCCATCGCGGGCGTCGCTTCTGCCCAAAGCGCCCCACCTTACGCGCCGCTGACCACTGACCTGCAAGCGCGCACCCCATACAGTGCTTATGTGCAGGACAGCCGCGGCGTGATCGCACGCAATCCTTTCGGTCTGTGCTGGCGTACCGGCTACTGGACCCCGGCTGATGCGGTCCCAGGTTGCGACGCGCCACTGTGCGTCGAGCCAGAAAAGCTTGAAAACGGCAAGTGCGTCGCGCCACCAGCGCCAGTCGCCCCTGCACCAGCACCGGCACCGGCCCCTGTTGCAGCCCCAGTGCCAACCTCGGAAAAAGTCAGCTACTCGGCCGACGCATTCTTCGATTTCGACAAGGCGATCCTGAAGCCAGCCGGCAAGGCATCGCTGGATGAGCTGAGCGGCAAGCTGGGCGACATGAACCTGGAAGTCATCATCGCCGTCGGTCACACTGACTCGGTCGGCACCGATGCGTACAACCAGAAACTGTCGATCCGCCGTGCAGAAGCTGTCAAGGCTTACCTGAAGGGCAAGGGCATCGAAGAAACCCGCATCTACACCGAAGGCAAGGGCGAGAGCCAGCCTAAGGCCGACAACGCTACTGCCGAAGGCCGCGCACAGAATCGTCGCGTGGAAATCGAAGTGGTCGGTACCCGCGGCGCCAAGTAATCAGGCCACGCAGGACCCTCAGGGGGCCACAGCGGCCCCGCAAAAACCCCGCCACGGCGGGGTTTTTTCATGCGCGCAGCGACAAATTATCCCCCCTTCGGCGCGGGGGCAACCTTGCCCGCCGGGCAAAGTCGATTTCCGCTATTATTCCAGGCTATGACGACGACAAATTCAGACCCATCAGAAATTCAGAAGTTCAGCGAACTGGCCCACCGCTGGTGGGATCCAACCTCGGAATTCCGGCCGCTGCACGAGATCAATCCCCTGCGCCTCGAGTGGATCAACGCGCGCGTGCCGCTGGCCGGCAAGAACGTGATCGACATCGGTTGCGGCGGCGGTGTGCTGTCCGAGTCGATGGCAAAAAAAGGCGCCAAAGTCACCGGCATCGACTTGTCCGAAAAAGCGCTGAAGGTCGCTGACCTGCACAGCCTGGAATCGGGCGTCGAGGTGCGTTACAAGCACATCGCTGCCGAAGACATGGCGCAAGAAGAGCCCGGCCAGTTCGATGTGGTCACCTGCATGGAAATGCTGGAACACGTGCCCGACCCGGCCTCGATCGTGCGCGCCGCGGCAGCCCTGGTCAAACCTGGCGGCCACCTGTTCTTCTCGACGCTCAACCGCAATCCGAAGTCGTACCTGTTCGCCGTGATCGGCGCCGAGTACATCCTGCGCATGCTGCCACGCGGCACGCACGATTACGGCAAGTTCATCACGCCAGCCGAGCTGTCGCAGTTCGTGCGTCAGGCCGGCCTGCAGGTCGATGGCCTCAAGGGCCTGACCTACAACCCGCTGACCAAGATCTATTCGCTCAACAGCGACACCAGTGTGAACTACATGGTGGCGTGCACCAAACCCCTGTGATCCGATGACCTTCCCTGCTTCGATTCCGGCGCCGCGCGCCGTCCTGTTCGACCTCGATGGCACGCTGGCCGACACCGCGCCCGACCTGGCTGCGGCCGTCAACTGGCTGCGCACCGAACGGGGCCTGGCCGAAACGCCGTACGAGGTGTTGCGTCCCACCGCCTCGGCTGGGGCGCGCGGCATGATCGGTGCCGCCTTTGGCCTGGCGCCGGGCGACGATGGCTACGAAGAGCTGCGCCTGGCCTGGTTCGACCGCTACCAGACAGCCATGTCGACCCATACGACACTGTTCGACGGCATCAACGAACTGCTGACCGGCATCGAGCAAGCCGGCATGGCGTGGGGCATCGTCACCAACAAGCCATCGCGCTTTACCGACCCGCTGGTGCCGCAGATTGCACTGGCGCACGCCGGCTGCATCGTTTCCGGTGACACGACGGCGTTTGCCAAGCCGCACCCGGCGCCGGTGCTCGAAGGCGCGCGCCGGCTCGGCGTTGCACCAGAACAGTGCTGGTATGTCGGTGACGACCTGCGCGATATCGAGGCCGGCAAGGCCGCAGGCATGATCACGGCGGCCTGCGCCTGGGGTTATTGCGGTGCGATTGCGCCGTCGACCTGGGGCGCCGACTATCTGTTCGACACGCCAGATCAATTGCTGGCTGCATTGCGTGAAGCAGCGGACAGCACGTCGCGCGCGGAGCGGGCGGCCTGAACGGGTTCGACTGACTTCCTCACGATGGCGCCCTCTTCCGGGCGCCATTTTTGTTGGCGCAGTCAGCGTTATCTGTTGATGACACTGATAGCAATGCGGAGCAATTGTTCTGGCAACATAACCCGCTCACCGTCCAGCGCCCAGCGCCAGCCCAGATAATTCGGCAAGTAATGCGATGCCACGCCACGAAAGCCCTGAAGCCAGGCCTTGAAGCGCTGGTGATAAGCGTTCACGTTCTGCACGTGGATGGCAAGACTGCCCAGACGCCTCAGCCGCACGCCAGCGCGCACATTGACCGTCTCGTGCGCGATCCTGTGCTTGCGCGCGAAGGCGCGGTAGGCAGCATGGCTGTCACTGACCAGCAACGCCTGCCGGTCCAGCATGGGCAGCAAGTCTCGGGCAAGTTGCGCAGCGGTGAGTGCCCCGCGGCCGGTCACGGCATCGATAGTGCGCCCCTCGCGGTCGCGCGCGACCAGGATACAGTCCAGTTCGCTGGAAATGCCCCGTTTGGCAGCGCGCCCGCCACGACGGCGCGGTGGCCGTTCGAGCGTGCGCGAACCTTTTTGTGACTCGAGCAGAAAAGTTTCGTCAGCCTCGACGATGCCATTCAGGGCCGCGGGCCGGTCGAGCTTGACCCAGTGCAGGAAGCGGTGGCGCCACCGGAATGCGGTGGTGCGGTGCACGCCGACCCGATCTGCGCCCTTGCGTACGGACAGTGAGGCGAGCAGCACCTGCGAGTACGCGAGCCATCTGGCCTTAAGCCTGAGCCGCGCCAGGGGCGTGCCGGTGAGGTCGTTGAAGGTGCGGCCGCAGGCACAGCAGCGGAAGCGCTGCAGGTCGTTGGCGAACCCGTGTCGGTAGCAGCGTTCGTTACCGCATCTGGGGCAGCAGCGACCTGGCGATCTGGCCTCGCTGATGAGTGCGACGACCTGAGCGAGCCCGGCTGCAGGATGCAGGGCATCGAGCACTTGCCGGCGCTGCGGCTGGTTCAACGAAGGCAGTTTTGCGAACCAGCCCTTGAAACGTGGCGCTTTCATGATCGACTCCTGACGCTGGGGACAGGGTTTGGACCACTGGACTGCTCGTCAGTTCAAAGTTAGTCTCTATTTAACGCTAACTGAGCCTTTTTGTTTGTGCCAGCCATGGATGAGGACTTACATCTCTTTACGATTGATACAGGGATGCGTCTAGCTTCGAAGCGGCCCCGCCAGTAATCTACATCCATACGAACAAGCAATAACTTACTGGAGCAGATCATGCAAAACACGACCAACCGCATTCACCCGATGATGGCAGCCGCAGCAGCGTCGGTCATCATCGTCAGCCTGACCGGTGCCGCAGCGATCACTGGTCTGCTGCCTTCGTCCAAGAGCGCGCCCGAGCCAATGCCGCTCGCCGCCACGTCGCCATACAATCTGCAGCAACCTGGCATGCAGCAGCCTGGCCTGCAAGTGCCGAACGGCTACATGGTCCAGAACGGCCAGCTGGTGCCAGTCGCGGCCAACCAGCAGCAACTGGTCCCTGCGATGGTCCCGGCCATGGTGCCCGCCAACCAGCTGGCCTACGCCCAGCCAGTGGCCCAGCAGCAGCAGCCGACCGTGATCATCAAGGAAAAGCCGGTGGTGCGCGTGGTCGAGAAAACCCGCGTGGTGCACGCAGCGCCGAAGCAGGTGCACTACGAACAGCGGCGCTATGCCGAACCAGCGCCAGCGCAGCCTAACTACGTGGGTATCGGTACCGGCGCCGTCATCGGTGGCCTGATCGGTAACCAGATCGGCGGCGGCAACGGCAAGAAGCTGGCCACCGTGGCCGGCGTGATCGGCGGCGGCATGCTCGGCAACGAAATCGCCAACCGCAATCGTTAAGTGAGACTCTCGCCGCAAGCTCTGCAGCTTGCGGCAACTTTAGAGCAAGGCAAGTGAAAACGGCTGTACATCGCCAGCTCATGGAGTACAATAAAGCTTCTCGACACTGGGGGCGACCTGGTTTCGACGTGGGTTGCAAAGCAGCGCAGGGCATACCGAGGACTGGTTACCTCGTAAATACATCCAGAAATCAATAACTGCAAACGATAACTCGTACGCACAAGCAGCTTAATTGCTGCTAGCTCTACAACACCTCGCCTCTGGGGTGAGTCGCAAGACTAGTAGAGTCATTTACAGAGGCTAGGACTCAGCCGGGTTACTTGGTTGTTTCCGAAATTTAAGGTAACTCGCCTGTCCAAAGCGTGCACATCCGCGCTGTACGGGCTAAATTAAATGATAGTGCTAAGTATGTAGAACTGTCTGTAGAGTGCTTGCGGACGCGGGGGATTTCCGGGAATTCGGGGAGCACCGCTCCCCGCCGGAAATCCGCCTTGCGCTTGCAAGCGCAAGGCTCTCCGATTCGCCTGACCAGAGGGAAATCGCCCCGCGATTTCCTGCCCTTCCGCCTCTGCTAAAACGCCGCAGCTTTACATCAGAGCGCGATATCACAGCCAGCCACCCCAAAAACATCCCCACACACACCGCCCCCATGTCTTTCTAGCAAGATCAGCTATGATAGCGCCCCAACGAGCACGTCAGCAGCATCCCGGAAAGCACATGAAGTCCACACCCAGCCCCACCCCGACAACACCACAACGCCAAGAAAACTACCCCACGATCAACCTGCTGAAAGCCATCTCAGCCCAACTGATCGTCCTGCACCACCTGGCCTTCTACGGCCCCATGGCCGACCACACGCGCCAGGCATTCCCCGACCTGATCGACTGGCTCGCCCAGGACGCCCGCATCGCCGTCCAGGTCTTCCTCGTCATCGGCGGCTTCCTTGCCGCAAAGTCGTTATCACCCAAGGCGCTGTCCGGCCCGTCCAACCCGTTGACCACCATCCTGCGCCGCTACACCAAGCTGGCCCCCCCGTTCTTCGTGGCGATCCTGCTCGCCGTTGCCGCGTCGTGGCTGGCAAGCTTCTGGATGACCCACGACGCCATTTCCGCGCCACCCAGCGGCGGGCAATTGCTCGCACACGCATTCCTGCTGCACGACGTACTCGCCTATGACGCGCTGTCAGCCGGCGCCTGGTACGTCGCCATCGATCTCCAGCTGTATGCGATGTTCAGCATCCTGCTCTGGACCTGCAGCCGAGCACAGCCCGTGTCGGCGTACCTGATCCCGACCCTGACCGCAATCGCCGCCGGCGCCTCGCTGCTGTACTTCAACCTGGATACCGACTGGGACGTCTGGGCACCCTACTTTCTCGGCAGTTATGGCCTGGGCGCGCTGGCCTGGTGGGCAAGCGATCCCGCCCGTCGCCCGCGCTCGACTGCCATCCTGCTGCTGCTGATGACCGTACCGGCGCTGCTGTCGCTGACGGTCGATTTCCGCAGTCGCATCGCGCTCGCGCTGCTCATCGCGTGCGTACTGGTCGCGTTCGGCCGCCTGCACACCGCGACAACTGACCGCGGACAATGGCGCATCATCAGCTTCGCCGGGAACATTTCGTTCTCCATCTTCCTGGTGCACTTCCCCGTGTGCCTCGTCGTCAACGCCGCGTTCACCCGCTTCGCACCGCAGGACGTACTCGTGCAAACTGCCGGCGTCATCGTGGCCTGGATCGCCAGCATGGTCGCCGGCGCCCTGTTCCATTACGGCGTCGAGTTACCGATCGGCCGCGCGCTGAGGTGGGCGCCGCGACGCCGCCCGGTGCTGGCCTGATGCTGGCCTGATATTGGCCTGATGCCGGCAACGTGGTGCTAACGCATCCTTAACGCCCGCATCACGCGCACATAACGCACCTTGCCGATTGGCTACTGCTGGGTTACCATAGCGCCGCCCTTGGGGAGTAGCCTGCTTCACTTCAGAAGTTCTCGCATCAACATACTTGACGCTCAACGTCATGGTGCGAAAGCCTTTCGGTTGGCAAGACCATTGGCATGTTTGCGTGACGTTCGGGCCACGCGACATGCCTTTTGTCGTGCCCGATCGGAAAGCTGTCATGTCTCTCGTCGCCATTCTCATCCTCGCCTTCGCCATGTCCACCGACGCCTTTGCCGTCGCTATCGCCATGGGTGCGCGCCGCCATCACGTACGGTTCAAGGATGCATTGAAGGTGGGCCTGCTGTTCGGTGTGATCGAGGGCGTGACGCCACTGGTCGGCTGGGCGCTGGGCAGCATTGCCGCGTCCTACGTCGAGACCTGGGATCACTGGGTCGCCTTTGTCCTGCTGTGCGGACTCGGCGTGCGCATGATCCACGAAGGCTTGTCTCCACCGGAAGATGCAGAAGACTCCAACCGGCCACTGTGGCTGCTGGCATTGACGGGTTTTGCCACGAGCATCGATGCGATGGTCGTCGGCGTGAGCCTGGCCTTTACGGCCACCCACATCGTCTGGCCGGCATTGGCCATTGGCCTGGCGACGCTGACGATGGTGACACTGGGAATGCTGGTCGGCCGCCGCATCGGCGCCCTGGCAGGCAAGCGCGCCGAGATCTTCGGCGGCCTGGTATTGATTGCGGTCGGTTGCGTCACGCTGTGGGAACACTTGCAGTGACGCAGCCCGGCCGCTGACGGCTGACTGATTACGAAGTCGGCCCCGGATCGGTGCCGGCTTCTTGCTGCACCATTAATTGCTTCATGATGGCTTCGTTGAACGCCGGAATATCATCCGGCTTGCGGCTGGTGATCAGCTTGCCATCGACGACCACCTCGTCATCGGTCCATTCGGCGCCGGCATTGACGAGGTCGATCTGCAGCGTCGGCCAGCTGGTCATGTGCTTCGACTCGGCGATGCCGGCGTCGATCAGCGGCCATGGGCCGTGGCAGATCGCGGCAATCGGCTTATCGCCGTCGCCAAATGCCTTGATGAAGGCGATCGATTCCGGGCTCGAACGCAGATTGTCGGGATTGGCCACGCCGCCCGGCAGCAGCAGCAGGTCGAAGTCGTCCGGGTTGGCGTCTTTCACGTTCAGTTCGACCGCGTACTTGTCACCCGGTTCCATGTGATTGAAGCCCTGGATCTGCTCGCCCACCTTCTTTGGCGAGACCAGCACGACCGTCACGCCCTGTGCTTCGAGGAACGCGCGCGGCTTCGTGTATTCGACCTGCTCGACGCCGTCGGTCATCAGGACAGCGACGCGGCGGGCGTCAACGGATTGGGTTGCGGCTGGTTCGAGATGATCTGCCGGCTGCATATTGTCTGGTTGTTGCATGGTGCCTCCTGGTCGATGGTGTGTTAATTCGTTGACATCGATTGTAGGCCGGGCACAGCTTATGTGGCGCGCGCGTGCCATCAGGAATCAAACCTGTTATCAGAGCAGGTAGCACATGTCGTCACGGTCGCATGCCGCACTGCGCGTGCACAGGAAGTCATCCAGCCCCAGCCGCGTGGGACCACCCAGGCGGACGCCGTGGATCGCCGCGCGCTGCAGCACGACCTGCAGCTCGCGAAACGGGATGTCAATTGCAAAGCGCGTCAGCAACGCCGCCAGCGCGCGACTGCCTGCCTGCCCTGGCAGGAACCGCGCGAACGCGCTGGCGTTCAGCGGCCCCAGGCGAATGCGGATGCCGAGCTCGGGCCGCCGCAGCCGCGCCCCCGCCGTGGCACCGGCCCCCAGCACGCAATTACCCTGTGCCAGCCGGGTGCGCTGACCCGGTTCGAGGATGTCCCAGCACCCTGTAAATTGCTCGACGCGCACTGCCACACCAAGGTAGTTCCCGAGCACGCGCGTGATCAAATCGGCACTGACCACCCGGCTGCGCAGGGGCGCGGCAAACCGGGCCAGCGCGGCCGGATCATCGCCACGCCCATCTGCACGTCCCGGTGCCACGCCGGCCAGCGCCAGCAACAGTGGCTCAAAACGGTCACTGCCCGCGTCGAGCGGTTCACGCACGCGGTACTTGCACCAGGCCCGGTAGAACAGCGCCACCTGGCGGCTGGAAAACAGATCAAGAAAGGCGCGCGGCCCGGCGTCGCGGTTGCTCAGTTCCCAGGCAGCGAACCGTTCGGTGTAGTGCAGCGGCAAGGCGCCCATCGTGCCGAGCAGGCCCATCATCGCGGGCGTGACCGTGACTGCCGGCCTGCCCGCGGTGACGGGGTCGATGGCCTCGATCTCGCTGGGCGGAAAGCGCAGACTGACGCTGCTGCGAAAGCGGATCACGCCGCCAAGCGCCTGCTCCGGGGCGATCCCCTGCCGATCCAGCCAGCGCAGCAGCAGGCGCACTGCCTGGAAGAATTCGTAGCGCTGCGGATGCGCCAGCAGGTCGGCAATCACTGGCTACACCAGCGTCAGATCGCCGCTGCGCGGTTCACAGCGCAGCAATTCCCTGCTGCTCTGGCCAGAGACCAGCACGAGCCGCGTGAAACTGTTTACGTGAACATACAGGCCCAGAAAGCGGCTGACCACCTGGGCGAAGACATACAGGCTGCTGCCGGCAAACGCTTCTTCATCCAGTGTCAGGCGCATTTCGGTACCGTGCACGAGCGTGGCGCCATGCCGGTTGCGCAGCCATGCCGTGGCCGGCAACGTGGTCAACGCACGCAGGCCGGCGATCTGGCGCTGCGAACTGCCAGAACGCACCAGGTCGTACAGCGCCAGCGTGTCGCGGAAGGTGTCCAGCTCGGCCAGCGAACGGTGATTCAGCGCCAGCTGGGCCACGAGGCGCCAGCCCGTGCCATCGCGGTTGCCGAAGTGCAGCGGTACCGACGGCTTGCGCAACAGGCGGATGGGCAGCCCGCCGGTCGCTGCTTCACTGGCCAGATCGCCGCCCGGCGCGCCCGAGTCCACCGCGCAGGCCGCCAGGCCGTTGCTGCAGGTCAGGTCGATCGAGGCAATGCTTGTGTCGAGTCCGGCCAGCGCCCGGTCATCGTCGCTGAAGCCGATCTGCATGCGTTGCCGGCGGTCGCCCCCGTCGTCGCTGCGGACGAACCAGTAACGCTGGCCGTCGCCGGCGTCGCCATGGCGCAGGCCGTAACAGGGATGCGCGGCAACGGCGCGCGTCTTGCCGTCGCGCGTCGTCAGCAGTTGCACCGCGTCGATGCTGACCACCTCGACATGGTCTTCGGGCCGGCTCGGGACCACGTCGTACATCGCTGAACGGTGCGTGATGCGCACCGGCGCAGCCGCTTGCCGGAACAGGTTCACGACCGGCGCGCAGCCTGCGATCACATGCTCGCCCGACAGCGCGCGCAGGACGCGGGCCGGGCCTGAATCGACGTGCACGCCGGCCAGCAGCATGTGCAGCGTAAAGCGCCGCGCGCCGGCGGGAAACATCGGCGCCAGCGCCGCCAGGTCGACATCCAGGAAGTGAAACTTGTCGGGGAAGGCAAAGTATTCCGTCAGCAAGCGGTAGGCAGGATGGGCATGCGCCGGTTCCGGCACCAGGGCCTCGTCCGCCTCCAGGCCGCCGAGCGACAGGACGGGACGGTCTAGGCGGCGCCAGCGGTCCTGCCCTTGCGTCTCGACCCAGGTCTCGAGCGTGTGCATGCACAGGCTGTCGATCAGCGCGGCCGTCAGCAGCGCGTCGCCCGCGACATGCAGCCGCAGGCGCGCCAGGCCCAGGCCGGGCAACAGCCGGCACGGCATGGCGCTGTCGAACGTGATGCTGATGCCCGCGCTGGCGCCGGCCGGCAGCCGGATCCGTGGCGGCACATGCGCCACCGGCGAGAACCAGGCGCGCGCCACCGTCACGGGCGCCAGGGTCAGGCTGGCCGTCGTGCGAAAGCGGCATGGCGCGCCGCCCGCCGCCAGCGATGTCATCTCGGTGCCGCGCGGCACCACGTGCACGTGGCCAAGCCCCGCCGGGTGTGCCTGGCGGTCGCGGTCGTCGACGTGCACGATCGCGCAGCTCGGGATGCCGTGCAAAAAGTGCGGATACAGGCTGGCCAGCAGCGCCCCGGTCAGCTCCGGATAATCGTCGTCGAGCTTTTTTGCGGTGCGCGCATTGAGCAGCGCGCAGGCCTGGATCAGGCGGCGGACATGCGGATCCTCGCTGCCTTCGGCCCCCAGGCCAAGCTCGGCGGCCAGGCGCGGATATTGGTGGGAAAACTCGCGGCCGACCGTGTTCAGGTACACCAGCTCGCGCTCGTAGTAAGGCAGCAGTTCGTTCATTGCAGTCTCCTCAGGCTGACTGCTACGGTCGATCAGATCGCGCGCAGGGGCGTTGCGCAGGCGCAGTAACCACGCACCGATCGACCGCAGGCCGTGGTGCGCGGACAGTGCCGCTTTCCCCCGGTCTTGACAATAAGTCAGTAAAATCATGGGTTCCCCAAGCCGAGCCCGCATCATGACCACCTCCGCCACACCGATCCGTACCGAAATCCTTACCCTGTGGCGCCTGTCGTGGCCGGTGCTGGTCGGCCAGCTGGCCACCGTCGGGATGGGCGTGGTCGATGTCGCCATGACCGGGCACGTCAGCGCCGAAGAGCTGGCGGCGGTGTCGCTCGGCACGGCCGTGTGGTCGATCGTGCTGGTGACCGTGATGGGCACGATGATGGCCATTAATACCGTCGTCGCGCACGAAATGGGCGCCGCGCGGCACGACCAGGTGCCCCACTCGGTGCGCCAGGCTATGTGGAAAGGCCTGTTGGTCGGCACCGTCGCGATGCTGTTTGCCAACCTGTGTACGCTGCTGTTCGACCATGTCGGGCTCGATGCCCACGTGGCGGCGCGCGCGTCGCTGGTCGTGCACGTGATCAGCGTCGGCTTGCCGGCGTTTGGCGTCTACCGCGCGCTGTACGGGTACACGACCAGCATCAACCAGACCAAGCCGATCATGTGGATCGCCATTTTCGGCCTGCTGTACAACACGCTGGTGAGCTGGCTGCTCGTGTTTGGCGAGCTGGGCTTTCCACGCCTGGGCGCGGTCGGCTGCGCGATTGCCACCGCCAGCGGCATGTGGCTGATGCTGGGCGTGATGCTGTGGTGGGTGCGGCGCTCGCCCGCCTACCGCATGACCTACCCGTTCGACCGCTTCGAAGGCCCGGATGCCAGGGCCATCGGCAGCATGCTGCGCCTGGGCCTGCCGATCGGCGTGACCTATTTCGCCGAGGTCAGCGCCTTTGGCCTGATCAGCCTGCTGGTGGCGCGTTATGGCGTCGTGCAAGTCTCGGCGCACCAGATCGCGCTCAATTTTGCGTCGCTCGTGTTCATGCTGCCGCTCAGTTTCGCCATTGGCATGCTCACCCGCGTCGGCCAGGCGATGGGCGAAGGCGACCCGGTACGCGCCCGCTTCGTCGGCTGGGTCGGCGTGGGCGTGTCGCTGACGTTCGGCGCGCTGGCGGCGCTGTTCATCGCCATCTTCCGCTGGGAAATCGCAGCCGCTTATACATCCGATCCGGCCGTGCAGCAGGTAACGGCTCACCTGCTGCTGTTCGCGGCGTTGTTCCAGTTGTCGGATGCGACCCAGGTGGCTACCGCGTCGGCCATCCGCGGCTACCAGGTGACGCGCCCGCCGATGGTGATCCAGCTGGTCTCGTTCTGGGGCTTGTCGCTGCCACTCGGCTGCGTGCTGGGTCTCGCGCCGCAATGGTTCCCGTGGACACCCGCGGCGCCGATGGAAGCCACGGGCTTCTGGATCGGCCTCGTGTTCGCATTGACGGTTGCGGCCGTGCTGCTGACCTGGCAGTTCGAGAAGCTGGCGCGCCAGCGCATCCGCGAGGGTGCGGCGAAACCACGGGCATCCTAGTTTTTATGACATGTCATTACAGCGCTGGCAGGCCGACTCTGGTATCGTCTCGCGGTTGCTGTCAATTAAACATCCACCAGAGAAACTATGCGCCCTCTCCTTGTCCTCCTGGCCGCTCTCACGGCCGTTCCTGCCATGGCTGAACGTCTGACCCTCGACCGTATTTATGGCGACGCTTCGCTGGCCGGCGCCAGCGTGCGCAACCTGCGCGTGTCGCCCGACGGTGAACGCGTGACCTTCCTGCGTCCGCGCGCCGACGATCAGTACCGTCTCGACCTGTGGGAATACAACACCAAGAGCAAGGCCACGCAGCGCCTGGTGGACTCGAAGCAGCTGGTGCCGACCGAGACCCTGTCGCTCGAAGAAAAAGCACGCCGCGAGCGCGCCCGCACCGCTGGCCTGTCGGGCATCCTGAATTATTTCTGGTCGCCGGACGGCAAGCAGTTGCTGGTGCCGGTCGGTGGTGACCTGTACCTGGTCGATGCGGCCAAGCCAGAGAACGCCCGCAAGGTCGCCTCAGGCAGCGTGACCGATCCGAAGATTTCGCCGCGCGGGCGCTATGTCTCGTTCGTGCGCAACCAGAACCTGGTCGTGATCGACCTGAAAAGCGGCGCCGAGCGCCAGCTGACCACCGATGGCAAGGGCACCGTGCATAACGGCGCGGCCGAGTTCATCGCGCAGGAAGAAATGAGCCAGACCACCGGCTACTACTGGGCGCCGGACGATTCGGCAATTGCCTACCGCCGCTACGATGAAGCGCCGGTGCCGGTCGTGCGCCGCTTCGAGATCTTCGCCGATCGCACCGAGGTGATCGACCAGCACTACCCTGCCGCGGGCGATCCGAACGTGCTGATCGACCTGATGCTGGTCGACCCGGCCACGGGCGTGCAGCGCAAGATCGACCTGGGCGCGGACAAGGACATCTATCTGGTGCGCGCCGATTTCAGCGCCGATGCGAAGACGCTCGTGTTCCAGCGCCAGACGCGCGACCAGAAGCGGCTGGACCTGGTGGCCGTCGATGTCGGCACGCTCGCCCAGCGCCCGCTGTTCTCGGAAAACTCCAAGACCTGGGTCAGCATTCACAACGACCTGCGCTTCCTGAAAAACCGCAAGGCCTTCATCTGGGCCTCGGAGCGCAGCGGCTACAACCACCTGTATCTGTACGACCTGGACGGCAAGCTGCTGCACCCGATCTCGCGCGGCGCGTGGGGCGTGGACGATGTGCTGGCCGTCGATGAAGGCGCCGGCAAGGTGTATGTGTCGTCGAACCGCGATGCGGTGATCGACAAGCAGACCTATGCGCTGGCGCTGGACGGCAGCAGCGCCGACAAGCCGGCCCGCATCACGCAGGGCGACGGCTGGCACGACGCCGCTTTTGCCGGCAATGGCAAATTGTTCGTCGACACCTATTCGAATCCACGCACGCCACCGCAAGTGTCGATCCGCCGCGCCGATGGTGCGATGGTCGAGTGGATCGAAAAGAACGAGCTCAATGCCAATCACCCGTACACGCGCCACATGGCCGACCACCTGGCCACCGAATACGGCACGATGAAGGCCAACGATGGCCAGACGCTGCACTATTCGATCATCAAGCCAGCCAATTTCGACGCGACCAAACGCTATCCGGTGTTCCTGTTCACCTATGGCGGCCCGCACTCGCAGCGCGTGACCCGCGCCTGGGGCAATTACTTTGACCAGTACATGGCGCAGCAGGGCTTTGTCGTGTTCCGCCTCGATAACCGTGGCTCGGGCCGCCGCGAGCGCGCCTTTACCGACGTGCTGTACAACAACCTGGGCAAGCATGAAGTCGAAGACCAGGTCACCGGCATCGACTGGCTGGCCAAACAGAGCTTTGTCGATCCGAAGCGCATCGGCGTGTTCGGCTGGAGCTATGGCGGTTTCATGACGCTGCGCCTGCTGTCGGCGGCATCGGACAAGATCGCGATGGGCGTGTCGGTGGCGCCGGTGACCGACTGGTCGCTGTATGACACCCACTACACCGAACAGTTCGTCGGCGCGACGCCAAAAAGCGATCCGGAAGCCTACAAACGCAGCGGCGTGTTCGCGCACCTGGATGGCATGAAGTCGCCCCTGCTGCTGGTGCACGGCATGGCCGACGACAATGTGCTGTTCTCGAACACGACGCTTCTGATCGACGAACTGGTCAAGCGCAACGTGCAGTTCGACCTGATGACGTACCCGGGCGCCAAGCACGGCATCTCGGGCCGCACCAGCCAGCGCCACGTGTATGGCCTGATCGAAGCGTACTTCAAGCGCCACCTGGCCGAGACGCCGGCAAAATAAGGCGGCTGCGCCAGACGTAAAAAAGCCGCATCGGAAACGATGCGGCTTTTTCTTTTCCCGGCTGCCTGCCGCGATTCGCGGCTGGCGGGGGAGTCCGTATTATGGACGTGGACGTGGACGGTTTGCGTCGTCAGCTGCGTCTTCGACGGCTTCGCGCACGTCGCCAGCTGCGTGCTGGACCTTGCCTTCAGCCTGGTTTGCCAGACCTTTGGCCTGCTGTTCCTTGCTGTCCACCAGTTTGCCGGCGCCTTCTTGGATTTTGCCGCCAACTTCTTTCAGTTTGCCTTCGACTTGGTCTTTGTTCATGGTGATCTCCTTTGGTTGGCATGGCCGGTTGGCGATGCGATGAGTACAGATTAACGGAATGTTTCCAGCTCTTCTGTTAGCGCACGCACATAAATGCCATATCGCATTTGGGCCGCGACCAGGTCGAATTGCGCGACATCTTGCTCCTCAGAATGCTATTGTTTTAACAACACCATTCAACCTACACGTAGACACATCACCATGCATCCCCACACGCCGCCTTCTACCGACGCCACGACGCCGGAAACGCCCCTTACCCAGCGCAAACTCGCGCGCCGCGTCACACTCGTCAACGGTATCGGCGTCCTGTTCATCCTGGGCCTGGCAGCAGTCGTGCTCGCCGCCGACGCCCTGCTGCTGATCTTTGCCTGCATCCTGTTTTCGATCCTGCTCTACAAACTGAGCGCGCTGCTGCATCAGCGCACCGGCATCAAGCGCAATATCGCCCTCGTGATCGTCGTGCTGCTGCTCACCGCCATCTTTGGCCTGGGCGGCTGGGCGATGGCGCCGCAGATTTCCGAGCAATCAGGTCAGCTGGCCAAGGAAATCCCCGCCGCCGTCGAGCGCCTGCAAGGGGAAGTGGCGCAACATCCTGTGCTCAAGCGTGTGGTGGCCGAGCTGCCGCCACCGGAAGACATCGTCAAGCAGATGGGTTCGCTCGTACCGAATGCCGGCCTGTTCTTCAGTGGCGTCATCGGCGCGCTGGGCAATATTGTGATCATCATTTTCGTGGGCATTTACTTTGCCGCCTCGCCGGGTGTCTATACGGGCGGGTTCATCCGTCTCGTGCCGCAACAGAAGCGTGGTCGCGCACGTGAGGTCATGCAGGAGATGGGCGACAACCTGTCCAGCTGGCTGCTGGGCAAGGCCGTGTCGATGCTGATCGTCGGCGTCACGACGGCGATCGGCCTGAGCATGCTCGGCGTACCGCTGGCGCTGATCCTGGGCGTGATTGCGGGCCTGCTGGACTTCATCCCCTACCTGGGCCCGATCATGGCGGGCATCCCGGCGGTCCTGCTGGCGCTGTCGATCAGCCCTGACCTGGCGCTGTATGCGCTGCTGCTGTTTGCAGCGATCAATATGCTCGAGGGTTATGTGCTGCAGCCGATGATCGAGGCGAAGGCCATCGAATTGCCGCCGGCACTTGTGATCGTGATGCAACTGATCTTCGGCACGCTGTTCGGCTTTGCCGGCGTCGCGCTGGCCACGCCGCTGGCGGCCGTGCTGTCCGTGCTGGTCAAGATGCTGTATATCGAAGACATACTAGGCGACAGAACCGGGGACAGATCCGGGGACAAACGCACCAGCCGGCCATGAAAACAACAAAGCCGCGCAATGCGCGGCTTTGTCGATCATGATGCTGAAGTGAATCAGCGGAGCTGCATCAGCGATTGCCTTTTGCGATTTCCTTGACGTCGCCAACTTTCTTCTGAGCTTTGCCTTCAGCCTGGTTCGACATGCCTTCGCTCTGCTGCTGGCGGCTGCCGACGGCTTCGCCGACTTTCTCCTGCACCTTGCCGGCGACTTCCTTGGTCTTGCCCTTGACTTGATCCTTGTTCATTGCAATCTCCTTGCCCGTGACGTGGATGAGGCTTCACAGTAGGAGCATGTTCAGGTCAGTTCTGTACGCCGTTTAACACATGGGTTTGCGCCAGACGCTCGCCAGCCACGGTTGCTGGTCGCGCGGCAAACCTGGTGGCCGGTAATAGTGGTGCAGCGCGACGAAGCCGGCCGCCAGCATGAAGCGCTCCCAACTGTCGTAGTCATGGTAGCTGCCATAGCGCGCGCCGTTCCAGCCTTCCTGGTTATCGCCGCGTGGATTCGACGTGAACAGCACCCCGCCCGGCTTGAGCGTGCCGAACAATTGATCGAGCGTGCCTGGCAACGCCGCGCTCGGCACGTGAAACAGCACCGCGTTGGCAAAAATGCCATCGAACAACGCTGGCGGCAAATCCAGGTGCAGGAAATCCTGCTGCCACACCTCGCAACCACTGTACTGCCGGGCCATTGCGACAAACCGTTCGCTGCCATCGACGCCGATGGCACGGTGGCCGAGACCGCTGAAGGTCTTGAGGTCGCGCCCGGGCCCGCAACCAAGATCGAGGATCGTGTGCGGCGCTGGCGTGGCGATTGCGCCCAGCAGCGCATCAATGTTTTGACTTACGTCATGGTCGATGGTGCCGTTAAAGAAATCTTCGGCATGCTCGTTATAGTGTTCAAGCGTACTGCGGGTGATGTCGTCATGGTTCATGCGCATAGTATGCCAGCGGCGGCGCCCGTTGCGGGCCACACCCCTGCGCAAAATAATCTGAAAATATTTTCCAGATCACCCTAAAGTTTCCACAAGCGCAGTCGTAAATGACTCAGACAACCGGGAATCCGGCCTGAAAATTAATGCTCTGGTGCCAATATGAACGCAAACGATGTCCTTGCGATGTACGAAAACCTCGCTGACCTGACTGGTCAGATGACGCACGCCGCCAAGGCAGGCGACTGGCACGAGTTTGCACAATTGAATATGGAAGCCAGGGCTCAGGCAGCCCCGGCAGTGGCCGGCATGCCCGCACTGACGGGTGCCAAGCGCCTGAGCAAGGTCGCGCTGTTGAAGCAGCTGATGGCCAACGACCGCGCCATCCGCGATGTGACCGAGCCATGGGACGAGCAGGTCGATCGCGCGCTGCAAGCACACTGATCTGCCATCGAATCGTTGATCAAAGCACCTGCGGGTGCTTTTTTTACGCCGAAACGCCCACGTTGCAAACACCAGGCAACAAAAAAGCGCCCATCGGGCGCTTTGGTGGCCATCGAGCAGCGCGCTGGATGGCGAATTCGGTGAGAGGACGAACCCCAGCTATCTGCTGGCGTCGCCTCGTGCCGGTTGCTGCCGGCGTCCGTTGCCACTGTAGGCAAGCAGACTGCTTCCAGACACAGGCGTTTCCTCAACGGTCGTCTGCTTGCCGCGCCACCTATCGTTGGTGACTGCGCCAGACCCTGTGCTGTCTGTGATCTTGTCGATCACAAGACCATTATAGCTCAGAATCAAAGTTGTGTAGACATTTCCTTGTGCGGCTCGTCCAGCTGTGGTTCAACCGGCACCGGCGCCTTGTTCTTGCGCGCGAAACGCTGGCGCAGGCGCGCCATCAGCGACGTGCGCGGCATGGGCTCGATCACTGGCCCTGCCCGCTTGCGGCGGCGCAGCACGAGCAGCACACCACCCACCAGCACCAGTACGGCGATCACCGCGCCGGCGATCCAGCCCCAGGGCGTGGACGCGTCCGGTTCCGGCGCAGACCGCTTGCGCGAAGGCCGTGGCGTCGCCGGTTTCGCGACCTTGTCCTGGACGACGGCGGACGGACTGGCGCCCAGCGCCACTTGCAGCACCCGCACCTTGTCTTCGAGCGTGCCGATCTGCTCGCGCAACAAGGCATTCTTGACATCGAGCGCGGCGCACACGGGCGCACTGTCGGCGGAGGACGGTGCGCAGGTCGCGGCAGGCGCGGCTGCAGGGGCGGATGCGGGAACCGGCAGCGGCGTCAGCGATGGCGCCGACGCTTGCGCGGCTGCGGCCGGTTCCGGCGTTGGCGCTTCCTTCACCACAGCGAGCAGCTTGGGCGGCTTGGGCGGCTTGACCGGTTTGGGCGACTTCACTGGCGCTAGCTTGTGCGCCGCCACCACCGGCCTGGACGCCGCAACGGGTGCAACAGGCGGGTCGGCCACGACCGGCACGGGCGCCGGGGCCTGGGCCTGGGCCGGCACTGGCAGCGGTACGGCGGGCGCCGGCGGATTCGGGTTCGGCGTGATGAAGATCGTCACGAGACGCACGTCGCGTTCGCTGCCATCGGCCAGTTCCAGATACAGGTGCAGGCGGCTTGATTCGACCGGCGCCGACGACGTGACGCGCAGGAACTGACGGCCATCGCGCTGGGTCACACGCATGGCCAGCGTCGACAGCACGGCCGGCATGCCGATGTTCGCGCCACGGTACACGTCGGGGCGCGCCAGGCGTGCCTGGACGAGGGTTGCGGGCGAAGCAAGCGCGGTCAGCTCGAGCTCCAGCGCCAGCGGCTGGCCGATATACGAACTGATGCGCGGCTCACCAAGCTCGGCCGCGCCGACGCCGCAGGAGAGCAAAACACACGTGATGAATACAGGGAGGCGGCTGGCCATAGCAACTAACAAGAGTGAAGCCCAAGCGTCATTAACGGACATTGGGATAAACTCTTTAATCCCAGCCTCTTGCATATCAGGACATGTCCATGGAAAACAGGATTGAGAAAGACAGCTTTGGTCCAATCGACGTCCCGCAGAACAATCTGTGGGGTGCGCAGACCCAGCGTTCGCTGCACCACTTCGACATCTCGACCGAACGCATGGCGCCCGAACTCGTCGCCGCCCTCGCCCAGGTCAAGCGCGCCGCGGCCGCCGTCAACCGCTCGCTGGGCAAGCTGCCAGCCGACAAGGCCGACGCCATCATCCGCGCGGCCGATGAAGTGCTCGACGGGCGCCACCCCGGCGAATTCCCCCTGGCCGTGTGGCAGACCGGGTCGGGCACGCAAAGCAATATGAACATGAACGAAGTGCTGGCCAACCGCGGTTCCGAGCTGCTCGGCGGCGAGCGCGGCGAAGCACGCCTGCTGCACCCGAACGACCATGTCAACATGGGCCAGTCGTCCAACGACATCTTCCCCACCGCGATGCACGTGGCCGCTGCCTGGGCGCTGGCCAAGGAGGTGCTGCCCGCGCTGGCGCAATTGCGCAGCACGCTGCTGCGCAAGTCGCGCGATTTCGAGCCGATCGTCAAGATCGGCCGCACCCACTTGCAGGATGCGACGCCGCTGACGCTGGGCCAGGAATTTTCCGGCTACGTCGCCCAGCTCGAATTTGCCGAAAGCGCGCTCAAGTCCACCCTGTCGGGCCTGCTGCAACTGGCGGCCGGCGGCACCGCCGTGGGCACGGGCCTGAATGCGCATCCCGATTTCGCACCGCGCATCGCGGCCGAACTCGGTTCGCGCACCGGCCTGTCGTTCAAGTCGGCGCCCAACAAATTCATGGCGCTGGCCGGGCATGACGCGATGGTGTCGGCCCATGGCGCGTTCAAGCTGCTGGCGACGGCGCTGATGAAAATCGCCAACGACATCCGCTGGATGGCGTCCGGCCCGCGCTCGGGCCTGGGCGAAATCACGATCCCCGAAAACGAACCGGGCAGCTCGATCATGCCGGGCAAGGTCAATCCGACCCAGTGCGAAGCATTGACGATGCTCTGCTGCCAGGTGTTCGGCAACGATGTCGCGATCACGGTCGGTGGCTCGCAGGGCAATTTCGAGCTCAATGTGTTCAAGCCGATGATCGCGCACAACTTTTTGCAAAGCGCGCGCCTGCTGGCCGACGGCATGCGCTCGTTCGACACGCACTGCGCCCAGGGAATCGAACCGAACCTGGTCCGGATCGGCGAACTGATGGAAAAATCGCTGATGCTGGTGACCGCACTGGCGCCGCACATCGGGTATGATCGCGCCGCGCAGATCGCCAAGACCGCATCGAAGGAAGGCCTGACCCTGCGCCAGGCCGCCCTGCAGAGCGGTTTTGTCGACGACCAGCAGTTTGACCAGTGGATCGTGCCGATCGATATGACGCGGCCCGATCCGGTCGAGTAAATACCCAGTACCCGGGCGGCCTCGTAATCATCAGGCCGCCTTTTTATTCCCGAGGAAAGAATGCAGAAAATCGAATTTGAGTTGACGTCGGAGTTTGTCGAGGTCAACCAGTTGCTCAAGCTGGCCGGCCTGGTCGACAGCGGCGGCGCCGGCAAGAACCTGGTCGCCAGCGGCGTGGTGAAGGTGGATGGCAAGCAGGAATTGCGCAAGACGGCCAAGATCCGCACCGGTCAGGTCGTGACCCTGGGCGACGTGGAAATCACGGTTCGCTAAAAAATAGACAGAAAGACAGCTTCTTATGTTTGCGGCTTAACAAACAGAACCGGGCTTCCTTGTTTATATTTTAAGACGTTAATCAACGGCTTATAGGTGAAATCGATGGAAACCCCGGAAACCCGCGTCCAGTCGCAAGAGCAACTCATCGGTGATCTGCGACTCGTGATCGAAAACGCAGAAGAACTGCTCAAGAATACGGATCAATACTCGAGCGAGCTGTATCAGAGTGCACGGACGAAGCTGTCACTGGCCCTGGAAGCGGCCAATGAAGAGTTGTCCCGCTTCGAAGATGCCCAGCTCGAACGCATGATGGCCGCGACCCGTCTCGCCAACGAACAGTTTGCGGACCGCTCGGGCGAATCGCGCATCCTGCGCGCGTTTCACTAAGCAGTTCACCAAGCTGCAATAATGACGACCCGGCATCGCGCCGGTTTGTTCACGCCTTCGTATTGATCGAATTGCCCAGGTGCGACGGCAGGTTCGGTGCCTGCGGAAGCGATGCGATCATCTGCGCCGCCGACGAGGCTTCAATGTCCATGGCGCGCTTGAGCATGGTCATGCCCACTTCCTGACGGATACCGGTTTCAGCCATGCTGGTCGACAGCTTGGCAATACTCGTGACGTCCATATACTTCTCCAGAAAAAGACTCGTCAGTCTTTAACGACACCGCCGGGCAGAACTTGAGGGGCGGCGCCTGCCCAGGTAGCAACCCAGCCCAGCACCGCGCCGATGTCGTTCAGGTCGAGCCACGCCACGCCGGCGCGCACTGCCGCAGGACGGGGTACATCCGAGACCACCGCCACGATCGTCGCATCGTCGTTGTACAGGGCCGGCTTGCCCAGCGCCGGCCGATGCACTTCCAGCTTCGGCAGCGTCTCCCACTTGTAGCCTTCCACCAGCGTCAGGTCGGCCGGCGACAGGCGCGCCAGCAGCTCGGCCAGCGGGGGCTCGGGCGCAGCGCGCAGTTCACGCATGATGGCGATCCGGTACGGCGACGCGATCATCACCTCGGCCGCGCCGGCCAGACGCAGGCGCGCGCTGTCCTTGCGCGGCGGCTCGAGCTCGATATCGTGGTGGCTGTGCTTGACGATATTGACGCGCAGCCCGGCGCCGGACAGGCCAGCGACGAGATGCTCGAGCAGCGTTGTCTTGCCGCTGCCGGACCAGCCGACCACCGCCAGGACGGGCCCGGTCGTGCGATGGTCGGGTAACTCAGTACGGCGCACGGTAGCGGGTTCCACGGTAGTTCATCACGGCGGCCTTGGGCGTCAGGCGTTCGAGCACGAGGCCGGGCGCGACTTCCTCGCCTTCGCGGCGCAGCATCTTGTCGACCAGCAGCAGGCTTTCGCCGGGCGTCGGCGAATAGATGTAGCCGCCGAAGGCCAGCTTCGGAATCTCACGCTGCAGCGCATCCGGCAATTGCTGCAGCGTGCGCAGCGGTTCGTCGCCGCCTGGCTGCGCGGTCACGGTCGCCGGTGCCGGCGTGGCCTCGCGCGGCGGCGTTGACGGCGGCGCGACCGGTGCCGGTGCCGCTGCCGGTTTCGTGCGCACCGGGCGGGCTTCGGCCACCGGTGCAGGTGCAGGTGCGGGCTGGACAGCCGGGGCAGGCGCGGGTACGACAACAGCGGCCGGTGCAGGCGTCGCCACGGGTGCAGTTGTCGGCGCAGTTACCGGTGCAGTGATCGGTGCAGCGGCAGGCGCAACCACGGGCGGCGTCACAGTTGCCAGCCGCACCGGCGGCTCGCCCGCAAGGCGTGGCCACAGCAGCACGACCGCCGCCACGACCACGACCAGGCCCACGCCAAGCGCCAGGTAGCGCCGCTGCGCGCCCTGCCCTGCGCGCGGCGCCGCATAAGACGGGGCTGGTGCATGGATGGTCGGGGCGTTGCCCAGCTGGCGTTCGGCTTGCGCCTTCTTGAGTGCTTCGAGGATGTACGACATATCAGGTTCCCGTCCCGCCAGCGGTCAGCAAACGGGGTTCGGCCACGTTCGACAACTGGTTCAGGCGCATATAAGTGCGCGGCCCGGCCACGCCATCGGCCTTCAGGTCCTGCGCGGCCTGGAAGGCGCGCAGCCACTCCCTGGTGCGCGCATCGAGTGGCGTATCAAGCGCCGGCGCGGTTTCGTTGTGCAGGCCTGCCAGCCGTTGTGCGATCCAGTCGACGTCCGGCCCGCGGTCGCCTTGTGCGACGACATCGCGAAACGCCGCCGGCATGCGCCAGAAGGTGGTGAATTCGCCCCCGAAACGCGCGACGAAGGCAGCGATGTCGACGCGCTCGCGCCGCTCGCCGTGCGCCAGCGTGACGCTGCGCTCGTCCATCCCGACCAGCACGGCATGGCCGGTGCGCGGGCCGTCGTGCAGCGTGACCACGGCCGGCCGGTCGAGCAGGCGCAGTTCGTACAGGCCGCCCCGCCCCGCATGGCAGCGCAGGTTGGCGCGCAGCGCGGCCTCGCAGGTGGCCTTCGGGTCGGTGCCGGTCAGGTCGGCAAACGACGGCCCCCACAATGCCGCCAGTGCACCCAGCGCCGCAGTCTCGCTCTCGATCGTCGGCAGCGGCGCGCCTGGTGCGGCGACCGGGGTGGCGGCCGGGATGGTGACCTGCCTCGGCGTGGTCGACGTCACGGGCGCCGGCTTGACTGCAACCGCACGGGCAACTGCCGGCGCCGCCGCATGCTGCGGCAGCATCTGCCACGCCGCCGCGCCCAGCGCCACGCAGGCCAGTGCCCCGCCGGCCAGCAGCGGCCAGCGGCGCGGCGCGCGGCGCCCGGCCGGATCGTCGGCGAAGACTTCGGCGGCCGCCTTGCGCAAAATGGGGCGCGTGACCTGCGGACTGTTTTCGACATACGCGCCCAGCAGCGCGCGGTCACACAGCAGGTTGATCCGGCGCGGCACGCCATGCGCCAGGCGGTGCACCAGCGGCGTCAGGGCGGGCGGGAACGGCGCCCCGACCGCGCCGGCCACGGCCAGCCGGTGCGCGATGTACGCGCCCGTTTCCGCTTCCTGCAGTGGTCCCAGGTGATAGCGCGCGATCACGCGCTGGGCCAGTTGTTCGAGTTCGGGACGCGCGAGCATCGTGCGCAGTTCGGGTTGGCCGATCAGGATGATCTGCAGCAGCTTGCGCTCGCTGGTCTCAAGATTGGTCAGCAGGCGCAGTTGCTCGAGCACGTCGCTCGACAGGTTCTGCGCCTCGTCGATCACCAGCACGTTGTTCAGGCCCTGCGCGTGCGAGGCAAGCAGGTAGCGGTTGATCGCATCGACATAGCCCTTCACACCCGCGCCGGCCGCCGCCGGTGCCACCTCGATATGCAGCTCGTCGCACACGGTCTGCAGCAGCTCCTGCGCCGTCAGGCGCGGATTGAAGATGTACGCCAGGCGGCAGTTCGCAGGCACCTGCTCGATGAAGCAGCGGCAGACGGTGGTCTTGCCGGCGCCGATCTCGCCGGTGAGCAGCACGAAGCCGCCGCCGCTGCCGATCCCGTACAACAGGTGCGCCAGCGCTTCGCGGTGCCGTTCGCTCATGAACAGGTAACGCGGATCGGGGGCGATCGAAAATGGCGAGTGCGAGAGCTGGAAATAGTGGTTGTACATGAATGACTAACGGCCGCTGAGCGGCTTGAACTTGGCGCAGTATATTTTGCTTTTGTCGTTCGCGTAAGCGATCGTGCTGCCCGGGATCGACTTGCGCAACGGGTAGCGCGAGCCATCGACCGCGCGAAACGGCGTACCGGCGGCGGCGCGCACCGACTTTTCCAGTTCATCGGGCTTGGTCTCGAGGATGGCGGCCACGAACACGACGGCGCTCGTGTCGTCGCTGACCATGACCTGTTCCACCTTCGCACCCCACAGCGACGCCTCGGTGCGGAACCAGTAGGCCCCGCCCTCGCGCTTGTAGGCCGGGCCGAAGAATTCGGTGAGGTAGGCGTGGAAGTAGGCGTTATCGAGCTGGCTGCGGCACAGGAGCGCGCTGCCGATCACCGGCCCGAAGGTCGACGGCGCCGCACCCGCGCCCGTGGCGGCGCTGGCCAGCACGAGACCTGCGAGCAGCGACCGACCGCGCGGCAGCAGCGTGGTGGTACGACGGGCAACAACCGGGCGGATCATGGCGATACTCTCCTTCAGAGGCGCCCATTATGACACTGCCGCCGTCTATTTCGCGGCCGCCGCGGCCAGCACTGCATCGACGTCGTCCGGCAAGGCTGGCTTGAGCAGATGACGGTCGAACCCCGCCGCGCGCGAACGGGCGCGGTCTTCCTCCGTGCCCCAGCCCGTCAGCGCCACCAGCATGGCGCCGTCGAGCGCGGGCAGCTGGCGCAGGCGGCGCGCCGCTTCATAGCCGTCCATGAACGGCATGCCGATATCGAGAAACACCAGGTCGGGATGAAAGTGCGCAGCTTCTTCCACCGCTGCGGCGCCGTCGTGCACGACGCGGACCGTGTGGCCGGCCATCTCGAGCAGCGTCGCCAGCGTCGTGGCGGCGTCGACGTTGTCGTCCGCGACCAGCACCTGCAGTGTGCCAGCCTGCCCTGCCCGCAACGCACCGTCCACGGCGGGTGCAAGCGGCGGCGTCGCGGCGAGCGGCGCGACCATCAACGGCAGGCGCACGGTAAAGCAGCTGCCCAGGCCTTCGCCATCGCTGTGCGCGCTGACCACGCCCCCATGCAGTTCGACCAGGCGCCGCACCAGCGAGAGCCCGATCCCCAGCCCGCCGCTGGCCCGCTCGATGCTGCGCGCCACCTGGGTGAACATCTCGAACACGGCCGCCAGCATGTCGGGCGCGATGCCCACGCCATTATCGCGGACGGTCACCAGCGCGTCGCCGCCATCAAGGCGCACTGCCAGCCCGATACGCCCGCCCGGCGGCGTGTACTTGGCCGCATTCGACAGCAGGTTGCTCACCACCTGGCTGATGCGCACCGGGTCGGCGTCGACCGGCACCGCCGTTGCCGGCAGATCGACACTCAAGCCGTGGCCGGCAGCGTCGATCAGCGGCCTGCTGGTTTCGACGGCCGTCGCGATCACGTCGCGCAGGTCGACCGGCTGTACCTGCAGCACCAGCTTGCCGCTGGAAACGCGCGCGATGTCCAGCAGGTCGTTGATCAGGTGGACCATGTGCCCGACCTGGCGTTCCATCATCGCGCGCACACCGCCCAGCCGCGTGGCGCTGCCCGGCTTGTCCGCCCCCATGCGCAGCAGTTCGAGACCGTTGCGGATCGGCGCCAGCGGATTGCGCAGCTCGTGCGCCAGCGTGGCGAGGAACTCCGACTTGCGGCGGTCTGCGTCGTGCAGCGCTTCGCTCGCGCGCACCCGCTCGATATGCGCCCAGCAGCGCTCGACCACCGCCTCGACCAGCGCCACCTCGCCCGCCGTCCAGACACGCGGCGTGCGCTGGTGCACCGCCATCATCGCCGCCAGCCTGCCGCCCTTGACCAGCGGGCAGCAGATGATGGCGCTGACGTCGATCTGCGTGAACATCGCGGCGCCGTCTTCGTCCGTCAATTCGCGCCCGACGTCGTGGATCAGCAGCGTGCGGCCTTCGCGCATGTCGGCGCGCGCGCGCGAACCGAACAGGTCGAGCGAGTACACGCCCACGGTGCTGACCGCACCCGGCGTCACCCAGTCGTGGCGGATCGTGAAGCGGTCGTTGTCCGGCTCCAGGTCGGCGTAGGCCACGCGCGTGACGCCCAGGTATTGGCCCAGGAGGCGCGTGGCCTCGACCATGATCGTCTTCGGATCATGCGCGACGCGCGTGGCTTCGCCGATGGCGTCGAGCAGGCGCAGGCGCTCTTCGACCTGGCGTCGCTCGGTGATGTCGCTGCCAGTGGCGGCCACGAACAGCAACGCGCCGTCGTCGCCCATGACGGGCGCGATCACGAGATCGATGAAGCGCTCGCCGCCGCCTGCCACGAAGTACGGCAGTTCGCAGCGCACACGCTCGCCGCGCGCGGCCAGTGCGACGCAGGCCGCGATTTCGGCGGCCACCTTCGGCGAGCCGCTCCACCAGCCGCAGGCCTCGAATGGGCGCCCCAGCACATCGTCGCGCACGTAGCCGCCGGCATCCAGCGCCACGTGATTGGCTTCGATCAGCGTGCCGCCCGGGGTCATCAGGATCCCGAAGTGGGTGCCCTGCTCGAAGAACGTGCGGAACTTTGCGTTCGCTTCGGCCGCGGCCATCGCTTCGCTTGCGCTGGCGCGCACGCTCGCTTCGAACAGCTTGCGGGCCGTGATGTCGAGCGTGGTGCCAACCAGGCGCTCGGGTGCGCCGGCAGCGTCGCGCAGCAGGCGCCCGCTGGCCGCGATCCAGCGTTCGCGGCCATCGATGGCGCTGACCGTGCGGTATTCATCGCTGTAGTGGCCATCGCCCGGCGCGGCCAGCAGCGCCGCGACCCTCGCCACGACGCGCTCGCGGTCATCCGGATGGAACGCGGCATCGATCAGCGTGTGCGTGACCGGTCCGTCGGGCGGCACGCCGAAATGCGTGCGCGCATGCGTGTTCCAGACGATATCGCAGTGGGTCAGCGAATGGTCGAACAGGCCGAATTCGCCGGCATCGGCCGCGATGCGCAGCTTCTCGTTGCTGGTGGCCAGCGCGTGCAGTGCGTGGTCACGCTCGCGCCCTGCCAGGACCTGCGCCGTCGTTTCGGCGCACACGCAGCACACGCCCGCGACCAGCCCCGCTTCGTCGCGCAGCGCGATGGTCGAGAAGGTGACGTAGATCTGCTCCGGATAGCCGTTGCGCTGCACGGTGAAGCCATGGTCTTCCGCATGCACCGGGTTGCCTTGCAGCGTGGCGGACATGATCGGGCTCACCTCGTCCCAGGCATCGGCCCAGACCTCGGCGAACGGCTGGCCGAACGTCTGCCCGGGCTGCTCGCCGCGCGCGCCGAGCACGACGCGATACGCATCGTTATAGAGCAGGTGCAGCGCCGGCCCCCAGGCCACGTACATCGGCTGGCGCGCGCCGAGCATCAGGCTCACGGCCGTGCGCAGCGGTTGCGACCAGGCTTCGAGCGGGCCAAGCGGATGCTGCGCCCAGTCGAGCGCGCGTAACAGCGCGCCCATGTCGCCTCCACCGGTGGCAAACGCCAGGCTGGCAGGTGCAGGTTGCGGGTGCAGAAGGTCGGCCATGCAGGGTAGTCGGTTGGGATAATCACCGAACGATATCACCTTGCCAGCTTACAAGGCGGCGCGATGGTGAACAATCTGACATGTCCGCATCATCGCCACGATACCAATTAGCATACCAATTCCGTAGACTTTGGCCTTCCCGGTCCATCTTGCCTTCGATCGACGTACAGAATCCACCCTCAAGAACCATACCAGTTAAATACCTGTTGACATCAAAGAGTGCGCTGCCTATAGTGCGATGACCCTTTTCCCGGTATGGATTGCACACCATGATCGACTATCTCATTGGCGTTGACGGCGGCGGCACCAACACCCGCGTGCGCCTGGCCCGGCGTGATGGCACTGAACTGGCCACCGGCAGCAGTGGCGCGTCCGGCCTGCGTCACGGCATCGACAAGGCCTGGCGCGCGGTCCTTGCCGCCACCGGCCAGGCCTTCGCCACGATCGGCATCGACACCATTCCCATGGCCGCCTGCGCGATCGGCCTGGGCATGGCCGGCGTCCATAACAAGGAATGGGCGGCCGCCTTCCACGCCGCCAATCCCGGTTTCGGCGCCCTCGTGCTCGACACCGACGGCTTCACGACGCTGATGGGCGCCCATGGCGGGCGGCCCGGCGCGATTGTCGCCATCGGCACCGGCAGCGTCGGCGAAGCCCTGCGGCCCGACGGCACGCGCGTCGAAGTGGGCGGCTGGGGCTTTCCCGCCGGCGACGAGGCAGGCGGCGCCTGGATGGGCCTGCGCGCGATCGGTCACGTCCAGCAGGTGCTCGACGGCCGCACCGAGGGCGGCGCCTTTGCCGACGCCGTGATTGCCGCCTGCGGCGGCGCGCGCGACCCGATCCAGGTCTGGCTCGGGCACGCCACGCAGACTGACTATGCAGGCCTGGCGCGCTTCGTCGTGGCGCACGGCGCCAGCGACCCCGTGGCCGCCCGGATCCTGACACAGGCCGGCACCGAAGCGGCCAGCATCGCGCGTGCGCTCGACCCGTCGGGCAGCCTGCCGCTGGCGCTGTGCGGCGGCCTCGGTGACACGCTGCGCGCCTACCTGCCGGCCGCCACGCTGGCGCGCTGCACGGCGCCGCATGGCGACTCCGCCGCCGGCGCGCTGCGCATGATCGAACTGCATCTGAAGGACACCAACCCATGACAAACGACGCTCGCCAACCCATCAAGGGCAACATCCTCACCCCGGCCGGCTGGGTGCACGGCGCGCTGCGCTTCGGTGCGCGCATACAGAGCATCGACGGGCGCCGGGTCGACCCGGCCAACAATGACGACGTGTATATCGTGCCGGGCTTCATCGACGTGCACGTGCACGGCGGCGCGGGCCGCGACATGATGGAAGGCGGCGACGCCCCGCACGTCATCGCCGCGCTGCACGCAAAACACGGCACCACCAGCCTGCTCGCCACGACCATGACCGCGCCGGTGGAAGACATCGACCGGGCCCTGGCCGCCATCGGCGCAGCCTGCACGGCGCGCGGCAAGGGCGAGGCGCGCATCCTTGGCGTGCACCTGGAAGGCCCGTACATCAACGCCGGCAAACTGGGCGCCCAGCCGCCATTCGCGCGCGAAGCCCATCTCGATGAAGTCATGCGCTTTCACGCGCTGGCGCCGATGAAGCTCATCACCGTGGCGCCCGAGATCGACGGCCACATGGCCCTCGTGCGGCAATTGACGAAGGCCGGCATCCGGGTCCAGATCGGCCACACCAACGGCAATTACGACGTCGGCGTGGCCGCCCTCGAACACGGCGCGGCCGGCTTCACGCACCTGTTCAACGCCATGCCCGGGCTGCACCACCGCGATCCCGGCATGGTTGGCGCAGCGCTCGCGCATGCCGAATACGCCGAGATCATTCCCGACCTGCTGCACGTGCACCCGGGCGCGATCCGCACGGCCCTGCGCTGCATCCCCAAACTGTTCTGCGTGACCGATTCGACGGCGGCTGCCGGCATGCCCGATGGCGAGTACATGCTGGGCCGCCAGGTGGTCCACAAATGCATGGGCGGCGTGCGCCTGGCCGACGGCACGCTGGCCGGCAGCACGCTGACGATGGACCAGGCGCTGCGCAATCTGGTGGGCATGGGGCTGTCGATCGAAGATGCCAGCAAGCGCGTCTCGACCCATGCCGCCGACTACCTGGGCGAAATCCGGCGCGGCCGCCTGGCGCCTGGCTGTCACGCCGACTTCGTGGTCCTGGACCGCGCCCTGAACATCAAAGCTGTCCATATCGAAGGAGAATGCCTGTGAATGCCACACCCGCCACCGCTGACGGTCACCAATCGCTGATGCTGCAAGAGGCGCTGTCGTCCGGCGACTGCATCGCCCACGCCCTGACGCAGGACGCCGACCGCTACGCCGCGCTGGGCGAACAGCTGCGCGGGGCCCGGCTGCACAGCGCCGTGACCGTGGCGCGCGGCAGCTCGGATCACGCGTCGGGCTACCTGGCCTACCTGATCATGTCGCGCATGGGCCGCCTGGTGACGTCGCTGCCGATGTCGCTCATCACGCTGTACAAGTCGCCGATCATCGCGCGCGACACGCTGGCGATCGCCATTTCGCAGTCGGGCCAGAGCCCGGACGTGGTCGAGCCGATGCGCTACTTCCGCGCCGGCGGCGCCGTCACGGTGGCACTGGTGAACGACGCCGCTTCGCCGCTGGCCGATGCCGCCGAGTGGACCATGCCGCTGCATGCCGGCAAGGAGCACAGCGTGGCCGCGACCAAGAGCTTCATCGCGAGCCTGGTGGCCGGCGCGCGCCTGGTCGCCGACTGGCAGAACGACCCCGAACTGAAGGACGGCATCGCCGCCCTGCCCGATGCGCTGCGCGCGGCCCGCAGTTTCGGCCAGGACGGCGACTGGTCGGCCGCCATCGACGTGCTGGCACCGGCACGCAACATCATGGTGGTGGGCCGCGGCATCAGCTTCCCGCTGGCGCTCGAAGCGGCGCTCAAGTTCAAGGAAACCTCGGCGCTGCAGGCCGAAGCGTTCTCCGGCGCCGAGATCAAGCATGGCCCGATGGCGCTGATCGAAGACGGCTATCCGTTGCTGATCTTCGCAACCCGTGGCCCGACACAGGCCAGCCTGGTGGCGCTGGCCGACGACATGCGCGCACGCGGCGCGCGCGTGCTGCTCGCGGCGCCGGCCGATATCGCCAGCCGCGACCTGACGCTGCCCACTGCCGCCATCCCCGACCTCGATCCGATCGTCGCGGCGCAGGCGTTCTACACGATGGCCGCGCGGCTGTCAGCGGCGCGCGGCATGAATGCCGACCAGCCGCGCCACCTGAGCAAAGTCACCAAGACGAACTAACGCCCCGAATCACGCACATGAACGACTACCTCGACCTGGCCGGCCAACTGGTGATGGTGCGCCTGTTCGGCACCGAACTCGATGCCGACACCGATGCCTTCCTGCGTACCTACCGCATTCGCGGCGCCTGCCTGTTCCGCCAGAACATGCGCGACGCGGCGCAGCTGACCCGCTTCACGGGCGCGCTGCGTGACGCGATCGGCCCGCAGGCCCTGATCGCCCTCGACCAGGAAGGCGGCGCCGTCGTGCGCTCGACCTGGGTGCCGGCGCCGCCAAGCGCGATGGCGCTCGGCGCGGCCAATGATCCGGACCTGGCGCGCGAGGTCGGCGCGGCCGTGGCGCGCGCGGTGCGTTCGCTCGGCTTCAACTGGAACTTCGCGCCGGTGCTGGACCTGAACAACAACCCGCACAACCCGGTGATTGCCGAGCGCTCGTTCGGCGCCGATCCCGAACAGGCGACGCGCATTGCGCTGGCCTGGATGGAAGGCAGCGAGCGCGAAGGCGTGGCCTGCTGCGTCAAGCACTTCCCCGGCCACGGCGACACGCACGTCGACTCGCACCGCGACCTGCCGTACGTGGACAAATCGCGCGCCGAACTCGAACGCTTCGAGTTCGCCCCGTTTCGCATCGCTGCGCCCCACGCACCGGCCATGATGACGGCCCACATCGTCTATCCGGCGCTGGACCCCGTCAATCCGGCCACCATGTCGCATGCGATCCTGACCGGCGTGCTGCGCGGGCAATTCGGCTACGACGGCGTGATCATCACCGACGGCATGGACATGCACGCGATCGCGCACCGCTACGGCGTCGGCCAGGCCGCCGTCAACGCGCTGGTGGCCGGTGCCGACATGGTCATGGCCATCGGCACGCGCGAGACGCAAATCGAGACCGTGCACGCGATCGCCGCCGCGATCCGCGACGGCGTGCTGCCGCTGGCCGCCGTGCAGGCGCGTCTGGCGCGCCTTGGCAAGCTGGCCGATGCGCACCCGGCCGGTTCTGTCGCCTACGCCGCCGAAGCGGATGACCGCGCACTGATGGAACGCGCCTGGCGCGCGGGCCTGACGGCACTGCGCTCGCCACAACGCCCTGAGCGCGGTGCGCGCGTGCGCCTGGTTGCGCGCGCCGACGTGGTCAGCGACGGGGTGTCCGAAGCCGGCGTGCCGGCGGCCAGCATCGCGGCAGCGTTGTCGCAGCTGTATGACGTCGACCTGGTGACCTTCGCCGACAGCGAGACCTTCGACTGGGCTGCGCTGCCGGCCAATGGCCGCTTCACGATCCTGGCCTCGACGGCGCGCCGCCGTTACGGACCGCAAGCCTGCGCGACCTGGCGGCCCGACCTGCACCTGGCGCTGTGGAACCCGTATCAGGCGCTCGACTTTCCTGGTCCGGCCCTGCTCACGTATGGCTTTGCGCCACCGGCGCTGGCCGCGGCGGTGGCGTGGCTGGCCGGCGGGATCGACGCGCCGGGCGTCTGCCCGGTACCGGGTTTTGACGGGCCGTGACAGCGGCAAGGTAACGCGATGTAACGACACGGGCACGGCGGCGCGTGCTGCGGCACAATTGCCAATCCAGAAAAAGCTGGATATATGGGACAATGCTTTTTTGTCCGAGCTTGGCATTTTTGCTATATTGCAAAACGCACATTTCGTATATTTTTTGTCTAGATAGAAGGATAACCAATGTCCCAATTCCGTCTCGCCCGCCTCTGCCTGATGCTGGCCGCCGTCGGCCTGAGCTCCGCTGCCGTGATTCCTGCCGTCCACGCGCAGGATAAGGCTGCCCCAGCCGCAGCTGCAGCGCCGAAGGACACCGTCCGCCCAGAGCTGTTCAAGCTGCTCGACCCGGCGCAGATCAAGCCGCTGATGGATGCAAAGAATTACGCCGAAATCCAGAGCCGCGTGACGCAGGCCGAAGCCTTCCCGAACCGCACGCCGTATGAAGACTACGTCGTCAACCGCATGAAGCTGTCGCTGGGTTCGGCAACGAACGACAACGCCATCTCGATCCCTGCCCTCGAAGCCGTCATCGCATCGGGCCGCCTGGCGCCGAACGAGCAGGCCGACTTCATCCAGGCCCTGGCGAACATGCACTACAACGCCAAGGATTACCCGAAGGCGATCGAGTGGTTCAAGCGCTATCAGAAAGAAAGCCCGACGCCTGAAAAGGTCGCCGCACCACTGACCCGCGCCTATTACCTGGGCGGCGATTACGCCAGCGCCAAGACGGCACTGCTGCCAGCCATCGAGGCGACCGAAAAAGCCGGCCAGAAGCCAAGCGAAGAAGACCTGCGCCTGCTGGCCTCGTCGGCTAACAAGGTCAAGGACGATGCTGGTTACCTGGTCGCACTGGAAAAGCTGGTCGCCCACTACCCGAGCGACGACTTCTGGACCGACCTGCTCAACCGCGGCGTCGCGCGCAAGTCGGGCTTCGATGCGCAGACCAACATGATCAACGTGTATCGCCTGGAAGCCGCTGCCGTCAAGCAGATGGCGGCCGAGGAATACGTCGACCTGGCCGAGCTGTCGCTGCGTGACGGTTTCCCGACCGAAGCGAAGAAAACGATGGATGCCGGCTACGCTGCTGGCGTGCTGGGCAAAGGCGCCAATGCCAAGACCCACAACGCACTGCGCGACAAGGCCAACAAGGGCGCAGCGGACGATGCCAAGAACATCGCCGCCGGCGAAGCAGGCGCAGCCAAGGCCAAGACCGGCGCTGGCCTGGTCAACCTGGGTTGGGCATACGCCACGATGGACCAGGGCGACAAGGGTGTCGGCTTCATCCAGCAAGGTATCGCCAAGGGCGGTCTGAAGAACGCCGAAGAAGCCAAGCTGCGCCTGGGCATGGCACAAGTCCGCGCCGGCAAGAAAGCCGACGCCATCTCGACCTTCCAGACCGTCAAGGGCGGCGGCGGTGCAGGCGACCTGGCCAAGTACTGGCTGGTGCTGCTGCAGCAGCAAAAGTAAGACTGCTGTCGTTGATGTCCCCGTGAAAGCGGGCCGGGCCTCAGGCCTGGCCCGCTTTTTTCATGGCAAAAGCCGGGGTCAGATACCGTCTTGAATTGCAAGCCGATTCGATAAGAAATTTGCGTCGAATGGCTTGCCTGTTCGAATGACGCCGTAGATCAGATGGGCCAATTTGTGCGTAACG